>NZ_CP007121.1:0-1781851 GCF_001682135.1 Thermosipho sp. 1070 | reverse complement strand
TTCTTCAAAATAACTAAAGAAACTTTTTAAAAGACTATTGTTTTGAGATATTTTCTTTTTTGACATGCTTTAAATTGTTCTCGATTTTTTAATTTGTATACTTCTTTGTTCTATTACAATCATTATGCGACAATATCCGTAATTACCATTGTTTTTGATATTTATTTAATTTTTTCTATAAATTACTTATCTTTGTCTTGAAATACTTAATCTTTTATATAGTGTTTTTAACATTTCTATTTCTTTTTTTAATGTTTCCTTCTTTGATTAATCCCCAAAAGAAAGACAATGGTTCTTTTTGAAAGTATCTATTTAAAGTAAAGGTTAATGACTTCTTTTCTTAATTTAGGAAAACATAAAACTTTTACTCTTCCCTTAGATGATACTTCTTTATTGTTTCATTTTTCGGATTCAGTGCAAATACTTCCAAGTTTTTTATTTAATATCCAAATTTTTTAAACATTTTAAGCTAAATAATAATGTAACCGATACAAATATAAACACAAAAGTAAATCCAACATACTTTATTACTACCCCGATTAACAGTGGAAGTATTGCTGTTACAATATTTAAAGCACCAGAAATACCAACATACAATGCCCTGTTTTCTTCACTACTTATTTCAATTAAAACTCCTTCAAAAGACATCTGCCTTGCACTTAAAGTAATTCCTGAAAAAACAAATACTAATGAAAACAGTAATGGAGATATCTTACTAGAAATTAATGACAGTATTGGTAAAAAACTTCCAAAAACTACACAATATTTTAAAACCCTCTTGTATCCTTCATTATGCAAAATTTTCTTCCAAAAAAAGCTCGCCAAAACTACACCAAACATTTGCGAAAAAAGATAATTTCCAATTATTTGATTATTCAAAGAAAACGAATGTTTTGCAAGAGACATATAAAATGGGATTATAATCAAACCAAACCCCGTAAGGTTACTAAAAATAATATAATTTAGCAAGTTCTTGTCTTTAGTTAGTATTGTAGGTATACTTTTTAACACAGATAAAAACGATGGAATTTTTTTCACATAATTTACTTTTTTCTCATTAATTACTAAAAAACCAATTGACGCCATAAACAAAGAAAATGATGCAATGAAAAACATTACAGAATAATTAAAAGGATATTTATATTTATTTATAACCACCCTTGCAGTTAAAGCTCCAAACAATGCAAAAATACTTCTAAGAATTTGTCTAGTACCCATAAACTTTTTAAGATTTTTTCTTAAAATTGATTTTCCTAATAAATCAGTATAACTAATTCCTGCAAAAATTCCACTAAATGAAAAAATAGTTAAACCAATTATTGTAAAAATTATTATAGACTTTGGGGGAAGATTTGTAAATAATATAAACGAAATCATTGCTAAAGAAAATATTCGAAGATAAATTCCCAAGAGTAAATATGGCTTTTTTCGAGGTTTTGTAACCAAAATACTTGCAAATAATAATTGAGCTAAAAGAGGAATTCCAATACTTATAGCGGTGATTAATCCAATAATTACTTCAGAACCACCTGCTTTTAAGATTAGCGAAGGAATTACTGTATTAATTTCAATAAATGAACTGGCAAAAGCCAAAAAAATAGCATGCCATATAAATGCCGTGAAATTTCTATTTTCATTGGTCATGAATATCCTCCTTTTATTTAGATTTTACTAATTTTACTTTAACAATGATTATATCATAAAAATATAAAAATATATTTTTGATTAACTATATAAGATACTCAAAATATATGCAATATAATAACTATTATATTGCATATTGGCAAAATACTTTAAATACATCTTACTTAAAAAAATTATGATATGAAATTGTGGTAAATGTAGTGTTGTACATTATAAGCATGGCTATGGATGCATAGTAGATACCTTTGAATAAGAAAAACACAAATTTTGAAATTCTTATTCGTCAAGATACGGATTGAATAGACAAATTAAGTATAATTAGAATTTGTAGAGTTGTTTCTTATTTAACAAAAATTCAATTTTGCACTTATAAAAACTGCAAAATTGAATTCTTTTTTTCGTGCAATTGCATATAATATCTTATTATTTTTTTGAACTTCCAAAAATCAGGAAATATTCAAAACTCTAATGATTCTAGAAGTCGGATTTATTTTGAAAGTAACTATCTTAATTTTTTTTCAATTGACCTTTTAGAATTTTGGGTAGTTCTTTTTCTATATAATTTCTTAAGTTCTCTCTTGACAACTCGTCAACTAAGTTATTGAATTTATCATTGGTATGTGCTTTTACTTTTTTGAAAGATACATCTATTTGATTTTTCAATTTTATTAACTCTTTAATATAATTATTTACTATGTGATTTTTCGTTCTCCTATACGAGGAAGCAAACATTGGGATTTCGTTATAATCGTGTACAATTGTAACTTGTGAAATCCCTTTCATTTTGCAATACTTCAAAGCCATTACTACACCTAATAGTTCGCTAATAACAGAATTTCCCTTTTTTATTCTCTTTGCTGTTTTTCTTACATCAATAATTTCTCCATCTTTTACTACACAAAATGCACAACTTGCAACTTGATATGTATTTGAATATGAACCATCTACATAGATTGTCATATTTAACCTCCTTGCAATTTTAGATAAAAATAATAGAGTTCATAAAAATTATACCACTTTTAAATAAAAAGTTAAACAAAATAACAAAGCCCAGGATATACCTAGACTTTGTTATTTTTTGTTTTGAATGATTTTCATATAATTTTTTCTAGTATCTGTTTTAAAGTTTCAAGACTATAGAATTTTTTAGCTATGTTAAAATTTTCGTTTACAATTTTTTCATATTTTTCCTTATTAAATATAATTTCAAATAAACTTTCTGCAGCTTTTTGAATGATAGCTTCTTTTATTTGAACAAGACCTTCTTTTTGAGTATATATATTTCCTAAACTTATGTACTTAATTCCCGAATTTTTAATATCTTTTTCAAAAACTTCATATTCAAATAGTACTATTGGTTTTTTTATGATAATTGCTTCTAAAAGTTGATTTCCCCATCCTTCTAAAATTGATGGGTAAGTTATTGCATCTGCTATGTTGTATAGTTCCCAAAATGAAAATACATTATTTTCAACATTAGGGTATAAATTAACAATCCTAATGCCGAATTTAAAAGCTTTATCTAATAATTTATATTTATAATTTTCACTTTCACACATTCCTGAAAATGCTAAAATAATATTTCCGTCAAAAATCTTTCCATTGTATAATTTTTTTCCATAATAATTTTTTGAAATTTTTGACATATAATGTACTAAATCAATTGAAAGTTCTATTGCTTTTCTTTCAGTAATCCTTGTTGCTTGCAATAATACAATGGAATTTTGAGATATATTATATTTTTCCCTTATTAAAATATTTAATTTTTCATCTTTTGTTGGTGGTTCTTCAAAATCCATAACATTTGGGACTATTGTTGAATTAATTCCTTTCTTTAAATATAAAACTTCTTTTGCCAATGAATTAATCACGACGTGTTTAATATTAGTACCAATTGGTGGACAAAATTTTTCTAATAGATCTTTAATCTTTTTGTCTTGATAATTTAAAAAATATTCTCTTTCCCACCAAAAATCATGATGGTGACCTATAAATGTCTTTTCCTTGTGAATTTTTGAAAATTTCTGAAAAGCTATTGCTGCAGGTAAAAAAGCACCAATTGACCAAATATTATTTAGGATTATAATTTCATGCATTGAAAGTTTATTTTCAAGATCATTATATATCTTTTCGGATTCCTCGAAAATTAAATTGATTACTTCTTCTATAGAAAAATCTTCTAACTTTTCAAAGCAGTTTTTATTAATCATTTTATATGTTGGATTTTCAAAACCTATAGAGGGAATTAATATGTCTACCCCACTTTTGTTATTACCGGCTACAATATCTACATCATGTCCCATTCTGAGTAAAACTTTTTTCCATTTTTCCATTTCTAAAGATACACCATCCATCAAACCAGCTCTGTAATGAACTAGTGCAATTTTCATTAAATATCCTCCAATCTTTCTTCAGTATCAATATCAAAAAGCATTAATCTTTCATGATCAAGTGAAACGTTTATAATTTCATCTGCAGAATATTTTGGAAATGCAGGAGCAACTATTTTAACGATTTGTTCGCCAAGTTCAACAGCAATTATTTGATGTGATCCTTGAGGTTCAACTACAAGAATTTTTTCTTTAAAAATAGCTTCATCATTATTATTTGTAATCAGAAGGTTTTCAGGCCTTATGCCAACAATTATCTCATCTTTGTTATATTTTTCAAGAGATTTTTTGACTTTTTCGGAGATTTTTATATCAATATATTCATTTTTTAAATGAATCTCATCATTGCTTCTAATAACATTCATTTTAAAGAAGTTTGTTGGTGGAGTACCAATAAATCCCGCAACAAAAGTATTTGCACAGTTGAAATATACTTCATCAGGTGTACCTACTTGTACAATTCTTCCATCTTTCATAATTACGATTCTATCTGCCATAGACATGGCCTCAGATTGGTCATGTGTAACAAAAATTGTTGTAGCACCTGTTTTATGATGTATAGCTTTCAATTCGGTTCTCATTTTAACTCTTAATTTGGCATCAAGGTTTGACAATGGTTCATCCATCAAAAAAATTTTAGGTTTAACAGCCAAAGCTCTTGCTAATGCTACACGCTGCCTTTGTCCACCTGAAAGTTGGGAAGGATACCTTTTTAAAAGTTCTTCAATTTTAACCATTTTTGAAACTTCTTCAACTGTTTTATCGATAAATTTGGAAGGCATTTTTCTAAGTTTTAAAGGAAATGCAATATTGTCATATACTGTCATATGTGGCCATACTGCATAGCTTTGAAAAACCATGCTAACTTCTCTTTTTCTTGGTTCGAGATATGTTACATCTTTTCCATCAATTATAACTTTTCCTTCAGTAACTTCTTCAAGACCAGCAATCATCCTTAAAGTTGTTGTTTTACCACAACCGGATGGGCCAAGAAAAACTACAAATTCTCCATTATTAACCTTTAAATTTACATTTTTTGCCCCCCAGACTTTTTTTCCATATCTTTTTGATAAATTTATTAATTCTAAAGTTGCCATATTTCACCTCTCCTTTTTTATTGTGTTTAAACCTTTACTCCTCCCCACATTTGTAAGATATATTTTCTAATTATAAGTGTAAAAACAACAGCCGGAAGGGCAAGGGAAACACCACCTGCTGCTGTTAAATTAATCAGACCTTTTGCACCAACTAATGTTTGATAAACAACCACTGGAAATGTAGGATTAAACTGGGTTAATACAATGGCTTGTGCAGTTTCTGACCAGCTACCAATAAATGCATACATAGCACTTGCTGCAAGTCCTGGAAGTGCTAGAGGTAATGTTACTTTAAAGAAAGCTCCAAATCTAGTTGTACCAAAGATCATTGCTGCCTCTTCAAGTTCAGTAGAAATCCCCATAAATATACTTGCGGTAATCCATATAGTCATTCCTATTTGACCTACAGAATATACAAGAGATAGTCCTAGAGGTTTATCATAAAATCCCATATTTATTAATATAATAACCATTGGCATTGCAATCGAAATACCAGGAAACATTCTTACAAATAGAACACTTAGTTTTAATAAGTTTTTTCCCTTAAAGCTATATCTTGCAAAAGCATATCCTGCCATACCACCAATAGTTAAAGAAATTAAAACTGTAAGTAATGATACTTGAATACTTCTAAATAATGCTGGGAGCGCATTGCTAGTTACTTTAAAGAAATTTATATAATTATCAAACAGATTTTTAGAAACCGTAAATTTTATAGAACCAATTTTTTCTAGTTCTGTTTTTAGTTTACTGATTTCCAACTCATATTCTCGTTTTTTTATTTCAATACTATTTATGCTTTGATTTAATTCTTCTATTAACGAAGACATATTGAACTCTTTTGCTTTCTTTAATTGAGATTTATACTTAACTAGGTTTACTGTTAATTTATTTAATTTTGTTTTTAGATCATTTATCCTGTTTCTGAGATCTTTTATTTTAATACCATTAATTTTCATTAGTTTTTTTAACGTTTCAACATTTTTCTCAAATACTTCTCTTTTTATATTTGAATTTGTCTTATTTCTTACAAATTTTTGTAATTCTTCAAAACTACTTGTTTCAATAACCGTTGAAAACTCTTTTTTAGATTTGCTAAAAACAGAAATTAAATATTTTCCATTAACAATTTCTAATTTAAATTTGTTGACAAAAGATGGAATCATCTGTGTTGGCCAATCATATGCTTCTTGATCGGACATTAGCGATATAGATACTAAAAAATATATAGGAGTTAAAATTACGAGTATAATTCCAGCGATGATTATGTAAAATAAAGTTTGTTTTGCAATTTTATTTAATTTCATGTTAGAGTTCCTCCTTTTTAAAGGCACCGGAAATTTTCAGGTATATGATTGAAACCACTGAAACGATTGCTGCTACAATTACAGAATAAGCAAGAGCTACTCTGTAAAATCCTATTAATTGTTCTTCGTAAAAGACAACTTCTTCAAGTAAAACTGGTATTCTCCTATATCCATATATCATTACTATTATTAACCATACTTGAATTGCTGAGATTATTCTCAAAATTAACGCAGTTTGAATACTTGACTTCAACATTGGAAGAGTTATTTTTCTTAAAACTGTAAATTTGGTACCTCCAAAAATGTAACCAGCTTCTATTGAATCTTTGGGTAATCCCTGCAACCCTGCAAGAAGTATAACCATCATAAACGGTATAACTTGCCACGCGTCTATTAATATTATTAACATTAATGATTGAAAATCATTTCCTGCTAAGAAAGCAAATTTCCCACTTTCTGAAATGATACCTAAATGGTACAATAAACTGTTAACCCAACCATAAGTTGCGAATCCACTTGACCACATCGCACCAACTGCAACTGCAGGTAGGGCCATTGGAATTAAAGCAATTGATAGAAGAATTTGTGCACCTTTAAATTTTTTATTAATTATCAAAGCTAATCCCAACGAAATTAAAAATTCAATAGTTACAGAAATAAGAACAAAAATAGATGTATTAATTAATGCCTGCTTAAAGTAAGGATCTTTAAATATTGTTATGTAATTATTTAAAGTAAATATGTTACTTTCATCGAAAAAACTATAATATACAGATGAAATAACAGGCCTAAGCCAAAATACAATATAGTAAATCAAAGTAGGAGCAATTAAAATATAAGGGATCCATTTTTTTGTAATTGTTTTTTGCAAGTTAAATCACCTCACAATTAAAACCAGGGGGCAAAAGCCCCCAAGAGATTAGTTATTTCATTTTCTTTGTGCATCTATTTTTATTTGATATAATTCAAGCATGTCAATGTCTAATTTTTTCTCTTCTAATATCATTTTTTTGAATAATTCATCATAGACCAATTTTACTTGTCCCCAATCTTTCCAAATTGGAGCAATATATGATAGTACTCCTTGGTTCATAACTTTTATAGCATTCTTTATTACTAAATCTTGATCCTCATCTCCAAGATATTTTACAGCTTCATCAACTGGTGGTATAAATCCACCTGTTCCTTTGTGAGATTTAACCATAATATCTGGTCTTGTCATATATTCAAGAAATTTTAATGCAAGATCAAAATTCTTTGTTCCTTTTACGATAGCAAGTCCACTTGTTCCAGCAACTGAACCAATGCCTGCCGGCCCTTTTGGGGCAGGAGCAATTATAAATTGAGTAGGATTATTTTTGTATACTTCTCCTACTCTTGCACAATGAGCTACTGTCATCCAAGTTTCTTCTCTTTTCATTGGTGGTCTTGTATCATCATAAGTTTTTACTGCTGGTGAAAAAGCATTTTTCATTTTGTATATTAAGTACCATGCGGCAACGGATCCAGGATTATCTAGATTGGGCCAATGTGCACCATAGGAGAGGGCGATCGCACCAATTTGATAAATAAGTGATTTCATTGGAACACCTGTAACGGCAAATTTTCCTTCTCCTTCGCCTTCTGCAACCAAATTAGCCCATTCTGCTAGTTGTTCCCAAGTAATATTTTGAAGATCAACATAATCTGGTTTGTATTTTAATGCCTTTTTGTTAATTAATGTAAGATAAACATCCGCACCAATTGGTAGAAAATATCTTTTTCCATCGAATACTGTCATTGAATCGAACCCTTTTGAAAAATGTCTATCATTCCATTTTGAAACATATGGCGTTAAATCAACTACTAAATCATTTTTAACCCATTCAGGCATTTTTGTTGCATAAGCTATAACAACATCTGTTGTAACTTTTCCCGTTTCCTTCTGAATTTTTACTTGTTTTAACATCGTTTCATCATCCATTGTTTGGAAAATAACTTTTACTCCATACATTTGCTCGAATGGTTTGATAATTTCATTGATAATGAATTCTTTTTCTGTTGGTGGAGTCCATAATCTTGAACTAACAACAAGCGTTGTTTCAGAAAATGCAAAAATTATCAAAGTTGTTAACAACAAAACAAATATCTTTCTCATGTTTTTCACCTCCCATTTAGATTTGTAAATGATGAAAAATATTGTATAATAATTGTAAGCGCTTTCAAAGAATGACATATAGATAATAACACAAACGTATCAGAAAAATTAAATACAGTTAGCATTAAATAGATTAATCTAATGAAAATTATTAGCAATGAAATAAAATAATCTTATTGGGAGGCTTTAAAATGGATTATAATGATTATAAAAAAGAGTTAATAAATTATAGACAAATAACGAATTTTAATTTATTAAAGAGTTGGAATCCAAAAGATGAATTGTACAAAAAAGTCAACAAGGATGGAAATTATGCAGATTTTAAAGGTGATACAATAATTTTCTTTTTAAAAGAAAATGAGAAAAGGTTTATTGAAGAAATCCAAAAAAAACTTTATGAAAACTTGGGAAAAATTCTAGCAAATGCTTTGAATAAAGAATTTTTTCATATAACTTTGCATGACTTGTGCAATTTGAATATTACAAATAATGTCGAAAGGTGTATTAAAAACAATAAATCTATGATTAAAGGAATTTTTCAGGAGATCAAAGATTTTTCTCTAATAAAATTGGATTCAATAGGTTTATATAACGGAGGATCTGCAATAGGAGTAATGTTTGTACCAAACTCAAAAGAAGATTTTATAAAAATTTTTGAATTAAGAAGAAAATTTGATAAATTAATACCGCAAAATAGTTTATATATTCCACATGTTACGTTAGGCTATTATTTACCAAAAGAATATTCAAAAAAAGATAGAAAAGAAATATTTGATTATATCCAAAATATTAAAATTAATTTCTCGATTGAATTAACTTATGAACTCCTTAAATATACCATATTTCGTAATATGAATAGTTATATCCCGGTTTATCCTATCTGAATTAACTATGTGTTTTCTAGCCTCTCAAACAATTCGCACAACAAATTACCTGTTGTATTCAAAAATAAGATGGTTATAATGTTGAAATATATAATATAATAAAAAATATAAAACCCTTAAATTAGATAAAGTGGTTATAAGGGATTTTATTGAGGTGGCAAAGATATATTCGTGGCTTTTTCTCGATTAATGATTAACGCAATATAATCATTCTTATATTGCATTATAAGAAAATGGTCCTAAAAATTTCTCGAAAATATTAAACAATGCATCAAAAACCATTTATTCAAGCCATTTTCGGACGTTAATTTTTAAATTCGATTCTAAGGTCTTTTCAATGTATTCGATATATAATTTACCATCTGTATCTTTGGAAGTGATCTTATTTTTGAAAATAAACAGTAATTAGTAAAACGAATTATTTTAAACAAAAACACTTTTAATATCAACTTACAAAAAACTTACGTCTTATTCTTTATTTGTTAAACTACTAATTTTTTAATGGTATTATATCTGCTTCTTAGATAGAACAATTTTACAATCTAAAAGAAATATTAGAGAAACTTGTATCGTATACTTAAACCCGGAAGAAAAACAAGGTTCTTTTACGAAACTTTAAATAGGTATAGGAATTATACACAACTTAACAATATCAATACCAAAGGTAGAACTAATGAAATTGTTAAATGTTATAAAATCCTCAAAATGGCCATACAATTGATAGTTTCTATAGAATTTGGTCCTTTAATTAGTGCAATAAAAAATTGGTGTGCACATCCGCACACCAATTTTTATAAGTTAAGGTATATTTATAATTTCAAAATTTCAACAATTACTTTTTCACTCTGTTAACCACCTATACATCAATCTAGCATATATTCTTACAAATTTTTTGAAAGAATCAAGAGACCAATTCTCATTTGGTTGATGCATTTTAGTATTTTCCCCGGGAAAAGTTGCTCCAAATGCCACACCATATGGTACCGCTCGTGCATATGTTCCTCCTCCAATTGCTACTGGTGCACTTTCATCTTTTGTAACATCTCTATATACTTTCAATAGTAATTTGACAAGTTCGCTATCTCTTGAAACGTATAAAGGAGTACTATGACTTCTTCTTTCAATTTCAAACCCCTTCATTGCTTCATTTATCTGTCTTGTAATCATATCTACATTAAAAAATATTGGATATCTAATGTTTATAAATGCCCTTAATAAATTATCTTGAAGTTTTAAAATTCCAAGATTGCATGTTAATTTTCCACTTACTTTATCTTCACCATAGATATCCAATCCTCTTCCATTTATATCTTTACCAAGTTTTTCATATAAGGTTTCAATGATCTGATTAACAGGGCCAAAGTCAATTCTCGTAAGTAACTCTAACATACATGCTGCTGCATTTATCCCAAGCTCTGGCGTAGAACCATGGGCTGATTTTCCAATAAATTTGATTTCGATTTTGTTCTCGTTTATTTTGTATTCAAATCCACATTTACTTTTATGATTTTGCAATACATATTCTATTTCCCCTACCCTTTCAGTTTCAATTACAGCTTTACAAATTTCTGGAACTACATTAACGGCGGTTCCTGCTTCAAGTTTTAATAGTCTTGTATGATAATCTGTATTTAAAGAAATTGAAAGTTCATATGTTGCATTTCCTTTTTCTGCAAATATAAGTGGAAAGGCACCATCTGGAGTAACTGCAGCATATGGATATGGTTCTTTTTGAAAATAATATTTTAAACATTTTGAACCATTTTCTTCATTAGTCCCAAAAATTATTCTTATTGTGTTTTTAGGATTTTCAACAATCTCAGATGCAATCTTCAAAGCATATAGAGCACCTATACTTGGTCCCTTATCATCTGAAACTCCTCTTCCAAACATTTTCCCTTCTTTTATTGTCAATTCATATGGATCAGATTCCCATTTATCTAAATCTCCTTCCGGTACAACATCCAAATGACCTAACACTCCATATAATTTTCCTTTATTCCCAAACGTTGCATGTCCAGCATAGTTATCAACATTTAAAGTTTCAAAACCAAGTTCTTTACAAATTTCAAGTGTTTCAGAAAGCGCTCTAGCTGGACCTTCCCCAAATGGCATGTTATCTTTTTTTGTTTCCATAACTGATTTTATCCTTATTATTCTTCTTAGTGAATCGAGCATTTCATCAAAATACTTGTCAACAAGTTTATCAATTTTCCTTTCAATTTCAGTATTCATTTTAAACGCCTCCTTAATAAACAATAATTTAAACAACCAAAATATCTCATCAAATAATATCTTTCAAAATCTTTATGAATAACAAAAATAAAACAATAATAATAACTGGTCTGATAATACGCTCTCCCTTTTTAATTGCCAACCCTGAGCCCAACCAATTACCCAAAATTCCAAAAAATGCCGCTGGTAAACCTATAGAGTAAACAACTTTGTGTTCTAAAATAAATGTAATTAATGCACTAATATTAGATGCAAGATTGACAATTTTAGAAGTTCCAGAAGCTTTAACTGGTTCAAAAAACAAAAAATTAATATATAAGATAACGAGAAAAGTACCAGTTCCAGGTCCAAAGAATCCATCATACATACCAACTAAAAAACCTATCAAACTTGAGATTAATATTTTTTTGATTCTTGAAAGATTCACTCCTTGTCTAAGTTTTTTAGCTTTATCATTAGTTCGAAAAAGTAACAAAAAAGCAGCCATTACTACCAAAACGGAAATAACAATCTTTAATTTATTTTCTGAAACTAACAAAGCCAAATTGGCACCAATAAAAGAACCAGCAAAAGAAAAGATAACAGAAAAGAGTGCAACTTCGAAAACTATAAATTTACCTTTTGCATACCTCAATGTACTTAAAGTTGTTCCAATACTCGAAGATAACTTATTCGTCGCAAGAGCATTGTGACTAGGTAACCCCAAAAATAAATAAGCTGGAAGTGATATTAATCCGCCACCTCCAGAAATTGAATCAACAAAACCTGCCAAAAAAATCAATGAAAACAATGTTATTAACTCATTAATCGTAAATTCCAAATAAATCATCCCCTTTTTCGAAATTTTTTCAAAAAAACAAAATCATAACATACTGACTTTATCTATCTTAAAAGATTATACCACTAATATCAAATGTTCATATAATAATCCGAAAAATTGATATAATGTATGTAAGAATAAACAAAGAGGTGATTATATGCCAAAATTTCAATCTGGAGAATGGGTTTTAATTACAGGTGGTTCTTCTGGGATAGGTGAAGAATTTGCTTACCAACTTGCAAAAAAAGGTGTAAATTTAATCTTAATTGGAAGAAATTCTGAAAGATTAAAAAAAGTTTCAGAAAAAACAAGAAAAATAAACAAGAAAATTGATTTACTTACTTTTTCATTTGATCTTAGCAGAGGTTTACATAAACTTATTGAAAAATTAGAAAAATTCAACGTAACACACTTGATTAATAATGCTGGATTTGGTTGGTATGGTAATTTTACAAATGCAAATCAAGAAATATACGAAAAAATGATACTAGTTAATATCTCAGCACTTACTTATCTTTCCTATTATTACGCTAAAAAATTCTCAAAAAGAAAAAATGGTGGAATAATTAATGTTGCATCTGTAGCTGCTTTCTTTCCAATACCACATTTCACAGTATATGGGGCTACAAAAGCATACGTATACAATTTTAGTTTATCACTTTGGGCTGAAATGAGAAAAAATAATGTACATGTAATGTGTCTTGCTCCAGGAAAAACAAAAACAAGATTTTTTGAAAGAGCCAACATGAAAAATCAAAAAAAATTAATGAGCACTAAATTCGTTGTTGAAGGTGCAATTGATGCATATGAAAAAAACAAACCCCTTTATATACCAGGAACTTCTAATAAATTTTTATATTCATTTGTAAGAAGAATAATATCTGATAAATTTTTGGCAAAGATATTAGAAAAACATTTTTGATTAACTTTTTGTAATTTCTAAATATCTGTCAATGAATGATGTTATATCAGAAATACTAAAATTTCTGGCAAATCTGGTTAGTTCTCGTTCATCATCTGTTATTAATACAGTAGGAACGGTTAAAACGAGATGTTGACCAGCAAATTCAGGATTTTTAATTACATCAATTACTTCAAAGTCAACTTTATATTCTTTTGCAATTTTTTCTATTTTAGGCAATACTGCACTACAGACAGAACATTTATCATTTTTAAAATAATATATTTTCATATCATACCTCCTTGGTCGATTTTTTAACTATCATTATTTTATCAGTTCTTGTTAATTATTCAATTAACTTTCAGTAAAAATTTGTCGTAGTGGAACATAAAGTGTTGGTATACACTTTCGAAAATATTCGTAACTTTAAGTGTAATCAAAAATAAAAAAATTTGATTGTTTAATTGTTTTTTATTTTTTTGTATGATATACAATAGCGTTGAACAAACAAAAAAGGATAATATAGCTATTGGATTAGGATAGAAAAGGTTAGAATTTCAAAAACTAATTTCTTGTGGTAGCTGTGTACTTTCTTGATCAATTTTTATGTGTTTTTTTGCAAATTTTTTAGTCACACATAACTTTTCATATGGATTGTATATTTTATATTTAAATGTGTATTTTGTTTTAATCATATTAATTTTTAGGGTATGATATATTCATTGTTGAACAAATACAAAGAAGGATTTTTGTATTTCTTACACGCAATATAATGTACCTTATATTGCGTATTAAAAATCAGTGATAAATCATAAATTTAAACAGCGGATATAAAATAAACTGGATAGGTTGGAAAGATTAGAAGGATTGTCATCTTTAAGATTTTATTTAATCTGAAAGAAATTTCAGCCTATAGTATCCTAAAAAATTTGGATTAAGTTTTATAGGTCTCCATGCTATATCTGTTAGCATGAGATTTTCATAAGATACATATCTTAGCTGACCATCAGGACCTGTATGGTATACATAACCTTTGCCTGTATATATCATTACATGAAAAGGATATTCTGGATCTTGAGGATGAAGAAAAAACACTAAATCACCATGTTTTGTGTGGAATCTATCATATGAAATAAAATCTGTATTATATGTTATAAGATTATACGCATTAACGTATGAAACTAATTTATCACCATTTGAAAAAATATTTATACCATATGGTGTGTTGGGATAGTTATATTTTTTTACATCTTCAAATATTGGACCTCCATAACCCGTCTTACTAAACCATGACTTATCATGTTTTTTTAAGGCTTCTTTTAAACAATAAAAAATAAAGCCAGAGCAGTCTTTTGTTTTAAATGTTGGATGCTCCTTTACTATGTTATCAAGTGCAATGGCTACAAACCATGCCCTAAAATTAATTGAATCTTGTGCATTCAACATCAGATTTTTTGGATAATTAATGCCAGTGATTGAGGATAAAACTGGGTAAGTCACCATTAAAATCTGAAAGAAAATAATCAACTTCTTTTTTGTCATATTCTCCCATCCACCAGTAAATTAGTCCTTCTTGATATTTTTCATTCAAACCATATAAAATCCAGTGTAGTAATTCATGTAGTAAAACTCTATCATAAACACCTTTTTTCTTTAAAATATTTATTGGTTGTAGAATTATGATAAAATCTTTATAAACGCCTCCTACATGATAGGGTTTATTTGTTAATTGGTAAAATTCTTCCAAATTGTTTGTTTGATATACAATCACGGGGGTTGAAGGAATAGTTAAACTTGCATTGTTGAGAAATTTTAATAAATTATTCCAAACGTAATTTGAAAGTTCAAAATTTTCAATATTCACAGGTATTATTTCACTTTTCAGTGTTAAAGGAAACAACAGAACTAATAGCAAAAGTATCTTCGTAATACATGTTATACACATATGTTGGCTTCTTATAGAACTTCCCGTCAAATCTTACCCTCCAATAGTATACTAATTTACCAGGTCTTAGCCTTCTAATAAAGAAAACTATTTTATCCTTTTTAATATCTATATAGCTATACCA
Organism: Thermosipho sp. 1070; assembly: GCF_001682135.1. NCBI lineage: Bacteria > Thermotogati > Thermotogota > Thermotogae > Thermotogales > Fervidobacteriaceae > Thermosipho > Thermosipho sp. 1070. The sequence goes on along the minus strand of NZ_CP007121.1, from coordinate 1,766,367 downwards.
AATTCTTTTTTTATCTTTGTACCAGTTATAAAAATATTTCGAATTATAATACGGAGTCTTTTCAACATAGTCTTTTATTACTTGTGCACAAGACGGGAGATATTCTTCAACGATCAAATATTCGCCATTTCCTTCAATATCAATTTCAGTTTTTAAAACATCATTTTTATGTATAGAAAAGTCTTTATTTTCTTTGAATGTTATTTCATATATACCTTTTTTATAATATTCCTCATTTCCTATGAATTTGAATGGTCCTTCAATGATAAGTGTATTGTTTTCAAAATATATTGGTGTTCCATCTTTTATTATCTCTACAATTTCATCTGGGATTTCGGAATGTTGAGTAGTAGTAGTAGTTGAGTTTTTAATACTAACGGGAACAAATTTTGTGTTTAGCGGAAGAAAAGTATCGACGTATTCGTCTTCAAACAGAGTTTCATATCTTTTAAATAAATTTGTTTTCAAGTTTATACCATTATTTATATTCTGATCCGACAATATCTTTTTTGTTTTAACTTTAATAATGCCTTTTCCATTTACAATTTTAGAATCTTCAGTTTCTTTGATCTGTAATGTGCTTTTAAAATCACTAAGAACGTTACTTTCTAATATTGCTAATATAGAAACTGCTGTATCTTTCGTAGAATACCAAAACGGTCCTTTTTTTGAGTTTAAAAGGTAGTTAACCATCTTTTTTATCAAATCAGGATATTTATTATTTGTTACTAATGTTCTAATAGATTGAGCCGTTAGATAAATTGTAGAATAGAATTTTTCACCTTTTACGTATGCAAAATCCTTATCTTTTATAGCAATTTCTTTGATTTTTTCAGGATTTGTGAACACAAAATCTATGATACTTTCTGGTTCAAATTCTACATTTTCTCCATATAGTTTTAGAACAAATGCAGAATAACCATTTATTGATTGACTTTTAAGATATTTGATTGCTTCATCTATAACACTTTGTGGGATATAATATCCATTCTTTTTTGCATAATAAAATCCTTCTAATACGTAAGAGGTCATAAAAATATCACTTTTATCCCAAGACCGCCAACCCCATCCGCCATCTAAATGTTGAAATTTCAAAAGTCTATGTAAACCTTTCAAAATTATATTATCTAAATTGGAATATTCTATTAAACCCTTGGCAATTATAGCAGGATAGAATGAACTCATTGTCTGCTCCACACATCCATATGGAAAATGTATTAGTGCTTTAATAGAAGGCTCAATTAATTCCTTTAAATTTCTGATTATCTTTATATTATCTGTTTTTTTAAATGTTGTTTCTTTGTTAATAACATATATATAACTTAAGTTTTTTACAAAATCTATTGACTTTACAGGAATATCTAATTTAACGCCATCATATTCGTTGTTCATTTCAGCTTCTGCTATTAGTTCAATAAGTTCTGTTTTTGTGGCGTTTAAAGCAAATGGAATTTTCAAATCTTTTTCTATTAACAACTCTTTGTCGTTAAATATTATCTTCTCATTTGCTGTAAGGTTTATATTTACTATCCCACTTTTTCCCGTGTAATTTTTTATATATAAAATTCCATTTACCCTATCTCCAACAGTTAAAAATTCAGGCAAAAATACTTTGACTTCAAATGGTTTATTTGTAACAATATTGGTATATCCTTGTGCTACATAACTTTTAGAAATTTCATAAACGGTTATTCTCCATTTTGTAATATTATCTGGTAATTTGAATGAAAAAGTAGTATTTAAAAGATATGGATTCCAGTACGCAGTTTCTGAAAAATAGTCTCTAATGTTTCTCTCTTCGGATTCTTTAGTGGCAGTAAAAACATGACTAATTAAGTTCTTTTCTAATTTGGATATTGAATCAAAATATATGTATTTTGAAGAAAGATATGTTGTAAAAAGCGGAAAATCTAATTTTGGATACAAATAATCGGTTAATGAGAATTGTTTAGATAGAAGATATAGTCCTTCATCTGCTACAGCAACTATTTTTAAAGAATTTTCTCTTGAATCTTTAATTTCTACATTTATTAATTCACCAGGTTTGTATATGTTTTTATTTGTTTTTATGTTTAAAGTTTTTACTCTATCATATTTTATTTCTACTTTTGTATGATCTAAGTATTTTAAACCCCGAAATTCAAAAAAAAGATCATTTTCAAATAAATTTTCGGGTATTTTGAATTTGAAGTTTTTACTTTTGTCAACTAAAAATATTTTCCAAATTTTATTATCAGAACCAACAACAAGAATTCCAACGTCATCTTTTGGCTTAACCTCGATATTTACATATTCACCTAATTTAGCTGTATTCTTATCTAAGCTTATTATTCCTTGTTTGCTCATGTTATATCTTCTATATATTGTTTTTACCTCTTTCCCAAATAAAACATCTAAAGACCAGACATTTTCTGGAAGCGTAATAGTGGCTTTTCCATTGTATACTTCCACGTAAAGTTTTTTATTGTTAATTATGAGAATAGCTATACCATTTAAAGGGTTTCCTTTTAAATCGGTAATGAAAAGTTTTAAAGTATTATTTTCGATAGAACTTTTAATTTCAACGTTATCTGATTTGACATTAACATAAGTAACTTTTTCTGTTTGGTAACCACTATCATCGGTAATTAATGCTTGTATTTTATATGTTCCACTATTTTTTAACAATACATTGTATATTGCTTTTCCATTTTCATTGGTAGTTAAAGACATCTTATTTATTAATCTGGAATAGTTTTCAAAGCTATAAAATATTATCTGAGCATTTTTTACAGGATCACCATTTAAATATTTGACCTTAATTTCAACCGTCAAGGTATCACCGGCAACCAATTGTGTAGCAAATGGTATTAACTCAACGGTATATGTAGGTTTCTTATAATCTTGGATTATGAAGTTATACTCTGAAATAACATCTTCAGTTTTGAGGTTAGAAATTATAAATGTATAATTTCCAGTAATTATTTCCTCAGAGGTTCTATAGTCAAAGGAGAATCCTCCTAAATCGTCTGATGTGAAATTTTTCTTATAAATGATATTGTTAAATGGATCTTCTAAAGAAACTAATGCATCTTTTGGATATGGAATGTATTTGCTGCCTTCCTTTTTAAAAATGTTAACTCTGAAATGTATCAAATCTCCTGGTTTGTAAATAGGTTTGTCTGTTATTACCAATGCTTTATATAATGGGTAATACGTATTTTTGTTAGCATAATTACTAATAAGAACTACATTATTATCAACGAAAAAGAATTTTGATTTGTATCTTTCTATAGCATTATATTCAAAAATAGGTCCATTTAAAGTTTTCTTTTCAAAATTGCTATAGTAATATACCTTGTCTAAAAACTTTTTGTTTTTCAAATCAAATATAGAAAAGTACAATGTGTCTTTATCAGAAGCAACAAAAGCTTCCAAATTTGTTAAATAAAAAAGCTTTCTGTATAATTCTTTTGAAGACAAACCATTAACTACAACATGGTATACTCCGGGATCTCCAGGTAGTTCCAATGAATAAAGCTTTCGATAAGTTCCACTTTCTTCTAACCTGATTGTGTAGTCAAGTATTGTTGAAAAGGTATTAGAAAATGCAAAATCGTTTAGGATGTTGTTATCTATTTTGCTATAAAAGACAAAGACTTTTATATTTTCCTCATTATATGTTGAAAAATATACTTTTTTGTTAGGATAAGTTACTACATTGCTTGTCAAAAAATATACTCTTGAAAATGAAAGAATACCTAACAGTAACATTAATATTAGAATTGCTCTTTTCAAAGCTTCCCCCCCGATTTGGAAACATGTTTTAATTTTACTAAATTGTTTTTAATACAAATTTACTAATAAATTACATACAGGTAAATTAAGTCGTTGAAGAATCTTATCTTCTTACCAATTTTCTAATCTTATTAACACTCTCTAACACTATCTAATCAAGATCCTTCGTCGCTTCGTTCCTCAGGATGACAATATTGGAGAAGGAATGAAAAATAAAGTTATTAGCTTCGCAATTTTTCTTTGACAAAGTTTTCCGAAAAATTCTCCACTTCTATTTTTTGTAGCATTAGTATCCATACCTACCTCTACACCAAGAGATAATCATACAAATCTTTAATTTTATCAAATAAATCAATAATTCTTTCTCTTTTACAAAATTTCATACAATCTGGTATATTTTTAGGATTAACTTTTTCTGGTTTGAATTTAAAAGTGATGAATTTCCAATTTTCAGGAACGAAAATTTCTAATTTGTTATTTTAACTCTCTCCGCAATGAGCATTGGAAAAACATTGACATCTTCAGGATATTTTAATAATATTTTAGACAATTGCTTAATTCTTTCATTTCTTTAGAATTTTGCTAAAGAGTTTAAAATTGAAATTAAAAATAAATAAATGCTTGTGCATAATCAGGTAAAAATTATATTTTTAGTTTGTTTTTGCCAATAAGGTGTAGATTTGCAATTGTGTTGAGCTTTTATAATATCTTATTTCAATACAAAACCATTTTTTTAAAAAGTTTCATTATATAATACGACAAAGGAATATAATGCACTTTTTTCTTGTATCGCCAATTAATATTGCACAGTATTTATTAGGTTTAAGTACTCTATAAATTTCTTTAATCTCTTTCTCAAATCCCTCGCAGAACTTTTTTACATTTGAAATATTGAAATGATCTTCTTTTATTTTTCTATCTGAATATTTGGTTATATTTAAACACGGTGGATGAGTAATAATTAAATCTATACTCTCAATTTTACATCCACTATCTCAACAATAGGTTTATACAAAAAATTCCATCAAAATTTAAATTTTCTTTTGTGATTTTAAGTGCTTCGGGATTTATATCATATTCAATTGCTCTTCTATTTAACAACTTCGCATCAATTAAAGTCGTACCACTTCCCATCATGAAATCGATGATAAAATCCCCCTCTTTAAAATATCTTAAAATAACATTCCTCGGAATTTGCGGTGCATAATTTCCTCCGTAATTCGAGTGCGGATGGCAAGGCAGTCCTAAACGGTTTCCATCTCTTTCAGAGAGAAGTACTATTCGGACTCTAAAGAATTTCAAGCGTTTATTTATGATACTTTGTAAATGCTTTTTTCCGAACCCAACTTTTTAAAGAACATTTCTTTATTTTTGTTTAAAACAAATTGCTACAAACCCTCTTAAATACTAGGTTCCAAACCTATTTTTGATAAAACATTTATTTATGCGAATTTTCAACATTTTTATTTCAGACTTGATAGGTATAAATTTAACATGTTATCACCTTTATTTTACCATAAAATTATTTATTTTTAGACAACAAAAAAATACACATATTACCTAATAAAATTATAAATTTTATCCTTTCCAATTGGCACATAAATTTTCCATTCGTAATCACTTAAAGCTACTTTGTTAACAATATACAATGGATATGGCAACCTACGTTCTGAAAAAGGAGAAGGGGGGGTGATTTTTGTTAAACCATATATATGCTCTGCTATTTTTTCAAATGAATAATCTGTACAATTCCTTATTATATTTATTTCTACACCTTTTTGGTGATTATAGGAACTTGGAAAATATACAAACGAATTTTTCTCAAGCCTTATTATATTCTCCTTTAGATTTAAACATGAATTTATATTAGAATTTTTATTAACTTCAGCAAGAACATATTTAACTTCGATCATATTTAATATGTTTTCAACTACTTTAATATCTTCCAAGAAAACACCATCTCTTATAATAAACACAATTTCCGGATAACTATTTGTTTTTTCTTTATATTTATCCATTAATCTTACATATTCTTTTTCCAAAATTTCTAATTCTAATTTTTCGTTAAGCATAAGATTTCTGTATCTACTTAAATATATGATATTCCCAAAATTTGTTACAGCACTAATAGCTAAATGTGTCTTTCTATTGTATGTATCATGACTTAAATCAATTCCTACATACAGTATTTTTCTTTTTAAATCAAGATTTTTTAACAAAAAAGGCATCGAATCAGTACAAAAGAGAAGCAATTTGTATATATAACTTTTAAAAATGTATGGTTTTATTTTTAACAAATTATTTTTTAATATTGGAACAATTATTAGATTATCTGGTACATTTTTAAGTAAATTATCTATGTTTCCCACGTGCTCATCCAATACAACAATAGTTATTATTTTGTAACTTTTATTCGATAAAAATTCTCTATCTTTTATAGTAAGAGTATCAGGGTCATAGAAAAAAATAGCTTTTTTATTAATTGGATTTTTTTCAAATCTGACATTTATTATATTTTTGATACCTAATTGATTAAGCGCAATATAAAACAAAGAATTTTTTGAATTAAATGTACTTTTTAACACAGGATACAACTTTTCACTTGTTTTTTCGAAGAAAATAAAAATGCGATATTTAATTTTTTAGGTGGTTTATAAAATGAAAACTTGAAAATATCCTTTTTGTTTTCAGAAATGCCATTTTTGAATATATAGGTTATCTTTGGTTTCTTAATATCCTTTTGTAAAATTTTATATGGAATATCAACTTCCATTACATTGTTTAAGAAACTAAGTTTCTTCTCCATATTAGAATAAATCATATTTAGATTTTTATAAATTTGTGGTAATTCCTTCGAAAATCCTAATTCTTTTGCTTCAGTCGAACTAAAATTAAAATAATAAATGTCGTTATTTTTTACTGTAACTATTTCATCATCAACTTTTATTTTTATTTTTTCGTCTTCTCCTGAAACATACAAAAAGGTCTTACCTGTTTTAATATTAAGTAGGTATGCGCTTTTTATTCTTGAATATAATGCTGGATCTTTAGAAAGGAAGGTAAATCTTGGCAATATAGAAAAATAATATTTGCCATTTAATTTATACAACTTTATCTTATAGCTAACATGTGCATTTATATCTTTGTTAGTATTCAAGCAAAATTTATCTTCATTGGAAATAAAGATGCTTCTTCTTTTAAAATAATAACCTTCATCTATAAATTGTTTTTTTACATAGTTATATAAAGTTTTTACAAAAAGTATAGGATCCTGAGATTCATCTATTACTTCAAATTTGTCTAATAAATAATTTTTAGCTTGATAAGGCTTTATAGAAAAATCAACATCTGGTATTTCAACCCATACCAATTTTGAAGAATTGTAGAACCTTATGTTATTTACACGTGTTAAGTTTTTTGATAATATCTCCGCTGGAGTAGATGAATTTGAAAAATATAATCTTTTCACTTTATAAGGTATTTTAAGCCTATAAAGATTTAGGAACATTTTTCCTCTCCTCATAAGTTTTATATTATAAGAAAATCATCTTTATAATAACTTCCTTTATCCTTTCCCAACGTAGTAATAGATTTTCTCGCATCTTTTGAAATTGGATATATTCTTATAGTATCTTCCTTTTCATCTATCCTTTTTTTAAGCTCTCTTATTAATATACTTAATTGTTCCCTACTAAGCTCCGTTTCAAAAACACTATATTGAACCCTTACTCCATAACTTTCTAAGTATTTAGTTAATTTTCTTCTTCTTTTATCGTTAGTAATATCATAACTTATAACATACATCATTTTATCACCCTGTAGAAAGGAATATATTTATCTTCATCACCAAGTACAACTCGTGCATAATGTCGTACTTGCTTTTGAAATATTGTTCGTATATAATTTGTTTCACCATCCAAATGATATCTCATTTTTCGTCCTAACCATTTTTCATATTTTGATATAAATTTTTTCATACCATCTTCTGTGAAATGAACTATATTTTTTTCTTTTTTTATAAAATCAGACTGATTAAATTCATTTCTATTAATCATATTTATGACAAGACTGTCAATTAATATATTTCGAAATTCTTCAACCAAATCAAATAAAAGAGATTTTTTAGAAACTTCAACTGTATGAAGATTTCCAAAATAAGGATCCAGTCCTACTATATTTATAGCAGCCATAATCTCATTGTATAATAAGTAATATCCAAATGATAACATTGCATTTATTGGATCCTTTGGTGGATTCATCGTCCTTTTTTCAAATTTAAAATTTTGATTTTTTATTAACCTTGAAAAAGCTTTAAAATAACTTTTTGTATCAACACCTTCAAGGCCTCTCACTACGTCTATATCTTTAGCTTGCTCTATCTTTGATGTCATGACCCTTATAGTCGCTATCTCTTTACCTAATTGCCCCTTTGGAAGATGTTTGCTTTTGTTTATCAAAAAATCATAGTAATTTTTTAGTTTTCCTTTTACTATGGCTTTTGCCATTTTTAGTTTAAATTGTTTATCGCTAGACCGCTCATACTGTTTCAATCTCAGTAATACATTTTTATAATCGTCAGTATATAACTTTCCACGATATTTTCCATTTTGAGTCATAAAAATTACTTCTATTTTTTTGTTCAAAAAATAGTTGATTATTGGTGTAGTTAAAGATATATTTCCCATTAAGTTAACTTTATCTATCTTATTCAATGGAATTTCAGAAATGATATTTCCTTCTTTGCTCACGATTAATTTTCCTTGTTTTTTTGAAAGTACCGTACCCTGTTGAGTAATGTAAATTACCATTATTTCACCTAATTTTATTTATATAATTATTTCAATATCATTTCCATTTTTTCTTATAGTCCATATTCCCACTGTCATTTTTGTATTTTCACCCATTCTTTCCAAAAGTATCTTTTTTAAGCTTTTTATTTCCCGTTCTAATTCAAACTTTTCAGAAGTTTTTTCTATAATTTTTTTAACTATTTCTTCCACGGAAAATTCTTCGATAATTTCGTCAAAATCTTTCACAAAGGAATACGGTGTATTATAACCAGGAAACTTGCACAAACATTTATCTAAACTTAGAGATAAATTATATTTAATAATAATATTTCTAATATTATTACAAGATATAGGAATTTCACCAACTTGATGTTCTATTTTTTTGAATCTATCATAATCAAAGTTTATTGTATTCTTTAAAATTTCAATTAATTGCTCCCTTCCATTTATAGCTTTAATTGAAGATTTTATGAGAATTTCTTCTTCTATTTCTGAAACATATGCATCCCTCTTTATTTTTTGTATTATTTGGTATAAAACATGGCAATTACTAATTACTTTATGAAATTCACTTAAATTATCTTTCTCTAATGATTTTACTAACTCTTTCTTTATAGAAGTGTTTTTTCTTTTTTTGTATGTGGTTTTTTGGAAATTATAACTTTGCACGGAATCCGTTATTATTTCGTCAAATAAAGATTCTATATGTTCTTTGCTGTTATATTCTATTTTTAAAAGAAAATCTAATTGATTTTTTATAACTTCAAAATTTTGATCCACAAAAACTGCTTTTTTATATGTCTTTTTATGTAATCCTAAGGGGACTTTTATTAGATTCCCCAACCCGCCGTTTAAAGTTGGTTGTTTTGGAAAAACCTCAATACCTATCGATTCTTCTAAATGTATATTTTTCAATATTGACTCCATAAAGACTTTAACCTTGTAACTTGATAATGCCTCATCAAAAAAGAACCAAACATGATATCCACGGTTTCCTGTAAATTCTATATAATTTTTTATATTATACTGAGACAAAATCGATGAAATTTTTAAAGTAACAGTTTTAGCTTCTTCAAAATACGTATTTTTGTTATTTTCCAAAAAACTCTTCTTTATATCCACATCAAAAACAGCAAATTTTATTTCATCATTCTTTTTCAGTTGATATATTCCAATAGTTGTTTTCCCAGAAATATGTTTTTTTACGTCATTAAAATTTATTGAACGCCTAATAGGTCTATATGTCCCGTCGTTTAGCTGAACTGCAAATACATCTTCTCTTCCAGAAAATAACTCTAAAAACTTTCTTAAAATTGTTCTTCTAGGATTAGTTGTTTCATATTGTTCTTTTATATTCTTTACTCTATCTGTTATGTTTAATTTTTCATATATCTCTAGTGCTTTGTCCAACATACTAATTTCTTCGTATATTTCTGCTAGCCTTAAAAGATATTCCTTTTTAGGTTGTTTAGAAACAATCTTTTCGAATACTTTCCTTGCCATTTCGTATTTTTGAAAGTCAAATAGTAATTCACCATATCTTATTAGTGTTCCATCTTCGACAGATAATTCTTCTTCGGCTTTTTCAAAATATTCAAGAGCTTTTTCAAATTCAAGATTTTCCTCGGCCCTTAATGCTAATTCTTTAAAATTCATAAAGTTATTCCCCCAACTTTTTTACTTGCCCAAATCCCATAGTTGTCTTATATCCAACCCCAGAAAAAAAAGCAAAATCAGCCAACATATGTATTACTTTGAAAAAATTCCTATCGTCTGTTGGTATCTTATATTCAACAGTTCCTATAAATCCATCCAAATAATAATTTCTCATATATACCCGCTTTTTGTAAGTTCTTTTATTTAATATTTCTATATCTGAGAACATATTAGCATAGTCTTCATTTATTTTAAACTCTGCATATTTATTGAATTTTTTTAAAAGACTTTTAAAAACTTTGTCGGGGAAAGGATAACCTAAATGTTTATCACCTATCCTAAATAATGTAGGAGTATAAAATCGCAGTTTTATAACGTTATTATTATAATTTGTTGACAATAATTCATTTTCCGTTAAAATCCCCGCCCATTTACTTTGTTTTTCATGAAATATCACATTTGAAATATAAAACTCAATATCATTGATTTTTAATTTCTCTTTTGAATATTTACTTTTAAATATTTTTATGGTAAAAAAATTAAAAGCTTCCTCGTTTAAAAAAGTTATTCTTATATAATATTTTCTTCCTTTTTCTATAATAATCAATCTATCCGTTCTCTTTCCTAAAATTGATGAAACAGTAAACGGCTTGTAGTTATCCTCTTCGTGAACCTGTTCAGCTAACCTTTCATTTGCATTCTTTAATATATCAAAAAAACAATCCATGTAACTTTTCCCCAGGATATGTTGAAATAACTCCAGAATTTATTGCCTTAAGTCCTAATACCAAACTAAAGAAAATATTATCCCTCCTTTAGTCTCAATATTTATACTATTCAAATACATCAAACATTATGATTTTATTAGGAACCCCTAAACTTTGTACAAAATTTTAAATATATCAACATAGTAAAAATAAAAACATACACACAAACACTTAACTATAACGAAACAATTACAACACAAATACAGAACATATTTTCCTTTTTTATAATATTATTCTTTCTCATACCTATATTTTGATTAAATGTATTAAGTATTTTTTATTGGAAAGTACAACTTTGCAAAATCTTAATTTTTATATTTTTTCAAATATTTTCACAAATATTCTTGCTTATTTAAGTGTTTCTTATCCCAAATATTTGTGTCATAATCATTTCGTTATAGTTAAGTATTTATGTGTATATTTTTAACATACCAACAATATATCAACATTTAAACACCAAAAGAGAATATTCAATTTTTGTCAGAAAATTGCTATGTTATTCGTTATATATTATGAGACTAAAAATTTTTAAATATTGCTCATTTTAGGAGGGATAGGATGGCTAATACGTTAATATGTACAGTAGGGGCAAGTATGATTAGTAATTTGAGTAGGGATGAAAAACTAAATGAGTATTACAAGAACTCACAATTAGAGGCTATAGTAAATTATTTTTCGGAAAGTAATGAAGATCCAGAAGAATTTAGGGGGTTTGGAGCAGAGATTAATTCGATTGCAAGTATCGTAAAGAAAGGATATTTAACAGAAAGAAAAAATCTTTATTTTTTGTTATCAGATACAGACGATGGAAGAAAAATCGGAACTATATTGAAAAATTTCTTTAAAGTAAAAAAAGGATATAATTTTGAAAATGTTGAAGTTAAAGTTATTTCAAAGTTGAGAGATGATAAACCTAATGATTTTAAAATACATGGACTTAGAAATTTAATAAAAGAAATAGCTGGTATTATAGCAAGGCATTCTGGTGAAGTAATAATAAATGCAACAGGTGGATACAAAGCCCAAATAGCTTTTGCACTTGCTTTGGGACAAGGGTTAAGTGTTCCCGTATATTATAGATTCGAAAGATTTCCAGAAGTAATAGAGTTAATTCCATTACCTATAGATTTAGACGATAGTATATATTTTGAAGCAAAAACATTGTTTGAAGAGTTGGAAAATGATATAAAACCACTTAAGGAAATTGAAAATTTGTATAAATCATTATCTTTAAAATCAAAGGTATTCTTTGATGAAGCAATGATAGATGGAAAAAAATATCTAGCAATAAGTCCAATGGGACAGATTTATTTGGAAATAATAAAAAATAAATTTTACCATTTATCAAAAAATGTTGAATTAGTTGAAAGAAAAGGAAATTTAATATTCCAATCAAGTTCAAAAGAACATCATTCTAAAGAATTAATTGAAAAATTTAAATTAAAGGAAAGATTTGAAAAATTTAAATATATAACAAAAGTTGAAGTATTTAAATATTCACAAAGAGAAAAATCCGGGTCCCCAAGAGTAAAGACAAATGGAGATAAATTAGTGGTAAATTTACCAACAAAATTGGGCATATTGCATTTTAGGGCATACACCACCAAAAGAGATTCAAGAGAGTTAGAATTAATAAAAATTAAGTTTGAAGAGTTTTTAAAAGACATTTTTTAAAATGTTGGTCAAATTGGAGGTGAATTGCTTGAAAGAACGTGAACAGATTGTTGTTAGAGCTTTGACGTATGGATTAAATGACATTATAAATAATAACCTTGATTTTTTAGACAAAAAAGATAAATTAACATATTTTGACAGTAAAACTTTTAATGAAAAAATAGATTGGTATATATCATACGTGGATAGTTTATTGAAATCTGACAATACACCATATAAATTTGAAACCTCAAAATTTAGTAATTTAGAAAATATTTTTTCAAAGGTTTTCAATGAAAATATAGTAAATAATGAATTAGTATTTAATACAGGCAAAAATTCGTTTTTTGAACCTTTTGTAATAAGTGATTTGTTATCGTCCACCTCCGATAGAGAACTCTCACAAGAAAAAATAAAAAAAGTTTTCTATTCTTTTGAAAAAGATCTCAAAATATTATCAGATTCGTTGAATCCAAATTCATTGGAAACAATGATAAAGAAACATTTTAGTTTTGTTCCATATCTTATTTTTTCAAAAAAGGTAGTTGATGTTTCTTACTATGATTATAGAAAAGTTTCAGCAATGTTGTCACTTTGTTTATATGATTATACAGATGGTAAAATAACATCTTTTGGAGATTTGCAAAATTTAGATGAAAAGGAAACATTTTTGCTTATTGGTGGAGATGTTTCTGGAATTCAAAAATTTATCTCCAAAGTCTCTTCAAAAGGTGCTTTGAGATCTTATAGAGGAAGAAGTTTTTTCATTGAATTGTTACAAGAAATAATTGTCAATGAACTTTTAGAGCAAACGGAATTTTACAGAGTAAATATACACTTTATTGGTGGAGGACACTTTTATTTAGTACTTTCTAACACAGAAAAAAATAAGAATATATTGAAAAAAATCCAACAAAAAGTGAATAATTGGTTCATTGAAAACAATTTAGATTTAAGTATAGTTATGGAATACGTTTCATTTAAACCTTCCGATGTAAAAAATATGAACGTTGTTTTTTCTAAGTTAGCGCATAAGATCAACGAGAAGAAAAATAGACTTTTTAGTGACTTTGAACTTGAGAAATTATTTAAGATAAGAAGAAATGGAAATAATATGAAAACTTGTAAGGTATGTGGAGCACTTACCACTCAATTGTTTTCCTTGCGAGCAGACGAAGAAGAAATTGCATGTAATTTTTGTAGAACACTTTACAACATTGGTAAAGAACTTATGGATAATAAAAAGAAATACATTGTTTTAACAAATAAAAATGAAGAAGATGTATTTGAAATTTTTGGAAAAAAATATAAATTCTCTTCAATTCCCGAAAAAGTTGGATTTAAGATAAAAGAAAGTTATAAATTTGATAATAACGACAAAAACTTAATTAGACTTGAAGTTCTTGCCTATTCCAGTACGCAAAGTTTGACAGAAATGGCGAAAAATGTACCAGGAAAAAAGTTAGCTGCTTTAAAAGTTGATGTGGATAATCTTGGAAAAATCTTTAGAGAAGGTTTAGCACTTAAAACTTTAATTAGAATTAGCGCTCTTTCTAGACTACTTTCATAATTTTTTAAACTGTATTTGTATAAATTGGTTGAAAATAGAAATTTAGCTGTGATTTATTCTGGAGGAGATGATTTATTTGTTCTTGGAGGTTGGGATGAAATTCTTAATTTTGCAGTTGTTTTGAGAAAAGAATTTTCTAAATTTATAAGTAACAAATTTATAACCATTTCTGCAGGATATGCACTTGTAGATGAAAAAGATAGTATGAAGTTTATTATGGAATTATCTGATATTTCTGAATCAAAAGCCAAGGAAAATGTAGAGGTTGTAAGTATAAATTCACAGCAAGAGTTAATGTTAAAAGACTCAATAGCTTTTTCTAACGGAATTAAGAGAGTCTTTAAAGATGGAAAATTTTATTTAGAAAATGTTTCAGTAGTAAAATTTAACGAATTCATCAATAAAACATATGAATTATATAAAAAATTGTGTAATTCAAAGGACGAATTAAGTAGATCTCTCGTTAGAAAACTTTTAAATATGTCAGTTAGTCCTAGTAAATATGACAAAGTTTTTTTAGCTTATTTGATGAGCAGAAGCAATAATGAAAAAGAAAAGAACATTTTAGAGGAGCTTATCAAAAATAAAAAAGTAGAATTTCCAGGTTTGAACGTTGTACTCCAATTTTATGATTTATTAAATAGAGGAGGTAGAAAGTGATGCATGATAAAAAAACCAAAGATACTTCAAGTCTTGTAAAAGGTATTTTAGAGAGGATTTCTTCGCTTGATTCTTTAGCATATTATAAAATGGAAGACTTAATAAGTGATGCTGAAAAGTTTGGAGAGCACTTGAGTAAAAATTTTAAAGCTAATCAAATAAGAAAGTTTCATTCCTATATTTCAAAATTTTGGCAAAAATTTATTTCAAATAAAATGAAGTATGAAAATGATCAAGAAAAATTCAAAGAAGATATTCTTGACGAATTAAGTTTTGTAAAAGTTTATCTTGCATATCAAGCAGGTAGAACGAAAAGCGATGTTTATAAAGACTTTGAAAAAATAATAGGAAAAGCAATTGATAAAGTTAAAACTTCAAAAGACTTTGAAACCTTTAAAAAATTTTACGATGCAATTTTGGCATATCACAAATACTATGGTGGAAAAGATTAATTAGGAGGTGTTGTGAGATGGACGAAAGAAAATTATTAGGAAAGTTTATAATAAAAGGTACTATAAAGGTTTTAACGGGTCTTCATATTGGAGGAAAAGATTTAGGAATTTCCATTGGTGGTATGGATAATCCAATTGTGAGAAATCCAATAAACGGTGAACCCTACGTTCCTGGTAGCTCTTTAAAGGGAAAAATGAGAGCATTAATGGAAAGAGCGTTAAACAAAAAATTAGAATTAGTTGAACGTAAGAATAAAATTAGAAGACATGAATGCAAGGATCCAGATTGTAAAATTTGTAGAGTTTATGGTGCAAGCAAAGAGGAAAATATTCCTTCTAGATTGATTGTAAGAGATGCATTTTTGACGGAAGAATCAATTAAAAAATTAGAAAACATGGAGACCGACACACGATATGCTGAATGGAAAACAGAAAATTCCCTTGATAGAATAACATGTGCCGCTGTTCCAAGGCCAATAGAGCGTGTCCCAGCTGGAGCAGAATTTGGTTTTGAGTTAATTTACACTAATGAAAATGAAAAACATTGCATTGAAGATTTGAATTTGATAAAACAAGCACTTGAACTTGTAGAAGATGATTACCTTGGTGGCGGTGGAAGTAGAGGCAATGGAAAAGTTAAGTTTGAAATAAAGGAAATAATTTATAAACCTGTAGAGTACTATATTTCTGGTGATCCTTCAAAAATCGTGAGAAAAGAATTGAAAAAAGATGAAAAATTTGATGAGATAATTAAGGAAATGCTAAATGGAAAATGATTTTTCTTTTAAAAGAAGGTGATATTAATGAAATTAATAGTAGAGCTTATTATAAAAACTCCATTAAGAGTTGGAGTGGGCAATGAAACTGATGATACATTAAATACCGTAAGATCTACTACAATATATTCGGCAATTATATATAATGCATTTAGATTATTTGGTGATGATGCGCATAAGCTAGCAAAGAGTTTAAAGGTTTCTTCTCTATTATTTAAGTTTGGTGAAGAATATTTGATACCTAAACCTTTTCTTTTTAACACATATCCACCTGAGAAGCTTGAACTGGAACCAAAAAAATTAAAAAAAGCTCAATATGTATTTGCTTCAAAGTTATCCAATAATTTCAAAGAGTCTATTTTTTTCGAAGATTCTCCTGTAAAAATAGATAATAGATTAGTCGTAAGTTTGGATAGAGTAAGAAATACATCATCTTTGTATAATATCGAGCTAATTTATTTTAAAGATAAATTTACCCCATATTTTATTGCAGAATTTCCAGATGATCTTGAAAACCATCTAAAAGCTAGCGTTAGATTATTAGGAGATAGTGGACTCGGTGCTGATGCTACAAGGGGGTTTGGGCTTTTTGAGCCTAAATTTAAAGTACCACCTGATATTTTTTATAAAAACGGAAAATCAACACTTTTACTTGGTCTTGCAAGACCTAATGAAGACGAAATAAGAAAACTAAACAATGGATATTATAAATTAGTAAAATTGCGTGGTCATAGACACATAGTTCCAAAATTAAAGGATGAACTTTACTATTTAAGTGAAGGTTCAACATTTGATTTTAATTTCGTTGGAGAACCAAACAAATTGCAAAATGACTACTATATAATTGGTTCAACAGTAGTGTTCAAGTTTGATTTAGGTGGTGATTTAGTTGAATAAAAAAATTTCATTAAAACCTTTAACTATTTTACACATTGGAAGTGGTGAAAAGTTATTGCCTATATTTTATGTTTTAAGAAATAATTCATATATAAGACTAAAGGAAAGGTCTTTGAAAAAACTTTTAAAAAGGCATCCTGAAATAAAAAGTTCGTTTTATGTTGATAGTAGAAGATTAACTGTACTAAAATGGGAAGATTATAAAAATGTATTAAATGACGATGATATTTGGTATATCTGCAAAAAAAAATTTAATTACAAAATTAGAGGTGAAGTGTTAGAAAATATCAAACATCCAGATGGTAGGTTTTATATTCCCGGAAGTAGTATTAAGGGAAGTATAAGAAATGGAATTATGGGATATATATTAATGAATAATAAAAATTTAAGAAATAAAGTTGAAGAAAAAATACTTAATTTGTTAAAAATCATAAAAAAAAATCTTAACGATGCCACAAAAATTCTTGAAAGTTCATTTAGAGTAGGAAATTTTAAAGATGCAAAAAATGATTTTCTTAAGTTCTTAAAAATCTCAGATACAAATTTTACAGATAAGGTTGCTATTTTAGCTCTAAGTGTTTTTGTTAGTAATAAGGATTCTTTTTATCAAAAGAACTTTAACATCTTTTTTGAAGCAATCCTTAAAAATGCCGAATTTGAATCAGAAGTAAAATTTGATGAAGAAGGTTTAAAATTATTTGAATCTAAACAAGGAAGATTTGACAATAATCTTCCAAGAAGTTTGGAAGATATTTTCAAAATGGTTGATGAATTTTATAGATTTGTAATAAGCAAAGAACTTGAATATATTAAAAATATCAAAGAAAAAAAAGAATTTTTTCAAAAATTAACAAATAAAATAGAAAAAATAAAAGCTGAAAAAGGCTATATAATGCATATTGGATATGGTGGGGGATTAAATGCAATGAGTGTCTTTTCGGTACTTAGTGACAATGTAAAACGCGAATTTGCAAAGGTTATTACAAAACATCCTGGAACTATCCCCCCAATTTCTCGACGTTACTTAATTGATGAAGAAGAAAAACCTATTTCGCCCATAGGCTGGATAAAGGTTGAGTTGAGATAATATTTAAATGAGGTGAAAGTATATTCTACAGTTTAGTTTTTAAATTAAAGGCTTTAAACTCAGGGATTATTCATACTTATCCCGGCGAAAAAATTCACGGAATGTTTTTTAGTATTTTAAAGATGAATAATAGTGAACTTGCTAAGAAACTACATGATAATATTGGACATAAACCTTTTACTGTTTCTTCTTTTTTGGGAAAGAAAGTTGATAAACCATTGGTCATTGAAAAAGAAAAATCATATTATATAAGGATGACTTTTCTTGAAGACAACGTTTTTAACTCAATAGCAATAAATATGTTCAAAAATAAGTTTGATAAAAAGAAGTTAGATATTGATAATATAAAGTTTTTAGTTACAAAACTTTATTTTCACGAAAAACAAAGTAAATGGACGGGTATTACTACAGAAGAAGAATTATTCAAAATTGATAATGTTAAAAATGAAATAAAACTGAGATTTTATACCCCGACTTTACTTAAAGTAGAAAATGATTGTTTGTATTATCCAAAACCTGAAAAGGTCTTCGGGGATTTGTTGAAAAAATTTAATAGAGTCAGTTCAAAGAAAATCAAGGAAGAAATCATAAAGGATTTTAATGAAATAAAGATCTCAAATATGAAAATTTACAAAAAGAAGGTATATATGTCTAATTATTACTTAAAAGGTTTTGTGGGTGATGTGGTATTTTCCGTTGATAGAAATAACAACACATTGGCAAAGATTGTGAATTTGCTTTCTAAGTTTGCATTTTTTTCAGGCGTGGGATATAAGACAGCTATGGGTTTAGGGCAAGTTAAAGATCTTAAGGAGGATACATAAAAAAATTAGTTCTTTAATTGATTTTTATTTTGGCAAATTTTACTGATATAAAACGTATATTAACATAAGAAAGACTTTGCAATGCGATTCTAAATTTGTCCCTCCTTTGTTTTTAAATCTTTCATCTACTTTAATTCCATTTTGATCACTCTAAATATCCAGCGATTTCGCCTTTTTTAAATAAGATATTTTCTAGAAATTTAGCAATAAAAAATGGATTATTAAAAACGATTACGCAGATGAAAAAGTTCAAAAGCAAGGAAGTAAAAAGTATTACATGATTATGTTCATTTTTATTTAAATCCAAGAAATGCTATGCTTTATGAATATTTTGTTTGTGAAACTTAAACGTTTAATTAAAGTAATTGCTCCTGAATATGTAAGTTTGGCAACAATCAAAAATATTGTAAAAAATTATGAAAAAAATATACAAATTCCACAAGAAGTTGATTGTATTAAAGATTTATTTTTTAGAAAACATGTTAATTGAATTTTTAGTATTAGACATGATTCATTTTATACTATTTGTCAGATTTTATCAACACAAAACGTATATTAATACGGATAGAAAGGAGGAATGATATATGACAAATAGCGATATTATGGAAATCAATGTTTTAATAAAATCATTACCAAAAAAGGATTTTATGGAAATAGTTGAAGAATCATTCAAACAGGCATTGAAATCAACAATTAATCATAAGATAGTTTCATTTAAATACTTCTTAAAAGATATAACAAAAGTAAGCTTTCTAACCACAAAATTTGTGTTTAGGCTACTAACTGGAAAAATTTCATTTAGTGATGTGATTTTAAATTCTAAAAAATTTGTGTATAAAAAGTACAATAATTTTAAAAAATTGAGTTTGAAAAAAAAGAAAGAAAAAATAGCAAATTTAACAATTTATTTTATCACTGCATTGTTAGTAGGTGGTGGAATAGATTTTGAAGGAGGAATTCCTGATTTAGATTTAAAGACTGGAATAAAAAACCACAGAAACATAATAACACATACCATTATTGGATTATTTCTTTTGGAATTTATGGCAAGATTTTTGTTCAAATTAGTTCAAAAAACTACATGGAATAAAGAAAATATGGTTTTAAGGACAATTTACGAAATTTCCTTAAAAGAAGAAGAGTTTATAAATGGTGCATGGCTAGGATTATCCTTTCATTTATTGAAAGATGCAGGTTTATTTCAAAAAACAATAAAACCGTATTCTGGTATTAGAGGACACACCATGGGATTTCATAAAAGTTTGTTTTTAGGAAATTCAATTCTAGCTGCTATTTTTTCAAGAAAAAATGAAAAAATATAAGTAAAAATATCATTTAAAAAATAATATTTGTTAAGGAGGGAAAAAATGAAAGTAGTTTTCAATAGAAATATCTATAAATTTACTCATGATTATCCCGCATTCGCAGCTTTTATGACAGAAACTGAATTGAGACAAAAATATTATTTTACGTATCCAACTAAAAATTTTTATATTTCTTCATATGTATGTCCAATATGTGGCAATCAATTATTCAAAACAGTTTTTCATAACGACTTTGAAATTGAAACAGAAGATGGAAAAATATTAATTCCAAGAATTTTTACTTGTGGAAAGTGTCAAGCATTTTTTGCCCCAAAACCTGGGTATAGATTAAGTTCAAACAATGGTTATTACTTAATTTTACCGGAAAAAATTATATTGAATATTTATTAACCATGGATAAAGTGGGCTCAAAAATTGGCAGAAGAAATACCTTATACAATGAACCATTTTAGGTGTAAAAAAACAATTTGAAGAGGGGGGATACTTTGGTAACAATTTATGTAGATGGTTCATGGAATTGTGAAATACCTGATATAGCTGGATGGGGATTTGTAGCATTAAGAGGAAAAACTATTTTAAAAGTAAAAAAAGGGATAGTTCGAGGAAATACATCTCTAAATTCAACATATGGAGAATTTACATCGGTTATAAAAGCACTTGAATGGGCTTTGTCACGAAATATAACTGAAGTTACAATAGCTTATGATTTTCTACCTATAGAAAAACTAGCTATAGGCAAAATGAAACCATATTCTGAGATTTCATTGTATTATCTTAAAAGTATTAATTATTTCAAGCAATATATGAATATTTATTTTAAAAAGGTTAAAGCTCACTCAAGAGTTGAATACAATGAATGGGCTGATTCTCTTGCCAAAAGAGCTATTTCGAAAAAAATTGTTTTTGGATATAGATTATATCAATGTTAAAGTATATTCTGTCAATACCGTAAAAAAAACATGAATCCCAAAACAGAGTAACAAGAAATATCTCTTTCCAAATATTTTCTAATACCCAACAAGATTTATATCGTTAACCCTACTTTACTCAAATTATTTCTCTATATATTACACTAGCTACTATGATACAACATATATTGTTCAGTTTTAAGATTTTACAATGAGGAGATGTGCTAAAAAAGACTAAGCAACCAACATTTCTATTTTTTATATCATCATAACTTTTCAAACTTAAAATAAATTTTATCGAACATCTCGAAAAATCTTTTAAAACTTATATTTTTAACTATTATATTTTAATTTAAGACCATTAAATCTTAACATTTTAAGTTAACTAACTTTAAATGATCGTAAAGCTCAACATTTTCAAGAGTTCCTCGAACGAATATGCATTATTAACATCTAGATTTTTAAAACAATATTTTACATACATAATATCACTTTTAAGAATCTTTGCTTTTGGAAAATCTTTAGCAATTAAAACACCTCCAATTACTTCTTTTCCAATTTGTTTTAAGTAATTATGCAACTGTTCTATGTCATTTGTATTTGCTCTTTTTGTCTTAATTTCTACTAACACATATCTATTCGTTGCTATTGGGTATTTCAATTTTATAAAAATGTCAACAAATCCTTCAGGTAGAGCCTTTTCCCCAAGAACTTCAAAATCATCTACTGAGAGATTCTCACTAAAATTTTCTAATACTTCTTTTAACAAGAAATCTTTTATTTTTTTACGCACTAATGATTGAAGAATAAATTCATGGAAAGGAAATTCAAAAGGAATTTTCTTAGTTTTTTTATTAAAAACTATTTTTGGTGTAAATGTTTCAGAAAGTATTTCTAATGGCTCTGGAACTATTTTATTCATTCTTCCCATAGTAGAAACATTATGAAGTGTCGTTAAATCTGCTTGAAAGTGAGTTTTTTTATATCCACCTCTTAGTAACAGATTTTCAGCCACATATGCAAATTCGGCTTTTACTAACGGTTCATCCAAATCTCTTACTTTTTCTAAATGCAATCTGAAAGGAAAATAATACGTATTACCTGAATTTCTAAATTTTATTGAAGGCCAAGGAGGCAAGTTTTCTGCGTTTTTATAAGCTACTTTTTTAGTAACACGATACAAATCTTTTATTCTAGCACCATAAAGAAAAGAGATATAGTCTCCTATGCTTATATCAGAATATGTCCAAAATCCGTTAATACTATTTGTAAACCCCGCCAAAGTATATTTCTTACATAATTCAAGATTTTCCCTATTTGAAATAGAAACTAAAAAATAATTAATTTCTGAGTTTGTTATTTTACAACCTCCTCTTTTGAAAATTTATTTTACAAGTTTAGAATGATACCACAATTAGAATTATATCATAATTATAGTATAGAAAAAATTATCTGATAGATTATTTAAAATAAAGTTTTAATTCTTTTTAGCAATTTTCTTGAACAAATCATACCAGATCGATCCAAATCGATTAGTTTATATCATTTTGTCAATAAAATTTTATGCTTAAAAGTATTTCACGATACTTCTCTATAAGCATAACTAAATATTCTTTCTAATCATATAAAGCCATTCTTTATTAGAAATGTCCACAAAGTTCAGTTGTAATACCTCACGTCGTTTTTGTAAAAGTTCATCTTTTGCTTGTAACATATTTTTCTCGCCTTCATATCCAATTTCTAAATGGTAAAATGACAATATCAGACATATATTTACATAATATCAACAAAATAGTTATGTTAATTTATTGTTTAAAATATATCAAAAAATTTGATTAAAAATCCTCTTCAAAAGTCTTATGGAAACTATTTCTTTTTTAAGCTTACCTTGATATCCTTCCTAATATTTCTTTACTGTCCTTCTGTCTATCCTGTATATCCTGGCTAATTCAGAAAAGTTCGATCTCAAATCCATCCCCCTTAACATTTCCAAATGTTGTTTGACTTTTTCCATTTTTGGTATTCCCCCTTCCTTTGGAAGGATACCATTTATGTACATTTTTGTGCATTTTTATTTTCCTCTTCTTGGCCATTTTTATTTTACCATTTACAGAAGGTTAGTGAAAAAAATAAGATTCTTTGTCGATAACGCTCCTCAGAATGACAAAAAGGAAGGAGCCTCTCAGAATGACAGAAAAGATTATGCCATCTTCTTTCTATTTTTGAAACAGACTAAGATACAGTTTTTTATTTTTACAACATTTACTTTACACTGCATTCTTTTTCCACTTTCTAACATTATTATACTACTTTTTATTACTTTTTCGATACAATTTTTTTGTAAGTTTTTGGCAAAAAGGCATATGTTAAATTAAGAATCATATTCTATTGTTATCCTAAATATATCCAAAGAACATCATCCTTAACGTAACGTCAGAAATAAAAGAAGGGGCTTTAAAAAGCCCCTTCTTTTATAAACATTTTTATGAGTATTACTTTTTATTTTTTACCAAATTTAATATTATATCTTTCAGTTTTTCAGGAGTCATATCTTGGTAAAATTCATTGTCTATTTTAACTATTGGTGGTTCCATTTTCTCATAACAACTATTAAAACAAAGGCTATATTTAAGTTCCAAAGATTCTTTAATATCTTTTGGAAGATCATTTAAAGCTTCTATTAATTAGGAGGCACTTTAAACCACAACATGTTTTCACGCCTTTCTGCAATTGTTTTAATGTTCAACAAATGTTTAACTCCAACATTTTCACTTACGGAATTGCCACCCCATGAACCACATCCTAGAGTTAAAGAAGGTTCTAATTTAAAGTTATACACATCTCCTATGGCTCCTTGAGAAGATGGCATATTTATTAATACCCTTCCTGTTTTTAATTTACTTCCAAAATAATCTATTCTATCCTTGTTAATTTGATCTGTATACAAAACAGATGTATGTCCCATTCCACCAAACTCCACTAATTTAACAGCTTTATCTACTGCTTCTTCAAAATTTCTTGCTCTATACATCGCAAGTGTAGGTGACAACTTTTCATATGAAAAAGGCTCTTCAGAACCTATCTTTCCAACTTCTGCAATTAATACCTTAGTTATTACAGCAGATTTTAATGGTCTTGGCCGGCCATTGACGGTATTATTAAGTGATAAGTTTGGCATTTTAAAAGTAATGATAGTAACTTATATAATCCGAGTAATAATACTACTCTTATTTCCCATTTTCGTTGTAAACTTTATCACTTTATGTATTGCGGTCGCAATAACAGGATGGGGATTTGCTGTGAACCTGGCACTTTTCCCCGTTTTAACGGCAGAATATTTTGGAACAAAAAATTTAGGGGTTAATTACGGCTTAATATTTACAGCCTTTGGTGTAGGAGCAATATCACCGACAATAGGTTCTTGGATATATGATTCAACTGGCAATTATTCTTATGTCTTCATATCCGCTGGTTTTCTTTTTGACATTTAAACATTTCTATGTATACTTCTTTTGAAAAAATTGAGTTCTTATAAACTGTTGGAAAATCACACTGGTGAATAATTTTCAAGCTATATATTTATATTTTCTGCATTTTGCATTGTTTAAAATATAAGGATTTTAAAAAGAGAGTGTTGGAAAAGTTAGTGTCTTTTGTCATTCTGAGCGCGTATGCGCGAAGAATCTTGGATGATATTCCTTCTTTCTTGTCATTCTTAGGTGCAAAGTACCGAAGAATCTTTTCTTTTTACTAACCTATCTAATCTATCCAATCTTCCAACACTCGCAAAACTTCTAACTCACCAGTATTATCATCCTGAGCATAGTCAAAAGAGCTTACTCTTTCCTTGGTTTCTTGAATTTCGTTTTTTAGCTATTTTTCAATTCAATTAACCAACAACTTCTTCAAGCTGTCTTGCAGCAGTAATTCCTGTACGAACAATATCCCATACACCCATTAGTGTAAATAATTGATATCTTATTAATGTAAATAAATTAAAAAGAGCATAAAATGTTCCTGGATCACTTAATACTACCCCGCGATATATAATAAAAAGATAAAATACCATTGAGATCAAATCACGAATCATAAAACTAAGAATAAAATCGTTAAAATACAATCTCTTTTTATATTTCCAAAATGGATCGGTTGTCTTTTTATAAAGATCCATTTCAAAGTTATATGCTTCAAACAATTGTATTTCCTCTATACCCTTGAACATATCTGCTACATATGATTTGATTTCTAAAAAATTGTCCTCGATGATTTTAGAATGTTTGTAATAATAAACATTTGCCCCCCATAAAGAAAGTAGAATTAAAATACCAAAAAATATCATAAACAAACCTGAAATACGATCTAAAGTATAAATTGTTACCATATAAAAGATTACTTTAAATATAAAAACAATTCCACCTAAATCAGCATAATTAGAAAAAGGTTCCAACAAATTTTCAATAGTTCTCAACGAAATTTCTGAGTAAAACGCAGGTGTTTTCTTAGAAAACTCCGTAAAATCTTTGTTCATTATTCTTTTATAACAATACTCACCGAAGTATTTAAAACTTCTTCCCTTGTTGAAAGAAACGAGAGCCTTTCCAAACGTAATTAATATATGACTTATCAAAACCGCTATTATTAACAACAAACCTTTTAAAAAAAAGTTATTACTTTGGGAAACAGCATAATTTATGATGTCTTTGCTTAAAATAGTAGTATATGAGACTATAAGTCCCGATATAATCCCAAATAAATTCATTAAAATTATCATAAACATTAATTTTTTGGGGATTTTAAAGAACCATCTTATTAATTCTCTCATATACTATCACCCTTTCTAAATTTCTCAGTCAACTCTTGCTCAGCTTTAAAAAATCGTTTTAAAAGACTATCTTGTGAATGTTCATGATATTTTCCTCTTTCAACAATTTTCCCATTTTCAAGTACAGCAAATTCATCTGTCAATGAAAGAATACTAAACCTGTGTGAAATCAAAATCAAAGTTTTGTCCTTTACAAAATCTCTGATATTATTTATAACTTCTTTTTCAACAAGTTTATCAACACCCTCAAGTGGCTCATCAAGAATAACAATTTCTGGTTCTCTGAGTAATAATCTTGCAAGCGCTATTCTTGTTCTCTCACCGCCAGAAATATAACTTCCATCACTCCCAAGAACTGTGTCAAGATCTCTATTTTGCATAAACTTTTTCAAGCCGGCTAATTCAAGAGCTCTATACATTTCTTTGTCTGTCACATTTGGATTTGCAATAAGAAGATTGTCTCTGAGTGTTCTATTAAAAATATGCGCTCTTTGACTCAAAACTCCAAGGATTTTATACCATTCCTCAAACTCGGATAAAGGTTTTCCATTAACTAAAATCTTTCCCTTATGTGGTGATATATACTTTAAAACGAGCCTTATAAAAGTTGTTTTCCCTTCTCCACTTGAACCTACAATAGCCACTTTTTTCACCACGAGTTATTTCTAAATTAAAGTTGCCTAATATTTTTCTGCCCTCATATTCAAAAGAAACATTTATAAATTCTAATTTTTCGAACATATTATGCATCCTCCTTCAAATATTGTTCGTAGGCTATTTTTGCTCTTGCAATAACCCAAGAAATATAATCTGTATCTTCTATGTACACTTTAGAATAACTTTGTAATCTTTCAATGTAAATAACAAGCATAATAGCTCTCCCTACAGAAAGGTTTCCAGAAAAAACTTGAAAACCCAATAAAAATATAACAAGAGGCATTATTAAGATTACTCCAAGTTCGTATGATAAACCAAATAGTATTTCAGTTTTTCCAAATAAGTCGTACGCCTTCTTTAAACGCTCCAACGCAGTTGAAAGCCATTTAAAGGTTAAAGGAAAAGTTTCATATGCCTTGATATCCTCATACCCGGAATATAGATCTGAAAATACTTCTGAGACCTTATATTCTGCTTTACTCATTTGATCAGCAATTTTTTCTTCTTTGTGCATTTTTTTATTACTCGATATACCTGTCAAAAAAAAACCTACTAAAGCTATAACCCCAACTTTCCAACTATTAAAAATTATCACTCCAACAGTAAGTATCATCATAACTGGCAGGATAAAAACATACATTGAAAACGTACCATAAAAGAATTCGAAAATATGTTCAAAACTAAAAATTTTATCCATTTCTTTTTCAGGAACAAAATTTTCGTTTTTTCTTTTTATTACACTTGATATTGATCTTTCAAACAAAAATCGGGGCCCCTCTACCAGAGAAAAGGCTCTTCGCATAACTTGAGTTATCTGCTGCAATGTGAAAACTACAATATAAATTAACGCATATACATAAAACGCATCTAATGCTTTTTTATTTCTAAAGTTATCCACTATTCTTCCAAGAAAGATCGGGAGCACAAATGATAGAAGCATTGTCAAAACATAAATAACATCAATAAAAAATTTTTTCAAAAAAAGCTTCTTTGAAAGAACTTTATGAAATAGGAAAAAGTATTTGTAAAATTCCTTCACATAAATCCCTCCATTTTTTAAAATTTGCAACAAAAAAGCTCCGGCAACCCGGAGCTTTTTAAAATTGACTATTTATTAATACAACATTTGCACTAAATCAAGTGCAAAAATCCTATATACACAACCTTTACACCTTTATCCGAATAAAAGTGCAAGTATCTTTGTCCCAACTTTGGTTGCCGCATTATTTTGTATTAAATTGTCCCGAAAACAAACTTACTCTTTCTCATACTCTTTCCCCCTTGACTATGAAGAAATATAACAACTACGTGAAATCATAACACATAAACTAAACATCGTCAAGCTACTATGGAGCTGTTTTAAAAATATAAACTTTTCTCACTTTTTGTCATTCTGAGGAACGAAGCGGGTGAAGGATCTTAAATAACAAATGTCAGAAATGACATTTATTCACTCATCATCATGAACAACTGCAAAAGAGCCTTTTTTTATGTAGGAAATCATGAAAATTAATTGTCAGAAATGAAAAAGTTTTTTCGTTATATATAAATGGAAAAGCAATTGATACATTTTTACAGGGAGGTGAGAAAGGTACGATTAATTTTATTCTAATGCAGCCTTTTAAACATTTATCAGAAAGTTTAAAACAACTTAGAAATGGGTTAAAGATATGAAAAAACTCTGGATTTTGATGATTATAGTTCTAATTGTAGGTGTTCTTCAAGCTTATACTATAACTTCAGCTGTTGAAGCTCAAAGTTTAGCTAAAAAACACGTAAATGAAGATGTTAACAGAATCATGCCATTTTTTGGAGGAGTACTTTTTGGACCATTGGCATCTTTATATCACTATATAGCCACTCCAGAAGTTCCAGCTAATAGACTCATTCAAATAAAAGAAATGATTCCAAAAGATCAAAGCTATTTGTTTGACGTTTATGTACAAACATATAGAAACGAAGTGAAAATGTTAAAAGCAAATTCAAGTTGGTTAGGATGGGCAATATGGATCGTAACAGTCCTTGCAATTTCTAACGCTTAGTTGATTAATTGATTTTTTCTATATTTATCTCCTTCAGCAATATTGCTGAAGGAAATTTTTATTATTTAATGTATTCTTTTCTTCCTTTTTAACCATAAACATTGCTTTTCGAACACTTTCTATAACTTTAAAGAAAAATATTGAGACATAAAAAAATTATATAAGTATGTTGTCAATTAACAAAATATGGTCTTAAAGCATGTAATTATACATTGCCTTTTGGTTTTCATCTTTTTAATTTATTTTTTAGAATATTTGGAAATACATTTTTTATGTAATCATTCAATTTTCCTCGTGATAACTTATCAACCATATTGTTAAACTCATCATTTAAATGTGCTTTAACCTTTTTGAAAGAAACATTCAATTGTCTTTTCAACGTTACCAAGTTCCTTATATAATCATTAATTATTCCATTTCTTGTTCTTATACAAGAAGACGCAAATATTGGTATTTTATTATAATCATGAACAATTGTTACACTCGTTATACCTTTTGTTTTACAATATTTCAAAGCTCTTACTACGCCCAGCAGTTCAGCCGCTACTGAATTCCCTCCTTTTATCATCTTGGCTCCTTTTCTAACATCTATAATTTCCCCGTTCTCAACAACACAAAAAGCATAACTTGCTACTTTATACGTATCTGAATAAGAACCATCTACATATATGGTCATTCCCCCTATTAATTAAAATATATTAACACACCGTATAAACGCAATACCACATAAATTATACAGTTGGTAAAAGAAAATTTAAAATTATGGTTATCCTTAAGACATAGGAGATCTTCCAAATAAAGGAGTACTTTTAAGATTAACAGCAGCAACTTTACTTGACATTAGAAAAAAAGAAGGGGCTTTAAAAAGTCCCTTCTTTTATAAACATTTTTATGAGTATTATTTTTCATTTTTTACCAAATTTAATATTATATCTTTCAGTTTTTCAGGAGTCATATCTTGGTAAAATTCATTGTCTATTTTAACTATTGGTGGTTTCATTTTCCCATAACAAGTATTAAAACAAAGGCTATATTTAAGTTCCAAAGATTCTTTAATATCTTTTGAAAGATCATTTAAAGCTTCTATTAATGTTGATAAACCCATAAGATGACAGGCTGTTCCAACACAGACTTCTATTTTCATAAAAATTCCTCCCTTTCATATATTTATAACTTACCATGGTATGCGTTAATGTATAATTGTTTAATCTCAGAAATTAATGGATATCTTGGATTAGCCGGTGTACATTGATCGTCAAATGCGTATTCTGCTATCTGGTCTAATCTTGCATAAAATTCTTCTTCAGAAATACCAAGATCTTTTATGGCTTTTGGAATATTTAATTTTTCTTTTAATTCCTCAATAGCATCTATTAATTTTTTACCTTTTCATCTTGAGTTTTTCCTTTTAAGTTTAGATAATCTGCAATTCTAGCATACCTTTCTTTTGCAATAGGATACTTATATTGTGGGAACGCTGTCTGTTTTAGAGGTTTATCTGTTGCGTTATACTTAATAACATGAGATATAAGTAATGCATTGGAAAGCCCATGAGGAATATGGAAAGCCGAGCCTAATTTATGCGCCATTGAGTGACATAATCCAAGGAATGCATTTGCAAATGCCATACCAGCTATACAAGATGCATATGCCATTTTTTCACGGGCTTTTACTGCTTTTTCTCCAAATTCATAGGATTCAGGTAAGTATTTAAATATCAATCTTATTGCTTCAAGTGCCAATCCATCAAAAGCTTTATTAATACAAATACTATTATATTTCTAATATTATCAACAATATTAATATTTGTTATTTTGATAAATTATCAGGACTATTAGTTACAAATAAAAATATTTCAAATCAATCCAACAATTACTGCAAATCTTTTTTTTGTTTTTTCTTTTCTATATGAATAAAAATATTTATTAAATTTTATTGTATCTACCATTGAAATTTCAATATTTCTTACGCCAATATTAAACAATTCATCCTCGATTATGCCCCATAGATCTATAAAAAACTTTCCATTTTTAACATCTATATATTTTTCACCAAATTTATTGCTAAACATATTTTTCACTTCAATTCCAACTTCGAAACTTTTTGGACCTATTGATGGGCCTAAACTTACAAATATATTTTTAGGATTACTATTGTATTTCTTAACCATACTTAAAATTAACTTTTTGGGGATATTCTTTAGTGTGCCTTTCCATCCAGAATGTGCAATTCCAACAACATTTTTTACTGAATCATATGCAATAATTGGCACACAATCTGCAAAACGCATAACCAAAAAAATCCTCTTTTCATCAGTTATAAGTCCATCTGCAGTGTAAATTACTCCTCTTTTTATATCTCTTTCTCCAACACACTTTATAACATTTCCATGGACTTGTTTTGCAAAAAACATTCTATCTAGTTCTATACCCAAAATATTTGATAATATCCTAAAAGAATCGCTTCCCAAGGAAAAATCCAATTCCATATTTTGTCTAGTTGTAACCACATGAAATAATTTTTTAAACTGATGCAACATACAAGACCTACAAAGAACAAGATTTTCTATCTCTTTGCAAACATAATTTCCAAGTTGCATACATTACCACCCCATAATTAATAATATTACTTTTTTATTTTCTCATCATTTAAAAAGTAATAATCCAAAAAAACAACCACCGACAAATATTAAAGTAAATGCTTTTCTTTCATTCAATTTTAACACACACATGAAATATTTTTTGTATAATTTAAGTGAAACAGCAAAAGGAGGATCAACATGACCATATATGAATATGATCCAAATATTCCTTTGAATTTAAAAAAAGCAAAATTTTCAGATTATACTCTCATTTCATTTGATACAACATATGAACCTGATATTCCAGAATCAAAAAGGATTTTTGTTTATCAATATCATTCAAAAAATCCATGGGGGAAAATAATCATATTACATGGAATCGGAAATAACCACATTCCATACTTAATGTGGTATGCAAAACAATTTTCAAAATTTGGACTTGAATCATACTTTTTGATTTTCCCATATCACCTTAACAGAGGAAAAAAAGAGTGGGAAGGTGGAGAACCATTTTATCATCACTCTCCTGCACACTGTGTTGTAAGATTTCATCAAGCAGTAAAAGATGTAAGAAGAACAATTGATGTAATTGAAAAGAATGACAATACGGATAACCTTTTCATTATGGGATTTAGTTTTGGAGGAATGATTGCTACCCTAAGCATGGCATTAGATAAAAGGATAAAAGCGGGAATAATTGCTTTTTCTGGTGGAAATTGGCGTTGGATAAATTGGTATTCACCATACCTTGAAAAAGTAAGAACAGGTTATAAAATGTATAGCAACGAATGGGGATGCTTTGATGAAGTAAAGTGTGTTAATCTTAGAAAGGATTCTTTTAATAAACTCAAAAAAATAAAAACTATCAATGAAATTTTCAAATTAAAACCTACGTGTTTCCATTATGATCCTATTTCTTACGCTAAATTTATCGAACAACCAATTTTGGTATTTAAAGGATTATTTGACAAAATTATTCCATCAAAAGCATCTGAAGATTTATACAATCTCTTTCCAAATGCAAAAAAAATACTGATACCATCTGGTCATAAATCCTCGTATCTTTTTAGAAGAATAATCACTAAAAAAGGAATAGATTTTTTAAAAGCTCAAAATTTTGTCGAAAAAGTTAGATAGTAATCCGTGGTAATAAATGGAATCATTATTGTTTCTTGATTATTGCTCTGATAATACAAACTTACAATATTATATACCCAATCAGTAAAAGAAACACCTTGTATAAAACTTAAATAACTAGATTTCCCATATAACAAAAATCTATAACCAATCTCTATACCTGAATAGTTATCATAATACCAATTCAAACCCAACTTTAATGTCGAGTAAAACGAATCATCTCTCAATCTTCTAACATACTCATCCATTTCTTCATCCGGATTAGAAGTAAATATATTAAAAATTGTTCCACATTCAATAGTTCCAAATATCTCCGTGTTATCCATGATATATCTTCCAATACCAATAAACCCTTTTGGAACCAATGCAAAAACATAACCTTGATTGGTAATCAATCCAGGTAAAACGATATTAAAATAAGTTTTAAAAGAAAAATCTTTAAAAAAGAAATTTGAAAAAATATAATTCTCAGAATATGAAAAATACACTTGTTCATTCGAATTCACTTCTTCTTGCATATATACTTTTCCTATAAACAGTGGATCAATAAAGTACGTTGTGAAACTCAAAACAGTATTCTCTCCCAAATAATGTCTGTAATTAAAATTAAAGGCTCCTAATATATCCAAAAGTGGTTGTGATGATAATTCACTATCATCTAGTGCGTATCCAACAGAGGAGAATTCCACAAAAAAACCTTTTTCATGTTTATTTCTAATCGCAGAAACTTCTCCAAATGCAACAACAAAAAATATAAAAGTAAAAATTATTATCATTTTTCTCACAAAACCACCCCCTGATTTTATTATATCATATAAATATATGATATAATAGATACAAAGGAGGGATTTTGTGGTAGTAAAATCTCGATTCGTAATCATACCAATGCCTGTAATGCAATTTTCCATGAAAGTAAGGCCAGCAAATGCTGGTAGAGTATATTTATATTTGTATTCCATTTCAATAGCGGCAGGTAGAAAAATAACCCCATGGATTTCCTATAGAGAACTTGCAGAATATTTTCAAGTAAAATATGGAACAATAGAACTTTCATTCAAAGCACTATTAAACTTAAATGCAATAATCCCCGTGGCACGAAAAAATAAGAAAGGATATGGTCAAAAATATATTGTTAATGTACCCAAATATGTTGATGATAAATTTATATTTATAGATGTTGAAGATTCCAAAATTTTTGACGATTTAATCCTCGACAAAGAAAACAAAACGTTTGTCTCCGTAATAAAAAGGTTTAAATCAAGAAAAGAAAAAGCCAAAAAAGATCAATTAAAACTATTTAATCTGGATAAATAAACTTATATAATAGATTTCGACTCCAAGATAACATGAAGTATATTTATGTTCCTTAATCTTTTTAATTACTTAAAAACTCTTTTAACCACAATGCACTCTCTTTTAAATATCTCTTTTGAGTTTTATAATCCGTATAAATAATTCCAAACCTTTTTGAATAACCTTCAATCCACTCAAAATTATCCATTAAAGTCCATATAAAATATCCCCTTAAATCTACTCCATCATTAACTGCCTTTAAAGCCATTTTAAAATGTTGTTCCAAGTAATCTATTCTATAGTCATCGTTTACAATTTCATTTTCCAATTTGTCCGGTCCTGCCATTCCATTTTCCGTTATATAAAGAGGTAATTTATACCTAAAATACAGTTTCTTCAACATATCATATAAACCTTGTGGATAAATTTCCCAGTTCATTTCCGTTTTTGGAAGTTTACCAATTATTTGTTTGTACATAAAAGGACTTTCCGGTGAATACTCAATCAATTGACGCGTATAGTAATTTACTCCAAAGAAGTCTATATCCTTTGAAATTATTTCCATATCATTTTCATATATTTTTATTCCAAACCTTTTCAAAAATCCCTTTGCATTTTCTGGATATCTTCCAAATACAATAGGATCATGAAACCATCCATTTATTAACTCATCAACTAAAAGTGCAAATTGATAATCTTCCTCTCTCTCATTTGCCGGTTCTACCTTTGTTACAACGTTTGTAATACCTATCTTACCATCTTTGACAATTTCTCTAAATGCTTCAACAGCATAACCATGCGAACGCAAAAGATTATGTGCAACTTTAATAGCTTCATTTAAATTTTTATGACCTGGTGCATGTATTCCCATAAAATAACCAAGATGTGATGAACACCAAGGTTCGTTTAATGTAATCCAATATTTTACCCTATCTCCTAATTCTTCAAATATTAACGCCGCATAATCTCTAAAATAATACGCTATATCATCACTAAGCCACCCACCTTTTTCATATAGATAGTAAGGTAAATCCCAATGATATAAAGTCACGAATGGAATTATATCTTTTTCTAATAATCTATCAACTAACCTATTGTAAAAATCTAAGCCTTTTTCATTCTTTTTTCCATCTTTTTTTACCACCCTTGGCCAAGCAATGGAAAATCTATATGAATCAAGCCCAAGTTCAGATATAATACTTATATCTTCTTCAAATCTATGGTAATGATCACAGGCTATATCACCATTTTCGTTGTTTTTTATATTTCCATTAGTATGAGAAAAAACATCCCAAATCGAATGTTCCCTTCCATCCTCATTTACAGCTCCTTCAATTTGATATGCTGAAGTAGCAACTCCAAAAACAAACCATCTTGGAAAATCACTTCTTTTTAATCTCATAATTTACCTCCTACTTTAATCTCACTTTTAAAATCACTGGATTGTGATCGGAATATTCAAAATTTAAATCCAAGTTCTTTACTTCTAAAATTTCCACATTAGGCGACACGTAAAATCCATCAATTACCGTCACAAAGTTTTCGCCTTTCTTATATGGAAAACTCACAGATCTATTCGTCGGTGCATTCCTGGCCACTCCCCAACTCCATCCATCTAGATTAAAGAAATCTGGTAACTTTATATATGAAGAAGGTTTTTTCTCTGTAAAAGTAAATTTGTTATCTTCAAAAAACTCACTGTTCCAGTCTCCACCAATAATGACATAATTCCCCTTTTTGTACTCGTCACTAGCAAGTTTCATGATAAATCTAAGTTGTTTTTCTCTGAGTACACCTGTATCATACGCGCTTGGATGAATATTTAAAATTACCAAATCCTTTTTACCTCTATTCAACCTAGTTAGCAATACACATCTGTCTAATTGAAAAATCTTTGTTGGCCAGCTATATTCTCCAGGCAATGATATCCTTAATGCTTCACCAATTTCATACTTTGAAAATGTAGCAAGTCCAGCTGAAACCTTTCCCATAGGATTTAAAAATGGTACTGGAACATATAAAACCTTGTAATTATATGCAAACGCTATGTCATACTTTCCAATAGATTTTAAATAACTTAGTTCATTTATATAATTAGTTCTTCTACTATTTACATCTATTTCTTGCAACAAATATATATCAGAATTGTATTTCTTTAATACGTTTACAACACCATTAATGTATCTTTTTACTAAATTCTTTGGAACAACTGCGTTTTTTCCTCCATCAAGAAAAAAATCCATCTCTTTCCCTAAACCTGCATATCCAATATTCCAATCGAAAATGGTTATAACATCTTTATCTAAATAGTTATTTACATTTTTCTCCACTCTAACCTCCTCAATCTTATCTGGTCTATAATCAAACAAAGTCGCAAACAATATTACTCCCCCTAAATATGTAACTATAACAAAAAATATAATCAAAAGAAAAAAAAGCAGCTTTTTCATACTACTCCCTCCCCGTATTTATCAAAAACATAATAATTGTTTTTTCCATTTCTTTTGGCTTTATAAAGCAGCTCATCTGCAGTATTAATAAATTCAGTAATTTTAAAACCAGATTGATAAACTGCAACTCCACCACTAATAGTAACCTTTCTATTGTCATTTAACACTTCACTCCAATTATATTCGTTAATTTCATCATATATACTTTCTATGTTATTTAACGCTTTATCAAAATCATTGAATAAAATAACAAATTCTTCTCCTCCATATCTTGCACATATTTCTTCTTCAGAAGTATTTTTCAAAAATATCTCAGATAACTTTTTTAAAACTTTGTCTCCAACAATGTGTCCATATGTATCATTTATCGATTTAAAGTTATCAATATCAAAAATAGCCAAAACAGTATTTTCTCCATATTTTTCAATATATTCCTCAATTTTATGCATTAAAACCTTTTTGTTGTACAATCCTGTAAGAGAATCAAATTGAGAAGCAAAAAGGTATTCTTTAAAATTATTAATGGTAGAAAAAACAATCCCCAAGCTTTCACCAATTAATTCCAGAACATTTTTTAATTCATAACTTGCATTTTCAAACAACAATAAAGCATGTTCTTTATTATCATACCTAACCAAATATTTTTCAAAATTCTTTAATTTCTTTAAACTATTATCATTAAAATCACCGTAAAAACTCCATGAATTTGGAATAGTAGGTCGTTCAAAATACGATAACATCAGCACTTTTGCATGACTTTTCGAGATATTTGTATTAAAGCTATAAAGTCTTGCTTCACTTTCTGATAGGATAAGTGTCAGAAATGAGTTAAATGAAAATAATTCGCTAAAGAGATCTTTAAGTCTTAGAATTAGGTATTCTTCATCTCTAATGTATTTTAAAAGATTTAGAATTTCTTTTTCATATATCTCTTCTTTTAACCTTTCCTCTACTATTTCAAAAATTTTATCACGGGTAATCGTTTGATAATTTTGCATCTTTTTTGTATAAAACTCTCCATTTTTCAAAGTATTAACAAAAAAAGATAATTGTTCTTTGTTGTTAAATATAGCTTTGGAATAAAAACCATTTGCACCACTTTTTTGGGCCCAAAAATTATTAATTTTATCATCCGAACTTGTTAAAATAAAAATACCAGAGTTTTCAAAAGATTCATATTTTCTCAATACCAACGATAAAAATATACCATTAATATCTGGCATGTTGTAATCTGTAATGATAATATCCGGCAAAATTTCAAACGCCTTTTTTATACCATCAAGTCCAGAATCTGCTGTAAACACATCAAAATAATCCTTAAAAAAATCTGAACTTACAGACCGCCAAAATTTACTATCGTCAATAATCAATAATTTCTCCACAATTCTCCCCCCATTAACTTACTTACTTGATATTATACCAAATTGCAAATATAAAAAAAAATCCTCCGTTACATAACGGAGGATATCAAAAAAATCAATTTTCATATATCAAAATAATTTTCAAATTCTTTTGGATGTGGAATTGACATTATTTCCCTATCCTCAGAAATTTTTAATTTAATCCAATGTTCTATTAGTTCCCTTGGAAATAGTTTTAGATAATCATTATCATTTTTCAAAGCCTGACATGCTTGAGTCAATGAATATGGAAGTGGTTTAATATTTTCCACATATAGATCTTTCTCAAAAGGTCCAAATCCTTCTTTTGTTGGATCCATCTTATTTTTTATACCATCTATTCCTGCTAAAATCATGGCAGAAAACGCTAAATATGGATTACATGACGCGTCAATAGTTCTAAATTCTATTCTTTTCTTTTTAGCATCTTTCACATATGCGGGTATTCTTATCGCTGCTGTTCTATTTGCAAGGGCAAAAACCGCATTGGTAGGTGCTTCATAACCAGGCACTAATCTTCTATACGAATTCGTGGTTGGATTGGTAAATGCCATAACAGATGGTGCATGCTTCAATAATCCTGCGATGTACGATAAAGCTGTTTCCGATAAACCGTACAATTTATCACCAGCAAATATGTTTTCCCCATCTTTAACCAAATATTGATGCACGTGCATTCCATTTCCCGCTTCATCATACAATGGCTTTGGCATAAATGTTACTATTAATCCATACTCTTTTGCAACTTGTCTTGCAATGTATTTTACTAACAATGTATAATCTGCCGCTTTTAATGCGCTTACAAAATTCAATTCAATTTCAACTTGACAAGTTCCTACTTCATGATGGTGATATTTTACCGGAATACCATACTCTAATAACTTTGATACTATCTTATTTCTTACCTCCATCAACGTATCAAACGGAGGTATTCTATGATAACCCTTTTTCTTTCCAATAAAATACTCACCTGTTTCTTCAGAATTCCAAAATCCCTCTTTACTATCAATTTGTACTGTTACTTCATTATTTGAAATTTTATATCTAACATCTTCAAAAATATGAAATTCATATTCTGGACCAAAATGAACCTCATCAGCTATATCTTTTATACTATTAAGTGTAGATTTTAAAATCGTTCTAGGATCATGATAAGAAGGTTTCCCAGTATTTGCATCATAAACATCGCAAATTAAACTTAAAACTTTTTCTTCCCCAACATTTTCAATAAAAGCTGTTTCTGGATCTGGAATTAAAATCATATCGCTATTTTCCACAGATGCATATCCCAAATTTGACGCATCAAAACCCACACCATCATAAAATGTCTTTTCGGAAAAATTCGTTCTTGCAAGTGTTACATGTCTCCACTTTCCCCAAATATCCACTACTTTCAAATCTATAAAATTAATTTTTTCACGTTCTACAATACTTAGTAATTCTTTTATTTCCATAACACACCTCCAAAAAATTATATTTTGCATTAATAGTGTAACACGCAAAAATTATACTAACAAGGATAGAATAAAATAATTATAAGCAATATTTTCAAAGATAACCCAAAAACATTGCTTATACTCCCATTAACTATTTTATTCAAATTTTATCTGGGATAAATACAACTAAGGGTGGGATTAAATGTCTGAAATTTTTTTAAATTCGTCAATATTTTCTTTTCTTCCCATTATCATCAAAGCGTCGTTCTCACGTAACTCCAAATCACCGCTTGGGCCAAAAATTGTATCGCCTTCTCTATTAACAGCCAATACCATAACTTTAAATTTTTTTCCTATATCCAAATCAGATATCTTTTTATTTACCAACACACTGTTTTTCACTATTTTAATTTCCTCGATTCTATATTGTTCATTGCCAAATGCAAACAAATCAACAAAGTTAACACTTTCTGGTCTTGTAGTTAATCTTGCCATTCTAGTACCAGCAATTTCCGCAGCTGCTACAACTGTAGTTGCACCAGCATATATTAGTTTCCTAATTGACGATACATCAGTAACTTTGGAAATTATCGTCAAACTTGGGTTTAATGTTCTTGCACTTAATACAACAAAAACATTTACTGAATCTTCTGGAAGTGTTGTTATTAATGCTTTTGCTTTTGAAATCCCAGCATTTAACAATATATCTTCTTCCGCTGCATCTCCAACTATATATGGAACTTCTATACTATACATTTCCAATAAACGCTTTACATTTTCTTCGCTTTTATCTATTATTAAAAAACTCTCCTTTTCTCTGATCAATTCTGCAATTACATATTGTCCAGTTTTTCCTGCACCAACAACAATAATATGATTTTGCATCTTTTCAATCATTTTTCTGTTTCGCCTCTCTTTCATGTAATCGCTAAGTTTTCCTTCAACGATAATTGCCGTAACACTTGATATTCCATATAAAACAACACTAATCCCCATAAAGATTAGAATAGAAGTAAAGATTCTTCCAGTGGTAGAAAGTGTTTCTGGCATTTCATAGCCAACCGTTGAAATGGTTATTGCCGTAAAAAAGAACGCATCAACAAGCGGGAGTCCTTCAAAAAGATGATAATACAAGACTCCCGTTATTAATACTATTAATATTAATACAGTAAAAAGAAAAATTTGTTTTATGAGTAATTTTCCTACGTTCTCATTCATTGTTCGGCATATAAGGGATTATACATATAAATTCAGCATATTCATCCCCAACGTTAACAAATTGATGTTCTTCATTGGGTTTAACAAAAATAAAACTTCCTTGCTCAGCTTCAAATTTCCCATTTTTTGTAACTGCTTGGATCTTTCCTTTTACCACAAAAATTTCATGTTCCCAATCATGCGAATGATATGGCGTATTTGCACCCGGCTGTAATCTAAAAAGTCTCATAACAAAATTCTTAGCCCCATCCTTTGAACCAATCAATATTCTTTTCTCAATTTTCCCATCATCTATTATTATAGGCTCTACTTTTTCTGGTTTTGATATTATCATTTAGATGCCTCCTTTCAATTACCACATATCTATAAGGTTCAACACCTTCAGAATGAGATACAACATCTGGATATTTCTTCAAAAATTCGTGTACTAATCTTCTTTCAAATGAAAACATTGGATCAAGTTCTATCCTTTTTGCACCATTTCTAATCTTTTCTACGGCACTTCCTACAATTTTTCTAATAAGTTCTTTTCTCTTTTCTCTATAATCTCCTGCATCTATAATTACCGTGATTTTTATATCAGAAAGTCTGTTTAAAAATATTGTTGCAATATGCTGTAAAGCACCTAATCCTTTACCATGTTTTCCTATTATCTTTCCAATACCTTCTCCTTGAATTTTCGCAATAAACACTCTGTTATTTTTTGAAAACACACTTATTTCTATTCTATCATCAAAGTATTTTATCACATTTTTCAAAAATTCCTGTAGTCTTCTTTCATAGTACTCTTTCTTTATGGTAATTTCTACAACCGCATCTCTTGCTAAAAAGCCAAAAAAACCACTTGAACCCTTATCTATAACCAAATAATCATATTCTCCATTTTTAATACCCATATTTTCCTCAAAAATTGTCAAAATTTCTTCTATACTCTTTCCAGTCAACGTTAACTTCTTCAAGCTATTCACCCCTTATTTGGTAAGCCCCAGAGTTCTCTTTGTGTTAACCCTTTAATTTTGTATTTTTTATAAATATAATATGTTATTCCAAGTTGAATTAACGTATTTGCAGTGTAATATAAAAACACTCCACTTGGCAATCCTATGAACAGGAATGGAAACACAAAACTCATAATTATACTCTGCCATGCTGTTCTTGTATCCTGACTTGTAATCAATGCAAGATAATATCCTGCAAGAATTTGTATAACTAAAAACACCCAATTTGCTGAAAATCCTCCAGCTGTTAAATCCTTCCATATGAGAAATTGTCCATTAAACGCAAATTCTTCTTGATAATACCTTATAACTTGATACAAAACTATAAATATTGGCAACTGCACAAACGCCATTAGACACCCACTTGCTGGATTAATATTATTCTCTTTATACGCCTTTAAAAGTTCTTGTTGCTGTTTTTGAGGATCTTTATACTTTTTCTTTATTTGTTCCACAATAGGTTGCATTTTTCTCATTTTAATCATAGACTTTGTCTGTGAATGATACAGTGGATAAAGTATAAATCTGACAATTATCGTAAAAACAATAATTGTAAGTCCGAAATTCTTAGTAAAATTATTTATCCATCCAAAAAAGTAAACTAATGGATATAATATTACATCAAACCATCCTCCAACCCCAGAAATTGTTTTTAACATCTCTGAAATCGTGGAATAATCTTCTCCAAATGCATCTTTTATAAGGGTTTTTTTATAAGGACCAATATAGGCTAGAAATCTTAGATTTGTACCTTTCACCTTATTTCCACCTAATGTTTTCCCAGAAAATTTTACTATAGAAAGAATATCTCCTTTATTATAAAACGATACAAAAACATTATCGCGCAATCTATCATTTTCCTCGTAACCAACCCTTGGAATTGATACAGTAATTTCATCATTAGAATCAATTGAAACATTAAATGTATAATTTGGGCCTTCTTTAAAACTGAATATTTTTTCAATATTCCCATAATTAAAAACCAAAGTTAATTCAGAGTATTTTCCTTCATCTTTTA
Source organism: Thermosipho sp. 1070 (assembly GCF_001682135.1). Lineage (NCBI taxonomy): Bacteria > Thermotogati > Thermotogota > Thermotogae > Thermotogales > Fervidobacteriaceae > Thermosipho > Thermosipho sp. 1070. The sequence goes on along the minus strand of NZ_CP007121.1, from coordinate 1,724,173 downwards.
ATCCCTGCCACTTAAAAGTAGGAGTCGAATTTACATTTTCCAGATCAAAACCATCATTAGAATACAAAAATAATCTTGTTCTTCTTTCAGTAACTCTATACACTTCTTGTAAATTACCATTATAGTCAAATTTATATTCCGCAAGTTTAGTAAACACGTAAATACCATCAGTTCTTTCTTCAAGAGTCATAGTTCCTGCTAACACAAAAAAAGCCAACAACAAAAAAATGACGGTAATCGCTTTCTTCAACTAGACCGCCTCCTTCTAATTATATAAAATTCATCTGGTACTGGATCTTCCCCACCTTTATGGAGAGGATTACACCTTAAAATACGCTTGAAGCCCAGGAAAAGACCTTTAAATACACCAAATTTTTGTACCGCCCAATAAGTATACTCCGAGCACGTCGGAGTATATATACAAGTTGGTGGTTTTAATGGAGAAATAAATTTTTGATAAAATCTAATCACTAACATTACTATTTTTTTCATCATTAATCCTCACAAATAATTTTAACAATTCATCTTTTAATTCTGTAAATAATATCTTGTCAAAATCTTTCGAAAGATGTTTCCTAGCAATTATTAAATAATCGAATCCTTTTGGAATAATCCCTTTATTATTTCTTATAATCTCACGTAACCATCTTTTCAATCTATTCCTTTTCACGGCTTTACCAAACTTTTTTTTAATTGAAAAACCATATCTACTATACTCTAGACCATTATTTACATATAAAATCACAAGATAACTGTTTTGTATGCTTTTGCCATTTTCAAATATATTTTTAAAATCTTTCCTGAGCTTCAAGCGTTCATGTTTTTTAAAGGTGTTTTTACTTATACTGTTAATCTCCATCTTCCTTTTCTTCTTCTGTTCTTTAACACCCTTCTTCCACCTGCAGTCTTTTTTCTCGCTAAAAACCCGTGTGTTCTTTTTCTCTTAATCCTCGATGGTTGATATGTCCTCTTCATATACTATCCTCCTTTTCTAAATTTTGTCCTTTTATATGTTATCATAAATTTAATTATTTATCAACTTATATATCCTCTTTCTTTTAAAACTTCTAAAAATTGTGCAAATAACTCCGATGAAAACTTAACTCCAACCATATCCTTCATTATACTCAAAGATTTTTCAACTGAAAGCCCCTTTCTATATGGTCTATCTTCGGTAAGAGCAACAAAAACATCCACAATCGATACTATTTGAGCTCGCAAACTAATCTCTTGCCCTTTTAATCCGTCGGGATAACCACTCCCATCCCAATTCTCGTGATGATGTCTAATTACATCACCAACAAGAGACCAACCTGGTATAGTTTTAATTATTTTTTCACCATAAACTGTGTGTTTTTTCATTATTTCAAATTCTTCATCATTCAATTTTCCAGGTTTATTTAATATATGCTCGGGGATACCTATCTTACCTATATCATGTAAAATCGCCCCATATTTTATTGCTTCAATTTCCGCAGGCTCTTTAATTCCCATTTTATCTGCCAAAAGTAGGGAAAAATCCATAACATTTCTTGAATGATTTCCAGTAACTGAATCTTTTATTTCAACAGCCTCGGCAAGAGCTGAAATAATTTGAAGATTCTTTTCCATCAATTCTGCATTAGTTTCCTCAAGTTCTGCCATTGTGGATTCTAAAATTTCTGCAGTTCTTTCATATTCACTAAATATCTTTCTAAACTCTTCAAAAATACTTTTAATAGTTTTTTGTAATTTACTAACACTTTCTAAATTAGTAGGAGAACTACCAAACTCATATAGCCTTTTATGCTTTTTAAAACTTTCATATATCTTCTCTAATTCCATATTCAAATTCTTTATAACATTTTCCATTTTCTCAGTTTCTCCCTTTTCAATATAAAATAAATAATAAAAGAATACAAAACCAACGGTAAAAATCATTGTCACAAACAAATTCAACTTTATAACAAAAGCTGCCTTATACCCTACTACAAAAGTAAATCCATAACTTGATTTTGAAAATTCTTCAAAAAATGATTTTTTATATTTGCTTCCAATTTTTAAAGGTTCCGACGAATAAACAACCTTATCCTCAGCAATAATATCATAATATTTAATAGAGAGTTCACTTAAATTAAACAAGTTCAATGGAATTTCATACAAAAAATACTGCTTTCCATGTTTTTCCACATATTTTAACGTATCAATTCTAAAATATATTCCTTTGATATATTTATTTGGCCCTTCAGTTAATATCCCTTTCAAATTTTTATTTGATTCTTTGTCAAAAAAGCTATCATCCAACTTTGCAACTAAAAATTGTTTGTTTAGTAATAAATTATCAAAATATTTCGTAAACACCTTACTAGAATCTTTTAAAGTTACCTTTAAATAGTAATTAAGCGTTATAACCAATAAAATCAACAATATAAAATAGAATAAAAATAATAATCTCCTATTTACCTTCAAATATTAAACTCTCCTTTCTATACTTTGAAAAATTTACTATACTAATATTTTTTTCGATAAATCCTTCATCGTTAAAATACATTCCTCTACCAATTTCATGTCCCAAATAAAAATTAACAAATTGGTTGGTAGAAATAAACTTATGCTTTGAAAGCATTCTAAATATTGTATAAATGGCTTCATTTGACCAATTGTAACTTTTAAACCCAAAAGTTACAACGTATAAATTTTTTAAATCCGGCAAACTATCCAATCCCTCATCAATTGCGGCATCAGATGCTACAATTATTCCTCTAAAATCAGGAGCAAAATAACTTAGAAAATCGATAGTCCCTTTAGGTTCAAGCGTAATTACAATTGAATCGTATTTACTCACATCTTTAGAAAAAGTCTCAACGGAATAAAAATACGCATATTCTCCATTAAGCTCTTTTAAGATTTTTAAAAATTCTCTTGAGTATTCTTTGTTAAATGGATCTAATATCACTAAAACATTTTTTGATGCATTATTCTTCAAAAATTTTATAATTACATTTATTTGAAACTCATTAGTGGGAACTATTGAAAGAATTCTATTAGTACTCATTAACAATTTAGTTGATGTTATACTTGGAGAAATTGCAACAAGATCGTAATCTTCTAAAAATTTGAATATTCTAAATCCAGTAGCACTAAAATTAGGTCCAACTATAATATTCAATCCCTTTGATTTTACATACTTTAAAGTATTTTTAGAAAGTGCATCTTCATTTAAGGGATATAAATTTAAAGGCCTATATTGTTGTGTAATAATCTCGTGTGATGCATTCTTTAAAGAATAAAGAAATGCATAAGAATTTCCCTTAAAAAAATACCAATACAAAAATTGAAAAATTATCATTACAACAATAATTATAAACCAAAACCAAAAACTCATTTTTTTTAACATTTTATCACCGTTTAAAACTTAATTTTTATTTTCATTCCATTAAGCTCTTCTTCAGATGATGGAATTATAAATTCTTCTTTTTTTATTAAACTTATTAGATATTCTATCTCACAAATCAAACTATCAGGAACTATCCCTTTGGTAAATATCATATTGCTAATTCCTTCACCATTTTCTTTTATTCCCAATTCCGTATTTCCAGGCGCCCATTCTCCATTATACGCCATTTTAACAGCTAAATAACTTGCAACATCAACCCTTTTAATAGCACTTGCTAAAATATAGCCAGGTGCTTGTGGCCCTTGCTCAACATCACCACCTAACATAAAATAACCGCCATTTTCGTAGAAATAATCAATCAAGTCTTTTAAATTATCCGATTTTACTAATTTTTGATCCTCTTCTTTGACTGCTTCAATAATTCCTAATGCGGTTCCTCCACAAGCTTGTTGAATAATATCTACTTTTTCACTAATTAATGCCTGCGCCAATTCTTTTCCTTTTTTTGGATCTGTGAATGAATTTGCATACACAACTTTCACTTCAACATTTGTGTTATGAATTTGATTGAATGCTTTAACTCCCGCCCTAAATCCAATTTCATATCTCTTCACAGGTGGAATAGGAATTCCACCAATAATCGCAACTTTTCCAGTTCTTGTCATTCCAGCAGCAAGATATCCAGTTAAAAAACTACCCTCTTGTTCTTTAAATGTAAATGTCATAACATTTGAAAGTTCTGTACCGTTATCAAAATCTATTCCAACAAAATATGTTTCAGGATACTGTTGCGCAACTTTATAAAACGCATCAGACATTAAATAACCTACAGCGAAAACTACATCTGCTTGTTCTGCTGCCTTACTTAAATTACTTACGTAATCTCCTTGTTCCTTTGACTGTATAACTTCATACTCAATGCCAAGCTCCTCACACGCTTTAACAATACCAGACCAAGTTCCATCCATAAAAGATCCATCGCCTAATCCCCCGATATCCGTTACCATTATAACCTTAAAAGAAAACACACTTATAGATAATAAAATCCCAAGTAATATAATCTTCTTCATAATATCCCCCCTAATGCCTATTTTTGAATTTCAAAAATATAGGTGCCCCATTGAAAGGATAGACATTCTCGCGAATAGTATTTCTAATACTATTTTGATAAAATTCTGGAACTTTTTTCCCATTTGTAAAAAATAAGAATGTTGGAGGTCTTACGTCTACCTGCACACCATAAAATATCTTTAAACCTCTTGGTGGTGGTGAAAACATAACCATTCTCTGTATAGCAGCATTTACCGCACTTGTATTAACTCTGTAATTTAACGAAGTATATGCTTCATTAATTGCGCCTATTAATTTTTTTATTCCTTTGTTTTTTGCAGCACTTACAAATACCACAGGACTATAATTAATAAAATATAACTTTTCATTAAAATGTTCAATAAACTCTGTTTTTCTAAAATTAAAATTCTTCACAAGATCTATCTTATTAAAAACAACAACAGTTGCCTTTCCTCTATTTTCAGCAATCCCTGCTATTCTTTGATCTTGGTGTGTGATACCTTCGATGGCATCTATAACTAACACAACAACATCGGCTAATTCAACACTTCTTATAGCCCGCACATTACTGTACATATCAATACTTTTGTATTCAACTCTAGATTTTCTTCTTAACCCCGCTGTATCAATAAATAGATATTTTTGGCCATTAAATTCTATTAACTCATCAATTGCATCTCTTGTTGTACCAGGTATAGGAGTAACAAGTACTCTTTCTTTGTTTAATATACTATTAAATAATGTTGATTTTCCCGCATTTGGTCTTCCAATTAACGCTACCCTAATTATAGAATCATTATTATTATCTTCTTCACTTAAATTTTTTCCTTTTTCTTCCAACTTCTCAATGATTTTTTCAACTAAATTATCGATATTTTTTCCTTGTTCTGCTGAAACAAATATTGGTTCACCAAATCCTAAGCTATAAAAATCCGATAAATTTACCAAAACTTTTTTTTCATTTTCAGATTTATTAACCACCAACAATACATCAGAATTTGATTTTCTCAAAAAATCCGCAAGATGATAGTCTTCAGAGGTTAATCCATTTTTTCCATCAAGCACAAACAAAACGAGATCTCCTTCTTTCAACATATCCAAAGTTAAATTTTTTAACTTAGAAGATATGATATCTTCTGGTCTCTCGAAAATTCCACACGTATCTATTAATCTAAAAGATTTTCCAAAATAAGAGACGCGGTCACTAACCGCATCTCTTGTAACACCTTCTTTATTATCTACAATTGATTTTTTCCTACCTATTAATTTATTAAAAAGCGTTGATTTTCCAACATTACTCTTCCCTACTATCAAAACTGTTGCCATTTTTTACCTTCCTTTCAATGGAACTAAATCTTTCCTTCTCAGCTTCATTGTTTATTTCTTCTATTAAAGACTCACTTACTTTTTCTTTCTCGCTTGCAATAATCCTTAAAATTTCTACGTCTTCCTTAATACCAATAATCTTTACTTCTAATTCATCTCCTATATTGACAGTTGAATCCACATCCGACTTTGGAATGTAAATTTCAACATTTTCAATAACACCAATATACCCTTTTTTCAATTCCTTCGTTAATTTAACTTTTACCACATCTCCTACTTTGTAGTTTTCTTTGAACAGTTTCCACGGATTTTGTTCCACCCTTTTTACGCTTAATTTTATTTTTCTATTCTCTTTATCAAGTTCTGTCACAACGGCCTTTACCTTTTCACCTTCGGCTACGACTTCATTTGGAGTTCTTATGTATTTCCATGAGATTTCCGAAATAGGACAATATCCACTTACTCCTTCTTCAATATCTATTATTATTCCTTTCTCAAAAATAACTCTAACAACACCAGTCACAACATTTCCAACTGGATATTTTTCCTCAATACTTTCCCATGGATCTCCCTTTACTTCTTTATAACTTAACTTTATTCTCTTGTTTTCTTTATCCACCTCTTTTACAACTAATTTCACAAAATCTCCTTCAGAAATTAACTCTTTTAAATTTCCTCTTCTTCCCCAAAATACATCATCAATATGGACAAATCCATCAATACCTGGTTCAAGATTTACAAAAAACCCATATGGCATTATCTTCTTCACTTTCCCACTAACCACTTCTCCTACTTTATACTTTCTCTCAACACTATTCCACGGATTTGGAAGTAATTCCTTTAAACTCAAGATTATCTTTTTTCTTTCCGGAACAATTTCTTTTAAATATAATTTAACACTTTGCCCTTCACTTAATACATCATAAGCATTTACTTCATTATCATAAGAAATTTCCGAATTTGGCAATAATCCTTCAATACCTTCGCTAATTCTAATAAACGCTCCAAACTTTTCAATTTTTTTCACTATACCTTCAACAATATCTCCATTTTTTCTCTCATTGAAAAATTTTTTCACTTGTTCTTCCACTAATACCTTTCTTGAAAGTACAACATTTAATCTTCTTTTATTTTCAAATTTTATAATCTTAAACTCACATTTGTATTCAGGTATATTATCATCAAATATCATAGATTCACTCTTTGGTAAAAATGCTTCTAAAACATTATCAATTAATACCTTATATCCTCCTTTAACTTTTGAGATAATCTTTCCTGTAACTTTTTCGCCTTTTTCAAACTTTTCCTTTAAAATTCTTCTAATTTTTTTCAAATAGATTCTCTTCTCTGATAAATATGCTGTACCATTTTCTTCATCTTTTTTTAACAATAATAATGTGATTTTATCACCAATATTATATTCTTCCAAATCTTTTACAAGTTCATTAGAATTTACAATCCCTTCACCTTTCCAACCAAAATCTACAAAAAGTTCAGTATCACTTTTTCTTAAAACAGTTGCTTCTACCTCTTCTCCCCTTCTAACATCTGTGTACAAATACTCTTCTAAAAGTTTTTCAAAATTTCCATCCATTTGCAGCATCCCTCCTAATATTTTTAATCTCTCTACCACTTTATCAACTAACTCTTTTGGTGTAGATGTACCACTTATTATTCCAACTTTTTTAACCCCCTTGGGTATAAATTCTATCTCTTCAGGAAATTCAATATGAATAGCATTGGTATATTTTTTAGCAATTTTATAAAGCTTAGTTGTATTAGAACTGTGTTTTCCACCAACAATAACCATCAAATCCACAATTTTTGATAATTGTTGCGTTTCAATCTCTCTATCATATGTTATATTACATATACTATTTATTACTTTAAACTCTTCAAACTTAGACATTTCTTTTACTTTTCCCGCAAAAAGATTAAAATCTGAATATGACATGGTAGTTTGGCTTGCAACAGCTATTCTCTTTCCTACAACCATTACAGGCTCCTTTGTAATGATAGCATCAGTACAATAACTCTTTAGCGCCTTCATCTCTGGATGTTCTTTTTTTCCAAAAACAACCACTTTATACCCCTCTTCTTCCAACTTTGAAACAGTTTTAAATAAATTTTTAACAATCCTACACGTAAGATCTTCTATTTTGTATTTTTTATTTAATTTTTCAATCTCATATTTGGGTAGTCCATGTGCTCTAACTAAAAAAACATCTCCAGAAGTTTTTGACAAACCCAAATCATTTAATTCTTTCATAACAAATTTGTTGTGAACTATATCATCATCCGTCCAGACACTTACGCCACTCTTTAAAAGAGTCTTGGCCCTATTTACTGCGTATTCTACTCCAAAACAAAAACCTACTCCCTTTGCCACAATAATTTGCATTTTTCTTTAACCACCTCTAATATCTTTTGAACTACTTCTTCAATGGAAAACTTCGTTGAATCTATTAATATAGCATCTTTGGCCTTTCTCAAAGGTGCGACATTCCTTTCAGAGTCTTGTTTATCTCTTAATTTTATTTCATTTAACACCTGCTCGTATGTTACTTTTACTCCCTTTTCTGTCAACTCCTTAAACCTTCTTTTCGCTCTAGCTTCTTGTGTGGCAACAAGAAATATCTTTACTTCTGCATCTGGTAAAACAACAGTTCCAATATCTCTTCCTTCCACTACTATATTTTCATTTTCCGCAATCTCTCTTTGAAGCTTTGTAAGATATCTTCTTACAATTTCGTTTTTAGCATATTTAGAGGCATAAATTCCAACCTCAGGTGTTCTAATTTCATCACCAACTTTTTTTCCATTAAGAAAAAAATCTCCATCCGAAAAAGATAACTTTAATTCTTTTAATTTGTTTTCTATTTCTTCATCATTACTAACATCACTTTTCTCCAAATACAATCCAACAATTCTATACATAGCCCCAGTATCCAAGTAAAAGATACCTAAAGTTTTCGCAAGTAATTTTGCAATAGTCGTCTTTCCAGAACCAGCTGGTCCATCTATTGCTATTCTACATGGCATTCTATCACCTAAATTTCTTCAATACTTGAAATAATATTAAATACCTTATCTAATCTTGTCATTTCAAAAACTCTCATAACAGACTGTTTTGGAGACATTAAATACAACAATTTATTATTCATTCTTGCATCTTTTAAAATTGCAACCAAGCTCCCCAAACCTGCACTATCTATGTAATTTACTTCAGAAAGATCAATGATAATCTTTTCTTTATCTGATGAAATCATTTTTTCTCTAATTTCCTTCTTTATATCTGCCGAATGATATGCATCAATATCTCCATATACTTTAGCAATTAATGCCTTTTCTTCATTTGAAAATTCAACCTTCGTGCTCCTCATTTTCTATACCTCCTTTATGAATTTCAATTGACAATTCCTTTAATTGTTTTTCTTCAACAAATGACGGTGCACCTGTAAGTTGACATGTCCCACTTGTAGTCTTTGGAAACGCAATAACATCTCTTATTGAATTAACACCAGCAGCAATTGAAACCATCCTGTCAAAACCAAATGCTATTCCTCCATGCGGTGGAACTCCGAAATTTAATGCGTTTAAGAAAAAACCAAATTTTTCGTTGGCCTCTTCTTCAGTTAAACCTATTATTTCAAAAACTTTTTTCTGAATATCACTATCATGTATCCTTATACTTCCTCCGCCTACTTCCGTTCCATTAATTATCATATCATATGCATAAGCTTTTATTTCATCTAATTTTTGTTCCAAATTTTTAGGCATTGTAAATGGATGATGCCTTGCTACATAACGATTTTCCTCATCGTCCCATTCTAAAAATGGAAAATCAACTATCCATAGTGCATCATACCCTTCTTCCAACTCTTTAAAATATTCTTTTCCAATTTTTAATCTTAACGAACCAAGTGCACCATTAAGCACTTCTTTATCATCATAAGCCGCAAGTAATACCACTTGTTCTTTTTTTAATTTAAACTTTTCTACAATTTTTTCGTAATTTTTCAACAAAAACTTCGCTGTCGGTGATACTATTTTATCTTCAACTTTAAACCACAATAATCCACCTAAGCCTAATTGCTTTACATATTCTTCAAATTCAGATGCTATCTTTCGACTAATAGGAATACTTGTAATAAATCCTTTAACGTATCCACCATTTTCTATTACATTTTTTATTACCCTAAAATCTGTTTCTTTAAAATATTCTGTAAAGTCAACAAGCTCCATTCCATATCTTCTGTCTGGTTTATCACTACCGTATTTATCCATTGCTTCATCGTATGTTAATCTATCAAACTTTTCCGGTAACCTTATTCCTACACTTTTAAAAACTTCTCTTGCAAAGTTTTCCATTAAACACAAAATATCTTCCATTTCCATAAAAGACATTTCAATGTCAATTTGAGTAAACTCAGGTTGTCTATCTGCTCTTAAATCTTCGTCTCTAAAACACCTTGCAAATTGATAGTACCTATCAAAACCCGAAACCATTAAAAGCTGTTTAAATAACTGAGGTGATTGAGGCAAAGCATAAAATTTTCCCATTTGTAGTCTAGAAGGCACAAGAAAGTCCCGAGCTCCTTCGGGAGTACTTTTAGTTAAGTATGGTGTTTCAATTTCAACAAAACCATGTTCATTCAAAAAATTTCTTGCAGTTTGCGCCATTTTGTGTCTAATTATTAAATTACTTTGCATTTCACCATTTCTCAAATCTATATATCTATACTTTAACCTTAAATCTTCAGAAACCTTTTCTCCTGGATAAAATGGTGGTATCTCTGCTTTAGACAAAACATTTATTTCTTCAACATCTATTTCTATTTCACCAGTTGGCGTGTCTGTTTTCGTTTCATTTGGCCTTTCCAATACTTTTCCTTTCACTTGAATTACCCATTCCCTACCTAGCTCTTGAGAAACTTTATACGCTGATGAATTGGGACTTACCACCAATTGTGTTTTCCCATACCTATCTCTTAAAATTATAAATTTTATTCCTCCAAGATCTCTTATACGCTCTATCCATCCAGCAAGTACTACTTTTTCTCCTTTATTTTTAATTGTTAATTCTCCACAATTATGCGTCCTATACAAAATCCTCACCTTCCTGTTTGATATTTTTTCCAATCATCTAAAAATCTCTTAATACCTATTTCCGTCATAGGGTGATGAAACAACTTTTCAAGAACATTAAAAGGAATTGTAACAACATCTGCTCCCATTAATGCAGATTCTAAAACATGTTTGGGGTGTCTTACACTTGCAACAATTACTTCAGTTTCAAAACCATAATTAGAATATATGGTAATAATCTCATCAACAATTCCCATTCCATCATTAGCTATATCATCCATTCTTCCTACAAATGGACTAACATAAGTAGCACCAGCTTTTGCCGCAAGCAATGCTTGATTTGCACTAAAAACTAGTGTAACATTAGTTTTTATACCTTCTGCTGATAAAATCTTAACAGCTTTTAACCCATCAGGGGTCATAGGAATTTTTACAACAACGTAATCATCAATTTTTGCAAGTTCCCTTGCTTCTTTTACCATTTCTTGCCAATCCAATGAAACTACTTCAGCAGAAACAGGCCCTCGAACGATCTGACATATCTCTTTAATAGTTTCCTTAAAAGGAGTACCAGCTTTTGCAATTAATGTAGGATTTGTTGTCACTCCATCAACTAATCCCCATTCCACTCCCTTTTTTATCTCGTCAATCTTTGCTGTATCGAGAAAAATCTTCATTTCATTCCCTCCTTTTTCAATTATTTTAATCCTGTTCTTGCAATTCCTCTAACAAAGTGCTGTTGTGTGAATAAGAATAACAATATAACTGGTAGTATCGAAAATGTTGCTGCAGCCATTAATTGATTATAAAGTGTTCCAACATCCGAACTAAAATTTTGCAATCCAACTGGAAGAGTTCTATACTTATCAGAATTTGTAACTATTAATACCCATAAAAATCCATTCCAGCTTCCGACAAATTTCAACAAAGCACCGGTAATAATTACAGGTTTACTTAATGGTACCACAATTTTCCATAAAAACTTCCAATGAGAACAACCATCAATCTTAGAAGCATCAAATAATTCTCTTGGAATTGCTAAAAAATGCTGTCTCATTAAGAATATAGCAAATACACTTACAATCCAAGGAATTATTAATGCATAATACGTATCTATCCACCCAAACTTAGAAATGGTTATAAAGTTTGGAACAAGTAATACCTCACCCGGAACCATCATTGTAGCTAAAAAGATTCCAAATATTAAATTTTTCCCAGGGAAATTCATCCAAGAAAATGCATAAGCCGCCATTGATGCAAGTATTACTTCAAGCACTGTTGTTGCAGTTGCCACAAAAACCGTATTTAAGTAATATCTTCCAAATGGAGCTGAATTCCAAGCATCAACATAATTTTGAAAAACATTCTTTATAACCTCTCCAAAAGAAAATTTCAAGCTTACCATCTTTAAATTATCATCACTAAGGTATATAGGTGAAACATTTGAGAGTTCAATTTCTATTACTTCCCCATTTTTAACTCTAATGTTTTTAACAAATTCTGGAGCTTTTATTATTTTCCATGCATTCATTGAGTTATTGTAAACTCTTCTTACCTCATCAACATAATCCGTATACAACATTAATTCCTTTAAGAATTTATCTAAATTCCTTATCCTAGATGATATGTTTTCCAACTTAGAAATAAATATTTTATAAGTATTACTATCTTTTAATCTTTCATCAGACACATATTTTAAATCGTTAAAATTACCGCCTTTAAGAATATCTGTATAATCTATATTCTTTTCAATCAAAAGATTTTTATAACTTACTATTAAACTTTTTAAACTATTAAGTTGTGAAATACTAATGGCATATTCATTCATAAAATATTTGTCAACTTTTTTGGAAAATTTTTCAGGTAGATCCTTTAGATCTTTTTCGCTTAATATCTCCTCTAATATTGGATTGTCAATTTTTGAAATCTCATTTTTCAAAAGCTCATATTTCTCGTCTTTTGACATTACTTTTGCAACTATTGAAGAGTTTACAACTTTACTTTGAATATTCTTAAAATAATCGTATACTTTTAAATAAAACTCCAAAATTTTTATTTCTGATTTTATAACATCTACTACTTTATTGTTATAAACCTTATTTAAAACATTCTCTCCATTGTAATTTAAATCTAAACTGGATAAAATATCATAAATATTCTTTATTTCATCATTTTCCAATACCAAATATTTCCCCGCTTTATATTTTTTTATTATCTCTTTTGTTGAAAATAATTGTTCCTTCATTGAATTTAAAAATATTTTAAATTTTTCTTGTTCACTTTTATCTTTTATTCTTCTATTAACAAACTTGGAAATTAAATTTATTCCAGAAATTGCAGAGTCAAATTTCCCAGTCAAATTTGAAATATATTCTAATCTATTAAAATACGGTTTTGAACCACTATTAAAGTACAAAAAAACTTCTTCAAAAAAATTTTCAGGTGTATCATATTGTATTTCTATGGGAATATCTACATTTTTCAACCAATTTTGAAATTGCGAATTGGATAATCTTTCTATATAATCAAATCCTTTTATATCTATGGTTAATACTCCTCTATAGAATGGATCATCTTCTACTGAAATGTTTAAAACATTGTCCTCTTCTTTTGAAGAGGTAAAACTTAAAGCTTCGCTCAAACTAATACCCTTTAAAGTCCTTACTGCACCTATTTTTGTTTCAACTTTAACATCTCTTTTGCTGAAAAAGTTCTTGGTATACCATTTTGGAGGCCATTGTTGAACTTCACTAGGCATTTTAAAAGATGTTATTATCATCCATGCAAAAGGCATAATCATTACAACAAAACCTATTGAAAGTAATAAATATATTATCAACTTCTTCATCACTTTCACCTCACGATACGTATTCTACAACTTTATTCCCAACTTTATATTGGATTGCAGTAAATATCAATATAACCGCAAATAATAAATATGCAGCTGCACTGGCAATTCCCATTCTCTGTTGCCTATAAAATAAATCAAATACATAATACACCATTGTCATACCACTATTATTGTACGGACCAGGTAACCCGTCATATAAAACATAAACTTGTGCAAAAACCTTAAAAGCACCAATCATTGAAACAATTAATAGGAAAAACGTAGTCGGTGAAAGTAAAGGCCACGTAATTTTTGAAAATTTTTGCCAAGAATTTGCACCATCAACCTCTGCTGCCTCGTAATAAAATTGATCAATATTTTGAAGTCCAGCCAAGAAAATAATTGCATCATAACCTATCTGCTTCCAGATTGATACAATCGCAATAGTTGGAATTGTCCACTTTTCATCTTTTAACCACCTTATTCCTTCTATATTAAACCAAGATAAAAAGTAATTCAAAAGTCCAAACTCGTCATTAAAAATCCACTTCCAAACCAATGAGACTGCAACTACGGATGTAACAAAAGGAATGAAATAACTCGTTCTAAAAAACACTCTAAATCTTACATTTGAATTTAATAAAACGGCTACTATCAACGATAACAAAAGTGTTATAGGAACTGTTAAAATAACGTAATAAAACGTATTAACTAAAGCTTTCATAAACAAATTCTTATCCTTTGCATCCATAAAAAACATAAATAATCCATTTTGATTAAATTTACTTGTTTCAAGCAAAACATACACAACAATTATAGCCGAAACATTAATCCAAGCAAATTTTTTAAATAATTTCGTCAAACTTTTGTTTTTTAAATTCAAAAATAAAACTACAGCTAAAACTATATCTAAAAACAAAATAAAGGAATTCAATTTAAAAAATATTAAAAATGCCCATACAATAGCAAAAATATTAACAAAAAATATAGTAACCTTCTTATCTTTCCAAATTCTCACAAAAGCATAAACCGTAAAAACTAAAATTATAGAAAGAAAAATATATGAAATAGAATAAACTAACCCCTCCAAAAAAGAAAATTTTGGAGGATAGTTATACTCAAAAATTTTTAAATAGTTATCAAAACCACTAAAATAAGGGGTTTTCATGTTTCTAAAATCCCACTTAAAAAAACTTAAAACAAACGAAAAACCTACAGGCCAAAAAACAAATATACCTAACACAATTAACGATGGCAACAAAAATAAATATGCCAAAACTGACTCTTTTAGTCTTTTTTTAGCAGATGCCTTCACTTTCTCCCTCCTATAGTATATACGAAGTTAAATCTTCATCTTCTATTATATCCTTCAATTTTTTATTAACAAAGTCTTTGTCTACGACAATTCTTTCTTCTATGTCTGGTGCTTCAAATAAAACGTCTTCAAGTATCTTTTCAAGTACTGTATACAATCTCCTTGCACCAATATTTTCCAATTTTTGGTTCAATTTATACGATACCTTTGCTATTTCTCTTACACCATCTTCAGTAAACTCCAAATGTACTCCTTCAGTATAAAGCAACGCTTGATATTGTTTAGTTAAGGCGTTTTCCGGTTCAATTAAAATTCTTACAAAATCATTTTCAGTCAATGGTTCAAGTTCCACCCTTATTGGAAACCTTCCTTGCAATTCTGGTATAAGATCCGAAGGTTTTGAAACATGGAAAGCTCCTGCGGCTATAAATAATATAAAGTCTGTTTTAACAGGTCCATATTTTGTAGTTATAGTCGTTCCCTCTACTATTGGCAAAAGATCTCTTTGTACACCTTGTCTTGAAATATCTTGCCCTCCCCCAGATGTTTTTACCGCAATTTTATCCATTTCATCTATAAATACAATTCCCCTATTTTGAGCAAGTTCTAATGCTTCTTGAACTGTCTCATCCATATCAATAAGTTTTTCTTCTTCTATTGGTAATAGCACTTTTTTAGCATCAGAAATTTTCATCTTTCTTCTTTTCTTCTGTTTTGGAAAAATATTCCCCAAAACATTTGATAAATCCATTCCAATATCCTCCATTTCAGGAAGACCTATAAAACCTATTGGAGAATTTCCAGTTTCAATTTCTATTTCGATCTCATTATTATCAAGTTCTCCATTTCTCAACTTTTTTCTTAACTCTTCCCTTTTACCTCTAAAATCTACATTTTCCTCTACAGTTTGAGTTTTTTCCAATTGCATCCCAAAAATATTTGCAAATGGGATTTGTGTTTTTTTTGCACTTGGTAAAATGGCATCTAAAATCCTTTCCTCGACATTTCTTTTAGCTTTTTCTTCAACTTCCTTCATTTTCTTTTGTTTTACCATGTTTACAGCTATTTCGACTAATTCCCTAATCATTGAATCAACATTTTTTCCAACATATCCAACTTCAGTAAATCTTGTTGCTTCAACCTTTAAAAATGGGGAACCAGAAAGTTGAGCCAATCTTCTTGCTATTTCTGTTTTACCAACACCAGTAGGCCCAATCATTAAAATATTTTTAGGAGTTATTTCTTTTTTCCATTCATCTGGTAATTTTTGTCTACGAATTCTATTTCTTATAGCAATAGCAACAGCTTTTTTAGCTTCATTTTGTCCCACAATAAACTTATCTAGTTCATTCACAATTTGTTTTGGAGTTAATCTATCAAAATTTTTCATGGTTTCCCTCCTAATTAATTACTTTCTTTATATATATCTTCTCCTTTACTATATCAAGTAACCTACCATTGGCTTTTACCAAAGGAATAAGGCCAGATAAAACTTTCACTACAATACCTCTTTCTCCGTTACTTAACTCTACCACCGTTCCAGTAGGATATATACCAACATATTGTACAAATTTTGAAACTATATTTGGATCAAACATTTTTCCAGAATTTGAAATTATAAATTTTACTGCCTCATACGGAGAAAAAGCTTTTCCAGGAAAATCTTTACTAATAAGCGTATCGTACGCATCAGCTATTGAAAGTATTCTTGCAAAAACCGGAATGGATGTTCCCTTTAAATTTCGCGGATATCCTTTTCCATCAAATCTTTCATGGTGATGCAATATTGAAAGCAAAACATCATCATTCATATTAAAATGTTTTCTCAACATTCCCGTTGCTTTTATTGGATGAGTATCATAGTATTCTATTATATCACGAACGGGTTTTTCGTGTGCAACATCATGTAAAATTGCAGAAATTATAAGTTTATTCAATGTTTCATCATCAAACCCCAAACTAATCCCAATAATGGAAGATATTACACCGGTATTTATAGCATGTCTTGCCAAAGGTTTTTGATCTTTCCTAATTAAATTAAGAATCTTTTCGTTGTATTTTTCAAGAACTTTTTTCATAATTTCCTCTGAGTGTTTAACTACTTTTTTTACATTTAATTCTCCATTCTTTACCTCTTCAAAGGTATTGGATAAATCTTTAGATAAGTTATCATATAATTCCATATCAATTGTTGGTTCTATATCCTCAGAGGTTAGTACTTCTTCTACATAAATTGGAAGAATACTAACTCCACGGTTTTTTAAAAGATATATATCCCCTTCTTTTAATACAGAACCTTCCTTTATCAATATTATAAACCCCGAAGGATCATAAACATCCTCACCAACAATTTCACCTGGTTCAACTAATTCAATATTTTTCCATATAATCAAAAGAATTCCCCCCTAAAATTTAGATTATTTAACTTTTTGGGAGAAACATAAAATAACGACCACCGTTGAGTGAAAAGTTTTTCAAAAACATCTTCTATTTCCTTTTTTTGTATAGTCTTAATTCTTTTAATAATATCTATCGGAAGTTCAGGAGTAACATCATTCGCTAAATATTCAATTATCAAATTTGTAATAGTTGAAGTACTCTCAGTTGAAAGTTCTAACTTTCCAATCATCCGTTTTTTTCCGTAATTGAACATATCATCAGTCAATTTAAAATTCCTTATAACCTCAAACATTCTTCTTACAAACTTTTCAACTTTTTCTAGAGACACAGCCGCATAAATATTAAAAATTCCCCAATTTTTTTGCGAAAGATTCGTAGAAAATATATCATAAACCAATCCTTCTTTTTCCCTTATTTCCTCAAAAAAATACGAACTCATACCACTACTTAATATTGTATTCAAAACTATCATTGGATATCTTTCATGCTCTTCAAGTGAAAATCCCTTTGTTACGTATAATATGTGAACTTGTTTTGCATTTTTCATTACCTTTCCTTCCAAAATCCCATGATTTATATCACTTTTGTGTTTCACGGTTCTAATAAAATTTCCGTCCACTTTTTCAAGTTCATTAACTATTCTATCCAATACCTTTCTATCTACATAACCAACTATTATTACTTTAACATTATACGGTGTATAAAATTCTTCATGAAATCTCTTAATATCATCTAACAATATATTTTTAATAGTTTCTTCTGTGCCGATTACCGTTTTAGAATGCGGTCCTCTTAATCCCCTTTGATACATCAAATCAAACAAATTACTCATGGGATCCTCTTTGTGAGAAAGATACTCTTGATAAATTATGCTTCTCTCTAACTCTAAATCTTCATCCTTAAAATTTGGATAAAAAACTATTTCCTTTAGCGCATCAAATGCATCAAATAAAGTAGAAGAAGGGACTTTGGCATAATATACTGTGTTTTCTTTATCTGTCCACGCATTTAACATGCCACCAACTTCTTCAACCATTAATTTTAATTCTTTCATATTATATTTCTTTGTCCCCCTAAAGGACAAATGCTCAATAAAATGGGAAATGCCAGATAGTTCCTCTGGCTCGTACACAGATCCCACTCCAACGTTAAATGCAATAGTAGCAGATCTAACGCCTTCTACAGGATAAAAATATAGTTCAATTCCATTTCTTAAAATCATTTTTTCCATAATTTTCCATCCCTCTATTCTGCTTTTCCCAATTGAATTCTTCCACTATTGTCTATATTAACAACTACTACTTTTATTTGATCTCCTATCTTGTATTTTTTTCTAAATTCCTTTGAATCACTTCCTAATTTACTAGAATGTGCAAGTCCTATTTTTCCAGGCATTAACTCAACAAACAAACCATAAGGTTCAATTCTAGTAACCTTACCTTCAAAAATATCACCCACTTTTATTTCTCTAGTTAATGTTTTTATATATTCAATGGCTTCATTAACTTTCTTTTGATCCTTACCATAAATTGAAACTTTTCCAGTTGTATCATCAATGGATATTTCAACGCCAAATTCTTTAACAATAGATTTAATTACTTTACCGCCAGGACCTATTATTTCTCCAACCTTTATCGGATCTATCTCTATATTAGCAATTAAAGGAGCATAAGGTGATAGGGATTCTCTTGGTTTTTCAATAGTTTTAAACATTATATCCAAAATCTTCATTCTAGCTATTCTTGCCTGTTCTAAAGCTTTTTTAAGTAACTCCTCGCCCACTCCTGCTATTTTACAATCCATCTGAAACGCAGTAATACCATCTTTTGTACCCGTAACTTTAAAATCCATATCTCCCCAATGATCTTCTAAACCTTGAATATCAGTTAAAACAACTGCTTCTCCATCCTCTACGATTAACCCCATTGCAACCCCTGCAACATGTGTTTTTATCGGAACTCCAGCATCCATGAGCGCCAAAGAACCAGAACATACAGTTGCCATTGAAGAAGAACCATTTGATTCCAAAATTTCAGAAACTACACGTATTACATATGGAAAATCATCTTCAGCCGGTGCCACAGCTTTTAGTGCCCTTTCCGCTAAATGGCCATGACCTATTTCTCTTCTTCCAGGGCCTCTTAACGGTTTTACTTCTCCAACGGAAAATGGTGGAAAATTATAATGCAAAATAAAACGTTTTGTTCCTTCTTCCATTATAGTATCAACAATTTGTTCTTCCATTGGAGCACCAAGTGTTACTATTCCCAAACTTTGAGTTTCTCCCCTTGTAAAGAGTGCCGAACCATGAGTCCTTGGCAAAATCCCCACTTCACAAATAATTGGCCTAATATCTTCTGGGCTTCTTCCATCAGCTCTTAATCCTTCCGTAACTATTATTTTCCTCATCAAACTTTTTGCTTTCTCATCAAAATATTCTTTTAAAAGCATTTCTTGAGTTGCTTTTTCCTCTTCATCAACATCAAATTCTTCAAAAATTTTTGAAATAACCTCTTCCTTATACTCTTTTAATCTTTCGGATCTTTCCAATTTTTCTTTGGTTAATAATCTTTCCTTTAATTCTTGCTCTAAAATTAAACTTTCCAACTTTTGAATTAGTTCTTCTTTTGGTTTTGGCTCTTCTATTTCCATCTTTTTAACGCTAATATCTTTCAAAATTTCCTCTTCAAAAGATATTATCTCTTTAATTGCATCATGTGCAACAAGCAATGCTTGCACCATTTCTTCCTCTGAAATCTCCTTTGCTTCTCCCTCCACCATTGTTATCGCATCTTTACTTCCCGCAACTACAATATCTAACCTACTATTTTTTAATTGTTCTTCGGTCGGAAAAACAATAAACTTCCCATCAACATATCCCACTCTTACACCGGCAACAATACCAGTGAACGGTATCTTTGAAAAATTCAAAGCTAGCGAAGATGCAATTATACCAGTAACATCCGGTGGTGTATCAGAATCTACAGATAGTACAGTTACAATTAACTGCACATCATTTCTCAGATATTTTGGAAACAACGGCCTTATTGGTCGATCAATCAATCTTGCTGATAAAATTGCAGATTCAGAAGGTTTACCCTCCCGTTTTATAAACCCACCTGGAATTTTTCCGGCGGCGTAAAATTTTTCTTGATATTCAACGGTTAACGGGACAAAATCAACTCCTTCTATCACTCTATCTGAAATATTTGCAGTAGCTAATACCACACTATCTCCAAATTGAACCCATGCTGAACCTGAAGATTGTTTAGCAACTTTTCCATATTGAACTGTTAATTTTCTTCCAAATAACTCCTTACTCCATTCTTTAAAATCTTTCATCAAAACACCTCCTAAAATTCTAACTCAAACTCATCCAGACCAAACTTTCTGTAAATTTTAAATTTAATTTTCCGTTTCCTATGCAAAAAACCATTTCTTTTAGTTAAAAACTGTACATTTCCTTTATCGTAGACTACTTTGTATAAGTTATATAATCCTTTTTTGTAATTATAACTTTCACCATCATCTTCATACAAATATCCAACAGCTTTATCATTATAAGCTACTACATGCGCAGTTAATACATCGTTATATGAATTTTTCAAGTATTGTACCTCATCTTGCATAAATACAATAGAACCATCCAATATAAAATGCGGAATCTTGCTTAAAGGAGCATCCACAAGATTCCAACCTTTTCTTACAAAAATTTTATTGTTGAAATTTAAAGCTCTCTTAGGCAAATAAACCATTCTTTTTGTCACACCAGGATTATACACAGGCGCAACTAATAATCTTTTTCCAACCATAAACTGATCAAAAACCTGGTAAGATTGTTCATCGTTTTCAAAATGATAAAAAATTGGGGCAATAAGTGGTATATCTTCTAATATTCCTAACATATAGGATGTGTATAAATAGGGGATTAGTTTATACCTATAAACTATCACATCTTTTAATAATTCCTCATATTCTGTATCAAAACTCCAAGGTTCTTGCCTCCTAGTCCCAATAGCTGAATGATTCCTAAACAAAGGCATAAAGACTCCTAACTGCATAAACCTAACTATTAACTCTGGTTCAACATTACCCCCGAATCCTCCAACATCAAATCCAGAGTTAAAAACGCCAACCATCGACAAAGAGTTTATTCTTTGAATTTCTAAAAGTATATGCTCCCACCAACTATGGTTATCCCCAGTCCACACTCCTCCATATCTTTGGACTCCCGAATACGCTGATCTTGTAATTATCAACTTTCTTTTGTTCTTTGGAAAACCTCCAAATGTTGCACGAATCATATTAAAACCATAAACATTTTTCAACTTATAGTGTTTCTTTTCCGAAAGATGTACTATCTCATCTCCTCTTCCCCTTTTTTTTATCTCTCCAATTTCTCCAATTACACTTGCAACCTTTATTCCATCCTCTAATTTTATATTTTTCAATTTTTCTTTTGCATCTTCTATATCTTTTTCACTTGCAAAAATTGCAATCTCATTCATATCATTCCAAAATCCATCTATTCCATCTTCCAAAAGCTTATTAACTTTTCTTGCCCACCATTTTCTAACTTTATTTTCACAAAAATCTGGAAACCTAACACGTCCAGGCCAAACTGCTCCTTCAAAATCTTTCCCTGAAGTATCTTTCAAAAAATATCTATCCTTGGCTTCTTCAAACACTTCATAATTCTTTTCTACTTTAACTCCCGGATCCAAAATTGCCGAAACTTTAAACCCCATATTATGAAGTTTCTCTAACATTAACTTGTAATTGGAAAAATTTTCTTTATTCCAAGTAAAAACCTTATACCCTTCCATATAATCGATATCAAGCCAAATAACATCACATGGTATGTTTTTATCTCTAAATTTCTTTGCAATTTGCAAAACTTCACTTTGAGAAGAATAACTCCATCTACTTTGTTGATATCCCAAACTCCAAAATGGAAAGGCCACATTTTTACCGGTTAAATATAGATATTGCTTTAAGATCTTCTTTACCTTTTCTTCTAAAATAATATATTGATTAAAACCCTCTCCTCTAACTTTAAATTCTATTTCCCCTTTACCTTCACTATCTAGATCAATCTCCATATAACCAGGATAATCTGTAAATATTCCAAATTTCATGTTCTTTGAGATGTAAATAAAAAATGGAAAACTCTTATACAAAGGTTCTGCTCCGGGATGATGAATAAAATCATCCGTATTCCAAAAAATATATCTTCTTCCTTTTCTATTTAAAGGCCCAACTTTATCGCCAAAGCCAAAATAAAAACCTCTTTTTTCCTTTAACTTTATTCTTAATATCAAATATTCTTTTTCGTTTTTTAAAAGACATTCATCGAAAATCACGTTTTTTAAATACTCTTGATCCACTAACTTTACCTTTTTTTCATTTACAACCGCTTCGCTACTTACATCCGGATTTCCATATATCACTTTGTAAATCATCCATTTACCCTCCAATGATTATATTATCAATTAATCTTGCTTTTCCAACAAATACTGCAATGGCAATGACAACTTTTCTGTCAATTATTTCAACTGGCATAAGGTTTTCCTCATCAACTATTTCAATATAATCAATTTTCAAAAGTGGATGCTCAAGAATTTTTCTCATCTCATCTCTTATTATTTTTACATCTACCACACCTGATTTAACAAGATCTTTAGCTTTTAACAATGATTTATAAAGCCTTGTAGCTTCTTTTCTCTCCTCTTTGGTCAAATAGATATTCCTTGAAGACATGGCAAGTCCATCTTTTTCCCTAACAATTGGCATCTCCTTCAATTCAACATCAAAATTTAAATCCCTTACCATTCTCCTTAATACTCGAAACTGTTGAGCATCTTTTTGACCAAAGTATGCACGCGTAGGTCTTACTATGTTGAATAATTTTGTAACTACCGTACAAACACCTCTAAAATGACCTGGTCTTTTTGCGCCACATAAAAATTTAGATAAAGAAACTTCTTCAACATATGTTGAAAAGTCTTTTTCATACATTTCTTCATTTGTAGGAATAAACACATAATCAACACTTTCACTTTCCAAAAGTTTCAAATCTCTTTCTAAATTTCTAGGATAATTATCGTAATCTTCATTTGGACCAAATTGTGTCGGATTTACAAATATACTCACTACAACTACATCATTTTCCTTTTTTGCAGCTCTAACTAATGAAAGATGTCCTTCGTGTAAATAACCCATCGTTGGAACAAAACCTATGGATTTCCCATTTAAACTTCTCGATATTTTTTTCATTTCATCTACTTTTTCAACAATTATCATACAGTACACCCCTTAAAATATAATAATCCAGTATGTCATCTGGTCCTGTTGCTAAAAATGCGCCATTTTTTATCAAGTAATTTGGACCTTGTGCATTTTCATTGTATATATTTCCAGGTATACAGAAAACATCTTTACCAAACTCTAATGCAAACCTTGCAGTAATCATTGTTCCACTCTTTAATTTTCCCTCAACTATCAAAGTCCCTTCAGATATACCTGCAATGATTCTATTCCTCTCTCTAAAATACTCCTTTCTTGGACTTTTCCACGGTAAATATTCACTTATAACACAACCATCTAGAATTAACCTTTCGTATATTCCTCTATTTTTTTCAGGATAACAAACATCCACACCACTTCCTAAAATTGCAATTGTTTCCTTTGCACAATTATGGGCTATCGAGTCAATTCCCATTGCCATTCCACTTACAATCACAAAATAATTACTCAACTTTTTAGAAAATTCACATGTTACCTTTCTACCATATGAACTTGCTTTACGCGCCCCAACAATCGAAAAGCTCCTTTTTAATAACAAAGACTTTTTTCCTTTTCCAAATAAAACAACAGGAGGATTCCACACATTTTTTAAATTTTCCGGGTAATATTCATCAAAATAGGTCACTACAAAATTCTCAGTCTTTGAAAGCCAATCTTCTAATTTAAAATACAAATCATTTTTTTCTCCATCTTCATCTTTACTTAGTTTTCTCTCAATTTCGTCTAGCCTATAGCCAGAAAAATGCCAAACTACTATTTTTAAATTCTTTTTCATTGTTTTTCAAGTATTTCCTTTATCTTCTCTTGAACACCCGATTTCTTTCCAGGAAGACATTTATCAATTGCATCACCTTTTTTTACGATAGCTGAAGCATATCCTTCACAGCCTGGATATCCACACGCCCCACAATTTATTCCAGGTAATACTTTTGTAATTAACTCAATTCTTGGATCAACTTCAACTTTAAATTTTTCATTACTAAACGCCAAAAATAGACCAAATCCCAATCCTAAAACTCCCATAACAAGTGCCGAATAAAGTACTACCACGTCAAACACCTCCTATTTTTATTATTTCTAGATTTATTTTACCATAAATAGATTAAAATTGTCATTAATGCTATAATATCTATTGAAAAAATAAAAGGAGGAAAAAATGTCAATATTCGTTAGTAGTATTTTATTTTCTACAGCAACATTTTTTTCAAGAATATTAGGATTATTTAGAGACATACTCTTTGCAAAATACTTTGGTGTTTCTTACCAACTTGATGCTTATTTTATAGCTATAATGTTTCCATTTTTCTTAAGAAAAGTATTCGGTGAGGGCGCAATGTCTTCTGCTTTTGTACCATTGTACAGCGAAAAAGAAAACAAAGACATGTTTTTATCCTCTATAATAAATGGTTTTTCTATTATAATTTTTTTGCTACTTCTTTTTACTTATCTATTTCCGGCAGCCTTTATAAATTTATTTGGTGCAGGTGCTTCCATCCAAACAAAAGAATTATCAAAAAAGCTACTTCTAATAACAGCACCGGCCGTTTACTTTATCTTTCTTTGGTCAATATTATACTCAATTTTAAATACAAAAGACAAGTTTTTCTGGCCGGCTCTTACTCCAAGTCTATCAAATATTGCTATAATCATTGGAATATTCTTATCAAAAAAATATGGAATACTTGCACCGACATTCGGCTTCCTCTTTGGTAGTATACTTATGTTTTTAAGTTTAATAAAATCATTTTTTTCACATAAATATTATTTTACATTAAAATACTTTCCAGAATTTATTAAATATTTTATTCCTACCTTTTTTACAATGACTATTTCTCAAGTAAATACCGTTGTTGATATGAATGTTTCTTCTTTTTTTAGTGAAGGAAGCATTTCTTATTTACAATACGCTTCTAGGTTTTATATGCTTCCGTATGGTTTATTTGCAGTTTCCGTTTCCACAGTAGTTCTCTCAAAAATCTCAAATGAAAAACACCTTTTTAAACATTACGTAAATGATGCGTTAAAATCAACACTAGTACTTACCATTCCTTCAACATTTGGATTGATCTACCTTTCTTTTAAGATAATAAAATTCTTTTATCAACACGGACAATTTTCCGCTTACGATACAGCAATAACTTCAAAGGTTTTAATTGCATACTCCTTGGGTTTACCTTTCTATGGTATTTATTCGACTCTTTCCAGAAGCTTTCATGCAATAAAAAACACAAAGATTCCCTTTTACGCAACTTTAATAGTCTCTTTTTCAAATATAATTTTAGATTTAATTTTTGGAATGAAGTGGGGGCCAATAGGTGTAGCATTTGCTACAAGTATTGCTGGAATTATTGGAGCAATGTATTTAATACTATATATAAAAATATTCCCTATAAAGGATTGTTTAAAAATACTCTTAAATAGCCTTATAATGACTTTGGGGATTATTCCATTTAAAAACCTTCATTTTTTAATCCAAATACTCATAGCAGTTATAATATATCTCCTACTTTCTACTATATTTTATAAAGAATTAATTTGGAGGTATTTAAATGCTAAAATGTAACAAAATTATATATTTTGAAAAAATAAACAGTACAAATGACTATCTAAAGAATTCATATAAAAAATTAAAAAATGGAACTATTGTTGTTTCAAAAATCCAGACAAATGGAAGAGGTAGACTCGGAAGAAATTGGGTGTCAAATGAAGGAGGACTCTGGTTTTCTATATTAGTAAAAAGGAACTTAAAAAAACCAAACTTTTATACAAAATTATCTTCCATAGTAATCTTAAATGTACTAAAAAATCTAAATATTAATGCCAAAATCAAATGGCCAAACGACATATATGTTAATTCCAAAAAACTTTCTGGAATCCTAACAGAAGCAATATCATTTAACAATAAAATAAAATGTATTATAATTGGTATAGGTATAAACATAAATAATGATGTACCAAAAAATGGGATTTCAATTTATCACATAAAAAATAAAAAAATCAACCCAAATGATTTTTTAAAATTATTTATAAAAGAATACAACAAGAATTTTCTGTTATTCTCTTTATTTTCTCCACTATTAAACATCAAATGGAAAAAAAATTTAATGTTTAAAAAAGGAGACAAGATCTCAGGTTACAAAATAATCAAAATTTTTCCTGATTTTTTGCTACTTGAAAAAAATAAAAAACGGATAAAAATAAGAAGTATTCATGAATTGGAAAAAGGAGGGATAAATGATTAGTATTTTAAATAAAAAAATAAAAAACATAATAGATGAAATTAGAAAAACTGTGGGTAATAACAAAGTAATTGTAGCTTTTTCCGGAGGACTTGACAGTACAGTTGCAGCTCTTCTTTGTAAAGATGCTTTGGGACCTGAAAAAGTGGAATTGGTAAATGTTGTTTATGGACCATTTACTTACAAAAAAAGCATCCAAATTGTTAAAAAAGCGGCAAATAAAATGGGATTAAAGTTAACATTTTTAGAATCCCTATATCAAAAAGAAATTTGGAAAAATGGTCCATCCTGTAATATGTGTACAAAGTCAGTAAAAATGAATACGGTAAAAAACTATGCAAAAGACATACTAGTTGTTACAGGTTCTAATCAAAGTGATAGTTGGGGAAAAACTGGTTTAAAATTATTCAACGGACTTTATGCACCACTTGGTAATCTTAATAAAAAAGAAATAAAAGAAATTCTTAATTATTATTCATTCAAACTTGAAAGGATTGGAGAAAACGCTAAAAGAGAAGGATGCAAATTAAAACATTTATTAAAAATTATGACAAATATGAATTACCATGGCAAAGCTGTTGACTTAGCAAATGAAATTTTGCTTGAAAACGTTCCAAAGAATTTAGAACTTGCAAATGTAAAAATTATCGGACCACTTTCAAAAAATATAGCCATAATAAACGTTAAACCCATGGTATACAACATCGAAGAAATCGGAAAAAAAATAGAGACACTTGACGTAATTGATGAAGTTATAATTGCAAACAAACCATTAATTTTGAAAGTTTTAGCCAACCCATCTATTTACAGGGTGGAAAATTCAAAATATTGGATCGAAAAAGGAAAACTACAACCCGAATTTGCAGTACCTATAAAAGTGGTCTGGAAAGAATCCAAAAATAATAAGCTTAGAACTATTCATGTAGTTGGGGTGGAAGAATGGGAAAATTTCGAACAAGAGAAATCGAAAATATCATTGGGTACGAATTTAGAAATAAAGAACTCTTGTTCACTGCTTTAACACATACTTCATACGCAAATGAACACAGAAAAGAATCTTATGAAAGATTAGAATTTCTGGGGGATTCTGTTATTGACTTATTAGTTTGTACAATTTTGTATGAAAATTATGAAAATCTATCAGAAGGTACTATGGCTCAAATAAAATCTGCAGTTACAAGTGAAGACATTTTATACGAAATTGCAAAAAAATTAAACATAGGAAAATTTTTAATCCTTGGAAAAGGAGAAAAAAGAAATGGAGGTTCTGAGAAAAAATCCATCTTAGCTGATGTAATTGAATCTTTAGTTGCGGCTGTATATTTAGATTCAAAGAAAAACTTATATACTATAGAAAATCTATTTTCAGATATATTTAAGGAATATATAGAAATTTTTCTTTCGGGTAAAAGAATATTTGACTACAAAACAAAACTTCAAGAGATAACCCAAGAAAAATTCAAACAACTTCCTGTATATGAAACTACAGTAATGGGAAATAAATTCTTTACGATACTAAAAATAAACGGCAAAATATTTTCAAAAGCAAAAGGAACTTCAAAAAAAGAATCTGAAAAACTTGCAGCAAAAACTGCATATGAAAAATTAAAGGAGGATGAAAAAAATGGAAAATAAAAAGTTGAAAGAATACAATATTACTTGGGAGAGATATGAAAAAGCACTTTCTAAAGTTTTGAGTAACTTTGCAAATAGTGGAATAGAAACTGTAACAGTTGAAGAGATTTGGGTAGAAACATCATTACCCATAGATTTGATTTTAGAAATTTTGGAAAGAAATAAATTGAATTATCCTGAAGAAATAAAAGAAATAAAGTACAAAAACGAAATAATATGGAGTAGAAATGAAAAATGATACTTTTTAATATCTTACCTCCGTTTGTCATAATTTTAATTGGCTTCCTCTTTGGTAAAATTTTTCCGTTTGACATTAAAATCTTATCAAAGATTTCTCTTTGGATAATGGCAAATACGTTAACTTTCACTTTTATCAACGATTATCCACCATCACTATCACAACTGAAAACATATGGTAGCGGTATAATAATACTATTTATAATATTCTATTTTATATCTTTGCCATTTAAAGAAAACAAATCACTTTTATTCACAAATAGTGTTTATATAAATACGGGGTATTTAGGATACCCCATTTTGTTATCCGTTTGGGGTGAAAAAGCCTTATCATATGGTGTTATATATTCTGTGATTAATATGATCTTGGGGTCCATATTTGTTCCAATGTTTCTTGACAAAAAAATAAGTTTAAAAAATACATTTAAACTTCCATACATATATGTAATAATACTTGCATATATCTTGTCATTACTTGGTATAAATTATAGAAATTTTCCAAAGCCAATTTTAGAAACAATTTTATTATTAAAAAATGCAGCTATACCAGTGTTACTTTTATTTGTTGGCTTATCCCTTTCAAAAATTACAATAAAGAAAATAAACCACAAATTATTGTTATCAACTACACTAATTAGGTTATTTATTTATCCTTTTTTTGCACTAATTTATGTGATTATCTTTCACATGGAAAAAAACTTAGGAAAGGTATTTATATTAGAAAGTGCTATGCCAACTGCTATAAACAGTGTTATCCTAATCGATGCTTTAACTGGCGACTCTTCCGACATTAGTCTTACTGTTGCAATTACTACATTATTTTCTGCTTTTACTATACCTGTCTGGGTATTTTTAATAGAAAAGATTATTTAAAGATAGAGTTAAATATTAGGATTTTTTTAACAAATTCACAAATTTAAGTCTTTTCATTTTAAAATACTTTGTGATATAATTTACTTGAAGAAATATAGATTATAATATTTCTTTATCATTTTTTGGCTAAGAATGTGAAAAATATCGTTTATGTTAATAAACTAGAGGAGGGATATGATGGCAAAAATTTTTCTCAACGGGAAAGAGTTTGAGGTACCAGACGGGATAACTGTCCT
Organism: Thermosipho sp. 1070; assembly: GCF_001682135.1. Classification (NCBI taxonomy): domain Bacteria; kingdom Thermotogati; phylum Thermotogota; class Thermotogae; order Thermotogales; family Fervidobacteriaceae; genus Thermosipho; species Thermosipho sp. 1070. The sequence goes on along the minus strand of NZ_CP007121.1, from coordinate 1,694,241 downwards.
TGAAGCTGCGGAAAAGTTGGGGATACAAATTCCAACGCTATGTCACCATCCTGAACTTGAACCTATTGGTGCATGTAGAATTTGTGTAGTAGAAATTGAGGGAGCACGAACTTTACAACCAGCATGTACCACTAAAATAACTGATGGAATGAAAATTAGGACAAATTCTGATAGAGTTGAAAATGCAATAAAATTTAATCTTTCATTAATAATGGCAAATCATCCAAATGATTGTATGTATTGTGAAGCCGACCAAAGATGTGAACTTAAAAAATTAGTTCACAAATACGATGTAAGACCTATTTTTAATCCCACAGATTTATCTGAGGTATTTGATGATAGTAGTCCTTCAATCCAAAGGGACCTTTCAAGATGTATTAAATGCCAAAGATGTGTAAGGGTTTGTAGCGAAATTCAGGGAATGAATATTTATTCAATGGTTGAAAGAGGTTATAAAACTATTCCGCAAACAGCCTTCGACAAACCAGTTTACGAAACAAATTGTATTTCTTGTGGACAATGTGCGTATTTGTGTCCAGTAGGCGCAATTTATGAAACTCCTGATTGGAAAAAAGTATTAAAATTAATTGAAAGAAAAGAAAAAATATTAGTTGCCCAAACTGCTCCATCTGTTAGGGTTGCAATAGGCGAGGAATTTGGAATGGAACCTGGCTCAGTCAGTACAGGAAAAATGGTCGCATCTTTAAAAAAACTTGGTTTTGATTACGTATTTGACACAAACTTTGCAGCAGACCTTACTATTATGGAAGAAGGGACAGAGTTAATTGGAAGGTTAAAAGAAGGCGGACCATTTCCAATGTTTACAAGTTGTTGCCCAGGTTGGATAAATCTTCTTGAAAAGGAATATCCTGAATTTATCCCAAATGTATCAAGTGCTAAATCTCCACAACAGATGATGAGTTCAGTAGTTAAAACATATTTTGCCAAGAAGATCGGTGTAGATCCAGAAGATATTGTTATGGTATCTGTAATGCCATGTACTGCCAAAAAAGATGAAATAAAAAGACCTCAGCAAAAAATTAAACTCGAAGATGGAAGAGAAATTCAGCCAACAGATTACGTCATAACCACAAGAGAACTTGCAAAATTAATAAAAATAAAAGAAATTAACTTTGCCGGATTAAAAGATGAAGAATTTGACAATCCACTTGGCACTTCCACTGGTGCAGGTGCAATATTCGGTGTAACCGGTGGAGTTATGGAAGCTGCACTTAGAACCGCATACGAAATAATAACAAACAAACAACTGCCAAAACTAGAATTCGACGATGTAAGAGGATTAAACGGTATTAAAGAAGCAGAAATTGATATTGAAGGTAAAAAAATAAAAATTGCAATTGCGCATGGTACAGCCAATGTAAAAAAATTGTTAGATGACATAAGAGATGGAAAAAGATATTACGATTTTATCGAAATTATGGCTTGTCCTGGTGGATGTATCGGTGGTGGAGGACAACCAAAGAGCCTTGATCCAGAAATACTCAAAAAACGTGCAATGGCTATTTATTCAATAGATGAACTTAGTACACTTAGAAGATCACATGAAAACCCAGATGTTCAAAAACTATATGAAGAATTCCTTGAAAAACCATATAGTCACATTGCTCACGAACTGTTACATACGCACTATACAGATAGATCAGTTAAAAATAAAGTAGCAGCTGAATAGTACGTAATCTTTCGAAATTAAATAGTTCCTTTCTGAGGTTGAGGGAACTACCTGAGACCAAGGAAAGGGGTGAAATGTTATAAGGGATTTTTCCCCCTTTCCTTGGTATTTTTGGAAAGGGGGATTTTTTATGGAAAATTTCTACTCTATAAATATTGTGGTAGGAAACAGGAACGATATATATGACAAAGTAAATGAGATATTACATAACTACTCAAAGTATATAAAATTAAGAGTTGGATATCCTATTGAGGAAGAAAATAGTGCTGTTATCTTTTTGCTTTTCAAAGCAAATAATGATACTCTTGGAAGTTTTACCGGAAAATTAGGACAATTAAAAACTGTAAAAGTAAAAAGTTTATTAATAAAAAAGGAGGCATAATTATGTATGTTTTTGTAAAAGAAAATGAAAATGAAAAAACCTTTATTAACACTGGCGAAATTCTTTCCATACTTAAATCTACAAAAAATCCAGAAAGTGAAAAAATACGCAATATTCTCCAAAAATCACTCAATAAAGAAAGGCTTACACCGTATGAAGTTGCAACTTTACTAAATGCCAACTCGGATGAATTGTGGGAAGAAATTTTTGAAGCAGCAAGAAAATTAAAAGAAAAAGTATATGGAAATAGAATTGTATTATTTGCACCACTTTATATAGGAAACGAATGTATAAACGATTGTGAATATTGTGGATTTAGAATTTCAAACAAAGATGTTATTAGGAAAACCCTATCTATAGAAAAACTAAAAGATGAGGTAAAAGCACTTGTAACGAAAGGTCACAAACGACTTATAGTTGTCTACGGTGAACATCCTATGTATTCACCTCAGTTCATTGCAAAGACAATTGATAATATTTATAACACAAAAGTTGGAAACGGTGAAATAAGGAGAGTAAATGTCAATGCTGCACCACAAACCGTTGAAGGATATAAAATAATAAAAGAAGTTGGTATAGGAACATTCCAAATATTTCAAGAAACATATCACATACCAACGTACAAAAAAATGCATCCTAGAGGGCCAAAATCTAATTTTGCGTGGAGACTATATGGACTTGATAGAGCCATGCTTGCTGGAATTGATGATGTTGGAATTGGAGCTTTATTTGGATTATACGATTGGAAATTTGAAATTATGGGTCTTATTTATCATACCATTCACCTTGAAGAAAGATTTGGAGTAGGACCTCACACAATTTCATTTCCAAGAATAGAACCAGCTGTTGGAACTCCCACAGCAAAAAGGCCTCCATATCAAGTTAACGACGAAGATTTTAAAAAGATAGTTGCCATCTTAAGACTAGCTGTGCCATATACAGGGTTAATATTAACTGCAAGGGAACCAATGAATATAAGAAGAGAAGTTTTAAAACTTGGAGTTTCACAAATTGATGCTGGCTCAAGCATAGGTGTTGGTTCATATTCTGAAAAAGATCCAGAAGTAATTAAAAAAAGTCAATTTATTCTTGGCGACACAAGAACATTAGATGAAGTTATCTATGAACTTTTAAAAGAAAACTACATCCCATCTTTTTGTACTGCTTGTTATAGAGCAGGAAGAACAGGCGAACACTTCATGGAATTTGCAATTCCAGGTTTTGTAAAAAGATTTTGTACTCCAAATGCATTATTTACATTAAATGAATACCTAAATGATTATGCTTCTGAAAAAACGTATAAAATAGGAAAAAAAATAATAAAAACGGAAATAGAAAAACTTGACACAAAACAAAAAGAAACAGTAAAAGATGGTCTAAACAAAATAGACAAAGGTGAGAGAGATGTCAGATTTTAAACTAAAAGATTTGTTAAATAAAATAGCAAAGAAATACAATTGTAAAATATGGATAAACAAAAAAATTGGTAAAAGAATAAGTTTCATAGAAAAAGCGGGAAATGAATATTATCTCCCACCGGAAGTACTTTATGAAGATAGTGAATATATTATTTTCTGTGAAAATATCCATTCCAAAGATGATGCATATTTAAGAAAACTACTTTTAGAGGTGATAAAATATGCTAGAAATGCTGAAAAAAATTCAAAAAGATAATGTTACACTTGAAACACTTGAATATCTAATATCTACCAACAAATACGACAATGAAATCTTATCATTTGCTGATGAAATTAGGAAAAAATACGTAGGTGATGAAATACACATAAGAGCAATTATAGAATTTTCTAACTACTGTAAAATGGATTGTCTATATTGCGGATTAAGGGCCCCAAATAATAAAATAAAAAGATACAGAATGAGCCCTGATGAAATTTTTAGAAGAGCTAAATTAATATCAGAAAAAAACATAAAAACAATAGTTTTACAGTCAGGTGAAGATCCTTACTATACCACTGAAATAATTGAAAAGCTAATAAAAAGAATAAAATCACTTAACGTTGCTATAACTCTAAGCATTGGTGAAAGAGATTTTAAAGAATATAAAATTTGGAAAGATGCCGGTGCCGATAGATACCTAATGAGACACGAAACGGCAGATGAAGAATTATACAATAACCTTCATCCACATGATACTTTTGAAAATAGAAAAAAACACCTTTTTAAGTTAAAAGAATTAGGCTATGAAGTTGGAGCGGGGTGCATGGTTGGATTACCCGGGCAAGGAGCTAGAGAATTAGCAAAAGATCTACTCTTTTTAAAAGAACTTGATTCAGACATGATAGGTATTGGTCCATTTATTCCAAATCCAAATACTCCTTTGAAAAATGCAAAAGGTGGTGATTTAAAACTAACCTTAAAAATAATAGCGCTTGCCAGAATATTAATTCCCACTGCAAATATTCCTGCAACCACTGCTATGGGAAGTCTTCATCCATTTGGAAGACAAATGGCTCTTAAGTCTGGGGCAAATGTAATAATGCCAAATCTAACCCCTAATCCATACAGACCACACTATACACTGTACCCAAATAAAATTTGTCTATTTGAAGTAGATACAAGTTGTATTGAATGTGTTAAAGGTATGATAAAAGATCTAAAAAGGAAAGTAGGACAAACTTATGGATTCAGAGTTAAGGTATCATAAACAAGTTCACCGTTTACAAAAACTTTTTCTAAATTTCTTAACGTTTTATCTTTAAAAATAATAAAATCAGCCAGATATTGGGGTTTTATAACCCCAATATTTTCTTTAATTAGTTTTCCAGAAAATTCAGTATACAATGAGATTGACTCGCTAAAGGAAAAGCCCAATTTTAAAGCAGCTTGAATTACATATAAAGGGGAAATTGGTGAAACTGGTCCATCACTTGAAAAAGAAATCAAAATATTATTTTCATACATATTTCTAAAAGGATATAAAAGTATATTACTAAAATCAACACTAGATATTAAATTCAAATCTTCAAAGAAAAAATGAGGTTGTACAGAAAAACTAAAGGAAGATAGCTTTTCAAAGTCCCTTTTTTTTACAAATTGTGCATGAATAATTCTATGACCTGTTTTCTTTCCAAATGCCTCAATAGTTCTACTTAGTGCCTCATCACCTATTGTATGAACACATACTTGCAAGTTATTTTTCTCTGCAAATTTCACTATATCACTAAAATTATCCGGCAAAGTAAAAATACTAAAACCACTATTATTTTTATACATTTTAGATAAAAATGCTGTTTTACCACCTAATGAACCATCTGCAAAAAGCTTTATACCAAAAATTTTTGATATTCCATAGCTACCAAACTCAAATTCCCATGGATTTTTTGTACATAATTTTTCATATACACGTAATTTACTCTCTTTCAAAAGTCTCTTTAACAATTCAAATGAAATCCCATGTAAATCATCTGAATGTACACTCGTAATCCCATGTTTTAAAAACTCATTTATCCCCTCTTTAAAAGCCCTTACCAAAAATTCAGAAGGGATGTATTCCCATATTTTTTCTATTTCATCTTCGAAAATATAATAATCGTTAATTTTCAAAAGCCTTTGCGCTTTCCTATTTAGAAATGCAACATGACCACACTTTCTAATCAAAATAACTGGAGATTTAACTGTATCAAAAAAATCTTTATTATCTATCTTTTCCCAGCCTCTTCCTAAAATTATATCACTATCTATATCTAGAATTTTTTCAAAATTTTCATCACTTAAATCTAAAGTTAATTTTTTTATTCCTACACCTAAAATATGTGCATGTGAATCAGAAAAACCCGGAAGAATATATTTCCCTTCCAGGTTAACTTCTTTATCAAATTTTTTTGGATAAACAAATTTGTTTCCTTCTACAAAAAAGTCCTTTTTTACAAAGTTACCATCTTTCCAAACATACCCATTGCTAAACTTTACTACCATCATGACAATAAAGCCGTTAATTCCACTAATTCCATATTCAATGACTTCTTTTGTTTTAATACTTCATCGAGCTTTACTGGAACAATTTTTCCTCCCTGTAAAGCCATCATAACATAACTTTGACCCCTTTTTAAAAACTCAACAGCTGCAACTCCCATTCTAGATGCCAACAATCTATCAAAAGCAGTAGGGGAACCTCCACGTTGAATGTGTCCTAATATTGTTATTCTAGTCTCATATCCTATTCTATGTTCAAGATGTCTTGCAACTGTATAAGCACTTGCCGCACCTTCTGCCACTACAACTATACAATTAATTTTTCCCCTTTCTCTTTCCTTCAGGATCTTATTTCCAAGAGCTTCATAATTAACGGGTATTTCTGGAATTACTATAGCTTCTGCTCCAGTAACTAACCCAGCCACTGTAGCAATGTAACCAGATGAACGCCCCATAACTTCTACAATAAATGCTCTTTCATGCGATGATGCAGTATCTTTTAATTTTTGTATAGCATCAACAACAGTGTTTAAGCATGTATCTACTCCAATGCTCATATCAGTCATTGCAATATCGTTATCTATCGTTCCTGGAATTCCTACAACTGGTACCTTTTGTTCCTCTTCTAAAAACATCGCACCGTGTAAACTACCTTCTCCACCAATTACAATTAATCCTTCTACTCCATGCTTTGCAAGAATTGATGCTGCTTCCCTTCTAGTCTCTTTTCTTACAAATTCAGGGCATCTACTACTTCTTAGGATAGTCCCTCCTTTTTCCATTATTCCCCCAACAGATGCAAAATCCATTTCTATAAAATCTTCATCCAATAACCCAGCATAACCTCTTTGAATACCTAAAACCTTTATATCATTTTTTACAGCATAACGAACAACAGCACGTACAGCAGCATTCATTCCTGGAGCATCTCCACCGCTAGTCATAACTGCAATTTTTTTCATAGAAATCCTCCTTTTTCTAGTTTGCCTAAATATATAATACCACAAAATAAGGCAAATTCAATAAATAAAAAACAATATTTAACTATAAAGGAGTCTTTTTTAGAAAATTACACTTTTTACCTTTTCAATAACCTCTCTAGGATTTCTTCCAAAAACTCTTATCATTGCTTCTTTTCCCCAAAAACCTTTATCATATATTATATCAGGTGATTTATCTAAATCTTGTATAATATTTGCAATTCCCCATCTCAAAGACTGTCCTTCTTTTTCTTTTACCATTTTAGGCTCCGAATCTCTTAAATGCTCATACACTTTTAGACCTATTTTATTTGCTTTTTCTACGTATTTTTCATTAAATTTTATATTTGTCGTACACCTTATATAAGGGAATTTTTTCATCATTTCCAGTGTCATCCTTGCAGTATGAGATTTCCCCTTATAAGTTGCATCACCTAAAAAATGAGGCTTGCCAAAAACCAACCTTATTCTTCCGGGAAACTTTGCCACTTCCTCTTCACTTTCCGCCCAAGGTAATGCATACGAAACATTTTGTCCAACTTCTGGAATAGTCAAATGACCTATTTCCATAATATCCATTACTATACTATTTAATTCATCTAAGACTTCAACTTTTTGCCATTCTCTTGTTAATAATTCAACTTGCACTCTGTCTTTAGATCTCTTCAAAACTCTAACTAAAATTTCCGATGCCCTTTTGATTGACTCTTCAGGAGTATATCCTAAAACCAAAAGCGAAGAAAACAATGTTGAAAACACACAACCTGTCCCCCTAAAATTACCTCTTATCCTTTCATGTTGAAAAACCTTACCTTTATATTTTATTTCTATCATCTCCGTATTTTCATGTCCACCTGTAATAACCATATTATCAAATATTCCAACTTTCTTTGCTTCAACGCTATTAACAACAATATAATCTGCAAATTTCATATATCTTTTTACTTCTTCCTCATCTAAAAATTTAAATCCGCTTGAAGATTCCAAAACCGGATTCCAAACAATTGTTGAATTTTTAAAAAGATTTCTCAATTCCTTTATTATTTTAGGTTGTGCTACTCCAACTTTTACCACACTTACATCTTCTAATAACTCTATCTCATCTAAAATTTCTGAAATCTCTCTAAATTTTACATTATATGTCTTTTCGAGCGTTTGTTTGGTAAATGCACTGACTGCTGAATATACACTCATCCCCATAGCAGTAGCAATACCAACATCTTGTATTAAACCAGCACCTGACGAAGGATCAAATCCTGAAATTATTAATAATTTTTTCATAATTCACCTCCAGAAATTCAAAAGTCTATCTAACCCTTTGCAGTCTGGTGTTGCTTCAATTACTATATCCACATCAAATTCTTTTATAAAATTTAACAAATTTATGTATTTTTCATTATCAGACCACGGTAAATGATGACATTTTTTATAAGTCTTATCATCTGCGTAATACACATGAAATTCTTCTACAAAATCTGACAATTCTTCTATAAAATCAAATGGATTTATCCTTTCATCAAGTAAAAGATGTCCAATATCAATACACATAGTCAACCCCAATTCTTCACATAAAAATTTGTAATCTTTTGCCGCATAAAAATATTTATTCCCAAATGTATTTTCAATCCTAATCTTAATAATACCTTTTAATTCATCCAATAATTTAAAATTATCTTTCCAATCTTGCAATTGTAATGTATCTGGATAATGTACTATTAAATATTTGGCAGATAAATACTTGGCCATAAAAGCACTTTGCCTAATCTTCCTAAATGTTTCATGATAATCATTGCACGTTAATTTAGGATGAAAATCCATCTTAAATATAAATGGAGCATGTATTCCAAATGACTTTTTCAAATTAAACAAGTTATTCACAAATAATGGACTCAAAAATCCTAATTCATAAAAATCTAAATCTTCGAATTTTTCCAAAAAATACTTCAAAAATCTAAAATCACTCCTTATAACACTCGTTGAAACTCCTATTTTCATTCTTTCAAATACTCCTCTACAATTTTTAATGAACAAAATGGTCCACACATTGAACAACCTTTCCCGTGAAACGGTCTATTCTTTAAATATTTATCAACTATCTCCTTGTCTAAAACAACTTCTTTTATGTTTTCAAAATTTAAGGTTTTTCTTGAAATAGCTACTTTATAATTTTCCTCAATAAATTTTCCTCTTGAAAAATCTACAGCCATTGCCGCAATTTTAGAAGAAATAACCCCTAATTTTACATCTTCAACAGAAGGCAATGATAAATGTTCCGAGGGAGTTACATAACAAATAAAATCCGCTCCACTTTTTGCGGCAATTGCCGCTCCAATCGATGAGGTAATATGATCATATCCAGGTGCAACATCTAAAACTATTGGCCCAAGTAAAAACACTGGAGCATTTTTCCCATACTTTTTCATTAACTCAACAGTAGACTCTATTTGATCAATTGGAACATGCCCAGGCCCCTCCAGTATTACTTGAACATTCTTACTTCGAGCTTTTTCAACTAACTCTTCAAATATAAACCACTCTTCTAATTGTAACCTATCCAACGAATCAAATAAATTCCCGGGCCTTAAAGAATCTCCTAAACTCAGTGTAACATCATATTCTCTAGCAATATCTAAAACTTCATCAAAGTATCTATAAAACGGATTTTCAAATCCATTTTTAATTATCCAACCTGCAATAATAGAACCGCCACGACTTACTATTTTCATTATTCTATTAGATTTTTTTAGTTTTTTTACAATATCTTTTGTAATACTAACATGTAAAGTAACAAAATCTACACCTTGTTTTGCATGTTTTTCAAATATTTTCAAAAAATCTTTTTCCGAAAAATCTACAACATTCCTATTTTCCTTATATGCTATGACCGCTGCATCGTAAATTGGAACAGTACCTACGGGAATATCCGAAATTGTTAATAACTCTTTTCTCTGAAAATCCAAATCTCCCCATGTAGAAAGAAGCATTACACTATCTGCTCCATATTTTCTTGATGTCCTATACTTTTCTAACTCATATTCAAAATCATCATATCCAAAAGAAGTACCAATATTTGCATTAACTTTTATTTTTAAACCCTTTCCTATCCCCATCGGATTTTTCAAAGAAACATGATTATTATTTTTTGGTATAACTATTGTCCCATCTAATAATCCTTTTACAAGATAATCAATACTTCTTCCTTCTTTTTTTGATATTTCATTAAGAATTGAAGGAACCTTACCACTTTTTATTTCATCTATTATTGTCATCCTTTCACCTCAACATCAATATTCTCGATAATAATATTTGCAATTTTAATTCCAGACTTTAACATACCACCGAATATTGGCCCCATTCTTGGACCACCCCCAACAGATACCGCGGCCATTCCCATTACAAGTAACCCCGGGAAAATTTCTTTAGTATTTTCAAGAACAAATTTTTCACCTTCTTTTGCATTCATAGGAAACTCCCTTATTTTTCCTAGAGGTAAGTCAATTGATAAATTTCTATCTATAACCATATTAACTACACTTGCAGGATGTCCAGTACCATCAATAACATATTTTGCCTTTACCGTTATAGGATCAACATGTAATCTTTGCCTTATAACAGGTGCCCAATTAATTACCACACCGTTTATTCTCTCTTTGCTCATTAGAACGTCTTCTACAAAAACATTATTAAATATTTTTGTACCCACTTTTGTTGAATTGTACAACAAAGCTGAAGCAAAATGTACGGAATCAATAGAAATAAACCCTTTAGTTTTCTTGTATTTCATATCTAGCTCTTCTAAAAACCACTCAACATCTTCCTCTACAACTAATTCATTAAATAACATCCCTCCGCCCCATGTCCCACCTCCTGGTTCATTTTTTTCTTCAAAAATTATCACATTAAACCCATTTTTCGATAAAACATATGAAGCGGCTAACGCACTAGGCCCCCCTCCAACAATTGCTACATCTACATCTAAACTTTTTTTTAATTTCTCGGTAAATTCTTCTACTATAATTTTTGAAATTTCTAAATCCCACATCTTAAATCCCTCCTTAAAAAAATTTTGCCCTCCACCGGAGGGCAAAATTTCATTTTTTTCTCTTCCCCAGTCCCTCCGCCGGTATTACCCGGTTCAGGTTCTAAGGGTCGAAGGTTTCCACCTTCCTCTCAGCTCCGGAATATGGAGCTCCCCTCGGGAAATTATTCACTTTACATGTATATTTTAACTCAATTATTTTATCAGGTCAAACTTTTCTCAATTTCTTTTATTAATTTATAAAAAAACACATAAGAATATATTCCAAATGTTAATATAGAAAACAAAATTAGATTAAAAATAGATAGTCTTGACTTTAAAACGCTCAAAATCAATTTTAAGTATAAAAGCACAAACAGTAAAGCAAGAGTTTGCGAGAAGAAATACGTAAAAATAGAAGATGTCAAATAAAGCGGAAAAAAGGAAAAAATTACAAGACTTAAAACAATATAATAAATGGATAAAACATTTATCTTTAATTCTCTTTTAATTTTTAAGCCTATTACATACAAAAAAATCAAAAAAGAGATTGATGAAAGTCCCAAAAAAACTTCTGCAAGCTCTTTATAGAAAAAATATAAAATATTTGAAAGTATCGAAAATCCCACATACATATAATATGAAATTACCACATATCTCATCCCTTCCTACTCATAAGTATAATAAAATTTTTTACTTAAGTCAATTTTTCAAGCAAGCCTGTTCAAAAAAGGAAAAAAAGGGAAAGATGAAGTTATAAATTCAACAAAGAATTTTACAAATTTATTTTGCAATATTCTAAAAAGAAAGGTAAACCACGAAAATACCTAGAACACATGATATGCAAAATTTGTGTTGTACAATTTAATAGAGTTATCCAAATAGTTTTTTGTTTAATTTTTCACATAACAATTATATCTCTTTATTTTTTAAAAAGACTCAAATAAGTTTTCTTTCAACTTCTTTCTCATTTTTTAAAGCGAGAATCCAAATTTCAACTAGGTTTTCTCCTGAAACAAATATCTTTAATCATGAAAAAAGGAAACCGAATATCGCCGATAACAACATCACAAATGTAAATATATTTCCTCTAATCATCTTTTATAATAGGCGCCATCTTGCTATTCTATTCAATTTTGAAATTGCTAATTTCCATTAGAAATAAAATTTATCCAAGGGCATGGTGTTTTTGGCGTTTTATTATGTATTCACAACAATCATCAAAAAAGTATTCGTATCCAAAATATATCTATGCCTTTTTATAAAACAAACTATGGTTACATACACGTTGTTTAAAAATCACTCTTAAAACAACAACCACAAAATTTTCTTACAAGAACGTTTGTATGAAATTTAACTTTTATTGGCATTTTTGGTTGTCGCACTGTTGTAAGAGAAAGATTCTGCTCAACGATCATCATCAAAACCTACTATAGCATGTATCTCAATAGGTAAATGGCCAAGCTGTTTTGCCCTGTAACCAAATCCAAAAGCTATTTCATCGTTTGAAGCAAAAATCGCTTCAGGGTCGATTAAAAAAATAGCCTCACTCACTTTTTCCATGTCTTCTTTTGTAAAATTATCCAAAAAAACAAACGACTCATCATACTTTATTCCACTACTCTAAAAGTTTTCTTCTATAACTTTCTAATCTCTACAAAACATGATAACTATCAAAAAGACTCATAACAAAAACTATTTTTTCGAAGCCATGAGCTTCCAAGAGGTGCTGCATAGTAAGCAAACTTCAAAATTCATTATCAAATGAGGCCGTATATATTAGAACTTTTAAATTTTTTCAAGATATACACACGGTTTCTTAATTTCTGACATTTGATGTACAAAAGCCTCACTCGCTTCTAGATCAAAAACGATAAGTTCATCCACTTGCTTTTTTTCTAATAATAAACGATTTTTTTACAAATTGTTTCTTTATCATTTAAAGTTTCAAATGTCATAAAAAGCTATAATAGTTATTAGCAGAAAGAATATCTTCCACTCCACTAATTATTTCCATATAAAATGAAGCTGATGTTGACAGAAGTACAAGACCAACAGTTCTAGCCATACTTTTGCAAAGATTGACTGCTCGTTTATAAGAGAAAAATTGAGATTTCCAACGATTTTCAAAACTTTTTTTCAGGTATATTCAGAAACATATTCGCTTGTTATTCCAAGGAAGCTTATTCTTTTCTTATTCTGAAGTTCGCTAGATCCTCCCATCATTCTAAAATACACCCTGATCTTTTGTTATTTTAAGATGTATTTCCTTTTCTTGTCATTCCGAACACATACATGTGAAAGATTTAACCCCTTTTAACTACGCACTTAATAAATCATATTATTAAAAAAATGGCTTCGAAACTTCACCGAAGCCATTTTTTTGAAATATTTATATTTCTTTTTATTATTCACCTAAACCAGTTACGCGCGGTCCATATCCATCTAATTTAAGAGTTTTAACTTTCTTCGGTCTTTTTATATTGGATATGTCAACTATTTCTAATTTATACCCCACTGGAACATATGCATAATTTCCTAAGACATATACTTTTCCTGGCACAGAATCATTAGTCTTGTACATTACAATTTTCTTTGGTTTTTTAGGGTTAGATATATCCACTACTGCAACACCTTTATTAAGTGAAATATACGCATACTTTCCTTTCACAAATATATCATTAACAGAGCCTTCTCCAAGTTCAAGATTTGTAACTGGTCTTGGTTTTGTAGGCTTAGATATTTTATATACTACTAATTCAAATCTCCAATCTATCATATACAGATAATCTTTTTTTGCATATATTCCGACTGTTACTGCAAACGAGTCGCTGTCATTATCAAAGAACTCTTTATTATTAATTATTCTAACTAATTTTGGACTTTTAGGATTTGATACATCAATTATCACAAAACCATCACTTTTACAAGCTACATATGCATACTTTCCTTCAACCCATATATCCGCCATCCTTATAGATGAATTAGTATTACTTAATAACTCAAGCTGACTAATCTGCTTTGGACTTTCAGGATTAGATATGTCAAATATTACAAAAAATCTTTTTTTATTTACAACATAGGCATAATTATCTCTTATATATAGAGCATATGTTTCACCATTAGTGTTAACAGTTGCAACTTGTTTTGGATTTGTTAAATCAGATATATCAAATATCATAAGACCATTTTTTTTAGCTGTAACATATACATAATTTCCATTAACGTATGATCTATTAGCAGTTTTTGCATAAAATTGGCTAACTTCTTCTGGATACATTGGATCACTAAAATCCATAATTTTAACTTTCGAATTTACAGTTACAAGCACATAATTTTTCAAAGAAACGCTTTCACCAAAATACAAACCCGTGGTGAAAACAAGAAGAACTAATAAAGCTACTACCCGTACTTTAAATAATTTGTTCATACTTTATACCTCCTATTTAAAATAATTGTGACAAAGCTTTTATAAAAAAGCTACACTACTTCATAATAACAAAGAATCAATATTCTTTCAATTTCAACAACGTAACAATATCGTTAAACACAATATAAATACACCACTTAAATACTTCTTAAATGGTATTTCTGCTTGATTATATTTATATATAGCTGTAACTTCAAAAAAATATTTCTCCGAAAGAAAATCGACTTTGTAATATATTTATTTTTTATTAAAAACTTTTTTTCAAACGACTTAATTAATGTATAATATCATAGTAGAAGCATTACAAAACATAACATACAAATTATATTAATTATTTATGTATAAAAAGATTACAATACAAAATAACACCAATGTAAATATGCTATTTGCTCTAACGCATTGACAAATAGGTAACTTGCTATCTTTAATTGACACTGAAGATATAGCATTATTCGACATTCAAAGACCTTTTGTTTAGAATAAAACAAAAGTTAGAGATTTATTAGTTTCTCCATACAAAGGTCTATCTGTAAGAATCATAATACTATAGAAAATAGCTAAATCCAATCAACAATCCAAAAACAGAGCTATAACCCCTAATGAAAAAAAGAGCCAACTTATTTGGTCGTTGATGGAAAATAAAGATTAACATTAATCTACTTTATAATCAAAAATAATCCCGTAGTTTTTAATAATGTAAAAAAAGAAAAATTAAAATAGCTTTTAATCATATTATGAAAAATGAAACAATAAAAAAAGCACCCCGAAGTAGTACAATAAAACCAACGAGGGGGTGTATTTTTTTGACAAAAAAGGGCAGAAATTTAAGAAATATTATTCTAAACTAAGATAAGAAGTCATTAGACTTCACTTTGAAGAGAAACTTCCAAAAAGAATCATTTCTTCTCTTTTGGGTATTGATCAAAGCAGAGTTCGTTTGTAGATTAACAGCTATCTTACTGTTGAACTAAAAAGAGGTAGGCCAAAGAAGAAAACTTTAGAATAAGAAATGGAAAGTTGAGAGCTGAGAATGCATATTTGAAGCTCTCTATGAAAAAGATACTTGAAGAAAAAGAAATAAAAAACAAAGATTGAAGTAATAAACCAACTAAACAAAGAATTCAGCATTAAAATATTGTGTAAAATAGTATGGATTTCAAGAAGCACATATTACTGAATATTACACAAAAACCAAAGATGTAAATGGTAAAATACAAATGACCAAGAAGAGGAAAATAAAAATGAACAAAAATGTACATAAATGGTATCCTTCCAAAGGAAGGAGGGATACCAGAGATGGAAAAAGTCAAACAACATTTGGAAATGTTAAGGGGGATGGATTTGAGACCGAACTTTTCTGAATTAGCCAGGATATACGGGATAGACAGAAGGACAGTAAAGAAATATTGGGAAGGATATCAGGGGAAGCCTAAAAAAAGGAACAAATCTAGCAAGTTAGATAAATATTTTGAAAAGATATCGATGTTAATGTCAATTAAAGGTATCACGATTAGAGCAGCATATGAAAGATTAAGAGATGAAGAAGGGGGAGTGGTAGGGATATATTCAAACTTTAGGAAATATGTAAAAAGGAATGGGTTGAGACCAGAGAAAGCTTCTAAAGGACACGCAAGATTTGAAACTTTACCTGGTATTCAAGCTCAAGTAGATTGAAAAGAAAATATGAAGCTACATTCAAAGAGTGGTGAAGAATTTGTAGTAAATGTATTTAATTACAAATTGGGATATTCAAGATACTGTTACTTTGAATACAGACAAAGCAAGACACAACAAGATATTTTTGAATGTTTAATCAATGCATTTAAAACTACAGGTGGTGTTCCTCAAAAGATATTATTTGACAATATGAAATCTGTTGTTGACATCACTGAAAGTGGGAGAAAAATAAACAACAAGATGAAAGCTTTTGCAGCAGATTTTGGGTTTAAAATTAAATTATGTAAACCAAGACACTCATATACTAAAGGGAAAGTAGATTCAGCAAATAAATTTTTAAATTGGTTATTAGCATATGATTACGCTTTTGAAAATGAGGAAGAACTAAAAGATATAATTAGGAGAATAAATAAAAAAGTTAACACACAATTAAATCAAGCAACAAATGTTCCGCCATTATTGTTATTTCAAAAAAAGAGTATTTATCCCACTTGACAAGAAGACACATCGTTGAATCATATGTAGACCACTCTGTTAAGGTTAAAGATTCATTAATATACTACAATATACTACAAAGGGAATAAATACTCCTTTCCAACAGAATACATAGGAAAAATAGTTAATCTAAAAATTAATGAAAACTACTTTTAGATTTAAAAAGCTTAATATTTATAGAAAATAATGAAAATATATTATTTGTAGGTACTTCAGGATTTGGTAAAACGCATCTTGCAGTTTCATTAAGAATAGAAAAATATAGATATTCAACATATTTTATACATTTCCAAGAATTAATAGCTCAATTGAAAAAAAACTCTAAAAGAAAATAGATTAGAAGTAAGACTTAAACACTTTGCAAAATACAAAGTATTAATAATAGATGAAATAGGATGTTTACCAATAGATAGAGATGGAGCAAATATATTCTTCCAACTAATCTCAAAAAGATATGAAAAACATTCAACAATAATAACAACCAATACTCCGTTATCAGAATGGAGCGAGATATTTGGTTCTCCTGTACTATCTCAAGCAATATTAGATAGACTATCACACCATTCCCACGTAATCTTAATTAAAGGAAAAGCCTATAGATTAAAGGAAAAACTTGAATTTTTCTATAATTCTTCTAAACAGTAATATCTAACCAACAATAATAATCCTTTTTTTTACATTTTTAGGAACGATAATAGGCACTCCAACAGGAAACCAACCATCCAGCTACGGAGACATTTTAAGATTTCAACTACCAATTTCAGGATTTAAATTTTATGTATCCCACAAAAAATGGGTGAGGCCTAACATTAATAACGATCCGGAGGACGCCTATACCCTGATATCGAAGTTTATACAACGATGGAAGATATACTGAATAAAAAAGATCCACAAATAGAAAGACTTATAAAAATTATAGATAAAAAACCATGAAAAAAGTATCAATAACCGTTTTTATTAGAAAGAACAACTAACTCCCACTCAAACAGTTTATAAGTATACAATTTTCTTTTTATTATAGGATAATTGTTTGCAATTTCAGTAGCTTCATCTAAATCTGTTGCTTCAAAAATAAGCATTCCGTCATCTTCATTTAAGAAACCTCCACCAATAAAATACTTCTTAGCTGCGACATCGTTTAACTATTTTAAATGATCTTCAAAATCTGTTGGTCCAAATTTAATATCTTTAATTCTATAATCTATTCTAACGAACAATCTATCACCTTTTTTCATACAAATTCCTCCTTTTCAGTAATCACAAATTTTCTTTTAACTCTTTTAAAAACTTCCTTGCAAATTCTTCTTTATCGATATAGAGATTCTGTGTTTCTGAAAGGTAAGGCTTGAATTTTCCAAGTATGTTTTTTTCAATATACTCTATTGTTTCTTCTAATACTTGACCTCTTAAAGTACCAGCAATTAAGGATTTCAAATTATGAAAGTCTTACCTCCTTCAATTAAGTGAGCCCAATGAAGGATTTTCCCTTATAATGTTACAGGAGTTTTTTTTCTTTTGAGATTTCCAGGAAACCTGAATTATCTTATTAATTTTTTCCTTTGACAATTCTTTAGTTTTAAAAATTTTCAATATTTGTTTTTCTTTTTCATAAAGGATTCCATGAAAATAAGCACCATATATAATTAAATCCATATCTATTTCGTTTTCACAATGTGTTGCTAACCTTTTGACCATTTTAAGAATTCTTTTTATATGTGATAAATCATACATTATATCTTTACTCAGATAAATAAGTTAATACTTCTTTTTTTATTATCTCAAAATTTAATCGAGCCAAGTCTTCTATACAGTATTTTTGATCTAATTTCTTTATTAACTCAGCTCCTAAAAAATAACCAGCATCATTGATACATAAAACTTCAAACCAATCTCCAAAAAAGTTTTGTGTGTTTCCCACTTCCAAGGCTTCTTTGTATAACTTTTTTAAAGTTCTCCTCTTTTCATTACATTGTTCCATCCACTTTTTACCACGAGAATCTACGTTTTTTCCTAATAATTTGTTTTGATAAAATTGTGCAAATCCTTCTTCATATATTCTCCAAATTCCCAAATTGTATTTAGTTTTTTTAATCCCTCTTGGTAAATCATCTTCTCCTCTCAACTCAAAATGTATTACATGACATAATTCATGGGCTACAAGTGGTTCTAATTTTTCTAACGTATGCCATTTAAGTTCAGCAATTTTTTCAATTCCAAACAATATTGCCCTTTTTCCTTCATATTTATTCACCCAGCCAGCACTATTACCAAGTCCGCAATATAGTACTACATTCAATTCTAAATTTAGATTAAACATCTCAAAACTTTTCTTACTTGTTTTGTTAATTATTTGCACTATATTCTGATATGCTTGAATCATTTTCTTGTAATTTTTCTCAATATTGTTAAAAACAAGTTTTTTTGCTATTTCTTGCCAGTTATACCCATTTAATTCGTAATCTTCTTTTATTTTTCTCTCAAGTTCAGGATATTTGAATATATACTTTTTGTCCCATAGTTCAACTTTTTCATTTACAGATAAATCTAATTTATTACAAAAAACTTTTCTAAATTCTTGAAATGTATCAATAATTTTTATCACTTAAATCCCCCATAATAGCTTTTTTCTTATAATACTCTTCTAGGAACTGAACAAAAAACAAACAATTTTATGCAAAGTCAAGCTTTTTTTGAACCTGCTTAAAAAGTAAAAAATATAAACTCTTCTCATTTTTTAATCATTCTGTGGAATATTCTTTTTTGTCATTTTAAGTCTTTCCTACCTCCATTCTTAGGAGCGAAACGATGAAAAATCTTATTTTTTCACTAACTCTTTAACCTATCCAACATCGCTAACACTTGACAAACTTTCCGATTATTCTAATTATATTAAACTTTTCTGTTGAAAAAATTCCACGCTATAGCATCATCTGTATTCACAGTTACCTTTATACCATCACCAAATAATTTTCGGGTGCTTTTTTATACTATCTATCCAGTTTAACATATAATTACTTGTTTGGTAAATATTCGGCTAGATGTTATTTTTTTGCAAAAAAACTCATAACAGATTTTGATTTAATTGCATAAATCAACAGATTTAAAGTAGTCAAAGTAAAGATAAGGTTCAAACCATTCAATTAGAAGATCTTCGGAAACTGAATTACAATTCAGGTATAAAGTTTACTTCTGGAGCGTATTTTTGGTGAAGTTTCTTCAATGTCTTAATTAATTGCTCAGCTGAACCATTATAAAAACGCCTGAAATAAACATCTATGCTCATTTCTAACTTAATTACCCTATCCATTTTTGCATGTACAAAAGCCGTCTCTATTCCTTATATCAATTTTGTCAACAATTATATAATACATTAAAAACTTATTTAATTCAAATTACAAATTCCCATTTAAAAATCTTATAGCTATATTTTTGAAAAATTCCTTTTTATAATGGGGTGATTTCCGTCATATTTAAATATTGTCAATGATGTTTTTATTTTCTTTGCAACCTCAAGCAATTTTTTATCAATATCATTTATTAAATTATTTTTAAACTTCCAGTGATAAGTACAGGGCATGTGACTTTATCTAAATTATTTTTGATTATTGCAATAAAATAATATGGTGTGCAAAACTGCACATCATGTTGTAATCATATATACATTTTATCTAAGCCCCCTAAAATTCCATATAATTTTCCTGTATTTCTAAATGTTACATATTCTGCATAGTTATCAACATTTAAATTTTCAAAACCAAATTTTTTACAAATTTCAAGTGTCTCAGAAAGTATTTTGGTGAGCTTTTCCTCTGATATGGGCTATTAATCTGTTTTGGTGAGTGTTTTTTTATAGCAATTTCTCGACAGAATCTTCAAATTCGTTGTAATATTAAAAAAATAATGTGTTAACACACAAACAATAAATTAGTAATCATTTAAAACACAAAGTATTTTTTTAATAATTTGTCATAAAAAAAAAAAAAAAAAGGCAAAATGAATTTTTTTGAAGGTTGTACGAGTGAATTTATAAATTGTATAATGTAATTTGGATGGAATATAAAAATTTTAAGTATTTTATTTAACAAGTGAATTTTTTCTCACATTCATTTAAATAAACAAACTAACGGGGGAGAAGGGGTAATATGGAATTTAAACTCATAAGTCACTTTGGAAAACATCTTCTTTTTTTGCCTGAACACTTATTATTGTTTGAGATTGATGAAGAGTTATTTTCATTTTTTGAAAACAAAAGTACTTTGCCAGAATCTATAAAAAAGGAAATATTTAAATACTTACCAATTAAACAAAAAAATGAGTTTACGAAAACGGTTGAAGAAAAGTATGATATTAATGCAATAGTTCTAACAGTATCTCATGAATGTAATTTAAATTGCAAATATTGTTATGGAAACAACGGAACTTATGGTAATCCAGGAGTCATGGATTTTGAAACTGCTAAAAGAGCAATTGAAACTTTTTTTGATAAGGGTCAATCAAATGTGGGAATTACATTTTTCGGAGGAGAACCTCTGCTGAACTTTAAACTTATAAAACAAGTTACGAAATTTGCAAAAGAATATATTGGAAGAAATGTAAAATTTGGAATGACAACCAATGGAATTTTGATAAAAGATGATGTTGCATGTTTTCTGACAAATAATGATTTTAGTGTTCTGATAAGCTTAGATGGAGATCAATTTTACAATGATAAATTGCGTTACACAAAAGCTGGTAAAGGCACACATAATACTATCTTAAATAGTATTAAAAAATTATTATTGTATAACACAAATGGTAGAGTTAGTATTCGTGCTACGTTAACTTCTATAAATAACGATTTGATTGAATTAGTTGGATACTTTTCTTCTTTAGATTTACCATTCACAATTCAATTAGTTACAACAAATGATGAAGATTTAAGACCAACTTTCGAAGAATTATCTTCGAAAATTAATGATTTTGGAAAATATATTACAGATCTGGTTAGAGATAGAAATTACAAACAAGCTTTTAAAAAGACATTTGGATGGATGAACCTTGCAATAACTGTTGTTCATGGTAAAAATAAAAGATTTTATCCGTGTGGCGGTGGTAGAAAAGTTTTGGTTGTAAATCCAATGGGTGATGTTTACATTTGCCATAGAATGGATGGAAACAATAACGGCAAGGTTGGAAATATATTTGAAGATACTCGTGAGGACATTATTGAAAATACAAGAAGATTATTTTCAGAGAAGCTCTATACTGTGGATCACTTACAAGATTGTTCTAACTGCTGGGCAAAATATATTTGTGGTGGTAGATGTTATCATGAATCACTGATTACGGCTAATGAATGGAATACCGTTGATAAGCTCAGTTGCCATTTTAAGAAAAAATTGTTTGAATTGGGATTAGTAATATATGCTTATTTACCTGATAAATTAAAAGATAATTTTTCAAAAGCAAACAAATCAGAAGTAGTTTCATAATAAACTGTTTTAAAAAAGGAGGGATTTTATGAAAAAATCTTTGAAAGTGTTAATAGTTCTTTTTTTAACAAGTGTTGTTTTTATTTCCTCGATATTTGCAGCCAAAATTGAACCAGAAAAACTTCAAAGAGATTTTGAATTTATTATTGCCCTTCTAAAAGAAGCGTACATTGATCCAAATGGACTGGTTAAAAGCCCAGAATTTGCAGAGATCGTTGATGATGTAAGAAGAAAACTTAACAAACCTATGGATAGTTTTGAATTTTTTAAAGCGGTTTCTCCTATTTTCCATTACCTGAATGATTACCATTGTAGTATTGAACTTCCCATTTCGAATGATTCTCAAATCTTTCCAATGACTCTTTATGTTATAGATAATAATATCTACGTTGTTTTTTCATTGATCGAGAATATACCAATAAAATCAAAAGTTTTGGCGATTGATGGCATCCCATCAGCACAAATAATAAAGGAGTTTGAGCAGTACACCATTACAAAAGATAACTCTTCTCGGAAAGAACATGAAATTTCCCGATATATCAACTTGATACCTAGTTTTTGGAATAAAAAAAGTGCGGAAATAGAATTTGAATATAACGGCTCTATAAAAAGAAAAAATATAAAGGCTATAACAATGAAAGAATATAGAAGAAAAGTTCAAGAATCTAAGAAATCAAAATTACCCTACGAATTTGAAAGAAAAGGAAATATAGGGATATTAAGAATAGGGAGTTTTAGCATCAAAGGCAATTTATTTGTCGATTTCAGAGAATTTCTGAACACAGTTTTTAGAGAAAATAAAGACATGACAGATCTGGTTGTAGATATAAGAAGAAACTTCGGTGGTAAACCACAAAGCGTAATTGAAGTATTAGGCCATTTCGTAAATAAAGAACTTTCTGTGAAACGTAGAGTTAAAGTTAAAAACTCCAAGTACAACATACAAGCTTTGGCAGGAATAGGAGTTCGTTATGATACAAACACCGATGGAAGAGTAATTGAAACAACTTATTCGTGGATTATAACTCCAAGAAGTCCTGTATTTAATGGAAAAGTATGGGTACTTGTCGATAACGGTATAGCTTCAGCTGCAATAACTTTTGCCAGTATTGTTCAAAGTTATGGAATAGGAAGAATAATAGGAGAAAGACCAATTTATTCCTCACATTTTACAATGGGTGGTATTAATCATTATTTGCCAAATATGAAAATTTATGTTTACATTCCAGCTGCAATCACATCTTACTCCTCACCTAACAGAATAATACCAGATTACGAACTTACAATGACAACGGAAGAGAGACTTGAGTGGTTGACAGGAGTTTCTGATCCTGTTCTTGAAAAAGTAATAAAAATAATTAAGAATAAATAATGTTTTGAATAATCAACATGAAAGAAGGGGATTAAGGAAAGGAGTGAAAAGTTGAAAATAAAATTGTTAAATACTGGACCTAAGAGCGAAGAACAAATAGAAGCTTGTCTTACACCCGGAGATGGAGACGGACTTTGTGGCGGTGAAGATACAGTTATATGCGATATGATATGTGAAATTCCTTGTATTTTTGATCTGTGCGGTTATGGTAATCCTCCAATTATGTATTAATTCTTGATGAAAAACCAAAATAAAAAACAACTCCCCTTCTTTCATGTTCCAAAACAAATATAAATTGTATAAATCATATAACGAAGTTTAGGTTTAATGAACCTGCAAACAATTAAGAAAGCTCTAAAAGTGATTTATGAAAAATGGCAATCAAATGTTGGAATCTCTTTTTTGGCGGAGAACCACTCATCAATTTTGATGTTATCAAGAGAGTTGTAAACTTTGCAAAATTTATGACAAATCTAAAAAGTTTTCTTAACTATATTACCTTCCTTGAGCATTATCTACATCCTTTAAGAGAAAATTCGTAACAAAAATACCTCAAACACCACTTGCTGCTCCTACCTTCTGTTATTGTTATGTGAGAAACCATCAATAATATCATTAACATTGCAAGTATCAAAATTTTCTATTGAGTTGATCCGATACGAAAAGACAGAACAATCAAGGAAAGCGGGAGCTGTTTCAAAAATAAAAATATAAACTTTTCTCATTTTTTGTCATTCTGAGCAATATGTGCGAAGAATCTTGAATGATATCTCCTCTTCCTGTCATTCTGAGGTGCGAAGCACCGAAGGGAATGTCATCCTGAGGAGCAAAGCGACGAAGGATCTTAATTGTTTGGATTTTTGAAACAGCACATGATATAATATTAATGGGAGATGATTAGTATGAATTTTGTGTGGGATAGTTGTAGAGGAAATGAGACTATAATAAGAAAAATGATATTTGGAGATATTGAAGATATAAAAGAGCTTTTAAAAGTATATGGAAAAAGCAACCTGAGAAAAGTTTTTTTGGATAATTTCCACAGGTTTCAGGGTAGGGATAAAAGCTATTGGCAGCTGATTTTGGAGGTTTCTGATGCACAAATTAACCTTAGAGCAAGAGAATGTTTTAGAAAAAATACTGGAATTAGATATTTTCCATGAGTTTTATCTTGCAGGTGGTACTTCTCTTCTTTTAAAATATAATCATAGACCATCCTTGGATTTCGATTTTTTTCTTTTGCCCACCGAAAAATTCAAACTTGAACTATATGAAAAAGAGTTACTTAAGAACTTAAATTTGTGTATAGAAATACTCAAACTCTTATTTTTGTACTTAATGGGGTAAAGGTTTCTTTATTTGAGTATCCATATCCTCTTATAAAAGAAATTGAGAAAATAAAAAATGTACCAGTGGCAAGTGATGAAGATATAGCTTGTATGAAGGCAGATGCCATAAGTAAAAGAGGTCTAAAAAAAGATTTTTTTGACCTCTAGACTAGACATTGATAAAGATTCATAAATGGTGCATCAACAATTTGTTAGACATGATACAAAAAAATATCTTAAATACAATTTAGCAGTCTTTTTAAAATCACTTACATATTTTGATGATGCTGAAAAAAATAAAGACTTTCAGAAAGTTGAAAATAGTTGAAACAAAATAAAAGACTTTTTTAGAAACTATGTAAAAATGTATAAATTCTAAATAAATCGATGAATAAATTCACCTATTGTGGATTTAGTAATATTTTTCCAATACACTTTTAGATACTCGTCTTTTAATTTTTTTGTGTGAGATCCATAAACAGTTATTCAAAGTCTTTATTGGATTTGTTGTGTATATTAAATTTCTTCTTTTTCTTTGAACATATCAAGTTTTTCTTTGAAAAAGCCTACTTTCTTATATTTTTACAAAACTTTCAAAAGTAACGTCTTTTTTTATTTTTCATCATAACAAAAATTATGTTCTTTTTATTCAGCGGATGTACTAATACAAGTATTAGTAAATATATTATTATCCATTTTAGCCCTTTGTTAAGTACATCCCTGTTTCCGTAAAATATGTAAAGTATCACAGACCATAGCACTATTGTTATGTTAACATATTCAAAATAAAATGACACCCACCAACCTTTAACTTTGACTTTACTAATCTTTTCTCTCTTGCAAGTTTTAAATATTATGTTTGAGAGAAAATTCAATATTGCTATTGATGGGAAACTTAATATTACTATCCAGCAAAGCTTGAACCCCCAACGAAAATCTCCTGTATCAGATAAAGGTGGAATGTTTGCTTTTGAAAGCAATAAATACATATCAAATATAGAAAGAATAATTGCAAAAATTGGTATGATATTTATTTCTACGTATTCTTTAATAAGCCAAGTTTTTAATTTAATGAATATATTATTTTTTGTATCCATAATCACCCACCTTTGTTATAAATACTGTATAATCTACCGCTTTCGTCACAAAACTTTCTAAACGATCGTCAAGCATTAGTTTTTGCACTATCCCTCCAATACACTATTTCCTAAATAAAATCCTTTTTTTGTTTAATGGATGAATTAGTATAACAATTGCCATGAAAAGAAAGTATATTATGACTCTATATACAACATCTCCCTTACCTGCAAAGAGAAAGAGCTGAATATTTGTGAAATTTGGAATCTCATATATAAAAATCACGGAGAAAAATATGGCTCTTTTTTTACTAATATTCTTTTTCTCTATGTAAATATCCATCGGATAACCGATGTACAATATCCAAATAATAATAAGCAGGATTTTTTGATAAATATTCAAATGTGGTATATCATATCCGAAAATAGGGTACATGTTAGTGAATTTATAAAGGTAAATAACATCAAACAATGTAAACAATAAGTATGTCCATATTTTGTTTTCTACATCGATAAAAGTATCGAAGAAAAATCTTGCGTGATTTAATACAAGTCTAAGAATTTTCCTCAACCATATCACCTTCCATGAGCATAGTCCACAGCTTTTAGGAGAAAGTTCGTGATGCCAATACCTGAAGCACCACTTGCCGCTCCTATTGCAAACTTAGTTATTGTTTTAGTTGCAGACAGTCCACCAGTTGCCACAGTCAAAATACCAGATAGCCCAATCTGAAATAGAGGACTCTGCACTACTTTCCTATCCGTCTGCCAAGCTTTGGTGGTTATTTCATCGATTTTTCTTGCTACTTCTTTGTTGTAGTATCCATCATGCATTCTTCCAGTGCCATCGTTCGCTGTTAATGAATAAGGTCTTACCATAATTCAACCCCCCCATATGTGTTTTTAATAATTTCAATATTTTCAGACCACAATCTTTCTCCACAACTATAAAGTTCTAAATATTTTTTCCCTACTATTTTTCTTCCATCAAATTTTAGGTAAAATACCATTTCTCCATTTTTTTCTATCAAGCTGAATATCCTTATATAAATTTTTTCAACATCTTCTTTATCCCTTAGCACCATAATATTGGTAATTCACGTGATTTGAACATATCAAGTTTTTCTTCGAAAAAGCCTACTTTCTTATATTTTTACAAAACTTTCAAAAGTAACGTCTTTTTTTATTTTTCATCATAACAAAAATTATGTTCTTTTTATTCAGCGGATGTACTAATACAAGTATTAGTAAATATATTATTATCCATTTTAGCCCTTTGTTAAGTACATCCCTGTTTCCGTAAAATATGTAAAGTATCACAGACCAGATCACTGTAGTTATACAAATGTATTCGATGAAAATTGCAAATATCCAACCAGCTCCCCTACTTCTATTCATTTTTTCATTCTTGAAGATAACCTCTATGCCAGTAGCTAAATAAATTAACATTATAGTCCAAACAATTTTTATCCACAAAGGAGCATTTCCATCAGGAGATGCGGTAGGTAAATTTGCTTTTTCAATTATCAAATACATATCAAACAGAGAAAGAATTACTGCAAAAATAGATGTACCTTTAAAATTCAAACATTTTTCAACAAACCAAATAGAAGGTTTGAAAAGCAAATTATTTTCCATGCGCATAATCTACCGCCTTTAATAAAAAGTGTTCTGCCAAATCATCTATCATTGCGCTACCTACTCCAACAAAGAACCCAACTATCGGTCCTCCAGTAACTGACCACGTTAAAGCTCCAAGTGTTCCTGATCTTATCCAGCGTGAGTATCTTGAAGTAACAAATCTTCTATCTGCCTGCCAAGCTTTGGTGGTTATTTCATCGATTTTTCTTGCTACTTCTTTGTTGTAGTATCCATCATGCGTTCTTCCAGTGCCATCATTTGCCGTTAATGCATACGTTCTTACCATAATTCAACACCCCCATATGTGTTTTTAATAATTTCAATATTTTCAGACCACAATCTTTCTCCACAACTATAAAGTTCTAAATATTTTTTCCCTACTATTTTTCTTCCATCAAATTTTAGGTAAAATACCATTTCTCCACTTTTTTCTATCAAGCTGAATATCCTTATATAAATTTTTTCAACATCTTCTTTATCCCTTAGCACTATAATAAAAGAACGAAATTCTTCAGGTACAAGTTTAAAGTAAAATTTGACTTTTATTTCAACTTCAGTATTTACATGTGAAACATAAAAGATTTTAGATACGTTTTTACCATTTTTATTTGTTATTAGAGAACTTAGAATCTCTACTTTTTGGTTTATTTTATTAAAAGGATCACACACAAACTTTTCTCTAACTTTTACAATTTTATGTTTTTCAAGTTGCACAGGTAAGTACACATTATACTCGGGTAAATCAACGACGTAATACGACTTAAATTTTGTAAAATTTGTACTTTTATATGTAATTTTAAGATTTTTATCCAAAAAAACAAAAGATGCATCCTTGAAAATTTCATTCATAATATATCGTTCCTTTTGATATTTTTTTCACTAACGAAAAATATTTTTTTAAACAAATTACAATTCTATTTTATAAGATATATAAGCGCCTATCAATCTCTAAAAATTTTCATATAGTGCGTTTTTTTTTTTTTTTTTAATGTAATTATAGCAAAAATACTTGAAATTTTAAAATGTTTCTTATTATTTTGCATAATTATTACTAATTTTTCACAAAAATATTTTTTCACTTTTTATTATAAAATTTAACTTTTACAACTCTTGTGTTGCCATTTGTAACGAGGGCTGTAAAAAAAGACATTGGTGGGATTGGTTATTTCCTTGGCTTTATAAGGAAAATAAATAAAACAATTTTTTTAAACTATAAAAATAGTTTTAGTACATAAAAAATGCTTTACATTATTCGTTAATATATTTTAAATAAATTAGAAATATTTTAAAATAAAAAGCATTTTGCAAATAATTATGGTTAAAAAAAAACTTATAATTGAAATCTTTCGAGATTGTAGTAGTGAATCCTAAAGGAAACGTTTATGTTTGTCATAAATTTATTGGAACGTGTTTTTGAAATTATAAACAAAATCACAAAACGAGGGAAAGAATAATGATTGTATTTGTGACAATCTAAATGCTTCTTAGTATCTTCATTTTATTCTTGTTTAGCACACATGATAGTTGATTTTTTTGAATTTATAAAAATTCCACGATACTATCACATAAATCTTTTAGAAAATCCCTGGAGTGTGAGATGAGCAAAACTATAGATTTACTTGACCTACAGCGTATCAGCTCCTTTAAAGCTCTGATTTTTATTTCATCCAGATAAGTTGTGGGTTCATCTAAGATATACATGTCTTTATCATTTTGTGCAAATGTTCGTGCTATAGCAATTCTTTGACGTTCTCCACCTGAAAGATTTTTACCTCCTTCTTTTACTTGTTTTTCAAGTGAAAGATCATCTAAAAATTCTATTAAGTCCTTATCTAATTCTTTATCTTCACCAAGAAGTATGTTTTCTTTAACCGTTCCTTTAAATAAAACTGAATGCTGGGGAAGATAACCAACTTTCTGATAATATGAATTTATCTCGATTTTACTCAGCGATATGTTGTTAATGAAAACGTAGTTGTTTTCTACACTTAAAAGTCCAAGAATGATTTTTATTACAGTACTTTTACCTATTCCACTTTTTCCAAAAAGTCCTATGATTTTTCCTGTTTGTATATCCAGGTTAAAATTTTCAAGTAATGGAGTAGTATCTTCGTAAGAAAAGTTTGGTATATGTACTTTTAAAGACTTGATCTTTTCGTCTAAACGGTATAGTTTGGAAGTAGCGTTGCATTTTTTTGAAAACGGTAGTTCTAAAATCTCAGAAAGTCTTTTTTGCACAACTTTTATTTCCTGGCGATGTATGTTGAAATCCCAAAAGTTTTTTGCAGATTCATAGATATAATTTATTATCATAAGCGCTGCTACTAAACCACCTGCTTGTATGGTACCTATCTTCATTTGATAGATTCCCATAATTATTGCTATGATATATCCGCTATTGAATAATAGTGCAAGTGGAATGTTGAATAAAACAATTGACTTTATCCTTTTGATATCATTTCTTGTATAATTTTCATTGAATTCTTTAAACTTTGTTATAGAAAATTTTTCTTTCAAAAATACCCGAAACATTTCCATTCCTTGAATATATTCTTTTAACCTGCTTATAAATTCCGTTTGCGATTCAAGTGCTTTATGTGTTAGATTTTTAATCTTTGAATTAACAAAACGTGCTAAAACAAAGAAAAGCAGTAGAGGAAGAATTGATATTGTAATTGCCAAGGGATTCATAAAAAGCCCTATGGTTAAGGCAAAAATCAATATAAGCAAGTCTTTCAAAAAAAATATAAGAGTAGGATAAAAGAAATTTTGAATTCTCTCTGTATCCGTACTAATGTAAGTGAACAACCTGCCAGATTCAAAGGAAGAAATCTGATTGAAATTATTTTGAGCTACTTCAAATATTGTCTTTCTAAGTGATGCGGTAAAAAATCTCATCCTACTTTCGAAGATGTAATACGAAAAGTACATAAGAAATTCTTTGGATAGGCTCACCAACAAAAGTAACATTAGCTGAATTTTGAACAAACTAGCTGTGGTATTATTAGTCAATATAAAATTTATGATATTTCTTGAAAATAAAGGAATAGAAATTGTCATTCCTGTTGCACAAATTAGCAGAAAAAATGCAAAAAATAAATGAAAGAGATGTTTTTTAAGTAATTTAACTATTTGTTTTTTAGTTATGTTTTTCATATTCTTTCACCCACCTAAATACATTATCAGAATAGAGGAGGTTTAATGGTATTCTTGGATTAAGTTCATAATTTGCAAGTTCCCACAAAATAGTAAAAGCACTTTTCAGAAATATATCACAAGTTAAACTATCTGCTTTTGCTTTAAAATAGCTTTTTCCAGAAAGAAAATCAACAGCTCTACATCCTCCACCACACAAATATTTTATAGGACAATCTGGACAAATTTTTTGGACAATCGGTGTTCCAATGTTTGTCTGAATCCTGAATTGTTGAACAAAGTTTTTTAATTTTTTCAATTCCGTGATATGACAGATTTTGAATCTGTTATCTATCAATTCACTACATGGATATAAATATCCATCAGGTCCAATAGATAATTGATTATAAAGTGCTGAACAATTATATCTCCTAAGTTGATTCAGTAATCTAAACTTAATTTCCTCAACAAAATAAATTTTTAATTTATTATAGTGAAACGAGTAATAAACCAAGAATTGGTATAAGTCAATTAGCTCTTTAGGGGCTGGAGATAACTGATTAATTTTTGCCCTTCCATAATTTTCTATAATTGGAAAGTGAAGAAAGTTGATACCTATTTTTTCGCTAAATTTTATAAATTTTATAACTTCATCTTTGTTAATAGTATGTATTGTATAACTCAAAGCAGTATCAGTTTTCAAATCTTTTAAATAAGCTATATTTTCAAGTAAATTTTGAAAATTTCCGCCACGTACTTTTTGATAAGTGTCCGCATTTGTAGCGTCAAAGCTAACTTGGATACTAAGTTGGGTATTTTTCAAAAAGTCCTTTATTTTATACAATAATAACCCATTTGTTAATAAAAAAATTTTTACATTTGTTTTTTCTAATAAGTCGGTTAATAGTTTCCTTAGATGTGGATAAGTTAAAGGTTCACCACCACCTATTGTCACATTTTCAATATTATACGAATTTATTAGTTCAATAATTAAAGGAATATAATCTCGATTAAGCATTTGATAACTTTTATCTGGCCTTGATTCATAAAAACAATGAATACATTTTAAGTTACAATTAAATGTTGGGAGTATTGATATCCCAATAGGATTAGGGTATACATTATCTTTTAGAATTTCACTTTCTTTTTCATTAACCCTTTCATCTTCGAAGACTTTTATTAGATTTTGATTGCTATCGTCACATTGTAGAGCTGAGTTTTTATCAACAATTATCCATTTAAGAGTTTCCGAGTCCAAACATACGCAATAGTTACCTTTTACATCTTTAAAAAAACGCATTCCTTTCCCTCCTTGTTTTTGATGTAAATAATTAAAAATAAGCGGAAAGGGTGGAGGGAATCAATTTTTAATGTACAAAATATGAACAATGAGCAGCCGATAACGAGCAGTTTACTTTAGTAGCTGATATCTTAAGAACCGACTTCTTTACATCAGACCATTTTAGTATTATTTTCATTTTAACACCTCCTTAAAAACTCCCCTCCACCCCTGTGATTTTTATAAAGAAATCATAATATATTCTTATTGACATAATACTTGTTATTTTTTTAACAAACAATATAAAAATCCTTTATGCATTTATTGTATGTTAAGCAAATTTATTTGAATGGTTGAGATATGATTCATATTTTTTTAAACAAATTACAATTTTATTTTATAAGATATGCAAAGGCCTATCAAACTCTAAAAATTTTCATATAGTGCGTTTTTTTTTTTTTTTTTTTTAAATGTAATTATAGCAAAAATACTTGAAATTTTAAAATGTTTCTTATTATTTTGCATAATTATTACGAATAATTTGATTTATGCTTTATAATATAATATCTAAAATAAGAAGGTTTTATTATTAACACTTCACAAGCCATAAAAATGTGTTTTTATTTGTTAATTTTCCTATTTCTAACAAAAATATTTTTTCATTTGTTTATTATAAAATTTAACTTTTACGACTCTTGTGTTGGCATTTGTAACGAAGGCTGTAAAAAAGGCATTAGTGGAATTGGTTATTTCCTTGGCTTTATAAGGAAAATAAACAAAACAATTTTTTTAAACTATAAAAATAGTTTTAGTACATAAAAAAATGCTTCACATTATTCGTTAATATATTTTAAATAAATTAGAAATATTTTAAAATAAAAAGCATTTTGCAAATAATTATGGTTAAAAAAAAAAAAAAAAAAAAACTTATAATTGAAATTTTTCGAGGTTGTTATATTTTCATGTGATTTATATAATAAATTGTAGAAGTGGAATGAATTAATAAGGAAGAGTGAAAATATGGAGTTCAAACTTATAAATCATTTTGGAAAATATCTTCTTTTTCTGCCAGAAAACTTATTACTACTTGAAATTGATGAAGAAATTAGCCATCAAATAAAAGATAACGATTTTTTACCACCAAATATAGTTAGTGTAGTTAAACCGTTTATAGATAATAAGATATGCAGCTTTAATAGTATTAATTTTAAACCACAGTTATTAGTGTTAACAGTTTCACATATGTGTAATCTTAAATGCGTTTATTGCTATGCAGAAGAAGGAACTTATCATTCTAAAGGTTTAATGAATCTGGAAACAGCTAAGAAAGCTATAGAAATGTTTTATGAAAAAGGGCAATCAAACGTTGGAATCTCTTTTTTTGGAGGAGAACCGCTCATTAATTTTAGTGTTATCAAGAAAGTTGTAAATTTTGCAAACAGTTATTTAGGAAAAAATATTAGATTTGCTATAACAACGAATGGCACTATCATTACACCGGAAATAGCTACGTTTTTTAGAAAAAATAACTTTTCAATTACATTAAGTCTGGATGGAAACCAAAAATTGAACGATAAATTGAGACTAAAAAAGAACAAGAAAGGAACCTATAAAGATATTATAAAAGCAATTGAAATTTTACATTCGTCATATAAAAACGACATATTTAAAAAAATATTGCTTCGGGCCACTTTAACATCAAAAAATGATGATTTTACTAACTTAATGGAGTTTTTTTCTACGTTAACAATTCCATTTACTGTTTTCTTAGTTTCAACAAATGATAATAAATTAAAACCGAGAATAGATGAACTGTTAAATAGCATAGATATTTATACAGATAAAATGATAAAACTTTTAAAAGAAAGAAATTTTGATAAATTTCAAAAAAAGTTACCAAATATAATCTGGATGTTTTTAAAAATTTTACATACTAGGCAAAAAAGGTATTACCCATGTGGAGCAGGTAGAAAAGTTGTAGTAGTGAATCCTAAAGGAGATGTTTATGTTTGTCATAGGTTTGATGGAACTTTTACTGGCAAAGTTGGGAACGTGTTAAAAGACAATAAAATAAAGATTTTTAAAATTATTGAAGAAACAATCATGGAAAAAATTAAAAAGGTAGATATTTTAAAAGAATGTCAAAGTTGCTTTGCAAGATATATTTGTGGAGGTCAATGTTATTACGAATCTGGAATAATTGATAAAAAGAATTATAAATTAAACAAAGATTATTGTAGGTTTGTTCGAAAACTTGTTGAAACATCTATTGCATTATACTCATACATTCCCGAAAAGCTGAAAAAAATTCTAATTCAAAGGAGAAGATAATTTATGAAAAATATACAAAAATGGATTTCAATCTTATTATTACTATTTGCTATGATAAGTTTTAATCAACAATTATTTTCTCCTGAAGAATTACAAAAAGATTTTGAAATTTATATAAACTACATACTAAAATCAGGGATTGATCCATTTGAATTTGTATCTCAGGAAAAGTTTTATTCAGAAGTTAACAGAATAAAGGGACAACTTAACAAGCCTATGACAAAAGGCGAGTTTTTTAAAACTATCGCTCCTATAATACATATTTTTAGCGATGGACATTATGGGGTATTTTTCAATATTACACCAGATATATTAGTAATGCCATTTGAACCAGTGGTGGTAGGTAATAGATTATTTGTGAAAAATTCACTTGTGACTGAGTTAGAAAATAAGGTAGAGATCTTGAAAATCGATGATAGGAACGTAGAAGAAATAATTAATGATTTGAAACTGTTTTTACCAAAAATTTCCTCAGATGTACTTTTCAAACATTTGGAGGATTTAATTAAACTCTTTCCAGAAATTGAAGATAAAAATAATTTCAAAGTGTTGATAAAAACCAATGATATAAAAAAAGTAATAAAAGTAAATGCCATTAAATTTGAAGAGGCAATTAAAAAGAAAAAAGAATTATATCCAGAGGAATGGAAAAAAAGAAAATTATCGTTTGAAAGAAGAAGAGATATTGGAATATTAAAAATAAGTACGTTTATGTATAGTTATAGATGGTTAACATATTACAAAGAATTTTTGAACAAAACATTCAGTGAAAATGAAGACTTATCAGATTTAATAATAGATTTAAGAGGAAATTCTGGGGGACTTTTAGACAATGTGTGGGAGCTTTTCAAATATTTAACCCAAAATCCTTTACAAATATACTTAGTAGGGTACACCTGCAAGAATATACCGTTAAGTAACGGAAAAATAAAAAGGACCTTAGAAAAATACGAATTAAATCCAAAAATACTTCCTGCAAGACACAATTTTAACGGAAAGATATGGCTTCTTGTAAATAATAGAATGTTTTCAGCGGCAGTTGTAGCTACATACTTTTTTAAAAAGCTAAACGTAGGAAAAATAATAGGCAAAAGACCAAGGGAACCTGTTAATACTCTTAGTGCTGCACTGGGAAAATATATTTTACCAAATACGAAAATATTAGTACTTATACCAGGTGGATATTACAAAGTTACAGACAATCCAAAAATAGAGGTAGATTATGAAAAAGAATTAACCGAAGATGAAGAAATAGATTATTTGCTTGGAGAAAATGATGTAATGTTAGATTATGCTTTTGAAATTATAAATAAAAACACAAAAGGAGGAGGGGAAAAATGATGAAAGTAAAAATACTAAATCCCATAATACCACCAGAAGATTTGGAAACGGAAAATGGCTGTGAAATGATTGCACAATTATGCGAAGGAGGAAGTGGACCATGTGGGCCAGCACCCGGTGGGTGTTTCCTTGATTTACCTATTGGATGTACTTGGGACAACCCAAATGTTCCTTAGTATCTTTTATAAATCAGGACTTACAACTATGTTATATTTATATTATTGCTAATCAATTTACACAAGGAGTTTATTTTCATTTGGTAAAATCAAAAAATAGTTTATAAAATGTATCCGCTATTAAATAATAATGTAAGTAAGATGATAAATATAAAAATAGTTGTTTTTAATATTTTTTTGATATTTTATAATTTAATTATTTTTAACTAATAAGTTGAGCCTGAATGATTTGTTTATACTTTGAGCATTTATTAAGTAGTTCCTCATGAGTTCCATCACATATAAATTGTCCATTTTCTATGATAAATATTTTCCCTGCTTTTTTAATTGTGGATAATCTATGGGAAACAATTACTATTGTCATATCAAGTTTGAAAAGATTTTCAAATATTTCTTCTTCAGTTTTAGAATCTATTCCAGATGTTGCTTCATCAAGTACAAGAACTTGTGGTTTTCTAATTATTGCCCTTGCTATCGCTATTCTTTGTCTTTGACCATCTGATAACTTTTTCCCACGTTCTCCAATCAATGTTTTATATCCATTTTCAAGTTCATTTACAAACTTATCCACGCGTGCTATTTTCACTGCTTTTATGAACTCTTCTTCACTAAAATTACCATCAAGTATTATATTCTCTTTTACACTCATGTTAAAAAGAAAATCGTTTTGTTTTACTACTATAATATTCTTTCTGAGAGATTCAAGTGTATACCTTTTTATATCTTTTTTATTTATTAATATACTCCCATTAGTTGGTTCATAAAATCTTGTCATAAGACTTAACATTGTACTTTTTCCACTACCACTTAAACCAGCAATGGCAACTCGTTCACCCGATGTTACTTTAAAATTTAAGTTTTTTAACACATAATTGCTGTTATATGAGAAGTCAACTCCTTTAAATTCGATCTCATCTACATTTTTAATTGTTTCTTTTCCGCTTGTTTCTTCTTTTATTTCGTATACTTCTTTTATTCTTTTAAAAACTGGTGTTGAACTTTGAAGTGAAACAAAGAAGTGACTTAAAACTCTTATTGGTTCATAAATCCAGTTCATGAAACTATAAAAACCTACCAAAGTACCAAGAGTTATATTTCCTTTCATAACTAGATATCCACCAAAACTTAATACTATTATTGGACATATATCTTTTATAAACACTAAAAAATCTTCTATTGATTGCATAAACAAATTATATTTATTACTTATTTTTACCCAATCGTCTATTTTCTCTTTTAAGCTGCTTACAAAATAATCAAATTTACCAAAGCGTTTTATGGTTAATGCTCCTTCTATTCTTTCACGTATTCCTTCTATAACCTCACTATTCTTTTCGCGTTCCAACTTAGAAAAATTTTTTAAAAGCCTGTTAAAACTATTGATAGATAGGTTATAAAAAGGTATAGTTGCAAATACAACTATTGCAAGTTGCCAGCTCAAATAAATAAGTATTCCACTAAAAACAACCAGTGATATGACATTTAAAACAATACCTGGCATAGCTGTACTTACTACCTGAGAAAAAACAGGAATATCTGAAGTTGCTCTTGAAAGTATATCACCTGTATTATTTCCAGAGATAGTCCGAACTGGTAAGCGAAGAATTTTTTTAACAAAACTTGTTTGTTCATTTCTAACTATTAGATTTCCACATTTTCTAAAATTATAATTCACAATAACTGAAAGAAATCTCTCCGCTCCTTTTACAAAAATGAATAATAATACAAATAATGGAAGTTTTGAAAAATACGCATTTTGGATTATATTATCAAACAAAAATCTGACAAGAAACGGACTAATTGAACCAACAATAAGTAAAATCGGAGCTAATATAAAAATAGTTTTTTGATAACTTACATACTTCTTTGTGTAATCTAAAAGTTCTTTCACTTCTTTATTTGATAAAATCGAAAAAAGTTTCATTGTATTCCTCCTTATTTTTTAATTTTCTATCATTCTGTTGATATTGAGTAATACATTTTGTTGTTAATTTATACTTAAAAATAAACGTTCAGTCAACGTTTTTACAATTTCACAGTTATTATGTGGAATAGATGCATCGGATGATTTTTCAAAATAATATTGCTTAAAAACGCAACCTTCACAAAAAAAAGTTAAAAAACACTCTTTGCAATTTTTGTCAAGAAGTTTTGAGTTTAAAATTTTATATTTACTTTCCATTTTTTTTAGATTTTCTTTTATTGTTTTTATTGGAGCTTGAATACTACCAAAAGCAAATTTGGAATCTCCAACAACTAATTGACAAGGATATATATCGCCAGAAGCTGATATAGCAACACTGGATATTCCAGCATTACAATAATATTCTGTAGGTTTGGAATTGATCAAAATACTTATATATTCTTTCAGTTTATATTCCAAATCATAAGGTCTTTCTAATATTTTTTCTATTTCCTTTAAAGTATTATCATTTTCTATAATTAAATTCTCATCGCAGCTCATTACAGGTCTAATTAAAATATCTTCAATATCAAATTCATTCTTAAAAAATTCTTTTAAATCTTCGTGACTAATTCCAAATATTAAATGTTGCTTTGTATAAGTAACTTCTATTGCTTTTGGTTGATTTATTTCTTTTAAAATATTAAGATTTTCAACTATCCTATCATATGATGGTAATCCTTTTTTAAAAGGTCGTAATAGATTCTGTATCTTTTTTGGACCATCAAAGCTCACAATTATTTCATAATTAAAATGATTATTTTTCTTAAGTAATAATATCAATTTCTCAACTACTTTTTTTTAAACTCCCAGCCCAGTTATTATATTAATTTTCGGCATATAAATTATTTGTTGTCTCATTATTTTTTTATTTAAAATTTCGATTGTCTTACATATTCCTTCTATGTTTACTAATGGTTCTCCACCAAAAAATTGAATAGTTTCAATTTTGTCATAGAGTGAATAAAATACGTTAATCGATTTTTCTAAAATATCCAAACTCATTATTTCTGATTTTCCATATGTTCCTCCTTTCCCATAACAATAAACACATTCTAGCGGACATTCTTGCGCAATAAAAAGTGCTAATCTTTCTAATTTTTTTGTTTTTTTATCTTTTTGACTGTTATATTGAACAAGCTTTTTAATTTCTTCAATTGTATTTTTTAAATCTTTCAGC
The DNA here is from genome assembly GCF_001682135.1 of Thermosipho sp. 1070. NCBI lineage: Bacteria > Thermotogati > Thermotogota > Thermotogae > Thermotogales > Fervidobacteriaceae > Thermosipho > Thermosipho sp. 1070. The sequence continues at coordinate 1,655,343 of NZ_CP007121.1, read as the reverse complement.
TCAAAATCCTTTTTTTTAAATTTTTCTCTTAGTTGTGCTTCATTTTTGTTTAAGAGTTCTTTGAAAAATTGAAAATTTTGTTTATCTAGAACATATAATGTTAGAGTAGGTTTATGTAATAATAAACCTTTATCATTTTTACGATAAAAAAGCTTAAAATTACTTTTTATGTTTTCCAAATGTTTAAAAATGAATTCAAGCTCTTTCATTATTTCACCCCTATATATTGGCTAAAATTCTGAATAAAAGTAGTCCCTCACAAATTTTAAGAATTACTATTTATAAACGTCCTCCACCTTGTTTAATAAGGTGGAGGACAATTTTAAAGTTATGGTGTTAGTTTTCCTTCTTTACAACTACCACAAAGAAAATAACCCGTACATCCTGCATTCAAAACTTTATCAAAATTTTTTGAAGAAATAACAACTTTTTTCATGTTATCCCCTCCTTTTCTTTTAAGATAATCCCGGCCCGGGATTCATGATGTATTTTAAATTATATTATTAGTTGTTATAAAATCTTTGTTTTGCTATAGTAAACGGATCACATATAAACTTTCCATTAAGATTTCTAATTTTGTGCTTTTCAAGCTGTATAGGTAAGTACACATTATACTCGGGTAAATCAACGACGTAATATGACTTAAATTTTATGCAATTTGTACTTTTATGTGTAATTTTAAGATTTTTATCCAAAAAAACAAAAGATGCATCCTTGAAAATTTCATTCATAATATATCGTTCCTTTTGATATTTTTTTCACTAACGAAAAATATTTTTTTAAACAAATTACAATTCTATTTTATAAGATATATAAGCGCCTATCAATCTCTAAAAATTTTCATATAGTGCGTTTTTTTTTTTTTTTTAACCATAATTATAGCAAAAATACTTGAAATTTTAAAATGTTTCTTATTATTTTGCATAATTATTACGAATAATTTGATTTATGCTTTATAATATAATATCTAAAATAAGAAGGTTTTATTATTAACATTGCACAAGACCATAAAAATGTGGTTTTATTTGTTAATTTTTCTATTTCTAACAAAAATATTTTTTCATTTTTTTATTATAAAATTTAACTTTTACAATTTAGGAAATTTTTTTGATAAGCGTAGCAATTAAATATTTTTCCTAACCCAATATTTTTATATATTTTTTAACATATTTTCATTTGATTTATCAGTATAGGAACTACAAAACTATATGTAGTAATGCTAATTAAATGTACATATGTTTTACTAAACCATAGTTATATAGATGATGTTAATATATAAAAACATAAAATTATTATACTTGTAATTTAAACGTAGATTTTGTATAATTTTACTGAAATATTCAAAAAATTAATCAAAAACTTTATTGAAAAGGGAGGGAATTATATGGAATTTTTAAACAAGCCGGTTGTAAACGATAAAGTATATCTTTCCTTTTGTGATGGAGAAAGAGGACTTTGTGGAGATGTTAAAAATTGCGACGGTTGTGCAAACAAAGAGGAATGTTCACCAAATGTTTCTTGTAATGAAGGCTGTAAAAAAAGACATTGGTGGAATTGGTTATTTCCTTGGCTTTATGAGTAAGATAATCGAACAATAAAATTTAAATCATAAAACTTTAATACGTACATATACATTATTCGTTAATATATTTTAAATAAATTAGAAATATTTTAAAATAAAAAGCATTTTGTAAATAATTATGGTTAAAAAAAAAAAAAAAAAAACTTATAATTGAAATTTTTCGAGGTTGTTATATTTTCATGTAATTTATACAATACATTATAGAATAGCTGCTCTACATATTATTTTATATCAAGGTGGGGATTTTTTATGGAATTTATCAATAATCCTACAAGAGGAGATATCGAACCACTTTGTTGTGATGATGGCAATTGTACAGAATGTACAAATGAACAGGAGTGTAATCCAAATGTTGGTTGTGACCCAAACTGTGATGCTGTATGTGGTTGTAATGCATTTTGTCCTATTTGTATTATCCCTTAAATTATTTTTAAGTTCTAAATAAATTTTCTTGAGGAAAGGAGAAAAAGTATGGAATTCTTAAATCTTCCAAAAGAAAAAGATCCAAGTTATAACGATGAACCATTGTGTTGTGATAACGGAAACTGTGACTGTATAAATAATGGTTGCATTGAGTGCATGTGTTAAAAAAAGGAGTGAAAATATGGAATTTATAAACATGCCTAATCAAGATGTAATTTTAAATTGTTGCACCGATAATCCAAATTGTGATTGTCAAAATGAGGGTTGCTATAATTGTTTATGTGAATGTTTGGTATGTTTTGAACCAAATCCAAATTGTGATAATTGCGTAGCATCAATTTAAATACTCAAGGGGGAAGTATAATGAATAAATACAAAGAATCTAAATATAATGTGTCTTTTGAGGAAGATAATAAAGTAATATTTGTGAATTATTTAACGCGTGCAATTGCAACTGTGGATAAAGAAAAAGCAGAAATGATAAAGGAGATTCTAAGAGAGCCAAATAGAGAATGGAAGGAAGAATATAAAAAATTAAAAGATGATTTAATTTATGGTGGATACCTTGTTAACAAATACTTTGATGAACTTCAACATTTAAAAATGTTAAATTATATATCAAGATATGATACAAGTAGCCCAGTATTTACCATATTATCAACGTTGCAATGTAATTTTGACTGTGTTTATTGTTATGAATCCAAAGAAGGACCTTCCATGACGCAAGAAACTGCCCAGGAAATATCCGATTATTTATGTGAAATTGCAAAGAAAAAAAGAAAGATAAGTATAGGATGGTTTGGTGGAGAACCGTTAGTAAATTTTGATGTTATAAAACTTATTAATAGAAATGTGATTGAAACATGTGATAAATATCACACAGATTTTGTTTCATCTATATCTACGAATGGGTATTTGCTTGATGAAGATAAAGCTAAATATTTTGATGAACTTAATATAAAAAATGTTCAGATAACATTTGATGGACCTCCCCAATATCACAACAAATACAGACCTTTAAAAGGGGGGGAAGGAACATTTGAGACCATTTATAACAACACAAAAAGATTGTTAGAAATGACCAAAGAAACTCACATTTCGTTAAGGGTAAACGTTGGCGTGGAAAATTATGACAAAATTCCAGAACTTCTCGAAATGTTTGATGATTTTCCAAAAGAAAGGATACGAATTTATTTTAGATGGATTTTCCAAGCAAGTGAAGATAATAGGGAATTTTACGCAAAACTTCATGAATTTAAAGGATTAAATTCATTCAAAAAAATCTCGAAATTTTATATAGAAGCTGCAAAAAAAGGATTTAAAATATTTTTCCCAATACTCACTCAAAATAGATATTGCGAGTATGATAGCATATCATCCACTGTGATAGGTCCTAAAGGAGAAATATATCCGTGTACAGTTGCAATAGCAAAGGGAGCAGTATTTGGAAAAGTAACAAAAAATGGCATTGAATATGAAAAAGAAAAGTATTTATACTGGCATAAACCAGATGCTTTTGAGGATGAAGAATGTAAAAATTGCAAAATTCTTCCAATTTGTATGGGAGGATGCAGAAATGCAAGATTACAAGGAAGCAAAGGATGTCCTGAAGAAAAACGTGATGTTGAACACTTTGCAAAGGTTTGGTACTTTACCAAAACTCTCGAAAATAAGTGTAAAATTTGTGAGGTGGAAAAGTGAAACTTTCAAAATACAATATATTAATAGAAAAAGAAGAGTACTTGATCCTTTTTAATACAATCTCAAATGCGATGCTTTACGTTGAACAATCTAAAAAAAATAAAATAAAAAAGATGTGTGAAAGTAAAAAAGTTAAAATAGGTGAATTTGAGCCAGATGAAATAGAAACTTTAAAAAAAGGATTTTTTATTCTTGACGATGATTTTGATGAAGTTGAATATTTAAAACTTAGGTTTAATGCATACAGATACAGTGATAGATATTTAAGGTATACAATAGTGCTAACTGAAAAGTGTAATTTTAACTGTGTATACTGTTATCAACAGCAAATACAATCTGTTAGTGGTAAGATGGCTTCTGAAATTCAGGAAGAGCAAATAAGTCAATTAATAGAAGAAACAAAAAGAAGATTTGAGAGCCAAAAACCAAAAGTTTTGAGTGTTACATTTTATGGAGGAGAACCGTTATTATCGTTGGAAAAGTTAATTTTTATAAGTGAAAAATTTAGAGAGTTAAGTAAAAAATATCAAGTTGAATACAGACCATTCATAGTAACAAATGGTTATTTGTTAAACAAAATAACAGCGAAAAAATTAATAAAGGTTGGTATAAGATCCGTTATCATAACAATAGATGGTACAGAAGAGATTCACGATAAGTATAGAAGACTTTTAAATGGTGGCCCAACTTTTTCGAAATTGATTGAGAATATAGAAAAAATACACAAGGATATGCAAGTACAATTAAGGATAAATATTTCTAAAGAGAGCGTTAATTCTGTAAAAAAGTTAATAAGCTTTATAGTTGAGAAGAGATTAAATGTAACCTTTGATTTTCAAATGATAGAAGTTGTTAAAGAATTTTCTAATAAATTTGAAGATACACCACTAACACTCCAAGAATTTTCGAAAATAGAGATAGAACTTTACAAGGAAATTCTTAAATATTTACCCGAATATTCATTTAATCCATTTAAAAATCTAAAATTTGCACGTTGTGATGCTTTGTGTTTAAACAGTTTTGTAATTGATGTGGATGGAAGCGTTCACAAATGTTGGGGAGAAGTTGGAAATAAAGTGACTATTGCTGGAAAATTAACAAATGAAGGTATAAAATTGAATCAAAAGTATACCAAGTGGTTGGTTTATGAACCATATGAAGATAAAGAATGTCAAAGTTGTATAGTATTTCCAGCTTGTATGGGAGGGTGTACGTTTAATGCCGTTGTTGTAGATAAACTTCACGGGTCTCCAGCTAAAAAACCATACAGGTGTATATCTATGAAATATAATATAAAGGATATTATTGAGGTTGTGGCAAATCAACAATTAAAATTGAGAACTTACTCAAACCGTGTTTAGAATTTAAGAAGGAGGAAGAACATGGAATTTTTAAACAAGCCGGTTGTAAACGATAAAGTATATCTTTCCTTTTGTGATGGAGAAAGAGGACTTTGTGGAGATGTTAAAAATTGCGACGGTTGTGCAAACAAAGAGGAATGTTCACCAAATGTTTCTTGTAATGAAGGCTGTAAAAAAAGACATTGGTGGAATTGGTTATTTCCTTGGCTTTATGAGGAAAATAAATAAGGTGAAAGAATGGAAAATTTTATAAAATTTGCAGTAAAATTGTTTGGATTTATAAAACGGGATGTAATTATCTGGTTTTCGTACCGGACACAATTTATTTTGGGATTTTTAAGTGGATTTGTTGGAATAATACAATTTGGGCTCATAGGGAAATTTATAGCTGGTGGTAATTATTTTCCATTAATTGAAAAATATGGTGGAGATATTCTTGCATATTTTATAACTGGATCAGTATTCATGTCTTATACAAATCTTGCATTATCAACTTTCAAAGCGTCAATACAAAGAGAACAAAGAATGGGAACACTTGAATATTTCTTGCTTTCAGATACGCCATTTTGGCAACTTTTCGCATTCAACTTTTTAAGTGGCTTTTTGTTTACAACCTTTAATATTTTATTTATATTTTTTGCACTTGTGTGGTTATTTTCTGTAAAAATAAATCCAAATATTTTTGCATCTTTTTTGGTTTTGCTTGTTGTAATGCTTCCGCTTATAGGAATTGGACTAATTTCAGCTGCAATAATACTTATAACAAAAAGAGGTGATCCAGTAGGGTGGATATATTTTACACTCACAGGTCTTTTTTCTGGAATATACTATCCAGTAGAAATTATGCCGAAATTTATAAGAGGAATTTCGTATCTTCTTCCATCAACGTATGGTATGGATCTTTTAAGAAAAACTTTACTAAAGGGCTATAATGTAGTTCAAATAAGAACGGGATTCCTTGTTATGGTAATAATGGGTTTGGTGTTAATACCATTTGGTGTTTGGTTATTTAAATTATCATTTAATAAAGCAAGAAAGGAAGGTACTCTTGCATGGTATTGAGGAGGTTTTATGCTTGAAATAATTAATGTAAGTAAAAAATATAAAAATGGAACAATAGCACTACAAGATATAAACGTAACTGTTAGAAAAGGAGAAAAAATAGCACTTTTTGGAGAAAATGGAGCTGGAAAAACTACTTTGCTAAAAATAGTGGCAACATTTTTAATCCCAGATAACGGGAATGTTTTCTTAAATGGTATTGATTTGTTTAAACATGAAAAATATGCCAGAGAAAATGTATCAATATCAACAGGAACTGAAAGAAGTTTTTACTATAGATTGAATGTTAGACAAAATTTAGAGTTTTTTGGAAGACTTAATGGTTTGTATGGGGAAAAATTGCAAATAGTCATAGATAAAGTTATTGAAGAAACAGATTTAAAAGATTTTGAAAAGGTAAAATATATGGAGTTATCCAAAGGTTTAAAAAGAAGACTGGATATAGCAAGGGCAATAATGAAAGATTCTGAAATATATATTTTTGATGAACCTACAGCCGGAGTTGATCTTAAAACTCGTCAAAGTATATACAATATTGTAGAAGAACTTATAGAAAAAGATAAAATAATTTTTTTTGCAACGCACGAAATTGAAGAATTAAAAAAAATGCACAAAATAATTGTCTTAAAAAAAGGAAGAAAGATTGGCGAAATAAATACTAATGATTACAACAAAATAGAAGAAATATTGTTAAATTACATTTGAATAAAAACTTGTAATTAATACAAATACGATATAAATTCAAAATAAATGAACTTTATTTTCTTAGAACAAGCTAAATTATCATTAGACCAAATTGAATGACTGAGTTCAAAATAATTTTATCTTTCTTAATGTCCTCCTTATTGGGAGTAAAAATCTTTTATGACTTTCAGCAATCTTGATAAAATATTATTTTTTCAGTGGTTATAACTCCACATAAAAGTTCTAATGTAAATCATTTTGAATATTTTTAAATTTTTCAGTTTTTGGAGTATACCAGCTTAAAAAATTTTTTCCTTGATAGGTTTCTTTTTCGGCAAGCTTTCTTTCAATAAGGTTTATAATTTGGATTTTAGGTTTTCCCCAATTTCCAAATATTGTTCCTTCTCTAGGTGGATCTGCAACTAATCTATGTATAACGATCTTTGGAGAAAGGTATTCTAAAAATCTAATAGTCCTTTCGACGTAGTCTTCAAGAGAACCTATCTTTATCTTTCCTTGTTCAAACATTTTACCTAAAATAGTGTTTTTAACAATATAAAGTGAATGAATTTTTACACCATCAACTCCAAGTACAGATAATATTTTAGCAGTTTCAATAACATCGAGCATGTTATCATTAGGAAAATTCAATATCACATGTGAGACTAGTTCAAATCCCCTATTTTTAACCTTCATTATTGCATTTATATACTCGGCAAGTGTATGTCCTCTGTTCATTTTTGTAAGAGTGTGATAGTTTGCTGTTTGAAGTCCCATTTCAATAGATACGTCTATCTTTTCTTTAAGTTCTTCAAGAAGATCGAGTATTTCATCAGAAATACAATCAGGTCTTGTTGAAATGGAAATTTGAACTATGTCTTTCTCTATAACCTGATAATAAATATCTTTCAATCTTTCAATTGGAGCATAGGTGTTTGAGAAGTTTTGAAAGTAAGCTATAAACTTTTTTGCACCTTTGTTTATATATCTTTTTTTCATTTCATTTATTTGGGATTTTATATCAATATCTTTAATAGTTGTAAAACCGCTTCCTGTTTCATCACAAAATAGACAACCAAATTGTCCGTTTTCACGATTTGGGCAAGTAAATCCTGCATTTATAGGTAATCTATAGACTTTAGTTCCATATCTTTTTTTTAATTCAACGCTTAATTTTCTGTACCTATAACCTTCTTGTAGGAATTCGAAAATTGTTTATAGACCTCCTTTTCATCAATTGTTGGGAATTTTCCATTGAAATATATAAATTTACCGTCAACCATTGTGGCAAATATACTTGTTTTTGAGTGGATTATATGTTTTTTCATATTATCAACAGGGAAAAAGCTTGGGTTATTTAAATTTATAATAGTAAAATCTGCAGGTTTTCCAATTCCAATTGTTCCTCCGTTTAAATTCAACGCTTTATATCCGTCGTATGTGATCATTTTAATTGCTTTGTCCACTGAAAGATTTTTTGGATTGTCTTTCTTTTGAAGAAGAGTTGCAAGTCTTGCTTCAAATAATATATCGATAGAGTTATTACTTGCAGGCCCGTCAGTTCCTAATGTAACGGGTAAATCATTATTGATAAATTTTGTAACAGGTGCAATTCCGTTCCCAAGTTTCAAATTACTTGATGGATTATGTGAAATATAGACGTTATAGTTCTTTAATAATTGAATGTCGTTGTCGTCTAAATGGATGCAATGTACAGCCAAAAGATGATTATTAGCAATACCTGTATCAAGGATTTCTTTTAGACTGTATTTTTCTCTTTCCCACTTGTTTTCAAAAAGATGTATGGTTATTGGAATATCTAATTCTTCTGAAATTTTTGAGATTTCTTTTAAAGCTGGTATAGAGCAAGTATAAGGGGCATGTGGCCCAAGACCTATAAATATTCTATTATCATATCCGTGCCATTTGTTGTATAACTTAAGGGATTCGTTTAGTCTAGTTTTTTCGATTTTGTCATTTTCTGATACTAACCCACGTGTTAACAAAGCCTTTATACCAAAATCGGCTACCGCTTGTGCCACTGCATCCTCGAAAATATACATATCACAAAAAGCAACTATACCATTTTGGGCCATTTCCATTAGTGAAATTAATGTAGAATAATATACCGTTTTGTAGTCCAGTTTTTCTTCTAATGGAATAATTGTTTTAAATAACCAATCATTAAATGATACATCTTCAGCTATTCCTCTAAAAATTGACATTGCCGCATGAGTGTGTGTATTTACAAGTCCGGGAATAATAAGTTTGTTCTTTAGCTCTATTATTTCATCATCTTCTTGTTGTAAATTGTGTTTTATCTCTACTATTGTTCCATTTTCGACTTTTATATCTAATTTTTCTGGATTTTTTTCCCAGCTTTTTAATACATATGCGTTTTTTAGGATCATTCTTTACTCACCTTTATTCTTTTGGCGTCGATCCATAAGCCTTCTAAATCATAGAATTCTCTGGCATCATCTTTAAATATATGCACAACTATTTCATCTGCGTCAATTATTAACCAATCATGATTTTCTTCCTTATCATAATATATAATCTCCATCCCGTTACCTTTGAGTAAATCCAGAATAGCTTCTTTTAAACTGTTCATATGTGTATTACTATTTGCAGTTAAAATTACAAAAAATTCAGTTGGAACATTTGTTTTTGACATGTCTAATATAACGGGATCTATTGCTTCTTTTTCAATCAATGTTTTCCAAATTAAATCAAGTATTTCCAAAAATGTCACCTCCTCATTAAATTTAATTCTTCATCTATATACCCATTTTCCAAATAACTTCTTATATAACCTACAAGATAAAAAGAACCAGTTACTACCTTTAATTCAGAACGGTACTTTTGAAGTTTTTCCAATGCTTTTAAAGGGTCTTTGACAAATTCAACCGAATTACAGTATTCTTTTGTTAGCAAGAACGTCTCTTCACAATTAACTGCCCTATGTGAAGGTGGGCAAGTAACTATTATATGATCAAATTTTTTTGATATTTTTTCTATTACTTTTCTCTTATCTTTATCATCAAGGATGCCAAAAACTGCAACTTTCGATTTGTTTTTAAAGTATATATCCAGGTTCTCAACGAATTTTTCAGCAGCTTGCGGGTTGTGTGAACCATCTAGAAGAATATTTTTATAAAGTTCAAATCTTCCTGGGATAAAAGCTCTTTTGAAGGCATCATTTACCACATTTTCATTTAATGGATTAAATATCTCAAAGGCTTTGAGTGCAATTGCAGCGTTTATAGGTTGGTGAGTACCATTTAGTGATATTTTTATGTCCTTTATGTCTTTATCCCCGTAATAATTAATTGAATTTTCATTGAAACTCAATTTATTTATTTCAAAATTAAAATCTTTTCCCAACTCGTAAACTTTTGCACCTTTTTTATTTGCAATTTCATAAATAACTTCTTTTGCAGTATTTGGAATACTTCCAATAACAACAGGAGTATTCTCTTTTATTATTCCCGCTTTTTCAAAAGCTATTTTTTCTATTGAATTTCCTAAAATTTTTGTATGCTCTAAACTAACAGTTGTTATAACAGAGACTTTAGGAATAATAACGTTTGTTGCATCAAATCTTCCACCTAGTCCTACTTCAATTGTTGAAATTTCTACATTTTCGTTTTTGAATATCTCAAATGCAATAGCAGTTGCAAATTCAAAAAAGCTAGGAGAATAATCTATACCTTTTTTATCTAAGACTTCTGCTGCATTTTTAATTTTTTCAAAGGATTTTAGAAAAGTATTTTTACTTACTTTTTCTCCGTTAATTAAATACCTTTCCAAAATAGATGATAAATGGGGAGAAAAATATCCCCCCGTTTTAAATCCATGAAATCTAGATAAGTAATGCAAAAACGTTGTGGTACTCCCTTTTCCATTTGAACCAGTTACGTGAAAAGAAGAGAAAGTTTTTTCTGGATTGTTAAGTATATTTAAAAGTTCTTCTATTCTGTATAGACCTATCTTTATTTTACCAAATGGTCTGTTGAAATAAAGATATTTTAGTGCTTCTAAATAAGTCACAGTCATCCCTCACATTAGTGATTTTAGAATTTTTTTGATCTTTTCAATTTGCCCTTCGATATTCGAGAGTTTTTCCTTTGTTTCTTCTATTATTTCTTCTGGTGCTCCTTCCAGGAATTTTTTGTTGTTTAGTTTTTTTCTGAATTTCTCCGCATCCTTTTCTAGCTTTTCAATTTTCTTGGTTAATCTTTTTACTTCAGTATCAATATCTATCAAATTGCCAAGTTCTACAAATATTTCGTTTTCATTGTCGACATATGCACTTGCCGCTTTTTCAGGTTTCATGTTTGAATAACTTATACTTTCAACTTTTGCTAGAGTTTTTATGTAAAGTTCTTCCTCTTGATCAAATTTTATAGTTGAAACTATGTTTACTTTTTTGCTTTGAGGTATATTAACTTCTGCTTTAACGTTCCTTATACCTTTTATTATGTTCTTTAACAATTCAAATCTTTTTTCCGCAGTTTCATCTATTAAGTTATCATCAATTTTCGGCCATTCTGAAATAGTTATAGATTCACCATCAGTTGGTAATTTTTGCCACAATTCCTCCGTTATAAATGGCATGAATGGATGAAGAAGTTTTAAGCTATTATCTAATACTTTTACCAATACATTTTGAACAACTGTTTTGTCTTCAGAATTAAGTCGTGGTTTTGAAACTTCGATATACCAATCACAAAGTTCATCCCAGAAGAAATTGTATATTTCCCTTGCCGCAAGATTAAAATCATATGATTCAATTGCGCTGGTTACATTTTTAATTGTTTTTTGAAGTTTTGAAAGAATCCATCTATCCGATAAGTTTAAATTATTTAATTCTTCTTTTTCGAAATCTTTTAGATTTAAAATCACAAATCTTGTTGCATTCCAAATTTTGTTTGCAAACTTTTTACTTGTTTCAATGTGTTTTAAATCTAGTTTTATATCTCTACCTTGTGCAGCAAGTAATGCAAGTGAAAATCTCATGGGGTCTGCTCCGTAATCTTCAATTACATCTAGTGGATCTATTCCATTACCAAGTGATTTACTCATTTTCCTTCCAAATTTATCACGTACTAGTTGATGTATGTAAACATCCGAGAACGGTTTTTCACCCATAAATTCATATCCCATCATGATCATTCTTGCTACCCAGAAGAATATAATATCAAATCCTGTAACTAATACATTGGTTGGATAAAATTCCTTTAAATCAGATGTTTCATCTGGCCAACCAAGGGTACTAAATGGCCAAAGTGCAGAGGAGAACCATGTATCAAGCACATCTTCTTCTTGACGTAAATTTGTGCTTCCACATTTTTCACAAACGTGTACTTCTTCTTCAGATACGTTTATATGGCCACAATCTTTACAATACCAAATTGGTATTCTGTGGCCCCACCAAAGTTGTCTACTTATACACCAATCTCTTATTTCATACATCCAATTCAAATACACTTTCTTCCATCTGTCTGGATAAAACTTTACTTCTCCATTTTCCACAGCTTCTATTGCTCTTTTGGCAAGTGGTTCCATTTTAACAAACCATTGATCCATTAGCATAGGTTCAATAACAGTGTCACATCTATAACAATGTCCTACGGAATGTTGTAATGTTTCAACTTTTACTAAATATCCTTCTTTTTCCAGGTCTTCGACAATCTTTTCCCTTGCTGTATCTCTGCCAAGACCTTGATATTTCCCCGCATTCTCATTCAGTGTTGTATCATCGTTAAATATGTTGATAAATTCGAGGTTATTCCTTTGGCCAATAAGATAATCGTTTGGATCATGTGCGGGAGTTACTTTTAAAGCCCCTGTACCAAATTCTGGATCAACATATGGATCTGCAATTATTTTTAATTTTCTTCCTATAAGTGGTAAAATTACTTCTTTACCAACTAAGTTCTTATATCTTTCATCTGAAGGGGATACAGCAACAGCGGTATCTCCTAGCATGGTTTCTGGACGAGTGGTGGCTATAACTATTTCTCCAGCACCATCAGCAAATGGATACCTTATATAGTAAAGCTTACCTTCATGCTCTTTGTGTTCTACTTCTTCGTCAGATAAAACAGTTTTACACCTTGGACACCAGTTTACAATGTATTTTCCCCTGTATATTAATCCTTTTTTGTATAATGATACAAACACTTTCCTAACGGCTTTTGATAACCCTTCATCTAAAGTAAATCTTTCTCTAGACCAATCCACAGAAGCTCCAATGGCTTTTATTTGATCTTTTATGGTCTTTCTGTATGTATTTGCCCATTCCCAAACAATTTCTAAAAATTTTTCCCTGCCAAGCTCCTCTCTTTTCTTTCCTTCCTTTTCTAAATTTTTTTCTACAGCAGTTTGAGTTGCAATTCCCGCGTGATCTTCACCTGGTAGCCAGAGCGTTTTGTATCCATTCATTCTTTTAAATCTAACTAATATATCTTGTAATGTGATGTTTAAAGCGTGCCCCATGTGGATTTTACCCGTTATATTTGGCGGAGGAATTACAATAGAGTATTTTGGCCCATCTTTTTTAGGTGAAAAATATCCTTTTTCCAACCAAAAGCTGTACAATTTTTTTTCAATTTTATTTGGAGCGTATCTTGTGCCTATCTCATTATTCACTAGGAGCACCTCCTACAGCTTCGATTTTTATTTTTGTCTCTACTTTGATATTTTTATTTCCATAATTTAAGAGTAAATAATCTAGAGAATCTTTTATTCTATTTGCTATTTGTTTGGCAACTATTTCATTAATACCGTGTAAGATTAATACAAAGCTTTTTTCAGATGAACGACATACAAAATCTTTTGGTATTCTAACGCTGTGTTTTATTATCGATGCAATTCTTGCTATAACAAAGTTAATTTCATTGATATCAGTTGATTCAAATTCTAAATCTAAATATATTAGATAAAACAGTGTTTTTGATTCTTTAATTAGCGGATAGATATGGTTAAAAAAGTCTTTATTAGGTAATCTTGTAGTTTCATCAACCCAATTTCCATTAAAAAGATTTAATAGGTATTCCATACTTTTTCCTCCCGTTTTTTTTTATTATATCATATAAAATTTGTTTGTGAAAACTAAAAAAACTGTGTTATAATCATTCTCGGTGATGGTATAAAAGTCTATTCTGGGAGGTGTGGTGTCTTGAAGTTATCAACCTTTTTGGGAGGTGTTCATCCTCCTGAAAATAAGCATTTATCAAAAGATTATCCAATTAAGAAAGCACCTCTACCTGAAAAGGTATTGGTTTTTATGCAGCAACATGCTGGAAGCCCCGCAAAACCAGTTGTAAACAAGGGTGATAAAGTTAAAACAGGGCAGGTTATTGGTGAACCAACGGGTTTTATATCCTCTTATGTCCATTCGCCTGTTACGGGTACTGTAGTTGATGTTAAAAAGGTTACAAATGTTATTTTTGGAAAAGCGGTAGAAGTAGTGGAAATTCAAAGAGAGGGAGAAGATGAGTGGGAGTTACTACCACATGGTAATTATGAGGATTTTTCAAACGAGGAGTTAGTTGAGATTATAAAGAAAGCTGGAATTGTAGGGCTTGGTGGTGCCATGTTCCCAACTTATGTTAAATTAATGCCTCCAAAAGACAAGAAGATAGATTATCTTGTTATAAATGGTGCAGAATGTGAACCTTATCTTACAATTGATCATAGGATGATGTTAGAAAGACAAGAAGATATTTTGATTGGAATTGAGATAGTGAAAAAAATATTGGGAATAAAAAATGTGGCAATTGGTATTGAAGATAATAAGATGGATGTAATAAATTTACTTCAAAATAAATGGAAAGGAAAAGTTGATGTTATTCCATTAAAAACAAAATATCCCCAAGGTGCAGAAAAACAACTTATCTACGCAACTACTGGTAAGAAAGTACCCCGTGGAAAACTTCCAATGGATGTAGGGGTTGTAGTGTTGAACGTAAGCACTTTATATGCGATAAAAGAAGCGGTAATAGATGGAAAACCTTTAGTCGAAAGAGGATTAACTGTTACCGGCGAAGCAGTTAATAAACCAGGAAATTGGTGGGTTAGGATAGGCACTCCTATTTCTTGGGTAATCGAAAACCTTGGAGGAGGTTTTAAAGAAAACGTTGAGAATGTAAAAGTACTAATGGGTGGACCAATGATGGGAATCCCTATAAACAATATTGATACGCCTTTGGTAAAAGGTAACAATGGTATTACAACTTTAATACATAAAGAACAAAAAAGCACATTTTGCATAAGATGTTCATACTGTGTTAACGTTTGTCCAATGGGATTGCAACCTTATTTACTTGATTTATTAGGAAAGAAAAAAAGATATGATGAAGCAGTCGAAATTGGTTTGTTAGATTGTATTGAATGTGGTTCTTGTACATATATCTGTCCTGCAAAAATAGAACATGTAAAAACAATCAAATTGGCCAAAAAAGTATACAAGGCCCTGAGAGGGGGGAAGAAATAATGAAGTTAATAACGGGAAATGCACCACACGTAAGAGCAAATGACACTACTTCAAAAGTTATGATGGATGTCATTATAGCATTGATTCCTGCCATTATTGGAGCATGGTACTTTTTTGGTGGTTACGCACTATTTTTAATTTTACTTGGGGCAGTTACTGGTGAATTGTTTGAATTGTTTATAATGAGAGTGCTTAGAAATGATAAAAGTTTTACTCCAAATGGAAGTGCAGCCATAACGGGAATTTTGCTTGCAATGAATGTAAGTTCTGCAACTCCTTGGTGGGTGTTTTTGATAGGATTAGCTTTTGCATTAGGGATTGCCAAACATGCATTTGGTGGACTTGGAATGAATATTTTTAATCCAGCACTTGCTGGAAGGGCGTTTTTGCTTGTTTCATTTCCCGTGGCAATGACTACTTGGTACAAACCTGTGCTTTCTTTTACAAAATGGATTGATGTGCAAACATCAGCAACTCCACTTGCAATTTTAAAAGAAACTGGAAATGTTAATGTGGGTTATTGGGATTTGTTTATTGGAAATCGTGGAGGTTCAATTGGTGAAACAAGTGTCTTACTACTTTTGGTTGGATTTATATATCTTGTGATAAGAAAGAGAATAAAGATTATGATCCCAATTTCGTATATTTCTACAGTTTTTGTTATGTCTAGTGTATTTTATTTTGTAAATCCTTCTTTTGGAACTCCTTTATTTCATATTTTAAGTGGTGGGTTAATGCTTGGTGCTTTGTTTATGGCTACAGATATGGTTACAAGTCCCATGACAATCAAAGGCCAGGCAATTTTTGGAGTTGGTATTGGTGTTATGACATTACTTATAAGGTACTTTGCGGGATATCCAGAAGGAGTTTCGCTTTCTATTTTATTAATGAATGCTTTTGTTCCGTTAATTGATAAATATACGATGCCACGAATATTTGGTGAGGTGGAATCATGAAAGAAATGTTTAAAACGGGAATAATTTTAATGGTTTATACACTGATTGCAGGGTTAATACTAGGATATGTCTATGTTTATACGCAAGATGCAATAAAAATTGCAGAATTAAAAAATACTATTGATGCAGTAAAATTTGTTTTGACAGAAGATGGAAAATTAATTGTAGATAAAAATAAAATAAAAGATGCTGTTGTATCCGCTTCAAATAACCCAGAAGAAGAATTATTCAAGGCAGAAACAAGTGTTGTTGTTTCTCCTGTTTTTAAGTTTAGAACAAATAAAGGAAATGTTTACGTTTTAAAAGGATACGGAATAGGATATGGTGGTAAAGTAATTTCAGTTGCTTCATTTTTAGTAAAAGAAAATAGAATAGATTTGATGGCAATAAAGGTAATAGATTATTCACAGGAAACACCGGGATTAGGTGCAAAGATAGCAGAAGAGGTTTCGCAAAAGAGGTTTTATCCAATACCATACGAGGGTTTGAAAAATGGTGTAAAAGTTGATAAAGATGCGGGTAAAAGTAATCTCTCACCTGAAGATGCAAAAAAGATAGGAATAGTAAAAATTAGTGATGTTATGACTGGGGCAACTATTACTCCACGAGCTGTAGCAGCAACTTTGAACGCTATGTTTGAGTATTTGCAAAAGGAGGTGCTAAGAAATGGCCAGTAGAACTTGGAAGGAATTTTCTAAAGGATTTGTTGTTGAAAATCCCACATTTGTACAAGCTTTAGGCATGTGTCCTACTCTTGCAACTACTACAAGTGCAAAAAATGGACTTGGAATGGGAATAGCTGCTACTGTAGTTCTAGTTTTATCCAATATAGTCATTTCTCTTCTTAGAAAGGCAGTGCCCGAAAAGATTAGAATACCTATTTTTATAACTATAATAGCATCATTTGTGACAATGGTTGATTTGTTGATGCACGCATATGTATATGATCTTTGGAAAACATTGGGGCTTTTTATTCCATTAATAGTTGTTAATTGTTTGATAATGGGAAGAGCTGAAGCTTTTGCATCAAAAAATAATGTTTGGTATTCATTAATTGATGGTTTGGGAATGGGTTTGGGTTTTACTGCAAGTTTAACTTTATTAGGTGCTATAAGAGAATTATTGGGAAATGGTACGATATTCGATATAAAAATTTGGGGTAAAGCGTTTAATGTGTTTATAATGATACTTCCCCCTGGTGCATATTTAACATTGGGATTATTAGCAGCTTTATTTGCCTTTATTGGCATGAAAAGAAAAGAAAGGGGGAAGGTTAAATGAAGGTATTTTTAATTTTACTTTCTGCAATGCTTGTTAATAATTATGTTTTTATAAGATTTTTGGGTATATGTCCGTTTTTAGGTGTTTCTAAAAAAATGGATACAGCATTTGGAATGGGGCTTGCTGCCACCTTTGTGCTTGTTATGTCATCAACGATTTCTTGGTTTTTGGATAGATTGTTAATAAGTTTGGGACTTGAATTTTTGAGAACAATTGTTTTTATTCTTGTAATAGCATCATTTGTACAATTTGTTGAGTTATTTTTGAAGAAAAATAATCCAAATTTATATGATGCTTTGGGAATTTTTCTTCCTCTTATCACTACAAATTGTATAATTCTTGGTGTAGCTCTTATTAACAGTATGAGTAATTACAATTTACTTGAGGCAATATTCAATGCACTGGGAGCAGGTTTGGGATTTTTGCTTGCGTTAATTGTTTTTAGCGCAATAAGGGAAAAGCTTGAGTTATACGATGTTCCAAAACCTTTTGAAGGATTACCTTTGGCTCTAATAACTGCTTCACTCTTATCTCTGGCTTTTATGGGATTCCAAGGTATGATAAAAATATGAACTTGAAAACTTTATTATCCTTTGATATAATATTTAATGAGATTAGCGGGTGTAGCTCAGTTGGTAGAGCATCAGCTTCCCAAGCTGAGGGTCGCGGGTTCGAATCCCGTCGCCCGCTCCAGGGCCATATGTGCCCTTTTTTTTTTAATTTAAAAACAGGGGTGGAATAATTGAGTGTAGATGCAATTATTGCTTTAATAATATTTGTTATCGTATACTACTTAATTATTTCAGAAAAGATACATAGGTCTATTGCTGTTGTTTTAGGGGCTTTTATTTTAACATTTTTTGGAGTTTTTGAAGACCCAGATTATTTGTTTAAAAATTATGTGGATTTCGATACTATATTTTTATTGATTGGAATGATGCTTTTAGTTTCTACAATTAAAAGTGTTGGATTTTTTGAATACGTTGCATTTTGGATAATAAAATTTTCAAAGAATTCTTTACTAAAGATTTTTTTGCTTATTAATTTTTTTGTTGCACTGTTTTCAGCTTTTATTGATAATGTCACTACTGTAATGATTTTTATACCTATTACTTTGGCAATTGCCGATGCAGCCAACATCGATCCTACCTTTTTTGTACTTTCAGAGGTTTTTAGTTCAAACATTGGAGGAACTGCAACACTAATTGGAGACCCACCTAATATTTTAATAGGTAATGCTGCACGTTTAACATTTAACGATTTTATTTTAAATACTGCATTCCCAACAATTATAACGCTATTAATCGTGTTAATTATATTTTTGATTAAATACAAAAAGTTTCTATCTAATAAAATAGAATTTAATTTTAATGAACTTTCGATATCAAAGAAAAATTTAATAAAATCGTTTATTTTGCTTTCAGTTGTAATATTGCTTTTTGCCCTTCAAGAAAAATTACAGATTCACAGCTCTATTATAGCTTTTGGTATGGGATTTGTTTCTATTTTAGTTATTGATCCAAAAAACTTGGAAAAACATTTTGCAGAAATTGAGTGGAGTACTATATTTTTCTTTATAGGTTTGTTTATTATTACAGGTGCTTTAGAAGATACGGGAATTTTAAAACAAGTTGCCTTGGTTTTGAGTGAAAATTTTGGGAATTCACCCAGATTATTTGGTTTGGGTTTGATAGTTATGTCATTCTTTGTGAGTGGATTTTTTGATAATATTCCGTTTACGGCAACTATGATTCCGGTAATAAAAATGTTGCCATCAATAAACTCATCTTTTTCAAATTTGATGCCGTATTGGTGGGCACTATCATTGGGAGTTTGCTATGGTGGAAACTTTACTCCAATTGGTGCATCTGCAAATATTGTTGCAATTACTATGCTTGTAAGATATTCCAAGAAAAACGTTTCATTCAAAGATTTTTTTAAGTTTTCAGTTATTCCTTCTTTGGTCTCTTTGATTGTTTCTATCGTTTATATAGAAATTAGATATTTTTAAAGGGAGTGGCATGTATGATTTTAAACCTTTTAGGCCTTATAATTGGATTTGTTTTATTAATAAAGGGAGCAGATTGGTTAGTTGATGGGGCAGTTTCAATTGCTCTGGGTTTGGGAATTTCGAAAATTGTCGTAGGACTTTCAGTTGTAGCATTTGGAACTTCACTGCCTGAATTGGTTGCTTCGTTGGTTTCTGTTGTAAAAGGACATAGTAGCGTATCCATATCTAACGTCGTGGGGAGTAATATAGCCAATATTGCAATTGCTCTAGCTTTGGCAGCTTTAATTTCAAATATTAAGATAGAAAAAAATACATCTATGGTTGAAATACCTTTTATGATTATCTCTACAGTAGTTTTTACGGTACTTTTTTTAAGAGAAAAAATTTTAATGTGGAATTACGGAGTAGTTTTTGTTTCACTTTTAATTATTTATCTTTATTATTTAATTAAAAGTGACAAAGAAATGGTAGAAAAAGAATTTGAATCTGAAGCAAAAGTTTACAAAACAAATATAGCTTTTCTTCTTGTAGGTGTAGGTGTTTTAGGTATTTGGTTAGGTGGAGAGCTCACAATAGATAATGTAGTGAAAATAGCAAAATATTTTCATCTTAGTGAAACGTTTGTGGGATTGACAATCGTTGCTATAGGGACTTCATTACCAGAAATAGTTGTAAGTTTAATTTCAGCTTTAAAAAGAGAACAAGATATATTAGTTGGAAACATAGTCGGAAGTAATATTTTTAATATTTTATTTATTTTAGGGGTTAGTTCTTTGATAGGCACTTTGGGAATTGATGTTAAAAGCTTTACTTTAGACCTTATTATAATGAATTTATTATCTATTTTGTTATTCTTGTTTGCGATTTTTAGGAAAAAGATAGGAAAATTAGAAGGTATAGTATTTTTAACTATCTATATAATTTACATATATCAAATCATTTTAAGAAAATAGGGGGGTGTAGTTATGAGAGAGGCATTAACTTTCGATGATGTGCTTCTTATTCCAGGGTATAGTGAAGTTTTACCTGCAGATGTAGAAGTAAAGACAAGATTAACACGGCAAATTAGTTTAAATATACCACTTGTAAGTGCTGCTATGGATACAGTTACTGAAGCGGAACTTGCAAAAGCTATAGCAAGAGAAGGTGGTATAGGAATAATCCATAAAAATTTATCTATTGAAGAACAAGCGCATCAAGTTAAGATTGTTAAAAGGACTGAAAATGGTATAATAGATGACCCTGTTACAATTTCTCCAGATATTAGCGTAGAAGAAGCAGAAAAAATAATGGCAGAGTATAAGATAGGAGGACTTCCAGTTGTCGATGAATCCAATAAATTATTGGGATTGATTACAAATAGAGATATAAGATTTGAAAGGAATTTAAAAAAAACTGTAAAAAAATTGATGACTCCTGTTAGTGATTTAATAGTTGCTAATGAGGGAATTTCTCTTGAGGAAGCAAGAGATATTTTACACGAAAACAAAATAGAAAAACTACCTATTGTAAGATCCGATGGTACTCTTTCGGGACTTATTACTATCAAAGACATAAGGAGCGTTGTAGAGCATCCAAACGCATCGAGAGATAAGAAAGGAAGACTTTTAGTTGGCGCAGCAGTTGGAACAAGTGAAGATACTTTACTAAGGGTGGAAAAATTAATTTCCGCAGGAGTAGATGTTATAGTTGTTGATACAGCACACGGACATTCAAAAAAAGTTATAGAAACTCTGGTGAAAATAAGAGAAAATTTTCCTCATATTTCAATTATTGCCGGGAATGTGGCAACGGCAGAAGCAACGGAAATGTTAATAAAATCAGGCGCTGATGCTGTAAAAGTAGGAATTGGGCCTGGTTCGATTTGTACTACAAGGGTAGTTGCAGGTATTGGAGTCCCCCAATTAACAGCAATATTTGATTGCGTTAGCGTGGCAAAAAAATACGATGTACCAATAATAGCTGATGGTGGGATTAGATTCTCTGGTGATATAGTTAAAGCTCTAGCTGCAGGTGCTGAAGCGGTAATGTTGGGTAGTATCTTTGCAGGAACTGAAGAAGCACCAGGAGAAACAATTTTATATCAAGGAAGAAAATATAAGTCATATAGAGGAATGGGATCGCTAGGTGCTATGAACAGAGGAAGTGCAGATAGATATTTTCAAAGTAAAAACCAAAAATTTATACCTGAAGGTGTTGAAGGAATGGTACCATATAAAGGTGATGTTAAAGATGTTGTATATCAATTGATAGGCGGACTTCGCTCAGGAATGGGGTATGTCGGAGCAGCAACTATAAAAGAATTACATAAAAAAGCTAATTTTATAAAAATTACCGCCGCATCGGTTAAAGAAAGTCATCCTCATGATATAATAATAACTAAAGAACCACCTAATTATTGGTCTAAAAGTGTATAGGTTGAATAATAAATCCGGTATTTAATACCGGATTTATTTTGTATTTTTAATTAAATGTTTATACATTTGTTTTAATTAATTAGTAACATTGTTAAATCAAAGATAACCATTGTAATTTATATGTAGTACAATCTAAATTAAGGATATAAAAAATATATGAAGTAGGTGAGAGAATATGAAGTTGAAAAGTTTATCAAGTTTGATAATGTTTTTGACTATTGGTACTGTGATATTTGTTTCTATTTTTTTCTTGTGGTTCAGTTATGTTAATTTTTATAAAGAGTTAAGGTATGAAAAAATAGATAAGGTAAAAAGTGTGGTTGAAAGTGCATATGGTATTGTGGAAAATATCTACAAAATGGAGAAAAATGGAATTATAGATCATAATAAGGCAATAGATTTTGTGAAAAGATATATTTCTTCAATGAAATTTGATGGGAGTAATTACGTATTTATTTTTAATGAAAAATATGTTGGAATTGTACATCCGACTTTGGAAAACAAAAAAGCAAATAATATAAGAGATCCAAAAGGAAGGTTAATACTTGTTGATTTAGTAGATGGTGCAAAAAGAAACGGTGAGTTTATATACGAATATGTTTGGAATAAACCATCGTTGGGAAAAGATGTAGGTAAAATTTCATATGCAAAGTGGTTTGCCCCATACAAATTTATGATTGGAGCAGGAGTTTATATTGATGATATTAATAAAATAGTAAATAGTTTTTTCATTAAAAATTTGATTACAATATTAATAATTCTTGGAATTACTTTCATAGTTGTACTTTATATAGGAAAAGGTATAAAAAGAGATGTAAAAAAAGTTGCTTTAGTTGTTGAAAATGTTTCTAAAGGAGTTTTATCTGAGAAAGTACAAGTAGATAGGAAAGATGAAATAGGTAAAATAGCAAATTCATTAAACAATATGATTGATGGTTTAAGAACAACAGTTTCTTCTCTTACTAAAAATTCGAAAAACTTAGAGGAGTCATCGCAAAGTTTGTACGAAATTTCAAATAAGGAAAAAGATGTAGCCGAAAATTTGGTGAAGACATTTGGAAAAGTTGTTTCAGATTCGCAAAATATTTCGGCATCGCTTGAAGAGATAAATTCAAGCATTGAGGAAGTTGCGGCAAGTGCACAAGCTGTTTCTAAAGCTTCGATGGAATTAGCAGAACGTTCTAATGAAATTTCTGAAAGCGTAAAAGATGGAGCAAACTCTGTAAGTAGAGTATATGAAATAATCGAGAAAGGATATAACGAAATTTTGTATACTGCTAAAATGGTTGACGAATTATCTTTGTCTGCTGCAAATATTAAAGAAATATTAGAAACAATTAATGGAATTTCTGAACAAACAAATTTACTTGCACTAAATGCTGCGATTGAGGCTGCAAGAGCAGGAGAAGCTGGTAAAGGGTTTGCAGTGGTTGCTGATGAAATTAGAAAACTTGCGGAAGAAAGCAAAAAAGCGACAAATAATATTGCAAACATTTTAGAAAAAATAAGGGAAAATGCCAATATAGTTAATGAAAATACAAAAAATACAGTTACAAGCATAAAAGATGCGGCAGATTTTTCAAAAGATGTTAAGGTAAAACTTGAAAAAATTGAAGAAGAAATATTTGGGATTACGAATATGATTAATAATACAGCTGCATCCGCTCAGGAGCAAAGTGCAGCAGCAGAGGAAATGTCTAGTGCAGTTGATAGTACAACTAGAACGCTCTCAGAACAAGTACATATGATTGAATTAAATAAGGATATGCTTGATGATCTTGAAAAGGGAATAACAAAATTAAATACGATGAGTAATGATTTAAAGAAAGTAGTTACTGTTTTAAACAAAATAGTAAATAGTTTCAGATTTTAGGTGTATTTTAATAAAGAAACTGCACTGGTTTTCCAGTGCAGTTTTTTGTGATATACTTTTTTCCAGAAACAGGAGGTGTTTTGATGAGATTTCCTATACCATCTTGGGCATTCGATTCTGTAATATATCAAATATTTCCAGATAGGTTTTTTATTGGAAACGGTTCAAATGTTGAGTTGAAAAGAAATCTTTACGAAAAAAGAGGAGGAAGAATAGAAAATTGGGATGTTCCTCCAAAAAAAAAGGAGAGAAGCGAGCACGTAAAGGTATTTTACGGAGGAGATTTATGGGGGGTTGCCGATAAAATTAGTTACTTAAAGGAATTGGGAGTAAATGTTATTTATTTAACACCGATATTTTTATCAAATTCCAATCACAAGTATGATGCCATCGATTATTTTAAAGTTGATCCTCAATTTGGAGGAATAAAAGCATTAAAGAAGCTTTTAA
Source organism: Thermosipho sp. 1070 (assembly GCF_001682135.1). NCBI lineage: Bacteria > Thermotogati > Thermotogota > Thermotogae > Thermotogales > Fervidobacteriaceae > Thermosipho > Thermosipho sp. 1070. The sequence goes on along the minus strand of NZ_CP007121.1, from coordinate 1,631,039 downwards.
AAAAATTGCATAAGGGAAACATGAAATTGATTTTAGATGGAGTTTTTAATCATGTTGGAAAAGAGAATGTATATTTTAAAAAGGCCTTAAAGGGTAATAAGTCTTTTAAAAATATGTTTGTTTTTTATGAGAAGCATTATAGGGGTTGGTGGGGAACAAAGAGTTTACCAGAACTTGTTTTGGAAGAAATATCTGTCAAAGAATACATTACCAATGTTTTGATTAAATATCTTGAATTGGGAATTGATGGTTGGAGATTAGATTGTGGCCAGGATCTTGGCCCAGAGTTTAGTAGATATATAACTTCAAAAGTGAAAGGTTTTTCTTCAGAAAAGTATGTGGTAAGTGAACTTTGGACGTATCCTGCAGGATGGGATATGGTTGACGGAGTAATGAACTACCATTTTAGAGAAAATATAATATCCTACGTTAAAGGGACTAATAAAAATTTTGGACTTTATCTTGAAAGAATGTATAAAGAAACAAGTAATATTTTAACATGCTGGAATATGTTAGATAGTCATGATACGGAAAGACTTGCTACAATAATTGAGGATAAATTTTTGAGGATGTTTGCAATATTTCTTCAGTTTACTTATCCCGGTGTACCTGTAATATATTATGGGACAGAAATTGGTATGGATGGTGGTCCTGATCCAGAGTGTAGAAAGACAATGGATTGGAATGAAAATAATTGGGATATAGAATTAAGGGATTTTTATAAAAGAATTATTAAATTAAGAAGAAAAGAACCAGCTTTGCGTTATGGAGGGTTTGAATTGTTAAATAATGACCCAATCGTGTTTATGAGAAAAACCCCTATGGTTTTGGATAATCTGATTGTATATGGAAATATCTACGATAAACCATATGAATTAATTGTAAATTTACCCGATAATAGAATCTTGAGCGGAACTGAATATGTTGATTTATTTAATGATGAAAAATACTATGTTAAAGGTGGAACATTGCAGATAAGGATGTCACCACGTTCTTTTGGAATTTTAAAATTGAAAAATACCATAGTAAATAACTATGATCAATATAAAAGAATAAGTTAGGAGGTTAGTTGTGAAATCGTATGAATATTATGAAAAAATAGCTCACTTATACGATCAAATGTATGAAGATGAGGAATGGACAATTTTAAGACAGGCCGTACAAATTTATATAGAAAATGTAATTGGTTCATTAAGTGGCAAAGTATTGGATGTGGGAACTGGGACAGGATATTGGCTGAATTTTTTTTTGAAAAAGAATTTTCAAGTGTATGCCATTGAACCTTCAAAAAAAATGTTAGAAATAGCTAAAAGAAAGTATAAAGACAAGGTAAAGTTTTTCAACACGAAAATTGAAGAGTTTGAATTTGAAGACAGATTTGACATCTTAAACTTGCAAGGAGACGTTTTGAGTTATATTGAAGATTTGGATTTTGTAATGAAAAAAATGAAAAATTTAGTTAAGAATAAAGGATATATATTTGCAACTGTAGATAGTTTCTATTTTATGAGAAGGCAGATAATAAAATATGGAAATTTAAAAGAACTAAGAGACTTTGATAGAACGCATATTACCACTGTTGGATCACAGTATGGAACTTTTAAATCTAGGTGCTTTACTGTTGAGGATATTTTAAATCTCAAAAGGTATGGATTTGAAGTTATTGATATAAGGGGATGTGGTCTTTCAAAAGTATTATCTGAGGAATTAAAAAACTCGTATTTAATAAAAGAAGCAGAGCATATATTTTTTGCATTGAGAAAGTTATAAAAACAAGGGTAACCTTTACCCTTGTTTTTTTAGTCACTGAGTTGACAAATGTAATTATCAGATGTAAAATATTTTCGGAGGTGAAGACAGATGAAACCAATGTTTTTGGGATTTGGAAATTCAACGAAGATAATTTTAAAAGAATTAAAAGATATTATTGATGATTTTTATTACTATGATGAGAAAAAAATAACAAGTGACTTGGGGATTAGATTAGAAAATTTTTCTATTCCAGAAGATTGTGATATGGTTATAGAATGTGCATCTGTTGGAGCGGTAAAAAAATATTACAGAGAAATTTTAGATTCAGGAAAAGATTTTTATATTTTAAGTACAGGTGCATTTGCAGATTCAACTTTTAGGAATAATTTTATGAAAAAAATTGTAGATTCTAAATCTAACATTTATATACCATCTGGGGCTATTGGAGGATTAGATGTTATTTATTCAATTAGAAAATATATTGATAAAGTATTTTTGAAAACTTTCAAACCACCAATTTCTTTTGGAAGAAATGATAAAAAAAGGGAGTTAATTTTTAGTGGAAATGCAATAGATGCCATAAATAGATTTCCAAAAAATACCAATGTTTCCGTCACTTTGTCGCTAGCAGTTGGAAGTTTTGAAAAAGTATTGGTGGAAATTTATTCAGAACCAAATGTTGAGAAGAATATACATAAAATTGAAGCAATTTCAAGTGTGGGAAATTACACATTTACCTTTGAAAATAATCAATCTCCCAATCCTAAAACAAGTTTGTTAGCTCCACTAACTTTAGCGGCGGTTTTGAGAAAAAATTTTGAAAAAATAAAGATAGGAGGTTAATATTTATGGAACTCTTGAAAAAAAAGATAAAAAAATTAGCAAAGGAAAAAGGGTATATAATTCTTGCACATAATTATCAAAGTAGAGATATACAGGAAATAGCGGATTATTTGGGGGATTCTTTGCAACTTGCAAGGCTTGCTACAAGAATTAAAGACGAAAAAATCTTATTTTTAGGCGTAGATTTTATGGCAGAAACTATAAAGATTTTAAATCCTAATAAAAAAGTTATAGTTCCCGCGAGATCAGCTACTTGTCCTATGGCTAATTCCCTTACATCAGAGCTTATAATAGCTGCGAAAAAAAAGTATAATGTTCCATTTGTCATATATGTCAATAGCACAGCACAATCAAAAATGTATGCAGATTTTGCGTGTACTTCAGCAAACGCAGTAGAAATAGTAAAAAAAATAGATAGTGATACAGTTCTTTTCGGACCTGATAAGAATCTTGCAAGTTATGTAGCAGAAAAAACCGGAAAGAAAATTATTCCCGTTCCTGGTGAAACAGGTTATTGTTATGTTCATAACTATATAACTAAAGAAGATGTTTTGGAGTTAAAAAAGAAGTATCCCAAGGCAAAAGTTATATCGCATCCAGAGGTTTCTAAAGAAATAAGAGAAATATCTGATTATATTGGAAGTACATCACAAATGGAAAAGTTTCCTAAATTAGATAAAGGAAATGAATATATAGTTGTAACAGAAAAAGATATGGTTGTTAAGTTGAGAAAAATCTATCCAAAAAAGATGTTTATACAAATTGATGGTGCAATTTGTAATAACATGAAAAAGAATAATTTAAAGAATATTTTATTGGCATTGGAAAAAGAACAATTTGAAGTAGAAGTTCCTTTGGAAGTCTCTGAAAAGGCAAAGATCCCAATAAAAAATATGTTTAAACTTATGGAGGTATAAAATGATAAATAAAATTATTGAATGGATTGAAAAGGATGAAGGGTTGATTGATTTTGCATCGTATCCTTTGAAAAATAAATATGTAGAGGCTGAAATAGTTTTGAAACAAGATGCAGTGTTATCGGGAATAAAGATTGTAAAGCATATTTTTAAGCATTATGATTTGGAATATAAAATAAATTTTCATGATGGCGATTTTGTAAAAAAAGATAGCATTTTATTAACTTTAAACGGCAATGCATACAACATTTTAGTAATAGAGAGAACTGTTCTAAATATTTTATCACTAATGAGTGGAATAGCTACAAAGGTGAGAAAGTTTGTGGATATTGCTAAAGATTTTGGAATTACAATATCTGCTACAAGAAAAATAATTCCTTTAATTGGAGATCTTGAAAAATTAGCAGTATTAGACGGTGGAGGAAACACACACAGATTAAATCTTTCTGATACTGTTATGATTAAAGATAACCACAAAAAAATATACGGATCAATAAAGAAAGCAGTTAATCAGATTTCAAAGATAAAGCCCTTTACCTCTAAAATAGAAGTAGAAATTGAAAACTTTAAAGAATTGGAAGAAGTATTAGATTTAGATGTGGATATTGTCATGTTGGATAATTTTAATCCAAAAGATGCAAAAAAGGCTGTAGAATTAATAAAAAATAAAAAGAACATAATAGTAGAAGTTTCAGGTGGAATTTGTGAAGAAAATCTGAAAGATTATTTGATAAATGGAGTTGATGTAATTTCAATTGGAAGGTTAACAAGCGAAATAAAATACATTGATATTTCAATGGAAATTTGCTAGTAAATAAATTTTTAAAAATCCGGAGAATTCCCTCCGGATTTTTTTATTTTAAATTTAAATTATTGCAACAAACAAAATTGTGAATATGTGAAAAGCATAATATTTAAAAGTAATTATAAGTTTGCTTGACTTAAAAAAGTTAAATTGATATAATTTTATCAGATGATTTAAAGGAGGGTGATAATGTGAGAAGAGTTTTAATTACAGGTATGGGGACCATTAATCCGCTGGGAAAAAACGTAGAGGAATTTTCCAATAGCTTAAAAAATACAGTTGTAGGAATAGATAAGATCTCTAGCTTTGATCCTAGTGATTTGCCTGTACAAATTGCTGGTGAAGTAAAAAATTTCAAACCAGAAGAATATATTGACAGAAAATTATCCAAAAGAATTGATAGATATTCACAATTTGCGTTAGTTGCAGCAAAAGAAGCGATTGAATCGTCTAGAATAAATTTTGAAGGGATAGAGGATAGAGTTGCGGTAATCATTGCAAGTGGAATGGGAGGATTTTTAACTTTAGATAATCAAAATGAAGTGTTTAAGAAAAGAGGAGCAAATAGAGTAAGCCCATTTATGATACCGATGTTGCTTTCCAATATGGCCAGTGGAGTTGTGTCGATGGTATATGGTTTGAAAGGTCCGAATTTTTCCGTGGTAAGTGCATGTGCAAGTTCAATTCATGCAATTGCTTTAGGGACGATGTTAATAAGACATGGATATGTGGATGTTGCTATAGTAGGAGGTGCAGAAGCTACAATTGCTCCACTGCCAATAGCAGGATTTGCTGCAATGAAAGCTCTTTCAACAAGAAATAATGACCCCAAAAAAGCTTCAAGACCTTTTGACAAGGACAGGGACGGATTTGTAATGTCAGAGGGTGCAGGAGTCTTAGTGTTAGAATCTGAAGATTTTGCAAGAAAGAGGAATGCGGAAGTTTTAGCGGAGGTTAAAGGTTTTGGTATGAATGACGATGCGTATCATTTTAGTGCGCCGCATCCTGAGGCAACAGGTTCAAAAGCTGTAATGAAAATGGCTTTAAACGATGCAAAAATGGAGCCGAGTAACATAGACTTGGTAAGTTGCCATGCGACAAGTACTCCTGTAGGTGATGAACTCGAAGCCAAAGCAATTCTGGATATTTTTGGTGATAAAGATGTATTTGTTAATTCGACTAAAGCTTTAACAGGTCATCTTTTGGGGGCGGCAGGAGCTGTTGAAACAATAGCTGCTTTGATTGAAATGAAAGAAGGATTTATTCATGGAATGCCAAATTTGGAAAACCCAGATGAAAATTCATCAAAAATTAATATTGTAAAGGACAGTGTAAATTATAGGGTAAATAACTTTTTGAAAAATTCTTTTGGTTTTGGTGGACACAATGCGTGTATTGTTGTAGGGAGGTATTAACATGGATAAAAGCGAAATAATGAAAATACTTCCGCATAGAGAACCAATTCTTTTAGTTGATAGAGTGTTAAAAAAAGAAGAAAAAAAGATTATTGCAGAGAAAGATATTATATCAACCCTTGAAGTATTTAAAGGTCATTTTCCTGATTATCCGATATATCCTGGCGTGTATATAATAGAAGGGATGGCACAGGCGGCTGGAATTATGCTTTTAAAAGGTGATGATATTCCTTTATTTCTTGGAATTGATAATGCAAGATTCAAAAAAGAAGTAAGACCGGATTGTATATTGAGGTACGAAGTTGAATTGAAGAATATTAAATCAAATATCGTATTTGTTGAAGGAAAAGCATACGTGGAAAACAAAGTTGTGGCTAAAGCAATACTAATGTTGGGAATGAAGAGGTGATTTAATGAATAGAATATGTAAGCTATTAGATATAAAATATCCCATCCTCATGGGTGGTATGTCTTGGGCGGGAACTGCAAAATTAGCTGCGGCTGTTTCAAATGCTGGTGGATTGGGAATTATTGGTGCAGGTCCAATGAAGGCAGATGATTTGGAAAATGAAATTGAAAGAGTAAGAAATTTAACGGATAAACCTTTCGGCATTAATATTATTTTGGTTTCTCCATATGTGGAAGAATTAATAGATGTAGTTATTGAAAAGAAAGTTCCAGTTGTTACATTTGGTGCAGGAAATCCTACAAAATACATAAAAAGATTAAAAGAGAATAATATTAAAGTAATTCCAGTAGTTGCTTCTGATAGTCTTGCAAGAATGGTAGAAAGAAGTGGAGCAGATGCAGTAATTGCTGAGGGTATGGAATCAGGCGGGCATATTGGTGAAGTTACGACCTTTGTTCTTATAAATGCAGTTTCAAGAAAGGTAAAAATTCCCGTTATTGCTGCCGGTGGGATATCTGATGGCAGAGGAATGGCTGCAGCATTCGCGTTAGGTGCAGAAGGAATACAAATGGGTACAAGATTTATAGCTTCCAAAGAAGCAGAAGTACATGAAAATTTCAAAAAATTAATATTAAAATCTGGAATTAGAGATACCGTAATAACTGGTGCTGCGTTAGGACATTCTGCGAGAGTTGTAAAGACAAAATTTTCAAAGGTAGTTCGTAAATTGGAAGTTTCAAGTCCACAAGAGGCAGAAAGTATTCTTGTGGGTAGTTTGAGAAAAGCAGTTATTGATGGTAATACAGATGAAGGTTCTTTTATGGCGGGTCAATCTGTAGGATTGATAGATGATGTAAAGACTGTTGATGAAATTATTCGAGAAATTGTAAGTGAATATAAGGAGGTAATTTTAGGGTTAAAGGGGGGATTTTAATGAAAACAAAAGAGTTGGCACTAGTTGCACTTTTTGTTACTCTAACTATTGTGGGGGCTCAAATAAGTATTCCAATTGGTACAGTACCAATTACTTTGCAGGTTTTAATGATTTTTATAACAGGATATTTTTTAAAACCATTTTATGCATTTTTAGTCCAGGTAATATATTTGGCTTTAGGTATAATTGGATTACCAGTTTTCGCCGGATTTTCCGGAGGAATAGTTCATCTTTTTGGTCCTACTGGAGGGTACTTAATGGCTTTTCCGGTTGCGGCGTTAATTGTTGGTTTTTCTAAAAAAGATTATTTTTCTATGCTCATCTATGGAATTTTGGGACTTGCTATAATTTATTTATTTGGTTTTTCTGTGTTAGCATATCATTTGAAAAGTTTTTCAAAAGCGTTTTTTGTCGGTGTACTTCCATTTATTGGAATTGATTTTGTAAAGATGGTTTTAGCAGTTGTTATTTCAAAAAGAGTTTTGAAGGTGGTGGAAGCATGAGGGCGTTTTTGTTTCCAGGACAAGGTTCGCAATATTCCGGAATGGCTGAAGATTTTTCCGTGTTACCAGATTGGAATTATTATAGTAAAAGGGCAGAAGAAGTTTTGAACTTAAATTTGATTGATATAATGAATGGTAATGAAGAAGTATTGAAACTTACAGAGAATGCACAACCTGCAATATATTTGGCAAGTTATGTTGGATATAAATTTTTAGAGAAAAATGGTGTAACCTATCATATTACAGCTGGACATAGTTTGGGAGAATATACAGCATTTGCTGCCGCAGGGGTTTATGATTTTGATTTTGGAATATACTTGGTAAGAAAGAGAGGAGAGTATATTTCAGAAGCAATAGAACCAGGTAAAGGTAGTATGGCAGCTGTCTTGAGAATTTCCCCATCACAAGTTGAAGAATTAGTGAAAAATTATGAAGGACTTTATGTTGCAAATTATAATTCGTCAACTCAAACTGTGATAAGTGGATTAAAAATATCTATAGACAAGTTTATAAATGATTGCAAAGAAAAAGGAATTAGAGTTGCAGAATTAGTAGTTTCAGGCCCATTTCATACTCCTTTTTTAAAAAGTGCAAGGGAAAAATTGATTGGTGAAATAGAACATGTTAAATTTAATAAACCAAAAGTTCCTATTGTCTTAAATAGTACAGGAAAAGCATCAACTGATCCAGAAGAGTTAAAATATTATTTATTGGAGCAAATAGCTGGCCCGGTGTATTGGTATCAATCAATAAAATATATGTTAGCTTTAGGTGTAACCGAGTTTATTGAAATAGGGCCAAAGAATGTATTATTAAATATGCTAAAAAGAGAAAGAATAAATATAAAACATTTTAGAGAATTTGAAAATGTAAAGTTATAAAAATCCCCCGTCTTGGGGGATTTTTATTTTAAGTATTTAACTATAAAATTATAATACTACGAGAAAAATGAGGCTGTTTAAAAAATAAACAATAAATAAATTAAAAAGCACAAAATACCTATTCTAGCAATAAACAAAAAAATTGTTACATATAAGTTGTAGAATAGGAACTTTAATAAAGCTAATATTCCTGCCAAATCTTCTCTGTATGAATATACATATTCACCAAATTTTGTTTTTATATTACCAAATAATCCTTTTTTTCAGAATTACTTTGCGCCTTACATGATTTTTTACTTATCTTACACACATACATCTCATCCAGAAACATTCAAAATAACACTTTGTGAATGAATTCTCTAAGCTACTTTCTTAAAGTAAAGTGTTCCAATTTCTAATGTCTCTTTAAATGAAAGAACAAATAGTTCTTTTAAAACTGCTAAGGAAAAAATTAAAACATCTATGTATTTTTAGTTATACTTTTGAAGATAAATTTTTGATAATGTTGTGGTAGAATATTGTTGTGAAATTTTTTGATAAGTTTATGTTTGTTTTTTTCATACTACTTATAATAAGAGAATAGATCAATAATATTTTTTTAACAATGTATTCTTTTGTTATAAGTACTTAGCTAATGATAAGTATTTCCAATTTATTATTTAAAACAAATATTGAACAAATAACAAATACAAAAATTAAAAATAACTAAAAATCTTAATAAAAAAATATTTAGATTTCATTAAATTCATTAAAATATTATGGGGTGTTGAAAAATGAAACAATTAAATGCAATCAACACAATTTCTAGATTAGTTAAAAAGGATCCGGCTGTACGTGCAATATTTGTTAAAGGTTCAGTTGCACGTGGTGAAATGGATATTTATTCAGATGTTGATTTTTACTGTCTTGTGAAAAACGACAAATTAGAAGAATTTTTAAATAGGCGTTTACATTATCTGAAACAATACAGGCCATTACTTTACTGGTCCGAAGTAAATTTTGTTGGACCTCAAATTGTTGCTGTTTTTGACAACGGGCTACATTTTGATTTTTATACTGTCACTGTTAGTAATTTACCAAAAACTGACCAAATAAAAATAATCCACGATCCTGAAGGTCTTTTAAATAATTATAAAGCAGAAAAACTTTCTATAACTGAGGAAGATTTTATAAGATATTTCAATTCTTTTTCCTTTACTATGTTAGAATTTGTATCAGCTTACAAAAGAAATGATTTAATATGGGCTTCAAGACTTGGAAGTAATTTATGTGGAGATTTAGCTGTAATTTTAAGATATATTTACGATAGAAACAATTCAAAACTAGGATTTAAAAGGTTATACAAAAATTTAGACAAAAACTTGTATAAAAAATTACACAAGGCGATGGATTTTTTAGGCCCATCTTATTTACCCAAAGGTGTAATAATGTTAACTGAAATTTTAAAAGATACAATTGAAAAAATACCAAATGAAGTTATAAGAAAAATAAATATTAAATTTTTCGAATATATGTACGATAGAATTATCAAACTCAAACAAGAAGACAAAAAGAAAATTAGCATACAAAACTCAAAAGGGTGAAATTATGATATACAAAAAATTACACAATTGGAACATAACTCCAAAAGAAGCTATAAACATTCAAAATGAATTGAAAAAATTATTAAAATTTAAAAAGTTTGAAAAAGAAACCTTTCTAGTTGCGGGGGTTGATCTTTCATTTCCAAATAAATACGGATTGGCAGTAATTGTAGTTCTAGATCAAAAATTTAACATCAAAGAAATTGTACATCACATTGAAAAAGTAAAATTTCCTTACATCCCTGGATTACTCGCTTTTAGAGAAGGCCCTATATTTTTAAAAGCTTGGGAAAAATTAAAAACAAATGTAGATATTGTTTTTTTTGATGGACATGGTATTGCACACCCAAGAAAACTAGGAATAGCTAGTCATATGGGGCTTTGGATTGAAAAACCAACAATTGGAATCGCAAAAAGTAAATTGGTAGGAAATTACAAAGAACCCGAAAAAAAACATGGGAGTTTTTCATATCTGGAATACAGCGGCGAAAGACTAGGTATAGTATACAGAAGCAAAGATAATGTCAAGCCCATTTTTATATCACCTGGATATTTAATAGATATAGGATCTAGTCTCAAAATAACAAAATTATTTATCGGAAAATACAAACTTCCAGAACCAACAAGACTAGCTCACATTTACACACAAAAAATAAAGAAAAAATTTCTATCCTGTTAAAATAACTATAAAATCAATTGGAAAGTTTATATAGCTTCTTTCAGAAGATAACGTTTCAATTATCAAATAATATTCCTCTAAGTGATCTTTTGCATATTTTATAGCAAACCTTCTTTTTGGATGTACTACTTTTACTATGTTACTGACAGTTTGAATATTTATACTTTCATCTAAAACATACACCGTATCTTCTTTTAAAGATAATTTGGGCAAGTTATATATTTTTTCTGGAATGAAACCTGCCGCCTTCCACATATAATATAAATTCACGTTATATGTTCTTGTTTGAGTTTTCGTATTGTTTAATATATAAAAATTGAAACTATTCTCCTCTTTTTTTTCTCCATTAAAAGCTTCTCTATAATTTTTCAAATCACCTGGATAGATATTTCCATCCACATCATACTTTACGGGAAAAGATATATTTTTCAGATTAAACCCATTTCTAAAATTTACTGCTAAATAAACAAGTTCTGAAGTTTTAACATTTGTCTCTATCATATCAAAAACCTTTTTAAACGTTTTAGATAAAGTAAAGATATCTTTTTTAAGTGCTGTTTTTAAAAGCTGTTCAATAATATATTTTTGTCTTTCTATTCTTCCAAGATCACCTCTAAAATCCTTTCTAAATCTCATAAAAGCAAGGAGCTCTTCACCATATAAATTGTGTAATCCTGGTTCAAAATTAATTATCAAATTTTGAGAATAATCAGTATATTTCATAGGTTGATCTATATAAACCTCAACTGGACCTATTTCATCACCAATGATCTTTATTACATCATAATCAACTATTGCATATCTATCTATTTTCTTATTCAAAAATCCTTCTACCAATTTTATCAAAGCATCTAAACCATTTCTTTGATAATATGAGTTTATTTTTTTTCCATCTATTATTAGATCTCTTGGAATACTGGAAATTTTTATATTTTTTGTCTTAGCATTTACACTTAAAAACATTATTACATCTGTTCTTCTAGTACCTTGAATATCTTTATCTAAACCTAACACCAAAAAATTCGTTTCCTCTTTAAGAGGAGAATATATCACATATAATATTATCCTAAACCAAGGAATTAAAACTATTCCTAATGAAAACAATGTAATAATAATCCCAACTGTAATTAATAAACTTTTTCTCATTCCATATAACCTATATAAGGAATATTTCTATATTTTTCATCAAAATCCAAACCATATCCAACTACAAACTTATCTTCAATATCAAAACCAATAAAATCTGCACTAACAATTGGCTTCTTTGAAGGTTTTTTAAGCAAAGTAGCTACCTTCAAATCTTTAGGATTATATCTATTCAAGTATCCTAAAATATACGATAACGTTTGCCCAGTATCCAAAATATCTTCAACCACTAAGACATATTTACTTTCAATAGGTTCATCTATCCAACTTTTTACCCTAATTCTTCCAGTAGATTCCATCCCACTATAACTTGAAACATGAATAAAAGAATATTCAACATTTAAATCAATATTCTCAACCAAATCCGTAAAAAAGTGTATAGCACCTTTCAGAACACAAACAGCATGAATTGTGTCCGTTTTTTCTTTATAATAATTCGTAATTTCAGCTCCTAATTCTCTAATACGATTTTTCAATTTTTCTTGATCAATCAAAACCTTTAAATCCATTCCATCCCTCCTCTTCAATAATTCCTGATACCACTACCGCTCCATCATCGTCATAAATTACCGCTATTTGGCCAGGAGTAATAGCAAATACCGGTTCTTCAGTCTTCACAAACAATCTTCCATCTAAAAAATATGCCTTACATTTAACTTCTTTGAACTTTTTTCTAACTTTAACATATCCTAGTAGAGAGTTAGATACATCTTGTAAAAAATTTAATTTCGAAACGGTAAACTTTTTGTTAAACACTTCATCCTTTTCGCCTACAATCAACAAATTATTTTCAAAATCTTTTTTTAACACATACAATCTTTTCCCAGTTGCAATTCCTATTTTCCGTTGTCCAATTGTGTAATTTGGTAATCCTTTATGAGTCCCCAAAATATTTCCTTTAGTATCTATTATCAATCCTGGATTAAAATTCACACCATTCTCACTTAAAAAGTTATAAATATCGTTATCAGGTATAAAACACAAATCTTGAGAGTCTTCCTTTGAATGCACATGAATATCCAATTTTTTCGCAATTTCTCTAATTTCTTCTTTTTCATATTCACCATTTGGAAATAACAAATGTCCCAATTTTCCACGTTTTATAGAAGCTAAAAAATAGGACTGATCCTTCTCTTTACTCTTTGCCTTGTACAACTTACCGTTTTTTACAATTGCATAATGACCTGAAGCAACATAGTCATTACCATCTTCTAAGATTTCATCAAGTAAAAACCCAAACTTAATCCAATCATTACAAAAAAAACAAGGGTTGGGAGTTCTTCCCTTTCTATATTCATCTAAAAAATATTTAACTATCGTTTCCTTAAATACATCTTCAACATGTACTATTTTCATTTCTACATCGAATTTTTTTGCTACTTTCATTGCATCAAAAGTATCTGATGGACTACAACAAACTTTATGTTTTATTTCTTTTGTCAAGTAAACCGAATCTGGAATTGTTTTAATATGATAAGCAGTAACATCATACCCTTTTTGCTTTAAAAGGTATAAAGCAACTGCACTATCAACTCCTCCACTTAATGCAACACCTACCTTTATAATTTGCTCCTCCTTTCATACTTCTCACACTTTTTTGTATAAGACTTTCGTAAATCTTCCAAAGTTACAGATCTCAATGACTGTGAAAACCTATCCATAACTATTTGCCATACTTCATTTACAGTGCAAATTTCAGGTGAAGTCTTAATTTTCCCCGGTTCTACAAAACACGTAATCACAGAAGTTATATCATCCACAGCTGTCACAATATCGTAAATGGTTATTTCATCGGGATTTTTAATAAGCTTGTAACCTCCAAACTTTCCCCTAGATGATGATAAAATCCCGGCTGATACCAATTTGGACAAAATTTTTTGTGCAAATTCATATGGTATTTTATTTTTACACCTTTCAATCAATCCTTTTGTACTAAGTTGCTTATTCTCAACAGACAAAAGAAGCAATAACCTCAACGCATATTCACTTTTCATCGTAACTGCCATATTTAAATACCTCCATTTTTTAGTATAAACACATCAAAATCTTTAACACTATTTTTTCTTGCAACATTTACATCTTCAATATATATATCTATCCTCTTTCCTTGTATCAAACTCCCAGTATCCTCCGCGACTAGTAGTTTTTTCAACTGCGGAATATATATATAACTACCCAAAGGGATCAATGTGGGATCAATTGCAGCTGTAATCCACTCTCTTGCCACTTTACCAGATCTTGTTAATCTAAAAGTAGGATGTAAAGGTATTTTTCCATCATCCCACGGGGTATAAAACGTTACCATAAATTTTCCTTTGTACTCAAATAATAATTTCAAAGGATCCTTAGGTTCACCATCAACCCACAATTCAAAATGAAAGATTTTTTTAACCTTTCCCAGCGGTTTGTTAATATCCACCCAGTCATTTTCCTCTAAATTAGTTTCTATTCCCTTGTAAATTCCTAAAATACCATTTCCATGATCTATATACAAAACATCCTCACCCTTGATTGTAACTCTTCCCACTAAAATTGGATAAACTTCATTACCCGCAGCATCAACGTCTATTCCCAAATTGGTAATTCCATCTCTTGATTCTCCAAAATAACTCAAAATACTCTCAGGATTCACATCTATCGGAATTCTCAAAAATTTCTTAAAATCATCCACCGGAATTTTTATTATTTGACCTGGAATAATCTTCCTCGGATTCACTATTGCATTAAATGATATTAGCTTTTCAATTCCCCCATTTCCCAGATTAAATCTTTTACTTATACTGTACAATGAATCTCCACTTCTTACAATATAAGAAATATACCCCTGCCTCAACTTCAATATATCAATAATATCTTCTCGACTAAAATTTTTCCTTAAAAAACTAATTTCAGAACTAATCTGTTTCACCAATGCCAATTCCTTTTCCAATCCTTCCTTAGATGAAAACTTATCAACTTTTAGTATCAAATCATTAACCACACTTTCCAATTTGTTTATCTTTTCAACCTGATTTATTATTTGAATTGCGGGTATACTCTTCTCGTCATTTTTGCTTTTTACATTATCTATCTCCGACAATGTTTCACTTAGAGCCTGAATTTCCAACTCTAACTTCCTTACCTTATCTGCTAAATTATAAATTTCCGCATATCCATTGTTATATTTTTCAATGGCATCATTTAAAAGCGTATTTACAGAATTCAAATCTAAACTTTGGACCAAGCCTTCTACCTCGTTTATCCTGTAAATAATTCCACGAATATTATACGATGTTAAATTAGCAGTTACTTTATTCAATTGATTTTCCATACTAGAAATTTGAAACGCTAATTTATGGGTAAAATCCTCAAGATAATCTACTTTATTTTTTAAATTAATGCTTTTTAATTCTTTATCTAATCTTTCAATATCCTTTTTCAAACTCTTTGAAAGACTAATATAATTTTTCTCAAGCTCTTCTATCTGTTTTTCATGTTTTTCCACAACATTTTCCATAGTAAATACTCTATTTTCCAATTGATTAAACTGTTCATATGTTACATAATTACAAGAAAACAAGAATAATAAAAGAACTACTATTGCCGCATACTTTGCCATCTATCTCTTCCCACCTTTGCATAATACGAAGAGCTTCTTCCATACTTTTTAATAAGTACAGAAAACCACTTTATAGATTCATCTTTTTTGTTAAAATACCTATTTAACTCTCCAAGATAAAATAAAACTTTCTCTTCGGGTTTTCCTTCTGGAATATCAGATTTCATATAACAATCTTCAAAATTTTTTAGCGCATGCGCAAGCGCTATATCTTCTTGATTTTTATCACCTTTTTCTCTAAGTAACCACGCAACCTTTAAATATGCATCTGCTAATTTACAATATTTTTTAGTAACAGTTGATAAAATTATAACTATCCCATATGCCTTTAAGGCAATATCTATATTTCTCTTCTCTACAAACTTACTTTTCATTTCTGAAAGTTTCTCTTTTAATTTATCCAATGCTTCAATTATCTTATCTTTTTCAACAACAGTTACAGTATTTTCAAATTTTGGTTCATACTCTGCGTAAAGACAATACGGACATACAACAACTTCATATAAAAAGGGATTAACTTCCAAAAAGTTAGGTTTCAAGTCTTCATCATAACTTGAGATTTTCACTGAATCTATCCTTACCTTTTTACTTTTAAATTCTTTACCACATACAGGGCACTTATAATCCTTATCCCATAAACTATTCATATTATTCACCTTCCAAAAGTGCATTAACAAAATCTTCTGCATCAAACGGTTTTAAATCATCAATTCCTTCCCCTAAACCTACAAACTTTATTGGAATACCAAGTTCCTTTGCAATAGCAATTGCGATTCCACCTTTTGCTGTACCATCCAATTTGGTCAAAACTATTCCAGTAATATCCACAAATTCTTTAAAGACCTTTGCCTGTTGCAATCCATTTTGACCTGTAACCGCATCAATTACCAATAAAACTTCATGTGGCGCATTTTCAATCTTTTTCTTAATAACCCTGTTAATCTTTCTCAACTCTTCCATCAAATTCTTCTTTGTGTGCAACCTTCCCGCAGTGTCCAGTATTACAACATCTTTTTTCTTGGAAATTGCATGATTTACTGCATCAAAAGCTACTGCGGCAGAATCTGCACCTTCTTGATGTGCAATAATTGTTGCATTTGTCTTATCTCCCCACACCTTTAATTGATCAATTGCTGCAGCCCTAAAAGTATCACAAGCAGCCAAAACAACAGACTTGCCATTTTTTGAAAAGTATGAAGCTAGCTTCCCCGCAGTTGTTGTTTTTCCAGAACCATTAACTCCAACCATGCTTATAACAAATGGCAAATCGCTTATTATAAGATCATTATTTCCTCTCAAAATATCAATTAATACTTTTTTCAATGCCTCATATGCATCATCTCCATCGGCTTTTTCTATCCTTTCTAAAATATATTCAGTCGCCTCGTATCCAACATCTGACAAGATTAAAAGTTCTTCTATTTCCTCTTTTGTTTCCTCATCCAACTTTTTACCTTTTAAAATACTTTTTATCTTTCCGAAAAAAGTTTCTCTTGTTTTTTGAAGACCTTTTTTGAACTTTTCAAAAAATCCCATACTACACCTCCGTCTTGTTTATTACTCCATATACTACTCCACTTTTTCTAGAAACATACTCTGCATCAAAATACTTTCTTATTTCCTTGTACAAATTATCTTTTTTAAGAGTCTTGATTACCACTTTTTTCTTTGAAATCCTCAACATTTCTTCTAAATCATCCTTTGTCAGAGGCTCATACAAAGCAAAGGAGCGCAAAGGATTTAACGAATTACTCTCATATATTGGATTTTCAAACATAGGATCACAGTATACCACATCAAACGCTCGATCTTCTACTTTTCGAATAAAATCTTTATAATTTTCGTTTAATAATTCTATTTTTTCTTTTGACTTATTTATCCATTCTTCCTCAGAGACATAATTTGAAAGTCCCCACTTTACTACTCTATATATATGCACTGATCCTTCCGTTGCAATTACTTTTTTTGCATAATTTGCAATTAGAAGCGCATCTGATCCCAAACCACAAGTTGCATCATATATTACATCATTTTCGCTGGGGTTAATAGATTCTATTAAATAATCTCTTTCACCATGCCTTATATTTTCCATTCTAATTTTTGCAATTCCTTGATGAAAAAAAAACTCCCCATCCCTCCATTTTATACTCAACATCTTTTTTTTATCTATAACATAATAAAAATCAATTAAACCTTTTTTTAAATATTTTGGCAAATGATTTCTATTTAAATACCTTACATCGTATTCTATGGCAAGTTTTTTTGCAATTTCTATAAGCTCCTTACTTGGATTATACGACGTTGTCACCACAAAATTCATTCCTTTTCCCTGCCCTCTTTTAAATTTTTCAGATTATCGTACAAATTCAACATCTTTTCGTATTTTTTCTTTGTTTCTTCATACTCAGATTTTACCTTCTTATACTCTTTGAAATTAACATTATACCTTATTATAGAAGTAACAACATTCACAATTAAAAAAAGCAATAAAAATCCCACAAAGCTTATGTAAAAATATTTAAAAAAATCTTTTTTTCTATTTTTTTTCACTAAAACCACCCCTTATGGAAAAGAAAAAACTTGAACCTCATCGTAAGCGTCTTTTAATATGATTTTATTTTCAATATTTTCATTTTTCAATATAGAATAATACTTCTTACTATCAGGTGTTACATAATAAATTTTTTCTTTTTCATCTGTACCAATAAATTTAATTTCAAACGTAGGATCTATATTTAATTTTACACCAGTACCTTCGTCTTCTAAATAAATTATAAAATACAAATTGTTCGTTTTTGATAAATCCAAATTCTCGTTAAATTGTGCAGTTAAAGTGTAAGTTTTTTCATAGATTCCATTGGTTAAAGTATAAATAACTTCAACATCCATATTAATACTTGAAATGTTCTTTTCAACGGTAACCATTGGTTTTATTAAAATTCCTGAAGAAATCACATTTTTTTCCATCTCTTCGCCATTTAATGTCATTTTTACATTAACACTCTTTATATTATCCAACACAAAATCATCTTCGGAAATACCAAGTTTTTCTAAAAAAATACGTCTTAAATTATCTGAATAAAATGCCTGAAAATAAGCATTTAAATTAATAATTTGCTCATCTGTGGTATCAGGCAATATTTTATCCAACGTCAACGCACAACTTGATAAAAGAAAAAACATAATTACTAAAATTATTTGAAATTTATGTTTGTAACTATTACCACGTATCCATCTTCTTCTTGACAATCTACCTTCACCCTTTCAACAGGTACGTTAAATTTAGCCGAAATAACTCTAATAACCTCTCTTTTTATTTCCTCAGAGTTTTTTTCAAAAACATCTTGTGGAATTTTTTGAATAATATCCCTTCTCCTACTCATCATATTATCCAATCTTTTTAATGCCTCTTCTCTTGAATTCTTCTTTTCATGTTTTTTAAAAATATCCAGTATCCACATAGACTTCACCTCTTTTTAAAGAAAGAAAAAAACTTTGCTAAAAAATTAATTGCAGAAGGAATATCACTTTCCAATGGAATTTCCTCTCCCTTTAATCGTCTTACTATGTTTGTAAAATTCTTAGAAATACCATATTCACTTTCCAATACAACCGGCATTCCCCTATTTGTTGAAATAATAACATCATCAGATTCAGGGATAACACCAATTAACTCAATTGCAAGTGCTTTTTGGACATCCATTTCAGACAACATTTCTCCTTTACGAGCCATATTAACTTTAAACTTATTTAATATTAGTATTATATTCTTGTCATCAAAACCGTTGTTTTCCAATAACCCTATCACCCTATCGGCATCTGAAATAGCCGGCAATTCTGGTGTTGTAACAATTATCGCAAAATTTGCCGGGGCAATTGCATTTCTAAATCCTCTTTCAATTCCAGCAGGCGAATCAATTAATATGTAATCAAAATCTCCATTTAATTCTTCAACTATTTTTATCATATCCTCGGGTGTAATCATCTCTTTTGTTGCGATTTGTGAAGCTGGAAGTAAAAAAAGATTTTTCAAATTTTTGTGTCTTACTAAAGCATCCTTAGGTGAAACATTACCATTTACCACATCTAAAATGGTATATATTATCCTATTTTCAAGTCCTAACACGACATCTAAATTTTTTAAACCTACATCTGCATCTATAAGACATACTCTATTTCCATCTTTTGCCAATGCACATCCTAAATTTGCCGTTACCGTTGTTTTTCCAACCCCACCCTTTCCCGAAGTTAACACATAAACTTTTGCCATAAAACCACCTCTACTTCTTATTCCGGTTTTTTGCAAAATAAATTAACTCACTTTCAATGAATAAATCGATATCTCCATCCATAACAGCATCTATATTTCCAGTTTCAATATTTGTCCTGTGATCTTTTACCATAGTATAAGGTTGAAAGACGTATGATCTAATTTGGTTCCCCCATGAAATATCTTTTAACTCACCTTGTATTTCCTCAAGTTGTTTTTGCCTTTTTTCAAGTTCTAATTGATATAGTCTAGCTTTTAACACTTTCATTGCCGTTTCTTTATTCTGCAATTGAGATCTCTCTGTCTGACAAGTTACGACAATTCCCGTTGGTATATGGGTAATTCTCACAGCAGATTCCGTCTTATTTACATACTGTCCACCTGCACCTGATGCCCTATACGTATCTATTCTCAAATCTTCTGGATTAATATCAATGTCAATATCATCTTCTATCTCCGGCATTACATTCACAGATGCAAAAGACGTATGACGTCTTTTGTTTGCATCAAATGGGGAAATTCTCACCAATCTATGAACTCCTCTTTCATACTTTAAATAACCATAAGCATACTCACCCTTTATGTAAAGTGTTGCACTTTTTATCCCCGCCTCTTCACCTGGTTGATAATCAACAACCTGCACATTAAATCCTCTTCTTTCTGCCCACCTCATATACATTCTAAGCAACATAGATGCCCAGTCTTGAGACTCCGTTCCACCCGCACCAGGATGAATTGTCAAATACGCATTACTTGCATCAAATTTTTCGTTTAATATCAACTCAAGTTCAAAAATTTTAACCTTCTTTTCTATTTCCTCAATCAATTGTTTTACAGTCTCCCAAAAAGTTACATCTTCTTCTACAAGTTCCAATCCGGCTTCTAAATCTTCCATTTTATTTTCTATATCTTTCATATCTTCTATTATCTTTCTTATTCTTTGCGCTTTTTGAGAAATTTCCTTTGCTTTTTTTTGATCACTCCAAAAATCCGAAGCTCCCATTAAACTTTCCAATTCTTTAAGTTCTTCCAATTTATCTTGTGGGTGAAATACCTTTACAATATCTTCGTATTTTTTCTTAACTTCATCTATTCTTTGTTTTAATTCATAATCGATCATATAAACCCTCCTCTATTTTAAAATCACATAAACTATTCCGGAAAATATCACAAAAAGACTTAAAATAGTAATTTCTTTTAGATAAGTGTATTTTTCCATATTTATTTTTACATTAGTATCCTTCATTACTTTTTCACTTTCATTATATGCAGTTACCACAACCAAATATTCACCTGTCTTCTTAATTCCGTTCCATTTGAAAATATTCTCACCAGGTACTCCAGAAAACCTATAACTCTCCACCTTTTCATTTTCGCTGAAAATATCAATGGTAATAGTTGCAAATGTTGTTAAAAAAATCTCCAAATCCCATTTATCTCTGTACCAATCACCATTAGGTGAAAATTCATCATAACTATTTCTCAGATACAAATCTAAATTTTTCTTGTGAAAATTTAATTCAACAGGCACTTTTTCTTTAAAACTAATCAAAATATCCTTTTCAATAACCTTGTATCCTGGTGATAAAAACTTCAATTTATGTGCACCAATTGGAATTTTAAGTTCATCTTTCTTGTCTTTAAATACTCCATAAAAAGCATTATCAAGATAAACATTTACCGGATAAACATTTGAAAAAATCACAATACTTCCCGCTTTTTGGGGACGAATTTTTAAAATTACCCCATTTGCACTAATAAACACATTTTTTGATACTACCATATAACTATCCGATTTAATTTCAACAAAATGATAACCTTCACGTCCAAAAGATATTTCCAACTGTCCAAAAACATCCGTTTGTCCAATATAGTCACCATCTATATACACATCTAAAAATGGTTCGGTAATTAAAATCAATGTGTAAGGTTCAACATCATAATTTCCAAACATTATCCCAAAATTTATAGAAAACTCTGAAAATATCATTAAACCAAATACTAGAAAAACACAAATTAAAGTCTTTCTCATTTCAATCGCTTCCTTTCTGAGTTTCAATAAAAGCTATTATTTCCGCAACTGCAACATACAATTTTTCTGGGATTTCATGTAACACTTCTAATTTATACAATTCACTAACAAGCTTCGGAGATTTAACAATAGCGACTCCACTTTTTTCTGCAATATCTATAATTCTTTGTGCTATCTCTTCCTTTCCCTTTGCAATAACAAAAGGTATATAATCCGTATCTGGATTATACTTCAGTGCAACGGCAATCTTTTTCCTAAACGTAAACTCCTCCTTTAAATCCTTCAAATTTAATAAAAACATTCTTAAAATATTTACTCAATCTACTCTTTAATTCTTCTACATTTTCTATCACCGAAGATGTACTCAAAGAAATTTGCTCACCATTTACATATCCAACTATCACTTCTTTTTCGTAAAAAATTTCAAATTTTTCAGACACCCTATCAAAAAATACCTTAATATCGCCAAAAGAGCGTAATCCATATCTTCCTGACAGTGCGTTTAAATACACCTCAAATTCCAAATTTTCTTCATCCTTCATATTACTTTTAAAATACTTTTCAAACCTCTCCAAAAAATTCCTATTAATTTTTATCCTTCTTTCCAATTCTTCAAATATAACGGAAAGTCTTTCGATAAATCTAGGATCATCTGTGATTCTATTTGCTAAAAATATATACTTTATAGGTGGTAAACAACTCTTAGGACCTAATAAAATCTTTCCTTCATAATCCCCTTGTCCTATTTTTTTTACTTCAATTCTCAATCCTTTTGGAATCTTTTTATTTGATTTTAATACTAACTCACCCTTTTTGGTTTTTAATTTTACCAAATTTTTGTAAGAATCTGAAACTATTCCGTACATTACTTTTCACCTTAAAAATTCCCAGAGGCAAAGAGCTCAGAAAGCACACTGTGAATTTCAGAATCATACCTCATTGTTCTATAAAAAGCTTTCAATGCAAATATCCTTCTCTTTTGAAGTGGTACATCCCCACATTCTTCAAGACTTTTTATAACTTTCCCATAATCATCAGGATCAGAAATTACAACAACATCTCTATAATTCTTCGCAGATGCTCTTAATAATGCAACTCCTCCTATATCTATATTTTCAATTAGCTTTTCTTCATTTCTAGTTCTCTTTGCAACTTCCTCAAAAGGATATAAGTTCACTACTACCATATCAATAGGCATAATATCATTCTTTGCCAAATCATTCAAATGTTCTTTGTTATCAAACCTCGCCAAAATAGCACCAAAAATTTTTGGATGAAGAGTTTTTACCCTCCCCCCCAAAATCTCTGGAAAACCGGTTATTTCAGAAACTTTTTTAACAGATATGCCATTTTCTTCCAAAAGCTTTGCAGTTCCACCAGTACTTATTATTTCAACACCAAACTCCCTTAATTTTTTTGAAAATTCGACAATCCCTCTCTTGTCTGAAACACTAATTAAAGCCCTTTTAATATTCATTTTCTACACTCCCCCTTTTTATTTTAACATATTTTTACTTTCTAACTAATATAGCAACTGATTCTGTATGATATGTTTGTGGAAACATATCAAATAACCTTATAGTTTTCAACTTGTACTTTTCTAATAAAATACTTAAATCCCTTGAAAAGGTAGTGGGGTTACAAGAAATGTAAGCAATTTTTTCAGGATTACGTTTTAAAATTTCCAAGCTCAAGTCCTTTTCCAATCCACTCCTTGGTGGATCTAAAACCAAAACATCAAAATTTCTGTTATATTCCTTCAAAAATTCATAGGCGTCTGACTCAACAAATCTTATATTTCTGACATTATTTATATTAGCATTTGCCCTTCCTGCCTTCACCGAAACATGATTTGATTCTACAGAAATTACAAATTTTGATAAAAGAGCTAACCTTATTGAAAAAGTTCCAAGACCACTAAAGAGATCTAAAACTACCTCATTATCTTTTAAATCTAATTGTTTTGTTAAATACTCCATCATTTTTTCCGTTATATAGTAATTATTTTGGAAAAAAGCGGTGGGTGGAATCTGAAATTTTTCCCAACTAAAATCGTATGTAATTACTCCCTCACCTTTTAAAATACGGTAAGGTCCTCTCAACACGACTTTATCGTTGCTGTTCATCACATGTACCACTGATTTCAGCAAAGGTACTTTTTTAGCTAAAATTGCCGCGATTTTTTTACCATCTTTAAAAAATTCCGTTTTAGTCACGAAAATTACCATCAATTCACCATTAGGAGAATATCTTATAACCACATTTTTCAATGTACCTCTTTTGCCATCATATACATCAACCTTAAACATTTCCAAAACTTCAGGAATAAGCTTTAACAAATCATTGACTGGCTTTGGAGCAATTAAACAACTTTTTATCTCTATTATTCTATTCGAATTTTTCATTTTCAAACCAAGTTTTCTATCCTTTGTAATAGAAAACTCCATCTTTAACCTGTATCCGTACTCCTGATTGCTTTGTTCAACACCAATATCATCCAACTCTACTTTTGAAATTCTAAAAAGCTGTTCAAGAAAAACCTGTTTTTTTAATTCTATTTGTTTTTCATATCTTAAATCCAAAAAGTTACAACCACCACATCTTTTAAAATATGGACATTTTACAGCTCTTCTTTCAGGAACACGTTCTAAAACATTTAATACCCTGGCAATCGCATAGTCATTTTTATCCTTTAACACCTTAACCTCAACAAGTTCACCCGGATACGCATTTTCAACAAACACAACCTTCCCACCTGGCAATTTTCCAATTCCACTTCCACCATATGCCATTTTTTCAATATATACCATTTCTCCCATAATTAAAACCTCCAAAATCAAAATATTCCAATACTCGGGGCATTTTCTTTAAAATCCCATCCCAAGAATTTTTCATCAAATTCTACGATATAAAACAATACAGAAAACTTTTCTACATCTTCAAAATCAAAGTTCCCATCATTATTAAAATTAAAACATGATGAAAATTCAAACATCCAATGGTGTAACTTTTTTAAAAAGGTTAATTTTAAATCTTTAACCCTTTCTTCGTTAAAATCATAATTTACCTCAAATTTCAAACCTGGATCAAAAGATTTTAAAGCTAAATTTAAGTACAAATTATCCAACTTGTAGGTTATTCCAAATGAATCCTTTCCCTTCTTTAAATTATACTTTATAGAATAAACAGAATGTTTTGTAATATCATTTTTTACGTAATTAAATTCCAAGATATTTAACATATCATTTAATTTAAAACTCCCCTTAAAATATGCATTTTTTATATAATTTTCTTCTACAGATTGTAATAAACGACCCTTTAACTTTTGAAAAGTGATAAAATGTGTTATTTCCTTAATTGGAACGTTATCATTGTGATAATATTTAAAAATAAGGCTATACTTTAATGAAAATTTAGAATTAAAGTAATTAACTTTCACAGTAGTAGGTAAAAGCTTTTGTGTCCCAAAGTCGTATTCGGAACTAAAACTCATAGAAAAATACTTTCCTAAAAAATACTTTAATGAAATTTTATCATTCAAACTCCTTTTTTCTAAAAAATCATATCCTTGAATTAATGAAAAAGTCATATAATTTCCCTTAACAGATATATCCAAATTAAATTTGTTGTACCCTTCTCTTTCTGACCTGAAACTTTTTTTGTACGAATATTTTGGTTGGATCTCTAAAACTTTTAATTTTAGCTTTGAACTTAATTCATATATATCACTTAATTCTAAATTTAAATAATATTTATCAGTAAGTGCATTATAGTAATTTAACTCAAAAGAATATTTAAACTTTGAATCCAAAAACTCACTCTTGTACTCAAATGGTAATTTAAAAGAATGACTAACCCTGCTTATATAATTATCGTCTCTTAAACTTCCACTAAACCTTGTAGTGTACAATTTATCTTTAAAATAAAAATCGAAAATTCCCGTTTCTGAAATTGTAAAAGTCGAATTTGCAATTTCCTTTTTCATTTGCGTATTAAAATTCACATTATTGATATGAAAATTAAAAAAATATAACTTTTCATCTATATTTTTGACTGAAAAAAAATTATTAAGTACTATACTATTACTGTTTAAGATTAAACCTATATCATACCAAAAACTTTTTCCTTTAAAATTCAAACCAAACTTTTTACTCCATGTATTATAATTTAAAAGTCCATTGTAATAAAAGGGATAAAACTGGAACTTTAGGTTAGTATATTTTTCATCCCATCTGGTAATATAATTAAAATTTCTAAAATTTAAAGTCAGATATTGTTTCTTATAGTCCACATATAAAATGCTTCTTTTCTCATCTTGTATCTCGAAAATCAAATTTGAGCTTTCACCCGTCTCTAATTTTGTACTCAAAAGATAATTATCAACATACATATTATATTCTTGCTTAGTAGATAAATTAAAACCATTATCTAAAGAAAAGGAAAAAGAAAAAGGTGATTTATAATTTTTATCCAAATTCCAAAAATAAATTGGATATGGGAAAACGGGAAAATTTAATATTAACAAAACAGAATTTTCCGCAACTAAATATTTTCCCTCGTAAATATAAACGTCCAACGATTCCACCTTGTAATGTGGTTCTTTAAGCTCACAAGTTGTTACATACGCTTCATTTAACAAAACCATACTTGAATTATCCGTAAAATTTTCCGCACCAAAATATAAATCTATTTTCTTTTCTTTTGATTTATACTTTTCTATTCCTCTTACCTTTAAAGCATAGGAATTTTTTTCAGAAAAAAAATACTTTACATACCGTGCGTTATACTTTTTTCCTTCCTTAACATATTGCACATTTCCATATGCTTCTATTACCTTTGCCTTTAAATTTTCCACAAAAATAGTTGCTTCATCAGATATTAAAAGATTCTCATCCCAACTTATATGCACATTACCCATTGCATAAACTGATCCTTCATTATAAATCAAACTAGAAGCTTCCATATTCACAGTTTCTGAAAACATATTTCCAGAAATAAATGCTACGAAAAACAACACCAAGAACTTTGAGAATAATTCTCTAATTTTGTAAGCAAAAGGTGTGTCAAGCAAAAAAAACAAAAATACACCAACAGTTGCAAAAATTAAATTCGGGAACCAAGCTGCTAAAACGGGCTCCATTAGATTTTCCTTCCCCATTGCGGAAATCCAAGCACCAGAACCTTGGTACAACACAACAATAGAAAAGGTAAAAATAACACTCCAAGACTTACTTTTTAATCCAAACAATAAAGACAACGGAACACCAAGGATGGCTATTATAAAAGGGCCAATTGAATTTGCATACCTACTATGTAATTCCACAATCCACGGAGCAGGATCAATACCCAACTTTTTAAAAGTTCTTATTTTATTTTTTAATTCTTCACCTGTCATATCTCTAGGCGACTTTCCAAACCTCATAAGACTTTCCAAATCTTCTTTTAAATTCAACTTTATCTTTGAAAAATTAACATCTAATTTCAAAAAACCATCATTATCGGTAATATACATTCTACCATTGATTAAAAACCACTTTGAGTCTTCCTTTATAACTTTTTGCGCGGTAATTATTCTCTCTTCATTTTTTACATTTTGAAAAAGAACAACATTGTATAAAATGCCGTTAGACTGATCATATCTCTTAACAAAAAAATATTGAGAATCATCTATCTTAGTTAAGACATTTTCCCTAATGGAAATTTCTGGCTTTTTGTAAACATACCTAGATATAGTTTCCATAGCCTTATGATTAAAAGATGGAACTACTTGATCATTTAAATAAAATGCAAAAATACCAAATAAAATTGATAACATGAAAAAAGGATATACTAATTTTCGAGAGGGAATACCATGAACAAGTAGCGCTGTAATCTCCTTAGAATTGTATAACTGAGATAAAACCCAGAAAATGGAAAATAAAACCCCTACTGGAATTCCCATAGAGACAAAATACGGCAAGTTATAATATACAAGCTCAAAAAGCTTTAATATACTAACTCTATGTCTAACAATAATATCAGAGAGTTGATACAAAAGCTCAACACTTGCAAACAAAACAAAAGCCCCAACTCCCATTAAAAAAGGACCTATTGAAAGTTTTGAAACATACTTTGTTAAAACCTTCAAGCTTTATCCTCCAAAGACTCGATAGTATGCAATTTATCCTCGTAACATTTATATTGTCTACCGGTAATTATATACGATGTTGTTTCTACAATTTTTGTAGCAAGATCCGCTATTTCTTCTATTCTTTGTGATATCTCTAATAATATCAATGCCCTTTTTACATATTTTGAATCTTCCATCATATAAACCATTAATTCTTTTCTAATATCTTCAAAGAAATTATCTATTTCCGCATCCTTTTCACAAATCGATTCTGCTCCAGATACATTTTGATCTGCAAACATTCTCATACTCTCTCTTAACATAATTAAAGAAATTTTAGTCATTTCTGGAATCGTGATCAACGGTTTTAACTGCGGTTCTTTAATAAGTTCTAAAACTTTTTTTGCAATATCAAGTGTTTTTTCCGCAATCTCTTGAAAATAGCTTGAAATAACAAAGCTTCCCGTAACCATTCTCAGCTCTCTAGACATAGGCATCATGGTAGATAATATTATTAAAGCCTTCTCCCTTATTTTCATATCCATTACATTGATATCATTCTCATTTTTTAAAGCACTAAATGCTGCATCTTTATCCCTTTCCTTCAAAGCATTCAACACTTGATTTAACAAAGACTCAATTAACCATCCTTCTTTCAAAACCATTTTCTTCAAATCTTCCACATGTTCTTTTAATATCCAATCCATACCAACCACCCTACAAAAATTTTTTACCGTACCCCAACTTTTCCTTTATAGATTTTGAAAAATCATAATCCTTTGGTCTTAAAATTATTATCTTTTTCTTCGACTTTTTTATCTTAACTTCACTTACTTTACCAAATCCCATTCCATCTAAAACAAGATTTGACTTCTGATTTAACTTAATTAACACTTCCTCACTATCTGGTATAATAATACTTCGTGATGCCAAAAATTGTGGAGCAACTGGTGTAATTACAAAAGAACTCACATTTGGGAGCAAAATAGGTCCTCCCAATGATAATGAATACCCAGTTGAACCGGTTGGAGTACTAACTATAAGCCCATCCGCGTGAAAGTAAAAGCTACCATCTTGAAAAAAAACTTGTATATCCAACATCTTTTGAGTAGGATCCTTTATCAACAGAAGTTCATTTAAACTGTAAAACTTTTCAACTTTCAAAAAAAATCTTCTATCCTTTACAAAATTATTTTCCTTTAAATCAAACAAAAATTTTTCAAAATCTTCCAACGTATAACTGGATAAAAATCCCAATCGCCCACCTTTAAATCCTACTAATGGATTTTTTACTTTATGCGCCGCTTTCAAAAATGTTCCATCTCCACCTAAGACCAACGTCAAATCCACTTCAATATTTAGCAATTTCTCATTACAATAAACAACATCAAATCCTTCAAAAAGAAGATCTTTCTTAAATTTTTCGGCAATATCCTTTAACGTAGGTTTATAAAATATTCCTATAGTTTTCATTTCAACATATACCCCAAATCTATAATACTCTGTATTAAAAATCTATCCAAAAACACCAATATTACTATACTTATTAACGGCGAAATATCCACAGGTCCAATTCTTGGAATTAATCTTCTTACAGGTTTTTCCACAATATCGGCAATTGCTTGAAAATAATAATATATCCTTGAAGGTAATGGAAACCAACTTAAAATAGCAGAGATAATAACAAAAAACATCTCAATATCTATTAAAATTCGCAAAGCTACCCCCAATCCTATCAAAAAATTACCTAAAATAAACATTATTTCAACCTCCCATTTCTTTCTCCAAAAATCTTACTACCAATTCTTAATATAGTCGCACCTTCTTCAATGGCAATTAGATAATCATTTGACATCCCCATTGAAAGTTCCTTAATCTCTGGAAATTTTTTAAGGAGTTTTTCTTTTAAAAACTTTGCACTCCTAAATACACGCCTTATAGCCTCAACATCATTAGTAAAAGGGGCCATAGTCATTAAACCAATAATCTTTACATTTTCAAATTCATATGCCTTTTTTATAAAATCTTCTACTTCTTCACTTCTTAATCCTGCTTTGGTTGTTTCACCTGATAAATTCACCTGTACTAAAACCTTTTGAACCTTGTTAAATTTCGTGCTTAATTTATTGATTTCTTTTATTTCCTCTAATCTTGTAACAGAATGGATTAATTCTGCTATCGGGACTATGTATTTTAATTTATTTAACTGTATTCTTCCAATAAAATGCCACTCTATATCATAATCTTTCAAAATTTTCGATTTATCGCGTAATTCTTGCGCGTAGTTTTCACCAAATATCCTAACTCCAATTTCATACGCATTTTTAATTACATCTACTGGAAAAGTCTTGCTCACCGCAACAAGTTTTATTTCATCCTTTCTTCCAACTTCCAACATTTTACTATTTATGCTATTTACTACTACCTCATATCTTTCCTTTAATTCATTACTCATCAAAAAGCCCCCTTTTTACATTTATTCCCAGATGTTTATACGCTTTTTGTGTAGCTATTCTTCCCCTGTGAGTACGTGCAATAAATCCACTTTGCAAAAGGTAAGGTTCATAAACTTCTGAAATACTATCTTCTGAGATACCAACAGATGCAGCTAGTGATTTCACACCAACTGGTCCTCCATTATACACCTCTATTATTGTTTTTAAAATTCTTCTATCAAGCTCATCTAATCCTTCTTCATCTATTCCCAAAAGTTCCATTATTTCTCCAACCATATGCATATCTATTGTAACTTTTCCACGTATTGTACTCATATCTCTGACCCTTCTTAAAAGTCTTAGAGCTATTCTAGGAGTTCCCCTTGATCTTCTTGCAAGCAAAATTGCAGCATCTTTTTTAATCTCAACATTTAACACTGAAGCCGCTCTTTCAATTATCTTGCTTAATTCCTCTATTGAATAAAAATCCAATTCCATTATTAAACCAAATCTATTACGCAAAGGGGCACTTAACAAACCACTACGCGTTGTTGCACCAACCAAAGTAAAAGGTTGTAAATCTATCCGTATTGACCTAGCAGAAGGACCCTTCCCTATTAAAATATCAATCTGAAAATCCTCCATTGCCGTATACAAAATTTCTTCGACAGATTTATTCATTCTGTGTATTTCATCAATAAACAAAACATCACTATATTCTAAATTAGTAAGTATTGCAGCCACATCCCCTTGTTTTTCAAGTATTGGTCCACTTGTAACATGTATATTAGTTCCAAGTTCATTTGAAATTATATGTGCTAATGTAGTCTTTCCAAGCCCAGGAGGTCCCACTAACAAAACGTGGTCAAGTGCCTCACTTCTCATCTTTGATGCTTTTATCGCAAGTCCTAGTCTTTTTTTTATATTTTCTTGCCCAATATACTCATTTAATTTTTGTGGTCGTATTGTTTGTACATCATTTGGCATCTTTTCCGGATCAATTATCCTTTCAGAAATAATCACACCTCCTTATTGAAATGATACCATAAAAATTTGTATTAACAAATACCATTTTGGTATATAATATACTTGACAAGTTAAAAAAATTGTGTTTAATCTTTAATGTAATTAATCTGTTAAGGAGGGATAAAATGAAGAGAGAAGAACTTTTAAGACAAGTAAGTAAAATTTTAGCCGAAAAGCTTGATGTTCCCATTGAAGATATAGATGAATCTTCTAATATAATCGACGATCTGGGTGCAGATTCACTTGATGTAGTCGACCTTGTAATGATTTTAGAAGATGAGTATGGCGTAAAGATAGA
Source organism: Thermosipho sp. 1070 (assembly GCF_001682135.1). Taxonomy (NCBI): domain Bacteria; kingdom Thermotogati; phylum Thermotogota; class Thermotogae; order Thermotogales; family Fervidobacteriaceae; genus Thermosipho; species Thermosipho sp. 1070. The sequence goes on along the minus strand of NZ_CP007121.1, from coordinate 1,599,404 downwards.
AGACGATGAACTTGAAAGAATTGTCACAATCGAAGACCTTTTAAATATTCTTGAACCCAAATTAAAAGACAGAGAGGATTAACATGAAATCAATTAGTAAATGTTTAACTTGCCATGTCGAGCAAGCACAAAGGATACTTGATAAATTTGTTTCTTCAGAACAAGAAAAATTTGAATTTCTAAAAGAAATTCTAAAAGAGCTCTCCAAAACAAGGTTTGGATTAAAGCCTATTGAAATTGCGGAATTTTTATACAAAAAACTTGAAGAGTTATTAGATAAAGAAGATTTATACAAAACAGAAAAGGAAAAGTCAAATAAAATTGCGCTATCCTTGTACGAAAATTTTAAGTTTAAAGTACTTGATTGTGCGGATCCATTGTATGAAGCAGCCAAGCTTGCAGTATCCGGAAATTTAATCGATTTTGGCGCTTTAAGTAACTCTCCCGAGGAACTATTTGATAGAATTAACGAAATTTGGCAACAACCATTCTCGATTGATGATTTCGAACTCTTTAAAAGCAATATCTCAAATTCTAATACATTGCTTTATATCGCTGATAATACAGGAGAAATAGTTTTTGATATGTTATTTATTGAAATTTTAAAAGAATTTCATCCTAAATTAAACATATCAGTTGCGCTAAAAGGACATCCTATTATTAACGACGCAACTGTCGAGGACGGTTATGCCATTGGGTTAAATAAGTTTGCTACATTAATAAATACCGAATTAAAAACAGCAGGAACTTGTCTAGAAAAATCCTCACAATTGTTTAGGGAAGCATTTTTCATGCACGATATTGTAATTGCAAAAGGACAAGGAAATTTTGAAGGTTTGTCTGAAGTTTCCAGAAAAAACCTTTATTTTGCCCTCGTTGCAAAATGCCAAGTTATATCCGATTACATAGGAGTAGAAAAAGGCTCTAAAATATTTATGAATTCAAAAAGAATTCACCAAGTCTGATTACTATAGAATCATATATATCTTCTTTGGAGCCTCTTGGAATTATTGAGGCTCCGAAGTTTTTATCTATTTTTTCTGGCACAACTATACTAAACCCATCTATTTTACAATTCTTAACTACATCCATTTTAAAATATTTTGTATCAATCCTATCAAAAAATAAATCTTTAAATTTAACAGATTTTGCAACTTCTAAAGCTTTTTTTAAGTGTGTCTCTCTAGGTCTACCCCAATCGTATATTCTATATGTAAGGTCTGATGATTGTTGAACTTCAATCACCGTTGAGTTGGGACCAAGTGCATGGATTATCCCTGCTGGGATATTAACAAAAGTCCCTTTTTTTACTTTTAAAATTTTTAAAATGCCCTGCCAATTTCCTTCTTTTACGGCTCTTGGTATAAGTGATGGTTCTTCACAAATTGCTATTTCTCCATCACTTAAAAAATACCACGCTTCATTTTTTCCCCAAGGTTCATTTTCCACAATCTTTGCATATTCATCGTCGGGATGAACTTGAAGAGAAAGCCAATCAGAAGTGGAAATAAGTTTTACCAAAAGTGGGAATCTTTCAAATCTTTCTCCACACAAACTCTCTGAAATCTCATTAATATCTTTTCCATCTACTAACGTTGTAAAAAGTGGATGCCCGGAAACTAACCAAATTTCACCAATTTTTCCTTCTTTTATTCCAAAGATCTCATTTATCTTTTTATTTCCCCAAATTTGGTTTCTAAATTGCGGTCTAACTTTTATCATTCACTATAACCTCCTACAACCACTTTTCCTTCTGAAAGTTTCAAAATAACCTTAGGCATTCCTTTATTAATATAATACTTTATTCCTTGTATAGAAACTTCTACACCTGGATGTACAATCCTTTTTATAACTATCCTAGCATTTACCTTAGTTTTGTTTATTTTTTCTTCTATTTCATGAAACCTTTTTGTGTTTTTTTCAAGTTGCTCTTTGATTACCATTAAAGTATTAGATGTCTTCAAAAACAATTTCTTTTTATCTTCAGGTATTTTTACACCTTTCTCCTTTAGTACTTTATACTGCTTTAATATTTGCAATAATTTTTCTGCATTTTGTTTATCAAGCATTATTTGAGTTTTTAATAAATTTCTTTCTTCAATAAGTTCAGGTGAAATTCCCACCTCAAGATGTGTAGGCGTTGCAATTTCTGAACCTGCTTCTTCAACTACAATTTCAAATTCAGCTACATAATCTCCTCCTACTATTACACCTTTTCCATTTTCTGAAGTAATCGATTTTCTGGCTTTCACTTTACAATTACTCAATTGTTCATTAAAGACAACCACTCCAGCTTCAATAGTGGCATTTTCCGCAAATTTTATCTTCAAAGTACCTTTACATTTTACAATACCTTTTTCACGTCCTTTAATACCTGTCGCAGTAATATTCCCTTCTAACGAAATTACAGTAGCTGCTTCGATTAATCCTCCAACTTCAATATCTCCTTTTGCCCTTACAACAAATCCTGATTTAACATCTCCTTTAACTATAACAGTTCCGGGAAAATCAATATTTCCAACGGAATAATCCACATTACCATCTATTTCCAAAGTCTCTTCAACATCTATAAAATTCGTATCATTGTCTACTTTTAAAATCCCATCAACTTTTGCATATATTTCATCATCAATTTTTTCAACATTTTTCCCTAACTTAAGCTCAATTTCTTTTCCATTTTTTCCCAAAACAGGTTCTCCTAAAACATTTATTCCATCTTCCCCTTTAGTAGGTGGGAAAATTGAAGCTATTTTTTGCCCCTTCTTAACAATAATCCTTCTGTGTGTTGGAAACTCCCTAAAATCTACTTTATCACTTTTATTTTCCATACCTTTTTCGAAATCTACAAATTCTATACTTCCATCTAATCCAATACCAGCTGGTTTTCCAAAAGCAACCTTTATAGGTACATTAAATTCTGGATTTTCACATATTCTATTTATTACATCACTATCAATTCCAAAAACTACCCCATTTTCCTTTAATGCATCCATTATATCTTTTTGACTAACTTTTTCATTATCTGAAGTTTCTTCAAGTATAACACTAGCACTCATTTTATCTTCAGAAATCTTCACATTTATTAACATAAATCCCCCCCTCTTACTTTGTAAATACCACTACCAATGATAAAACGGAAATAACCACAGAAACAATGGAAACAATTTGAAGAGTATTAATTTTATTTTCCGCTTCTAGGATCTTATCCGTCATTACGTTTAAAACTTTTTCAGATTCACCTTTGTATTTTTTTAAGTCTTCCACATCATTGGAAATCTTTGAAATATTGTCTAAAGCAATCTTTTTATTTTCTATTTCAGATAATTTCGCCTCAAATTCTTTGATTTTCTGATCATATACATCAAATTTCCCGAAAGAATCCTCCAAATTTTGTATCCTTACTTCCAATTGTTGGTACCTATTTTCAATAATCCCAAATTTATTTACCACATTTCTAACCGTTAAAATATCTATACCTTCCAACCTTTGTCTTAAAGTATCCAAATCACCAGAAAAAGACTTTAAATCAGATAACATAGTGTATAATTCATTAATTTTTGTTTCCATTTCCGAAATCTTAGATAGTTTTTCAAAATCACTAGGTTTTAAATCTCCTAATTTATTATACAAATCTTCAATAGCCGTTATTTTTTTTGAAAGCTGCGAAACCATTAGATTCAAATTAGTTACATCAGAAGGTATATTCCCCAATTGCTCGTTTAATTTTGAAAACTTTGCCAAATTTCTCGCCTGTTCTTCTAAAAAATTAGTCTTTAACTCATCTAGTTCAGTATTCAAAATATTTACTTTTTTTTCAAGTTCTCCAATTTTTTCAATAGACGCAATTTTTTCATCAAACTTTTTTATCTGAGTATTGAATATTTCAGATATCATAGAAATTTGTGCAGAAAGTGTGTTTAAATCTTCCTTTTTTGCATATTCTTTATCTAAATTATTTAACTTTTCATAAATTTTTTCAATTGCTCCTTCGGATAAAACAGTTTCAGATGCTTTTTTTACAAAACGTTCTATCTCTTCAAACCTCATCTTTGTTTTGGAAAAAGAATCTTCAAGTAGCGACATCCTTTTATCTACTCCATTTAAAGCTGCTTTATATGTTTTTAAATCTTCGTTAATATTTAAAAGAACATTTTCTAATTCAGATAACTTATCCAAACTGTATTTTTGTATAACGGTATACAATATTTTTGCAATATCAAGTCTTGTAATAAGCAATGAAGGTTTAAAATTACCATTAATATCTAATTCCATTATTTGGTTTCTAACCAAAAATTCAACTGCAGAATATTCTGGCACAATTGGAGACAAATCCGTTATAGTTATCTCAGCAGAAAACGCTATACTGAGAAATAATATTAAACCTAATACTAATTTTTTCATTTAATCCCCTCCAAACACCTCATTTAATATGCCATTTTGAATTATCACTTTATTTTCAGACACAATAATACCTTCTTTTTGAAATCTAAACTTATGCATCCCCTTTGGCAAAACCAAAAAATAAATGGGAGTTCTACCAATAAACTTATCATCAACATAAACATCTAATTTATCCTTAGAATAGACATTTACTACACAATGTTCTTCATCATCAATAATCAAGTTATTTACAACTGTAAAATTTGTAGAATCATCATCTGAAATAAAGGTTAAAATCTCACCAAATCTTGCATTTATAATCGCTGGAGAGTTATACCTTATCCCCTTATATTCTACTGCACCCTCTCTACCTAAAATTATACTATAACTTTCTGGCATCTTTTCAATAGATCCATCTGTAAAACCATACCACTCCCTGTTTTTTCCTACTATCTTTGTAAAATACAACCTTTTTGCAACAAAAAGATTAGATGCTTTTATACCGTCAAGAAATACCAATAAATTTTCGTTTATTTTTGAAATTACATTTCTCTTTAAATTATAAACATAAGTATTATTTCCAGACTTTAAATTTATTTTCTTTTTTAACTCCTTATAACCTTCGCTTCTAATTGTAATTTCATAATCTCCTGGCATTGCTTTAAAATTTGCTGGGCTTACCTTTGAAATGCTGTTAAAAATAATTTCGGCATTTTCTGGAAAACCATAAACGTAAAGCTTGGAAAATTTCGTCTCATCTACGTTAAACTCATATTCTTCTGCATTTGGAACATCTATTTCTTGTTTCAATTTAACAAATTCGGGATCTAGTAACTCTAAAACATATTTTCCAGGTAAAACTTCCAATTCTGTAGGAATAGTTAAATATTTTCCATTAAAAATTACATTTAACTTTTCAGAAGCATTAATCCTCAATTTGACAAACCTTTTAAGTTTTACATTTATTTTCTCAATTTTTGAAGCTCCCACATGCAAATTTAAAGTTTTCGAAATAAACCCTTCCTTTTCCAAGTGAATTTCTAAAAAACCAGCCGGAACTTCAAAAACAGAAGGTGATAAACCGTAAAATTTACCGTTGATATAAATCTTGACATTTTCAGGATCTGTGGTTATTTCAACGTAAGAAGGCAATGATAATGAAACGTTTAAAGTGCTTTCTGTTGAAACCAGTGTTTCATATATTGAATAACCGGGTTTAACAATCTTTAATTTTCCTGGATACGTCAAATTGGAAATCTTTAAAATACCATTTAACGGAACAACATCAATTAATTTATCATTCCAATACACCATTGCGCTTGGCTCAGTTATAATTACCAACTCAGAAAAAAACATACTTGTAAAAAGTAAAATCAAAATAACAAAAGTTTTTCTCATAACTATCACCCGTAATCTTTCATTGATTCATTCAATTTCACCAAAAGAACAATAAGCTGTTTCTTGGACTTATCATCAAAATCCTCTATTACTTTTTCCACAAATTCTATCCTTTTTAAAATAACCTTATCAATTACCGCTTTACCTTTTTCTGTTAAGTCCACAGCAATAACCCTTTTATCATCATTTTTTCTCTTTCTTTCTGCAAAACCTTCAGCTTCCAATCTTGAGACTAAACCTGTAGTTGTACTTTTAGCTATTCCTAACATTTTACTTAAATCTGTCATTGTTTTTTCACCGGTAAAATAAAGCTTTTGCATCAAATCAAATTGCGCAGGAGTTATAGGAAAATCCTTTAATACTTCTCTTCCTTTTATTTTAATTCTAAAACAAATCTCCCTCAAAAGATTTTCAACATTTTTCGACACAATTTCACCTCTTTGAAACTAATTCTTTGTACGCTAGATATGTTTCAAATAAATCAATCTTTGACACAATTTCATACGGTGAATGCATGCTTAATAATCCTGGACCCATATCAATAACATTAAAACCTTCTTGAGCCAAAAATTTTGCAACTGTTCCTCCACCACCTACTCCAATTCTCCCCAAAGTTCCAACTTGCCACCTTATTTTTGCACTGTTTAATACTCTTCTTACGTGCAACAATGTTTCCGCATGTGCTTCACTTGCACCAGCTTTACCGCGTACTCCAGTATATTTTACTACAACAACTCCATTCCCAATCCTTGGAGCGTTGAATTTATCATGTACGTCTTTAAAGTTGGGATTTATTAATGCAGCAACATCTGCAGAAACAACAAAAGAATTTTCAAATAATTCATCTAATGCAAATTCTACATCGCTTTCTCCCTTGGCTTTTAAAATACTTCTAAAAAATTTCTTGTAAAACCTTGCTTTGGCACCTGCATTACCCTCACTTCCAATTTCTTCCCTATCAAATAAAATAACCGCTGCAGATTTTTCCAATTTTTTTGCGTCAATCAACGCCATAATAGCTTGATACGAACAAATTCTATCATCTTGCCCATATGCCGCAATCATACTTCTATCAAATCCCACTTCTCTTGACTTAATTGCAGGAACAACTTCAATATCAGCGCTTACAAAATCTTCTTCCTCAATATCGTACTTTTCCTTTAAAATATTTAATATATTTTTCTTTATTGCGTCTTTCTCAGAGCCATCTAAAGGAATAGAGCCAACGATTAAATTCATTTTTTCTCCCTGAAATTTTTCACTTACTTTTTTATCTTCCTTATCTAAATGTGGTAATAAGTCAGCAAATAAAAACACAGGATCTTCTTCACTCAAACCTATATTTATATCAATTTTTGTACCATCTAATTTATAAACCACTCCAACAAGTGCTAAAGGAATATTGTACCATTGGTAAAGCTTTACTCCTCCATAGTAATGTGTCTTTAACATTGCAATAGATTCGTCCTCAAATAATGGATTAGGTTTAAGATCAAAACGCGGCGCATCAATATGAGCAGCTATAATGTTAAATCCATCCCTTGGTTCACCGACAATTCTTGCGGCAACCAAAGACTTGTTTGCATTGATATAGTATATTTTTTCTTCATTTCCAGTATATTTTTCCAATGGTATAAATCCATTTTTAAGAAGCATTTTTTCAAAAAATTCCACCGCAAGTCTTTCGGTTACAGCAGTATCTATAAATTCTCTATAACTTTTTCCAAAACTTTCTACCTCGTTAATGTCCCTCAATTTCCAAAGATTTTTCATAACTTTTCCTCCTTTACCAAATTTCTATTTCAGTTTCCAAATTAACTTTGTATGCTTCATAAATTTTATTTTTTACGTGATTAATAATATCTTTTACATCTTTTGATGTTGCATTGTTGTAATTTATTATAAACCCTGCATGTTTCTCAGATATCATAGCTCCTCCTATCTTAAAACCTTTCAATCCAATCTTTTCTATAGCACTACCAACATAAAAGTTCTCTTTTGGTCTTTTAAATACACTACCAGCGCTTGGGAACTCTAATGGTTGCTTTTCAACTCTTTTTTTTATAATATCATTCATTTCCAAAAATATTTTTTGCTTATCTCCTTCAAATATTTTAAATCCCACTCTCAAAATAAATAATCCTTTATTTTTTTTGAAAATACTATTTCTGTATGAAAAATCCAATTCTGATTTACTTAATCTTCTGATCTTATTTCCATCATATACATCGACAAATTCAACCAAATTTGCTGTTTCCCAACCAAAAGCCCCTGCATTCATATATACAGCTCCACCAACACTTCCCGGTATCCCATATGATTTTTCAAATCCAGAAAAACCATGCTGTAATGCATAAAGACACAATCTCTTTAAATTTAAACCACTTTCACATACCAGTAAATCTTTTTCAAAAACAATCTCCGTTAACTTTTCTGTAGAAAGAATGTTATAATCCATAAAATCATCTTTTGGTAAAACATTAGTACCATTTCCAAGAATTCTAACATTACCTTCAAATAGTTTTATTGTTTTAACAAATGATTCTAACGAATATGGAACTACAAATAACCTAACTGGTCCACCTATTCTAAAACTTACATGGCATTTTAATTTTTCATTGGTATGCACATCATTTCCCAATTCCAATAATATATTAATTATTTTCTTTAAATACTTCAAATACTACCACCCTATTTCTTCCCAAGTCTTTTGCTTTATATAATGCATCATCTGCATATCCAACAAGTTCATCTGAAGTATCCACCTTTACTTCAGGATAACATGCTATTCCAAAACTCATAGTTATTTTAAATGGAAATCTATCAATCAATTCAATTTCTCTTCTTAATCTCTCTGCAATCTGTTTAGCCTCTTTAGAAAAAGTATTTGAAAGCAAAATTATAAATTCTTCACCACCATATCTTCCAACTATATCATTTTTATTACGTACACCACCTTTTAAGATACGAGCTACTTCCTTTAGAACTTTATCTCCCATTAAATGTCCATATTTGTCATTTATCTGTTTGAAGTGATCCAAATCACACATTATTATCGACATTTTTTCTCTAAATTTTTTGGCCCTTATAAAATATTGTTCTATCTTTTCTGCAAAGTAATATCTTGTATACAATTTTGTCAAAGGATCTAAAAGACTTCTAATTCTTAATATAGATGACTTAAGTGCAGTAACAAAACCATATTCTACAATCTTTAATAAATCTAAAATATATAATAGTTCTTCATCACTAATTCTCAAATTTTTATTTGAAATGTATATATAATATTCTAAGTATTTATCAATCTTATCTGAAATTCTAATTCTCAGTGGTGATTTTTCTATAGAATCTTCTTTCAATATATCATCTGCGTTAGAAAATTCAAACTTTTCTTCAATTTGCTTATCTTCAACATAAATAGCAACTTCATTAACAGGCAATATTTGAATAATTTTACTTGCAAAATAATTTATGATATTTTGCGGTTCTTCTATTTCTTCTATAGCCTTTAGTTCTTCTAAAACTTCCAATGCAAAATTAGATTTTAAAAAGTAATCTTTCAATCCCTTAGAAATATTTTGTTTTTGAAGCATATCGGAAATATTTTGCCCCTTCTTAAAATAAGAATTTATACCTGCACTTTCGTTTTTCTCCAAAATTCTCACGTAATTCTCCAACCCAATTTCTCTATACAATGAATATGCTTTTGAAATATACAGGCTATACCTATAACTCTTTCCTAAAACCTTGTAATATTTGGCAAATCCTTCATACAAAAGCGCCAATGACAACTTCAAATCTTGACTTGCATAATCTTTTTCAAAAAATCTCAATTGTTCAAAGAAACCTTCAGGATCAACTTTGGCTATTTTCTCGCCAAATAATGAGAAAATTTCCTCCCTCCACAAAAACACGTCTGAATCTTTATACTCATCCCAAACTCTTTTAAATTTATCTTCATCTTCTGCAAGACTTAATTTAACAAAATAGTTAAATCCCCATTCCAAAAATGACTTTTCATTTTTATGTTCTTCGTATAGTGCTCTTGCAAGTTCAACTTTTCCAGTAAAAATATATAACATAAACAAAGATTTAAGATAAGAATCACTAATTTCAAACTTTTGTGAAATCTTATTTATTATCATCAAATCTTTGTACCCTTCTTCAAATTCTCTATTGTAGATATGATATAACACTTCCAATTTATAAGTCTCAGCAAGTTCATAATCCATATTTTTTAATTTAATTATCTTCCTTAATTTTGAAAGTTCCATAAAAAACTCTCTAATATTTCCTATATATAGCATTGTATAAATCTTATTTATCTTGGAAACTATAGAAAGATTAGTCAGTCCAACCTTTTCTGCATAATAAATAGACTTATCAAGCAATTGTCTTAATATGACAAAATTACCAATGTTAAACGATTTATTGTTATATATAGTGGGTAAAAAGTGGTATAATTCCTTTTCTTTTGCTATCATCTCTGCTGTATTATAAAAATAATCCGAAGAAAGCTTATCTCTACTAGATAAGAGATTTCCCAATAAAATAAGAGCCCTTATTTTTAAATCCACGACAAATTTCGAATCTACATCTTTAATTGATGAGATTTCTTTTAAAACGGAAATATCTATTCTATCGTATAATCCTAAATTATAAAGTGCCGAATAATATAACAATATCCTCCTATAAGTCCCTATCTTTCCAAATCCTTGTAATTTTTCTTTATTTTCCTCAAAAAATTCCACAACTTCTCTATTTTTTTGATTAACAAATTTTGAAACCATCCTCCAATACAAAAAGATTTCCTTATCTGAAACTTCAAAGTTAATCTTTTTAAATGTACGGTAATATACTTCTATTTTAAATCTAATCAACGAATACAAAACCTTTCCAGGGGCAAGATCTTCCGCTTCAGAAATCATTTTAAGTAATATATTAGGTGAATAGTATTTTTCAAGTCCCCTTCTTATTGCTTTTAAGTAAAAAATTACGGCTTTTCTTTCCTCTCCTAACATTTTAAAATGCCACGCTACTTTTTGGTAAACTCCAAAAAAATCAAACTTCAAATACTCACAGATAAGTTTTTGATGAATTTCTTTTTTTCTTTCCGCTTGAGAATATAACTTCTGCCAATATTGTTTCAGTGTAAATCTCCAAATAGAATACTCTCTATATAAAATTCCCCTTTTTTCAGATAACTCTATAATTTTTGAAAAATCTTTATTTAATATTTTTTCAAGTAATTTTATTTCTTCTACAGTAAACTTCTGTCCCAAAACAGATAAACACCTCAAAGAATATACATCTTCTGCATTTAGCATAGAGAAAACATCAAAAATATTTTCAAAACTAAAATTTTCTAGTCTTTCAAAATCGCAAATCCAACAATTTTTTTCAATATCTTTTCTTAATATTTTTTTCTCAACAAGGGAACCCAAAATTTCCACCAAGATCCCGGGAAACCCACTACTTACCTTATGCAAAAAATCAACCAAAATATCTAATTTCTCAATTTTACCAAATGACTTTTCCACTAATTCTCTTACATTTTCTACACTAAAAGGATTCAATGTTATTACTTTTTCAAAATCCTCAAATTCTTCCGTTGAAAAAGCTATAATCTTATGATTTCCAGAAAAACTCAACTTAGATAATTCTTTCAAAAAAACTTTAAAATTATCGAATTTTTCTTGATAATCATCAACTAATATTATAATCTGATCAAATTCCTCCATTACACTTCCAACTAAAGGTACAAGCGTATCTACTTTCCCGCCATTTTTTATAATATCACTGATCTCACTCAGTACATTTTCTGAACCTTTATCTGCTGCCAATTGTAAAAGTTGCAATGCAAATTGTTTAATACTATTTGCACGGATAACATTTTTCCCTTCTACCATAAACCTGTCTTGCAATATATTAATTAAGGTGGTTTTACCCATTCTTTGTTCTCCTACAACTCCAATAAATCTTTCAGGATAATCTACAACTTTTAAAATAATATCAAGTTCAGGTCTTTGGATAGTAGGAACAACAAAATTCATTTCCAAAAAACTCTTATAAACACTTGGCATTCCAAAATGAAAATTTCTTTTGGTAACATCCTCTCTTACCATTTCTTTTATTACTTTATTTATCTCGTCATTTTCCAAGTTTAGTTTTTCTAAAAATTTTCCAATAACGTAAACCGTAGATTTTTCAACAATTTGCTGTTTTTTCAAAAATTCAGGCGCAACAAAAACTCTATCTTTTATCTCAGGAACCATGTTTCTGGATAACCAAATTGGTGGCTGTACAACAAAAGTATTTTCCTGTAACAAAATATCGTCAACAGAAAAAATTGGAAAAAATAAATTTGGTACATGATAAATTTCTTGAAGCAAATTTAGCAAAATCAAAAAAAGTGCTCTCTTAGAGCTTAAAGAGAGTTTTTCAATTTCAACAGGTTGCTCGTTGTTATATGCAAAATACAAAACTACCTTTTCATTTTCTATTTCGTATCTTTCAGGCTTTAAAAAACCCATTACATAATTTAACAAACTCAAATAGTTGGAAAATTCCATAAAATTTCCAACTAAATCTTTGTCTATAACTTTCATTCTTTTTATATTTCCTTCTTCTTCAATGATATATTCCTCTCCATTATAAGTCTTCCTAAAAAATTTTAAAATTTTCATATATTTCCCCCTTGAAACTTACTTGGCTACCTTTGCGCTGAAAAAGTAGCCTTAGTTAACTTAATTACCTCCTTAATTATATCTTCTATATTCCCATTTATGGTCACACCAGCCGCCCTTGGATGGCCTCCTCCCCCCAGAGAAAACGCAATCTTGCTTACATCAAACCACTCTTTCGACCGAAAACTTATATGAACTTCTCCCTTTACATATTCATAGAAAAATATGGCAATTTCTACTCCTTTAATAGCTCTAATCTCGCTTACAAATCCTCCACTATCTTCATCTGTACAATTAAACTCTTCATAATCTTCTTTTGATAAAAATGAATATGCAATTTTCCCATCACATTCTAATTTTAAATTATCAATCATTCTAGATAATAATTTAAACTGTTCAAGCCTTTTGTTTTCCAATATCATTCTTGCAATAACATCTGGTCTTGCACCTAGTGAGATCAAATATGCCGCATCATTAAAAACTCTTTCATCTGCATTTGAATATTTAAAAAATCCCGTATCAGTTTCTATTCCCATTAAATTTACTAATGCAAGTCTTTCATCATATTCAACTTGAAGTTCTTTGTTAATCCTTAAAACCATTTGGGCTGTAGCTCCAAAAGTAGGATCCACCCAATTTATATCTCCAAAATAAGTGTTAGTAGCATGATGATCAATAACTATGACTTTAAAATCTTTTAACACTTCTGAAAATCTTCCAACTCTATCTGGACTAGAGGCATCAACTACTACTATAACATCTGGATTAAACCCATATACATCTATTTCATCATAATTTCTGATATGTTTTACTTCATCAATCTCGTGAAAATAACCTGGAATTTTCCAATCAATTGAAGATAGAATTTCTTTCCCTAATTTTTTTAGACCTAATGAAAGAGATAACACTGAGCTTATATCATCACCATCTGGCATTATATGACCAATTACAACTATTTTTTTTGCTTCATTTAAGGTTCCAACAATATTCAAAAACTCATTTGCAACCAATCAAGCCACCTCCAAAGACTTTAAAACTATTTTTGAGAATTTATCTTTTACTCTATTTGCAACTTCTACAACTTCTTTATGTGATAATGGCTGATCCAAAACACCTGCTGCCATATTTGTTACACAAGACAACACAAGACAATCTATTCCACAGTGCTTTGCAGCAATTATTTCAGGAACCGTTGACATTCCCACTACATCAGCCCCTAATTTTCTAAACGCCCTTATCTCGGCGGGTGTTTCATAGCTTGGGCCTAAAACGGCCATATAAACTCCTTGTGGCAAATCAAAACTTTCTTTTAACCTTTCAGTCCATTCTTTATCTAAAATAGTCGACATATCTGGAAATCTCTGTCCAAACTCTTCGTAATTTGGACCACGCAACGGATTTTTAAATTGGAAATTAATAATATCTTTTACCAAAACAATATCTCCAGGTTTTAATAACTTATTTATTCCTCCTGCTGCGTTTGTAATTATTAATTTTTTTACACCTAATTTGTTTAAAACATAAATCACAAATTTTATCACTTCAGGAGACCATCCTTCATACAAATGGAACCTTCCCTTTAGTACAACTACACGTTTCCCAGATAATTTACCAAAAACCAATTTTCCTTCATGACCTGCAACCGTAGAATGTGGAAAATTCGGAATTTCTTCATATGCTATTTCATTTGAATCTTCTATTTTATCCGCTAAAAAACCAAGACCGGATCCTAAAATTAATCCTATATCCGGTTTAAAATCAACTTTTGCTCTAATATATTCAACTGTTTGCAAAATTTTTTCCTTCACTATTTCCACCTCCTCATGTTATAATTATTATAACATAAATTTGTTAGGGGGAATGAAAAATGACTAAATTAAGTGGTTCAATCCTTGCGGCAGATTTTTCAAATTTGAAGTCTGAAATAAAAAGAGTGGAAAATTACATTGACGAACTCCATATAGACGTTATGGACGGTCATTTTGTTCCAAATTTAACCTTTGGTTTTCCATTGATCAAAGCAGTTAAAAATATTACGAATTTACCCATAGACGTACATTTAATGGTTACAAATCCAGAATTTCACATTGATAAACTATTAGATTTCGATATTCAAAGAATCACAGTCCACATTGAAAGCACTGTACACATCCATAGGGCAATTACAAAAATAAAAGAAAATAACATCGAGGCCTTTGTCACACTAAATCCAGGAACTCCCCTTGTATTAATAGAAGAAGTTATTCCTTATGTGGATGGCGTACTGGTAATGAGTGTAAACCCAGGGTTTTCCGGTCAAAAATTTATAGCAAAATCTATTGAAAAAATTAAAACTCTAAACAACTGGAAACAAAAATACGGAATGAACTATTCAATTGCAGTAGATGGCGGGGTAAACTCCTCAAATGCCGACGTTGTAGTATCCGCTGGTGCGAATATTTTAATAATGGGTTATGGTATTTTCAAAAATCCTGATCTTGAAAATCTGAGCAGCCAATTAAGGGGAAAATGATCACCGCAATAGTTTCTCCTTATTCTTTTAAAGGATCTATTCTTAAAATTGAAGACACTGTAAGATATGCTTCAAGTCAAGAGGCAAAGGTTTTGGTATTGTGTGATAATAACTTTCATGCAACTGTAAAATTTATAGAAACTTGCAAAAAATACCACATTAAACCTATAATTGCATATCCATACAATGACAAGGTATTTTATGCGAAAAACACGGATGAGTTGTATTCGTTATTTAATGCATATTCCAACAATTCTTTTCAAAAATTAGATCTTAATTACATAGATAAAGATCAAGTTTACTTTGCATATTACTTGCCCGGAAAAAGGAAGGTCTATGAAACATTTTCTAAATTCTTGGGTATCTCACCCGTTGAAAAAGGTGTATTAAAAAAAATTTATTGCAATTTAGATGTTTCAGATTATAAAATTACATCTTTTCAAACACTTCCAAAAGCACCATCAAATTTTATAAACCTGGAAAAAATCAACAATCCCGCATATAAAGAAAGGTTAAAATATGAGTTAGAAATCATAAAAGCCAAAAATTTCTTAGATTACTTCTACACAGTCCACAAAATAACAAATATTGCAAAAAAAAATAACATTAAAATTGGTCCTGGAAGGGGAAGTGCTGTAGGCTCTTTGCTGTCGTACATGCTCGGAATAACAAAAATTGACCCTCTAAAATACAATCTGTTATTTGAAAGATTTCTAAACATAGGAAGAAAAGAACCACCGGATATAGATTTAGATGTTGAAGATGAAAAACGGAAAAAACTTATAGAACTACTTAAAGAAGAATTCAAATATGTGTACCACATAAGTACAT
The DNA here is from genome assembly GCF_001682135.1 of Thermosipho sp. 1070. Taxonomy (NCBI): domain Bacteria; kingdom Thermotogati; phylum Thermotogota; class Thermotogae; order Thermotogales; family Fervidobacteriaceae; genus Thermosipho; species Thermosipho sp. 1070. Next base: position 1,583,597 of record NZ_CP007121.1, on the reverse strand, counting down.
TCTCTAATATCGGATTAAAAACACTAAAAAAAATTGCATTCGAAACCAATGTGTCTTATTTAGAACTAAATGACCTTTTGGGGTTACCTATTCACAAAAGTATTCACGCTGCAGGCATAATTATATCTACATCACCCTTAGAACTTCCAATAAAAGATAATATAATTGAATGGGATATGGACTCTTTACAAAAAATTGGATATATAAAATTTGATATTCTAGGCTTAAAAACTTTGACAATTCTTTCTGAACTTGAAAATGTACTTGGAAAGCCAAAATTGGATAGTGAAACGTTCAAATTCATATCTAAAGGCTATACCAACGGAATTTTTCAACTTGAAAGTAATATCGCAAAAAAAATTATTAGATTGATTAAACCAAAATCCATAAACGAACTTTCAATAGTTATTTCCCTTAACAGGCCTGGACCTTTAAAATCTAATCTAGATAAAAAATTGGCAAGTGCCAAATGGAAAAATCAAAAAGGCAAATTAGATATACTTGATGAAACATATGGAATATTGATATTTCAAGAACAAATAATGAAAATTGCAAAAAACTACGCGGAATTTTCCGACGAAGAAGCAGATATTTTGAGAAAAGCAGTTTCAAAAAAAGATAAAAACATAATGAAACCTTTAATGGAAAAATTTAGAAATAACCTTCTAAAAAAATTCTCCGAAAATGAAGTAAACGAATTAGTTGAAATTATTTTAGAATTTTCAGAATATGCCTTTAACAAATCTCACGCCGTTGCATATTCTCATATATCGTATTATCTTTCATATTTCAAAAAACACTATCCAAAAGAATTTTATACAATACTTTTAAAATACGATACTTCAAAAATAGAAAAGATAATTTTTGAAATTCAATCAAGGGGATTCAAAATTTCTTCCCCTAATATCGAAAATAGAAAAGATGAAAATACTTTTTATATCCCCCTATTTTTAATAAAAGGTATAAACGAAAATCTTGAAAGAAAAATACTTGAAAACTCTCCATACAATTCCTTAGAAGAGTTTATTCAAAAAAATCCAAATTTAAATTACTCGGTAATTGAATCCTTAATCAAAGTTGGAAGTTTTGATTATCTTTCAAATAATAGAAGGGAACTTTTATTTAAATTAAAAGAAATTAGGAATGGAATAAATGAAAAAATTTTGGAATTATCTAATAAACTATTTGGTAAAAAGATTAGTGAAGAAATAAAAGAAGAAAAAGCATGGGAACGCTGCGATATGGAATACAATACTTTGGGATTTTGTATTTCAAAACCATTTACAGATAACGAATTAGAAAACCAACTTGCCCCGCTTTCAATAGCTTTTTCAAGGGATCAAAAATTAGCAATTAATGTTAAATCAATCGCCGGATATGCAAGTGATGGTATTTCTACAATTAAAATAAATATTCCCGATGGAATTTACACGTTGATATATGATAGAGAATTAAAAATAATTCCAGGTTATAGAAAAGTAACTTACAGTGTAAACAATCTCCCACCAAAAAACTTTTTAGAAAAAGGAAACACCAATGAATACCTCTACGTTAAAAATAATAATCTAAAAATAAAAGGTGCAAGACCTCTCTTTGACGATTATAAAATAATGATAGAAGGTGAAAGAGATGTATATTAATTTTGAAATTTGTAGTAAATGCAAAGGTAAATGTTGCAAGAATTATCCAGGACTTACCCTTCCAAATGATTTTGGTAATACAAAAGAAGAAATTTACAAAAATCTAATCGATGCTTTCAAATCCGGAAATTGGTGCATAGATTGGGAGAAAAAAGATGAATATTTTGTAAGGCCTTCTATAAAAGGAAAAGAATTTCAAGTTTTTGATCATTCCATATCAGGCGAATGCACTTTTTTAACGGAAAGAGGATGTAAACTTACAAAAGAAAAACGCCCCAGTGGATGTTTACTTTTAGAACCAAAGGAAAATGAAAAATGTGTCCAACATCTAAAAAAACAAAAAGTCATAAATGAATGGAAAAAATTTCATGATATTTTAATTAATGCTGCTGTTGAAGCGGAAAAATTTGAAGGTGATAAATTATGAAAAAACTTATAATTTTTTCTATCGTTATTTTACTATCTATCTTAATAATAATCTCTAAAGGAAAGGTATATACAGGTCCAGAAGTATTTCTTCCTGGTTTTAAACATGGACAAAATATAGAAGAAATAAACAATGTAAACATTAAAAATTTTATAAGACTTGGCAAAGACTTTAACGATGGCAACACAATCTTTGTTATACTTTATTCTGAAAAAACATTTTTTAACAGTGAACAAACAACAAAATTAATAAAGTTAGAAAAAGCTCTCTTAAAAATGAAAAACATAACTACAATCTTAAGTCCTACAAATATTCCAAAAGCAAATTTTTTATCACAAAACTATGTAAAAAATAACACTCTACAAAAAGATATTCTAAAAGACAAAATGGCACAAAATTTAATAAGCAAAGATGGAAAATACTGCATAATTAACGTAATTTTCAGACCAAATGTAGATTCAAGAAAAGATATCTCAAAAATTGAAAACATGGTAACAAATTACTTTAAAAACTTTTATTTATTTGGGGAACCAGTTATTGATAGCTATCTCTTTAAAGAATTACTAAAACAAATGTATTTCTATCCTGTTATAATGTTCTCTTTAATACTATTGTTTTTTTACTACCAAACAAAATCATTTAAATCTTCACTATTTATACTTTTATCTCCCATACTTTCTACGTTAATAACAATTGCTATGCTCTTCCTCACGGGAAGACCTTTAAATACGTTAACCGTAATGATTTTTTCATTTCTTTTAATAATAGGTTCCGGGTATGGTTTACACTATTATAATTCTTTTTACAAAAACAAGGATTTCAAAAAGACAAAATCTCATATTTTAGCTCCTATTCTGTTTTCAATGTTAACAACCGCTGCTGGATTCTTATCTTTCATTTTTGTAAAGATTGAATCTTTTAAGGAACTAGGTGTTTTGGTCTCTATAGGGCTTGCAATAAATGTAATAATAATTTTTGAACTTTCACCATTAATTCTATCACTCGGAAAAAAAGAACCTGAAAAATTTGGTATAAAATACTTAGGAGACAAAGTTGCTATTTTCTCTCTAATAACTTTTGTTGTTTTAATAATATTTTCCCCATTAATTCTTAAAAATATCTCAATAAAATCTGACATGTTATCGTATTTTTCAGAAAACTCGCAACTTGGAAAAGCAACAAAAATTATGCAAAATGTTTTTAACTTTAGAGAACCTATATCATTGGTCATAGAAAATGAAAAAGTATTCCTTGCCTCTGATAATACAAAATTAAAGAAATTTACAAGAGAACTTGAAAAGTCTGAACTTATCTCCAATGCCAATTTTCCACTCAATATTCCTATACCACTATTATACAATTTTTCAAAGACAAATCCCGTTTTAAAATATTACATTGCCAATAAAAATAAGATCAGATTATTAATCTACTTAACTCAAGATGGTTATAACAACGTCGACAAAGTAGTCAAATTAATAAAAAAATACATACCTTATGATAACTTCTATGTGGCCGGTTCTTCTTTAATATGGCATGATATAAATAACAGTATATTAAATGCACAATTACAGACTATCTTATTTGCAAGTATCATAATCTTTCTCATGGTTTTAATTACTTTTAAATCAATCAAAATAACATTAAGTGTAATAATCCCAATAAGCTTCACCACAATTTTTAATTTTATCTTCATGGCAATCTTTAAAATTAACCTGGATATTTCAACATCCATAACTTCTAGTATTTTAATGGGCTTAGTTATAGACTATTCGATACATCTTGCAAATGACAGAAGTTTAACAAAATCTTCAAAACAATCGATAATAAACGTCGGTCCTCCAATTCTTGCAAATGGTATAGGATTGATACTGGGATTTTCTGTTCTACTTTTCTCTTCTTTAAAACTCTTCAAATCAATAGCGTTATTGTTAATACTTGGTATATCTACCGGTCTTTACTTTACACTGATAATACAGCCATTTCTATTAAATTTCACAAAAAATAAAAAAAGACCTCTCTGATTTATCAGAGAGGTCTTTTTCTTAAAACGTTGTCAATCCACCTATAAACAAACTCTTTGCCCATTGGTTTTCTTCCCAGCTATAAACAATCCCTGCAACGAAACTTTCACCGAGTATAGGATATGAAATTTTTAAATACACTTCTGTATTTTCATCTAAGAAACCATTCTCAAATGGTGTGGAATCGTAATAATATCCATCAATAAACAATCCTGGAAAGCTAGCTATTTCCGGTAATATAATTCTTACATTTCCCTCAGCAACTGGTGTAACACCATCTAAAGCACCATAAACGTAAAACTCACCATTACCATACGGCATCAAATCCACTGACATCCCTACCAAATATCCAGATTTATCCTCAACGTTTTCTAAACCATTTAAACTTTGATTTGATTTTAAATAGTTATAGTTTCTATCAAACAAAAATGGAACATAGCCATTTCTAAAATAATATACTCCACCAACTGGTTCTAAAACTCCAAAATCTCCATAAACTCCTACAAAGACACCATTTCCTATAGAAGAAAAGCTTTCATCTGATTGTAAAGCAAATTCAACTCCCAATTTTACAACATTAACTAATGGTACGTATATTGCAACACCACCCGCATATTTAACAGGTGTAGAATTGTCAATTACAAAAGTATCCGTTGCTTCAGGGTCAGTTATACCATATACTTGTAATTCCACAAATCCTGCTTTATACACAAAGTCACCAAAAAATACACTATCAGATTGTAAAACTTCAAAAGGTACAAATTTAGTAATCTCGTATGGTATATGTGTATAAAGCCCAAAATTAGATAAATTAAATTTTAAATCAAATGCCCTAGTATTTCTGTTAATGTACTTCCTCATATTAAATCCTAAAGCCAAAGTAGTAGGTTTAACTAAACCGTACCTAAACTCAAAATTATCCGTTTTTATTCCCAGAGTATTTAAAACAAATGCATTAATTATGTTAGTACTCGGTGTAGAAGAAGGAATTCCATAATAAAGCTCTCCATAAACTACATCAGTGGCATAAGCTGTAAATCCAATTCCCAAAGTTAAAGGTCCAAAAGAAAATTCAGGGGTTAATTCATACACAAAATACTTTTCATTATTTTTTTCAATTGTACCAATACTAAGGGGAATATTTGAAAATACAAACAATGTAAACGTAAAAATTAATAACGTAATTAAAAATTTTCTCATAATATCACCTCCACATAATTCTTCGTAATTTTATTATACCACAGTTATGGTATAATTTATTTTGAATCTAGGGGGGATTTTATGTTTGATTTTTCCAAAACAGAAAAGTCGCTTGTATTCTCACTTGCAAACCTTGCTATAATCTCAAAATACAAAATTAAATTTAACAAAAATGAAATACTATTCTCTGCAGATCGCATAGTTACTAAATTTCTTAAAGATGTCGATTTTAAAATATTAAAAGCAGATAATAAGATTGATTCTCCTGTAATTGAAAATGCAACAATTTTATTTTATAATATTCCAGATGAATCGCTCGACAAGTTAAAATCTATGTTTTTAAATAACGTAACGGTACTAGAGTCAAACAACGAAGGTGAAGTCTTTCTAAACGAAAATAACAATTCAAAAATTTATATAAACGGCTTTTTAGTTGCCACAGAAAAGAATTTTCTATTTAGCTATAATATAAAAAAACCAACAAAAACTATTATAAAAAAAATCGAAAAATTAGAATTGCCATTTAAAAGAACAGCGTATGTTCATAAGATAAAGACTATCTTATTAAATTGTGAAAAAGCGGAAATTGCAATGTATCTTGCAAAAGATTTGGAAAAACTTGATGGAGGGCAAGCACATGATGAGATAAACTGGAAAGATGTACAATTACACGCGGTAAAATTGCTTAATGCCCTCAACAAATACTTGTTTATAACAAAGAGTGACTATGTAAAATATTATTACTTAATAGATACGGCAATTGAAAGTGGCTATAAACCAGTTTATATTTCGCAAAATATAAAAGATATAGTAGAAAGTGAAAAAGATTTTTTAGGAAAAAATATAAACACTATTAATGTTTTTCTTGAAAAATACTCAAAAAATTTTGAATTTGCTTACATAAATAAAGATCAGCTAACCGATGTAGAAAAAGAAAACTTAAAAATAGTCGAAAACCTACTCAAAGACTTAGCAGTAGAATTAGAAATAAAAATATCAACAAATATGTTGGAAACAAAGAATAAAAAGTATCATGTCAAAAACAGAACTCTTGTATTAAAAAAAGAAATTTTATCTAACATTGACACTACTTTAGAAAATGCAATCGAAGGTATTGGAAGAATACTTTATCCAGAAGTAGATGCTAATCGAGCAATCTTAAACCTATTTGTCAAATTTTTAAAAGATAAGCAAAATAAATTTACACATGTCTCTAAAATAAATCAAAAAGAATCAATTATCAATAAATTTCTTAACAAATTCAAAAAAAAAGATGGTGAAAAAGATGTTAGATAGTTTTATACTCTTATTTTATTTTGTTATATTCCTAATCATATTAAAAATTTCACCATTTGTTTTAGGAGCAGTAGTAATTGGTTTTTATATTTCTATTGTACTTGACGTTCCTGCAAAATATCTTTCAAGAAAGTTGAATCCAAAACTTTCAAAGGTTATCTCATACTCATTACTCTTATCTTTGATTTTTTACTCTTCTATAAATTTTTTTCCAATAATCTTCTTAGAAGGGAAAAAAATATTTTCAGAATTAACCAAACTTTCTATTCCAAACAATACAACACTTCCGAAATGGCTCCTAGATTTTATAAACAACTCTAATCGACAAATTTCAAATTTCGCGTTAAATATTTTTAATAAAATCATCAGTTTTACTCCATCTTTAATAACAATGGTAATTTTAATAACAACCACCACAGTTGCAGTTGCAAATTTAAAAGAATATTTAAAAAAACGCGTAAAAAATTTTTTCATAAAAGATCCAGAAAAAGGATACAATTTTATAAAGAAATTTTACAAAGACTTTGAAAAATTTGTAAGTGGACAGGTAATTATTGCAATGCTTGTAGGACTTATAGTTGGAATTCTTGCATGGGTCTTTAAAATTAAGGGAGCGTTTTTTCTTGGAGTAATTTCATTTATAACGGATTTTATACCGTTTCTAGGAGTTGTAATTGTATCAATTCCCATGTTAATGCTTGGATATTCATCATTAGGTATAAAAGGTATAATAATTAGTATCTTAATTTTGGCATTGGCAAATCAATTGGAAAGTTGGGTATTTGCCCCAAAAATCCAAAGCGAGAATTTTAACATACATTGGTTTATATTAATAATTTCTCTGCTCATTTTTGGGGATATACTTGGATTCATAGGAATCCTAATAGCTATTCCTTCTCTTTTGTTTATAAAAAGATATTGGCTTGAATACATTTTGGGAGGTAATTATGGGAAAAATAGGTGAAAAGTTTGAAGAATTACTCCAAATTATGGAAACCCTTAGGGGAGAAAATGGTTGTTCGTGGGATAGAAAACAGACTCATGAATCGCTAATTCCGTATTTAATCGAAGAAACCTATGAATTTGTTGAAGAAGTTAAAAATCAAAATTACAAAAATATGGTTGAGGAATTAGGGGATATTCTCTTACAAGTAATCTTTCATGCACAAATTGGAAAAGAAAAAAAAGAATTTACAATCGAAGATATAATCAACACTTTGATTAACAAATTAATTAGAAGACATCCACATGTCTTTGGAAACGAAAAAGATTTTTCATATGAACGCTGGGAAAAAATAAAAGCACTTGAAAAGGGAGAAAAACACTTCTCAAAAATTGGAAAAGTAAACAAATCACTTCCTGCCCTTTCGCTTGCAAGAAGAATACAAGAAAACGCTGCAAACGTTGGTTTTGACTGGGATAACATAGAAGATGTATACGAAAAAGTATACGAAGAACTTGAAGAACTTAAAAACTCCAAAAACGCAAATGAAATAGAAGAAGAATTTGGTGATTTATTATTTTCAATAGTAAATCTTTCAAGATTTTTAAAAGTTGATCCAGAAGTCTCATTAAGAAACGCAACACAAAAATTTGTAAATAGGTTTAAAAAGATGGAAGAATTAATCGAAAAGGATGGAGGAAGAATGGAAGATCTATCAATTAACGAACTAGAACAATATTGGAAGGAGTCAAAAAAGTGAAAGTGTATGGTAGAAATGTTCTAAAAGAAATATTGGAAAATGATGTATCTGTAAAAATGGTTTACTTTTCAAATTCAAAATCAAGAGATTTAGAAAAATTAATCGAAAGTGTCAAACAAAGAAACATGCCATATACAATAGCTAATGATAAAATACTAGAAAGGATTTCAAATGAAAAAAAACACCAAGGGGTTGTAATCGACATTGGGAAGTTTGAATATAAAGATGAATTAATAATCGAAGAAATAACCAACCCATTTATTGTTATTCTAGATCAAATACAAGATCCACATAATTTTGGTGCAATCATTAGGACTTCTGTTGCAACTGGTGTTGATGCAATAGTAATACCAAAAAACAACTCAGTAAAGGTAACACCAGCTGTTGTGAAAGTTTCTGTAGGAACAATATTTAAAACAAATATAGTTCAAGTAACAAACCTTTCAAGATTTATAGAAAAAATAAAAAAGTTAGGTGTATGGGTATATGGTGCTGCAATGGAAGGAAAAGCGTATCATAAAGTAGATCTAAAAAAACCCGTAGCTTTAGTATTGGGAAACGAAGGAAGTGGCATTAGAGAAAATGTAAAAAATAAATGCGACGATTTAATTTCAATTCCCATGAAAAATAAAGTAGAATCTTTAAATGTATCTGTAAGTGCTGGAATATTATTATACGAGGTGTTTAGAAAAAATGAAGATATTAATAGTTGAAGATGATGAGAAATTAAGAAGATTATTAGAATTAGAATATAAACACGAAAATTGTACAGTTAAAACTTGTGAATTTGGTGAAGATGCCATACTTTTGTATGATAAATTCAAACCTGATGTCGTAATTTTGGATGTTATGCTGCCAGATATAGATGGTACAGAAGTTGCCAAAAAAATAAGAAAAATGGATCCAACAGCTGGTATAATAATGCTAACAGCTCTTTCTCAAAAAAAAGATAAATTAGAAGGATTTGAAAGTGGTGCAGACGATTATGTAGTAAAACCTTTCGATTTTGAAGAATTGTTTGCAAGAACCAAAGCACTTGCAAGGAGAAAAGGAATAACTTTTGAAAAAGAAATTAAAATAGGAGAACTAAAAATAAACTTACAAAAACGAGAAGTATTACACAAATCAAAACCTGTAAATCTTTCTAAAACAGAGTTTGATTTACTTTTTTATCTTGTTAAAAATTCAAATAGGACAGTTTCAAAAGAAGAAATTTTAAACGCAGTTTGGGGAATTTCGTATGAAGGTTCTGAAAATATAGTTGAAGTATATATAAACTATCTAAGAAAAAAAATCTCACCGGATTTAATAAAAACTATTAGAGGAGTGGGCTATACAATAAATTGGAGGTGAAAAGGTGTTTTTCTTTGACCCAACCTTTATAATTCTAATACCTGGTATCCTTTTAGCACTTATTGCGCAAATGTACGTTCAAGAAAGATTTTCAAAATACTCTAGAATTCCATCTAGCCTAAATATGACAGGTGCTGAACTTGCAAAATTTATGTTGGAATCTTCAGGGATTTATAATGTAAAAGTAGAAAGAGTTCCTGGAAATTTAACAGATCACTATGATCCAATAAAAAAAGTTGTTAGACTATCCGATGCTACATACAATTCAAATTCTGTAGCTGCACTCGGAGTAGTTGCACATGAAATTGGTCATGCAATCCAACACGCAAGAAAATATGTGCCATTAATTTTGAGAAATAGTATTGCTCCAGTTGTATCCTTTTCTTCAAATCTTTCATGGATCTTATTTATACTTGGATTTATCTTTATGAATATGGCATTGGTAAGAATTGGAATTCTTTTATTCTCATTAGCGGTTATATTCTCATTAATTACTCTTCCTGTAGAATTTGACGCAAGCAGAAGGGCCGTTAAGATTTTGGAAAACAACTTAATGATGCCAAAAAATGAACTATCTGGTGTAAAAAGTGTACTAGGTGCAGCAGCTATGACTTATGTTGCAAGTACGCTAATGGCATTCTTACAACTTTTAAGAATGTTGCTAATTGCAGGATTTCTAGGAGGAAACAGAGATTGAAAAGTGATTTAATCATTGCATACAGACTATTAAGAAAAAAGTTTAAGTCCGGAATATTCTCCACTGAATTTTATAGTGCTTTCTCCTATGTGGAGGAGAAAGCTTTTTTTAAAAACTTGATATTTGGCGTTTTAAGATATCAAGATTATCTAGATTGGATAATAAATTCTTTTTTGAAAAACAAAGAGATACCTCCGTCAATTCGAACTATCTTAAGAATGGGAACTTTTCAAATATTATTCACAAATAAACCAAATTATTTAATTGTAAATGAAATGGTGGATTTAGTTGAAAAAAAGTCATTCAAAGGACTTGTCAACGCTGTTTTAAGAAAAATATCAAAAATTGGATATATAGAACCAAAAGAAATACACTTAAAATTCTCCCATCCAAAATGGTTAGTTGAATATTGGAAAAGCTTTTTGCCAACAGATTATATAATTAAAATGTTAGAATTAAATCAAACCCCCCTCAAAACTACTGCAAGGGTAAATATTAGAAAGATAGAAAGAGACAATATAAAAATAAGCAATTCATCATTTACCTCCCATTCTCCTGTAGGAATAGTCTTTGAAAAAATTGAAAAAAATCCATGGGAATTTGAAGAATACAAAAAAGGTCTAATTACATATCAAAGTGAATCATCACAGATAATACCTTTACTTGTAGACTTCAAAAAAGATGAATATGTTTTAGATGCATGTGCTGCTCCAGGTGGAAAAGCCACACATATTTTAGAACTGCAAGATGTAAACTTATATGTAAACGATATCGAAAAAGAAAGGATAAAAATCCTAGAAGAACAATTCAAAAGATTAAATTTAAAACCAAAAAAAATCTTAAATTACGATGCTCAAAAAATAAAATTAAATGACTTTTTTGATAAAATCTTTGTTGATGTACCCTGCAGCAGTCTAGGAACAGCAAGAAGAAATCCAGAGGTTTTAAGAAGACAATCTAAGGAAAATTTCCAGAAACTTTCCAAAATTCAACAAAAGATCATATCAAATTTATGGAAAAATCTAAAAAAACATGGATTAATGGTTTATTCTACATGTACAGTAACTATCGAGGAAAACAAAAACACTGTAAATCAACTAAAATCTCTCGGTGAATTTTTGGATATAAGAAACCAATTAGAACAATTTGGTATAAAATATATATGGGATGGCTATGGAGCGCTATTTTATCCAGATGAAACTCTAACACCATTTTATGTTTCAATCATTAGAAAAATAAAGGAGTGAAGAAATGATTACCAAAAGAAAAGTATTAAATTTTATCAATTCAAAAAATTATAAACCTATGCTTCAAAAAGAATTATATAAAGCACTAGGCTTAAAAAATAAAACCGAAAAAAAAGAACTAAGAAAAATACTAAATGATCTTTTATACGAAGGAAAATTATTCAAAGACAGTAAAGGAAGATACAAACCAATAAGCAAAAATATGGTTATTGGTACTATAGAATTCACAAGAAATGGTACAATGGCATTTGTTTGGACAGAATCTGGAGAAGAAATTGCTATTCCCGCCGAAAAAGCAGGGAGAGCTATACATAAAGACAAGGTAATAGTAGAAATAGAGGGAAAATGGTATGACATACCTGAAGGAAGAGTAATAAAAATAATTGATCACGGGTTAAAAAAGGTAGTGGGAACATTTCAACCTATTGGAAGAGCTGCATTTTTAATCCCAGATGATCCAAAAATTCAATATGATTTTTATATCCCCATAGAATTTTTTAATAATGCAAAACCTGGTCAAAAAGTAGTAGGAAAGATTTTAAAATATCCTACCCCTACGAAAAATCCCGTTGCAAAAATTGTAGAAGTATTAGGTTATGCCGATGATCCTGCAACTGATTTTCCAACTGTAATCGTAAAACATGACATAAATATATCTTTTCCAAACGAAGTTATGCAAGAAGCATCAAAAATTCCTGATAAAGTCTTTTCAAGAGACATTAAAAATAGAAAAGATTTTAGAAATGAATTAGTAGTAACAATTGATGGACCAGATGCAAAGGATTTTGATGATGCTGTAAGTGTAAAAAAATTAAAAAATGGAAACTACCTACTTGGAGTACATATTGCAGATGTTTCACACTATGTAAAAGAAGATAGCTTTCTAGACAAAGAAGCGTTTAAACGCGGAACAAGTATTTATTTAATCGATAGAGTCATTCCAATGTTACCTTTTAAATTATCACATGGAATTTGTAGTTTGGTCCAAGGCGAAGATCGTTTGGTAATGTCGTTAACAATGGAAATCAACAAAGATGGTAAAGTAGTTGATTTTGAAGTTACAAAAGGAGTAATAAGAAGCAATAGAAGACTTGTATACGACGATGTAAACGCTCTTTTCGAAGGAAAAGAAGAAGCAATAAAAAAAATTGGAGACTTAAGAAAAGAATTATTGCTAATGAAAGAATTAAAAGATATTTTAAGAAAAGCTCGAAAAGAAAGAGGGGCAATTTTAGACATAGAAGGTGGAGAAGTTAAGATTATTCTAGATGAAAAAGGGCACGCAGTTGATATTATCCCAAGGAAAAGGGGAGAAGCAGAAGTTATCATAGAAGAATTTATGATAAAAGCAAATGAAACCATCGCAGAAATTTTTCATCATCTTGATTTGCCATTTGTATATAGAGTACATGAACAACCTGATCCAGATACAATTATCCAATTAAAAAATTATTTAGCAGCTTTAGGGATAGAATTTAAAGTTCCAAAAAAGATACAACCCAAAGTATTACAAACATTACTCGAAAAAACCGAAGGACATCCATTAAGGGGGAGTATAGAAAAACTCCTTGTCCGTTCAATGAAACGTGCAATCTATTCAGCTACAAACATTGGACATTTTGGACTTGCCTCATATGCATACACACATTTTACCTCTCCGATAAGGAGATATCCAGATCTTATTGTCCACAGACTTATTAAAAAATTCTTAACTGACAACAAAAAAATATCAAAAAAGCAACTCAAAAAATTAAATGAGAAGCTATCAAAAGTTGCCATACATTCAAGTAAAAGAGAGAGAATAGCAGATGAAGCTGAGTGGGATTATATTGCCTTGAAAAAAATTGACTATATATCAAATCACATTGGTGAAGTTTTCGATGTAGTTGTAACTTCCGTCACAAAATTTGGAATGTTCGTAGAAATAATAGATAAAAACATATCAGGATTAATTCATGTTTCTACACTGGATGATTATTTCTTATATGATCCCGAAAAAAGTATCTTAATTGGTCAACATACAGGAAAAGTGTACAAAATAGGAGATAAATTAAGGGCAAAAGTTGTAAATGCTAACAAAACTAGAATGCAGATTGATTTTGAAATAAGTGAGGCATAAGCCTCACCTTTTGTTTGTTAAATATCTGACACCTTTTACAATAAGAGCGATTGCTATTAAGACAAGAACTACTGGAAGTACTATTGTTACTAATCCAATAAAAATCAAAACAATTAAAAGAACCCCAAGAACTATAGATAAAATAGGGGATAAAAACGGAAAAAATAAAATCCCTAAAATTATTAAAAATATAACACCTAAAATAGCAAGAAAGTTTATCATATTTATACCTCCCCCAAAAAAATATATTAATTACCGAAAAATATTTTATCATACAATCAAATTTTTTGCAAATTTACAAAAATAATTTGGAGGAAAGTAATATGGATAAAATCAAAGATGAAATTGAAAAATTACGAAAAGAAATTGAATATCATAATTACAGATATTATGTTTTGGCTAATCCGGTAATAAGTGATGAAGAATACGATAAACTTTTAAAAAAATTAATAGATCTGGAAAAAAAATATCCGGAATACTATTCATCAAATTCTCCAACACAAAAAGTGGGAGGAGGATTAATTCAAGGATTTAAAAAAGTGGAACATTCAATTCCCATGCTAAGTTTAGACAATACATACAACGAACTAGAAATGAGAGAATTTGATAATAGAATAAAAAAAATGTTAAAGACAAACATAGTACAATATGTATGTGAATTAAAAATAGATGGTATCTCCGTTGCAATAAGGTATGAAAATGGATATTTTAAAACTGCAATCAGTCGTGGCAATGGAATAATTGGCGATGACATTTCAGAAAATGTAAAAAAAATAAAATCAATACCTTTGCGATTATTCAAAAATATTGATATAGAAGTTCGAGGCGAGATTTATATGCCTATTAAAGAATTTGAAAAATACAACAAATTAGCCGAAAAAGAAGGCTTACAACCTTTTGCAAATCCACGTAATGCAGCAGCTGGGACAATTCGCCAATTGAATTCTTCAATTGTTGCAAGAAGAAACCTTGATTCATTTATTTATCATATAGTAAATCCTGAAAAATACGGATTAACTACTCAATGGGAAGCTTTAAACTTCTTGAAAGAAATAGGGTTTAAAGTTAATCCGCACTCAAAACTGTGCCAAGATATAGAATGTGTTGTAAATTTTTGGAAAAAATGGACCGATGGTAGGAAAAAATTAGATTATTGGATCGATGGATTGGTAATAAAGGTTAATAACTTTGAGTATCAAAAAATTTTGGGAGAAACCACAAAATCACCAAGATGGGCTATTGCTTTTAAATTCCCTGCTATTCAAAAAGAAACAAAAATATTAGACGTAGAATTAAATGTTGGAAGAAGCGGAGTTATTACTCCTGTTGCAATCTTTGAACCAATAGATTTAGATGGCAGTATCGTAAAACGTGCATCATTACATAACTTTGATTACATAAAAGAAAAAGACATTAAAATCGGTGATCACGTCCTCGTTGAAAAAGCGGGAGGTATAATTCCACAAGTTGTAAACATAATCAAAGAAAAAAGAACAGGTTCCGAAAAAGATATTGAAATTCCAAAAAAATGTCCCATTTGCAATGGCGAAATTGGAAAATTATCTGATGATGAAACCGCCATTAGATGTCTCAATCCACATTGTCCTCAGAAACTTAAAAGACATTTAGAAATATTTGTATCTAAATCTGCTTTTGATATTTCTGGTATCGGTGAAAAAATTATCGATAAAATAGTTGACGCAAAATTGGTAGATGATGTAGCCGATATATTTTACCTAACTCCCTTTGAGCTAGCACAAATAAGCGGATTAGGTCAAAAATCCATCGCAAAAATTCTAGAACAAATAAATAAAGCAAAACATACTCCACTAAACAGAGTTATTATTGGTCTTGGCATACCATTAGTTGGTGAAAAAACTGCAAAAATACTAGCAAAAAGATTTAAAAGCTTAGAAAACCTATCCAATGCTTCCTATGAAGAACTAGTTGAAATTGAAAATATAGGTCCTGAAATTGCCAAAAGTATAATAAATTATTTCAAAAACGAAAAAACAAAAGAAATTATTGAAAAATTGAAAAAGGCTGGAGTAAATCTTGAAAAAAAGGAAATGAAAAAATCGGATATATTAAAAGGACTAACATTTGTAATTACAGGTAAATTAAACTCTCTCTCAAGAGATAAAGCTATAGAACTAATAGAATTAAACGGTGGCAAAGTATCAAATTCCATAAGTACCAAAACAAACTACCTAATAGTTGGTGAAAATCCAGGCTCAAAGTTGAAAAAAGCACAACAATTAGGTGTAAAAATTCTATCGGAAGAAGACTTTCTAAAAATGATTACTTAATTTCCAAATCTTTCTTGAAAAATCATCCTCATATATAGGGACAAATCTCTTTAAAGATGGAATAAAAAATAAAATTGTATGTATTTCATAAAAATTTCCGCGATTTCTCCTAAAAACAATATATTCCAAAGATCTATTCAAAAGATAGATCAAGTCATACGATAGATGCTTTATATCACCATAATTTAAGGTAATTTCTCCGTTTTCCGACTTAATATCTATTCCTAAAAAATCTTTCATTTTTAAAGCTGCATCTATTCTAGCCAAAATTAATGCTTTTTCCAAATCAATCCCACCAGTTTGAGAAATTCCTTCAAAATATAACAAGTCACCATTCTTAAGTAAAACATTATAATATCCTGTATTTATACTGATAATTTCATCATTAGGTTGTAGACAAATTTTATTTTTTCCAATAAGAATACAATTTTCATCGGTATTATTACACCCAAAAAACAATAAAAGTAGAAAAAATAAAATAAATACTTTCTTCACGAACATCACTCCTCAATAAACTTTAAAACAGTATCGGAACCTAACATTCTTTTTATCTCTTGCGCTCTTTTTTCTTCATCCAATTCACAAACTTCTCCTCCGTTATCTGTTTTATTCACAACAAAGTGTTTATCAGCCTTAATTGCAACTTGTGGTAAGTGCGTCACTACAATTACTTGATAATTTTTAGAAACTTCTTTCAACTTTTCTGCAAGTTTATTCCCAGTAATACCACTAATTCCCGCATCAATTTCGTCAAAAATCAAAATCCCATCTGAAACAACGGAAAGTTCCAAAGCAAGCATAAGTCTTGATAACTCTCCACCCGATGCTATATTCTTTACCGGTTTTAATTTTTCTTCCTTTATTGCACTACCGAGTAATTCTACTTTATCCATTCCAAAATAATTAAAATCCACATTTTCAAATTGAAATTTCAATTCAAAAGACAAATTCAAATCTCTTGAATGTCTATAAAACCTTTCCAAAACTTTCTTTGCAGCATTTTTTCTACTTTCCGACAACAAACTTGCATATTTCCTCATTTTATTTAAAACTTGCTCAAGTTCATTATTTGAATTTTCTAAAATTTTAATTCTTTCTTTTAATTTTTTAGAATCTTTTATAAAGTTCTCATAATTATCTATTACATCTTCTATTGTAGGTCCATACTTTCTCTTTAAAAGGTTATAATCCCATATTCTTTCTTCCAGTTCCTTTATATCGTAGCTTTCTATTTCATCAATTTCTTTCTGCAAATCCAACTTTAAAGTTTCTATTATATCTAACGCGGTATTCAAAGATTCTTCATGTTTTTCATTCAACATCTTTTTTATTTCCCAGAGCTTTTCCGTAATTTCCTCACTTGAATTTAATATATAATTATACTTTTCAATAGTTTCTTGTGCTTTCAAAGCAATATCATATTCTCTCTTCAACTTCTCTTCTTCTTCTATTGAGGGACTAATCTTTTCAATTTCAATTATTTTTTCTTCTAATTCCGCCAAGTTTTCCCTTAAATCACTTAACGATTCTTCGGTTAATAATTTTCGAATTTTTTTATATCTTTCAAAATACTCTCTATATTTCTTCAAATCTTCAAAATTATTTGAAGTTTCATCCAGAAAGTTTAAAATAAAATTTGGTTCTAAAATCTTTATATGTGAATTTTGTCTGTGCAAAGTTATAAATTCCGAGAGTAATTTACTTACAATCTTTTTTGGAAAAACTTTCCCATTAATTTTAAAAACAGTTCTATTCCCTTTCTTTGTTATAGAAAAAACATTCTCTCCGGAAAAAACGTCATATTCAGGATAATCTACAGGAATATCCATTACCATCTCTGCGTTATAACTATCCACTCTTCCATTAGCAATCCCCAACAAAATCCCAAATACATCTAATATTAAACTTTTTCCAACACCAGTCTCTCCAGTTATAACATTCAGTCCTGAATCAAAAAATATATCAATATCTCTAAAATACAAATAATCATGTAAATGCATGGAGACAATCTGTGCCCTGTTCATTTGTTCAAATGCTCCTTTTTAAAATAATCGGGCAACAATTCCCCCACAGTTGTTTCCTTTACTGCACCATTTTTTCCAACTAAAATAACTTTGAAGTCTCCAAATTCAGCCATAACCTGTCTACAAGCACCACATGGTGATATTGGATCTTCTGTATCTCCAACTACAACTAATGTATCAAATTCTTTTTCACCTTCACTTACAGCTTTAAAAATGGCTATACGCTCAGCGCAACACGTTAATCCATAAGAAGCGTTTTCCACATTTGAACCCGTAAAGACTTTACCAGTTTTTGTCAACAGTGCCGCTCCTACCTTAAAACTGGAATAAGGTGCATAAGCTCTTTTCATTGCATCTTTTGCCAATGCAATTAACTTATTACTCATTTTTTTCCACCACCTTTACTAAAACTTTTTCAATTCGGTTCTTAGATGCTGCAATAATCTTAAACGAAAAATCATCAATAAGAATTTCTTCACCAACCTTTGGAATTCTTTGAAGATGCTCTAATATATAACCGGCCAGTGTTTCGTAATCCGTTTCAGGAAAGTCAACACCCAATTCCCTTTCCAAATCATTTATTGGCACTGTCGCATCAACTATATATGTCCCATTTTCAAGCCTTTTTATACCAATATTTTCATTTTGATCATATTCATCCATTATTTCACCAAAAATTTCTTCCAATATATCTTCCATCGTTACAAGACCTGCTGTTCCTCCATACTCATCTACCACTATTGCCATATGTATTTTTTGTTCCTTAAAAATTTTCAAAAGTTCAGAAACTTTCATTGTTTCTGGAACAAACAAAGGTTCCCTCATAAGTTCTTTTACTTTTACTTTGGTTGAAACATCCGTTCCTCTCTCACTAATAAAAACAAGAACATCCTTTGCATAACAAATTCCCACAATATTATCTATAGTTTCTTTATAAACAGGAATTCTTGAATATTCTTCTTCCTTTATAATCCCCATTACTTTATCCAATGTCTCAGATTCCTCAATTGCTATGATATCCACTCGGGGAATCATAATTTCTTTAACCATTGACTCTTCCATTTCCAAAGTCCTTTTTAACATAAAACTTTCCTCATGGCGTAAAGTTCCTTCTTCCATTCCAACTTCCACATACATTAAAATATCTTCAGTTGTAATAAACGGCGCTTCTTCTACCAATTTTCCACCAATTAACTTTATAACAAAATTTGAAATTCCCACTAACATTTTAATTATAGGAGAAAAAACTTTTGAAAGGAATAAAAGCACTTTAATCATCTTATTAAAAATTTTCTCATTGTTTTGTCGTGCGTATATCTTAGGAGTAATTTCACCAAAGATAAGTATAAAAAAGGTTAAGACTAAAGTACTTAAAAGTGCAGAAACACTACTCGGAAGTATATTTTCAAATAGACCAACAACCAACAAAGTTGCAACGGATGAAGCCAAAATATTTACCAAATTATTCATAATCAAAATAACGGTAAGTAACTTATTAAAAAGATGTAATTCATTTTCTTCCTCTTTCATATCACCTTTTCTCAAAGACTCTCTTAATTTCAATCTACTTACAGATGTTAAAGCTGTTTCTGAAGCCGAAAAAACAGACGACAAATACAACAAAAATATCAAAAATATAAATGACCAAAAATAACTTAAAGGATCTTCCATTCTATAACCCACCTCCACAAAAGATTATATCACATGTGAATAATATTTTTCTTCATCTGATTACGTTTACTCAATTTCCTTTCAACAAATATTTTTTCATTTGTATACGGATCAACACCAGTAAAATATATAGCCGTGCTTAAGGTACCAGGTGTAGGTGTAAAGATTTGAATTTGCTGAGGTCTATATCCCAATTTTTCTCTAATAAATCTTTTCAAATGACTATTTTCTTTAAAAGATTCTCCAGGATGACCAACAATAAAATAAGCAACTACATATTTTTTCTTGGAGTTACTTTCATATTTCCTTTTAAATTCCAAAAACTTATTAATATTCGGTTTTCTCATAATCTTTAAAACATTTTCATGAGAGTGTTCCGGTGCCAGCTTCAATTGCCCGGGGGTGAATTTTGGAAGCTCCCTAATAAAAATTTCACCGTATTTTTTATCTTCCAAAACCAAATCATGTCTTATTCCAGATGAAATAAAAACATTTTTCACTCCATCTACCTCTTTTATAGTATATAACAAATCCAACAATTTACTATGATCAACTAATGAGTTTTTACAAGGTTCCTTAAAAAGACAAAATCTATTACACTGTCCTTTTAAAGCACGAATATTACACTGAGCTCCATACATATTTGCTGTAGGACCACCAACATCAAAAATTGTTCCCCTAAAATTTTTCATTTTTCTTAAAATCTTCACCTCTTCCAAAATTGACTCTTTACTTCTAGAAATAACATGCGTTGTTTGATGCTGGGTTAGTGCGCAAAATGCACACATACCATAACAACCTCTAACAGTAGTAATGGAAAATCTAACTGTTTCAATAGCTTTGACCTTCCCATTCTTTAAATAAAAAGGATGAACTTCCCTTTCAAAAGGTAACAAATACAAATTATCAAATTCATTTCTATCTAAAGGAAACTGAGGTGGATTTTGCACAACATATCTATTGTCTTGCTTTTGAACAATTAAAATATCCCTATTTGGATCAGTTAAAAAACTAATCTTTTTAAATGCCTCATTATATTTCAATTTATCATTCAATATTTCCTCATAAGAGGAAATTTCAATTGCTTTTTCAACCCTTTTTGACGTCCACCAAACTACCCCCCTGATATCGTTACATTTACTTGTATCCCCATATTTTTGCAAACACTTTGCAATCTCCAAAATCGCCTTTTCGCCCATTCCGTATACCAAAAGATCCGCTTTTGCATCTAACAATATAGATTTTCTAAGTTTATCAGACCACCAGTCATAATGTGCAAATCTTCTTAAACTTGCTTCAATACCACCAATTACAATTGGCACGCCCTTAAAAAACCTTCTAACTAAATTTGAATACACTATTACCGCTCTATCTGGTCTTTTATTGCCAAGTTTTTCTGGAGTATAATCATCTTTTTTTCTTTTCTTCATAGATGCCGTATAATTTGCAACCATTGAATCAACATTTCCACCGGTTATCCCAAAAAATAAACGAGGTCTTCCCAACCTCGTCACATCTCTATCATCCTTTACGTCAGGTTGCCCAATAATCCCTACTTTAAATCCCTTTGAAACAAGATAACGCCCCAACAAAGAAACACCTATTGAGGGATGATCAATATAGGCATCCCCCGTAATTAATATTATATCTAAATATTTCCACCCTAATTTTTCCATATCATATTTTGTAGTGGGTAAAAACATTTAATTTCCCTCCAAAAGCTCATGAAACATTTCAAAATAACTTTCATATCGTGACTTTGCAATTAATCCATCTTCAACTGCTCTTTTGATTCCACATTCTGGTTCGTGTATATGATTACAATCAGGATACAAACATAAAAAATTACTAAATTCCGGGAAATAATTTTTAAGTTCTTCACTTTCAACTTCACTAATATCTAAACTGGCAAATCCAGGTGTATCGGCAATCCATCCACCAAAATCAAATTTCAACAATTCAATAACAGTAGTTGTATGTTTACCTCTATCTAACTTTTTTGAAATTTCACCTACTTTTAACGATAAACCAGGATTAATAGCGTTTAATATACTACTCTTTCCTACCCCAGACATACCTGCCATAGTAGACACTTTATCTTTAAAGACTTCTACAAGCTTATCAATTCCCATTCTATTTTTAGCACTCACCAAAAAAACAGGATACATTTTACTATAAATACTTAAAAACACATCAATTTCCTCTCTACTTAACAAATCACATTTATTTAAAACAATGACAGCGGGTATTTTTACATTTTCTACCAAAACTAAGTACCTATCCAATATTTTTAGAGGCACTTCAGGTCTTTTTAAAGAAGTAACAATCACTACTTGATCAATATTTGCAATCCTTGGACGTTTTAATTCGTTCTTCCTATTTAAAATGTTTTCTACAACCCCTTCATTACCTACTATATGGCGATATTCTACAAAATCACCAACTATTGGCCTAATTCCTTGTTCCTTAAATTTTCCCCTAAGCTTACAAATAAATACTTTCCCTGTTTCTATATCTTCAACCAACGCCATATTTGACATAAATTTTAATACCAAACCTTTTTTTCTCATTCCATACCTCCTGTTTCACCAAAATCAACTAATAATCTTATTTTGGAATTCTCAGAAATCTCACTTCCAAAACTTGGGTAAGATGCCAATATCCTTCCATCTGGGCCAGGAAATTTTATTTTTACTATTTCAACATCAACTCCACGTTTTTTCAAAAAGCTTATACCTTCAAGATAAAAAACACCATACAAATTAGGTAATTTAAATTTTTCATCTCTCAATATTATTTTTATAGTTCTTCCCTTTTTTAACACACTAAACTTTGGAATAATATCAACAATTTGTCCTTTGTTAAAAAACTCCACCTTAAATCCAGAACTACTTAGATCTTTTTCTATATCTTCAATTTTTTTACCCTTCAACTCATCAATTGAAAACGTCAAGAAATTTGTTCTTTGGAAATAATAATTTATACCTATAAATGCCAACGCCCCAAAATAGATTCCAAATAAAAATATTATCAAAGATTTTAAAAACCTTATTTTATATTCCTCCTTCTTAATTGTCCACAAGCAGCATCTATATCTGTACCTTTTTCTTGCCTAATTTCACACTCTATACCATTTTTCTCTAATACCTCTTTAAACCTCTCAATTGCCCATTTGCTTGGCCTATGAAATTCAGGATTTACTGGATTAACCGGAATGAGATTGACAAATACACTCAATCTTCTTAATAATTCTGCTAATTTAACAGCATCATCTGGATAATCATTAAACTCTCTTATTAAAATATACTCAATTGTAATTCTATTACCTGTGATTTCTTGATACTTTTTTAATGCATATATTAACTCTTCAACACTGTATTTTTTATTTAACGGAATTATCTGATCTCTTTTAAAATCTGTGGGGGCATGTAAAGATAATGCCAATTTCACATCTAAACCTGATTTTGCAAGTTCTACGATTTTTTCTGGAATTCCAACGGTAGAAATAGTAATTCTTCTAATCCCTATATTCAACATCTTTTTGTGATTTAATATTTTAATACTATCCAGCACATTTCCAAAATTTAATAGTGGTTCACCCATTCCCATATAAACTACATTTCCCACTTTAACTTTTCTATTCAATTCAATAGCCAAAATTTGACCTACAATTTCACCAACAGTTAAATTTCTCACAAAACCACTTTGTCCCGTTGCACAAAAACTACATTTTACCGGACATCCTACTTGCGTAGATATACAAGAAGTAACCCTACCTGAATGAAATAACGCAACAGACTCAATTGTGTTACCATCTTTTAATTTCCACAGAAACTTTGTAGTTTTATCAATTTTAGAAACCTGCATATCTAATAGTTCTGGAATATCTATTGTAAATCTTTCTGAAAGTATCCTTCGGTGTTCATTAGAAAGATTTGTCATATCGTTAAAATCAAAAATTTTTTTCTTATAGATCCAATCCAAAACTTGATCCACCCTATATCTTTCTAAATTTATTTTTTTAAATTCTCCAACCAATTTATCATACTTAAAGTCCAAAATACTCTTCATATTATTCCCCTCCAAATTTTTTCTAATATTATTCTAACACAAATGTCCAAAAATTAATACTATACTTCGAAAAACAAAGAATTATTAATTTAACATAGTATTATTACACCAAACAACTTAATATAACCAATTAATGTTATATTATTTTTATATAGTAAAGTGATATGATATATTTAGGAGGTGATTAAAATGAAAAGAATAACATTATTGATACTTCTTTTCTTGTTTTCGAGTATTTATTTTTCCATGTTTTTAGGAGCAAGCATTGGAAAAGAAATGAGTGGAAAAAACCGATTTGTTTTAGGAGCAGAATTAGGCACTTACTCAAGCATTATAGGTTTTTCCTTAAACATTTACTATCCACTCTCAGGAACTAATTTGGATTTAGAAAACACCAATTTCTCAGAAATAAAATTAGTTGAATTTGATCCATACTTACTTTTTAATCTAAAAATCTCTAGCACTTCTATTTACGTTGGAGTTGCACCAATTCTTATTGTAAATCTACAAAACACAGAAATTGGACTTTATTCGCAAGAAATATTCCATGGAAAATTGGGATTAAAAACTGGAGCACCAATAACACTATCACTCGAAGCAATTACTACATTTAATCTTCAATTTTTAAGCACCGGAATCTATACCCTAAATCTTGGTATAGGTCTTACATTCTAAAGGAGGGATAATTATGAAAAAAATTATACTTTTATCATTTATAGTCTTAATATTCATATTTGGATGTGTTAACATTCCAACGTTGCCCAAATTAATTCCAAAAGATCCAAAAGGAGTGCTTAAACCTTCAACAAGTTTGTACACTGATCTTACGTTATACCTTACAACTGATAAAACACCGTTTTTAGTACCACTTTCCGTTCCAGATTATGTAAGGTTAAAATTAAGTGTTCCCGATATTTCAAATCTTTCTGATAGCGAAATAAAAGTCTTCGAAGACAATAAAGCTCAAGGATTTCTTTTATTTAAAGAAGCTGAAAAAAGAACACAAATTGATATAATGATTGTATTAGACACAACAGGAAGCATGTATAACGCAATTGAAGGGGTTAAAAACAGCATTCAAAATTTGATTATCACTCTAGAAGCAAGTGGCTTAGATGCAAGAATAGGAATTGTTCCATTTGATGATGCTGCACCTTCTAAAAATATAACGGTATCACCCGCCTGGTTGGATCTTTCAGATGCAAGTAGCGCTAAAAATTTTGTTTCTAGTTTATCTGCATACGGTGGAGGAGATTTCCCTGAAAATCCATACGCAGGTATCATGTATGCATTTAATAACGCATCTTGGAGAACTTCTTCTCAAAAAATTATAATACTCATTACAGATGCATCTGCACATTATAAATCAGAATCATATCCTGGAGATGCCGAAGGTGAAACTTTATACGATAAAAGCGAAGTAATCGATGCTATAACAGGATACGTAACAGTACACGGTGCTTTTGTACCAACATATTATTATAATATTACCGATACTGATTTTAGCAATCCTGAAGATCCAAGGGAAATCATAGAAAAAACAGGAGGAATTGTAAACTATACCGATTCATCTGGCAATGTTGATTTGACAAATATAGGTCTTTTAGAATACATTTCTTCAAGCTGGATAATTGCATTCGAAAGTGACTCTCCAAATGCAACGCATACAATAGAAGTATTTATAGATCACGAAAACCTCAAAGGTTACAAAAAACTTGAAAATGTAAATTATTAAAATTATAAAAAAGGTCTTCAATTTGCTATAAATCCAAAAATGAAACAATAAAAACACCCCCTAGGTGGTAAACAAAACCAACGAGGGGGTGCTTTTTTTTGGTAAATAAATAGCAAAAATTTTATCTCTTCCTAAACTAAAAGAATAAGTTATTAGACTTTATTTTAAAATTTAAAATAAATCATTGTTTCTTTTCTTATGTATTAATCTAAGTAGAGTTAGTTTAAGGTCCAATTAGAGCGCTTTATAAATCATTTAAAATTTAATTAAAAACTTGGCTTTGAAACTTTAAATATTGATAATTATACTAGTCACCTGACATATGGAAGCACAAAAAATTATACTAAGTATTGTTTCATTTAAAAAAGAAAAATATTAGACATCTTAATCTTGAAATAACACATGATGATAAAGTGGCTATTGTATGTTCAAGTGAAGAAGGAAAAACAACTTTTATAAGACTTGTTTTAAAGTATATATCACAATACAAAGAAAAGATTTGGCAGGTTTGAAAAAGTTTATACAAAATAAAAAAACTTGACATAGTTCTTGGAAGCAATAAAAGCAATATTTCTGGCAGAGAAAAAACAAAAATAGCACTTGCAAGATTATTACTCGAAAATAGTTGGAGATATTTTTTGAAAATCAAATCATACGTATCAGATATGTTCAATGATATAGATAAAATACAATTATTTGAGGCTCATAACTTTGAAATGAATTTTCACAAATATAAAAAGAGTTCGTATTTTAACGATTCTATCCTCAAAGACTAAAAACATGGCTTCAGTGGTATACTGAAGCCATGTCATTCAAAAATTAATAAATTAATTTTTGTTTATCATATTTTCGAAAGCAAGTCTATCTCATCCGCTTTTTCATCTTTTTGAAAGAGCCTGTGCAATATACATACCTTGAGAATTCATTTTTGCAAGTGCTTCTTCCATTGCAGAGAATTTTGCCCACAAATCTTGCTCTTTTTTCTGCAAAATATCAATCCAGTTTGCCATTTCTTTTGCAAGCACCCTTTTTTCTCTCCCTAACCTTCCACTTACTCCTGCAACTTGATCTATTTCTCCATTAAACTTTGTTAAATCATAAAGATAATCTTTTACTTGGCTTGCAAAACTTGTTTCAGAACCTCCAAAAAATTTCCAAACAGAATCTACACCATTTTTCGAAATATACTCTTTTAATTTATCTTCATCTAATTCAATATGACCTTTCATCGTATTTTCAAAACCTATACCGCTATCTCCTGAAGTTATTCCAAGTTCCCATAAATAATTACCATTGTACGAATCATATAAAAATCCTCTCATTTTGTCAAAAATTCTTCTTAAATATTGATCATTTTTTAAGTAACCTTGTATCTTTTCTTCTTCAGACATTTCACTTTCATCTTTACCTTTAACCTTATCTTCAGTTAATTTAGTGTATAGATAATCAGTCATTTCATTCCATTTATCGACAAATTCTTTAACTTTTTCCACTATAGCATCTGTATCAGTATTAACACTTATAGTTACATTTCCTAAATTGTATGCAGTAAATTCTAAACCATTGTAAGTAAATGTATTATTATCAGAATAAAGGTCATAAGTTAGACTAGAATCAGTTGTTAACGTTGCATGGGCTATATCTCCCAACGTAAATGTCCCAGTATCAAGCCCAAGCCCAGAAGGTGCTCCAGATATATTTATAATAACATCACCCATT
Organism: Thermosipho sp. 1070; assembly: GCF_001682135.1. Classification (NCBI taxonomy): domain Bacteria; kingdom Thermotogati; phylum Thermotogota; class Thermotogae; order Thermotogales; family Fervidobacteriaceae; genus Thermosipho; species Thermosipho sp. 1070. Next base: position 1,556,365 of record NZ_CP007121.1, on the reverse strand, counting down.
TCATTTGCTGTTATAACTATTTTGTTATTATTCTCATCATACGATGCTGTAACATCACTAACATTATTGTTAATTCTTGAAATTAGATCAAAAATTGTGTCAGTATCTGAATAAGAGATTGAAACATCATTTATTGTAAAAGTTCCACTTCCCGATATTCCTAAATCTGCTAAAGTTTTACTTGTTGAATATGTACCAATATCTCCCGAACTTTGCAACGTATAAGTTCCTGAATTGTTTATTAAATTTGCATCATCTAATTTAAAAACATTTAAAAAGTTACCACTTGATTGTGAAATTGAAAAAATATCAGAAGATTGTATCACTAATTTATTTTCTACATCGTTAAAAGCAACGGTTGCAGAAGCACCCGCAGTTGTAAAAGCATTTGAAATTTTATTTACAATATCATTGATCGTATCTGCCGAAGATATACTAATATTTACATCTGTGTTATTAACAGTTAAAACTAACGTCGAATCTTGTGGTACATATTTATGGTTTAAACTAGAATACGTATCCGTGGAAGTTATATCAACACCAACTTTTCCACCATTATAAATGCTTCTTGAAGCCAATTTATCAATAGAAATAGAATAATTACCATCCAAAACAGTAGCACTAGCATTAGCTGCTAAAACCGTTGCATCAGAAACCGTTGCACTCTTTGGAATTAGATTAGATTGTAACTTAAAATCTGTTAAATAATTCATAAAATCTCGCAATTTATCAGAAACATTATTATATGCTTTCTGTTGATAATCTAAAACCTTAAATTTTTCATTAAGTCTATTTAAAGGCCGGGATTCTACTTCCATTATTTTATCAATTATAGAAGCAGTATCTAACCCAGAAGATAAACCACCAAATTGAAACATTGGAGCATTGGAGGTATATCTATAGTTAATATTCTGAGCAATAGAACTATAATCCATAATATTACCTCCTTAAGCTCTTTCATCAAATATAACACCAATCAATTCTTCAAGATTTTTTGCAAGTCTCAACGCAACTTCTGGGGGAATTTGTCTAATAATTTCCCCCGTATCCTTATCTTTTATTTTCACAACTATCATCCCTGTATCCTTGTCAATATTAAATTCCGCTTCACCTCTAAAAATTTTCTTTAATTTTTCTAAATTTTCTTTAAACTCTTTTGCAACAGCATTTAAATCAACATTTCTATTTTGTTGATCCATCTCTTTTTTTTGATCTAAATTTGGATTTTTTAGGTTATTTTCAAAAATTTCTATTTTACCATTACTCACTCCTTTAACACCATCCATGGTTACCCCTCCTAAAAAGAGCTATTCATATTACTTATCGGAAATATCTTTATTATTTTTAGATGAAATTTCATCTAAAAGTTTATTTATTTTTACACTTTCTTCTATTCCAATATCTTCCTTAAATCTAAGCTCTGGTGTAGTATAGATCCTTAGATTTTTTGCAACATATTTTCTAAAAAAACCTTTATATTTTACCAAAAGCTCAACTGCCTTTTTTCTATCTTCCGCACTACCAATATAACTTACATAAACATCTGCATATTTTTTATCTTTTGAAATAATAACCCTTGAAATTACTATGTAACTTCTTATTGCATCAAACTCCGGAACCTTAATTTTTCGTAACCCTTCAGAAATAAGTTCTCTTATACGATTTTCTATTTTCATATTTCTATACTCAGGATTCATTTTCTTCTCCTCCTTCTAAAAGAGCTTTCGCTTTTGCCAAAGCGTTTCTTATTTTAATTGAGATATCAATCAAATCCGACGGTTTTATACCTAAAACTTTAAATGTTTTGGCAGATAATGTAGGTTCACAATATGAACCAGAATATCCATTGTACATCAAATCCGAAAAATAATTTGCAAGATGTACAATGTATAAAATCGTATCAAAAGCTTCTTGATCGTTATTTTCTGGTTCATCATGGTAAAGAGAAACTATTTGAAACAATTCCGGAAGTTTCCATTGTTCAATTAAAAATGCCCCAAGTTCACCATGAGTCTCTTCACCTAACTTCTTTTCCAAAGTGTAAAAACACACCTTATTAGACTTTGATTTTTCAACCAAACTAGTAATATATTTTGGAAATGCAATATCTAATACAATTTTTCCAATATCATGCAAAAGCCCCGCCATAAATGCTTCTTCCTGTTCAGGATAACCGATAATTTTTGAAACCACCTCTGAAATTATAGCAGTTGACATAAAATGTTGCCAAAGTTTCTTCTTATCAACATTTGAAGCTCCTTTGTTTAAAGAAGAATACGTAAAAATCGACAACGCCAAATTTCTTACAGTTTTAAATCCTAAAATCATTACAGCTTCGCTTATCTTTGTTATTTTTCTTGGAAGCCCATAATACGCAGAATTTACCAATTTTAAAACTTTTAGAGATAACGAAGCATCCATTGAAATAGCCTTTTCAAGATCTTTTATAGACGAATCCGGATTAGATGCTATATTTATTATCTGCTGAACTTGAAAATCTGGCGTTGGAATTTCTTCTATTTCTTTTATAAATTTTACCAACATTTACTCACTTCCCCAATGGAATTCTCACTATAAATCTTGTCCCCTTCTTTACTTCAGATTCTACATCAATATCTCCTCTGTGCAATCTTACAATTTCTTTTACAATTGCAAGACCTAACCCGGTACCAGAAACTTCATAAGTTAAACTTCTATCCCCTTTGTAAAACTTCTCAAAAATTTTATTTTTCTCTTCTTTAGAAATTCCTATACCGTTATCCTCCACTTCAATAATTAATTCATTGTCTTCATTTTTTATGTTAACCTTTGCAAATCTTTCATCTTTCTCTTTATCGTTGAACTTTATCGCATTATCAAGTAAATTGTACACCACCTGAAAAATTCTTTTTCTATCCGCAAATACAGTAACTTCACTACAACTATGTTCTAATTTTACCCCAAATTTTTCTGCAAATGGAGATACCTTCTCCAAGACACTTTGTAAAACCTCACAAATATTAAACTCACTATATTCTAACTCCATTGTACCTGATTCTATTAATGTAAAGTCCAACAAGTCATTTAATAGAGCCTCTAGTCTCTCACTTTGTTCGTATATAATAGAAAGGAATTCTTTTTGACTTTCAGGATCAACCTCCATATTCAATAAGGTCTCGGTATACGCCTTTACAGCAGATAGAGGAGTTCGAAGCTCGTGAGAAATATTTGCAACAAATTCCGTCTTCATCTTATCTAATTGTTTTAGTTTTTCCAATTCCATTTCATATGTAACATTGTTGAAAGTGATAATATATTTGGTACTACCTAAAAAATCAAATTTTGTTTTTACAATGGTAAAATAATTTTCACCAAATTCCTTAGAATGTATATTTGCATCATCTAAAATTAAAAATTTAAAATAATCCTTTATATCATACTTCTCTATTATTTCTTTACCAAGCTTGTTTGAAAACTCTAGTTCACCTTTTTCATCCAAAACAAAAATACCTTCGCTAATAGAATTTAAAACCTCAAACATAAATTTTTCAGAATTCTTTATTTTTTCAATTAATACCAAATTTTCTAAAGTAATTCCCGTTAAAAAAGAAAAAATTTGTAAAAAAACCATTAATTCGTTATTAGGTTCTTTATTAGTTCTTACAATTATACTTCCCAACATTTTCCCTTGTTTAACTATGGGAATTATTCCAATAAATTCATCCGATTCCAAAAAAAACGAAGGCAATAATCTTTCTTCAATCCATGCCATATAATCAGAATATTTTGAAATATCAAACACTTCTGGATCAAAAAAGACCACTTCATTTTGCTTTAAAACTAAAGCACCGTTATACTTTAACATTGCCTTTAATGATTTTAAAAGTGTTCTATAAACTTCTTCCTCAGTTTTTGCCTTCCCTATTTCATGAATAAAACTAGAAAATAACGTATCAATATTCAAATTCTCACCTTCTACATTCTTTCTGGTGCTTTAACTCCCAAAAGATTGAACACTATCTCATAAACATTTTTAATAACACTCAATAAACCTAATCTTGCCAAACTCAGAGGAATATTTGTTTCATCAACTATTTTATATTTTGAATAATAACTGTGGAATTTTTCGGAAACTAAATAAATATAATTTGTTAAAAAGTGAGGTGATAATTTTTCTTCAACTTGTTTAAGGGAATTAACAAATTCATCCAACAATTTAATTATACTCATTTCTTCCGGATTTTCCAAAAGTTCTATATTATCCAAATAATCGCCTTTTATCCCTTTTTCAGAGGCTTTCTCAAAAATGCTATTTATCCTCGCATATGCATATTGTACATAATACACGGGATTTTCATTAGTTTTAGACTTTGCAAGTTCTAAATCGAAAACTAAATGTGTATTTACATCATTCATAACAAAGAAATATCTTGTTGCATCTTTTCCTGCTTCATCTAAAAGTTCTTCCAAAGTTACAAAATTACCTGCCCTCGTACTCATTTTTACAACTTCTTTTCCACGTTTTAAAGTAACAAATTGATGGAGTATGAAATTTAAAAATTCATTAGAAATATCAAGAGCGCTCATAGCAGCTTTCATTCTAGGAATATGCCCATGATGGTCACTGCCAAAAATATCATAAACTTTGTTATATTCTCTCTCAAATTTATACAAATGATACGCAATATCCGTCAAAAAATAAGTATAAGTACCATCACTCCTAATTAAAACTTTATCGTCTTCGTTGAGAAACTTTGACACTTTAAACCAAAGCGCGTTATCCTTTTCATATACTAAATTTTTCACTTTAAAAATTTCCAATACCCTGTCAACATATCCTTTTTCTATTACAAAACTTTCCCTTATTTTACTATCAAATTTACAACCTATTTTGTTAAGTGTCCCCTCCATATTATCTAATATACTAGATACGGCTTCCTTCATGAAAAACTTCTCCACTTTCTCATCCCATTTATCTACAAACTTATTTCCTTCCCTTTCACTCAAACTTCTTGCAATATCCATTAAATACGTACCTTTATAACCATCCTCAGGTAAATCATATTCTTTTCCGAATAACTCATTGTACCTCACCCATAAAGAACGCGCCAAAAGTCTTATTTGTCTTCCTGCATCGTTTAAATACATTTCTTTTTCAACATCATACCCCAAAAACTCCAAAACATTACCTAGAACATCACCTATCACTAGCTGCCTTCCATGCCCTACAGTAAAGGGACCTGTAGGATTTGCACTACCATATTCCAGCTGTACTTTCAATTGTTTTGGTTTTTGCCTCCAATAATTTGTATCCTTTTTTAACATCTCTTCCAAAATACTGATATAAAATGCCTTTGAAATTCTAAAATTTATAAAACCCGGCCCAGCAATATTAACTTCTAAGAATAAAGGATCACTTTCCAATTTTGCAACGAATATCTTTGCTATCTCAAGAGGGGGTTTCCTAAAATACTTAGCTCCAATTAAAGCTACATTCGTTGAAAAATCCCCAAATCGTTCATCTGGAATTTCTATGTTATAAGAATAATCAAAACCTTCTTCCAAAAGTATACTTTTTATTTTTTCATCAATTATATCTCGTATCAAACCTTTGCACCTCCAAGATCCTCAACTAATTTTAAAATTTCCGATACCCCTTCTTTAGTCACAGCTGAATAAGGTATAACAATATAGTTTTCACCAAATAAATTTCTGTAATACCTAATCATTTTAGATTTTTCAGACATCTTTAACTTGTCTATTTTAGTTAAAACAATGGAAAAAGGTAAATCCATTTCTTTTAACCAATCAATCATCATTTCATCGTTTTTTTGCAATTCATGTCTTCCATCAACAAGCAAAAAAATCATCTTTATATTCCAAAATCTACTTTCAAAATAAAATTCTATTATTTGCTTCCACCTAAGCCTTTCTTTTTCAGAAACTTTGGCAAAACCATAACCAGGTAAATCTACAAAATAAAGTAAATCATTTATTTTATAAAAATTAACAGAAGCAGTTTTTCCTGGCTTTTTACTTGTCTTTGCAATGTTTCTCTCTGTTAATGTATTCAATAAAGTTGACTTTCCAACATTCGATCTTCCAACAAAAACAAACTCACCATTTAACGGCTCAGGATATCTTTCTTTTTTACTATATATAGTTTTTACCAATTCAACACTCTTTATCTTCACAAATCAATGCCTCCCTTAACACTTCGTCAATTGTATTTACGAAAACAAATTTGATATCTTTTCTAACTTCTCCTGGTATTTTTTCAATATCATATCTATTTTGATATGGTAAAATAATTTTCTTTATTCCTTTTCTATACGCAGCTAAAACTTTTTCCTTTATTCCTCCAACGGGCAAAACTCTTCCCCTCAATGTTATTTCACCCGTCATTGCAATATTGTTATCAACAGGAACTTTCTTAACAGATGAGAACAAACTAGTTACCAAAGTAACGCCTGCACTTGGTCCATCTTTTGGCACTGCACCTTCTGGAACATGGATATGTATATCATTCTTTTCAAAAAATTCTGTAAACTCCTCTCCACAAAGCTTTTTCACTAAACTAAAGGCAATTTGTGCAGATTCTTTCATCACTTCTCCCAATTTACCTGTTAATATTAATCTTCCCTTTCCCGGAAATAATATGCTTTCTATAAACAAAGTCGTCCCGCCATATGCCGTCCAAGCAAGTCCAGTTGATACACCAATTGTTGGTTTTTTTAATCTGTTTTCTTCTTTTATCCTTGGAGCCCCAAGGTAATCCTTTACTTTTTTGGTAGTTATGATTACTTTTTCTTTCCCTTCCACAATTTCCAAAATAGATTTTCTAACAATAGTCCTCAACTTTCGTTCAAGTTCCCTAACTCCAGGTTCAAGCGTATATTCTAAAATAATTTGCTTAATTGAATCATTCCTAAATACTATCTTTTTTCTTTCAAAATTTAACTCATTGAATATTTTAGGGAGAATATAATCTTTTGCTATATGAAATTTTTCAACGTTAGTATAACTTGGAATTTCAATAATTTCCATTCTATCTTTTAGTGGTTCTGGTATATTGTATAAAGTATTTGCTGTAGTAATGAATAAAACCTCTGACAAATCAAAAGGTAACTCCAGATATAGATCAACAAAATCTTTATTCTGCTCTGGATCCAAGACCTCAAGCAATGCAGATGCAGGATCACCTTGAAAACTTATTCCCATTTTATCAATTTCATCTAATAACAATACCGGATTTTTAACACCTGCTTTTCTAATAAGTTGAATAATTCTTCCAGGTAATGCCCCAACATAAGTCCGTCTGTGGCCTCTAATTTCTGCTTCATCTCTTAAACCTCCTAAAGACATCCTTAAAAATTTCCTTCCCAAAGCCTCTGCAATAGAACGTCCCAAAGAAGTTTTCCCCACACCTGGTGGTCCAACAAAACAAATAATAGGTGCTTTCATCGACTTTGAAACACTACGTGTAGCCAAAAATTCCAAAATTCTTTGCTTGGGTTCTTCAAGACCAAAATGATGCTTTTCCAAAACATTTTTAGCAATCTTCAAATCAGATAATTCCTCTGTCTTTTTATTCCAAGGTAAATTTAAAATCCAATCTAAATAATTCCTTATAACATTTGCTTCAGGTGAATAGGGAGACATCTTTTCAAGTCTTTTCAATTCAAATCTTGCTTTTTCTTTAACATAATCCGGCAAATCATCATTTTCTATTTTTTCTTCTAATTCCCTAATTTCAGCATCTTCTTCTCCACCAAGCTCTTCTCTAATAACCCTTAGTTTTTCTCTTAAAAAGTATTCTTTTTGCGATTTTTCAATTCTTTTCTTTACCTTTTGATCTAATTGGTGTTCTATTTCAAGTAATTCCGTTTCTTTAGATATTAATTCCAAAATTTTCTCTAAACGTCTTGCCGGATGTAATATTTCAAGTAATTCTTGCTTTTCTTCTAAACTTCCAGGGCAAATTGATGCAGCTAAATCTGCAAATACATCGGGATCTTCCATATCCTCCAAAAACATTAAAGCTTCTGTGGGGAGCTTTCTAGAATATTGTATGTATTTTTGCATTTCATCTCTCACAACTCTCATTAAAGCAATTAATTTTTTTGTCTTCCGATATTTTGATTTTAAAAGCTTTATCTTAAATTTAAAGTATTTTTTTTCAATTGATTTAATCCATTCCGCCCGCGAAATTCCCTCTACCAAAACCTTAAAAGTTCCATCTGGAAGTTTACCAATTTGCATTATTTTTACAACTGTTCCAATTTTAAATAAATCAATCTCTTTGGGTTCTTCAATCTTTGGATCTTTCTGATTAACTACAAACAACAATTGATTGTAATTTTCCATTGAATCCTCTAAAGCATATAACGACTTTTCACGCCCTACATAAAATGGTACAACAGTATTTGGATATACAACAACATTACTTCTCATTGCAATGACGGGTAACTCTCCCGGAATTTCTATTTCTTCCTCATTTAATTTTGCAACCTTCTGTTCTAACTTCTCAAACTTTTTTTCTTTCATTCATCCACCTCCTTAAACTAATAGTTAGTTTCTCCAAGTCAGTAAAAAATTCAAGATCTCTTGTCTTTTCATCCCTATGATAAAAGTTTATTTTAAGCCCTTCTTCAGTAAAATAATCCTTAAATAAATCACTCCATTCTATTATAAAAATTCCTTCTTTATCTTCAAAATTCTCTTCTAATACGTAAAAAACTTCGTCAAAATCAGATATTCTATAAAGATCCACATGATAAATTGTTCTTTTTCCTTCATAAACGTTAATTATAGAAAATGTAGGACTACTCACTTGTAACCAATCCACTCCAAGATAGTAACATAAATACTTCGTAAAAGTGGTTTTTCCTGAACCCAAATCTCCATTTAAATATATAAAATTTAAATCATCAATATTTTTGGAAATTATTTTAGTTAAACTTTTTAAATCCTCTAATGATACATTTTCTATCTTCACAATATCACCTTTTAAAGATAAGATTTAACATAAGAGTCAGCACTAAACTAAATAAAATCATAGAAGTTATAGGAATAATTATCACAAAATTACCTTTCTTTATAACAATATCTCCAGGTAATGGAAATATTTTAATCTTCTCTAAAATCATTGCTATTATTCCAATCATTATCAGAAGAGTTCCCATCCAAATTAGTACTTTCCACATCTTTATCACCTCTAAAATATTCAAAAGGCAAAGCAACAGTTTCTCCATCCCTTGTATATATAGTCACCCTCGATAAAAATACATTAACCGTTATTACTTTTGCATCTTTTCCTTCATACTTAATAGTACTTCCTTCATCTGGTATATTTTTCAATGCATCGATATAAAAATCATATTCAAATTTCAAACAACATAGTAATCTACCACAAGGACCTGTTATTTTGGCAGTATTAATCATCATTTGTTGTTTTTTGGCATGTTTTAACGTAATACTATCAAAATTCCTCAACCAGTACGTACAACAAGCTTTTTTTCCACACAATCCAAGTCCTTTAACAAATTTCATTTCATCTCTCGCACCTACTTGCCTCAACTCAATTCTCGTCTTAAACTCTTTTGCAATATCCTTTACAAGTTCTCTAAAGTCTACCCTATTTTTTGAACTAAAATAAATAACCAATCTTGAATCATCCAGCATCAATCTTGCATCAAGTATTTTCATATTTAATCCATGCTTTTTTACCAATTTCTTAGTAACATTAATAGCTTCATCGGCAATTTTTCTGTTTTCCTCTATTTTTACCAAATCTTCAGAAGTTGCCTTTCTAAATATTGGTTTTAAGTCGTATCCTATTTCATCTATACTCATTTGTCTTTTGCCAATTCGCACAATTCCATAATCTAAACCAAATTCACTCATTACAACTACTTTGTCACCAAGCTTTATATCTTCCCCATTATCTGTATAATAAATTATCGGACCAATAGGCATCAATTCCACACCATATACTTCTGCAACTAATCCCATATTTATTCCTCCTTTTTTTCTCTCAAATAATTATACCATGAAATAAAATATGAAGAATTCAAAAAATATTTTGTATTGCAAACAAAATATCGTATAATTACCTTAAAGTTGATACAGATTTAGAAAAAATGAAAATGAAATAACATACCATTCTCCAAAAAGAATTTAGTGTTATCAATAATCATATTTTTGGTCGTTCTTTAGACGACAGATTTAGAGGGTTTGTTCTTGAAAAAGTTATTTCCTAAATTTTAACTATCAAACTTTCAACAGTACAAGAAAAAAGAGTAATTGACAACAACTTTTTTAAATATTGGTTATATTACCCCCAATAAATCAAACATGAAAAAAGAACAATAATCAGATCTTTCGACAATTCAGGCACTGATTTGTTAATTTTGAATCCAAAAAAATTATACAAAACACATTACTCCTATTCAATCTGCATCACTTGGATTTGAAAAGAATAAAAGCAGCTTTTTGAAGAATTTTATTCGTGGATCTATCAAAGGAGGGATTATAATGCTGTATATACTACTTTTTTTGTCAGGTATTGGTGCAGGTTTTGTAAATGTTCTTGCAGGTGGTGGCTCTATGCTAACACTACCTATCCTTACACTTCTTGGGCTAGATATTTCAGTAGCTAATGGCACAAACAGAATAGGCATACTTTTGCAGAATATAATTGCAACTACAAATTTTAAGAAAAACAAGGCCTTTTCAGTTAAAGAAGGCTTGTTACTTTCCATCCCAACTACAATAGGTGCTATCTTTGGAACTTTCACCGTGTTAAATATAGATAAATACATTCTAGAAAAAATAATTGGAATTATTTTTCTTATAATAAGTGTTTTTATCTTATACAAACCAAAAGTTTGGGAGGAAGGAAAAAAAGTTAAAAAAAACTATCCTTTAAGTTTTTTAATCTTTCTAATAATAGGCTTTTATGGTGGATTTATACAAGCAGGTGTTGGTTTCTTTCTAATTACAAGTCTAATCTTCATAGAAGGGAATAATATTATAAAAGCAAATGCTCTAAAAGTATTTATAGTCTTATGTTATACTTCTTTCTCATTTCTCATATTTTTACTAAATGGAAAGATAGATATATTAAAAGGCACAATTCTAGCATTTGGAACAATGATTGGTGCAAAGCTTGGAACAACTACTGCACTAAAAAGCAGTACAAAATTTGTAAGGTTAATAGTATTTGTAATGATAGTAATTTCATCAATAAGATATCTACTTTAAAATAGAGCTCCACATGGTAATGACTTAAATTTTATCGTCTCCCATTTTATTTTTTAACATTTTCATTTTTATTTATCTTCGTCAAGAAAATTAGACTACATATGATATAATATTTTCGGAGGTGAGATAGATGGAAGTAAAAATAAAAAGGCCTTCCAAAAAAGAATTAGAAGAGTTAAATGTTTTCCAATGGCCTATTTGGACAAAGGAGATTTCTGAATTTGATTGGTACTATGATGAAACAGAAATTTGTTATTTTTTAGAAGGGGAAGTCGAAGTTGAAACAAAAGATGGCAAAGTTTACAAAATTGGAAAAGGTGATCTCGTTGAATTTCCAAAGGGATTATCTTGCATCTGGAGAGTAAAAGTTCCAGTAAAAAAACATTATAATTTCAAATAAAAATTAAAAAAGGGGGAGTTTCTTATGAACGTTGAAAAAACCACATTAAAGGAATTTTGCGATATGGTTTCTGATAAATCACCAGTACCTGGTGGAGGAGCAGTGGGGGCGATTGTTGCAGCTTTTTCTGCTGCACTAAATCAAATGGTTGCAAATTTAACCATCGGTAAGAAAAAATATGCTGAATATGAAGAAAGCATGGAAGAAGTTTTAGAACACATGGAATATTCAAGAAATAAATTGCAAGATATAGCCACAAAAGATATGGAAGCATTCAACGAAGTTATGAAAGCAATTAAAATTCCAAAAGACAATCCAGAAAGAGGAAAAATTTTACAAGAAGCATTAAAAAAAGCAGCTGATGTTCCATTTGAGCTTGCAAGGGAAACTAGAAATATATTAAAATATTCACAAATCACAAGTAAATTTGGAAATAAAAATGCTATATCAGATGCATATTCTTCAGCAGAACTTGCCTATTCTTCTTTCAGAATAGCTATGTACAACGTGTTAATTAATCTTTCAAGTATAAAGGATGAGGATTTTGTAAAAGAATATAAAGAAGAACTGGAAGATCTAAAAAATGAAGTCGATGGATTATACAAAAATATTAGGGAGTTGATAAAGGAAAATGGGTTTGAAATTTGAGCTTTTAAAAACAACTAAAAACGCCAGAAGAGGTAGAATATATCTACCACACGGAGTTGTAGAAACTCCAACTTTTATGCCAGTGGGCACTAATGCAAATGTAAAATTAATGACACCTGAAAACTTAAAGAATGTAGGTGCACAAATTATACTTGCCAACGCATTCCATTTGTATTTAAAACCAGGTATAGAAGTTTTAAAACATCATGATGGAATACACAATTTTATGAATTGGGATAGACCGGTTTTAACTGATAGTGGAGGGTTTCAAGTATTTAGTTTAAGAAAGGGTAGAAAGATAACAAAAGATGGAGTATTAATAAAGTCTCCACTAGATGGAAGTATGCATATGATTACCCCAGAACTCTCTATGGAAATTCAAAATGCCATTGGTTCAGATATAGTTATGGCCTTTGATTATTGTGCTGAACCTGGAATTACTCATCAAGAAGCAGTATATGCACTGGAACTTACAACTCAGTGGGCTGAAAGAAGTTTAAAAAAAATAAGAAGTTTGTCGGATCAAGCAATATTTGGTATAGTTCAAGGAGCATTTTTTAAAGATTTGAGGGAAAGAAGTGCAAAAGAAATTACCAGTATGAATTTTGATGGATTTGCCATAGGCGGATTAAGCGTGGGGGAAGAATATAACTTAACTTTAGAAATGACTGAATTTACAGTTCCTCTTTTGCCTGAAAATAAACCTAGGTATTTTATGGGAGCAGGAGCACCAAAATTAATAGTTGATCTAGTTAATCTTGGTGTGGATGTTTTTGATAGTGTACTACCAACAAGGGTGGCAAGGCATGGTCAGGCTTTGACGTGGAAAGGGAAAATAAATATAAGAGCTGCAAAACATAAATTCGACAAGACACCTATTGACAAAGAATGTAAGTGCTATACATGTAGAAATTATTCTAGATCTTATTTGAGACATCTTTTTGATAGAGGTGAAGCTTTAGGGCAAATACTTCTAACGATACATAATTTGCATTTTATGATGGATTTAAGTAAAAGGATTCGTGAAAGTATTGATAACAACACCTTTGAGGATCTAAGGGGGGAGGTTTTAAAATATTATGCTTAAAAAAATTTTAGTAATTTTATTAAGTATTCTAAGTGTTTTTTTATTTTCCATGAGAAATATTGAAAATCCTGCAAATTTTAGAGAAACTTATACAAGCTTGGGGTTTTCATATTCTACTTATTTTTCAGATATATGGATCACTAAATTTGGATTGTTTTATAGTGAAAAAGAGGATAATTTAATCGGCAAATTATATCTTTTTACCGAAAATGCAAGCCCAGAAAATCTCAATAGGGTTGGTTATATCTTGAAATCAGTGGGCGATGAATTTCAATGGGGTATAAACTTTCTCGTTAAAAAATATACTAATAGCACAAATGAGGGATATTCTTTTTGCTTAGGCGTAGGTTTTATGAGTAAAATCATAGATTACGTAAAGTTGGGAGCTTTTGTTGAAGAACTAACACTTTTTGCCCAAAGTCCATTTGAATTTTTTAAACCAGATGTTGGTGTAGATTTGATAATTGGGAATGAAACATATAGTCTTGTTGCAAATTTTCAATTTATAAAACAAGAGTACTTTCAGTTTAATGTAGGTCCTGTACTTAACTTTAAAACATTGGAATTAGGTGCTTTTTGGAATCCAGGATATACTATTAACAAATCGTTTTTCAATAAAATCAGTGGTTATTTTGCATTAAGAATAGAAAAACTTATGGTATTACTTGATGCATTTTATGCAATTGACAGAAATACAGTTTCTGATTTACCAATGCACTATGAAAACACACTGTACGGTTACAATCTATCTTTTGAGGTGGGGTTTTAAATGAAAAAAATTTTGGAAAAAGACGATATTAGAAGGTCCCTAATGAGAATTTCGCATGAAATACTTGAAAAAAATAAAGGCGCAAAGGATATTGTTTTGATTGGTATATTTACAAGAGGATATTATTTAGCTAAAAGAATAGCTGAGAATATAAAGAAAATAGAAAATGTTGAGGTAAATGTAGGAGGATTAGATGTAGGACCATTTAGGGATGATGATAAAAAAACAAACATAGATAAAAGTGAAATAAACTTTGATGTAAAAGATAAAATAGTTATACTAGTAGATGATGTGTTATTTACCGGTAGAACAGCAAGAGCAGCTATGGATGCAGTAACACATAGAGGAAGACCAAAACTTATACAATTATCCGTTCTTGTAGATAGAGGACATAGAGAATTTCCAATAAGACCTGATTATGTAGGAAAAAACATTCCTAGCTCGAAGGATAAGGAAATAGTAAAAGTAAAAATAAAAGAAATTGACGACGAAGATGCAGTATATATTTTCAATAAGGAGGCGTAATGGTGAAACTTTTTGGGACCGATGGAATCAGAGGAGTTGTAAATGAATTCTTGACTCCAGAACTTGCATTCAAATTAGGAAATGTATTGGGAAATATGGTAGATAAAAAAATATTTATCGCAAAAGATACAAGGGCATCTGGTGATATGTTAGAAGAAGCTTTGGTTGCAGGAATTACATCTGCTGGTGTAGATGCGTATAAATGCGGAATTTTGCCAACTCCTGCTCTTGCACTTATTACTAGAATAGAAAATGCCGCTGGTGTTATGATCTCCGCTTCACATAATCCACCAAAGTACAATGGTTTAAAAGTTTTAATGAAAGGTTATAAGCTTCCAGATGAAATTGAAGAAAGAATAGAATTTGAAATGGAAAATATAAAATATTGTAATTATAAAAATATTGGAAGAGTAATAAACTACAGTTTTGCGCATGAAGAATATTTTGAATACATAAAAAAGACATACGAAGGTTTAGATTTACGAGGGATAAAATTAATAGTTGATGTAGCAAATGGTGCCACATATGATTTAAATCCTAAAATTTTAGAATTTTTTGGAGCAAAAGTAGAAGTAATTAATGATAAACCAGATGGGTTTAACATAAACAAAGAATGTGGTTCTACACATCCTGAAGCGGTTAAAAAATATATTACAGGTGGTAAAATTTCGGTTTTGTATGATGGTGATGGAGATAGATGTATATTTGTAGATGAAAATGGAAATGAATTTCACGGCGATAAAATTTTAGGCGTTACAGCACTCAAATTGAAAAGCGAACAAAGATTGGCAAATAACACAGTTGTGTTAACAATACTTTCAAATATGGGAGTTGAAGAATTTTTAAAAAACAATAAAATTAATACTGTAAGAACCAAAGTTGGAGATAGATATGTCTTAGAAGAAATGTTAAAAAATAATTACGTTTTAGGCGGAGAAAGAAGTGGGCATATAATTTATAAAGATAGAAACACAACTGGTGACGGATTAATAACAACATTGGAGGTTTTGTCTCATCTTGTATGGCAACAAAGTACTTTATCTGAGTTATCAAAATTGGTGCCTGATTATCCACAAGTTATGATAAACGTAGAAGTAAAAAATAAAGAAGTTTATAAAAACAAGAGCGTTTTTGATCTTATGAAAGAAACAAAGAATTGTAGAGTTATTATTAGACCATCTGGTACAGAACCAGTTATTAGGATTTTAGTTGAAGGTCCTGAATTCGATGAAATTAACCATGTAGCAAATGAATTTTCAAATTTAATTGAAAAATTGGATAAGGAGTGAAAAGCATGGCAAATATAACTGAAGAAATGGTTTGGAATAAGCTTAAAGAGGTTATTGATTTTGAAATAGGTTTAGACGTTGTTTCTTTGGGATTAGTATATGAAGTTAAAGTGGATGACAAAAACAATATATTTGTATTGATGACTATGACAACACCAATGTGTCCACTCGCCGGTATGATTTTGCAAGATGCAGAAGCAAAATTAAGAGAATTAGATGGGGTAAATGATGTAAAAGTGGAATTGACCTTTGACCCACCTTGGACACCTGAAAGGGTAGATCCAAACGTCAGGTCACAACTTGGTATATGAAGGTTTTAGACGTAATTGATATCTTTAGAAAAAAAAGGCTTCCAGAATTGGAAGCCTATATTCTATTGAAATATTTTACCAAAAAATCAAAAGAATATCTTATCGCACATCCAGAGTATGAATTTGATGGAACTGAATTTGAAAAATGGATAAATTTGAGATTAAAAGGTTATCCCTTAGCTTATATAGTTAAAGAAAAGGAATTTTTCAAATACAAATTTTATATTGAAGAAGGAGTTTTAATTCCAAGACCCGAAACTGAACTTTTAGCAGAGATTGCAATCGATATAATAGAAAAAAATAAAATAAAAAAGATTGCAGAAGTTGGTGTTGGAAGTGGTGCGTTAATTATTTCAATTCTTTTAAACACAAATTGTATTGGTTATGCAACTGACATATCTGATAAGGCAATAAAAGTAGCAACCATAAACTTAAAAAGGTACAACCTTGAAAAAAGGTTAAAAATACAAAAGGGAAAATATCTTGAGCCTTTCAACAAAAAATTTAGTGAAATTGAACTTATTGTATCTAATCCACCTTATGTAAGAAAAGACGCAATTCTTTCTTCGGAAGTCCACTATGAACCAAAAGAAGCTTTGTTTTCAGGTGAAGATGGACTAGATTTTTACAGAAAATTCTTAGATTTGTATGATTTTTCTGATAAAATTGTAGTAATGGAAATAGGTCATGATCAAGGAGAATTTTTCAGGAAAAAAGATTGGACTGTTATAAAAGATTATTCGGGGAACGACAGAATAGTAATGAAAGATTTTCGGAGGTGAAATTTTATGAAAGTAGTCTTGTTAAGAGATGTTCCAAAAATTGGGAAAAAGGGAGAAATTAAAAATGTTTCAGATGGATATGCAAGAAATTTTCTTATACCAAAGGGATTGGCTCTTGAAGCAACTCCAAAAGTTTTAAAAAGATTAGAAGACGAAAGAAAAAAAGCAGAAGAAGAAAAAGCAAGGAAAAAGAAAGAAAATGAAGAAATTTTAAAAAATTTACAAAAGTATTTCTATAAAATTCTGGTAAAAGCAGGAGAAAGTGGTAAGTTATTTGGCGCTTTAACTAGTTCAGATATTGCGGATGCTATTTTAAAATTTTCGGGTATAAAAATAGATAAAAAGCATATAATATTAGACAAACCTATAAAAAATGTTGGAATTTACGATATTTTAATAAAATTTCCAGAAGGGGTTTCTGGAAAAATTAAAGTTGAAGTTGTTCAGGAGGGTAAAAATTGAATATAATCGCTTATTCCAAAGCTTTATATACAACTTGGATTTATTATTCTCCTGAACGGATACTTTTTGATTCAGGAGAGTCTGTTTCTACGCTCCTAAATAATAAAATCTATGCTATAAAACACATTTTTTTGACCCATGGTCATGTGGATCATATATCCGGATTATGGTCTTTGATTAACACAAGAAATAATGCAATGGGAGATAGAGAAAAGGAATTAAATATTTATTATCCAAAGGGAAATAAAGGAATAAAAGAATATTTAGAATTTATTAAAAAGATGAACTCTGACTTAAAATTTAAATTGGGTATATTTCCTTTAGAAGAAGGTAAAAAAATAATTTTAAGGGAAAAGAGCCCTAAAAAATATATAGTACCATTTAGAGTGACACATACATATAGTGAAAAAAGTTTCGGATATCATATCTTTGAAGTAAGAAAAAAATTAAAAAGAGAATTTCAAGAATTGGAACAATCTAAATTAGCAGAACTTGCAAAAAAATATGGTGGAGATTATATTTCGGAAAATTTTGAAAAGAAAATATTAACAGTTTCTGGAGACACATATCTTCTGAAAAAAGAAGATATAAAAGATACGGAGATACTATTTCACGAATGTACTTTTCTCAAAAAAGAAGATAGAAAGTATAAAAATCATGCTGTTTTAGAAGATGTTTTAGAACTTGTGAAAGACACCAATGTAAAAAAATTAATTTTATACCACATTTCAGGAAGATACGGTAGAAGACCGGAAAAGTATTTGGAAGAGTATGTAAATAATTTAAATATGGAAATTTATCTTGTAAAACCCGAAAAAATATTTAGATTATGAAGGTGTATATATGGAAAAATATTTGTTTTTAAGTGATTTGCACGTTGGTGATGGTAAAGAAAAAGACGATTTTGAGCAAGATTATTATTTTGAAAAACTGTTAAAAGATTTTTCAGATAATTCTAACATTTCCCTTTTTATTGTAGGAGATGTTTTTGAATTTGTTGAAAGTAAATTAACTTTAGAAATAGATTTATCTAATTACGAAAAAGCTATAAAATCAATTCCAGAGAATATAATCGATGAATATGAAAAAAATCATCCTTTTGTTTTTTCTGCATTAAGAAAGATAGGAAAAAATGGAAAGATATATTATATTGTTGGTAATCATGATTACTATTTATTGAAAAACAAAAAATTATCCGAAAGATTATTGGAAAAAATTCCCAATTTATACATTAAACCTTATTATTACGATGAAAGGTTGAAACTACTTGTTATTCATGGAAATCAATTTGATCCAGTAAATAGATTTTCAGTAAATTCTAATACTGGGGAGTTGGTTCCACCGCTTGGTGAATATATTGTAAAGTACATGATGAAAAATTTTGATTCAAAAATTGATCTTCCAAAACAAATAGTAAAAGATTATGACAACGTAAGACCAACGCTTGATTTATTTGATTGGTTTAACGTTATCTCCAAAAAATACGATTTGGGAATAGATTTACTAAAATTTTGGATCGATGAATTTTTGGATATGATGAAAACATCAGAGGCAAAAAAATGGATGAAAGTAAACTATCCATTTTGGAGTAAATTTTCAAAGGTGTTTTTAAATGATTTTGGAGGAATAAAATTTGGAGAGTTTATTATCCGTATGGTGATGCATTTTAGAACTTTAAAAAAGACAGATTATTTATCTAAAAAAGCAAAAAAAATTCTAAGTGAAAAATTGGATTTAGGTAAATATATGGTGGGATATGACTTTCAAAATGATATTGGAAAGGTTGATGGAATAGTAATGGGACACATTCACAAACATAATTTCAAGGTTTTTACTGCGTCAAATTCTCCTAAATTTTACATTAATTGCGGTTCTTGGAAACCTGTTGTGGAAAAAATAAAAGGTAGAGTATTTCATAAAAAAAATGAACTATTTTACGCTGTTTTGAATGTGGGAAAAGATATTGAGATAATTACTTCCACTGTAAATATGCTAAAGAGTCGGGAAGTGATATTTTGAAAGTTGTTACACCACACAAATCACCGGATTTTGATGGATTTGCCGCAGCATATGCATTTAAAAAATTAAATCCAGATTTTAAGTTAGTTGTTAGTGGAAGATTCCAACAAAATTTGGAAGAATTTTTACGCTTATTTGACTTTGAGTATATTAATGAAAAATCAATTGACGAAGATATTGAAAAATTAGTAGTGGTAGATACAGGGACTTTAGATAGAGTTGGGAATAAAATTAAAGAAAAACTTAAATTATCCTCAAAAATAAAAGTTTATGATCACCACCCTGCAATTAAAATTCATGAGAAAAAATTGGATATTGATGTTTTCGAGATAGGTTCTATAACTACTTATTTTGTACTGCAAATTAAGGAAAAAAACATAGAAATAAATGAAAATGAAGCAACATTATTTGCCATTGCAATATATGAAGATACGGGAAATTTCTTGTACGATACCACTAAACCAGAAGACTTAGAAGCTGCAAAATTTTTACTAGAAAAAGGCGCAATGTTGGAATATATACAAGAATTTACCAATTTGGAGATTAATACAGAACAAAAAAATTTAATGCACATGTTAGGTGAAAATATTGAAATAGTTAAATTAGATAATAATGAAATAGCAATAGCCAGTGCTGAGATAGAAAAGTTCATTGGCGGTTTAAATATAATAACTACGAAACTTTGGGAATTTGAAAATTATGATACCTTAATATCCGTTGTCAGAATGGGGAAAAAAATATTCATTGTTGGTAGAACTAAAAGTGAAGAAGTAAATATAAAGAAATTAATGGAAACCTTTGGTGGTGGAGGACATTTTAAAGCTGGTTCTGCAACTTTACAAAATGTTTCTATTGATGAAGTTATTTATAAATTAAAACATGTACTTTCTCAAGCAATTGAAAGTTCCAGAAAAGCAAAAGACATAATGACTTCACCAGTAAGAACTGTACTTAGCCATGAAACTATTGGCAAGGTTAACGAATTAATGAATTTAACAGGCCATGGTGGATTTCCAATAATTGAAGGAAATAAATTAGTTGGAATAGTAACTAGGAAGGCAGTTGATAAAGCAATAAGACATGGGCTTTCAAATAGACCAGTAAAATCAATAATGAACACAAAATTGATTACTGTGTATGAAGATGAGTCCATATTAAAGGTAAAAAAGATAATGTTAGAAAATGATATTGGAAGAATTCCAGTTTTAAATAAAAATAATATTTTAGTAGGAATAATTACTAGAACAGATTTATTGAATGCAGATATAGAAAAAGCAAAAAATAAAAAAGTAAATATAGACTTTTTTGAAGATGCTAAATCCATTATGATCAAAAATATTCCAAATAAAGTTTTAAATCTCTTGAGACTTCTAGGAACATATGGAGATGATAATAAAACACCCGTGTATGTTGTTGGCGGTTTTGTAAGGGATCTATTCCTAGGAATAAAAAATTTTGATATAGATTTAGTAGTTGAAGGAAATGGTATAGAATTTGCACGTTATGCTAGTAAACAACTAGGTGTAAAGATGGTAGAACATGAAAAATTTTTGACTGCTTCGTTATTTTTTAAAGATGGGTTTAGAATAGATATTGCAACTGCACGAACAGAATATTATGATAAACCTGCAGAATTACCAAAAGTAGATGTAAGTACTATAAAGAAAGATTTATACAGAAGAGATTTCACGATAAATGCCATGGCAATAAAATTAAATTCCGGCGAGTTTGGCACATTATATGATTTTTTTGGTTCTAGAAAAGATTTAGAAAATAAAATTATCAGAGTTTTACACAAATTGAGTTTTATTGAAGATCCGACTAGGATAATAAGAGCAGTAAGATTTGAACAAAGATTTGATTTTAAAATTGAAGATGAAACATTGGAAATTTTGAAAGAGACGTTAGAAGGAAATTACTTAGAAAAAGTAACAGGCCAACGCATAAGGCAAGAACTGGAAAAAATCATTAAAGAAAAAGATCCAGTAAAAGGTATAAAAAGGCTAGCTGAATTAAAAATTTTAATGCATATTTTTCCAAAAACATATTTTACAACAACTATGGAAAAAAAATTGAAAAACATGCTTGTATCTTTTGATTTATTAAAAAATATTTACACCAAAAGAAATATTTTTTACGCATTTTTAAGAATACTACTTGAGTTTTACGATATGGAATCTTTAAAAAATGTTGAGGAAAGATATGGAATTCCAAAAAAATTCGTCGACGAGCTAAAAAAAACTGAAAGAAGGTTAATACCTGTTATTGAAATGATAAAAACAAGGATTAAATTTTCTGATATCTATAAAGTTATTGGAAAGCCAATTTTTGAAACAGCAGCACATATTATGGCTTATTTGGATGATAATAATTCAAGGGAATATTTTAAAAAATATCTTGAAAGGGTTTTTAGTACTAAACTCAACATCAAAGGAAACATTTTAAAAGACAAATTTAATATTAAATCTAGTCCAGAAATTGGTAAAATTATGAACAGTATTTTTTGTTATAAATTAGATAATCCAAATATTAATGAAATGGAGAAATTAAAGGAACTACTGGGAGGGACAATTGAATGAAAAAATTATTGTTATTAATTTTGATAATAACTACAAATCTTTTTTCCTATACAGTTGGAGTAATCACCCATTATAGCACAGAAACTTATCAAATTTTATTGGACGCAAGTAATCTTTTAAATAATTATAAAGATTACAAAGTACTTTTTTTGGATAATTATGCTTCTGCAGATTATTTTGTAAATTTATATTTAACATATGATGCAACAAATGATATTTATATAGCTACTTACGAAGACGGAAATTATAAAATAAGTAGTCGCTTCTCATTCAAAGGTTATAAAAGTTATAATACATTTTTAAAGGAAATTATCTATTATCCTTTAGAAAAAATTTCTTTTCACAAACTAAGAACAAGGGAATTTAATAATTATCTTCATTTAACATTTCATCCAGGAGTAGATGAGTATGGAGATTTTAAAGATGGAAAGTTTTTATTTATAACTGATAGGCTAGGAGGAAATAGAAATATTGCGTATATCGACATTTTAAATGAACAGATGAATATACTCCCCATTTGGGGAAGTAGCGAATACTATCCTAAGTTTTCAAATGATTTAAAACAAATAATTTTTCAAGGTTCGTTACATGGAAACTGGAATATATATATAATGCCGTTTTCTTCTAATTATTCAAAAAAAATCAAGAAAATCTCATCTGGCAAGTTGTCTTCTTATACACCTGTATGGTACGGTAATGATAAAATTATATATATTCAGGACTTAGAAAAGGGAAATTTAATGATGATATATGATTTAAAAAAAGCAAAATACAAAGAGCTAAAAACATATGGAGATATGGTTTTTACACCATTTGCAAGTGGAACAGAAATTTATTATACTTCTCTTAATGGAGCTAATTTTGGAATATATAAATATGTAAATGGAAAAAATGAAAAAGTAGAGGATACATTTTACAACGAACATGATCCAGTTATTTATAAAGAAAAGTTAATTTTTACCTCCAATCGTGATGGAACTTACAGAATTTGGATGAAAGACTTAAAAACATCTAGTATTACGTGTTTAACTAAAGATATAAATTACGACGTTTTCTATCCGACAGTCGCAGATGGATTATTGTTTTTCTCTGTATATAAAGATAATGAAGAACCCGATATATTTGTAAAAAAATTAGATTTTTAAAATATGTTTTTTTATATTCTTATCCCAATCTCTAAATTTGTCTTTTGAAATAATCTTGGCTTTTAATTTTTTTGCAAGCGTCAGAATCATTTCATCCGCTGGAGAATAAAAATACACATTTTGAAATTTTAAAATTTCATTATTTTTAAACATATATTTGGCATTTCTATCGAAGACTATGTAAAACGGAAAATAAAATTTTTTGGTTGTTGAAAGCTTATCAAAAACATCAATAATGTTATTTATATTTGCCGGAAAAGTCCAATGTGCAATGTTATTCCCGTCTAGTATTACAGAACACTCTGGTTTAACAAAAATAGCCCTTAGTAAATAAGGATGTATTTTTGAAAGTTCTTTAATTTTTTCTTTGGATATTGGATCAAGTTCACGTACTAAATCTTTTACCCAATTAACTTTTTTTAAATCAAAAAACGTTATTTCATTTATTTTAAATACTATATCTTTTAAAAAGGTTTGTTCTTTAACTGTTTCATGTGCATATAATTCTAAAAAATCTTTAAGTTTTAACTTAGATAATATTTTTCCCCTTTTTTCGATAAAATCTTTTGTGTATTCCTCATTTAACATTGGAAATGGGAACTTATAAGGATTTGCCCAAAACAGAATTTCTGCAATTTCATTACTTTTAATTCCTAATTCTTCAAAAAGTTTAATTCTCTTGAAAAGACTTCCTTTTCCATGGATAAGTTGATATGTATATTGTGAAAACAAATCAAGATCTGTATTTTTTAATTTTTTTTTAAACCTTCATTTTCAAGATTTCTAATTAGTATTTTATATTTACTTTCATTAATTTTTTCAATAGATTTTAAAATTCCAAATATTACTTTTCTCTTTCCTTTAAGTTCGATTAGTCTTGTATATATTTCTGGATCGTATATCATTTGATTACCTCCATTTTATACATATCATTTATTTTAAAAATTACAATATCTGCAAAAAAATCTTTTCTTTTACTGTTTATAAGCACACTAATTTTTTCATCTGAAATAAAAATTTTTTCTGCTTTCCCCAAAGGAACATTTTTAAAAAAGCCTATAAACCTTATTTCACTTGTCTTATAAGTTTGAATATATTTTTTTAGTATATTTAAGATCTTATCTTTTTCCACAACTTTTGATGGATAAATTGCCAATCTTAATAAGGAAGGTAAAATTTTTGAGTGTACCTTCGGAACTATTCTTTCTACTTTTTTTACTCTTGTCATGATTTTAAGTCTTTGGTTCTTAACCTTTTTGTCACCTAAATTTAAAAAAACTGGATTTTCTTTAATTTCAATTGCTTTTGGAAATAAGCTTTTAATGTTTACCTCACTAGCTTCAATAAGAATGTTTTTTACCATTGTAATCTCATTTAAATCAAAAAGTGATACAACATTTGGTGTTATATTAAATTCCTTGTTATTTATTTTTATTTTCAATGTTTCATCAAAAGTATTTGTTTGTAAACTAGATTTCTCCGATTTTACCAGCACTTTAATATTATTCTTTACTTTATAAATTTTAATAAATCCCAATTCTTGTTTTAAGGTTTCTACTATATTTTTTATGATTCGCATATGTAATTCAGCGCCTTTTCAAGTCTTGAAAAAGGTTCGGTAATATCTATTTTTTCAGAAATTTGCAATAATTTATCCTTAATTGTTTCATTAAAAGGTGTAACTTTGAAATATCTATTATTCAACTCTACATTAAAGGATGATTTTGTTTCAAGAAGCAGCACAATATTTTCCTTAAATGTAAGAGAAGGATCATTAACAAGAATAAGCTCTGGTTTGTTTTCAAGCTTCTCTACAAGATTTTTTCCAATAATTTCCACACTCAGATATTCTTCTAAGGAAGAACCATAGATAATTTTTTGTAAAGGTGTGGGGGTTATGGGCTCGGTATATTTAAATTCAACTGGTATACCTCTTTCATCAACTACAAGAATTCCCCCTAAATATTTTTCATTAATTTTTTTTACAGAAAAATATCCTATCAAATTCTCACATCCAATATATGCGAACTATTTTCCACAACGATTTGATTTTTCTTTTTATTTCCTTTTTTATTATAAAAGTTTCTTTTATTGTCACTTTTACTTTCCATTGAATCTTTAATTTGTTTTCCGGATGATTTTTCTATACTTTTTGGGGATGAACGTTCTCTCTTTATCCTCTCATTTAGTTGTTGAGCAGATATTTCAGAAGCTAAGTTAGAATAGTTTTGTAGATGACTAAATTGATTTGACTTTTCTAAGCTACTTCTTAAATAAATTGGATGAAGCTCAATAGGTTCCATTATTTATCCCCCCAACATCTTCTTTAGCTTCAAAATCGTTGAACTGAGTATCTGAGAAACTCTTGATTCAGTCAAATCAAGGACTTTCCCTATTTCTTTGAGTGAAAGTTCTTGTTCATACCTTAAGCTTAATACCAATTGTTCTTTTTCGCTCAATTTACTTATCGCCTTTATTAATTCCTCCTTTATAATCTCTTTTAATGCATTTTCTTCAGGATTGTCATCAGAAGAAATAGTTTCTTTTATTTCAATATCTTCAATCAAATAATCATCAAGCATTAAAAATTGCTTTCTTACCATTTCGTTATATGCTCTTCTCACATTTTCCAATGGGAGATTAGTAAGTTTTGAAAGTTCTTCAAAATCAATTTTACTTCCAGAATTCTCAGTTTTTGAAATTGCATTTTCGACAATTTTAACTTCATGTCTTAAATTTTTGGGCATCCAGTCAATTTTTCTAAGATAGTCGTACATAGCACCTTTTACCCTTGTTAATAAATATGATCTTAATTTTGACCCTTTTTTTGGATCAAACCTTTCCACTGCTTGAAGCAAGCCTATAAGACCTTCTTGTATTAAATCATCTACTTCAACGTTATGGGGTAAATTTTTTTTTAAATCGTAAGCTATTCTCCTTACATATGGCAGGTATTCTAAAACTATTTTATCTTTATCTATCAAATTTCTATTACCTCCACACTTTCTCCTGTTTTTACCTTTCTAATCATTAGTTTCCCAGATTCAACATCGTATTCTATACTTCTTGCCCTATTTCCACCGGTATCTTCGGAAACAATTTTAATTCCCAATTTTCTTAACATACTTTTTACCGCTTCAACATTTCTTTGACCAACATTCATTGCTGAATTGTTAAACATTGCAGCTCCACCTGCAATTTTAGCTTCAAAATTTCTTCCACCAATTTTTTTAAGTTCTTCAACTACAATCTTTATACCTGTGTCAGCATATTTTCCGGGTTTTGCAACTTCTTTTCCTCCACTATCAGGTAACATTACATGCACCATACCACCTACTAGTTTTGACTTGTCTCTTATACAAACTCCAACACATGAACCTAAGCCCAGAGTAACAAGTATTGTATTTTTATCTCCTACTGCATATTCACCAATACCAATTATTTTTTTGGACTTTTGTGACATTAATTCCACATCCCCAATTTTTCAAGTATCTTTTTTAACGATTCTTCATTAGGTAATAATAATAAATAACCTGTTAGTTTTTTATCTATCCCTTCTATTTCAATAGTAGTTTCTATCAATAGTATATAATCTTCTGTTTGTGTAACAGAAATGGATACTTCTGATAGTATAGCACTAATCATATCCACCGCTATTTCAGGTGGTTCAGGATTGATGAAAAAATTAGTAAAACCAGACAATGCGGTTACATAGGAACCGCACATTATATTTCCTATTTCTTTTAACATGGATATTGAAAATTCATTTAATGTTGTAATGTCCTCTATTTCCATGCCTGTTAAAAGTCTTGCGATTTCTTTTACAGTTGTAGAATTAAGAATTAATAAAATCTCACCTTCAACATCTTCTTTCATTCTCATTTTCACAGCACAAACAATTTCCTCAGGCTTTTCAAAAATAAATGGAATATTGGAAATAGGTAATACTCTTGTAGCAGGTACAGAAATTTCAACCTTTCTTCCAACCATCATAGAAAGTGCAGTAGCTGCATTACCTGTGCCAATATTACCTATTTCGTTTAAAAGATCCAATTGTTTTTCACTTAATTTTTCAAGCATTTTTCTTCCCTCCTATTTCTTCGTTTTTAATTCTCTTTGAAAAACAAACCTTACAAGTTTGTTTTCAAGGTTAACAGGCACATCTATAAATTCTGCACCATACTGAAATCCATCTTCTGTTTTTTTATCTATTCTCACTACTTTAGATTTTTGGTTTTCAAGTTTAAGATTTTCATCTAATTTTAAGTTTATATATATTATATCACTTAATTTTAAAATTACATTTGTTATTAATTTTATTCCTCCGGCGCTAAAGTCTTTTGTCATAAATTGAATAGATTCTGTATCTTGCTCAGGCGACATTTTAAATGTTCCATACAAAAATAACGGAATTCTCTTGAATCTTCTTCTTTCAGTTTTGTTTACATATTCTGGAATTGGTGCAGGAATAAAATACAAATTATCTTTTTTCAGAACACCTAATGATACAGTAGAAAAAGAATACATAGAACTTCTATCAAATACTTTTACATTCATTCTTGTTCCTTTAGGAACCGGTATAAAACGTCCCTTGTAAGTAGGAATAGAAAAAAAAATTAAATTTTTACTAAAATCAATATCAGAAATTGAAGTTTTATATGTTCCTTCCAATTCTTTAACCATTGTAATTTCTATTATACCAGGTAGCCCTATTCTTAAAGCCTTAATAGAAGGAGTCTTTGTTACGTATGACATATCTACACCCTTTCATTATTTTTGATTATTGTTTGCCAGTTATTAATAGATTCTTTTGAGACCTTCCCTCCTATTCTGTATATTTCTTCTTCGAAAATTTTCCATATGGGAGTAATTTTAATTTTATATTCATCAATTAGTATTTCAACTTCTTTCTCCAATTCCAAATCATTTTCTGAAAAAAATTGAAGTCCAGATTTTGAGACATCTACAATCACAAGTTTTTCATTATTACACTTCCCACGTTTGAAAAAGGGAAATCTTTTTTCTTTTCTTCTTTGAATCACACCTATTTTTTCATCTGTTTTTAAAAAATATCTTTTTTCTTCATTATCTATTATTTCACCTACTAGTGCTAATAGCGCTTCCTTAACTGGAATATTTAACAACAATCTCTTACCTATAGTAAACAATTCAATACTTTCTATTTCTATTATTCCATTCTTTTTGATAGCTATCAATCTTACTTGATATTCTCGTTTTTCACTATCTTTAACAATCAAATATATACCACTTAAATTTTTATTTATATATTCTATTATTGTCAACTTTGTTTCACTCCCTTAAAGAATGATAATAATTTTTCTAATATTGTTTCTTTTTGAGGGATTTCTTTTTTTGTCAATATCGAAGCAATTCTGTATAAAGCAAAGGTGGGTTGTATTTTGGGACTATCTATTACAAATGGTTTTCTATCGTATACACTTTTTTCCACAGTTGGATGTTTCTTTATTAGTGTTAATGAACCTATTTTTTCCCCTGTAAACTTCTCAAGTACTGCAGAAAATCTATTCAGATTTTGAAGTGAATCTCTGTATTGTTCAATAAGATTTCCCACAAGATGTATGTTGTTTGATGAAACACCTTTGTGAATTAATATTTTTACAAACGTATACGAATTAACCAATGATGTTGGTTGAGTTGTTGTAATAACTAACGTACTATTTGCACAATTAAAAAATGGAGCAAAATTGTCGTTATAACCTGGTGGTAGATCAATTAAAATAAAATCATAATTCTGCGCAATTTGAGCAAAATTTATATAAAATTCTTTTACATTATTTTCGTTAAATAAGAAGATAGTTTCAAGGTCATTTCCAACATTTACAAGATCAACACCATACTCTGTTGGATAAATTACATCTTTTTTTTCGCATTTTTTCATTATAAGGTCACTTAATGAAAATTTTGGATGAACATTTAGTAAAACATCTGAATTTGTAAATCCTACATCTAAGTCAAAAATTAATACTTTAAATCCCAAAGTTTTAAGTATAATAGACAAATTAACAGTTATTAGTGTTTTACCTACTCCGCCCTTTCCACTACCAACAAGGATAACATTTCCAAGATTTAACAGATTTCTAGCTTGATTTAACATATTTTAGCACCTCTCTAGACAATAAAATGGAGAGTTCTTTGTTACTTGCTTCGATTATGTCATCTGGTACACGTTGTCCATTTGTAATATAAATTATAGGTTTGTTTATAAAATGACTTGTGTTTAGAAAATGTCCTAAAGAAGACGTCTCATCCATCTTTGTTAATATTATATGAGTTGGTGAAATTTCGGAAAATTTTTTAGCTATAAGTTCAAGATCACTACTTCTATATTGCATCCCCACAACTAAAAATTTATAATCTGGTGATATGATCTCAGACATAGCTTTTATTTCATTCATTTGCAATTCGTTTTTTTGACTTCTTCCCGCAGTATCTATAAAGACGACATCAAAATCGGACATTGCTTCAAGTTCTATTCTTGCCTCTTTAGGTGTGTATGCAACTCTCATAGGTATGTCCATTAAAGTAGCATAAGTTTTAAGCTGTTCTGTGGCGGCAATTCTATAAGTATCTAACGTGAGAATTCCTACCTTTTTGTTTTCATTTATAGACATTTTTGCCGCAAGTTTTGCAAGTGTTGTTGTTTTCCCAACACCAGTTGGTCCTACAAACATAACTTTGCCAAGTATATCTGGAGTTTCCGTTTTTATAAAAGGAAGAAATATTTCCGATAATACAAATCTTGTATTTTCATCGTTGAAATCTATATTTCCATATTTTATCCTAATATATTCTATTACCTTTTCAATGATTTCCTGGTTAACATCATGAAAATTCAACGCTTTTCTCAAGTTTATAATCCATTCAGGTTCATTATCGGATCTTTGCCTTGAGACCATAGATTTTAATTCATACATCATTTTCTTTATTTCATCTAAATCATCGGAATCTTTTTTTGGGGAATTTTTAGAGAGGATTTCTTGAAGTTGATAAATTTGTTGGTTTTTACTTTCTTGATTTTGCTTCAGTTCATTTTCTTCAACGGCAGCTGTAACTTCAAGATAAGTTTTTGCTCCAATACCCAAAAATCCCCCTTTTTTTATTTTCCTTGTTCCAAGGATTACAGCATCTTTTCCCAATTCTATTTTGATTTTTTCTAAAGCTTCTTTGATATCTTTAACTAAATATTTTTTTACAATCATAGTTTTATCACTCCTTCAATTTGCATAGTTACATTTTCTGGTATTTCTTCATACGAGATCACAAATATCCCTGGAATGAACTTAATAATTAAATCAGCAATTAAAGGTCTTAACGATGAAGATGTTATGAGAATAGGGTTATAACCTTTTTTCATAAGAGTTTCTAGATTTCTCGAAATGCTTTCAATTAGTTCTCTCATAATTTCTGGATTTAGATCAAGATATCTTTCACCGTCTATTTCTTTTACCAAGTTTATTAGATTCTTCTCCAAGTTATTATCAAGTGCAACAGCATGTAATATGTTATCTTGTGCAATTAAAGGTGTAATTATCTGTCTTCTTAACGATTTCCGTACTTTTTCCGTTAGATATACTATATCTTTGGTGTATTCTCCATACTCAAGTAATGTCTCGAAAATTAACGGCAAATTCCTTATTGATATTCCTTCTTTTAATAATCTCTGCAATATTTTCTTTATCTCAGCAGGTTTTAGCAAATTGAACAGATCATCAACTAATTTGTCAAACTTGTTTCTCAAACCTTCAATTAATAAATCAAACTCTTTGCTTCCCAACAGTTCATGAGCATGCCGCTTTAAAACTTCTGTTAAATGAGTTGCAAAAACCGTCGGTGGATCAACAACGGTAT
Organism: Thermosipho sp. 1070; assembly: GCF_001682135.1. Classification (NCBI taxonomy): domain Bacteria; kingdom Thermotogati; phylum Thermotogota; class Thermotogae; order Thermotogales; family Fervidobacteriaceae; genus Thermosipho; species Thermosipho sp. 1070. Next base: position 1,525,215 of record NZ_CP007121.1, on the reverse strand, counting down.
ATCCCAATCTACTTGCTTCTTCTTTTTTACTCTCATCAATCCAAAATGCTTGTAATCCAAAAGCAGGTTCTTTGGTTTCAATTCCAGGTATTTTTTCTATCACAGTACCCGGATTAATTGCAAGTAATCTATTGGGTAATAGCTCATACTTTGCCACTTCCGCTCCTCTAATAAATATGGCGTATTCATTTGAATTTAATAAAACACTATCACGTACCCGTATTGGCGAAACAACAAGCCCTAATTCATATGCCAGCTGTTTTCTTACCATCGTAACCCTTTCAAGTAAATCTCCACCTTGAGAAGTATCTGCAAGCGGAATTAACCCATATCCTATTTCTATTTCTACTGTATCAGTTTGAAGTATTTCCGAAACTTCTTGCGGAGTAGAAAGTACAGGCCCTAAACTTTTTTCCGTGTACATTTCACCACTATACTCTGTAGTTTGAAGTTCTGGTTCTTGATTACCTTTAATTAATATTCCAGTAATTAAAAATAGTAAACCAATAAGCACAGCAGTAAGTGGTATAGGAGTAAATATTCCCAAAAACATTAATATTGTTCCTGTTAAAATTATTACTTTCTTTTCACTTCCAAGTTCCTTAATAAGTTCATTTCCTAAGTTATCTTCAGAAGCAGCCCGAGAAACTAAAATACCAGTTGCAGTTGAAACCATTAATGCTGGGATTTGTGTTACAAGTCCATCACCAACTGTAAAAAGTGTAAATGTTTGTGCAGCTTCATTAATTGTCATTTTATGAGTAAGAATACCTATAATTAATCCACCAATTATGTTTACAAGAACAATAATAATACTTGCAATTGCATCCCCTCTAACAAATTTAGAGGCTCCATCCATAGCACCATAAAAATCTGCTTCTCTCCTTATCTCTTCTCTCCTCTTTCTTGCTTCTTCTTCTGTTATCAATCCTGCGTTTAAGTCAGCATCAACACTCATTTGTTTACCAGGCATTGCATCTAAAGTAAACCTTGCTGCTACTTCTGCAATTCTTTCCGAACCTCTTGTAATGACAATAAATTGGATGATAACTAAAATTAGAAATACTACAAGTCCTACAACGTAATTTCCACCTACAACAAAATCTCCAAATGCCCGAATAACTTTACCTGAAAATTTTGGACCTTGCAGTAGTATAAGCCTTGTTGACGCAACATTGAGTCCGAGCCTAAATAATGTGACAACCAAAAGAATTGTAGGAAAAGATGAAAGTTCTAGAGCTTTTCTTATATACATTGTAGAAAATAAAATAACTAATGAAAGGGAAATATTCAAAAGTTGGAAAAAATCCAGTAAAAAACCAGGTATCGGTAAAACCATCAATAAAACAATAGCCGCAACCATTATTGCAACAATTACATCAGCACCTTTATTCATTAAATCACCTCTAAAAAGCTTTCTTTATATATTTTACCATATTTTTAATATATATAACACACGAATTTTAGTTAACACCATATTTTTTCACCTGTCAGATAAAAGTTACAAAAATGACAGTTGACAAAGAAAATAATTTTTGATATCATTAATTACGGTCGATTTTGAAAAACAAATAAGGAATGCCCCCATCGTCTAGCGGTCTAGGACACTGGCCTTTCAAGCCAGAGGCACGGGTTCGAATCCCGTTGGGGGCGCCAGGAAATGGGTGCGTAGCTCAGTGGGAGAGCGCCTGCCTTACAAGCAGGAGGTCGTAGGTTCAAGTCCTGCCGCACCCACCATATTAGTTATAATGGTGGCGAGGTAGCTCAGTTGGTAGAGCAGTGGACTGAAAATCCACGTGTCGACGGTTCGATTCCGTCCCTCGCCACCAGTTGTTTATTTACTCAAAGTTACGTATTTGCTTCGATCCAAAAATCCTAAAATCAACGTATGCTTATTTCTATTCATATATTTGAAGTTGAAATAAAGTATTGCAAAATCTTAAATTTATGGTAGAATCTTAATTGGTTGTTTTGGAGAGGTGGCCGAGGGGTCGAAGGCGCACGCCTGGAGAGCGTGTGACGCCCATAAGGCGTCCGTGGGTTCAAATCCCACCCTCTCCGCCAGAAAAACCGGGACATAACAAGTCCCGGTTTAATATTTGTATAGGTGAGGTGGTGAAAAAATGAGAGATATAGTCTCTCAAGTAAAAAAGATATCTGAAAAAATTTGCAAAGAATTACAATTAGAATTGTTCGATGTAAAATACTACAATAAATCTGGTAGATGGTTTTTAGAAGTGATAATTGATAATCCGTATGATTATGTAAGTACTAAAGATTGTGAAAAAGTTTCAAGGGCTCTTGAATATGAATTAGACAAAATAGACATAATTCCAAGTAAATATTATTTAACTGTTTCATCCCCAGGACTAGACAGACCACTTAGAAATATTAATGATTTTGAAAGATTTATAAATCACAAAGTCAAAATAAAAACTCAAACAAATTCATATATTGGCTACATAAAAAACATTAAAAACAATATTATAACAATAGATGTAAACGGAAAAAAAATTGAAATAAAATTTGAAGAAATTAAAAATGCAAATTTAGAAATAGATTTTTAGGAGGTGAAAGATATGAATTTGGATTTTTTACAAGCTCTAGAACAACTTGAGGAAGAAAAAGGAATAAAAGTTGACGAAATCATCCCAATAATTGAAAAAGCTTTGGTAAGTGCATACAAAAAAAACTTTGGTGGCGAAAAAAACGTTGAAATAATCATCAACAGACAAACTGGCGAAATTGAAGCTTCTCAACTCTTAGAAGTAGTAGACAATGTAGAAAAAGAAACAACCCAAATTTCTCTAGAAGAAGCATTAAAGATTAAATCAAACGCACAAATTGGTGATATCATAAAAAAAAGAATTAATGTAAAGAAATTTGGAAGAATTGCCGCACAAACGGCCAAACAGGTGTTAATTCAAAAAATAAGAGAAATCGAAAAAGAAAAGCAATTTGAAAAGTATTCAGAACTTGCAAGCAAAATTACAACCGCAGAAGTAATTAGAGTAACCAAAGATTGGGCAGACATTAGAATAGGAAAACTGGAAACAAGGCTTCCAAAAAAGGAATGGATTCCAGGTGAAAACATTGAACCTTCATCACTCATTAAAGTATACGTTAAAGATGTAAAAAAAGACAAAAAAGGACCTAAAATACTTGTCACAAGAACAAATGAAGAATTTGTCAAAGGTTTACTTGAACTTGAAGTACCCGAAATTGAATCAAAAGTTGTTGAAATTGTAAAATTGGTCAGAGAACCTGGAATAAGAACTAAAGTTGCAGTAAAATCAAATAATCCGAAAGTTGACCCTGTAGGTGCATGTATTGGTGAAGAAGGAATCAGAATAGCTGCTATTCTCAAAGAATTAAAAGGTGAGAAGTTGGATATAATAAAATGGGCAGAAGATCCAAAAGAATTAATTGCAAGTGCTTTACAACCGGCAAATGTTGTTGAAGTCGAAATACTTGATCTTGAAAATAAAGCTTCAAGAGTTATAGTACCACCAAATCAACTTTCACTTGCAATAGGAAAAGGTGGCCAAAACGCTAGACTTGCAGCTAAATTAACAGGTTGGAAAATAGACATCAAACCACTTATGAATGTATAAAAGGAGGCTAACCATGTATATAGAAACACTAAAAAAAGAACTAAAAAACAAAAAATACAGAATGACACCACAAAGAGAATTGGTTTTAAAAGTCTTTATAGATAATGAATCAAAACACCTTGGTGCAGAAGATGTGTATAGAATTTTATTTTCCAACAAACACACAGTAAGTAAAGCCACAGTTTATAGAACCATTGAACTTTTAGTGAACTTTGGACTTTTGAGAAAAATCGATTTTGGTGATGGTATCTATCGATATGAACTTGCAAAAAAAGAAAAAATGCATCATCATTTTATTTGTAATGTCTGTGGTAAAATATACGAGATCGAAGAAAAACACCTTAATATAATAAAAAAAGAACTTCTTGAACAAGGATTTCAATTTGAAGATTTCGATTTCAAAATATATGGGATATGCCCAAAATGTAGTAAAAAAACAAAGAAAAAAAGTTCAAATAATAAATAAGTATAGATACCACCGGGTACTTTAGGAAGGGTTGCAAAAATCTTTAATGTTGATTCAATAATATTTGTAAGAGAAAGAAATAATTTTAAAAGAAACTCTGATATTATGCTTAAAGAAAATAATTCAAAAACAAAAGCAATTAATAAAACAAAAAGCAATATCTGAAATGGAATCACTAAAATGAAAGTCCCTATAATTGAAAAAAGATTAATATTTGTAAACAGCGCCAAAAATGGTGCACTACCTAAGAAAGCAGACACCATTTTTAAATATTTGTTCTCAACAAATAATATTCCAAATGTACTAAAAAAACTCATATAAAAAGAAAGAGAAAATGCCAAAGCAGGCTCAATAAACAAAAACAATAATCCAATAACACAAAGTATATCAATTTTATTAAACATTTTTCCTTCAAAAATGGTAGAAAAGAATATAAGTAAAAATGCCCTTAGCGCTGGTAAATTAATACCTGTTGCAATAAGAAACAGAAAACTAAAAGCCAAAGAAAGGTATTCTTTCAACTCAAACTTTGAAAAAAGGAAAAGAAAAAATGCATAAATTATCGATATATGCATACCAGATATGCTAAAAAAATGATACATACCACTGTTTTTTATATAATCTCTTTTTACCTTTCCACCAAACAATCCATAATAGATCTCGCTAAACTTTAGAAGTTTTTTTCTAAAATTCTCTGAAATCATGTAAATATTCCTAAAAATCGAAAAATAGGGTGATGAAATCACCCTATTTTTATCTAATTTTACTTTGGGATATGAAAAATTATCCGCCTCCATATCTCCATAATAATAAACAATATCCCCCAGTGGTAATTCTTCGTTAATCCCTACTAACATTCTTAAACTTATCCATTTATTTTCAAAAAAAATTTTTCCAAAAACAAGAGAATAATTATCATTAGTCTGAATAACCCGTCCAACATATTCAAACGTTCCAAAAACTTTTAATCCGCCATAAAAATTAATTATTAAAAACACAAAGAGTATAAAAAATATTTTTTTATTTTTCCAAAACAAAAATGGAATAAATAAAAAAAGTTTTGGCACAGAAAAAATAGGGGCAAGTAATGCCCCTATTAATCCTACAAAAAATAAAATTAAAAACATCTTTACGCACCGTACTTTTCTAACCTTCCAGCATACCCTAATGCAAGTGGCATAACATCAACGGCGTAAATAGTTCCCAAAGTTCCACGTGCACATTCGAATTCATTATACAATTTCGATAATCCTTTTCTTGTAAATTTGGAATAAACCATCAATGGTACAGGGTGAAATGAATGACCTTTCATTGCACAAGGGGTAGAGTGATCACCTATTACAACTAATACATCTGGATTTAAATCCAATAATATTGGAAGGTTTTTATCTACTTCTTCAATTACTTTAACCTTTGAATCAAAGTTACCGTCTTCTCCATATGAATCCGTCTTTTTAATATGAACGTAAAAGAAATCGTATTTCTCCCAATTTTCTTTAACAGTGTTAAATTCGTCTTCAATTGTTTGACCTGCTTTCAAAATTTCCATACCTACTAACTTTGCAAGTCCTTTATACATTGGATAAACTGCAACAGCAGCTGGTTTTAATTTATACACTTCTCCAAATTGTGGAAGATTTGGATACTTTGAAAATCCCCTTAAAAGTGCAAAATTCATTTTTGGTTGATCCTTTAATACTTCTTTTATTTTATCAATCAACATATTAATAATTTTCTCTGACTTTTTTGAAGCTTCATCTAATGCTTTTGTATATTTTATAGGTTTCCCTTCTTTTTGTGGATCGGCATCCTCTAATTTATCATGTAATCCTTCTCCCGTTAACTTTACTACAAATCTATGCTCTTTTCCAGGATAAAATCTAACTTCTACATCTTCTATTTGCTTGATGTTCTCGTTTAAAATCTCCACTATTTTTGCACTTTCCTCCGATGAAGGCCTTCCCGCTCTTCTATCAACAATTATATCATCATCTAAAGTTGCAAAATTTCCCCTTGCAACCAAATCTTTTTCTCCTACTTCTACATCAATACCAAGTGCTTCTAAAATTCCTCTTCCAATCTGATATTTCAAAGGATCATAACCAAAAATTCCAAGATGTCCAGGCCCACTTCCAGGGGTTATACCAGGTAAAACAGGGATGGTTTGACCTAGATCACTTTTTTGGGCCAAAGAATCTAAATTTGGAGTGTTAGCTTCTTGCAATGGTGTTAAACCTTTATCTCCTGGAATATCTCCAATACCATCCATAACTAATAATATAATTTTAGAGTTGTTAGGCGTAATTAAATCACCAATAACTCTTTGTCTATCAATCATTTTACCACCTCCGAATGTTTTCTAATATAAATAAACATAAAAATACCAAAAACTATCAGTAATAAGCTCACAAGTTGAGCAACCCTTATTTTCCCAAAATACAGACTATCCGTTCTTAATGATTCAATCCAAAACCTATTAATTGAATACAAAATAAAATATAATGCTGTAGTTTCTCCGTGTTTCTTCTTCTTTAAATCATAATTGTATAGGAACAAAAATATTAAGAAATCGATAATACTTTCATACAAAAATGTAGGATGAAAATATGAAAATTTTTCAAAACCCGGCATCCTACTTGAAGGTGGAACATACATCTTCCACGGTAAGTTTGTAGGTCCTCCATAAGCCTCATAATTAAAAAAGTTTCCCCAACGTCCAAGGGCTTGTCCTAAAGGCAAAACACTTGTCAAAAGATCAGTTCCCTGCAAAAAACTAAAAGAACAATTTTTTTTCACCTTCGTATAAATATATGTTGACAAAATAGCACCAATTATTGCTCCATGTATTGCAAGCCCTCCATGCCAAATTTTTACAATTTCATCTGGATATTTTGAATAAAATTCATCCCACATAAAAATTACGTAATAAACCCTTGCGCCAATTATTGAAAAAATTATTCCCCAAAATACTGCTTCATCAAAATGTTCAGGCTCAATCCCAAAAATCCCAAGCCTTCTTTTAACCAAATAATAAGAAATAACAATACCTAAAACTATCAAAAAACTATACCAACGTAGTTCAAACATTCCTATTTTAAATATATATCTCTTAAGTAAAATTTTCCCAGAAAAAACATTACTCAAAAACCAAAAGAGAAATATTACAACTAAAACACTTACGATAAAGATTAAAAACTTCTTCAACGTCTCTTCCTCCTCTTGTCTTTTTCATAAAGATTTTTGTAAACATAACTCAAATTTGATAATTTTATTTTTATATCCTCTGGAAATTCCAAATATCTCCAAAAAATTTCTCTCACTTCTTTTTCCAATTTTTGCACACCCTTTGATTCTTTTAAAATCCAAAGTATATAATTTTTCAAGAAATACTCATCAGGTCTCTCTTTTATCTTATTGTCCAACATGTAGTTATAAAATTCACCTGTTAATCCTTCCTCCATCCAATGTCCAAATGAAAGCTCTTTAGAAACTTTCCATCTGTAATCTCCTAAAGCACGTAAAATAGCTATATCTAAATTTTTTGGAAACATAGGAATAACAACTCTTCCTCTTCCACTTAAAAAATTCAATCCCTCAAAAGGTTCCCAACAAAATCCATAATCCCCATACCCTGGAACAATTATAAAGTATGGCAAAAACCTTATATTTACCCCCTTAATACTCCTTTGAAAAATTTTATAATCTATTTTTTCAACTTCTTCAATCTTATTTTTCAAAACCTCTTTCGTTAACATAAAAGCATTTGTCAAAAATATAGAAGATAATACCAAAAACCTGTTTCCAAGCCTTCCGACAGATTTATTCAACATTTGTTTTATAACCATGTATTCTGTAAACTCTTTTTTATTCTCAATTTTTTCATCAGATAATTGTTTTTTTTCTAAATCCTCTATTTGATTATAAAGTATCTCAACCTCTCTATCCAACTGTTTTAATTTTTTTAACCTTTCAATTGCTTGATCTATCAACGATAAAACCGCTTTATTATATGGTTTATCTTCGAAAGATATATTCTTTACAATCTCTAGAACTTCTTTTTCATACTTTTTTCTTTCCGAAATTTTTTCTTCAAATGCTTTCGTAAAAGAAGAAACATTACTCGTTAAAACCCTGGGCTGTTCTATAGTTTCAAGATAACTACTTGGATTAATTTTACCATTTTTCACAGCTAGTAACCATTCGTCAACATAAAACACATTTTCCACTTCTTCAACAAATGGTATTTTTCTAATTTTCTGAACATCACTTGTACTTAAATATTTTGGTTCTAGTAATCCAAATCTTAAAAATAATCTTTTTTCAATTTCATAGTCTTCTGTTATATTCCTACAAAGATACTCATACAATTTCCATACAACTCCAATAAAATTCCTCTTAATAGTTGAATCATTAAAATTTTTCTCCAATGCTATCTTCGCACTAACAACTTCTTTTGCCAAATCTTTTGAAACCCCTTTTAAAAGATTTTCAAAATACATAATCGCCTCCTATATTATACCTCTGTGTTTTATAAAACTATACAGTATTATCCACGTACCAAACATAACCTTAAAATAAATTAAGATATTTAACAACACAATATTGTTTTCTCCCATTAACGAAACTACTGAGAATACATATATTAAAAGCAAAATCCATTTTTCAACAATCTTTACCTTGTACTTGCTGAATAGATATTCAAATTCATTAATCGTAGTACTTAACGCATACAAAAGCAAACCTGTTCCACCTGCAACTCCTGCCGAAAAACCTCCTCCAGGACTTTTATGCCCAAAATATGCAAGATAAAAAGACAGCAAAATTACAAAATAGCTCAAAAATCTTAAAAAAATTCTAATATGGTTCTCGTGTAAAAAAAGATTCTTTTTCTCCTCCGAATAGTTAAACAAAAAAATACCTAACGCTGCTAAAGAAAACACCAACACCTCAAATACTGTATCATACAACCTATTTTTCAAGTAAATTTCTGCAACAAAATTATCTACATACCCTAACTTACTGAAATCAACACTATAATTACTGTAATTAAATAAAAACATAAAAAGTATTATAAATAAGAAAAATAATGATGCAATTTTTAACCATGCCATTTTATTTTAAACTCCTCTGTATTGAAAACATAAATATCACTATGTTGATACTTTTTTGCTTTTCTAACCATAACTTCGGAATTTTTTATTGACGCTACAATTATAGCATCAATTTCTGCTTTATCTTTAATGCTTATAACCGGTATGCCAAAATATCTATTTCCAATTTTCTGTGTATTATCATCAAAAAATACTACCACATTAAAGCCCCTATTCAACAAAAGTTGTGCTAAAGTTTTTCCTACTAAACCTGCCCCATAAATACCAATAAAATTTTTAGATTTTAACTTTAGAAATATATTTTCAAGATGTGATTCAATTTTCATAGAAAGTGAAACTATGTCGTTGAAAAATGCTAACTTTAAATAATAAAGCTCAGAAATCCCTTCTTCGGTTAAAAAATATCTCAATTTTTTCCCCAAATTTTCCACTTTAATTAATCCTCTTTCCCTTAACTCATTTAAGTACTTATTAACTAACGATGGAACAATACCAACTAAACTTGAAAGGTTCTTTTGTGAGATTTCACTATCTTTATTTATTGACTCCAGAATCAACAACTTTCTATATTCAGGTGTAGGTTGAAAAAATTTTAATGCATCTATTTTTACCATTTTATCCCCTCCAAAAAAATTATATCACATAAATAGTTCTATTTATCTCAAAATAATGTATAATTAAATAAAGAAAAACAGGAGGGATTAAAGTGTACATAAGGGTAACTATTGCACAATTAAATTCTCATTTAGGAAATTTTGATGAAAACTTAAAAAAAATATATAAAGCAGTAGATATCGCAGAAAAAAACAAAGCAGATTTTGTAATATTTCCTGAATTATTTCTTATAGGTTATCCACCAGAAGACTTAATCTTAAGAACTTCTTTTTTAAAGAAAAATATTAAATATTTGGAAAAAGTTATTTCATACTCTAAAGATAAAAATGTTGTAATTTTACTCGGATATATAGACGTGGAAGAAGATGCTTACAATTCTGTATCTATAATTCATCATGGAAAATTTTTGGGAAAATATCATAAACAATTACTACCAAATTACAGTGTCTTTGACGAACACAGGTATTTTAAACCAGGTAAAGAAACTGTTATTATAGAATATAACAGCATCAAAGTTGGTCTAAACATATGCGAAGATATCTGGAGCCCTATTGGCCCATTACACTATCAAGTATTAAACGGTGCTCAACTAATCTTAAATGCATCTGCTTCTCCTTATTACTATGGAAAGCGCACTTTACGAAAACAGTATCTTTCAACCAAATCATATGATTACCATTGCCCGATAGTGTACTGTAACTTGATAGGTGGGCAGGATGAAGTAGTTTTCGATGGAGGCAGTATAGTAACAACATCTAAGGGGGATATATTATACGAATGCAAACCTTTTGATGAAGAAATTATAACGATTGACATTCCTATAGAAGAAAACTTAAGAACAAATCTACAAGATCCTAGAAGAAGATATATAGAACTCGAAAAAAAAGATGTCAAAATAATTAAAATCTCAAATATACAACCCAAAAGAAAAAAACTAAAACTTTCAAAAATTACCTATAATCTCAATAAAGAAAATGAAATATTCAAGGCAATCACATTAGGTCTAAAGGACTATATCAAGAAAAATGGATTTAAAAAAGTAGTAATTGGACTTAGTGGTGGAATGGATTCATCACTTGTTGCGGCAATTGCAACGGAAGCCTTGGGAAAAGAAAATGTTATAGGTATTTTAATGCCATCAATGTATAGTAGCGAACACAGCATAAAAGATGCCATTGCTTTATCGGAAAATCTGGGTATTAAATATCATACATTAAAGATAACAGATATATACTATTCTTTCATGAGTGAGTTAAAAGACATCTTTAAAGATCATCACGAAGACATAACAGAAGAAAATATACAAGCAAGAATTCGTGGAACACTTTTAATGGCCTTATCAAACAAATTTGGATACATAGTGCTTGCAACGGGAAACAAAAGTGAAATAGCAACTGGATATTCCACGCTCTACGGTGATATGGTTGGAGGTTTTTCGCCAATCAAAGACGTATACAAAACAGAAGTATATAAAATTGCAAAATGGTATAATGAATACAAGGGAAAAGAAATAATACCACACAATGTCTTCATAAAACCACCAAGTGCAGAATTAAGACCTGATCAAAAGGATCAAGATACATTACCACCTTATGAAATATTAGACGAAATATTAAAATTATATATTGAAAAAGAACTATCAGTTGAGGAAATATCAGAAAAATACGACTTAAACACAGTAAAATACGTTGCAAAATTAGTAGATAAAAACGAATATAAAAGAAGGCAAGGTGTAATTGGCGTAAAGGTAACGGAGAGATCATTTGGAAAAGACAGACGTATGCCAATTACAAATCATTACAAAGAATGGTAGAAATATTGTTCTAATTTTTCGTAATAAAATAATAAACATTTCAACTGCTTTAATCTGAATCGACTAGTTATAATTAAAGGAGATGGACAAAAATGATCATGATAGGTGCACATATGCCAATAGGTGGTGGATTTAAGAGGGTTCCAAAAGAAACTTATGAAATTGGTGCAAATGCTTTTCAAATATTTCCACATAATCCACGCCAATGGCGAGCCAAATTACCAAATGAAGAGGATATAAAAATCTTTAAAGAACGCATAAAAAAGTACAATATCGAAACAGACTCTATGCTATGTCATAGTGGTTATCTCATTAACATTGCAAGCCCAAACGAAGAAACTTGGAAAAAATCGCTAGAACTTTTAATCCTTGAAATGCATATATGTAAGACTCTGGGGGTAAAATACCTAAACATACACCCAGGAAGCCATTTAAAAAGTGGTATAGAAAGCGGAATAACTAAAATAGTAGAAGCTCTTAATATTGCAATGGATGAGGAAAGTAAAACTTTCATACTATTGGAAAATGTAACCAAAAAAGGGGGAAATATTGGTTCAACTTTGGAGGAGTTAAATAGTATAATCGAAAAAGTTAAACATCCTGAAAGAGTTGGAATAACAATAGATACATGTCATGCGTGGGACGCAGGATATAACATAGCAAACAAGGAAGAATTGGAGAAGTTCTTAAAAAAAATAGATAAGTTATTTTCAATTGAAAAACTAAAGTTTATACATTTAAACGACTCAAAAAATGAACTTGGCTCTAACAAAGATAGACATGAAAATATTGGAAAGGGAAAAATCGGTAAAGAAGGACTCAAAATTTTTCTAGAAAACAAAATAATTCAAAACATACCATGGATTTTGGAAACCCCTGGAGATAATAAAATACATAAAAATGATATTAAAGAAGTATTCAAAATAATAGGAGTGAAACAATGAATATAGGACTTTCTCTTGCTGCGGGTGGTGTAAAGGGGTTTTCACATATTGCGACACTTAAATTTTTAGAGGAATATAATGTAAAACCTGATATAATAACGGGAGCTTCTGCTGGTGCAATTATCGCAGCATTATATGGTCTATACGGTAATAGTCAAATTGTGTACGAAAAATTTTCTGAAGGTATAGAAAAGTTTTTGCCAGATTTCAAAACATATACAGAAAAACTTGAAAAATCAAGCATTTGGTCAATCTTCCAAAGAGCATTAGTACCTATTGATCAATATTACAAATTTTTTAGATATCTTTTTGAAAGAAAAAAATTTAGTGATCTAAAATATAAAATTGGAATAATAACGTTTGATACATTAGAAGGAAAATCTCTGCTTATTACAGAAGGATTCTTAGTAGATGCCGTAATGGCTAGTTCCTCCGTACCAGGTGTTTTTTCACCACTATGGATAGCTGGAACACAAAATACAGATGGTGGTGTTTTATCTCCTACTCCAGTAAATGAAGCAATAGAAATGGGGGCTGATTTTGTAGTTGCAAGCACTTTTGAAAGAAAACCGAATGATTTTCCAAAAGATCAAATGGAACTTATGTACTACGTAGATACATGGAAAGAGATAGAACTTGAGTATGTTGATTTAGAAAAAGCAAATGTGGTAATATATTATAGGATTCCTTATTTCTGGTATCAATTCAACCTCTATAAAGAGATATACGAACATTCTTTAAAATTTATATATGAAAGGAGAAAAGAATTTGACCCTCGCTTTTGGTGGTGATTCAGTATTATACCTATCTATTCCGGCATTCTTTAACGTATCTGAAAAATATGACTTGTTTAATGAAATACATTGTACAGGTTTTTCCTGTATACCTGTGTATTTTTATCTTAAAACAGGTTCATATAACATATCATACCTTAAGACCAAGAAACTATTCCCCGAAATAAAAAAAACATTCCATTTTTTATATGGTCTATCACTTTTTGGAATTGTTGAACAACTAAGAACACTTTATAAAGCTTCTAAAGGAATAGATGGATTCAAATCTCAAAAAACATTAATAAACTTTGTAAAAAAACACTTTCCTGATGAGGAAATTCCAGGCAAGATGAAGATACATGCCTTCAATTTGAATACTTTTAACGATGAAATATTAAAAGGCTCCATTTGGGAGGCAATGATAAAAACATTAACTTTCCCAATAGAATTTAAACCTTTTGAAAATTATATTTCTGGGAGTTGGGTATACGGAATACCAGAAGCCGATTTTTTGTTTTATATAAGCTCAAACTTTCAAACTAATTTAAAAAATGCTGTTGACTATATGATTTTTTCAACAATATCAAGAACAAATAAAATTACAAATAATCGATTAGAAAAGGCTCCTCACAAAATTATATATCAGACTAATTCGTTAAATCCATTTGAAATTTCCACAGAGATTTTTAAAATGTCACAGGAATATTTAAGGAGGTACTTTTCATGAAAAAAATTGCAATATTCTTTTTTTTAATAGTTTCACTCATCTTTTTTACAAAAACTATACACGTTTCTTCAGATTATATTGAACCAACTGACAACTTAATAAAATATGAAGGAAGTATTTTATTAAGAATTGATGAAGATAATCTCAAACTCTTAACTCAAAAGATGGCTATAAAAAAAATAAACAACAAGTGGAGCACATTAGTCGCAGAAAATAACGTAAAGATAGAATTTGAAAATGGAATAATCGAAGGAACAAATTTGAATTATAATGTTGAAACACAAGTTGGAACACTTAAAGATGCTTCATTAACAATCCACGATTCTAAAAGTACGGAAACCATTTCAATAAAATGTGAAAACCTTGAATTTAATCTTAAAGAAAAAGATTTCCGTGGAACAGGAAAAAACGATAAAATATTCATCAGTAAAGGTAGTATTGTTGCAAAAGCTTTTAAGTTCTACTATAATAGAACTAAAGGTGAAATTACTCTGGAAGAAAGTGTTGATTTAAAAGACAATAAAAAGAAAATAAAACTTTTAGCAAAAAAAGTTGTGATATTTACAGAAACAAATAACATGAAAGGTGAAGATGTTAAAATTGAGATATTGGTGGAGTGAGATATGAAATATAGTATAATTACAGGTCCAACCGCTGTTGGAAAAACAGATTTGTTAATCGAAATTTCCGCAAAATTAGGTGCCCACATTATTTCCCTTGATTCTAGACAAATCTACAAATTAATGGATATCGGAACAGCAAAACCTTCTAAAGAAGAACAGCAAAAAGTAAAACACCATTTAATAGACCATATCTATCCAGATGAATATTATAATGCATTTTATTTTAGACAGGAAGCTCTGGAAATCAAAAATAAATTAGAAGAAAAAGGTATTCTGCCATTATTTGTAGGTGGCACAGGATTATATATCGACGCATTAGTAAAGGGATTCTTTGAAGGAGCACCAAGAGATGAAAATATAAGAAAAAAATTAAATGAACTTGAAAAAAATGAACCCGGTATTTTGAGGACAATGCTTCTAAAATACGATCCTGAATATGCAGCAAAAATTCATCCTTGTGATTTGAAACGTACCATTAGAGCACTTGAGGTTTTTTTTAAAACAGGAAAGAAAATCTCGGATTTGCACAAACAAGATAAAATTTCAAGTGATTACAAAATACTAATATTAACAAGAAACAGAGATGAATTATATGAAAGAATAAACTATAGAGTTGATTTAATGATAAAAAATGGATTAATCGACGAAGTAAAAATGTTAACCGAAAAATACTCCAAAGATATTAATGCCTTTCAAACAATTGGGTACAAAGAACTAATAAATTTCTTTGAAAAAAAATACGATATTAAAACTGCTATACATTTGATTAAAAGAAACACTAGACATTTTGCCAGAAGACAAATAATATGGTCGAGACGATATAAAAATGCCCTGTGGATAAATCTATCCGAGCTTTCGAGAAAAGAAGCACTAGAAAAAATAGAAAAATTCATAAACGAGGTGTAAATATGGAAACTCTTTACAGAAAATACAGACCAAAAAAATTTTCGGAAATAGTTGGCCAAAAACACGTTAAAACACTATTTATTAATTCCATAAAAAATAACAATGTTTCACATGCATATATATTTGCAGGCCCACGAGGCACTGGTAAAACAACCATTGCAAGAATTTTATCAAAATCTTTAAATTGTGAAAATAGAAAAGATGCAGAACCTTGTAATGTATGTAACTCTTGCATTTCAATAGATAAAGGAAATTTTATGGATGTTCTTGAAATTGATGCGGCTTCAAATAGAGGAATAGATGAAATTAGAAAAATAAGAGAAACAGTAGGATATCACACTGCTCAAGGAAAATATAAAGTATATATCATAGATGAGGCACACATGCTCACAAGGGAGGCATTTAACGCCCTTCTAAAGACCCTGGAAGAACCTCCATCAAATGTTGTTTTCATACTTGCAACGACAAATCCTGAAAAAATACCACAAACAATTATTTCGAGATGTCAAGTTATAGATTTCAAAAATATACCATTAAAAGATATAGTAGATAGATTGGAATTTGTATGCCAAAAAGAAAAATTCAATGCCACAAAAGATGCCCTTATAGAGATAGCGAAACGCGCAAAAGGTGGACTTAGAGATGCACTCACAATTTTAGAACAAGTAGCTAAATCGTCGAAAAATAATATTGACATAAATGATGTAAGAAATACATTAGGTTTAGTTTCAGAAGAACTTATAGATAATTTATTAAAAAACATCAAAGAAGGTAATATTATTAATATTTTAAAAATAATAGACGAAGTATACTATAGCGGAAGAGATTTTGAAACGTTCTTATTTCAAACAATTGAAAAAATACTATTGTTAATTGAAGAAAATAACAACACTGAATTTATTAATCTTCTAAAACCTTTATCCGATATCTTAAAAGACATAAAATATTCTGAAGAAAAGATTATTCTTGTAAAACTCGGATTTTTAAATCTTATAAATTTTAAAGAAAACAACAACAAAACTACAAACAAAGTATTAGAAAATATCAAAAAAGAAAGTGAAAAAATAGAAGAAAATATCGAATCAGAAAAAACTGAAGTTATGGAAAAAGACATACCCAAATTTGATGAAGTTCTAGAAGACCTTAAGATAAATGGTGATCTTTCGTTGTATATTGGGCTTTCATTTGCAAAAATCCAAGAAGGATCAGACAAAATAAAACTGATATTTCCTTACAGCAAAAAACTACATTTTGAGCTAATTAAAGACAAAAAAAGCTTCCTTGAACAATATATTAAAAGAAAATTTGGTATAACTAAGGAAATTGAGGTAATTCTGTCAAATTCTACCGAGGACGAAACTCTAAAAAAGCTATCATTTTTATTTGGAAAAAACTACAAAATAGAGGGGGATTAACATGCTGGGGTTAAACTTAGATGAAGTAATTCTAAAAGCAAAAGAATTAAGAGCATCTGATGTACACATAACTTCTGGACTGCCCATCATGACAAGGGTAGATGGAAAATTAATTTCCTTAAAAACATTTCCCATTCCAACCGCAGAAGAAATCAAAAACACAGTCGATAACATTTTTTTAGACTTGGGAATAAAAATAAATAAAAAAGAAATAGATTTTTCTTTTTCAATGCATGATTTAAGAATTAGAGCAAACTTTTATTTTGAAAGAAAAAATCCAACTCTTGCCTTGAGACTCATTACAAAAAAAATAAGGACAATTGACGAACTTGGATTGCCAGAAATCCTAAAGGATTTTTCTGAAAAGGACCACGGACTTGTTCTTGTCGCTGGACCAACAGGAAGTGGAAAATCAACAACACTAGCTGCTATGGTGGAACATATAAACACAAGATATGCTTATCACATAATCACAATAGAAGATCCTGTAGAATATGTTTTCGAATCAAAAAGATCATTAATACATCAAAGGGAAGTGGGAACGGACACAGAAAGTTTTACAAATGGTTTAAAATACGCACTGCGACAAGATCCTGATGTAATACTGGTTGGAGAAATGAGAGATTTAGAAACCATTTCACTAGCACTCACAGCCGCAGAAACAGGCCATCTTGTCTTTGCAACTATACACACAAATTCAGCTGCCGCAGCTCCAGAAAGAATAATAGATGTTTTTCCCGCACATCAGCAAAAACAAATTGCGCTTCAACTTGCAAACACACTAATCGCAACTGTATTTCAAAGGCTTGTTCCAAAAAAAGACTTTGGAGTAGTTGCTATTGATGAAATAATGATTGCAACACCAGCCATCAAAAATCTTATCAGGGAAAACAAACTCCATCAAATCGAAGGTATAATGCAAACAAGCCAAAAACAAGGTAATATTTTATTTGACGATGCACTTATTCAAGCTTTCTTAAAAGGATTAATTACAAAAGAAACTGTTTTTGAAAATGCTCGTAATGTTGAGGAGGTGTCTAAAAAGCTAGGATGGAGAACATTAAGATAGTAAAACAAATTAATGAATGGAGCACGAAAACACTCAAAAATCTTGAAGAAAAACTAAGTTCACAACTTTCACCGGAAGAAATCAAAGAGTATTCGGAAAAATATTCTAAAATGAAAGAAATTGTCGAACTTTCAAAAAAATATATAGAGTTTGAAGAAGAAAAAGAACTATGGAAAGAAGAAATGCCTGAAGGGTATGATCTTGAGATTGCAAAATTAGACAAAGACCAAGAAAAAATAGTGCAAGAATTAATAACATTAGTACTTCCAAAAAATGAATACACAGGTAAAAATGTATTTTTAGAAATTAGAGCTGGAACTGGTGGAGATGAAGCTGCACTTTTTGCGGCTGATTTACTTAGAATGTATCTAAGGTACGTTGAAAAAAAGGGATTTAAAGCGGAAATAATTGATGAAAACCAAACAGATTTAGGTGGATATAAAGAGGTCATTGTTAAAATAAAAGGAAAAAATGTTGGAAATTTATTAAAATACGAAAGTGGTGTACATAGAGTTCAAAGGGTCCCTTCCACAGAATCAGGCGGAAGGATACATACTTCTACTGCTACAGTTGCCGTTCTTCCAGAAGTCTCAAATGTAGAAATAGAGATAAATCCCACCGACTTAAGAATTGACACCTATAGGGCATCGGGTGCAGGAGGACAATATGTAAACAAAACTGAATCCGCTGTAAGAATTACACATATACCTACCGGCATCGTGGTAACTTGCCAATCAGAACGTTCTCAACTCCAAAATAAAGAACAAGCAATGAACATTCTAAGGGCTAGGCTTTATAAATTAAAACTAGAAGAACAATCAAGAAAGATAAGTTCAAATAGAAAATCACAAATCGGTTCAGGAGAAAGAAGTGAAAAAATTAGAACGTATAATTTTCCACAAAATAGGGTAACTGATCATAGGATAAATTATACATCCTATAATTTACAAGGAGTGCTAGATGGAGATTTAGATGATTTTATAACACGTCTAATGAGAGTAGATATGTTAGAACAAATTGAAAATATAATAAAAGGAGGAAATCAAAATGAAAATTAACGTAGTAGAACATCCATTAATTAAACATAAATTAACTCTCATGAGAAGGAAAGATACTGGCCCAAAAGAATTTAGAGAACTTCTAAAAGAAATCACACTTCTAATAGCATATGAAGCCACTAGACATATAGAAATATTTGAAACAGAAATAGAAACACCACTTGAAAAAACTAAAGGGTATTTTATTAATGATAAAGATGTGGTAATAATACCTATTTTAAGGGCAGGCTTGGGTATGTCTGATGGTATACTACAACTACTACCAAATGCTTCAGTAGGCCACATTGGAATATATAGGGATCCAAAAACCTTAGAGGCCGTGGAATATTACGCCAAATTTCCAAAAATAACTGAAAATTCTATCGTCTTTGTACTTGATCCAATGCTTGCAACAGGTGTATCTTCTGTAAAAGCATTAGATATATTAAAGAAAAACGGCGCCAAAAACATTATACTTGTCACATTAATTGCCTCACCAGAAGGTACTGAAAAAATAAATAAGGAACATCCAGATGTCATTATATATACTGCTTCTTTAGACCAAAAGCTAAATTCTAAAGGTTATATACTCCCAGGACTTGGCGACGCAGGAGATAGACTCTTTAGAACAAAATAGGAGGGATATAATTGAATGTTGAAACCTTCAACATAAAAGATTTGGAAAAGATGACAATTAAAGAATTATATAAGTTAGCAAAAGAATACGATATTGCAAGATATACCTCAATGCGCAAACAAGATTTGATATTTGCCATTTTGGAAGCAAGAGCCCAATCTGAAGGTTACTTTTTTGGAGAAGGAGTACTGGAAGTACACCCTGATGGTTTTGGATTTTTAAGGAGTATGGAAAGTATGCTTCCAAGTTCAAAAGATATATATATTTCTAATTCACAAATAAGAAAATTCAATTTAAACACAGGAGATATAATTTCTGGAGTTATTCGTCCCCCAAAAGAAAATGAAAGATTTTTCGCTATGATTAAAATTGAAGCAATCAATTATAAAGATCCAGAACTTGCAAATGAAAGAGTTAATTTTGAAAACCTAACACCTTCTTACCCGGATACCCAATACATCCTGGAAACAGATAAAGATACACTTTCAACGAGAATAATTGATCTCTTTTCACCTATTGGGAAAGGTCAAAGGGGAATGATTGTAGCACCACCTAAAGCTGGTAAAACAACTATTTTAAAAGAAATCGCAAATGGGATTGCTAGAAATTATCCAGATACCATTAGAATAGTTCTGCTTATTGATGAACGGCCTGAAGAAGTAACAGATATTAAGGAATCGGTAAACGCAAAAGTTATTGCTGCACCTTTTGACATGCCACCTGATAAACAAATCAAAAAAGCAGAATTAACACTTGAAATGGCTAAAAGACTTGTTGAATACGGTCACGATGTTGTAATATTACTTGACAGTCTAACAAGACTTGCAAGAGTTTATAATATTAACGTTCCACCAAGTGGAAAATTATTAAGTGGAGGTGTTGACCCTGCTGCACTATACAAACCTAAACACTTCTTTGGTGCTGCCAGGAATATAAAAGAAGGAGGAAGTTTGACAATAATTGCAACTTCTTTAATAGAAACTGGGTCTAAAATGGATGAAGTAATATTTGAAGAATTCAAAGGAACAGGAAATATGGAACTTGTACTCTCAAGACAACTTGCGAACAAACGGATTTTTCCAGCAATAAACATTACATTATCTGGTACTAGAAAAGAAGAATTGTTGCTCTCAATGGAACAAATAAAAAAAATATGGCTTTTAAGAAAAATGCTTTCTTCTATGAATGAAGAAGAAGGGTTAAAGTTAATACTCAATAAACTAAAAGAAACAAAATCAAACGATGACTTCCTTGCTTTAATAGATTCTCAAAAGGGGAGTTAAAATGAAGAAAATCTCTGCAATTTTCATTTTATTTTTTGCATTGACCATTTTTGGTTTTCAAAAAGAAGCAATTGAATATTATCAAGCAGGGTTAAATGCCTATCAGCAAGATAACTACAAAAAAGCACTAGAGTACTTTGAAAAAGCTCTTGTTCTTGATCCTTCAATAGAAGGATACGATAATTCTTTGAAATTTAAGGCGGGAATCAGTGCATTTATGATTGGAAACTATGATAAAGCAAAGGCATATCTTTCAAACTATAAAGATAACCCTGTTGTAGGTAAATTCCTAAGCTCGATACAAAAAGAATCTACTGAAACTTCTGAGTGGAGTAACTGGATAAAAAAATACCATCCAACAGAAGTACCAGTTTCCACAAATACTACAAATAATAAAAGTAATTTCAAACTTATTCTTTTCTTAATAACTTTCTCTTTATCTTTTGCAATACTTTTGTTTATGGAAATTAGGGTATGGAAAGCCAAAAAAACTTATCCTGTAGCTGTAGAAGAAATAAAACCTGAACCTATAAAGACTCCAAGTATAATTGTCGAAAATACTGAAGAACTTTTCCCTGAAAACACAAAGGCTACAATTAATTTTGAAGATTTGATTAATAAAGATCTTTCATTCTTATCTGAATTCTTCGATGATACATCCAAACAAGAATTAGATAAAGAACCAGAAAAACCAGTTGAAAATACCCTTATTGAAAAATCAACAGAATCAAAAGACACAATCAACAAAGTTGAAAAATCTAACAACATTAAAGAAGAAAAAGATGAAATAAATAATGAGACATTAGAAGACTATATACAAGTTGTAAAAGAAGAAGAAGAAAAAGAAAAATCCTCTGAAGAAGAGATAAATGAGATACTCGAAGAAATAGATGAAATCGAAGAAATCGTCTCAAACTCAAATGAAGACAAAGATATAGTTGAGAATTCTCTTATTGAACAGTTAAATAGTATGAAATTTGAAAATACCACCGATGAAATTCCTATTGAAAGACTTGAAGAATTTTCTACACTTTCACCGGATGAAAGTTTAAAATTACTTGATGAGAAGGAAGAATTTGACGAATTTGATTTAAAAATTATTTCAAAATCACTAAAAGACCTTATGTTATCACACGAAGAAATGAGGTGATTTATATAAAAAAAATTACTATTTTAATAACTTTCTTTTTGATTTCAATATCTTTTTCTGGAATTTTTGAATTTGTTGAAAACACATCGGGATTTAGAGATTTTTTTGTGGATGTTTCTGTAAATTTTGATGTAATAGACAAAAATGGAACAAATTTTAAGAATAACATATCATTCGAAGCAACAATACTCAATCTCGAACATTTTGATATCCTTATAAAGTCTCCTGAGTTCTTAAAAGATATAAATATTGAAGCAAACACATTAAATTCAGCAACATACTATAAATACAAAAATTATACAATTTCCAATATTTCTGACTTCGATATAAACCTTGTATACGAAATTATCATGACTACTTCAAGTTTCTTGTCTTCATCACTTTTTACTATATTTGAAAAAGGAGATAATTTATCCTTGATACCTGCAGGTTATACTTTTTTAAAACGTTTGGGTCTTGAACCAACAAAAATATTAGTCAAATTCAACAACAATAAATTAAAAGAAATACTTTTCACTACTGATAAAAGTACTGAAAGTATATCAGTAAAATTTGAAAAATTTGAAATTTTGAAGGGGGATTATAAATGAAAAAAATTTCAACTTTTCTTTTTATACTTCTATCAATATTTATTTTATCAACTTCAATAGATTTCGGACTTGGCTGGAGTTTTGGTGATTCCTATCAAATGTTGCTCGGATATTCTGAGGATTTTTTTAACATAACTTGGATTTTTAATCCTCTAGGAAATTTTGTACACAAAATTTATCTTGATGTCTTATTTTTAAACATTAATAACTTTTCAATTTCACCTACTTTATTCATTTATAATACAAAAAGTATTGATTTTCCTTTAATTGAAGGAGGAATAAAAGCTTCACTTAACCAAAATAGATATCTTATATCTTTATTATTAACATATCCTTTTAATTCTAATAGCTATTTTCTTGAAAATTCACTTTACATTTCATTCAAATATATTGTTCCACCACCCGATCCAAGAAAAAAGTGGAAAGATGATCTATTTATAATTTTTAACTACGCTAAACAAAAGCTTTTTGTAGGTTTGGGTCTTTCAGAACATTTCTAATGGAGGTTTAAAATGGAAATTTTAAAAAAGGTTACCGACATAGATTTTAACAAACTTCTTGATAAAGGATTTAATTTTTTTATATTCGATTTTGATAACACAATAAACACTTGGAAAGAAAAAGAGATTCCCAACAAAATTATTGAAATATTTGAATTTTTGAAAAAGAAAAATGCCAAAATCTTAATCTTATCCAACGGAAAACCTAGACCCCTAAATTACGATATAGAAACCATATGGCTTGCAAAAAAACCTTTGCCATTTAAATTTAAAAAATATATAGTAAGCAATTATGGAAAGAAAAATAATTTTAAATTTGCAATGATTGGTGATCAAATATTTACCGATATGTTATTTGGCCTTTTTATAAAAGCATATTTAATAAAAGTAAATCCAATAGATACAAACCACGAATTTTTTGTAACAAAAATTCTCAGAAAATTCGAAAAAATACTCTTGAATTTTTCCAAACATATGTTATAATGTTCAGTGGAGGCGTGTTCCGAATTGGCTAAGGGGCCGGTCTTGAAAACCGGTGGGGGTTACACCCCCGTGTGGGTTCGAGTCCCACCGCCTCCGCCATAAAAAGCAGGGAAATTCCCTGCTTTTATTATATTGAGGTGATTTTACCTCTAATACCACATTATTTGCTTTTAAATGCGATAATATTTATAAAAACTATTTTTATCGAGCTTTCACCATTTCTTTTTCCAAAAAGAAACACCCCCTAGTGTTGGTTTACTTTATCACTTCGGGGGTGTTTCTTATTTAAAAAACTAAGAAAAACTTTTTATCCTAGTGCCCTTGGATCAAACGCATCTCTTAATCCATCACCAACGAAATTGAAAGCTAAAACAGTCACAAATATAAATATACCTGGTATCAAAAGCCATGGGGCATTTTGTAATACGTATATATCTTGTGCTCTTGCCATCATCAATCCCCACGATGCAGACGGTTCCCTAATTCCAAGTCCAAGGAATGACAATCCTGCTTCACCCAAGATATAACCTGGAATTGCAAGAGTCGAAGTCACTATCATATACGTCATTGTATTGGGGATAACATGCTTCCACAAAATCTTTGAATCGGGATACCCAAGTGCATAGGCTGCTTCAACAAATTCATTTCTCTTTATCGATAATACCATTCCTCTAATAATCCTTGCACGTCCCGCCCATCCAATAAACGACAAAATAAATACAAGCAAAATGTAAACTTGAGAAGATGGGATATCCATTGGCAACAATGACCTTAGCAAAATCAATAAATAAAATCCTGGAATTGCCATTATAATCTCTGTAAATCTCATCAATAACTCATCGGCAACCCCACCATAATAACCTGCAATTCCGCCAAAGAATAAGGATAATGTCAACGTAATAGCTAATCCTATAAAACCTATTGAAAGCGATATTCTCGATGCAAAAATTAACCTTGACCAAACATCTCTTCCAAATTCATCAGAACCCATTATATATAATCTTACAAATTCATTATTATCATAATTATCTACGCCATATAAATGATATTTCAGCGGTATTATCCAAAAGACATAACCAACTCTTCCATAGTCTTTTCTCTTCGGTCCCCAACTTTTTACAAACCACTTTACAGGATAATATTTATAATCATAATCTTTTATTTTTAAATTTTTTCCAAACAATATATGTTTTTTTCCATTTTCATCCTCGTATTTAATATAATTAATCGTGTACTTTAATCCTACCTTGTCAATTTCTTTTTCATTTAAAACACCTAATTTAAAACCATATTTTCCAAATAAAACACTCTTTGCTGTTGAACTATTGTTCTCTAAAAACGCTTCACCTTTTAATAACACATCATCGTTAATACCTCTTACAAAATAATCAGTTTTTTCACTTGAGGATGCAACCTTTTTCCATTCGCCATTTACAAACGCATACTCTTCTCTTTTTAAAGTAAATTCTAGATCATTAACCTTTATAACTTTACCTCCAAAGTTATCCCTTGGCAAATATTTTGCATTATTTAACACCAACGTGATTAATTCGCCTTTATACTCAAATGTTATCCTACTTGGAAAAATCAATTCTCTAGTCTTTCTCGTATAATCCAATTTATCAACATAACTTATATATGGTAAAACATATAAACCTACTTTTTTCTCAAAATCTCCCACTTTATACACAGAAGAAACATCTGTTGGAGGTGCATATGAATGTTTCAGACTTTGCTCAAAAGGATTATATGGTGACAAGAAATCAGCTGCAAACATCATAACATATAAAACAATTAATGTCCATAATCCTACCATCGCAAGTTTGTTCTTTTTAAAAGCTCGCCACATTAATTGACCTCTTGTAAGATACACTTCCTCAAAATCTATATTTTCATTATTATTTTTCTTCTTTATTTCTTCTTTTTTCGCCATTAACTACTACCTCCTATTCCAACCTAATTCTTGGATCAACTGCTGCTAATAAAATATCACCAACCAAATTACCTATGATCAACATAATAACACTTATTACCGTACTTGCCATAACAACGTACATATCTTGTTGTTGCAATGCTTGATAAACTAATCTTCCAAGTCCTGGCCACGAAAAGATCGTTTCCGTAATTACGGCTCCTCCAAGGAGTCCAGATAAACTAAAACCAAACATCGTTATCAAAGGATTTATTGCATTCCTAACTGCGTGTTTAAAGATAACTACGCGTTCAGGCATACCTTTCGCCCTTGCAAATTCAACATAATCTTCGTTTAAAACATCAAGTAAACTACCCCTCATATACCTCATTAATCCTGCGAAACCGCCAAATGTTAAGGTAAACGCTGGAAGCTGCATATGCCAGAAAATATCTTTAAAACCTTCCCAAACAGTCATTTTCCCATGATTAACATCGTACATACCTGCTACTGGGAACCACCCAGTCTTTGCTGCCATATAAAGCAACAAAAGCGCTAAAAAGAAACCAGGTATCGCAATTCCAGTAAATGCTATTATTGTCAAAAACTTATCCCAAAAAGAGTATTTCTTTAAAGCTGAAACAATTCCCAATATAATACCCACAATCCACGAAATAACAAAAGAATATAACGACAATATCAACGTGGCTAAAACCCTTTCTCCAATCAAATCCATAACAGGTCTTCTATAATAAAATGAATATCCAAAATCTCCTTTAAATAATCCTTTCAACCACAAAAAATATTGAGTCAAAATAGGCTTATTAAGACCATACTGTTCCTCGAGAGATTTAATAAATTCTTTAGACACAGATGGATCAAGCCTGTATTGATCTAAAAAATCCCCAGGTGCTGCTTGCATTATCAAAAAAACCAACAAAGAAATTATAAAAAGTTCTGGAATCAATATAATTAATCTACGTGCTATATACCTTAGCAATCTCAGTCACCTCTCTTTGAATTTTAATAAGAAAGCAGGCGCAGGACGCGCCTGCTGCTATAAAATATTATTGTTCTCTCCATTCTTCATAAATATTCCAGGTTGTTCCACCAAGTGGTCCTATCTTAACATTTCTCAAGTTTGCTCTATATGCGTACATCCTTAATTGGTTTACAGTATAAATCAATGGTAAATGCTCGGATACCAATTGTTGGAATCTTGCAAAGTAATCCTTTACAATATTTTCATCCAAAATTGCCACATTTTCTTTGAAAATCTTATCAATTTCAAGTTCCCAATCTGGTAAATAATAATCATTTTTATCTACATATTCTGCAGTATCTGGTGAGTAATTCCAGAAATGCAATCCTGCATCTACTTTCCATACATTTGCACCACTTTGTGGTTCGTCTCCACCCGTTAATCCTATAATTATTGACTCCCAATCACCTGTATTTAATAATTTTTGTACTAATGTATTGAAATCAATTGGTGTAAATGTAACATCCATACCTAATTTTTTCAATGCATCTTGAATTATATTTGCCGCACCTTCTCTAACTCTATTTCCTGCATTAGTTGTAAGTAAAAACTTCACAGGATTTCCGTTTTCGTCGATAAGTTGACCATTCTCATCCCATGTAAATCCACCCATTTCAAGCATAGCCCTTGCAAGATCAAGATCAAATTCGTATTTTGTTACAACATCTTCGTTGTAATATGGAGAACTCATGGATACAGGTGACCATTGTGGAATAGCAAGTCCGTTGTAAAGAGTATCAATTATAGATTCCTTATCTATTGCATATGCTACTGCTTTTCTGAAGTACTCGTTTCTAAACCATTTTCTCTTGATTGGATCTGGTGTATTCCAATTAAATGTAATAAACAATGTTCCAAATGCTGGTCCTGCTGTTGTCACTACTATGTTAAGCTCTTTTTCTTTTTCCTTTAATTCTGCAAATTCTGTTCCTCTGGGTCCATAAACATCTATTTCACCATTTTCAAACGCAAGTCTCATTGCATCTTGGTTGGAAATTATCTTATAAATTACCTCATCAAAGTACGGAAGAGGATTTCCATTAGCATCCTTTTTCCAGTAATATGGATTTTTTACAAACTTTATGTATTGATCGGGAACATATTCCACGGGAATATATGGACCAAGCCCTACAACTTCCCCTTTGTTAATTGAATCAACTGTCCAAAATTCTTGGAAGTTTCCATTTTTTACATATTCTTCTGCAATGTGTTTTGGGAAAATATACATCCCACCTAAGTATCTAAATGCAAGTCTAAATGGTTCAGGGTAGTACATTCTTACAGTATAATCATCAATTTTTTCTGCTTTTGGCAAATAACCATTTGTACTTTTCAAAATATCTTGCATTGAGCTTGGAATATCAGGATTTGTATAAATTTCGTTTAATGTAAAGACAATATCATCAGCTGTAAGTGGTTGACCATCGCTAAATTTTACCCCTTTTCTAATGTGCCAAATAACTTCCATACCACCATCTGCTGTCAACCTGGGTCCTTCCCAACTTTCGGCAATTGCAGGATAAAATTTCATATCTACACCATGTCTTTCAATAAGTGTTCCACCATAACTCATAAACATCTCAATAACATCTGTAGAACTTGTTTCTTTTGCGGTAACATCATTAACGGTCTTTGGCCCACTCAGTGTTCCCAAGACAAACTGTCCGCCTGGCTTACCGTTTGCATCAGCACCTATATAAGGAAGTTGAGCAGCAAATGAAAACACCACTGCCAATACCACCAAAAATACTGCGAGCTTCTTCATAAACTCACACCCCCTCGTTTTCTACCAGGTAACATGATACCTGGTGATTTTCAGAAATTTTATACATATTTGGATATTCTTTTTCACATTTTTCCGTTTTATATGGACATCTCGGATGGAAGAAACATCCACTCGGTCTTGCAATCGGACTTGGGACATTTCCACTTAAAATTATCCTTTTTCTATTTTTCTCAACCTTTGGATCAGGTATCGGAGATGCAGATAATAAAGCCTTTGTATATGGGTGAATTGGATTTTCGAATACTTCATCA
Organism: Thermosipho sp. 1070; assembly: GCF_001682135.1. Classification (NCBI taxonomy): domain Bacteria; kingdom Thermotogati; phylum Thermotogota; class Thermotogae; order Thermotogales; family Fervidobacteriaceae; genus Thermosipho; species Thermosipho sp. 1070. The sequence goes on along the minus strand of NZ_CP007121.1, from coordinate 1,496,468 downwards.
ACATCACCCATTTCAACAATTTTCCCCAAATACATAACGGCAACCTTATCGCTTATAAATCTTACAAGTGATAAATCATGAGAAATAAAAACATAAGTAAGATTAAGCTCTTCCTGGAATTTCAAAAACAAATTAATTATCTGTGCTTGAACTGAAACATCTAATGCAGAAGTTGGCTCATCTAAAAATATAATTTCCGGGTCAACTGATAAAGCCCTTGCAATAGCTATTCTTTGTTTTTGTCCTCCACTAAACTGGTGAGGATATCTATCCATATGATATGGCTTTAATCCCACCATTCTTAAGATTTCCACAGCTCTATCATAGGCTTCTTTTTTATCAGATACTATCTTGTGAAATAATAAAGGTTCTGTCAAAATTTGTCCTATTGTCATTCTTGGATTTAGTGAACCTATTGGGTTTTGAAAAACTATTTGCATTTTTCTTCTAAATGGAAGCAACTCTTTTCTGCTAAGATTTGAAATATCTTTTCCAAACACCTTTATTTTTCCACCCGTTGGATTAATCAATCTAAGCATTGTCCTTGCGGTAGTTGTCTTACCACAACCTGATTCTCCCACTAACGCAAATGTTTCCTTCTTTCTCACTTCAAACGAAACATCATCAACCGCTTTCACATCTCCCACGTGTTTCTTTACCAAGAAACCTTTTGAAATGGGGAAATATTTTTTCAAATTCTCCACTTTTATTATGGGGTCATTTTTTATTACTTCATTCATTCCTCATCGCCTCCGATTCTTTCCTATCTAGAACGGGATTGAAACATCTTACAAAGTGTCCTGGTTCAATTTCTGTAAGCTCTGGAAGTTCTTTAGAACATTTATCCAAACGCCTTGGACACCTTGGTGCAAATGGACAAACATTAGGTACATCTATCATTCTCGGAGGTTGCCCCGGAATTGCTTCTAATCTATCCTGTTTCATATCAAGCCTTGGAATAGCACGCAACAACATATGCGTATATGGATGTGTTGGCTTGTAGAATATATCTTCTGCAGAAGCTATTTCCATTTGCCTACTTCCATACATAACAATTATTCTATCAGCCATAGAAGCAATAACTCCCAAATCATGCGTTATAAACAGCAGTCCTGTTTTAAATTCCTTTTGCAAATCTTTCATCAAATCAAGAATCTGTGCTTGAATTGTAACATCTAAAGCAGTTGTTGGCTCATCTGCAATTAAAACTTTTGGATTACACGAAAGTGCAATAGCAATAATTGCACGTTGCCTCATACCACCACTAAATTCAAATGGATATGCAACCATTCTCTTCTCTGCTTCGGGAATTTGAACTTTTTTAAGCATTTCAATTCCGATTTCCCATGCAGTCCTTCTGTCAACATTTTGGTGCCTAATTATCGTTTCTGTTAATTGATCACCTATTGTATAAAGAGGATTTAACGAGGTAAGTGGATCTTGGAAAACCATACTAATCTCTTTTCCTCTAATTTTGGACATCTCTTCTGCAGACAACTTTAAAATATCTTCTTCTTTCCCCCTACCTCTATAAATAATTTCACCACCAACAATTTTCCCTGGCTTATGGATAAGCCTCATAATAGATTTCACTGTAACACTCTTTCCCGAACCTGTTTCTCCAACAATTCCAACAACCTCATCCTCATGTAAATCAAACGAAACATCGTTAACAGCTTTAACAACACCCTCTTCCATATAAAACCATGTACTTAGGTTTTTAACGGATAATATAGGTTCCAAAAGTTTTCACCTCTCTTAACTAGTTTTTTTCATCGGCTATTATTTCCATAGTATCCAAAATCGGATCATATATACCAATTAGCTTCCTTTCTCTACTGACTTTATATAAATTCATACTTGTAACAAGATATCCATTTTCAAATGAAACATAATTTCTGTTTATAATGTTCAAAATAGTTCGGAATACAAACATTTCCAAACTCCCATACTCCACTGGTAACACCATTACAGTTATACCACAAGTTGTTTCAAATGTAAAGTGTTTGTAAAAATACGCATTTTCATGGTAAAAGTTGTTATTCAAAATTAAATATTTACAATCATCTTCAAACAGCTTTTTCAAAACTTTATTGATTAATTCATCACTATACCTTATGTTAAATTCCAATCCATCGTTATTAACCACTTCCAGGTTATCTAAATCAATAATAAAGCCTGCATTTTCCTCGTCTACCAAAGTATATTTTAAACCATTTTTATTTAAAAAATCTAGAAATTTTGACACATAATATTTATCACCTTTTATATATATCTTTTTTGCTGAATTAAAATTAAAAAAGAATGCAAAAACAGCTATCAAAAGCACTATAAAGATTACATTCCAATTTCTCCTAATATTTTCCCCTCCATTTATCACTTTTTTTACAAATATTTAGAATACCACATTATTATTTTTTTTCAACTTTCATCAATATTCTTAAAGATGAATCTTTGACAATTATAAATAATAGTGTTAAAATATCATGTGGTGCCGTGCTAAGCGGGGGGTTGGTGGTCCCCTGAACCCGAAATCCACCTAGCGGGGCTTAATTCCCCTACTGAGGTATCTGAGGTCTGAAAACGGTTTTCACTAAGACGTTGAAGGCCGAGTCCCACGCAACAACTACCTGTGAACCGGGTCAGGTCCGGAAGGAAGCAGCCCTAAGTAGGCAAGTGTGTGCCGTGGGGGTACTCGACCTGAGTCTGATGTGGAGATACGCTCAGGTCTCAGAGAATCGAAGCAGGGGTGCACGGCACCTTTTATTTTTTGAATTGCACTTCATAAAGTTTATAATACATTCCCTTCTTTTTCATCAATTCTTTATGAGTTCCTTTTTCCACTACTTTACCATCATGTATTACGAATATAACATCTGCACTTACAACTGTCGCAAGTCTATGCGCGATCATAACGACTGTTTTTTCTTTCGATAATTTTCTAACAGCTTTTTGTATCCTTTCTTCAGTTTGCACATCAATATTGCTTGTTGCTTCATCGAGTATAAATATTTTAGCATCAAACAATACAGAACGTGCTAGTGCAATTAGTTGTCTTTCACCCGCAGAAATTCCTTTTCCTCTTTCAATTATTTCTGTTTTTAATCCCTTGGGTAATCTTTCTATTAAATCCCAGACATACACCTTTTTTAAAGCTTCAATAACTTCTTCCTCAGATATTTCTTTATGAAAAAGTCTCACATTATCAAGTAAACTCCCCGAAAACAATACTACATCCTGTGGAACCGCAGAAATATTCTTACGTAAATAATGAATATTATACTTTTCAAGTTCTAAATTATCAATTAATATTTTCCCTTTTTGCAGTCTATACATCCCATTAACTAAGTTCATTATTGAAGTTTTTCCCGCACCAGTTTCTCCAACTACAGCTATTAATTTTCCAGGTTCAAATTTTAAATTTATATCTTTTAGTATCCACCTTTCTTCATTGTATCTAAACCAAACATTTTTAAATTCAACTACACCTTTTTCAATTTCCCTTTTACCATTCTCAGCGCCAAAATGTTCTTCCTCTTCATCCATCAACGTAAATATCTTTTCAGCACTTGCTACCGTATTTTGAATAATATCATACTTTTCGGATAAATCTTCAAGTGGTTTCATAAACAATTCTAAATAAGCAATAAACGCGTATAAATCGCCAAAATTTAAAGTTCTTAAAATAATATACTTTGCTCCCATCCAAATTATCGCAGCAATTGCCAACCTATATAAAGTACTAACGGTAGGTCTAAAAATAGCAAAAACATACATCTGTTTTATCCTAGCATTGTACAAATCCTTATTAACCTTATCAAATTCTTTTCTTTCAAAATCTTCAGCATTAAATAATTTGACAACTGGCATTCCAGCAATATGTTCTGCCAAATAAGCATTAACTTTGGATATACTCGTTCTAACAGTTCTATACGCCTTTAAATCAAAATATCTAAATAAAAGCATTGCAACTATCAATACAGGAAAAACGAAAGAAATATTTAAAAATAAATTCTTACTTACACTTAACATCATTATAATTACTCCTGTTAGCAAAAATAAATCATTAAATACACTTGTAACCACAGATGTAAAAAATTCCATAACATTTTGAGTATCATTTGCTATTCGTGTCGTAATCTGACCACTTGGATGTTTGTCAAAAAAAGACATAGGAAGTTTTAAAACATGACGAAACAAATCTCGTCTTATGTCATAAACTATTTTTCCGCCAAGGTAAGTGGTAATCAAAATTGAAATATATTCAAAAACAAATATTAAAGATGTAGAAATAATAAAATACACTGCCATTTTAAAAATACCAGAAAACCTTTCTGATGTAGGTAAGCCATCATTTGTAATGTAGTTGTTTACAGCACTTCTTACAATTTGTGGAGGTAACAAAGTAACAAAGGTGAGAGAAATAACAACCAAAATAGCTATTATAAATAAAGCCATGTATGGCTTTGCATATTTTAGGAGCCTTAAAAGCTGCTTCATATATTTTCTCCTCCATTATTTATCAAGATAATCTGAAACCATACTACATATTCCCTCTAAAAATTTTTTATCCATTTCATCAAACGGTGAAACATAATGACTATCTATATCTATCTCACCAATAACCTCTTTATTTTTGAATATAGGAACTACAATTTCGCTTTTCACCTTTGGACTACATGACAAATAATTTGTCTCTTTTAAAACATTCTGAACTATAAATGTTTTTTTCAAATCGGCTGCCTGACCACATATTCCCTCTCCAATTTTTATTTTTACATGTTCTGTAGGTTCACCTACAAAATCGCCTAACTCTAAAACCCCCTCATCATTTATCATATAAAATCCCACCCAATCATAATATGGAACTTTTTCATATAAAATTTCGCAAATGCACTTCATAAAACTCTTATCTTTTTCTTTTTTTGCCAAAAATTCATTTATTTCTTCAAAAATTTTCTCTTTATTGTAAAAATTTCCCATTAACTCTCCTTTTCTAAAATGTACAATAGATTGAAACACAGCTTCGGAAACTTTATTAAGTTCTCCTTTTTCCCATAATGAATACAAATTTTCAAATATAACTTTTTTTTCATTTTCTTCTACAACAATCCAATCCACACTTTTTGGAAAAACTCCCAAAAATGTTATAAAATCTTCTCTTTTTAAATCTAATTCTTCTGAGCGTTGCCTGATTCTTTTTGCAATTGAATCCTTCCCCACCAGTTCTCTATAATCATACAAAAATTTATCAAAATTTCTCCTTTCTAATTTATCAAAATTTGGAGTACCTAAACTCTTTTCAATTTCTCCTAGAATTGAAAATTTGGATTTTAATTTTTCCCATATATTTCCCCATTGAGACTTATCATACCTTAAAAACTCAAGCATTTCTTCCACGTGATTTTCTACAATATTTCTCATATTTCATCCCCCCCAAATCTTTTTTTCTTCAATTACTTCATATTCTTTCTCACTTAAGACTCTAATTTTTAAAAACCTACTCCTTAAAAAAAGTTCAAGTTCATCACCACTTCTTATCTCAGAGGCCGGTTTTAATGCTATATTATTTCTAATAATCTTTCCATTTTTTGCAAGCTGCTGTGCTATTGTTCGTCTTTTAATTATACGTGTTTCCTTTAAAAATTTATCTAACCGCAAAATATCACCCCTTGAAAAATTATACCATAAATAGTTCGTTGTGCTAAAAAATTCAAGCCCATTAATGGGCTTGAACTTGATTTTTATTTCTTTTTACTTAATTAGTGCTTGTTGCGTTTTTCATAAAATTAAGTTCGTTAAATGCCGCATCAAAATCCATATATGTAGGTGTTGCTTCTTTTAATTTTTCAAGATACTGCTTAGCAGTTGTCGCATCCTTAAGCATCTTATTTATTTCATACAAATTATAAAGAACTTCTGCTTTCTGATTTAATGAAATATCCGTCGCTTCAGATAAAGTTGTCAAACCACCGTATAAATCAATAAAATCATTCATAACATTTTGAAGCATTCCATATTCTATATACGGTTTAATCTTAGAATACAACTTTGTATAATAATTAAACAATACATCTTTTCTATCTGGATATTGTTCTTTCATCTTTTTTGTTGCAATAAATGATTCAGGATAATCTTTATAAACACTCTTCAAAACAATATCTGACTCTTTTTTAGCATCATCAATAATTTCACTATTAGTAAATGACGCATCTTTTATCATCTTATCAACCAAAGTCACAAATGCAGCTTTTATCTCAACAGGAACATCTTCTTTTACTATGTTTGAATTAAAATCAAATACCATACCATTTAAATTCTTATACACATTCAATAAATCAGTTCCTGATTTTGTTAAAACTTCGTTCCATACCCTATAAACTTCGTTATTTATAACAAACCCAACGTTATTATCCTTTTTGAACTTTTCAATCTCATTTCTAAACTTTTCACCCTGAAGCTGATTTAAAACATCTTGATAACCTTGCGAAAGCGAAAATTTTTCAAATGTATCTACATTAGTTAAATCATTTACATAAAATACAAAAAAATTACTCCCCAAAGGAACTGGACCTACTACAGTATTTGGTGTAGAAAAAATCGTTTCTTCAAATTTTTTGTCCAAAATTCCCCTCTTAAGGTTTGGATACTTTTGAATAGAAACATTCAGATCTGTTGCAGCTTTTTCAAAACCATCTATAAGTGCTTTTGTAATAAAATTATTTGCACTAGCTTGGGTTGAAAAGCTTACAAAATCAACATTTGCAGAATCATACTTATTCATTAATTCCTCTTTGTGACTTTCATAGTATTCTTCCATTTGTTTCTCATCAATTTTGGCAATTTTATTTTTAACTTTTGAAATAGTTAAATACTTAATAATATCAGGTTCTATAGATTTTTTGTAATTTTCCAAACCACCAAAATTTTGTTCAACATATTTCAAAAGGTTTTCATTTTCCTTTATCTTACTTACTTGTTTTTCAAGTTCATCTTTAATTTCGCTTTTACTTGGTCTAATATTGCTAACTTCCGCATAATAAAGCACCACTTTTGTATCTATTAAGTCATTCAAAAGTGATGTTTTTAACATTGGTTCTTCAAAAACCGGATCAACATCAGTCAATTTGTAATAAGATAATGCTTGACTATATGACTTTTCTAAATCCCATGGAAAAATCCAATAATCCGAATTTAAAGCTGTTCCATCTTTTGTTAAAAATGCTACTGAATCACTCAAAGAATACTCAATTTTACTTTTCCTTGCAGAAAAATAAGAGGTTAAAGACCAAATTACTATACCAGCCACAAAAGCAATAGCAATAGTCCAAATAATTACACCGTGTGCCTTTTCAAACCATTTTCTCATTCTTGCGAACCCCCTTCTATATCTAGCTCTTCTTCTTCAAAAGATTTTGGTCTAACAAGTGGGAAAGCTATAACATCTCTAATTGTAGGTGAATTAGTCAACAACATTACAAGTCTGTCTATTCCTATTCCCAATCCACCAGTAGGTGGCATTCCATACTCAAGTGCCCTTACAAAATCTTTATCCATCATTTGAGCTTCTTCGTCTCCTGCTTCTCTTAACTCAACTTGCTTTAAAAATCTTTCATATTGATCAACTGGATCGTTCAACTCACTAAATGCATTTGCCATTTCCCTTCCAAAGATTATTAACTCAAACCTTTCTGTAACACGTGGATCTTCTCTATGCTTTTTTGCAAGTGGTGAAATTTCAACTGGATGTTCCAATAAAAATGTAGGTTGAACAACTTTATCTTCGACAAGATCCCAAAGTTTCTCTATTATATGTCCCCTGTCTTTTATTTCCACTTCTACTTCACGTGCTTTTAAAACTTCAATCATTTTATCTGTAGAATCTTCTAATATATCTACGTTTAAATGTTCTCTAATAAAATCTCTCATCTTCACCCTTCTCCAAGGTCTGGAAAAATCAAGCTCAATATCTTGATATCTTATCTTTGTGGTTCCAAATATCCTTTCAACTATAAAAACAAATAATTCCTCTGTAAGATTCATCATATCTTCATAATCAGCATAAGCCTGATAAACTTCAATTGAAGTAAACTCAGGATGATGTTTATACGATAACCCTTCATTACGAAAATTTTTACCAATTTCATATATCCTTTCAAATCCACCTACAATAAATCTTTTTAAATACAATTCCGTTGCAATTCTCATATACATATCAATATCAAAAACATTCAAATGTGTCACAAAAGGTCTTGCTGATGCACCACCAGTCACATATTCCAAAATTGGTGTTTCAACTTCAATAAATCCTTTTGAATTCAAAAATTCTCTAATTAATTTTATTACTTCAAACCTAATCCTAAATCTATTCAACGTTTCATCATTTGCAATCATATCAACATATCTTTGTCTATACAATAACTCTTTATCCTTAATACCATGCCACTTTTCAGGCATAGGCCTTAAAGGTTTATTCAAAAGCTCTATTTCCTTTACAAGAATTGTAATTTCACCTGTTTTACTTTTAAACACACTTCCTTTAACACCTACAATATCACCAATTGAAATATACTCTGTAAAGAAGTTATATAATTTGTCTCCAACAATGTCTTTTCTAATATATGCTTGTATTCTTCCATAAAAATCTTTAATATGGAAAAACGCACTTTTTCCATGTTTTCTTAAAGACATTATCCTTCCAGCAGTAGATACAAATGCATTTTCTTCTACCTCTCCTGGTTTTAAATCTCCAAATTCTCTTTTTATCATTTCACTAGTATGTGTTTTGTCAAACTTATTTGGATATGGATTGACCCCTTCAGTTCTTAATTGATTTATTTCTTTTATTCTTTGTTCTCTAAATTCCTTTAACAACTTCAATCCCTCCTAAACTTTTATTCCCAAAATCTGATATTTAAAAACACCTTTTGGTGATTTAATTTTAACTATTTCGCCTACCTTTTTTCCAACCAGAATTCTTCCCACAGGAGATTCAATACTTATCTTATTGCTGAAAACATCTGCTTCATGTGGAGTTACAATTTGTATAGTCTTTTCTTCACCAGTTTCAATATTTTTAATAATAACCCAATTTCCAATGTTGATTACGTTAGTATCTAACCCTTCAATAACTTCTGCCTTTGAAAGCATATTTTCAAGTTCGTTAATTCTTGCGGCAATTCTACCTTGTTCGTTTTTCGCCTCTTGATATTCAGAATTCTCAGACAAATCACCCAACTCTCTTGCCTCTTTAATCCTTTCAGCAATTTCAAACATAAGCTTTTGCTTTAATTGATCGAGCTCGGCTTTTAATTTTTCGTATCCTTCTTTGGTTAAATAAATAACCTCTTTTTTCATTAATACACCTCCAATACTATTTTTCTTTTTTCAATTCTTCCACAACTTCTAAAAATTGTTCAACTTCTCTAAAATCTTTATAAACCGATGCAAATCTTACATAAGCTACCCCATTTAATTTTTTCAGCTTTTCCATGACCAATCTTCCTATTTTTAATGTTGATACCTCCAAATTTCCAGATTTTTGTATTTCGTTTACCACATCATCCACTAATTTTTCCATTTCATCTAACGTAACATTTGTCTTTTCACATGCTTTCATTATCCCATTCAAAATCTTATTCCTATCAAACTTTTCCCTCTTTCCATCTCTTTTAACGACAAATACAGGACCAACTTCATACCTTTCATACGTTGTAAACCTTCCCTTGCACTTTATACATTCTCTCCTTCTTCTTACCGTTAAACCAGATGAATCCACACGAGAATCCAATACTTTCGTATCTTCATATCCACAATATGGACATTTCATAAATATCACTCCACTTTTTTACCTTCCAAATTCTCATAAATTTTAAAAATCTTTCTTACTCTATTGTAAACCATGCTTTTACTCAACGGTGGTTCAAAAAGTTTTCCCAAATCCGATAAGCTTAAATCTTCATTTTCCAGTCGCAAGATTGCTAATTTTTTTAATTCTTCTGATAAAACTTCATACCCATACTTTTCAATTAAATTTCTTATGATTTTTATTTGTTTTGCATTACTCTCTCCTACCCTTTTTGCATTCGCACTTAAAAAATTCAAAGAACGATTAAAATCACTTTTTATTTCCCTTGAATTAACTATCTTTTCCATCTTATCTGCATTTCTTTGTGCTCCTAAAAAATTAAGCAATTCAACAATTTCGCGTGATTTTTTCACATAATACCTAAAATTATTATTAAACTTTGAAATCTTTCCTTCAACACCCAAATTTTTTACAAGAAAATTTTTTATAATATTTAATAAACTTTCATTGTGCGAAATTATTTCAAAATGATAACTTTTCACAGGATCAGTAACCGAACCACTTGCAATAAAAAGTCCTCTTAAAAATGCAGAAAAATAACTCAAATCTTCAAAAATATAACTTGGTATTTCCAGAACATCTATCTCAAGCTTTTCCATTATAGAAAAAGGTATAAAAATTTGTACTCTCTTTTTCTTCAATTTATTTTTTATCAAAGTTAACTTTTTTTTATCAACTTCTACTTGATTCATCAAATTCATTATTCTACGTGCAGCAGGGATAAAGCCAACCTCTAATTTCACAAACAAATCTACGTGTGTTTTAATAAGAACTCCTTTTGATTTTAAGAATCCTGAAAGTTCTGACCTTGCTTCTTCCGCGCTATTTATTTTTAAATGACAAAGCTCCCCCTTAACATCTTCTGAAAAAGTATAAAGCATTTTATCACCTGATCAAATCAATAATTAAACTCGCAAGTCTCAAAGAATTATGTCTTATTCTCCCATCATTATCTTTCATTTCAATTAAATCATCTATTATAATTCTTTCATCATTCATATCTCCTTCAACTGGAACTGAACCATTTTCTAAATACCGTCTCAAAACACTTTCACAAATATTAGAATAAGATACAATAATATAATCAACTTTTCTTTTTAAATATCTTTCAATTGTTGTCACATGGTCACTAAGAGTAAAATTATATGACTCTGATGGTTGAGTCATTAAATTGGAAACATATACAACTTTTGCCTTTGATTTGTTTAAACTCTCGTAAAATCCATTTACTAGTAAATTAGGTATAATACTTGTATAAATGCTCCCGGGGCCAAGTATAATAACATCGGCATTTTTAATTGCACAATCTGCTTCTTTGTTAATATAAATTTCTTTATCTAAAGATATTTTAATAATTTTCTTTTTTACAACTTTCATTATTTCACTTTCACCATGAGCAACAGTTCCATCTTCGTAAAATGCAACAAGTCTTACTAAATCTTCAGATACTGGAATTACCTTACCATTTATAGCTAATACCTCTGAAATATACTCTACTGCTTTTGTAAAACTACCTAACATTTTTGTAAGTGCGGTTAAAATTATGTTCCCAACTGTATGTCCCAACAAAAAACCATTTGAAAATCTATACGAAAATAACTTCCCCAGTATCTCCTCATCTTTTGCAAGTGCAACTAAATTGTTTCTAATATCTCCCGGAGGTATAATATTGTATTCTCTTCTTAAAACTCCAGAACTTCCTCCTTCATCTGTAACGGTAATAATAGCTTTTAAATCAATACCCTTAAAGTATTTCAGACCTCTTAACAAAGTTGAAACTCCTGTTCCGCCTCCAACTACTACAAAATTCATTACTTCACGTCCCTATGCTCCAATAAAACTTTGCAATCTTCCAGATAAAATTTTGCAAGCTCTTCAGCAAAGAACACAGAGCGGTGTTGACCACCAGTACACCCAATTCCAACACTTAACTCCATTCTTCCCTCATTTTCATATCTTGAAATCGCAAAATCAATAACTTGCTTCAACATATCAATAAAATCACTTACACCCTGTGTATTGTATAAAAATTCTTTAACCTCTTTGTCTTTTCCAGTTTTATTTCTTAAACCCACTACATAAAATGGATTAGGAAAAAAACGAACATCAAACACAAAATCAACATCTAATGGTACTCCATATTTAAATCCAAAACTTAGAATACGCAATAAAAATTTCTTCTCTACACTTGTCAATATTTCTACTAATCTTTCCCTCAATTGATGTGGATTTAGATTAGAAGTATCAATAACTATATCTGATATCTCCAAAATTTTTGTAAACGAATTTCTTTCATTTTCAATTGCTTTTTCCAACGAATTAGAAACCTTAAGCAAAGGGTGATTTCTTCGAGTGTGTGCAAATCTATTTATTAACACACTATCCTTTGCATTCAAAAATATTATTTTAATTTCCTTTAAATACTTCTTCTTTAAATTTTCAATAACTAAATACATATCTTCCAGATTCCCACTTCTTGAATCTATAACCAAGGCCAAATTTTCTACATTAATAGATATTATGGGTATTATCTGCTCAATTAAATTTACAGGCAAATTATCTATACAATAAAATCCCATATCTTCTAATAATCCAAGTGCTGTAGATTTACCTGCTCCCGATAATCCCGTTAAAATCACTAAATTTTTCAATGGATATCACCTTTCTAACTCTAAACTTATTAACAGTATACGGAACTCTAAAATTTATTCTTTTTAATTTTCTTTCAAAAATTACCGGATCTCCTGTTACATAAAACTCAACAAACGGTTTTTTCGAATTATCTTTTGGTACTAATTTTGACAGCTCTTCGGCTGGGTCAATTATTCTAACCTTAGGTAAAACCCTTGAAATTATTCCCTTTAAGAAAGGAAAATGTGTACAACCCAATATCAATTCTCTAATATTCTCCTTTCTTAAAGAAAGCAAATAATAATTTGCAATAGCTTCAACCATTCTGCCGTAAAAAACCCCTTCTTCAACTATAGAAACAAATAATTGTGTAGATTTTTGATAAACCTCTTTACCCATCATTTCCAAATAACGTTTATAACTACCATTTTTTATAGTAACATTTGTGCCTATAACTCCAATCCTATCGGCTTTTATCGCATTTATACCGGCTTTAATTACACTATTATATTTTATCCCTAAATCCAAATTTCTTCCCAATATAATTGAATCTGTAGTATTACAGGCTGCAAAAATCTCATTAACTCTCTTCTTATGAAAAAACTCTACAAATTCCCAAACAAAAGACTCAAGGACTTCTGGAGTCCTTAATCCATATGGAGCCCTTTCGGTATCCGCAATATAAATATAATGTGCTCCATTTACATATGCAAGCTTTTTTAAAACAGAAATTCCCCCAATCCCTGAATCAAATAGACCTATTTTCAACGTTAGGTTCCTCCATATTTTTTAGCTTTTCACTTAATTTTGAAATTTCATCCAAACATTTAAATTCATTTTCAATCACATCACACAACATCGCAAGAAATCTTTCATCTAACGATGAAAGATTATCATACTTTTTGTTTAATTTAACTAATCTTTGTTCGATATAATTTAATATCTCTTCTTCAACATCAGATTCAACAATAAATTTTTTATCATTAAACTCAAGCGTTTTCTTCACCATTTATCTCCGCTGATGTCTCCACAACATTTTTTATTTTTCCCAATAATTTTTCAAATGTTCCATAAATTTGCTCTTTTAATGCATTGTTTTCTTGCTCAAGCTGATTAGCCCTTTCAATAGCAGCATTTAACTCCTTCCAAAGTTCTTTGTTTTCTTTCTTAAGTTCTTCGTATTTATTAATCAAATCATCAAAAAGTTGTTCAAGTTCTCTTATTTTTTCCTCCATGTTATCCCCCTTTTCCTAGTATTATAAAATCTGTCAGATTATTTATCAATATAACAAAAGGTTCCATTATAAGCGGTAATATCCAAAGCAGTAAAATTCCTAACAAAAATAGTATACCATATATTTCATATTTTATATACCAATCCCAATAATCATCTGGCAAAAAGGCACCAAGAAGCCTTGAACCATCAAGTGGTGGAACTGGTAAGAGTGAAAATATTGCATATGTAAGACTCCATTTGCACGCCTTATAAAAAACTTCATATATTATTTTATATTCAAAAAAACTTTTTGCCAACAAACCGTATAGAATAAAAAAAAACCCTCCCAAAATTGGACCAATCATCGATGAAAAAATCAGGATTTTTCTAACATTTTTATTTTTCAGTGGAAAAACTGGAACAGGTCTTGCCCAACCAAAATCAAACAAAATAAATGCAACCGTCCCAATGGGATCCAGATGAACAAATGGATTTAATGATGTTCTCTTCAATTTCTTGGGCGTATTATCCCCTGATAAAACTATCAAATAAGCTTTTATAACCTCACGCGGAAAAATAACTAAAATTACAGCAAAAAATCCAGTTACTAAATATTGTATCAGATTAATCGTAATTTTCACCTTCTTTTACCTTTCTTGCATACATCTTTAAATATTGTACCACATTTTCACTCATTCCAAATTTCCACCAAAAAGGTAAAACGGTATTATTGAGCAACAAAGGATCCTCTAATCCAGTTAATTTTCCTTTATTTACCAAATTTATCCAATCATCTGTACCTATTATTGGAGTAAATTCATTAATAGAAAATCCTATACCTTCAGTTTTACAAAAATTAATAGCATTTTTCACATCTTCAACACTTTGCCCAGGGATATTTACCATAATATACGCTGAAACTTCTCTTTCGGTAAAACCTTTTTTTCTAAAAATACGCGCAGCTCTTACCAAATCTTTATCTACAACCTTACCTCCCGTTTTTAACTGGAGTTCTCCAGAAGTTTCATACCCAAGTTTTATAGTTTTAAAATTTAATTCCTTCATCAATTCCGCTATTTCTTCGTCTATCAGTCTAGCATGTATTCCATTTGGAAGGTGAAACCTATACTTTGAATACCCTTTTTCCAGCAACTTCTTTAAAATTACTTTAAAATGCTTTTTGGAATTTACCAAAATTGCATCATCAAAAAATACTATATCTTTTACGTTAAATGTTTCAACGTATTTTTCAATTTCAAAAACCACAACTTCCGGAGGTTTAAATTTTATTCCATCCCATATCCTATGAGCAATACAATACGAACACTTATAAGGACATCCTAAAGTAGTTAAAAAAACTAAATATCCCAAATTATTGTAAAGCTCATACATGGGGGGAAGCATAAACCAATCTATATTTTTAGATTTAATTTCTTTTCCTGTTACTTGTTCTAAAAACTTTGGCAATCTATTTAAATCATTACTCGGAAAGATATGTACTCCAGTCTTTCTCGCATGAGACGGTATATTTCTAACATAAAAGCCACCAAATACAATAGGTACGTTATTTCCATAATAACTCTTTAAAAAAGAAATAGTATCCCAATAACCTGGATACCAATAAGTCAACGTAGAAGTAACAAAAATTATATCAACTTTTCCTATATCTTTTAATTTGTAATAAAAAAACTCTTTGGGTGCTCCGTATCTTTTGTATTTTCTCGGAATAAATTTTAACACATCTGGTTTTTTTACTTCAACAAATGGAAATTTTCCTGTGCCATAAAACTTATCCCTAGGAACATTTACGAATCTTTTTAAATCAATATCATGTCTATTCATTAAATCAACAAGATAGATTTCAAACCCTAATTTATCTAAATAAGATGCCACATATAACAGGCCTAACGGTTTAAGCCAAAAATCATATGCTGCAAAATCTTCAATCCAAGGATTAACTAATAGCGCTTTCATAAAAGTAATAAATCCCCCTAAGACCTAATTCTAAATCGTAAATAACATCTTTTTTATAATCCATTATTATCTTTGATTGTCCTCCTGTGAATATAACAGAGGTAATTTCTGTTTCACTTTTTATTTTCTCAACAACTTTTATTATCCCTTCAAGCACTGTGTTAATCACACCTATTCTTATATTAGATTCTGTATCTTTTCCAATAAAAACATCTGATGGCTTTAACTCCACCTTTGGAAGTTTTGCAGTTCCTTTAAACAAGGCATTAATCATCATCCCAAATCCAGGAATTATAACTCCTCCTTCATATATTCCATTTTTCAAAACATCAATAGTTATCGCCGTACCAAAATCTACTATTATTGCGTTATTACCGTAATCCTTTTCAGCTGCAATCACATTTGCCACTCTATCTGCACCAATATCAGAAGGAACTCTAACATCCCACTTTATATTTTTGTATAATTTTGCATTTAAAAACACAGCATCTTTACCTATATATTTTTTAGAAAAAAACTCAAAAATATGGTTAATATTAGGAACAACTGAAGAAACTATTATTTGATCATAGTTTTCACTAAATAACATTTTAAGATAAACGTATAATTCATCTTCTGTTTGCAATGAATACGTCGATATGCGCTTTATATTAAATTTCTTCCCATTATCCGTAAGTGCAATAGTTGTATGAGTATTTCCTACGTCAAAAAGAAGTTTCATCTTACCACCTCGTAGTAAGTTGCATGTCCACTTTTGGTATTACATTATACTTTTCCAATAAACTCCTTATATCTTTTGTAACATAAAACCTCACTATTTGTATTAAATTACTGCTCATGAGTCTATACGCGGGATATTCTTTTACATACTCATCAAAGGACAAAATTTGTTTTTTCCAAAAATCATAAATATATATATTACTTTTTAAAAATTCTTCCGGATGCACTAAGGAAAGCTTATAAGGCGTATCTACTTTAAATATATTATCAAAATTTGAAAGTATCTCTGCAAGTCCATTTTTATCCTCTTCATCTGCACCTTCAATAGCCTTTTTCAATCTTAGCTTAATTTTTTTCAAAACATCCATTGCAAATCCTTGACTTGCAACAGAAGGATCTATACCTTCAACGGAAAATGGCGTTTCCAATATAGTCTTCCAAAAATCTCTATTTTTTAATCTCTCCACTATCTCATATGCCATTACAATATCCAATTCCAAAGGTTGTAGGTCAATTTCATAATTTAAAATCTTTTCTTTTGTCTCTTTAAATGAACTAATATTGTACTCTTCAACTATTTGCTTAAAGTAAATTTCTATTTCATTTATAATTCTTTGATCGGTTAATTCCATGAAAGTTTCTAAATTTTCAACACGTTCTTTTAACTTCAAAGGTTTATAACTTAACTCTAAAAGCTCTTGGATCATTAAATCTGCGGCACGTGAAGTCTTATGGAAATAAACATTTTTGTACATCATAAATCTGCCAAATAACGTAGTATAAATCTCATCTATAACCTTAATGTTATAAGCCAAATGTTTTTTTCCATCTTTTTCAATTATCATGGAATTTCTCACAAGTCTATCCAAAGACCCAGTCCCAAATCCTCTAGTACCTGCAAAGTATGAATCTCTAAGGACAAAGTCCATTCTATCTGCTCCTAAGGGACCTTGAATAACTGCAAATTCTATTGTTCCATACTCTTCTCCATCATAAACATCTATCACCATTTGCATTATCTTCCTAAAATCATCTAAAAGATCTGAAATACCCCCTAAAACAAATTCAACATCTTCTAAAACTGCCTTTTGTAACTTTTCAGGAGCCCTTTCGTAAACCTTTAACATAGCATTGGGCATATACTCTGTTAAAATTTTATTTCTATATTCATCATGGCCATCATCTAACCCCATATTCTTGTAAACCACTTCGTCGAATTGATGACTAAATGGCCCATGACCTATATCATGTAATAATCCAGCTAATCTTAAAATTCTTACTTTAGCTTTATCTTCAAAAAGATGCTTTGCATACATACCAGATATATGCATTACTCCTAACGAATGTGCAAATCTAGTATGAGTTGCACAAGGATATACATATTCTGAACCCACTAATTGTGACAAATATCTTAATCTTTGCATTGCCTTAGTATCAGATGCCAAGATTTCCAAAGGATACATAAAAATTTCTGCATGAATTGGATCTCTTGAAACTTTATGGTACATAAAGACACCTCTTTTCATAAATTAGTCATCTTTTTAAAAATAAATTCCACAACAACATCTATTGCTTTTTCATTAAAACCACCTTTGGGTATAATCAAATCAGCATATTTTTTTGAAGGCTCTACATACGCATCATGCATAGGTTTCACCATATTCAAATACTGCTCTACAACGCTTTCAAGAGTCCGCCCTCTCTCTTTAATATCCCTTTCAAGTCTCCTTATAAACCTTACATCACTTTCAGCATCGACAAAAATTGATAAATCGTAAACCTTTCTCAAATCCTCATAATAAAGTGCAAAAATTCCTTCTACTATAATAACAGGTTTCGGTTCTAAAATAGTAAACTTTCCTGTCCTAGAATAAATCTTAAAATCATATTCCGGTAACTTTATACTCTTTGAAGATAACAACTTATTTAAATGCATTACCAACAAAGATGACTCTATCATATTAGGATGGTCATAGTTATACTTTTTTCTTTCCTCAAGTGATATATGACTCATATCTTTATAATAATTGTCCATAGGCAAAATTACGCTATTTTCTTTGCCTATTATTTCATGGATCTTTTGCGCAACCGTAGTTTTTCCAGAACCTGTGCCACCACCAATTCCAATAACAAACATACTATCACCTTTTAATTAATTTTCCATTTTTTTCAACAAAAGAAATATCCATTATTATATGAACAAGATATCCTATCGTAGATATTATACCAAGAAAAGCTGAATTTTCAGTCTTAAATCCCAAATAATACGCACCTGAAAACATTATTCCACCATAAATTAATGCAGCCCAAAAAGTATGCAATGGCCCTCTATGTTTAGGAATAATAATCTCAAACAAAATCCCAAAAAATAATCCCGTCAAAAACGCTATCAAAAATCTCAAATACAATCCAACATTTAAATCAAAAAAAGATATAATAATTTTTTTTGTAAACTCGAAATAAATAACAAAGGATATAACAAGTAACCTTATAAATTTATGTAAAAAAGAATGGTTGTGATCAATATCTGGCATATCAGATGACAAAACAAAAAGAAAAAAACCAAAAGCTATAACTTTCTCGTCTGGATATCCCATATTTAAAAGATGTAAAATAAAAAGATAAACACCCAAAACAATTGGGTAAAAAAACATTCCAACCCTTATATGAGAATCAAAATTTGGCATCTTAATCTCTCCTTAATCTCAATATTAAATCCATTAGCACCTCTTTGTTCTTTATATCTATTTTTTCTAAATTCTTTAGCGAAAGCTCAAACAACTCGTTCATCACGATTTTAGCACTTTCTACAGCTCCACTTTTTCTTATCGTATCAATTATAAACCCTATTTCTTTGTCCGTTTTTCGAGGTTTAAAATACATCTCAAAAAAATTATCATCATATTTTCCAAAATCTATTAATGCCGTTACTTTTCCTTCTAAAATATCGGAAAGATTAGATTTTCCAGAATTTTCATCAAATGTACTTAATATATCATCTCTTATCTGAAAAGCTATCCCCGCAGGAATTAATACACCCTCTAAATCCCCCCTTGGGACATTTCTTTTTCCAAAAAGTGCTCCAAGATAAAAGGGATAAAAAAAGGTATAATAAGCCGTTTTTAATTTAGAAATTTCCAAAGAAATTTTCTTTTCTTCAAAAATCTCCTTATATTTTTTGTTCATAGAATAAATAACGTCCAAGATTTGACCATATCCAGTATTTATGTAACATTCTGAAAAATCTTTTAAAAAACCATTTGGCAATTCTAATTTACTCAAAGCCCTTAAAGCTATAAAAAACAACACATCTCCCAACACTAACGCTAAATTTTCTCCAATTTTTGGATTAAAATTCAAATCTTTAAACTTTTCATACAAAAGACTATGCATAGAAGGTAGTCCTCTTCTTTTATCAGATTGATCCATAATATCATCGTGTATTAATAAAAAAGAATGCATTACTTCAATTACCGCCGAAACTTTATAAATCCTTTCATCAATTTTCGCCCCAAAACTCTCTGCACCTAACAAAAATAACAATGGCCTTATTCTCTTCCCAGACCTTAAACAAAACAATTTTAATTCATCAACAAGATAATCTTGTGAATTTGTTAATTTATTTTCATCTATAACTTCTTCTATATTTTTTTCTATATATTTAACATGAACTTTTCTAAACACTTCAAAATCCATATTATTCCCCCATATACTTTTCAACATCTTCACCAACTAGTTTCTTTAATATATCATAATACATAGAATTTTTCATTACAATATTTGATAAAGACTTTTTAATTATTTCCAAATCTTCTCCGTCAAAATCTCCACTGTTAATTGCACTCACTAAATCCTTTACAACTTCCGGTCTATTCACATATGAAAGTGCCATTGCAGCTTGTGCACCAAACTTTTTTCTTTCCGCATCTTCTAATAAAAAATACTTAAGTATATCGTAAACTTCATCACCGTAACCTAGTTTGGCTATCGCTTCATAAATTACCAACTCTGCTTCTTCAAAGCTATAAAGTGACAAAACGCTGTACAAGTCCTTTTTGATACTTTTTTCTCCAATATCAGCTAAAATATCTATTACATAAAGTAGTGTTATATCATTCTTTTTAGCTTCTAAAACTCTACTTTTAAACTCCTCTAATAACTTTTCTCTTGAATATTCTTGCAATTTAAACAATGCCTCTGAAGCTATCTCTCTTACTTGACTATCCTCATCATCTAATAGCTTAATTAAGTCATCGACAGCTTCCTTCCCCTTTTCATCTATTATTCTCTTTATTAACTCTTCACGTTCCATGATAAACCTCCTAAACTGATGAACTCTACCGCTTATAATTATATCACATATACTATAACTTAGTATAATCTAATTTACTCAACAACATTTTTTTGATATAATATTAGTGAAATATTTTACAAAAGAGGTGTAAGCATGATAGCAAGTGGAGGATTCAGAAAATATATTGCAATTACCGGAAAGAGAAATGTTGGAAAATCTTCGTTTATGAACACACTAATTGGCCAAGAAGTATCAATAGTAAGTAATGTGGCAGGAACTACTACAGATCCCGTATTCAAAAGTATGGAGCTTTCACCTGTTGGACCTGTTACACTAATTGATACTCCTGGTCTTGATGACATTGGAGAATTAGGAATAAAACGTATAAAAAAGGCAAAAAAAACTTTGTATAGAGCAGATTGCGGAATCTTAATAGTTGATAATAAACCTGGTGATTTTGAAGAACAGATTATAAACCTCTTTAAAGAACTTGAAATTCCATATTTAATAGTAATAAATAAAATAGACAAAATAGACCCAGAAAAAATAGAAAAAGCATACGAAAAGTATAATGTCCCAATTATAAAGGTTTCCGCTTTAAAAAAAAGTGGCTTTGAGGACATTGGAGAAAAAATAAATTCATTATTACCAAAAGATGATGAAATACCTTATCTTTCGGATTTAATAGACGGTGGAGATCTAGTAATATTAGTTGTCCCAATCGATTTAGGTGCACCAAAAGGTAGGTTAATAATGCCACAAGTACATGCAATAAGAGAGGGGTTAGACAGAGAATCGTTAGTATTAGTGGTAAAAGAAAGGGAATTAAGATATGCAATTGAAAATATAGGAATAAAACCTAGACTAGTTGTTACAGATTCTCAAAGTGTAATGAAAGTCGTTTCAGATGTGCCTGATGATGTAGATCTAACTACTTTTTCCATACTTGAATCAAGGTATAGAGGTGATTTAGAATATTTTGTTGAAAGCGTAAAAGCAATTGAAAATCTATCAGACGGAGATACCGTTATCATAATGGAAGGTTGTACCCACAGGCCACTTACTGAAGACATAGGACGAGTTAAAATTCCAAGGTGGTTGACCAATCACACAGGAGCAGCATTAAACTTTAAAGTATGGGCAGGGGTGGACCTTCCAGAACTTTCTGAAATTGAAGACGCAAAATTGGTTATTCACTGTGGTGGTTGTGTAATGAACAGAAATAACATGATGAGAAGGGTTCGTATGTTCAAGCGTTTGGACATTCCCATGACAAATTACGGAGTTATAATATCTTATTTACACGGTGTGCTTGATAGAGCTATTAAGCCATTAATGAGGTGAAAAAATGAGGAAAGAAAGAGACTACTTGGGTGAGATCGAAATCGAAGACAATGCACTATACGGCATCTCATCAAAAAGAGCAACTCAAATATTTCCAAATACAAATGAAAAATTTGACAAAAAATTTCTCTGGGCCTATTTTATGATAAAAAAGGCCGCTGCAAAATTAAATACAGAACTTGGTTACCTTGAAAAAGAAATAGGAAATGCCATTGAAAAAGCATGTGACAAGTGGGAAGAATTATTACCACATATAATTGTAGATCCATTATCAGGCGGAGCAGGCACCTCAGTTAATATGAATATTAATGAAGTAATTGCAAATAAAGCTTCTATTATCTTGGGAAAAGAATTTGGATTTGTAAACCCCCTAGAACATGTAAATATGCATCAATCAACCAATGATACATTCGTAACCGCAGGAAAAATAGCAATAATAGTACGTTTAAGAGAATTAATAGATAAGATAATAAACCTTCAAAACATCATACAGCAAAAAGAAAAAGAGTATTATAGTATTAGAAAAGTTGGAAGAACACAATTAATGGATGGCCCTCCAATAATGTTGGGACAAGAATTTGGCGCCTTTGCCGACGCACTTGCAAGGGATAGATGGAGACTAAACAAAGTAGAGGAAAGAATTAGAAATGTAAATATAGGCGGAACAGCTATTGGCACTGGTATTGGTGCTCCAAAGGAATATATATTAAAAATAGTAAATACTTTGAGAGAAACGTGCTGTGTTAAAATTGCAAAAGCAGAAAATTTAATAGATACTACCCAAAACATGGACGTCTTCTCTGAAATACACGGACTATTAAAAGCACTTGCGGTAAACTTGTATAAAATATCCAACGATATAAGATTACTTGGTTCTGGACCAAATACCGCTATTGGTGAGTTAATACTTCCAAAGGTACAAATTGGAAGCTCTATAATGCCTGGAAAGATAAACCCCGTTATTCCAGAATACGTTATGCAAATATCTCTAATTGTCTTTTCACATGATAGTTTAATCAACCACGCTGCCTCATTAGGAAATCTAGAATTAAATCAATTTTCACCAATAATTATTCACTATACATTAAAATCCTTAAAACTTTTGAAAAATGCATGCATATCTCTTTCAAAATATATTTCTAAAATAGAGGCAAATGAGAAAAAATGTAAAGAAAATTTGGAAAAATCCATTTCAAATTTAACACCTTTAATAAATTTATTTGGCTATGAAGAAGTAGCAAATGCAATAAAAAAAGCAAATTATAACTTCTTTAAAGCTATTGAAATACTTTCAAAAAAATTCAATATACCTAAAAAAAACATTCTAGAAAAAATAGACCCCAAAAACTTAACAAAATTGGGATTTTAAATTTTTAAATATTTTTTTTTTGTTTTTTTGAACATATGTGTTATACTAATATAGAACACTAGATAAATATGGAGGTGACATTATGGATTTTCTCAAAAAATACCCTATATTTTCTAAACTATTGATAATGCTATTACTGGGAATTTTAAGTGTTATAATCCCACTATGGAGTATTAAAATAATAATTTTTCTTGCAGGAGTATTCGTGTTTTCAACAATCATAAAAAGGGGAGCTATAGCATTTATTATTCTAGTTTTAATTTTTTCCTTGCCAACCACACTTACCATAAAACTTAGACCTTTTTTTTTAAACAATTTTATTGAAAATTTCTCACAAAGACGTTTACAAAACTATCAAAAAAATATAATATATCCAGATACCAATACTGAACTTTTTACCGATGAAGTATTAATAGATATGGGAAATTCAAATTTAATATTGGAATTTACAGATGGAAATAATATAAGTTATTCTAGTAAATTAAAGATAGAACAAGGAAAAACTATCAAAATAAGTACTAATAAAGGAAATAATTACTCTTTTTATCTTAAAATAGGTACTGAAAGCCTAAAATATCTGAAAATAAACACAAATAATGTTAAATTATCTGGAAAAGCCACGTTAAATGAACTAAAAATAAATGCCACTGCCATAAGTTTTAATTCTTTGGACATAGAATGTGAAAATTTAAAACTAAATGGAACTGGTATCAATATAGATGGAAAAATAAATTCAAAATTTTTTGAGATAGATGGAACAGGTATAAACATCGACGGGTACATTAGTGGAAAAAATTTTAATTTAAATGGTACAGGTATAAATATAGACTCAAAGATAAACTATGAAGAAATAAGAATTGATGGAACAGGAATGAATGTAGATATAAAATTAGGCAGAAAAAATACCTATACAAGAATTAATGCAACTACCATTATAGGAAGCATTGATATTTCAAACAATCCAGCACAAATTAAAATACTCTGTACATCGGGGAACATAAAAATTAAAAATTACAAAAAAGCGGTTTTAGATATCAAAGGCCCAAGGCTCACTTTTGAACAGGAGTGATGATATGTTAAAACAAGTAGACAAACATAGTGGTATCCCCGCATATATCCAGATAATAAACATGATAAAATCTGAATTTATTCTTGGAAAATTCACACCAGGAGATCAACTGCCGCCCGTTAGAGAACTTAAAGAAATATTCCAAGTTAATATAAATACCGTACTTAAAGCGTTGGAAAAGTTAAAAATTGAAGGAATTATTTCCTCAGAACAAGGAATTGGATACTTCATAAATAAAGATATTAAACTTAGCGATGATACCATAGAGGAAATTAAAAAAGTGGTCAAAAAACTTAAAAAGTTAAACATAGATATACAAACTATTTTTATAATATTTGAGGAGGTGTGGAAAAATGAAAAAGGTTGAAGCTCTATTTGAAATAATAATAAAAGAAAAGAGTGGAAGTTGGTTCTTTTGGTTTTTGCTTTTATTTATACCTTACACGAATATTTTTTCAGTATTTTTCCTCTCAAACCTCGTTTTAGGTTCAAAAATAAAATCAAAAAAAGACAAACTTTTCTATTATCTTCCATTTACAAAAAAAGAAGTATTCCTTTATCTATACACATTTTTAATGTTACTCATTTGTTCTGTCACAATACTTATCGAACACTCCCAAGCAATCTATTTTCTAATATTTTCAACATTTATCTTTTCACTAGCAACCATTGCCGCATCATTTGGTATAGATAATCTTGCAATTACCATAATATTTTTAATTGTAGACTCTATACTCACAAAAATCGGCAGTCTTCAACTAGATATAAATTTTAATCCATATCTTTTAATTAGTCCTACTTATCAAGGAAATATACTATATTCTGCACTTTTTTCCGCTTTACTTTTATTTTTAGCCTACAGAGTTTACGTTGGAGGTGAAAGTTATGTTAAAAATTAAACAATTAAAAAAGGCTTTCAAAAATAAACCAGTTTTGACTAATATATCTTTTGAATTAGAGAAAGGAGAAGTTTTGGCACTAATTGGTCCAAATGGTGTTGGCAAGACAACAACCCTAAATTGTATATCACATGTACTAAGAAAAGATTATGGAACTATAACCTTTGAAGATGAAGAATTAACAGAAAAAATGAAATACAAATTATCCTATGTTCCAGAAGACAGATGTGTTTTTCAAAACTTTACTGGGTATGATTATCAAAAAGTATGGAGTTCTATTTATCCATTGTGGAATAATAACTTATTTGAAAAAATGGCCATAAAATACCATTTGGATCTTTCCCAAAATGTTTCAAAATACTCACAAGGGTTAAAAACACTATTCTTAGTTGCCTTAGCCGTATCCACAAATGCAGAAATATTATTGTTAGATGAGCCAACACAACATTTAGATCCTACAATAAGGGTTGAAATAATGGAAATTATGAGAGAATATGCCGATCTTGGAAAATACATTATCGTTTCATCACATGAAATATATGAGATAGAAGAATACGCAGATAAAATTGCAATAATAAAAGATGGTGAAGTAATTTTTCACGACTATATCGATGCATCAAAAGAAAAACACAGAATAATAGAAGCACAATACGAAACAAAAACCGGCACGATAATTGGTCTTGTAGGAAAAAACTTACTAGTAAAAACAGATGAAAACATCGGTAGATATCCAAAATTAAACGAAATAGTAGTTGGATATTTAAATGGAACAGAAAAAATAAGATTATTCTAAAAACATTTTTAAGTTCACTTCATCTTTTAATTCAATATCAAGTTTATTGTTGTCATTTGCAGTCATTACTACTACAATTCCAGGCCCATGGCCTGTTTTTATACAATTAGAATGTACAACTACACCTATTGAAATTGCTCCCTTTCTAAAACCACCTACACCATAACCATTATAATGATCTTTTATCGCAACAAAATCCCCTATTTTTAGTTTGTCCAATCCAAGGCGCTTTATCTCGTCCATATCATGTGTATTTATATCATAATCCGTTCCAGTTGGATTTGATGCCCCCACACCTGATCCCATAAGATAAGAAGGAACAATAGCTTTAACTGGAAAAATTAATTTCCCATTTTTTTCAATAATTGATATTTTTTTCAATAAATTAGGATCAATATTAAAAACTTTCAAGTCTGGATAATCTATTATCTCTAATCCTTGGCCAAATCCACATATCTGAATCTTATCTCCAATGACTAATTTATCTTTTTGTGGAAAATATATCAAAATATTATCCACTCCACCATGTTTTCCAATCACGTACCCTTCCATCCCTTTTGCTTCACCTGATACTACTACAGCCTTATTCCCTATACACGCAAGATTCATACACGTATCATTAAATACTTTATCTTTATTTTTAGTCGAAACATCTGGTTCAACATGATCTCCAAAAATTTCAAAAACATTATCACCAAGCCCAAAGTTATATGAAATACCGCCAACTCCGGGAAAATAATATGGCTTTCCATCATTGTTTAAAACAGGAATTCGCGCAATGGGATGGACTATTTCAACTAAAAGTGATAACTTCACAACTTTACTGTCGTTTAAAATCATAAATTACACCTCCTTATACTCTCACTACTTTCCATTTTCCCTTATTGAAAAAGTAAACGGAAACTATGTATTCCATAAAATCTCCAAATGCAAAACTAATCCAAAGCCAAATCACCGGCAATTTAAATACCATTACCACAAAATACATCAAAGGAATCTGGACTATCCATCTAGAAATTAAACTCATAAACAGAAATGGAATATTATAACCAGAACCTGTAAAAGCAATACTAATTCCCAAACCATATGCAAGAAATAACAATCCCCATACACTGTACCTTAAAAATAAAACACCGTTTTTAATCACTTCATAATCATTCGAAAATAAATCAATAAATTCCTTTGAAAAGATAACTATGATACAAACGAAAATCAACGATACAATTGTAGTTAACCATCCCGCTATTTTTGACACTTTTTCTGCCCTTTCAACCTTCTCTGCTCCTAAACTTTGTCCAACTATTGCAGAACTTCCCATTAAAATACCAAACAATGGCATAAACACAAAGCCAAAGATCCTATTTCCAATAGTATAAGCAGATATAACTTCTTTGCCATATTTTGAAACAAAATATAAAATCATAACTCCAGATAAATTTCTCATAAGTACTTCAAAACCATTTGGAAGACCTATAGTAATTAATTTCTTGTCAATCCCAAAATCTAATTTAAACAACTCACTAATACTGGGTTTTACTCCCTCAACTCCACTAAACAATATATAAAAACCAACTACAAAAGAAAAGACTTGTGAGATAATCGTGGCAATGGCAGCGCCTGATACGCCTAAATTAAATCCTCTAAAGATAAATACTTCATCAAACATTAAAATGGGATCTAAAATAATATTTAAGACACTGGATATTATCATTATAATCATTGGAGTTTTTGAATTTCCAATACTTCTAAATGCCGTGTTTATTGAAAACGACGAAAACATTATTGGTAGAAAAAATATTCTTAGATATCCATACTTTAGTCCCAATTCCAAAACATTTCCTTCATTAGTAAACAAACAAAATATAGGTTTTAAAAACAAAAGTAAAATAACACTACCTACAATTGCAACTAAAAATTTAAAAGCAATAGTTTGTTCAATAACTGAATTTGTTCTCTCAAAATTCCTTTTACCATAACTTTGTGAAATCAACGAAATAGAACTAACACCTATTATTTCATTTAAAGCTTCTACAACCCAAAAAATAGTGGAAAAAATTCCAACCCCAGCAATCGCACTCGTTGAAATTTTACCAATCCAGTAAAGATCAACTAAATCGTAAAACATTTGAAATGAAAAACCAATAGCCGTTGGGAGTCCCATTACTATAATCTGCTTTAAAATACTTCCATAGAATAAATCTTTTGCAGACATATTAACCTCCATGTTTCGTATTTCAAATTTAATAATAACATTTTAATCAAATGTTATCAAACTTTATCTAATTAAACTTAAACCGTGATATAATTTCATATGCTAACAAATTGGTTTTATACGTTTTCCCTATTCTTTTTGGGATATATAAAAAAGACTAAGTAATTACAACTTTAAGCTATTTTAAAAAGAATATTTTCACATAATAATCCCTTATTTTCTTTTACTTATCTTTGGTAAAGTAATATAATTTAATATGGATTAAGATGGAAGGAGGATAAATATGAAAGCTATATTAAAAGAAAATGCAGGTCCAGGATTTATAATGAAAGAAGTTGATAAACCTCAAAAATTAGGGCCAAGAGACGTCTTAGTTAAGATACGTCGTGCCTCTATTTGTGGAACAGATGTCCACATTTACAAATGGGATGAATGGTCTCAATCTAGGATCAAACCGCCGTTAATTGTGGGGCACGAAATGGCAGGGGAAGTTGTAGAAGTAGGAGAAGCAGTAACACAGGTAAAAGTGGGGGATTTAGTTTCAGCTGAAACGCACATTCCATGTGAACATTGTTATCAATGTAAAACTGGAAGAATGCACGTTTGTAAGAATTTAGAAATATTAGGTGTGGATAGGAATGGTGTCTTTACCGAATATGCTGTTATTCCAGAAACAGTGCTGTGGAAATTTTCAAAAGAAATTCCTTTAGACTTTGCATCTGTTATGGAACCATTTGGAAATGCAATCCATACCGCTTTGGTAACAGATTTAACGGGGAAAAAAGTACTTATCACAGGAGCAGGTCCTATAGGGTTAATGGCTATTCAAGTTGCTAAAGCTGCTGGTGCAAGTTTAGTAATTACCTCCGAAGTTGATCCTTTAAGAATTAAAATGGCAAAGGAAAATGGTGCAGATATAGTCATAGATCCAACAAAACAGGATTTAATAAAAAGTGTGTACACTATAACAGAAGATGGTGTAGATATTCTACTTGAAATGAGCGGTAACAAGAAAGCACTAGAAGACGGTTTAAAATGTGTCACTATGGGTGGTGAAGCATCATTATTAGGTATATTCGGTGGTAGCATAGATATCAACCTTGATTCTCTTGTAATTATGAGAGGAATTACCGTATATGGAATTACGGGAAGACGTATGTTTGATACATGGAAAGTTGCAGATGAATTACTAAAAAACAAAAAAGTTGACCTTTCAAAAATTGTTACACATGTTATTCCTTTTGATGAATGGGAAAAAGGATTTGAACTTATGTTGAATAAAAAATGCGGAAAAGTAGTTTTAAATCTTGATTAGGGGGTGTAAAATTATGTTTGATTACAGTATTTTTGCAAAAGAACTTGAAAATTTAAAAGAGCAAGGGCTATACACATACATAAAAACTCTTGAATCTCCACAAGGTGCTTGGTTAACCATAAACGGAAAAAAAGTTTTAAATCTTTGCTCAAATAATTATCTTGGATTTGCAAATGAAGAAAGATTGAAAAAAGCGGCAATAAATGCGATAGAAAAATGGGGTGTAGGTCCAGGTGCAGTAAGAACTATAGCTGGTACATTTTCACTCCACAACGAACTTGAGGATACATTAGCAAAATTTAAAAAAGTTGATGCAACCATTTTCTTACAATCTGGATTTGTAGCAAACCAAGCTGTAATACCTGCAATCACCAGCGGAGAAGATGCAATCCTTTCTGATGAATTAAATCACGCTAGTATAATTGATGGTGTAAGACTTTCAAAAGCAAAAAGATTCGTATGGAAACATCGCGATATAAAAGATTTAGAAGAAAAATTAAAAGAAGCCAAAAATGCAAGAAGAAGACTAATTATAACGGATGGTGTATTCAGTATGGATGGTGACTTGGCACCACTACCGGAAATAGTTGAACTTGCAGAAAAATACAATGCCATGGTTATGGTAGATGACGCACATGGAGAGGGCGTATTAGGCAGTCATGGAAGAGGAATTGTTGATCACTTTGGATTACATGGAAGGGTTGACATTGAAATTGGGACACTATCTAAAGCATTTGGTGTATTAGGCGGCTATGTTGCCGGAAAAAAAGAATTAATTGAATATTTAAAGCAAAAAGCTAGACCTTTCCTATTCAGCAGTCCACTTTCTCCAGCTGATACCGCGGCAGCATTAGAAGCAACTAAAATACTCCAAGAATCAGATGAAAGGGTCAAAAGATTGTGGGATAATGCAAAATATTTTAAAGAAGAAATGAAAAAATTGGGTTTTGATACCGGAGAAAGTGAAACTCCAATAACTCCTGTCATGTTGTACGATGCAAAACTTTCCACACAATTTAGTAAGGAGCTTTTTGAAGAGGGAATTTTTGCACAATCAATTGGTTACCCCACTGTCCCAAAAGGTAAAGCACGAATAAGAGTTATGATAAGCGCCGTACACACAAAAGAAGATTTAGATTTTGCACTTGAAAAATTTGAAAAAGTTGGTAAAAAACTCAATGTAATATAAACAAACTGGCCTGTACAGGCCAGTTTTTACTTTTTTAAATAGTTCACAATTGTTTCTACACAATCAGTTATAACATAATCCGCCAACTTGCGTAAAAACTCAATTTCCTCAATTTTATTAACTGTCCAAATAACTACTTTTTTCTCAATACTTCTTAAAAAATTAGTTAAATAAAGAAATTTTTCCTTGTCTATGTAATAGAGATCTATGGGAATATGTGCACTGTATATATTGGTTTCTGTAAATAACTTTTTTATATCATCAAATGTTAAATCTTTATGTCTTTCATCAAATAAAAGTCCAAATTTTTCAGACTTATATATGCTTGAAAGTTCTTTTATAACTTCATGTTCAAATGAACTAAAAATTATCTCTTGCTTTCTGTTTTCTTTTATGACATATTTAACTATATCCTCTGCATTTTCAAAGTCCTTTATCTCTACATTTATTACCTTATCTTTAGGTATAATTTCAAAAACTTCATTTAAAGTTGGGACATCTGCTTTTTCTTTAATTGATTTTATGTTGCATTTTTTTACATTTAAATTTATATTAAAAACCCTTTTTAAATCTTCATCATGTGTAACAACAACTTCTCCATCTTTTGTATAATAAACATCTAATTCTATTCCATCAGCACCATATTTAATAGCTTTAGCAAAAGATTCCAACGTATTTTCAGTGAATTTTTCTGCATATCCTCTATGTCCTAATATCTTCATTACTGTACCTCCTTTGTTATTTTTCCTCATATTTTATCTTCTCCATTAGCCTTGCTTGCCTTCTAAATTCATTTACATCCATTTCTTTTAATATAAATCTTGCAAGAAAATATTGAAAAGGAAGCCAAGTTACATGTCCGGATAAAATAACATGTCGCCTTGGTTTTCCAAGCATTTCCCAAAGTATTCTTCTACTTTGTTTTGGAAGTGCTTTATCAAATAATGCTTCAATAAATATAACTCTTTCTTTTTTCACAAATTTAGCATATGCAATTGGATCAACTTTTAAAAACGGATGAATATCACTGTTTTGCATTTCCTTTACAGTTTTGAACTTACTCAATTTTTCAATATCATTTTTAAATCTATTTAAAAACCTTTCCTTTTCCCTAATATCTCCACCTAATCCCTTTTTTATATCCCTTCTCATAAAGGCTAGTGTTGGGGAATACCATATTAAAGTTCCAACATCTCCACCGGTAGTCATTAATATTGTCTTTTTAAAATCATCTGTAACTGAATTCAAAATTACACTTATCATTCCTCCAAGACAAAATCCCAATAAACAGTTATTTTCATGCCACATATTCAAAGTTTTAAAAAATTTTAAAACACTTAATATATCAATTACAGCATGTTCCCAAAACTTTGTCGCTTTTTCCACATCAGTTGAAAAATACCCTT
Source organism: Thermosipho sp. 1070 (assembly GCF_001682135.1). Taxonomy (NCBI): domain Bacteria; kingdom Thermotogati; phylum Thermotogota; class Thermotogae; order Thermotogales; family Fervidobacteriaceae; genus Thermosipho; species Thermosipho sp. 1070. The sequence continues at coordinate 1,464,169 of NZ_CP007121.1, read as the reverse complement.
TTCCACTAACCGAGTTATGTGGAACCCTTGTGAAATTTCCAGGTAAAATTGGAATAATAGTTCTAAGCCCTGCATTTGCAAGATGTGTACCCATCCACAACAAAAATGGAATATTACTAGTTCCAAGCCCATGTAAAATCATTAAACTTCCACCTATATCTTTTTTTGGTTCAAAAAGATACGTCTCAACTATTTCAGTCCCCTTTTCACTATTTTTATAAAATGAAGGAAATTTAATATACGAAACTCTAAATCTTTTTGACTTTAATATATAACCAGATGTATACTCAGGCATTTTAAAGTCAAAATCAAAATTTATCATTTCAAATCTCCCCTCAAAAATTTTATCGTTTCTTCCAATATATCCTTAGTTTTTTCATCTTTAAGTACAAATTCAAAGCCATGATCGCCAAATGGATGTAATAATAGCTTGGCATTATTACCTTTTTCTCTCAACTTTTTATACATTTTCACAGAAGAAAAATATGGAACAACGGAATCTTTTAAACCATGAACAAGTAAAATAGGAGGAGCATCTTTATTAACATATGTAATAGGGGAATACTTTATATACACATCTTTGGACTTTACTGGTAATCTCTTTAACGTAGTTGACACGGCAAATCTTGCAAACAAAGACGAACTTTTCCAAATATCTAAAAGATCACATGGGGTATAATAACTAACAATATTTTCCACACTAGGTTTATATTTCAATCCAAAATACAGTGCAAGATGACCACCTGCAGATAATCCCATTAAACTCACTTTTGACAACGGAAACATATTTTTTATAAATCTATAAGCATCAAAAATATCCTCAACCAATACGTCTATTTCATTTAAATAACCATATCTATAATCAATTGTTGCAACGATAAAACCTTTTGATACCAAATATCTATACCATGAAACGTTGTTAGGTTGTCTTCTATAGCCACTTATCCATCCTCCACCATGAGCAAATAAAACCACATTATTTGTTTCAATTTTCGGATAATATAAATCTAACCATAAATTTTCTTTATATTTATAAGTTTCTTTTTTTAACCAGCTTTTTCTATCTAAATTAAAAGGTAGTTTCCCCAACACAGACCTTTTTACAATTGGTATTTGTAATATAAAAAATATAAATATTGCAATTGTAAAGTTAAAAAATGAAGTTATAAACAAAGACAAATATACCAAAAATTTAAACCAAGCTTTTATATTAGTCATTTACTATATTATACCAAAATTCAGTCGTAAAATCTTTTATCCTTTCCCACCATATTTTTATAAAAAATAATCATCAAAAAACCATTAATAAAATAAAACACCGAACTTATTAAAAATATAATCATATACCCTTTACTTGACAATGCTAAAACAGAGAACAATATTGCTGCAAATGCACGACTGACGTTATTTGCGAAATTCCTTATACCAGTACTAGATGCTAAAATATTGGATGGAAGATAAGATAATACGAGTGTGTTGAAAATAGGATTAACCATATTCATAATAGTAAATCTACCTATATAAATTGTTGTAAACGTTATTGGTTCCCTTATAAATGCCAATAATAAAATTAAAATAGGAACAACCATATTTGATAACATTAAAACCTTTGCAGCTCCAAATTTTTTACCCAGTTTATGCGAAAAAGTTGAACCAATACTTGTACCTAGCTGTGCCAATGCAAGTATAAAACCTATAAAAGTAGCAGTCAAAGAAAATAAATCGTAAAAAATTACATTTCCAAAATGTATGAATAATCCTGCACCAAATCCCACGCTTGCAGTTGAAAAGATATAAAATGCAAATATTTTCTTTTGAAACTCATTTAATTTAACATTTTCAACTTTCACCTTATTTTCAATTATATTCATCACTGGCAAAATCGAAAAAAACCTTAAAACCATAGCAAGTATCATTGTAAATCTAAACCCTAACAAATCACCCAAAAATCCGCCTATTCCATTTCCTAAAACACCCGTAAACATATTAACCCCAAAATTCAATCCAAAATACTTTGCCCTGTTCTTATGATGCGTATTTTCAACCAAAAATACATCAGTTAAAAGTCTAATAGAAGCGTTAAAACCTCCAAATAAAAATGAAAAAACATAAAGCAACATTAAATTTGAAGGATTCAAACGTAATATAGCAAAAAGAGAAACCAATGGTTGAACAACAAATAACATCTTTTTTCTACCGTATTTATCCGATAAAATTCCTATTATTAAACCCAAAATGGCACTACCCCAAAGATTAACAGACATTATGGTTCCTATAATGTCGTTTTGATATCCTAAATTTTTTAAGTACAAATTAAACAACACCTGATAAATATTTCTTGAAATCCCATTAATCAAAGTAAAAAATATAATTCTATTCGCAATAGCCATATAATCTCTCCTTATATTTAGCTTTACAAACTAATTATACCTTAAAATAAAAAAACTTCCAGGTTCTCACCTGGAAGTTATATAAAATGATTTACCAATCGAATATCCTATTAAAGCCCCAAAAACAACATCACTTAACCAATGATAATTTCCAACTAACCGTGAAAAAGAAAACAAAAAGGGTACTAAATAAAAAAAGTCACCATATCTTTCAGCAATTGGCGTAAAAAGTGCCCATGCAAATGCGCTATGTCCCGAAGGAAATGAATGATTTTTACCTTCAAAGGAAAAAAAATTAAAAACAAATGGTTTTTCATAACTATTAGGTCTTCCTCTACCAATAATCATTTTTAAGGAATATGTTATCACACTTGTAAATCCAACACTTTCAACCATTGTAAACGAAGTATATGGATCATCAAAACAAACTAAAAAAGATGTAATTCCCAAAAACGTCAAAAAATCCAATTCGCCCATACTGTTTATTTTCTCAATAATAACATTGTTAAACATTGATAAATCTAAACTATTTACATAATCATCTAATAAAAAAGTTCCAGAAAATAAAAAAATATTCTCTAGTCGATAATTTACAGATTCAACATCTACTAGAACTTCATCCAAAGAAAATGAAAAAATAAATGTAGAAATAATAATTATTATCAATATAATTTTTTTCATATCTATATTATACCAAAAATCAAATTACACAACATACCTTTTTACTTTTAATTTTCAAAAAATTACACACATAATCATAATCTGTAGTTTTAGTAAGTTATTAATAAAACTATTCTAAGTTCTAAAATTCTTCAAGTATTGTATCGCTTTCTATCATGACCATCTATTCACTTGACATTCTCAAAATAAGATAATATAATGTATGTGTATTCACTCAATGAACGAATATACGGAGGTGTAACTATGAGTAAATTATATAGCAAGATAATAGAAAAAAAAGCATTAATTGGTGTAATGGGCTTAGGATACGTTGGACTACCACTTGCAGTTGAAAAAGCAAGAGCAGGTTACAAAGTTATCGGTTTTGACATACAACAAAAAAGAGTAGATATGGTAAATTCAGGACAAAATTATATAGGTGATGTTCAAGATGAAGAACTAAAAGAATTAGTTTCAAAAAAGATACTCAGTGCAACAACAAATTTTGATGAACTTTCAAAATGTGACGTTGTGAGTATTTGTGTGCCTACTCCTTTAGATAAATTTAAACAACCTGATCTTTCATACATTATTCAAACTTCTAAAGATATCGCAAAAAGACTTCACAAAGAACAGCTTATAATACTTGAAAGCACCACCTATCCTGGAACAACGGAAGAAGTAGTTTTACCTATTTTACTAGAAACAGGCTTAAAAATTGGAAATGATTTTTATCTAGCATTTAGCCCTGAAAGGGTAGATCCAGGAAATATTAGGTATAAAACAAGAAATACTCCAAAAGTAGTTGGAGGCATCACAAAAGAATGTACAAAACATGCAAAAGCATTGTATGAAAATGTCTTAGATGCTCCTGTATTTCCGGTAAGTTCGCCCAAAACAGCTGAAATGGCAAAAATTTTGGAAAATACATTTAGATTGGTAAATATTGCACTTGTACAAGAAATGACAAAAGTTGCCGAAAAAATGGATGTAAATATTTGGGAAGTAATAAATGCAGCTGCCACAAAACCTTTCGGATATATGCCATTTTACCCCGGTCCCGGAATAGGTGGTCACTGTATTCCAATTGATCCATTTTATTTATCCTATAAAGCAAGAGAATATGATTTACACCTAATGCTGGTTGAACAAGCGGGACAAATCGCAGATGAAATGCCATATTACGTTGTACAAAGACTTGGAGATATTTTAAATGAATTCAAAAAACCATTTAACGGTAGTAATATTTTAGTACTTGGAGTTGCTTACAAGGGAAATATAGACGACATGAGAGAAAGTCCTGCCCTAAAAGTAATTGAAATACTTGAAAGAAAAAAGACAAATATTTCCTATTTCGACCCATTTATACCTGAATTTGAATTAAATGGTAAAAAATATAAATCAATTAAACTCACCAAAGATAATTTAAAAAACTTTGACGGTGCTATAGTTACTACCGGACATACTTTAGGAGTAGACTATAACCTAATTATTGAGAATGTTCCGTTTGTATTTGACACAAAAAATATACTCAAAAACTTTAGAAGTGAAAATATATTTGTTTTATAATTTTGGAAGATGCTTTATCACAGTTTTTACTATTTCTACGTATTTTTCCCTCATTTGAGAATAATACACTAGGCCATCTGCAGGATGGCCTTTTTCTATTCCCGCACGTATTAGTCTGAATTTTTTATAATACGGTAATCTGTTCAAATTTAAAGCATAACTTCTCACAGAATCTTCTAAAGTTCTAAAATATTCTATCTCATATATTTCACCATCTGGCCTTTCGTCTGGTACTATTCCAGTACCAGGTTCGTATGTCCATTCGCCAAAAATATTATTTGCGTAAACGGCAAATTTACTCGTTCCCCACGCAGATTCAATAGCTGCCTGAGCAATTGCCAAATCCTCGGGAATTTTATCCACCTTTATCAATAATTCATCATATGATTTTGCATAGTACTTTTTAATAAATTTTCTCAATTTACCCAAGTCCCCTTTTTTTTTCAAAATAATGATTTTCTCTCTTTCAGCCAGAATTTCACTATTTACCTTTCTTATTATCGGCAACATTATTTTTACAAAAAGCTCTTTTCGTACATCTACCGGTGCATCTTTTAAATCTTTTGGGAATGATTTTAAATAAACTCTTGGAGGATTTTTTAAAGAAGTATATCCTATTTCATCAAAAAAATTTTTTAAATCTTTCCAACTTTCAAAACTTACCTCTATTTCTTTCTCAAATAACGGGAAATAATTAAATTCTGAATAAATAACAAAAAAATCAAATACCAAAAATGATATAATTATAATCGAAAAAAATAGTTTTTTCATACTCTCACCTCGCAATAAATATTAACATAAAATATTTGATTTTAAATTAAAGGAGGGTTAAAATGGAATTTAAGGTTGAATTTAAAGGATCCTATGCTATACTTTTCGCGCATTTAGATCCAGGAGAAACAGTTATAGGGGAATCAGGTGCAATGGTTTCTATTTCCGGAAATGTGGACATAAAGACGACAACAGGTGGAGTTTTCAAAGCCTTAAAAAGGGCTTTCCTAGGAGGAGAACATATATTTTTGAACAAATATACTGCGAAAAATAAAAGTACTATATTATTTGCTCCTAGACTCCCTGGAGATATTGATGTAATTGATCTAAATGGAACAGTGTTTTTACAATCAACTTCATATTTAGCATCAGAAGAAAATATCGATTTAGATACAAAATTTGGAGGATTTAAAACATTTTTTTCAGGTGAAGGGTTCTTTTTATTAAAATTATCTGGCATTGGTAAAGTGGCAATTTCTTCTTTTGGTGCTATATTTAAAATCACACTTCAACCAGGAGAAAAACTAACCGTTGATACTGGACATGTTGTTGCATTTGATGAAACTGTAAAATACTCTGTTAGAACTTTTGGTGGAATCAAATCCACAATCTTTGGTGGAGAAGGACTAGTAGTCGATTTTGAAGGCCCTGGTAATGTATATATACAAACCAGGAATTATCCAGATTACGTAAAATGGATAAAAAGTATCGCACCAAAAGATACGGGAAGTAGATAAATTCATAATTAATTACGAACCAAAATCACACAAACTAAGTCAAAATATATGCAAAAGTGGGAAAAAACATTTAAATATTATTAAAGCAAAAGTTTTAATTAATTATTAACACAAATGGTTCATAATAGAAACTTTGGTCTGACTAACTTTGTAACATAACTCGTGTATTATTTTAATTAGAGAAACCCCCTATCCCCCTTGAGATACACCCCCCACAGCTTTGAGCGGGCCAAAAAAAGGCCCGTATTTTTTTATTTTCCAACACAAAAATTTGAAAAAATATTATCCAACAAATCATCCGTAAATCTTCTTCCTAGTAATATATCAAATTCTTCTAAAGCCTTTCTTAAATCAAAAGATATAATATCCAATTCAAAACCTTCTTCTAAACTTTTAACCGCACGTTCCAGATATAAATTAACTCTTTCCAATATTTCTACTTGTCTTTGAGTTGTTATATGCGATGAAGTACCACTTTCCACTATATCTTTTACTTTTGATATTATTTTATTTTCAAGATTTCTTAATCCCTCTCCAGTAAGAGCACTTATTTTCACTTCGTCTTCAAATTTCTTGTTAATTTTCAAACTACTATCACATTTATTCCAAATAGGAATAAAATTATTATTTTCTATCTCTTTTAATATGAACTCATCTTCTTTCGTAAATCCGGTACTAGCATCTAATACGAAAAGTACTATATCAGCTTTTTTCATTTCCCTTAGACTTCTATCAATTCCAATTTTTTCCACGATATCTTCTGTCTCTCTAATACCAGCTGTATCTACAATGATAAATCTCACACCATTAATATCGATTTCACCTTTTATCACATCTCGTGTAGTTCCTGGGATATCGGTAACAATCGCCCTATCCTCTAAGAGCAACCTATTTAATAAAGTGGACTTTCCAGAATTTGGTTTTCCAACAATCGTCATAACAATTCCAGCGTTTAACATTAGAGCTTTTTTGCTATTTGTTACCTTGTTATCTATTTCATTTTTTATTCTAAAAATCTCTTTTACTATGTTTTTCGTATCAATTTCTATGTCATCTGGATAATCAACTGTTACTTCTATTTCAGATAAAATATTCAAAATCTCCCTACGATAGTATTCTATCTCTTCATTAAGCCCTCCATTTAAATTTTGCAAAGACATTTTTAATGAAATCTCGCTTTTTGCTTCTATTATTTGATATATGGCTTCTGCTTGAACAAGCGAAATTTTTCCATTCAAAAATGCCCTCTTTGTGAACTCTCCACGTTCTGCAAGGCGTGCTCCACTCGACAAAACAGTTTCCAATATTTTACGAGTAACAATAACTCCACCGTGAGCATATATTTCAACTAAATCATTTCCCGTATAACTTTTTGGTGATTTGAAAAATACAACATTAACTTGATCAATAACTTCATTTTCAAGATATATGTAGGTACTGTAAACCATTCTATGTTTTATTTCATCTAAATTCGTAAGTTTTTTTATAATTTCATAACTTTTTGGGCCATCTATTCTTATAACAGATATAGCCCCCGTTCCATAAGGTGATGAAATTGCCGAAATTGTATCGTACATATACAATCCTCCCTACAAAGGACTCTTTAAAATTTTATTATACCTTCTTGGAAACTTGTCTACACTTTCTTTCTTTTCAAAAATAAGTAAAACCCTCTTTTTACTCAAAATGTTATATTCAACAATTTCAGTCAATTCTACCTTTAAAACCTCAATTGCATTCTTTGCATTCTCTAATTCTTTAAGATATTCTCTACCTTTATACAAAAAAACTCTTCCGCCAACTTTCGCAAATGGTACGGTAAGTTCTAAAATAATCCTCAATTCCGCAACTGCTCTTGAAAAAACGTTATCAAAAGTTCCTTTTAAATTTTTTTGCTCTTCAATTCTTCCATGTAAAAATTCCAAATTATTTATCCCAAGCATTCTACAGGTATTTCTGATATAATCAACCTTTTTCCTAGAAGCATCAACTAATAGTCCTTTCATATGTTTAAATGCAATACCGATAAAAACTCCTGGAACTCCCCCACCAGTCCCAACATCTAAAAAATTCCCTTCTAATTTAATTTTCTCTAAAGGAATTAAACTATCTAGCGCAAGCAGGTAATAGGCAAGATTTTCATCCTTTATCGCAGTAAGATTAAACGGCGCATTAACAATTCTTTTAATGTATTCTCTTATAACATTTTCTTTCATCTTATCTTTCCTCTTAATACTAAAAATGTGTATTTTATAATCTCAATAGGAATATGTCGTTTTTTTATAGGTGATTGTAACCATCTATAAAACCATTCCAATTTCATCTTTTGAAAAAAACTGGGGGCTCTCTTTTTTGTTCCAGAAATAACATCAAAACTTCCACCAACACCCATGGCCAACTTGAAAGGAAGAAAAAAATTATTATATATCCACTCCTCCTGCTTTGGCACACCCATTCCTACAAACAAAAGTTCTGGCTTTAAAGCTTCTATCTCTTCTAGCGGTGTAAAATCATTTTCGGAAAAATATCCATGATAATACCCAACGATATTTACTCCTTCCTCTCTTAGTCTTTTTGCCGCTTCTTCCACAACCTTTGTTCTCGAACCAAGCAAATATACTTTCCAATTGTACTCTTTTGCTTTTCTACACAAATACAACATTGTATCTATACCGGTAATTCTATCCGTTAAGATATTTCTATTTCTCTTTAATGCCCATACTATTCCAGAACCATCTGGTATAATATAATTTGCTTTTTCGACTATTTTTCTATAATAACTATCCTTTAATGTACGCAAAAGTATAGAGGCATTCAAAGTAACAACAAAAGTCTTCTGACCGTCATTTATACTTCTTACTATTTTTTTTCTTACTTCTTCTTCCTTTCCAATAGTTAATTTCAATTGTGAAAAATTCACTACTTCCACATCTTCCACCTTTCTATTTTTTCAAATACAAAAAATCCCGGAAACCCGGGACTGGTGCCGAGGGCGGGATTTGAACCCGCACGGGAGAACCCACATGATCCTGAGTCATGCGCGTCTGCCAATTCCGCCACCTCGGCTCAACCACATATTATTATATCACACTTCTTCTACCATTTCTTCTTTAACAAACAACTTTTCAAAAATTATTTTCGGCGATTGTATTCCATTGAAATTTGTGCTGTATTCTGTTGTATATGCCCCTGTATTGTACAATACTAACAAATCATCCATAGTAGTACTTTCAGGAAGTTCTATATCATAGTACATTACATCTACACTGTCGCAAGTAGGTCCTGCAAGGACAAAAGAACATTTACTCTCTCTTTCCTTTCCTATAACTTCAACTTCATACTTTATATTTTGAATTGTTTCAGTTAAACCATGAAAAACTCCTGCATCCGTATAAACCCAATTTTCGTCTCCTTTTTTACTCCTAAGTATCACACTAGTTACCATTGCTCCAGCATTCCCGACCATAGAACGTCCCGGTTCTAAAACTACTAAGGTGTCTTCCCCTATATATTCAACAATTGATTTATTTATAACGTCACAAATTTCTTCAATTTGCGGTATCTCTTTTGAATACTTCACCGGCATTCCCCCACCGGTGTTTACCATATACATATCTATTCCCATTCTTTTTGCCTCTTCAAATATTACGGATACTTCTCTAATAGCCACTTGCCAATTATCAGGTCTATAGTTTTGGGAACCCACGTGAAAACTAACTCCAATGGGATTTAACCCTAACTTACTTGCATATTTTACTAACTTTATTGCATGATCAACGCTTGTTCCAAACTTTCTTGTAAGTGGCCAATCTGCATCATCTTCCATACCATTAGTACTTATTCTAACGTATATATCTGAACTTGGCGCATTACTTGCTATTTTTTCAAGTTCCATTTCACTATCTACCGCAAACATTCTTATTCCATTTTCATATGCAAAAACAATATCTGATGCTTTTTTAATAGTATTTCCAAAACTCATTCTATGTGGTTCCACACCTAAAGACAGTAATTTTTCTATCTCAGGTTTAGACGCCACATCAAAATAGCTACCTAAATCTCTTAAAAGCTTTAGAATTTCTACATGGGAGTTGGCTTTAACAGCATAGTAAATTCTAGAGTTTTTAACATTTTTAACTAATTTTTCGTAATTTTCCTTAATCACATCTAGATCCATTACTAAAACAGGTGTTCCAAAGTTTTTTGCAAGTTTTTTTAACTTTTTATTAATCAATTCTTTAGTCACTTACCCCACTCCCTTCCTGTTAAAATCTAAATAAATAATAAAACAATTAATGCTACATTAAAACGTTTATTATTTTAACATTTCACTACAAAAGGTTACAATTCAGGAGTGAGGTTACATGAACAAATACATTAAATGTGCTACTATCCCAGCAACTAATCCCCCAACAGTATGCGAAAGAATAGCTTTTCCAGTAAGGTGCCTGTATCCCAATTCATCCATCATAGCAATATGTGTACTTAGATATCCACTCCAAGTCATTCCCATAGCGGTAAAAACGGCAATATCATTTGGTGTTACAATATTCATATCAATAAACTTAGGTATAAGTGCCAACGCTGCTCCTGTAGAACCAAGAGATGTTAATGGAAAGGCAATTAATTCTGGACTTGAAAAACCAAAAAGCCATTTCAAGATAACAAATATCTTCTTACCAATATAAGGTAAAATGGGTATTCCTTCATATGCAAGACCCTGGTACCCTATGCTTGGATCTTTTGGACCAAAGGTTATGATCATAACAAAAGTACTTATCACAAGTACTCCAGGTATAATTCCAATTCCTATATCTACACCACTTTTCCCCCCATCGAGGAGTGCTTCCAAAAATCTTTCCATAATACTACCATGCCTTGAGCTACTATAGTATTTTTCAGAAACAAATTTTTCATTTGAGGAATTACCCAATTCCCTCTTTGTATAAAAAGAAAATATCCTTACACTTGTAACACTACCAACTAAAGCACCTATATTCCCAATTAAGACTGCAGGAAAAAGATTAATTCCCATACGTACACCCTGAGCTACCATAAAAGTTGAAACAATTAATCCCATCCCAAACGATGTGCCAAGGTTACACAAAAGAGGCTGTTGCCATTTCTCAAAATTTTTCATAAATCTTTTATCTTTAGCAAGAGCTATAATAGCAGGATTATCTGAAAAGTAAGTTGTTAAAATCCCCATTGCAGCAACTCCAGGAAGATTATAAAGAGGTTTTATAAAAGGCTTTAAAAGTACATCAATTAAATCTGCAACTCCAAATTCAAACAAAAGCCCGGAAAAAGCCCCCGTTATTACAGCAATTGACATTATAAAAAAGACAGTATTTATTAACAAATCATGTGCAGTGAGCATTAACGTTTTAAAAAAATTAGAAACTCCCATGTAGGAGTTTACAAATATAAAGAGTAATATTAAAATTCCTAAAAAAACTAAAGCTTCTGCCCTAATTTTTTTCACAATTATCCCCTTTCTCAGTCCAATTTTAGAAAAATCAAAATCACTCCAACTAATAAAGATATAACACCTACCAACATAGCATGCAAGGACTGAGAAATGGCATATGAAGCTATTAAAATCACCAAAAGCTTAAAAAAGCTCCCTATAATCCTTTTACGGACTCTTTTAATGGAAAAAAGCGAATATTCAAATCTGTCTTTTCCAAGTGCAAGTACTAATATTCTAAACCTAACATCAATAGAGTAAATTTCACGTATAATTCTATATATTTGATATAAAGTAGAAATAAGTAAAAAAAACAAAAAGCACAATATTCCAGATGATATAAAATACCATCCAAGGATTCCAAATCCAAGAACCATTATCTCATTAAAAAATCTAAATGTGTTATATTTAAAAAATGAATTCGAAATAACTATAAAAAACACAGTCAAAACAGAAATCAGGAGCCCCAAGGCTCCTGAGATCAAAGAAATTAAAAAGGCATTAATCATTATTATCTTCACCGCCATTTTTGAACATTTCAGAAATAGCACCTATACTTCCCAAAATTCCCGAAACTTCTACTGGTAAGAATATTTTAGTAGCATTACCATTTGCAACTTCTTTTAACGTTTCAAGATATCTAATTGCTATAACATCATTTGTTGGTTTTCCTTCATGTATAGATTTAAAAATGTACATTATAGCTTCTCCTTGCCCTTGTGCTTCAGCAATTAATTTATATTTATTTGCTTCTGCTACCTTCTTAATAGCTTCTGCCTCACCTTCTGATTTTAAAATTGCCGCTTGTTTTTGACCTTCTGCTTTTAAAATTTCAGACTGTCTTATTCCTTCTGCTTCAAGAATTGCAGCCCTCTTAGTCCTTTCAGCTTTCATTTGTTTGCTCATTGCTTCCATAATATCTTTTGGTGGATCTATTTTCTTTATTTCTACTCTTGTAATACGAATTCCCCATTTATCTGTTGCCTCATCAAGTACTGTACGAAGTTTTGTGTTAATTCGTTCTCTTGAAGTTAAAGTCTGATCCAATTCTAACTCACCAATAACGTTTCTTAAATTAGTTTGCGCAAGTTTTATAGTCGCAAATTCAAAATTACTTACGTTATAAACTGCCTTGTATGCATCGGTAATTTCGTAATATATAACCGCATCTACCGTTACAACCACATTATCCTTTGTAATAACCTCTTGGGGTGGTACATCAATTACGTGTTCCCTTAAATCTACCTTTATCATCCTATCAAAAAATGGAATTATAAAATGTATACCCGCTTTTAATTCTTTTTTAAATTTTCCCAATCTTTCCACTAATCCTCTTTCATATGGCCTAACAATCTTTATACCAGATAAAGCTACTATAAACAAGAAAAATATAAAAATCAAAAATAACAAGTACATCAATCTCCCCCCTCATTTTCCAGTTTTGTCACAACCAAATGAGCTCCTTCTACCTTTAAAATTTTCACATATTTTCCCTTTTCGATTATTTCATCTTCTTTTGAAAAAGCCCTCCAAGTATCTCCATTAACCTTAATAATCCCTTTACCAGATTTATTATCAATATCTTCTAAAACTAAAGCCTTCTTTCCAATAATATCATCAATATTTATTTTCCTTGTTTGTTCTCCCGTTATCTTATCCACAAGAGGTCTTGTAAAAACAACCAATATCCCAGAAACTACTATAAACACGACAAGCTCCCAAATCGTATTTCCAATAAAATAAGCAACTAAAGATGATACTAAAGCCCCTACTCCAAACCAAAATATAAAAAATGTTGGTATTAAAATCTCCATTACCATTAAAATCAGACCCAATACAATCCAAAATACAACTGGATTAATTATACCACCCCCTCACTTTTCAAAAATTCTTCAAATTTTTCAACTAAATCAGGATCAAAGTATTTTCCAGACAATTTTTTAATTAATTCCAAAGCCTCTTTTGGCGTCTTTAATGAAGCCTCCCACTCAGACGAAATAAAATGAGTTGTCTCATCAAAAAAATCAATTATTGCGATAACACGTGCATAAAATGGTATCTGTTTACCAGATAATCCATCGGGAAATCCTTTTCCATCCCACCGCTCATGATGATATCTAACAGTGGGTATATATTCCCACAAAACGTCAAACATTGAAAGAAAAATACTTCCCATTATAGTGTGATCTTGATAATTTTCTTCAAAAAGACTTATTCTTGTTGGCGAATACAGCATCACCTGTTCCAAGCTTATTTTCCCAACATCATGTAAATAAGCATGCCTTACAAATTTTCTTAATTCTTTTTCATCCATTCCTAAAAATTTTCCAAATTTTTCCGCAAGTTTTGAAACTCTTTGCGTATGGCTAAAACCTTCTTCATCTTCTACTTCACTTAAAACTATAATATTTACCAATAAATTGACAATAATCTCTTCTGCCTTTTCTTTTGTTAATATATTTAAATGCCCCTTCAATACCTTTTCCATAACAATAGGAATTAACTCATAATAATTTTCATCATCCACAATTTCAAATAATACTTTGTTATCCTTTTCTATTTTCAGAAATTTTTCTTCTTTAAATACATTTACCCTTTTTTCTCCCTTTTTAAAACCTATTTCACTTTTATATTTTTTTACATATTTTAACAATTTTTCATTAATCAAATTCTCACCTTCTATCTTTTATCATATTCTTTATATTTTCAATAAATTCGTCTATTAATATATCTTTTTGCTCACTTCCATCTCTTTTTCTAATACTAATTTTACCACTTTCCGCCTCTTTTTCTCCTACAATAATCATGTATGGTATTTTATTTATTTGAGCATATCGTATTTTGTAACCCAAAGTCTCATTTCTATCATCTAATGATACTCTAATATTATTATTTTCAAGTATCTTATAAATTTCTTCTGCATAATCAACAAACTTATCGGAAACCGGCAATATAATCACTTGAATTGGTGAAAGCCACAAAGGAAACGCACCTGCAAAGTGCTCAATTAATATTCCAAAAAATCTTTCCAAAGAACCGTATTTAGCAGTATGTATCATAACAGGTCTTTTCTCGCTGCCATCTTTATCAACATAACTAATTTCAAACCTTTCAGGCATTTGAAAGTCCAATTGTATAGTTGCACATTGCCACTCTCTTCCTAAGGAATCTTTTACGTGAAAATCAACTTTTGGACCGTAAAAAGCACCTTCACCTTCTGCTATATCAAAGTTAAGATTTATATCCTCTAAAACTTTTTTCAAAGCATCAGTTGCTTTATTCCAAGTTTCCTCATCTCCCATGTGATCTTCTGGCATTGTACTTAAAGTTGCTCTATATGAAAATCCAAATGGTTTGTACAATTCATCTATTAATTTAACTACTTTACTAACTTCTTCTTCTATTTGATCTTGTCTACAGAATATATGTGCATCATCCTGAGTAAATGCTCTTACCCTTAAAAGTCCGTGCAATACTCCACTTCTTTCATATCTATGAACCTTCCCAAACTCAAATAACCTAATAGGTAAATCTCTATAAGAAACTACATCGTTTTTGTAAATTAAAATATGTCCAGGACAATTCATAGGTTTTATTGCATATTCTATTTCTTCTTTTTCCGTAAAATACATATTTTCCTTATAGTGATCCCAATGACCACTTTGATGCCAGAGCTTAACATTCATAACTAATGGAGTTATCACTTCAGTATAACCATATTTTTTATGTAATTCTCGCGAAAAATTCATTAACTCATTTAAAATAGTTGCACCTTTTGGCAAAAAGATGGGCATTCCGGCTGCAACTTCACTATTTATAAAAAACAACCCCAACTTAGGTCCCAGTTTTCTGTGATCTCTCTTCTTGGCTTCTTCAATCATTCTTAAGTAATTATCAAGTTCTTCTTTTGAAGCAAAAGATGTTCCATATATCCTTTGGAGCATTGGATTTTTTTCACTACCTCTCCAATATGCGCCAGATACTGAAAGCAATTTAAAATGCTTTATCATTCCAGTCCTTGGCAAATGAGGTCCTCTACACAAATCAACAAATTCCCCCTGCTTATAAAAACTAACCTTTTTATCATCAATTTCTTTTATTAATTCTACCTTGTAAATTTGTCCCTTACTTTTCATTAATTTAATTGCCTCATCTTTTGGAAGTTCAAACCTTTCAATTGGCAAATCTTCTTTTATTATTTTCTTCATTTCTTTTTCAATTTTTTCCAAATCTTCTTCTTTAATAGTAGCGTTTACAATATCAAAATCATAATAAAATCCATTTTCAATGGTTGGACCAATGCCCAACCTCACATTTTCAGCACCGTATATCCTCATAACCGCTTGTGCCAAAATATGTGACATTGTATGTCTGTATATTTCAGGTGCTTCTTCATCTTTTTTTGTAATTATTTTCAATTCACAGTCAAATTCAATTGGTCTATTCAAATCCCACAATTTCCCATTAACCAACGCACCTACTGCGTTTCTAAATAACCCCTCACTAATATTCTTTGCTATCTCCCCTGGTGTAATACCACTATTAAACTCTTTTATACTGCCATCTGGGAAAGTAACCCTCATAAATAATACCTCCTATCTATACTCTATTATTTTCTTTTTTAACAAATAAAAATTAAAACCAAAAGCAATTAATATGGAAATAATAAAAACTATATTCCTTTCAACAAAAATTCTAATACCAAAATAAACAATAATCTCCAATAACGAAAGCACCCATAATTTCAAGAAATTATCCCTAAATGATTCCAATAACAAAATAAAAAAGATTATAAGTATGTTAATTATTCCAAACTCCTTAAATACAACAAAGGAATATAAACTCAAAAAAACAACATATCTCAAAGCTTTCTCAAAACTAAAATCAACTACAGATTCCAAAAAGAAAAACAAAGGGAATAATACAAAAAGATCGCTAAAAGTTAAATCAAAACTTATAAATAAAACTGGAAGCGTCCACAAAACTATTCTTAAAATCATAGACCAAGCTCCTTGGAAATTTCTTTCATAGCTTCCAAAGACTTTTCAAAAAATTCTTCAAGTTCCATTCCAAATTCCTCACAACTTTTCATTTGTTCCCTATTTGCTCCTTTTGCAAATGATTTTTCTTTAAACCTTTTTAATAAAAATTTAACATCCACAGGCTCTAACTTCTTTTCCGGTCTAATAAGAGCTGATGCAACGATAAAGCCAGTGGTTGGATCAGCTGCATAAATTACCTTTTCCATAAGTGTTTCCCTTCTTTTTTTACCACAATGTGCTAAAATTGCATTTTTTATACTATCACTTACACTATCTCCCAATATTTCTACTGTTTTCAATCCATGGAGTGCAGGATCATTTTTTGTGTATTCATAATCTAAATCGTGAAGAAGTCCCGCAATTCCCCACTCCTCTTCATCTTCGTTAAAATGCTTTGCAAATTTTCGCATTAACGCCTCTGTGGCAATACAATGTTTTATAAGATTTTTTGTTTTTATGTGTTCTGTTAATAATTCAAACGCCTCGTTTCTATTCATTCTTACACCTCCATATTTATAGTATATCACAAACCACACTCTATTATACTTGAAAATAACCTAACAAATTAATTTTTCTTTAATTTTTACTTTTTTTATTTTTTAACCACATAAAAGTATAATCTAAAAAAAAATAAGGAGGAATTTTATGTGCAATACGTATAAGTTAAGATGCATAACATGTGGTAAGTTGTTTGAACCATCACCAACTCTGTATACATGTGATAAATGTGGCCCAAGGTATGGCACAATTGAAGTAGTATATGACTACGATAAAATAAAATTAAAGAAAAGTCAATTTAACAAATGCGGCGATATTTCACAGTTTAAAGCTATTCTTCCCATAAAAGAATATCCCATTAGACAAAAAGTTGGAAATACACCTCTCCTCTCTTTCAAAAACTTTTATGGAGTTAAAAATGTAATCTTCAAATATGATGGAACCAACCCAACAGGATCATACAAAGATCGAGCAACAGCTATTGCAATTTCAAAAGCATATGAATATAACTTTGACACAATTTATTGTGCATCAACTGGGAATGCCGCAAGTTCACTTGCTGGACTAACAACTACCACTAAACTTAAAACTTTCATTTTTGTTCCATCAAATATACCGATTGCAAAACTTGCACAACTAGTAGTATACGGTGCAAATATATTAAAAATTGATGGAAATTACGATACAGCTTTTGATATTTCAATGAAAATTGGAAGTAAATTAAACTGGTATTCGAGAAATTCAGCAATTAATCCTTACCTTTTAGAAGGCAAAAAAACAGGAGCAATGGAACTTATAGTTCAATTAGATTTCAATGTGCCAGATGTTGTCTTTGTAAGTGTAGGAGACGGAACTGTGATTAGTGGAATTTTCAAAGGATTTTACGATTTTTACAAATTAAACCTAACAAATAAAATACCAAAGATAATTGGTGTTCAAGCAGAAGGTGCAGACGCCGTAACAAAAACGTTTGAAAAAGGTAGACCATACACTCCGTTTGACATTCAACCAAATACAATTGCAGATAGTATCTCAGTTGGAAAGCCAAGAGACGTTATAAAAGCATGTAAATATGTTGAAAAAAGTAAAGGAAAATTCATTAGAGTATCAGACATAGAAATACAAAAAGCAATATTTGAGCTTGCACAAAAAACGGGGATTTTTGCAGAACCTGCTGGTGCAACCGCTTTTGCAGGATTCAAAAAAGCATTAAGTCAAAAATTCATATCAAAAAATGAGTCTATTGCCATCTTTATAACTGGAAACGGATTAAAAGATGTAGATCCTATAAAAAATAATATAAAAATTAAAAAAATTCCTCCAAAATTAGAAGAAGTACTGAAGTACATAGAGGTGATAAAATGAGGATAAAATTCAAACTCAATGGGAAAGAAGTAACAAAAGAAGTTGAAGTACATAAACGTGCCATTGATTTTTTACGTGATGATTTAAAAATAACATCAATTAAGGAAGGATGTGGTGAAGGTGAATGTGGTGCTTGTACAATAATTGTTAATGGAAAAACAGTTCATTCTTGCCTTATGCTCGCAGTAGAATTAGATGGGAAAGAGATAATAACCCTTGAAGGAGTAGAAGATTCTATTAAAATGGCTTTTGTAAAAGCTGGTGCAATTCAATGTGGATTTTGTACACCCGGATTTATCATTTCCACAAAATACCTTCTAGATAACAATCCCACTCCTAGCGAAGAAGAGATAAGAGACGCACTTGAAGGAAATCTCTGTAGATGCACAGGATATATAAAAATTATCGAAGCAGTAAAGATAGCTGCAAAAGGATGTGAGAATAATGATTAAAAATTATTACTCCCCATCAACTTTAGATGAACTTCTAAAAATTAAAAATAACACAAATGGAGTGGTATTTTCAGGTGGAACAGATCTTTTTGTAAAAATGAGATACGGTATTATTAAACCTCAAACAGTTATAGACACAAAAAAAATTAAATCAGCTATAAAACTTGAAAATCGAAAATTAATAATCCCACTCAACACAACATACACAGATCTTTTGGAATTCTTAAAGAAAAACAAAACAAATTTATTTTTAGAAAAGATAATTAAACTTATTGGTTCTCCAATGATAAGAAATAGAGGCACGCCTATTGGTAATATCGCAAATGCTTCTCCCGCTGGTGATTTTATTCTTGCAACTTACCTATTAAATGGAAATATAATAATAAAACCAACAAATAGAATAATACCAATCGAAAATTTTATTTTAGGCCCTTCAAAAATCGATCTTGCACAAAATGAAATCATATACGCAATAGAAATAGATGTAAAAAATAATTACAAATTCTTCTTTGAAAAGGTGGGAAAAAGAAATGCTATGATAATTTCAATAGCAAGTATAGCTGTATTACTTAAAGAAAATAATGGGAAAATAGAAGATATTTCCATTTGTTTTGGTTCTGTATCTCCAACTATATTAAGAGATAAAAATATCGAAAGCAAAATAATTGGCGAAGAGTTTTCAATTGAGTTATTTAAATACCTTGCAAATGAGTTTGAAAAATTATCCAAACCAATTAATGATGTTAGAGCAAGTAAAAGTGAAAGAAAGAAACTTGTATACAACCTTACAATAAAAGCTTTTTATAACCTTAAAAATGAGGTGGTGAGTATATGATTTATTTTAAAGAATATTTAAAACCAAAAAATTTGCAAGAAGCTTACGAAGTATTAACATCAAAAAATGCAAAAATTATAGGTGGTGCTACTTTTCTAAAACTTTCAAACCAAAGTTTTGAAACAGCAATAGATTTAATAGATGCAAAACTTGATTTTATACGGGAAAGTGAAAATGAAATTGAAATAGGTGCAATGGTAACTTTATCCGAGTTTGAAGATAATACCATTATTTCGAATCTGTATAACGGATTTCTCAAAAACATAACCGAAAATATCTTGAGCTTTCAAATGCGTAATCTTATAACAGTTGGTGGTACTATCTTCCCAAAATTTGGCTTCTCAGATCTTATAACCGGACTATTAGTTTTAGAAACAGAAGTACATTTATACAAAAATGGAAAAATAAGACTAGAAGACTTTCTAAATACAAAAATTCAAAAAGATATACTTGAAAAAATAACAATTAAGAAAAAACCTCTGGCGGTCTCATTTAAAAATATCAAAAATTCAGAATATGATTTTTCAATAATAAACATAGCCGTTTCAAAATCGGAAAATGAAGTAAAAATTGCTGTAGGCGCAAGACCAGCAATGGCAGTTTTGATAACAAAAGATCTTAATTTCTTTGAAGATATTGACAAAGCCGTAGAATCCTTATTAAATAAAATCAAATTTTCCGATGACTTAAGAGCGTCAAAAATATACAGACAAAAAGTTTGTAAAGCGTTATTAAAAAGAGCTTTAAGGGAGGTTATACAATGAGAATAAAGTTAAAAGTAAATAATAAAACTGAAGAAATAGATATTGAACCACACGAAATATTACTCGATGTTTTAAGGAAATTGGGATATTACAGTGTAAGAAGAGGATGTGACACGGGAATGTGTGGTATTTGCACTGTTCTCTTTGATGGTAAACCTATTCCATCGTGTTCAGTTTTTGCAGCAAGGGCTGATGGTCACGAAATAACTACAGTTGAAGGACTTGAAGATGCAAAAGCTTTTGCAAAATTGTTATCAGAAGAAGGAGCAGACCAATGCGGTTATTGTAGCCCAGGTCTGATTTTAAATACTGTGTATCTCAAAAAAATTGGTGTTAAAGACCTAAACAAAGCAAAAATCAAACTCATAGGTAATCTTTGTAGATGTACAGGATATGAAAGTCAGCATAGAGCTATCACGAAATTTTTGGGGGTGACAAAATGAAAGAAGTTACAAAAAACATAATAAAAAAAGATGCTTTTGGATTAATGCTTGGAAAACCCGTCTATACGAACGATTTAACTCCAAAAGATTCTTTAATAGTAAAAATTTTGCGAAGCCCCCATGCATTTGCAAAAATAAAACACATTGATATATCTGAAGCGGAAAAAATTGAGGGAATTGAATGTATATTAACATATAAAGATGTTCCAAAAAATCCAATAACACGAGCTGGACAAGGTTATCCTGAACCATCACCTCATGACTGGTATATATTAGATGAATATGTAAGATATGTAGGTGATGAAGTTGCTATTGTAGCTGGAAAAAATGAAAATGCCGTAACAAAAGCACTTAAAAAGATAAAAGTTGAATACGAAATTTTTGAACCTGTTCTTGATTTTGAAAAAGCCGAAGAACATTCATCTATAATACATCCAGAAAAAGAAGCACATTCTATGTTTGAAATAGGATTTAATGCAGCGAAAAATATTGCAGCATCGTATGAAATGCAAATTGGAGATATAGAAGAAGAACTAAAAAAATGTGAAGTAGTTGTAAAAGAACGATTTTATACGCAAGCCCAAGCCCATGTTGCATTTGAACCACATTCAGCAACTTCTTACATTGATATGCACGGAAGACTTGTAATAATCAGCTCCACACAGGTCCCATTTCACGTTAGAAGAATAATATCTGAAGCTTTTGATATACCAATAAGAAATATAAGAGTAATTAAACCAAGAATTGGTGGCGGTTTTGGCGGAAAACAAGCAGTCCACGGTGAACCATTCGTAGCAGCTGTAACACTTAAAACTGGAAAACCAGCAAAATTAATATACACACGCCAAGAAGTTTTTGAATCCACTTATCGTAGACATTGTATGAGATTCGATGTAACCTTAGGTGCCACCAAAGATGGTAAGTTAAAAGTTATTGATATGGAGGGGCTTTCTGATACAGGAGCTTATGGCGAACACGCACTTACAACTTTCATGGTTGCTGGTTCAAAAACTCTTCCTCTATACAACAAAGTAAATGCTGTACGTTTTAAAGGAAAAGTTGTGTATACAAATACAGTACCAGCAGGTGCTTATAGAGGATATGGTGCTATTCAGGCAAATTTTGCATTAGAATCTGCTCTGGATATACTTTCTCAAAAACTTGGAATAGATCCAGTAGAACTTCGAAAAAAGAACATGATGAATGAAGGTGAAACATCTCCTATATTCAAAATTATGGGAGAAGGTCGTGAAGGTGCTGAAATGATAATAAAAAGTTGTAAACTTAATGAATGTATTGAAGAAGGAATGAAATTAATAGGTTGGAAAGAAAAATATCCAAGAATAAAAGTTTCTGAAACAAAAGTTCGTGGTGTAGGAATGGCTATAGCAATGCAAGGTTCTGGAATTGCTAATATTGATATGGCATCTGCCATATTAAAACTCAATGATGATGGCTCTTTTAATTTGCTTATTGGTGCAACAGACCTTGGAACAGGAAGTGATACAATTCTTGCACAGATGGCTGCAGAAATCTTAAATGTTTCAACTGAAAATATAATTGTGTATTCATCTGACACTGATTTAACACCATTTGACACGGGAGCATACGCATCAAGTACAACATATGTATCTGGTCATGCTGTACAACTTGCCGCAGAAAAAATGAAAAAATTAATAATTAAAGAAGGCGCTAAAAAACTTGAAATTCCAGAAGAAAAGGCAGATTTTGATGGTGAGTTTATATACGAAAAAGATGGTAATAAAAGGGTATCACTAAAAGAACTTGCCACAGTGCTATATTACACAGAAAACCAAAAACAACTTGTAGCAGACGCTTCTTATGTAGGCAAAGAATCTCCACCACCTTATATGGCAGGTTTTGCAGAAGTAGAAGTAGATATTGAAACAGGGAAGGTGAAACTTATAAACTACGTAGGTGTCGTAGATTGTGGAGTAACAATAAATCCAAATCTTGCAAAAGTACAAATAGAAGGGGGAATTGTGCAAGGTATAGGCATGGCACTATTTGAAGATGTAAAATACACTAAAAATGGAAAATTATTAACAAATAATTTGATGAATTATAAGATACCATCAAGAATGGACATTGGAAATATAATTGTAAAATTTGTCGAAAGTTATGAACCAAGTGGTCCCTTCGGTGCAAAATCAGTAGGTGAAATAGGTATTGACACTCCACCCGCAGCAATAGCTAACGCCATTTATAACGCTGTCGGCGTAAGAATTACACAACTCCCAATAACCCCAGAAAAGATACTAAATGCTATAAAATAAACACCACTGTGTAAAAACTTTAACAATAAGCTGTTCCATTCGTTTCATTTATCTATAACTTAAATATTTATAAAAAAATATTTATAAAAAAACCCTCCCGACTAAAAACGGGAGGGAATTTTTACCATTAATTTATCAGTTGCTACCAAATAATAACCACCAACGCTTTGCTCCACCTAATTCATCTACCGTGGCAAGCGTAGCATCTGTTGATTCAAATGTACCATATACTGGGATTTCATAACCATTCAAAGTTACCGTTCCATTGACTGTGCAAGTTGCACCAACATTTGATCTTTCAATCCTTATCAGTGCTAAACCAGCAATGTTTGAATAATCATAGTCATTTCCAGGAATAAACTCTTCTTCACTATAAGAAACTCTTTTTCCCAAAACAATCTCATGCAATGCAGAATCAACTGTCACCGTTGCCTGCCCCAAACTCACCGATGGTGCATCAAATTTAAACTTGAAAGTTGAAGTAAAAGTAAATTCTTGAGTTGTGTTTGTTGATAAATTCAATATTTTAGAAACTTGCCTTTCTTCTTCTCTACGTGTTGCATAACTTCCAAGATATCCACCATTATAGCTTCTATCGTTTGAATCGGGACCACCTGCTATTATTTCATACTTTCCTGCATCAATATTTGAAAAGTGAGCAATTCCATATGAATCTGTCTTTGCAAAATAATCTCCACCAAAACCTTCAAGTCTCTTTAATGTAACAAAAACTCCGGAAATTCCATTATTTTGAGAATTAACCACTTTCACATCAAATGATTCAATTCCTCCACTTGTTGGTAATTCCATACCAATTGAATTTTTTGTATTAATAAGTCCATAACCTGATGAATGATCAAAACCTGCTTCATCTATATCAACAGCACCTTCTTCTATAAGCTTTCTTATCTGCCATACTTTTGCATTTGGATATTTTTGTTTTAATAATGCAACAACACCAGATACATGTGGACATGCCATTGACGTTCCCTGATAAACATCGTACAATCCGCCCTTTGAATCTTCAAAACTGTGACCTTCATAACCTTTAGATGTACTCAATGGAACTGTCGACAAAATTGAGACGCCCGGTGCTCCAACTGTTATTGCATCACTTCTATTTGAGAACCACGTTGTCCTATAGTTCCCACCATTATACTCTACTGCTGCAACTTGTATAATTCCTGGATATCCACTTGGATAATGCACATGTTGATCCGTATGATCATTACCAGCGGATACAGTTACAACTACATCGTTATCCAAAGCATAATCATATGCAGCCTTAAGTGTATAACTGTATCCCCAACCTCCCCAAGAATTTTGTAAAATATCCGCACCATGATCAACTGCCCAAATAATTCCTTCTGCAGCTTCGTCATCACCAATATACTTACCATCCGCACCATCAAAAATTACTATTGGCATTATCTTTGCCTCTGGGGCTACTCCAACGATTCCAAGAGAGTTTTCCGATGCCGCAATCGTTCCAGCAACGTGAGTACCATGAGCTCCACCAAATGATGAATCTGTTCCAGCGGAAAGCACTTCATTAGTAAGTGGTCTATAACCTTCAATAACCTGTCCTTGAAGGTCTGGATGTGTACCATCAACACCACTATCTATAACTGCAACAACTATACCATTTCCTTTATATCCCGCATCCCATGCTGCTTTTACATTTATTGCTTCAAGACCCCAAAGGTACTTTGAAAATTCCTCTTCTCCTCTTTCTGAAAACAGGGAATCTCCATTTGATTTTATCATTAAATGTTCATCAGAAACAGGTTTAGGATCAATTATCCATCTTTTGTAACTTGGCTCAACAAATTTCAATCCCTTTAAATTTAATTTCATAATCTTTTCATATGCATCTTTTACCGTACCATCAAATTTAATTGAAACAACTTTAATTTGTGGCAAATCAACAGAAATTTTACCATTCAACGCCTCTACTACTTTTTCTACATCTTCTCTATTTTCATATCCAACCAATACTTTTCCTTGTTCGTGTTCTTCCTCTAAACTGCCAAATTTTACATTGTTTACATTATTATTCTCCGGATTACTTACTATACCACTATTTAATCCACAGGAAGAAAATATCAAAAATACTATCAAAATAAGTGGAAAAATAAATTTTAAACTTTTTCTCATCTCTTTCTACCCCCTTTCTTAATTTTCACCCGTTGTAAATGTATTATATATTTCTGCTTCAATCTTAAATGGATCAAATATCTTGCCTAAATCAGCATAAATTGAATATGCTTCAGAATCTTCATCGCTTACCACTGCTACTGCAAGTTCATTTCCCCACTCATATGTTTTATTTTTCTGCAAAGTAACATATGGATACCACGTCTTTGCCGCATAATCCACCCACCGTAATCCAAAAGGAGGATTACTAAACTCAATTTCAACAGACGTTGCTGTAGTAATCAAAAAATTATACTTCGGATATCCAGATTTACTTAAAGAATAATATCCAGAATCATTCACGGTGTTATCGTATAACCAAATATCAAAGTAATAAACAGGTGTCCCTTCTTTTGACTCTACAGGATTTACTATTTCCCAAGAAAATATTGGATTAGTTGATACGTTTGTCGCACCATCAACAGGTGAAATGTATTTTATACCAAAAATATCCAAAGGAACAACAGAACCTAACAATGTTGGAGTTGCAACATAATCTCCATATTTTGCGCCTACTTTATACCAGACTTCTTTTCCAACTTCAAGTCTTGGAGATTTGTCTCTATAGTAATTGTATCCCTCTGGAACAGTTGCTATTTCCTCAAAGCTTTCACCATCAAAACTTCTATATACAACATATGCATCAGGTTGATCTGTTGTAGAAGATGCACTTGACTGCTCCCAAGAAATCCATTTTACTTCTACCCAAAGATTTGTATCTTTTTCAGGAGCTGCTTGTGGCTTTCTCAATGTAATATCTGCCTTTTTATTTATCTTATCTGAACCACCATAAAACGCTATTCCACCTCTTCTGGTATACGCGAAAATCCTTGCACCATCTTTATATTCGACTTGATAATAGTTATCTACACTTTTTCCCTTTCTATGGATATTTAGATAATATACATTTACAACTAAATTTTCATTTTGATCAAACGCAGCAACATATAATGGTACCAATCCGTCAAATCCAACTGTTGAAATACTACCTTCAGCTGGTGAGCCATAATTAATATCCCTTGGATTTGTAAAAAATCCAGAACCTGGAACACTTCCTAATTTTACATAGATGTATTTTTCTTTATACTCATTGCTTTCAACGGTTACTTTGTAATATAAAGTATCCGTTGAAACATCCAGTACATTATCTACAAACGATAAATTTTTACTCATTGCACTATCTCCATACAGCTCTAAATTAACAGTTAGAGGTTCTAAAACATTTGTTTTACCAGAAGAACTTACCCTAAGTTGTGTTTCAAAAATATTTTCTTTTCCCTTTTCCAATTTAAGGTTGTTTATCCTCGTAACAGAATGTCCATCTTTAGTAACTATTAAGTCAACATAGATAATATCGCGATTTGTTGGTAAATTAATTAACGCCTCTCCCTTTTCATTGGTATAAATATCTAACTTTTCAATTCCATTATGTAGCAGACTGATTTTAGCATCAGAAACCGCCGCCCCACTGTTATAATCAGTAACATATACTTTCAAAGTAACAGGTGTGGTATCAACTAAAAAACAACCGCTTAGTAATAACAAAAGTAAAACTAAAACAACCGAAAACAAGAACACCTTTTTCACCTTGACCCCTCCCTTTTTTTAAGATATGCTTAAGAAAATAATCATCACACGAATTATAACATATTTTTACAAAAATATGTTAAAATTATTTCCAAAGAGTGAGGAGTGATTAAATTGAGTAAATATGAAGATTTTATAAAAACTTTGGAAACGCTTCTAAAGAAAGAATTAAACAATCTAGAAAAGGAAAAAATAAAAAAAGCCATAAAAATGGCAGAATATGCTCATGAAGGATTCTTTAGAAAATCAGGAGAACCTTTTATTACACATCCCTTAGAAGTTTCAAAAATTCTAGCCTCTTTGGGACTTGATGTCGAAACTATGATTTCAGGTATATTACACGATGTAGTTGAAGATAGTGAAGGAAAAGTTACACTCGATGACATAAAAAATGAATTTGGTGAAAAAGTGGCTTTAATAGTTGATGGTGTTACTAAAGTAAGCAAAATAAATGCACCTGTTGGGAATATAGAACAAAAGAAAAAAAGTGAAACAATACAAAAAATGTTATTTGCCATGGCAGAAGATGTCAGGGTTATTTTTGTAAAACTTGCAGATAGGTTGCACAATATGAGAACTATACAATTTGTTAAAAATGAAGATAAAAAAAAGTATAAAGCTCTTGAAACACTTGAAGTGTATGCCCCAATTGCTCACAAATTAGGAATCCATATTATAAAATGGGAACTAGAAGACCTATCTTTTAAAGTACTACGTCCTAAAGAATACTACAAAATAAAGGAACTTGTCTCTGAAAAAAAGAAAGAACGTGAAGAAAGAACTAATGAATATGTAAACCAATTAAAATTAGCACTAAAAGAACACAACATTAATGCAAAAGTGGAAGGAAGGTATAAACACTATTACAGTATCTGGAAGAAAATGATAGAAAAAAAGAAAAAATTTGAAGAAATTTACGACTTAATCGGTATAAGAGCAATTGTTGATAATATAAAATTTTGTTATTCTGCATTAGGAGTTGTACATCAAATATGGGTCCCTTTGCCCGGGAGATTTAAAGATTACATAGCAGCACCTAAATCAAACGGTTATAAATCAATACACACAACAGTTATAACTCAGTATGGTGAACCACTTGAAATTCAAATAAGGGATATACAAATGCACAACGAAGCAGAATATGGACTTATCGCACATTGGATATATAAAGAAAAAGATGTAAACCTAAAGCAAAAGTGGCTTATTCAATTACTAGACTGGCGGAAAGAGTTATTACAAGGAAATACTAATCTTTCTGAACTGAAAAATGAACTACAATTAGAAGAAGTTTTTGTTTTAACACCAAAAGGTGAAATAATTCATATGCCATTTGGATCAACTGTAATAGATTTTGCATACGCAATTCACACAGAAATCGGACACCACTTTTCTGGTGCAAAAGTAAACGGAAAAATCGTTCCAATTGATTACAAATTAAAAAACGGAGATGTTATTGAAATACTCGTTAATAAATCAAGTAAAGGACCAAGTCTTAACTGGATAAAATATTCAAAAAGTCCTCGAACAAAAGCAAAAATAAGAAGATTCTTTAGAGAAAAAGAAAAGGAAAAACTAATTGATTCAGGGAAAGACGTAATCAGAAAAATTTCAAAGAGATTAAACATTTCAATTGAAAAATTCTTCGAACTTGAAAAAATCCAAAATTTTTTAAAAAGTCATAATTTAAGTGTAGAAGAATTCTACTCTAGAATTGGTGAAGGAAGTATTACATTCAATGATATCCTGACTATTATCGAGAAAAAAAAAGAAAAACAGCAAAAGAAAAAATCAAATAAAAAAAAGTCAAGTTCCCAAAATATAGTAATAATTGATGGAATATCAAATCTAGATGTCCATATTGCAAAATGTTGTATGCCTGTACCAGGTGATAACATAGTTGGTGTTGCAAGTAGAAGAGGCATAACTGTACATAGAATTAATTGTAAAAACATACGTCACATTGATGAAGATAGAATCTTTGAAGCTAAATGGGGGACAACAAATGAAAATGGATTTACAACAATTCTCGAGATTGAATTTGATAAAACAGAAAGACTCCCAGAAATTATGAATCTCTTAATTTCAAACAAAATTAATGTTACAAGCTTCAAACTAAATGAATCAAAAAATTGGAACACTATCTTTGCAAATATAACAATTGTGGTAAAATCTTTAAGTGAGCTTTACTCAGTAATAAATGATTTAGAAAAAAAAGCGGGGATATTGAAGGTGAGAAGAAGATGAGAGCGGTAATACAAAGAGTAAATAATGCAAGTGTAGAAGTAGAAAGTAAGATAATTGGAAAAATAAAAAATGGAATATTGGTATTTGTAGGTATTGGAAAGGAAGATACAGAAAAGGATGCAGATTATTTAGTCGAAAAAATATTAAATTTGAGAATATTTGACGATAAAGAAGGAAAAATGAACCTTTCACTTTTAGATATTAAAGGTGAAATACTGATTGTTTCACAATTTACTTTGTATGGGGATTGTAGACGTGGAAGAAGACCTTCATATTCCAATTCTGCTCCTCCGCAAGATGCAGAAATTTTATACAATTATTTTGTTGAAAAGGTAAAAAAGTATAATATCAAAGTTGAAACGGGAAAATTTAAAGCAAATATGAGTGTGAAATTAGAAAACGATGGCCCTGTAACTTTACTATTAGACTCAAAGAAGGTGTTTTAATGCTACTACATGTATGTTGCGCTCCTGATCTTGTAGCAGCGTACTTTCACTGGAAAGATAAAATAAAATACATTTACTTTTTTAATCCCAACATTCATCCTAAAGAAGAATACAAAAAAAGGCTAAATGAAGTTAAAAAACTGGCAAAGCTCTGGAATTTGACATTCATTGAAAGTGATTACAACATAGAAGAATTCTTCAAAGTAATAAAAGGGTTAGAGAATCTTGGTGAAAATTCAAAAAGATGCGACAAATGTATCTATTTTAGGCTATTAAACACCGCAAAAAAAGCAAAAGAACTTAAATTAAGTTCCTTTGCAACAACTTTAACAGCTTCTAGAAAAAAAGTTTTGGAAAAAATAAACAATATTGGTAAAATAGTTGAGGAAGAGGAAAAAATTGAATATATTGAAAGCTTTTTTAGAAAAGGTAATGAATCTCATCTTGCTGCAAAATTTGTAAAAGAAAACCAAATATACAGACAAAACTATTGTGGTTGTATTTTCTCAAAAATAGAAAGCAAAAAAAGATTTGAAAAGATTTTAGAAAGATCAAAAGATAATCTTGAAAAACTTGGTTTGAGTAATTTGGAAATATTACCAGAATCTTTTAAAATCACAAAGGAATCCAAAAGAAAAATTACAGAAAACTTCTTTGAGGTAGTAAAATCGATAAGACCCAAAATATTGATTGTAGATAGCTATATAAAGAACAAGTTCAATCTAAAAGAAGGCTGGAATAAATTTGGAAATTACAACCAAAAAGTAAAGATTATAAAGGAGAATCTATGATGGATTTTATTTCTTTAACCTTTTTCTCAAGAAGTGAAAATATAAAAATTGCAAGAAGTGTAATTCAAAACTTCTTAGCTCAAAAAGGAATAAAAGAGCAAGATATCTTTGATACAGAACTTGCTGTAAATGAAGCAATTGCCAATGTAATAGAGCACACTTACAAATTTCAAAGAGATAAAACAATAATAATGACCTTAAAATGGCTTGAACCCAATATATTGGAAGTATATCTCAGAGATTTTGGTGAAAAAGTTGATCCTACAAAAGTAAAACCAAGAAAACTAGAAGAAATTAGACCTGGGGGATTGGGGGTATACATAATAAAAAAGATATTCAACAAAATGGAATTTAAAGATGTAGAAAATGGAAATTTGTTATACCTATTAAAAAAGTATGAAATTTAGGAGGGAAGAATGCACTTACTAACAAACAATGCATTGTTAACAGCCTTCTTCGCATTTTTAATCGCTCAATTTTTAAAAGTTCTAATTTATAAAGATATTAAAAGTTTTGGAAGGTATGGAGGAATGCCGAGCGCGCATGTTGCAACTGTATCTGCACTGGCCTGGAAGGTGGCACGTATTACTGGATATGACTCACCTAATACTGCAATAGCTGCTATTTTTCTTGCTATAATTGCATCTGATGCTGTAGGGTTAAGGAGAAAAGTTGATCCAAATAGTGGTCATACATTTATTGAAGCACTTGCAGGCTTTCTATTAGGTACTTTTTTGGCATTTATTATTCCAAAATAGGAGGGCAACAATGAAAAAATGGACTTTTGTTTTTGTGTTTTTGATATTATTTTCAATCGTATATGCTCTTCCCGGTGAATGGTTTAGAAATTTTGTAAAAGAATACAGAAGAGCATATGGTTTACCAGCAGACGATGAGTTGTTAATAAAAATAGAAGATGCAATATTAGATGCTTCAAAGGAAACAGAGCTTGATCCACTTCTAATAACTTCTGTCATAATAGTTGAAAGTGAATTCAGAAATGTGATAGGACTTTACGGGGAACTTGGAATGATGCAGATAAAACCTGAAACGGCGGATTTTGTTGCAAATTATTATAACCTAAAAAAACCTAAAGAAGGCTGGACAAGAATATTGTGGGATTTTAAATTAAATATAAAAATAGGAAGTTATTATTTAAAGTACCTTTACGATAAATTTGGAAACATTCAAGAAGCTGTAAAACACTACAACGGTGGTATTTACAAAGAACAATATGCTGAAAGAATATTAGAAAAATACCAACAAATGTTAAAGGTGGCAAGTGTATATGAAAACAATTCTTGAGACAAAAAATATTTGTTTTGAATATGAAAATTTCAAATTAAAAAACATAAATATCTCTTTAAAACATGGAGATTTTGTGGGAATAATAGGGCCAAATGGTAGCGGAAAATCTACTACCTTAAAATTAATTACAAAATTAATAAAGCCAAAATCTGGGAAAGTATTTATTTTTGGAAAAAACTTGGAAAAGGTCTCACGCTCTTTTATAGCTTCAAAAGTATCTTTCGTAAGGCAAGAATTTAACCCTACTTTTGAATTCAAAGTCAAGGATATTATCGAGCTTGGAGCTATACATATAAAAAAAAGTTTTTTTAACACAGTTAATGATTCATCAAAAATAAAAAAATGTCTAGCTATGGTAGAATTAACAGGATATGAAAACAGATACTTCTCCACATTAAGTGGTGGAGAGCAACGTAGAGTTTTAATAGCAAGAAGTTTGTTTCAAGAAACCCCTATAATAATTGTAGATGAACTTACTGCTCATTTGGATATTTCGCATGCAATTCAAATTGTAGAAATTTTAAAGAAACTTACAGAATCAGGAAAAAGTATTTTAGCCGCATTCCATAACATTAATATTGCCTCAAAATATTGTAATTACCTCTATGCATTAAAAGATGGGGAATTAATATTTCAAGGCACGCCCAAAGATGTTATTAACAAAGAAAATATTAAAAAGTTATACAATAAGGAATTTTACATACTAAATCATCCAGTATATAATTATCCTGTAGTTACCGTATAATATTCAAAAGAAGTTTTTCAAGCATTCTATACATTTGAACACATTCTTCTTTCATCTTTTTACTAATATTTGGAGGTTGAATATCTTTTAACTTTAAGGCAACTTCAAATAAGTTGTTCGCAAAGTATGTATCGTTATTTTCATATTTTGAAAAAAATCTTCTAAATTTTTCATCTTTAATTGAAACAAATGGTTTTCCATAGAAAGCCGCAATCAAAGAACCGTGAAACCTTTCAGAGATCACAATACTTGAACTAAAAATCTCACTAATATCACTAGAAAAGTACATTTTTAAACCCTTAATTGAAAAATTTGAAAGTTTTTTTGCAAGATTAACATCCTCAGGAGAGAACGGAAGAAAAACTACCTCTTTTATACCTTTTCTTTTCAAATCGAATAAAATAGGTATATAACTTTTAATCTTTCTGGGAATTATTACTGCCTTCTTCTCAAATGAAAGTTCTTTATCACTCAAGCCTATTATTCCAGGGTCAGTGCAAAGATATGTGTTTTCATTAAAACACTTTGAAAATTTGTATGAAACAGGATCCCTTGCAAAAATGTACAAATTATCATTTTTTAGCAAATCTTTTAAAAGTACCCGCGAAAAATAATAATTTAAAGGGCCAAAACTATTTCCAAAAAACACAACAGGCTTTTTCAAGAGCAATGATAACTTAAAGATAGTATAGTAATAAATAAAACTCCTCAAGCTTGTCTTATCCTGTAAAATGCCACCACCACCACAAACGACCACGTCTGACTTTAAAATTGCGGAAATAACAGAAACTAAATTAAATCTATTGTAACCTCCATGTGATAATTTATCTTTTGGTAATAACTCCAAAACATTAAAGTTCTTACCTTTAAGAAATGTTTTTATACTTTTTCTCATAAGCTCATCGCCAAAATTTCCAAAACCATAGTATCCTACAAGTAGTATAGTTTTTGATAAATTCAAGGAATACACCCTCCTAACAAAGAAATATTTCTATGAAAAGTATATCATATAGGAGGATAAATATGATTAAAAACATAAGCAACAAAATTTATGTTATCGAAAATGAACTTGCCGCAAATAGTACACTTATAATAGGAAAAAAAGGGACTATACTAATAGATACTTCACTTTTCCCAAAAAAAGCAATGAAAATAAAGCAATTTTCAAAAGATATTTCTGGAAAGGACATTTCTTTGGTTATAAACACACACTATCATCCAGACCATACTTTTGGAAACTCTGCATTTGATTGTCCCATTGTTTCACATAAATTGACAAGGGAATTTATGAAACAAATGGACGAAAACTATCTAAAACAACTTAAATTAGAAGACATTGAGATAAAACTTCCAAATGTAGTATTTGAAAATTATTTTGAATATGAAGACGGTATAAAACTTGTTATATATAGTGGTCCTGGTCATACCTTAGATTCATCTTATATACACATTGAATCAGAAAATATCATAATTGCAGGAGATACAATAATTACAGACATTCATCCAGAAATAGTTCCAGATAGCGATCTAGAACTTTGGATAAATACACTTGAAAATATGCCCAAAGTTTCAAACATAATTCCAGGACATGGAAAAATTGGAAATAAAGAAGATATCGATAAAATGATTGACTATTTAGAGAAAATAAAACAAATGAAATCTGGAAATATAAACGCCTACAAATTAGAAAATGATCCGAATTTCAAAAATCGGAAACATCCAGAATTACTAAAATGGAGTTTAGAAAATCTCCTTCCCTCTTAAAAAAGAGGGTTTTTTTATGCTAAAATTGTAACAAGAAGGGGTGAAAAATATGAACATCCAAAGATTAATAAACATGAAAGGCAAAGAAAAAATAGTAATGGTAACAGCTTATGATACACCATCTGCTAAAATTGCCGAAAAAGCAGGTGTAGATATAATTTTGGTAGGAGATTCACTTGGAAATAATGTACTCGGATACAATTCAACTATTCCTGTAACAATGGATGAAATAATTATACATCTCAAAGCAGTAAAAAGGGGAGCTCCAAATTCTTTTATAGTTGCAGATATGCCATTCCTTTCATATGGTTGTAGCTTAGAAGAATCCATTAAAAACGCAGGATTACTGATTAAAAATGGAGCAAATGCAGTTAAAATCGAAGGTGGGAAAATCCACTGCAATTTAATAAGAAAATGCATAAATATTGGCATCCCCGTTATGGGACACTTAGGATTTACCCCTCAATCGTTAAATATTTTTGGTGGATATAAAGTTCAAGGAAAAGAACAAAGTTCCAAAGAAATAATACTTGAAAACGCAGTACAATTAGAAAAATGTGGGGTATTTTCAATAGTTCTTGAAATGCTAACGGAAGATGTTTCAAAACAAATAACAGAAAAACTCTCTATTCCCACAATTGGCATAGGTGCAGGTAGATTTTGTGATGGACAAGTTTTGGTATTTCATGATATAGTTGGACTAAATCCGGAATTTAAACCAAAATTTTCAAAACAATATGCCAACACATTTACTATAATGCTAGATGCACTAAAGGCATACAAAGAAGATGTGAAAACAAATAAATTTCCAGAAGAAAAACATATCTTCAAAGGAGGAAAATAAAATGCCACATATACTTTTAGGCGTGTCAAGTGGTATAGCAATATACAAAACTGTCGACTTAGTCAGTAAATTAAGAAAAGAAAATTTTGAAATAGATGTAATAATGAGTGAAAACGCAACAAAACTTATATCACCTTCCGTTTTCTCCGCAGTTGGAAATTGTAACGTATACACCGATACATATCAAATAAATGGAGGATATATAATACACACAGAACTTTCCAAAAAAACAGATATCTTTTTACTTGCTCCTGCAACTGCAAATACAATTGCAAAAATTGCAAACGGTTTTGGTGATAATCTTTTAACAACAACGGCAATAGCACTTCCAAATAATACGCCTAAAGTGTTTGTTCCAACAATGAATACTAGGATGTATGAAAATAAAATCACACTAGAAAACATACAAAAACTAAAAAAAATTGGCTGGTATTTAGTAGAACCAGAAACAGGTCACCTTGCCTGTGGAGATGTGGGAAAAGGAAGATACCCAGAAAATTCCAAAATAATTGAAATGTTGAAAATCATATTAGAAGAAAAAAAATTAAACGGCAAAAAAATTTTAATTACTGCTGGTCCAACCCAAGAAAGTATAGATCCTATAAGATACATAACCAACCATTCTAGCGGAAAAATGGGATATGCACTTACTAAAATTTCAAAAAGAATGGGGGCATATGTAACACTAATCTCAGGACCTACAAACATTGAAAAACCATACTTTATAGATGAATACATAGAAATTAGAACGGCAGATGAAATGTACAATGAAGTTGTTAAACGTTTTAAAAACTTTGACATTGTAATAATGACTGCTGCAGTTGCAGATTACACACCTGTTAGAAAGGAAGCTAAAAAAATTAAAAAAGCTAATGAATCATTAATACTAGAACTTAAAAAAACAAAAGATATTTTAAAAGAAATTTCTAGACAAAGACTTAAAAACCAAGTAATTGTAGGATTTGCAGCGGAAACGGAAAATATAATAGAATACGGAAAAGAAAAGTTAGAAAAAAAACAAGTTAATTACATAATAGCAAATAACGCTTCTAAAGTAATGGGAAGCAATTACTCTGAAGTATTTTTAATTTCAAAAACACAAGTTTTAAAATTTGAAGGGAGTAAAGAATACGTTGCAAAAAAAATACTTGATACTATATCTTCTAATATTTAACGTGTTAATTTTTTCAATTTCTCAACACTTGGGAGTAAAATACATCTTTAGAAATACACAATTTGACAAATACTTAATATTAACAAGTTCAACTCAAAGAACAGTTATTGTGTATAACATGGAAACAGAAAAAATAGAATATTACTTCACCAATGTGGGAATTTTTCCTGCAATATCTTATCTTGATAAAAACTTAATGTTGATTATTGATACAGTAGGGACAAAATTAATTTCCCTAAACTTAAAAACACACGAAAAAAATTTAAAACACCTTGAAAAAAAACCTATCTTCTATCAGAGAGATAAAGATAAAGTTTACATTTTGGATACAGATGGAAATTTGTATGGATATAGTTTCACGTTACACCTGGAATATTACTACAAATTCCTGTCAGCTCCAAATTATTTCTACATGTATAAGAACTATCCTTTAGGACTTTTCATCTGGAAAAAAGAAGTGGATTTAGAATACAAAAAAAAATTGTATAATTTCAATTTAATTACCCCTTCTTTTCTTGTAGAAGATTACGTCGTAGACACACGTGGTGGTAACATATTATACTTGGTTAACTTCAAAAATTACAAAACATCTCCTTATATTTCATTTGTATTAAATTGGAATAAAAAAATTTACTTTGGTTCAATGTTTAGTAATGAAATTTACACCATTAAAAATGATAAAATAGAGTTATGGAAAAAGTTACAATATACGCCAACAAATGCAAAAGTGATAAACAACAAATTGTATATACTTTCAGCACCGTATAATAAATTAATAGTATTTAATTCTAACGGCAACACAAAAGAATTTAAAACTGACAAATATCCTATCGACATATTTTCTTACAAAAATAAAGTATTTGTTATATGTGCTGAAAATGGGGTAATTAATATATTCTAAAAGGAGGTTGTATTTATGAATGTAAAAAAATGGTTACTTACACATTTTCCATCATTGAAAAAAAATGAAACAATCGGTAATGCATTAAGGAAAATGAGGGACTTTTCTTGTGATTATTGTATAGTTTTAGATGAAAATGAAAAATTTGAAGGAGTAGTATACAAATCAAGCATTAGAGATTCAGAATTAGATGAGCCATTAGATATGTATATAACATTTCCAGACTTTTACGTGGTAGAAGACTCAAATGTTGAAGAAGCAGCATTAATGTTAATTGAAAACAAAGACCAAATATTACCAGTCGTCAATAACAACGCAGAAGTAATTGGTGTATTAACTGTTCAGGAGGTACTTGAGGCATTTACAGAACTCTCTGCTATGGATGAACAAGGCACAAGGATTGTACTAGAACTTGAAGACAAACCAGGTGAATTAAAAAGGGTTATTGATGTCCTTGCAAATAACAAAATGAATATACTTTCCATATTAACATTAAAGGAAAATGATAAAAGACAAGTATCTATAAAAATCCAATGCGAGGATCCAGAAACAGTTGCAAATTTACTTGAAATATACAAGATAAAATACCTTTCAATCATTGAAGAAGAAGGATTTTAATGGAATTTATCTTCAAATTTGAAGAATTTGAAGGACCTTTAGATCTAATTCTTTTTCTTATACAAAAAAAGAAATTAAGTATCAGGGAAATACCAATTTCCCAGCTTGCTGACGAATTTTATCAATATCTACAAAAAATGAAAGAATTTAATCTAAAAATAACATCTGAATTTATTGCAACTGCTGCATATCTTATGGAGCTAAAATCCAGAAGTCTACTTCCTAGAAGCTCAGAAGATAAAGAATTTATAAAATCAAAAGAAAAACTTTACTTTCAAGTCGAACAATACGCTAAATTAAAAGAAATGGTAAAAAAGATAAAAAAAGCAGAAAATGTTAGTATTAAAAATATTCCCGTATCTGTAAAAACGGTATTTCCTAAAATTAACGAGAAAAAATTACAGAAACTAATCTCTTCTATCATAAAAGAAGTGGAGTTAAAACAAAAAGTTTACAAAATAAAGAAAGAAGATATTTCTATTGAGACAGTAATGAGTCAAATTTTAAATGATACAGAAAAAAATTTAATAAATATTCTAAAAAACTCAAAAAACAAATATGAAATTATAATAAAATTTTTGGCAATTTTGGAACTTGTAAAACTCAAAAAAATAATAATAGAAGAAAACCTCTTTATAAGGAGAATTTAAAATGGATGTGGAAAAAATAGCAATAGTTGAGTCATTAATTTTTGCTTCAAAAGGTATTCAAAAAGAAAAGATAATTGAAATAACACAAATAGACGAAAAAAAATTAGAAGAAATAATTAAAAATCTAGAAAAAAAATACAATCTAAACGAAGAATCAGGTATAGAATTAAGAAACATAGATGGATATATAAAATTTTTTACAAAGAAAAAATTTTCAACATATGTTGAAAAAGTGGTTAAAAGGCGTTCTTTGAGTACTCTCTCAACTTCTCAACTTGAAATTGTTATCTTTCTTGCATCAACAAAAAACGCTACCAAAAAGGAAATCGATGGAATCAGAGGAAAAGATTCAACAAACATTATAAAACAATTACTTATGAATGGCGTTATAAAAAGAAAAAAGAAGGGGAGGAAATACATTTACAGCCTTACTGAAACCTTCAAAGAAGAAACTTTTATTGAAGATCTCTTAGTCGAATTAGGAGGTGTACAATTTGACGCTGGAAGAAGCCAAAATACTATCGAAAAAAATAATGGAAAGTAACGAAATTCCACTTCTAATAGGTCATTTCGGTGTAGGAAAAACTGACATAATAAAAGAAATTGCAAAAGAAACAAACAGAAAACTAATCATACTTGTATTATCCCAAATGGAACCTGGAGATTTAATAGGACTTCCTTCAAGAGAAAATAATAAAACAGTTTTTTTGGCACCAGATTGGTGGCCTGAAGACGAAAATACCATAATTTTTTTAGATGAGATAAACCGCTCTCACAGAAGCATAAGAAACGCAATAATGCAACTCTTAATTGATAAGCGTATTCACAACCATATTCTTCCAAAAGGAACATGGATAGTAGCTTCTATGAACCCGCCAGATGAAGAGTATGATCAAGTAGATTTAATAACTGATCCCGCCTTTTTATCAAGATTTTTTATCTTAGAAGTTTCACCAGATACAACTGAGTGGATCAATTGGGCAAAAAATAATCATTTACCAAATGAAATAATAGAATTTATAGAGAAAAATCCAGAATTTCTCCATACTTCAAATTATATATCTTTAAAAACTACGCTAAAACCAAGCCCTAGAAGTTGGTACAAATTAGGAAATGTTTTAAAAAATCTAACCGAGGATGAAAAAAGACAATACGGATATCAACTCGCATCTGGAATTTTAGGCCCAGAAGCTGCAAAAATCTTTATAGAGAATATCACTTCTAATATTCCTACCGCAAGAGAAATCATTATTAATGGAAAAATACCAAAGAATCTAGAATTACACGATGCAAACTCTTTAATTTTAAGAATAATTGATTTCTTGACAAATTTGACAGAAGATGAAGCCAAAAATTTAATCAACAACGTGGAAACTATTTCCAAAAATCTATTATCCGTATCTTCAATTGTACCTAAAGACGTATTTTTTAGTTTAGTTCGATTACTCAGCGAACTTTCAAATGAACCTGGCTTTAAAGGTCTAATATGTGATAAAATCCTGGAAAAAATATCTATATAACCCCTCAAAGTGAGGGGTTATTTTATAATAATTAAAAAAATACATCATTAAGTAAATACAAAATTAACAAAAAATTTTTAAAAATCCGTTTTTTTAGAACGGATTTTTTTATTTGATTTTTACATGTTAAATATGTTATATTATTTATAAGAAAATTTCTTAAAAGTTACAAATGTTTTTACAACCTTAACAAAGGAGGGATTTTATGGCTAGACAAAAGTGGGGTTCAAGATGGGCTTTTGTACTTGCGGCAATTGGTTCTGCTGCCGGACTTGGGAATGCTTGGAGATTTCCTTACATGGCCTATTCAAATGGTGGAGGTGCTTTTTACGTTCCATACTTTATTGCTTTATTTTTAGCAGGTATTCCACTACTTATGGCTGAATTTGCTATTGGACAAAAATTCCAAAGCAGTGCCCCAAAATCAATGGCAAAAATCAAAAAAGGTGCAGAATTTATCGGTTGGTGGGCTGTTATAACTGGTGCATTAATAACATTCTATTACAATGTTATAATGGCATACATATTTAACTACCTTTATCACTCTTTCGGTGTTGCATGGAAAGACAATCCAAGCAACTTTTTCTTTGGAAATTTTCTAAAAATATCCAATGGTCCTGGTGAATTAGGTTCCATAAGATGGCCAATATTAATTGGACTTGTACTTGCATGGTTATGGATTTACTTTATCTTAAGAAAAGGCACAGCATCAGTTGGAAAAACAGTTGTATGGACAGTCCCATTACCCGTAGTTTTATTAATTCTACTTGGAATCAGAGGTATTACTTTAGATGGTGCAGCACAAGGATTAAATTATCTATTTGAACCAAATTTTGCAAAGCTTGCAGATCCAAGAGTTTGGGCTAATGCATTTGGTCAAATATTCTTCACGCTTAGTTTGGCGTTTGGTATAATGATTGCATACGGAAGTTACAACAAAAAAGATGAAGACATTGCAAACAACGCTATAATTACGGCATTAGGAAACTCTGCTACATCATTTCTTGCTGGAATTGCCGTATTTTCAGTGCTAGGTTACATGGCTTTACAAACTGGAAGTCCTGTTAATGAAGTTGTAAATGGTGGAATTGGACTCGCATTTGTAGTTTATCCAAAAGCTATCTCTTTATTCCCAGGTGGTATGATTATCCAATCAATTATTGGTCTTGCTTTCTTTTTGATGTTATTAACACTTGGTATTGATTCTGCTTTCTCGCTAGTTGAATCGGTAGAAGCAGCAGCTGCTGATAAATTCAAAACAAACAAAAAGGCATTTTTAATAGGATTTTCAATATTTGGATTCCTATGTGGACTTCTTTTCTCCACGCAAGGAGGTCTGTATTGGCTTGATATCATTGATCACTTCCTTAGTATATATGCATTATTAATTGTTGGAATTTTGGAATCAATAATCATTGGTTGGGTTTTTGGTGCGGAAAAACTCAGAAATTATATCAACAAAGTTTCAGAAGTAAAGATCGGAAAATGGTTTAATTTATCGTTAAAATTCATAATTCCAACTGCACTTATATCTGTTCTTGTTTTAACATTAATAGATGAGATTAAAGAACCATATGGGGGTTATCCAACTTGGGCATTATTAACTGGTTTTGCAATACTAATTGCAACTCCGATTATCGCTATTATTCTTTCAAAAATTCCTTCAAAGGACAGCGAATACTATAAGAAGGAAATTTAAAGGGAGGAGACAAAATGAGCATAAGTGCTATAATATTTATGATTTTTGCAGGTGTAGTTTTATTTGGAGGACTATTTTGGTCCCTTTCAATAGCGGCTAAATCAAAGAGAAAATAAAAAAGGCTTCGGATCTTCCGAAGCCTTTTTTATTCTAAAGTGTAAAATCTTTCTTGTGGACTCACAATTTCCGTAATTCTTACACCAAAATTTTCATCTATTACTACGACTTCACCCCTTGCAATAAGCTTCCCATTAACTATAATATCCACAGGTTCACCTGTCAATTTATCAAGTTCAATCAACGAACCTACAGAAAGCTCCATAACTTGTTTTAAAGTTAATTTCGTTTTTCCTAATTCCACAACAACATTTAAAGGAATATCTAAAAGTGCTTGAATCCTATCTGGAATCTGTGTACCACTTTTTACAGTTCCTCCACTTTCAAAAGATTGAAATTGAGCTGGTGAAACCGCAACTGGATTTTTCTGAACATTTTCAGAAGTAACCATTCCCATCGATGGCTTCCCAGATTGATTATTAACTTGCGTTTGTGGCTGCAATGGAGACTGTTTTTCCTCTTGTACCGTTTCAGTACTACCAAATAACATCTTATACAATTTCTTTACAAAAGGTGGTGACATTGTTAAAAAGAAGGCTGCAGGTTCTAACCCCTCGATTATAAGATTAAAATTAACCTTTGCAACAACATCATCCTCGTTAGTAACTACCGGTGGAAATTTAACATTTTCATCATCAAAATCTAACAATTCAACGACCGGAGGTGTTATATCCACTGGTTTTTTTAACATATCTGAAAGAGAAGTTGCTGCCGCCCCCATCATTTGGTTCATTGCTTCAGAGACTGCACTCAATGATATTTCATCCACTTCCTCTGATTCTACTTCTCCAGTACCACCCATCATAATATTTGCAATCCTTGCCACTGCAATCTGTGGTAAAACCAAGGCATTTAATCCTTCTATTTCTCCTACAAAATTTATCGAAACTACCGCATTTTTACCTTTAACCTCTTTTCTTATTTCTTTGAGTTTCTTCATTTCAACTGTAGGAACAGTTATATCAACTTTCCTCCCAAGGAGTGTTGATAAAGCAGTAGTCCCACTCCCCATTATTATATTCCCAATTTCACCAAACATATCTTTTTCAAGATCAGTTAGTTCATTTTGCGAATCATCTATTTGATTCAAAAGAGAGTCCAACTCTTCTTGCGAAAGAAATTGTTCGTCTCCCATCATTTTATCTCCTCCTCATCTAACACCTCTACAATTCTAACTGCATACCTTCCTTTAAAAACACCTGGAACCCCAAGAAATTTATCCTTCCCATTTAGTTTTATCTTTAGAGGATCCTCTTTAAAAGTATTTAAACGTATTACATCACCAACCTCAAGATTTAAAATATCCCAAAGTGTCAAGTTAGTTTCTCCAATAGTTGCAGATAACTCCACAATTGTTCTTGCAAGATTCTCTCTTAAAGCTTTCATATCTTCCTCGGAAACAATTTTCTGTTTTGTTTTAAACCAACTCTGGGTAGTTAATTTTTCTCCAATTGGTTCTACCAATGAAGAAGGCCAACAGACATTTATATATCCCTCAAGTTTACCAATATTTACGAAAAACGTTATCACCAAAACCATTTCATTTAACGCCACCACTTGAACAAATTGTGGGTTTGTTTCAATAGCTTCAATAACAGGAACAAAAGAATAAACACTATTCCACGCCTGTGATAAATTTGTCAAGATATTTACAACTTCTTTTCTCATAACTTCTATTTCAGTTCCTGTTGGAGGTCTATTTAACTCAACAGAAGTTCCTGGACCTCCTAGTAAAATTTCCAAAATACCGTAAAAAATCTCTAAATCTATATCCAGTACAGCACTTCCAACAAATTCCTTTGCAGAAAATACAGTAATAAAGGAAGGATTTTTTATCGACTTTATAAACTCATCATATGTCATCTGGTCAATACTTACAAGATCAACCGCAACAAAACTTCTCAATCTACCAGAAAAATACGTTGATAAACTTCTTGCAAAATTCTCATGGAGCATCTGCAATGTTCTTTCTTGTTCTTTGGAAAATTTCCTAGGTCTTAGGAAATCGTAAGTTCTAACTTTTTTCTCTTCTTCCTCTTTCTTCACCTCTTCAATCGATACTTCTCCTTGATTTACAGCCTGTAATAACCTATCTATTTCTTCCTGACTTAAAACATCAGACATATTATCACCTCAATTACTGTACAGAGCTAACAGCTTTTATATAAAGATATACATCTATCACTCCTTGTTTTTCTTTTTCACCAACAAATCCTGTTATTTCATTCACAGCATTTTTTATTTGTTTTTTCAAAAGTTCTATCCCTGCAGGTGTATTTATTTCTGTTCTCTCTTTACTAAGAAAAATAAGCATTAAAGCATCCATGATTTCATCATTCTTTTCTGCAATTAAACTTCTACATT
The DNA here is from genome assembly GCF_001682135.1 of Thermosipho sp. 1070. Classification (NCBI taxonomy): domain Bacteria; kingdom Thermotogati; phylum Thermotogota; class Thermotogae; order Thermotogales; family Fervidobacteriaceae; genus Thermosipho; species Thermosipho sp. 1070. The sequence continues at coordinate 1,419,908 of NZ_CP007121.1, read as the reverse complement.
GATCGCTTCCCACCTTAAACGAAAGCGAGTCAATAACAGCAACTTCCTTTCCGCCTTTTAACATAAACGTCTGATAAGTTCCTGGCTGAATAACAACCGCTTTTATAGGAACTGAAGAAGTAGTTTCAGATTGAGTAGTTTCTTTTGCAGCTTGTGGTTGAGTGTTATTGCCCAAGAACATAACCACTGCAACACTTACCACTAACGATATAACTAAAGGTATCAAAATTGGCATTAGCAATCCCATTATTCCCTTTTTTTTCTTTGGCTGAGCTTCTTGAATTTCTTCCTCTGGCATTTGAACCCCTCCTATTTTGCTAATTCTCTCTTTATCAAAATATCAATTCTTCTATATTTTTGCCTTAAATCCACGATTTTCTGATCGGTTTCTTGAGTGAGTCTTGCAACAAAATCATTCCACTCGTTTCTCGTAATTTCACCTGCAACTAACTTTTTTCTCATCTCCTCAAGTTTAAATTCATATAAATTTCTCAATGCTTTTATTTCTTTTTGTATTTCAACATCACCCTTCCCTATTGGTACAAACCTCTCAGGTGCATAATAGTAATCTGGATCAAACCTTCCTAACTGGATATCCGCTATTCTTTCTAATGAACGTTTCTGTTTTAATTCTGTTGTAAAGAAAAGAACAACACTAGAAGCCCGTGCAGCACTGAGATGCCAATTGGAAAAATATATAGAATTCTCAGGCAAAGGTATTTCATTTGCAAAACCATATACTTCGAGAACATTAGTAGTATGTTCAATTATCACAGTTCCCAATTTTTCCAAAAGTTTTTTCGCTTCAGCAGTTAACCTTGCACTCCCTGGTTCAAATATATCCAAATCACTAATTGTAATTAATGTACCTTCATCTTTTTCCTGTACAGTTACCTTTCCTTTGTATTCCTCTGATATCCTTAAAATCTCCTGATAAACCCCAGGATTTTGTGAAATTAATGGTTCTGTTTGTAAAGATTTTCCACCAGTTAAAACACTTGGGGGATTTCCATTTAAAGCCGATGTTAAACCTACCGCAACTTGTTGAAACTTACCTGGACTAATACTAGACATTGCAAAGAGCAACACAAAAAATGTCAGCAACAACGTAACCATATCACCATATGTGGTCATCCACAAAGGGGCACCTTTTGGACATTCTTGCTTTTTAGCCATTATGCACTTGCCTCCTGAGTAGATGCCTCGTATTGTGCTTTAGCCGCTTGAGGTAAGAACGCCTTTAATTTTTCTTCTAATATTCTTGGATTTTCTCCAGCTTGAATTGATAAAATACCTTCTAATATCATGTTTTTTTCTAATTCCATATTTAATATTCTTTTTCCTATTTTCTCTGAAATTGGCAACGCAAAGGCATTAGCCATTATTGAACCATATAGCGTAGTAATAAGTGCAACTGCCATAGATGGACCTAAAGAATTTGGATCATTCAAACTTTTAAGCATTTGTATTAAACCAATCAAAGTACCTATCATACCAAAAGCAGGGGCATATGCTCCAATTGCATCAAATAACCCTTTTTTCAAATTCATTTCACTTGAAGCAACTTCTATTTCAATTTCCATCATAGACTTTAAAACTTCTGGTTCAGTACCATCAACCAATAATTGTAACCCTTTTTTCATAAATGGATCTTCAAGTTGTTCAATATTTTCCTCTAGGGATAAAAGTCCTTCCCTTCTAGCTTTTTCAGATAACGAAACCAAAGTTTTCAAAAGATTTACATAGTCAGTCTTTGGTTCTTTTAAAGACTCTAGTGCAACTTGGACAAATTTAAAAGCTATATCTTTAGGATTTGCAGCAACTGCAGCACCTATCGAACCACCAATGACTATAACTATTGATGGAATATTGATAAAAGCCGCAAAGTCACCTCCACCGGATATAATCCCATAAATAACCATAATAAAGGCCAAACCCATACCACCCAGTAATGCTATATCCATTATTCCTCACCATCCTTATATAAAGGGGGAATACTCAAAATTCTTCTTCTATATTCCATTATTTCTTCAATTACTTCCTCCACACTTTCCAATACAATATACTTTTTCCCATTGTAGAGTGTAATAGTTGTATCAGGCAAAGCTTCTACTTTTTCAATGTACTCTGCATTAAGATAAAATTTTTTCTTATTTAAAAAAGTAAGTAAGATAATACACTTCACCCCTTATTTTATCGTCTTAAATTCACTACTTCTTGAAGAATTTGATCAGCAGTAGTTACAACTCTCGCATTTGCTTGAAAACCTCTCTGAGCAATTATTAATTTTGTAAACTCTTCGGACAAATCTACATTTGACATTTCAAGTGCTCCAGAAATCAATGCACCAGAACCCCCAAATCCAGGTTGTCTAATTATTGCGCTTCCACTATTCGCACTTTCCGTGTAAAGAGAGTTCCCTGCCTCCAAAAGACCCGCAGGATTATTAAAAATAGCAAGTGCTACCTTCCCAAGTTTATCAGTAAGTCCATTACTAAATGTACCAATTATATCTCCATTTTCTGCAATTGAGAAAGACTCCAAAGTACCTTGAGCATTTCCGTTTTGTTCAACAACATAAGCATCAGAGGTTGCAGCAAACTGCGTTATACCAGTCAGATTCAATTTAATTTTTACTTCCCCATCTCCGTTTTCTGCAGCATTAAATTTAATTGCATCAATAGATTCTCCACGATTTATCTGACCAGTTATTGGATCAAAAGCATACAATCCTGTATACCTTCCACTCTCATCAAAAGTCATAACACCAGTTGTACCACTTGTTATCTCTTGCCCAGTATCGTAATTACTTAAATATTTTACATTCTCTCCCGAAGCACTCCTTACTCTAAATGCCCAAGCATTTTTATAATTTGCAGAACCATCGTTGTAATTTGCAGAAAGTTTTACGAAATCTATATATAATGTATACGCGTTACCAAGCGTATCATATACCTGCACCGATGTTGTATAAAATGGTGAATTAAAATCTGTAACAGAAAAATTAGTAGGATTATCCGCTTCGTAAAATCTAGGTTCACCACTTCCAGGAACTACTAGACTATTTACAGTCGAACCGTTATAAACTTCCACCGTATAAATCTCTGCTGGATCAAAAACACCCGTCAAACTATAGTTTGTACCATTTATCAAACCAGAAGTAAAATCATATTGTGCAACCAAATTACCGTTTGAATCTCTAACAAATACTTTTGCATTGGAAGAAATATCTGCTCCGTTATATGTGAAATCCAACTGATTAGTTGAAACCACCGTTCCATTTTCCGTTGATGCAATAAACCCAGGAGTTGCAAGATCAACAACATCTTTTGCAACTTCTATCACATAATCACTACCATTCTTTATTTGATCAGAAGCAACAATTGCAGTTCCTGAACTTACACTAGCAGTTTGAACATCCAAAATTTTGCCACTAGAATCTCTGATAATAAATGTGTAATTTCCATCCTCCTGACCTATTCCACTTAAATTAACACTTCCATCAGTCGTTGCTGTAACACTCAACTTTTGCTTTATTGCACCAGATTGTACAACATTACCAAATTTGTCAAATTTCATATATATCTCTCCATCGATATTATCATCTGTTCCACTGTATACTTTTGCTCTATAAATTTGATAATCTGCAAATGGATCCTGTAAACCTCCCTTATCTCTATCGAAAATTATCTTTACATTTACAGAAGTTCCTCCGTAACCTGACAATGTCATAACAGTTTTACCTGGGCCAACTCTTGCATCTAAATTATTTGCCACAGTCATAGAAGTAGTCTTCTTTGCAGACATAGAAAGTCCAGCAGAAATTTGGATATCTGATATTGGTTTATTTGTATCTACATATCTTTTGCCAGATTCTGGATCTGGTTCGGCTATCCATCCCTGCAATTTTAACCCTGAAGTTGGTTGTATAATTGTACCATTCACATCTAAATCAAAGTTCCCCGCTCTAGTATAATATGTCTTTCCTGTACCATCTCTTAGAATAAAAAAACCATCTCCTTGAATTGCAAGATCAGTTTTTTTCCCCGTGTTTTGAAAACTCCCTTGAGACATTATCTTATCTATTGATGCAACTTTTACACCATAGCCTATTTGCTTTGGATTTGTCCCACCTGTAAGCTCTGTTGCCCTTTTTGACAACTCCAAAACCTGAGAAAAAGTTGTTGCATAAGTTACACGCGATGCTTTAAAACCTATTGTACTGACATTTGCAATATTATTTCCTACGACATCAATAGCCTGTTGAAATCCTTGAAGACCAGTTACTCCACTGTAAATTGATCTTATCATCTATTTCACCCCTCTTCAGAAATTTCTATTATTGAATTTATCGGATACAAATTCCCATTCACAAGTACATATACATCATTATCTTTAAACTGCACTGCTTCAACTTTTCCACCATCCATAGCTGAAATTTCACTTAAACTTCCATCAGGTTGTACCGTATAAAGTCCAAAATTATAAATCCCGTCTGGTAAAGCAACTCCGTCATTGTTCCTACCGTCCCATAAAAAGGTCTGCATACCTGCTTCTAAATTTCCAAGGTCTTCCTCTTTAACAATTTTCCCATTTTCATCGTATATCTTTAAAATTACATGCGAAGGTTCTTCTAATTTAAAAACTTGGGTATTTGTCACACCGTTTTTTAACTCAATAATATTCGACTTTACAACAGCATACTTTCCCACCATAGATGAAACTTGTGCTCTATACAACGATGCTGAACTTTCAACAAATTTTTGAACTGACTCACTCATATTTGTAATTTGTTCAAGTGTAGATAGCTGCGTCATTTGAGCAATAAACTCCCTATCTTTTAATGGTTCTAAAGGATCCTGATTTTTTAATTGAGTAACTAATAGTTCTAAAAATGCTTCCTTGTCTAACTCTTTTTTTACACCGTGATTTTTTGAATTTTCCATTGGATAAATATTATTCATTTGTATCCAGTTCATCATTATCTTTCACCCACCTCTTTTTTTGCTTTCTATTTTGTTCATTTCCTTTGTCTTGTTTTTCTTCTTCATACCATTCTTGTTCTTCTTTAACTTCAAAAGAATATTCTTTGATCTCAAGCCCTATATTATTAAATCTTTCCCTTAAATTGTGTAATCCTTTTTCTACAATATCTCTTGATTCTTTATTTTCAAAAACAAATCTTATAACTACTTCGTCATCCACTTTTTCCAAATTAATCTCAAGCTTGCCAAAAGCTGGATGTTTTAAATCAATTATTGCTTTTTCCTTATAACTTCCTTTATTCTCTATCATCTCCGTAATTTTTTTGTAAATTTCCTCTATGTTTCTATTTCGAGATTCTAGTTCTGTTCTAATTACATGTAAATTGTTCGCCTTCTCTGTATTATTCAAAAGATCAATTTTCGTATGCACTTCTTCATATTTTGGCATCTTATATAATTTTCTTGCTTGATATTTGAAAATTTCATTGGAAATTTTTGGATTAACTTCCTTACGTGCTACATGTTTTTTTATATTTCTTTCGCTTTCAAAAATAAATTCTATTTTCAACTTATGTTCACTATCCCCCTTTATATTATTCTTCAAAAAAACATTGTTTTCCCTAATAAACCGCTCTAAAATTTTAACCCTTCTATTAATTTCATTTGTCCTTGGAGGATTTTTTTCTCTAATTATTGGGGATAATTTCTCATTTGTCATAGAAATAGGTATTAATATTAAAGAATTTATAGTCTTATTTCCAATTCTAAATATTTTGTCTTTGAAAAAGTAAACTACATCCTTTTTTTTATTTAAAATTATATTCCTATTCAATATTACATCTCTTTTTAATAGCTTTTTTTCTAGGTTATTCTCATTTGTAAAAATTACTTTAATCTTGGGTGGGGTGTTCTTTGGTAACTTCACATCTTTTATTTTAATATTTTTTAAATGTCTTACATTTTCACACAACAATCTTAAATCCTTAATATCCACATTTAAGCTCACTTGATTGTTTTCTAAAAGATAAGATTCTTTCCCTTCTAACTTTTCTAAAAAATTCGTTATAACTTCTTGCACTTTTAAATTTATCTTAGTTTCTTTTTTTTCTATCTCTTTGCCTATTTTTGCAGGAACATCCAATTTTTTCACTTCTTTAGCTTTACTATACTTAACAGCTTTAATATTTTTAACATCCATCTTTTTTGAAGAATTTAGAATTATATTTTTCTTTTTATCATTATTTTTTATATTTTCACTTGTTATATTTTTCTTAATATCACCAACAAAATCACCTTGAAAATTTCCATCTTCATTGAGTCCATTTACATATTCTTTTACATTCAAATAAGTTTTTTCTATTGAATGGAAAGGAGATATATCCTCCTTTTTTTCAATTACTTTACTATTTTCAACTACTTTACTCTTTATAACATCTCTCCGTAAATTTTTTAATTTTTCATCTTTCTTTGAGATATCAAAAAACTTCTGATCTTTCCCTGTTTCCAATGGTTCTTTTTTTAATTTTGTAATTCCTTTTTTTAAAGTATTTGTATCTTCTTTTATAAAATTTTTCTTTTCAACAATATCATTTTCAACAAAAACTTTACTTATAATTTTTACTTTTCCATCTTTTTTACTTTTTAAGACGAGTAACTTTTCATTATTTTCCTTTTTATCACTAATCATCTTTCTTAAAATACTATTTTTTACGTTTTTTTCCTCTGATCTTTCCAACTTTAATCTGTCTAACTCTAAGATTTCCTTTTTCTCAAAAGTATTAACTATCTTTTTTTCTTGCAGCATGGTTTTTTCGTCTCGTGGTAAAATTTCTTTTTTACCATCCATATTACTAAATTTATATTCTTTCTTTTTTGAATTCTCTCCATTTTTTCTTTCGAAAACAACATTTGAAAACTTATCTTTAACGTCTTCTGTTAAGTTTTTAGTACTCACAGAAGTTTCCAAACTTTCTATAACATGCTTTAGTAATTTTTTTTCATCTATAAAAGGTTCATCTTGTAGCCTTAATATTTCTTTTGAAACTGTTTTTCCAAAAATTTTCTTTTTTTCCTCTACTAATTGTTTAAAAGCGCTATTACTTTCTTTTTGGCTTTTTAATTTTACATTTTTACCATGATTCATTTCAACGTTATTAGCAATAAGTTGTTTTAAAAGATTCATTCTATCCCACCACCTAATTTTATTAACTCAACAAAAAGTTTCTCATTTTCATCTTTTAAACGTTTTAAAATCCTTTTTGTAATTGAGACATCCACATTAGATAGCAGATAATATACAATTCTAGGAGAATCCTTGTATAAATTAATCATTGAGTAAATCTCGTTTTCACTTAATGAAGATAAATATCCTTTTACTGCTTTGTTAAATCCTTCAAGTGATATCAACTGACTTTGTAATGTGTACAATTTATCAATCTCTTTTTTCAAAAATTCCAATTTTTCATTTAAATTACTAAGAATTTCATTTACATTGTAAATTTTATTAACAACCGCAGCTGCTTTTGTTGGATTTACTTTTGCAAGTGCTTGTACCATTTCACTCCTTAAGTCTGGAGCTAACTGCTGAAAAACTACAGCTAATGTCTCTACATTCACATCTTTACTATTCATCAACGGTACTAATTCATTTGCATCTCCATTTTTAAAAATTTCAACTAATTTATTTAAATTCTTAGCAGTATCAAAAACTTTTGTTTTGGATAATTCTTCACTTATTTTTTTCTCTTTCCATTCATCCTCTATTCTTTTAAGTGAATTGTATAAAATTTCGTTTTGTTTTCTTAATTTTTCTGCCTCTTTCAATTTTTCTTCCGATTGCTTAATTAACCCCTCTATATTTTTCTTATAACTTTCAAATATTTCTGTAAAGTACTTTTTGGGTTCATTTACACTTAATGACTCATACTTTACATACCTATTTAGAATAGGTACTTTATTCAACAAATACGCAGCATAACTCTTGAAATTTGAAAACAATGATTCATCCACACCATATACATTTTTTAATAAAAAATTAAAATAAGAAAACAACAAAATTTCCGAAATAACTAAAACTGCTATAACAAACGCTATTAGAAATTTTAGAAGTTTGTTTTTCTTCTCCATATTCAACCTCCAAATATTCTTCTCCAAGTAAATTTTTCTACACAACCTACAATCATTCCTTAAAAAAATGCGGGGCTTTTAGCCCCGCAAGATTTAAAACTTATTATTCTTGTTCCATTTCTCTTTTTCTTTCTTGAATAATTTTTTCTTGAACGTTTGGCGGAACAATATCATATTTCGAAAATTTCATAGTGAAATATCCTCTACCACTTGTGATAGAAGAAAGTCTACCCGAGAAATCCAACATCTCTGCAAGTGGCACTTCAGCTGTTACCTTTGTAACTCCTTTTCCTGCAGGTTCCATTCCATGTGGTCTACCTCTTCTTGAACTAATTTCTCCCATTACATCTCCTGCATTTTCATCTGGTACAAATACAAAAACTTCCATTATAGGTTCAAGTAATACGGGTCTTGCTTGTTCAAAAGCCTTCCTAAATGCCTGTATTGCAGCTATTTGGAAAGAAATATCAGAAGAATCAACTTCATGATACGAGCCATCAAACAATGTAACCCTAATATCAACTACAGGAAATCCTGCAAGTGATCCCTTTTTCATAGCCTCTTTGATTCCTTTTTCAACAGATGGAATAAAGTTTTTAGGAATTACCCCACCAACTATTTTATCAACAAATTCAAACCCTTTTCCTCTTTCAACTGGCTCTATTTCAATTTTCACATGTCCATATTGACCATGCCCACCTGTTTGCTTCTTATGTTTATGTTCACCAATCGCCTTTCCAGTAATTGTTTCTCTATATGCAATCTTTGGCTTTCCAACTTCAACATCTACACCAAATATGTTCTTTAATCTTTCAACCATTACATCCAAATGAATATTTCCAATACCCGAAATAACTGTTTCCGAAGTTTCAGGATCAAACTCCCAACTAAACGTTGGATCAGAATCTGCAAGTCTTGCAAGTCCATTACTAATTTTATCAATATCTGACTTGGATTTTGGATTTATACTCCTTGAAATCATTGGCTCTGGGAATTCAGGTAATACAATCTTTAATCTTCTATCTTTATGAGTCATTGTATCTCCAATGGCACTCTCTTTCAATTTTGGAATGACAATAATATCCCCACAAGTTGCTTCAGAAGTTTCTTCTGTATTTTTTAATACAGGATAGTAAATATGCCCAATTTTTTCATTTGCCCCTCTATTAACATTAACAAGTGTATCACCTGCGGTTAATTTTCCACTAATTACTTTCAAAAAGCTCAACTTACCGACAAATTGATCCACTATCGCTTTAAAGGTGTATGCAACAACGGGCTCACCTTCTGATGGAAGAATCTCAACTTCATCACCAGATTCAAGAACTGCTTTATACGCATTTCCTTCTAGTGGATTTACACCTAAAATTGACATTACTTCCAAAAATTTATCAACACCTATATTTTTTTCGGCAGAGCCACAAAATACTGGAACAATTTCACCATTTTTATAACCAATTTTCAAAGTTTTTAAAAGCTCTTCAGAACTAATATCTTCATCTGCAAAATATCTTTCCATTAATTCCTCATCCAAAGAAACTATATCTTCAATCATGGATGATCTTAACTCTTCTACTTTATCTTTTAGTTCTTCAGGAATATCTATTTTTTTTGCCTTCCCACTTTCGTAAACAAATGCTTCTCCCGAAAATACATTTACAATACCCGTAAAGCTATCTTCTTTACCTATAGGGTAAAAAACTGGAACAAACTTTCTTTCAAATCTTTCTTTTAAACTATCTAATGCTTCTTCAAAATTTGCCCTTTCTTTGTCCAGCTGATTAATAAACACCGATATAGGTTTTTTTAATTCCTCAGCTATACTCCATGTTCTTTCAGTTTGAATTTCAACTCCAGCTGTTGCATTAACCACTGAAACTATATTTTCGGTAACAAATATCGCATTTATAACATCACCAACAAAATCGCTAAAACCCGGTGTATCAATAACAGTAAATTGATATCCATTAAAATCAAATTTTGCAACGTGTGAAGAAATACTTGAGCCTCTTTCTACTTCAATGGGATCAAAATCTACTTCTTTATTTCCAACTTTATCAATCTTTCCTCCATTTACCAACATCGCAGATAAAAGTATGCTTTTACCACAACTATTATGTCCTATCAGAGTAAGAGTTCTTTTTTTATCAACAGCACCCATTAGCCCACCTCCATTTATTTTTATTGCAACCCCTATTATATCACATTTCAGTTACCTTTTCTTTACAATATATCCTAAGCCTACTTCTATTAGCCCAGCACTGACTAGTACCAAAATGAAATCAAAAAATGTTAATTTTATATAACTTAAACCATGCAGTATAACTATAATCCCCAATATAATAGCTGCAACTCCTTTTGGAAATTCCTTTATTATCCTATAAAAACCAAATACTCCAATAAAAAGACCAAAATAAAATATTAGAGAAAATGAAAAAGAAAAAAATATAGAAAATAATAGCAACACTCCTATTGATAATAATACCAAACCACTTATCATGCTTTAACCTCTTTTTTATATAAAATAATCAGTTAATTCAGTTTCAATCTCTATTTCATAATCATCTTGATTAAACTTTACTTCAAAGACGTTGTTAACCAAATATTCTAACACTAAAATTGCCAGTGCTTTATTTGTTAATTTTTCTGTTTTTTTACTGTCAACTACTACGTAAGCTACATCTCCGTCTAAAAATAACCCTTTAATGGCACTCTTTGCACCTTCGGAAATCGCATAATCTAAAACTAAACCAGATGGTAATACAATCTTTTCAGAAAATCCCATCAAATTAGAAAAATCTACTTTGTCTATATTAGTGTATAATAAACCCTTGAAAAAAATCAAATCTTTTTCTTGATTTGTTTCGTACAATTCTAATCTTAAACGCCCTATATTCTCATTTAACTCTACCGAAAAATTAATTCCTTGCTCTGAAAATTTAGATATCTCGTTTAAAATTTTGGAAAAATCATTCTTTTTTTCTTTTTTTACATATTTAAATACAAATGAATCTATAAACTTCATTTTAATCCTCCTTTAAATTTAAATTCTGGAACAATTCTTCTAGCAATGCCAACAGCTTTCTCAATATTTCCTACTAACAAATTCTCCATTATCTCTTTAGAAAGATTTTTAATTTGTTCAGTTGAAATTGGAACCGAAAAATTCACAGAATATATCTTAGGATGTTCTGTTTTTAACGGAACCTCGTAAGGATAAAATAATTCCTCGTATAATTTTTCGCCTTCTCTAATTCCAGTATAAATTATATCAATATCATCCCTCCCTAGAATCTTTGCCAATTTTTTTGCAACGCTTTCAATATATATCTGCTTTCCCATATCCAAAACAAACAAATTTCCATTCAAAATAGTTGATTGTAAAACTAGCGAAACAGCCTCTGGAATACTCATAAAATACCTTCTCATTTCCGGATGAGTTATCGTAACTGCTCTTCCATTTTCAATTTGTTTTTTAAATTTCCATAAAACACTCCCACGACTTCCAATAACATTACCAAATCTGACAATTGAGAACTTTACAGGGCATTTTTTTGCTAGAACATAAAGTTCTGAAATTCTTTTACTCAACCCCATAAAAGATGTTGGATTAACCGCTTTGTCTGTGGAAATAAATACAAATCTTTCAACATTAAATTCACATGAAAGTTCCACCAAATTCACGGTACCAAATACATTTACCCTAATAGCTTCATATGGATTTTCTTCCATTAAAGGAACATGCTTATGAGCTGCCGTATGAAAAACAATATCGGGACTATACTTTTTAAATACTTCCCTCATCCACTTCGAATTTTCCACATCCCCAATCACCCTTGAAACTTCCAAATTGGGAAATTTTTCTCTTACTTCCTCATTAATTTCATAAATACTGTTTTCTCCTCTACCCAAAAGAATAATTCGATTTGGTTCTTGAAAAGCTATTTGTCTACAAATCTCAGAGCCTATACTTCCACCAGCTCCTGTTATCATAACAACTTTATCTTTTATATACTCCCTTATTCTGCTCAAATCAACCCTTACAGGTTTTCTACCGATTATATCTTCCAAAGAAATTTCCCTAATATCTTCAATTCTGATTTTATCTTTAAAAAGTTCTTCGAAAGAAGGAATAACTTTTACTTTTGTTTTCTTTAGATCTATTTTTTCAATTATACTATTGATTCGTTGACTATTTAATTCTGGTATAGCAATTATAATTTCATCGTACGAAAATAACTTTAAATATTCATCAATTTTTGAAAGAGGTCCAAAGACCTTCCTTCCAAATATTGTACGGCCAATCTTATTTGTATCGTCATCTATAAAACAAACAACATCACCAATACCAGATTTCATTATTTCTTCTGCAATTGAAACAGCTACATCTCCAGCTCCAATTATCAAGTATTTGTTTTCTACACTTTTTTTTATTTCTATTATAAATTGATAAAAAAGTCTTACACCAACTAGTAAAATAAATGAAGATAAAAACATTACAAACCCAACTGACCTTGGTAAAACTATTCCCTTATAAAAATGAAAAAATGACAAAACGAGTAAATAAGAAATAACAGAGGCTCTAAAAAGCTTCAAAAAATCCTTTTGGTTTGCATATCTCCACACCACTTTGTAATTTCCATTAAAAATGTATACCAACGCTGAAATTATAATGTATACATATATTGACTCATCGTATTTTCTCATCTCAGAAAAATTAAAACCAAATCTAATAAAAAGAGCTAAAACTCCAGCTATTAAAGTAGAGAATACGTCTACAAAAAACAACAAAACCTTTCTATTCAAAAAGATCACCTCAAATTACGTGTTTAATATTTCCTCCCAATTTTTTAAATTTATACGCTATATTTTCATACCCTCTTAGCGCATGAAAATCATTATGTACTTCTGTTTTTCCTTCGGCAAGGAATCCTGCAATGATAAGTGCCGCAGTTGCACGTAAATCGGTTCCCTCGACTTTGGCTCCACTTAATTTTTTGACGCCTTCTACTATCGCCGTTCCATCAAATATTCTTATCTTTGCCCCCATTCTAACCAATTCATCTACGTGATGAAACCTATTTTTAAATACATTTTCCATTATCATACTAGTCCCATTTGCAACAGATAAATAAACCATAATCTGAGGTTGTAAATCAGTGGGAAATCCTGGATAAGGTTGTATGTTTATATTAATAGACTTTTTCCTATTTTTACCATTTACATAAACATATGAGTCAAATATGTCAACCTTTGTACCTGTTTCTTCTAATACTTCCCATAATATCTCTAAATGTTCTGGGATTATACCTTTTACAACACCTTCACCACCTGTTGATGCTATAGATATAGCGTAAGTACCCGCTTCTATTCTATCTGGCATTACACTATATGTTCCACCTGAAAGTCTTTTAACTCCTTTTACTATAATTTTTCTTGTTCCAGCACCAACTACATTCGCTCCCATTTTGTTCAAAAATTTCTGAAGATCAACAATCTCCGGCTCCATTGCAGCGTTTTCTATAACAACTTCTACACCATCTAATAATGCAGCAGTTGTCATTAAATGTTCTGTTGCACCTACACTGGGAAAAGGTAATGTAATAAAAATTTCCCCTTCACTTTTTCCTCTTTTTGCAAAAACCTCACCATGTTCAATTTCTATACTAAAACCAAGTTTTTTTAACCCCATTATATGATAATCTACTGGCCTAACTCCTATTGCACACCCCCCTGGCAATGAAACCTGCCCCTCTCCTAACCTCAACACTAAAGGCCCTAAAACGTTAAAAGAAGCTCTCATTTTTCTTACTAAATCATATGGAATCACTTTATTCTTAGCAACTCCCGAAATCCTAACAATGTTATTTTCAAAATACACATTTTTGCCCGTCTCTTTTAGAATATCAATCATCGTTCTAATATCAAGCAAATCGGGCACATTACGTAACTCTATTTCATCATCAATTAATATAGTGGCTGCCAAAATAGGAAGCGCTGCATTCTTAGCACCTGAAATAACCACTTCACCATTTAATACAGATTTTTCTAGCACAAAATATCCCAATTTAATCCCTCATTCTTTCACAATATTTAATAGTTCTTCAAGGTTTGTTGAATCGTAAGGATATGTAGCCATTTTTATGTCAAACTCCACTTCTGGAAGTTTAATATTCATTAAACTTTCTATTCTATCCTTTACAACATTTGCATTTTCTTTTGAAATTTCGGTCAATAGCACTAAGAATGAATCATATGAATATCTTCCAATACTATCTAAAGGAACTCTAACCGATTCTCTTAAAACTTTACCTAAGGTAATAATAATTTGTTCCTTTTCAAAATCTTCTTTTTCATTTATTCCTCTCAACTTAATCAGAATAATAGCATATTCAAAGTTTTCTTCAAATGCTTTTTGATGGTAATAGCTTATTAATTTCAATATATGTTCTTTTGAATAAACCCTTGTTAACGGGTCAATCATTCTCTTTGTTCCCAAATCTTTTATAAAATCATCAAAGGCTTCAAATTGCTTCTTTACAATCTCTGAATATTCAGTAAGCAAGCTTTCAAGCTCGTTTTGTCTTGTCTTGAGTAATAATAACTCATCTTCTAACTCCCTAATTCTAACTATCAATTCTTCTTTTGTCATTTTTTCATATTCACCCATTCTATCTCCTCCTAATATAATCTTCTAATAAAAAAAAGTGTGTATTTAGATTGAAATTTGTAAGATTTAAATAGACCTTCCCATCTTTTATATAACCCAACCTAACACCTAAATTGTGCAAATAAACTCCATATGGTAAATACTTTGAATAATATATATTTCCATTTTTTACTTCTACACTATCAAAAAATTCCAAATTTCCATTATCAAGCAACGCTTCAATTTCAAACTTATCCGTTACCACCGTAACTTCAAATTTATCATACCACCATTTTTTTACAAAAACAAAATTACCAGTAGTATTTACTATCCCAAATAACCTTTTATCATTTGTTAATATCACACCAGTAGCATCTACTCCAAAAAAGTAAATCCCCTTTTCAGAAAAACTTAAGGGAGTTAATTCATCCTTTTCGATGCCAAAATAAACCATTTTATATTTTACATCATCATCAAATAAAGTATTTAAACCTTTTCTTAGTAAAAAAAACGGATAAGATGTTTTTTCAAAAAACACATTTACACTTTCCAAAACTTTATCTTCAAACATATAATTAAAAATAAAAATAAAGATAAGTAATAAAAAAGATAACATCAGAATTTCTACTTTTTTCATTCATTTCTCCTCAATCTCGATAATATTGAAACTTTATCAAGTACCATTCCTGCACCACGTGCTACACAAGTCATAGGTTCATCTGCAACAAACGCCTCTATTCCCGTCTCTTTCTTCATCAACGTAGTGATACCCCTAAGTAGTGCTCCTCCACCTGCAACTACTATTCCTTTCTCTGTAATATCTGCCACTAACTCCGGAGGAGTCTTTTCCAAAGTTGCCTTTGTAGAATCTACAATTTGCATTATTATAGGTTTCAAAGCTTCTCTTATTTCACCACCTCTTAACACAAGCCTTTTTGGAAGTCCGCTTGACAAATCTATTCCGGTAATGCTCGTCTCAAGTTCATCATATTCCTTATCTGGAAATACATTTCCGATCTCAATTTTAACCCTTTCTGCTGTTCTTTCACCAATTATCACTCTATACACTTCTCTTACATATTGGATAATCGCCTCATCAAGTTCATCTCCCGCAACCCTAATTGAAGTCCAAGTAACAAGGCTTCCCAAGGAAATAACAGCAATTTCGGTAGTACCTCCCCCTATGTCCACTACCATATTGCCCGTTGGTTCCTCAACGTTCAAATTAGCACCGATAGCTGTAGCCATAGGTTCTTCTATTAAAAAAACTCGTTTTGCACCAGCTTCATTACCTGCCTCAAGTATTGCTCTACTTTCAACTTCAGTAATTCCCACAGGTACTCCAACAACAACCATGGGTCTAAAAAATGAAAAACCATTTTGAGCTCTATTAATAAAATAAGTAAGCATAGCAAGTGCCACATTGTAATCAGCAATAACTCCGTCTTTCAATGGCCGTATTGCTTTTATATACGAAGGAGTTTTTCCAATCATATTTTTTGCTTCATTTCCAACTTTTAAAACTTCATCATTTTCTACATTTATTGCGACAACCGAAGGTTCATTTATTACTATCCCTTTATCTCTTACATAGACTAATGTATTAGCAGTCCCCAAATCTATCCCCATATCATATCTTTTAAACATACTAACACTCCTTTAAAAATTCAACTAATTTTTTCTTTGCATCACTTATCTTTGAAACTTCTTTGCCACCTGCTTGGGCAAAATCTGGTCTTCCGCCACCACCGCCACCTAAAACTTTAGATAAAGTTTTTGCAATTTCACCAGCATGTAATTTTTTTAAGTCTTTTCTTCTTTTTACTATCAACACTACCTTATCATTTTGTTTGTTAAAAAATACTACAAGATCCACACCCTTATCAATTATCCTATCGGATATCTCCCTTAATGTCTCAACTTCCAATCCTTCAAATTCTTTAACTAAATACTTTATGTTACTTTCCAAATTAACTTCTTCCAATAACTTCTCAACATTAACCATATTTTTCTGAAATTTTTTGAATTTTGATTCCAATAACTTGATATCTGTTTTCAATTTTTCAATTTTTGCAAATACATCCCTGTCATTTGCTTCAAGTAAATTTTTAATCTTTTTCCAATTATTCTCCAGAGATTTTAAATAATTCAAACTAACCATTCCAGTTATTGCCTCAATTCTTCGCACACCAGCACTAACTGAACCCTCACTGATAATTTTAAACAATCCTATTTCTCCAGTATTTTTTACATGTGTACCTCCACACAACTCTTCACTAAAATCTGATACTTTTACAACTCTAACTTTATCTCCATACTTCTCTTCAAATAATGCCATCGCTCCTTTGCTAACAGCCTCATCATAAGACATAATTTCCGTTTCCACATCTATTGCTTCTAAAACTATTTTATTTACAAGCTTTTCAACCTCTTTTATCTGCTTTTCTGTTAACGCTTCATAATGCGTAAAATCAAACCTCAATCTTTCAGGTTCAACCAAAGAACCTGCTTGTCTAACATGAGTCCCCAATATCTTTCTTAACGCCGCATGCAATAAATGCGTTGCTGTATGATTTCTTGCAGTAGCTTTTCTTTTATTCATGTCCACCCTTGCAACACCTTTATCACCAACTTTTACCCTCCCCTTTAACACTCCTTTATGAACTATTATTCCTTCAACGGGTAAATATACATGTTTGACCTCAAAATTACCATTTTCAAAACTAATTACACCTTTATCGGAAACCTGTCCACCTTTTTCAGGATAAAAAGGAGTAACATCAAAAACCAACTCACATTCTACGTTTTCAACACTATCGACAAAATCATCTGTCTTAATCTTTAAAACTTTTACATCTGTCTCTAGTGTATCGTATCCTACAAATTCTGTGTGAAAATTCAAAGACTCATATTCTGTTCTTTCAGAAAATTCAACTTCTCCTGCTGCATTCCTCGCCTTTTTTCTTTGTTCCTCCATGTATTTATTGAAACCCTCTTCATCAAGTACATATCCATTTTCATTTGCAAGATCCTTTAAAATATCCAGTGGAAATCCATAAGTATCGTATAATTTAAAAGCAGATTTTCCATCTATTTTTCCCCCAGATTCTCTGACAACTTTTTCTACAATTTCAAGTCCTTTATTCAAATTTTGTAAAAACCTCTCTTCTTCTCCATGAATAATTTTTTTAACAAAATTAGATTTCTCCACAATTTCCGGGTAAATCTTTCCCATTTTCTCTACTACAGCATCTACAACATTGTACAAAAATGGCCTATCTGCTCCAAGTAACTTACCATGCCTTGCAGCCCTTCGTAAAATTCTTCTTAAAACATAGCCTCTTCCTTCGTTAGATGGAAACACACCATCGGAAATTAAAAATACTAAAGCTCTAATATGATCAGCAATAACACGAATTGATACGTCCTTTCTCTGATCTTTTGCATAATCAATTTTCAAAATATCAGAAATCCTATTTATAATAGGTAAAAATAAATCAGTATCAAAGTTATAATATACGCCTTGCATCATTGCGGCAATTCTTTCCAACCCAGCACCTGTATCGATATTTCTTCTCTTCAAAGGTAATAAATTTCCATTTTCATCTTGATAATATTCCGTAAAAACTAAATTCCATATCTCCACAAAACGCCCTTCTGTATTTGCAGGATTTGGTTCTTTGCCATCTGCAGTTTCAACTTCCATACCTGTATCGTAAAAAATTTCAGTGTCCGGTCCACAAGGACCTGTAGGACCCGCAGGCCCCCAAAAATTATCTTCCTTTCCTAACCTTAAAATTTTTTGCGAAGGTATTCCTATATTTCTCCAAATTTCGTATGCTTCATCATCTTTTTCATACACCGATATCCACAACTTCTCTTCTGGTATTTTTAAAATTTGTGTTATAAATTCCCATGCCCATTCAATTGCCTCTCTTTTAAAATAATCACCAAAAGAAAAATTTCCAAGCATTTCAAAAAAAGTATGATGTCTTGGTGTTCTTCCCACATTCTCTATATCAGTTGTTCTTATACATTTTTGACACGTTGCTATACGTGTATAAATAGGATCAACCTTTCCCCAAAAAATAGGTTTAAAAGGAACCATACCCGCAACTGTAAACATTAATTGTGGGTCATCTGGAATCAAAGAAGCACTAGGTAAAATTTTATGACCTTTCTTCTCGAAAAATTCTAGAAATAGCTGCCTTATTTCTTCGCTTTGCATACAGTTACCTCCTTAACCTACAAAAATTTTCAAAAATATAAATATAATCGGAGCAACAAATAACAATCCATCTATTCTATCTAACATTCCTCCATGTCCAGGCATAAATTTTCCTATATGCTTTAAACCATATGCCCTCTTTATAGCAGATTCAAAAAGATCTCCCAATGTATCAAATAGTCCTGTAATTATAGCAAAAGGCACAGAATACAAATAACTAATATTAGTATTGCATTGAAAAAAGGTTTTCATAACATAAAAATAAATTAAAACATAAATAAATGTACCAAAAATTCCTCCAAAAAGCCCTTCATAACTTTTATTTGGACTGTAAACTTTAGATAATTTGTGTTTCCCAAAAGCAAGACCAAAAAAGTACGCAAAACTATCATATGCCCAGGATAGAGTTAATGTTAGTAAAGCCAGCGATGCACCATAATATTTATAAAGTGGAATAAAAAAAGAAAGATTAAATGAAATGTAAATCATAGATATGGAAAAAACACCAAAATATTCCATAACTATATCTTTATTCTTTACCCAAACTAATGTTACTAAAATACCCATTATAAATAATACACTAAACAATTCCATAGAAAAATTTATAAACCATAAACCAAACAAAACGGGAAATGCGGAAACAATGATAATATACAATACAATTACTCCCGTTTTTTTGTACTTCATCAACGTTGAAAAATATAACTCAGAACTTGCCAAAAAAACAATAGCGGAAACTAGCCCTATCAAACTTTGATACGAAACAAAGCATATAACAACAACCGGCGCAACAATTAATGCGGAAAAAAGCCTAACTTTGGTTTCTTCTTTCACTTTATCCCCCCAAATCTCCTATTCCTTTTGAAATAATCATCTATCGCCTCTTGCAAATCTTTTTCTGAAAAATCTGGCCACAAAACATTTGTAAAATAAAGTTCACTGTACGCAGCTTCCCATGTTAAAAAATTACTTAACCTCATTTCTCCAGAAGTTCTAATTATCAAATCTGGATCAGGAATTTCAGGTCTATAAAGAAACGAATTAAAAATATTTTCATCTATTTTCTGTAGTCCACTCTCTAAAATTCTATTAACAGCATCTATTATCTCTGCTCTCCCTCCGTAATTTATTGCCATATTTACAACTATTCTCTCATTATTCTTCGTCTTTTCTTCGTATTCTCTACAAATATTGTATATCTTATCACCCAATTCTTTTAGACGTCCTGAAAAGACTAGTTTTACTCCTTCTTTATCCATTCTTTCGTAAAATTCAGCAATTTTACTCTGCAGAAGGCCAAAGATAAAATTTACTTCTTTTTTCGGTCTTTTCCAATTTTCCGTTGAAAATGCATAAAACGTGGTGTACTTTACACCACGTTTTGCAGACCATCTTACTACTTCCTCAATTTTATACGCTCCCTTGTAATGACCATACATTCTAGGCTTATTTTGTCTTTTCGCCCATCTTCCATTTCCATCCATTATAAAAGCTATATGCCGCAACATATTAAAACTCCATTATCTCCTTTTCTTTCTTCTCAAATAACTTATCCAACTCTTCAACATATTTGTCAGTTAAGTTTTGTATTTCC
Source organism: Thermosipho sp. 1070 (assembly GCF_001682135.1). Lineage (NCBI taxonomy): Bacteria > Thermotogati > Thermotogota > Thermotogae > Thermotogales > Fervidobacteriaceae > Thermosipho > Thermosipho sp. 1070. The sequence continues at coordinate 1,399,326 of NZ_CP007121.1, read as the reverse complement.
TTTTCTAACCTTCTTTCATCATCCTCAGAAATTTCTCCATCTTTTTTCATTTCTTTTAACACCTTTATACTATCTCTTCTTATATTCCTAACGGCAATTTTCCCATGTTCAACTATGTCTTTTGCTTTTTTTACCCATTTCTGTCTTTGTTCTGTGGTTGGAGTAGGAAATACCAATCTAACAACATTACCATCATTCATTGGATTTAATCCTAAATCACTACTTTGAATTGCCTTTTCTATAGCTCCAAGTAAATTTTTCTCCCAAGGCTTAATAATCAACGAACGTTCTTCTGTTACATTTACCGTTGCAACCTGATTTATTGGAGTAGGCACCCCATAGTAATCTACTTTTATTTCTTCTAAAAGTGCAGGAGATGGTCTTCCTGTTCTCAATTTTTTTAATTCTTCATCAATCGAATTCACACTTTTTTTCATCTTTTCTTCCGTTTCCTTTATAATAGGTTCCTTCATCAAAACACCTCCCAAATTATTTGTTATTTTCCTTTATGTATTATATCACGGAACATTTAAAGTTAAAACTTTCGAAATCTCATTGTCGGAAACTAATCTGAAAATTATCGTGTGCTTTCCACTATTTTCAAACATTAAAGGAAGTTCAAATAAAGTTACCCCACCATATTTGTTTAAAAAAACCTTCATATTACTAACTTCATACGAATAATTTTCTTCTGGAACTAACACATTTACCTTTCTTATCAAAATATACCTTTCTTTATTTTTGAGATTATTTATCTCAAAAGAAAATTTAACAGGTGAGTTTTTCTTCAAATATTCATCGGAATATATTCTTAATTTTAAATCTTCTAAATTTCTTTCTACCTCATTTACAACCAAAAATTTATTTAAAATCTCATTTAGCTGTCCGTTAATAACTAAGCTACACTTTAAAGTAAATATTCCCGTTTTTTCGGCTAAAAATGGTTTTGAAGATTCCAAAAAAAGTCTTTCACCACTAAAAAGTTTGTATTTTCCTAAATTTATATCCTTAAATGATTTACCTCCTAAAATCCACTCTAAAGATTCTACATTAAGTTCCACAGATGTAGATGTCTTATTTTCAATAACAATTTGTGGATAAATTTTTTCACCAACTATATAAAATGGATCCATAGATATTTCTTTTAATATTTCTTCTTTGACATTGAAAGTATTTTCAACTTCTATATCTTTTCCATTTAAGTTTAAATTAACTACAATTTTATAAATTCCAGCAGTCAAATTCTTAATAGTGACTTCTCGCTTTAGATCAAAAACCAAGACACTTGAAAGTTTATCAACATTAGAATTTACACTTGAATTGTAGTAGAAATTATATATAGGGATATTTTCTTTTAAAATTTTAAAACGGAAATTATTAATCACAAAACTTTGCAAAGCATTTCTTGTATTTATAAGATAAACCTTTGCATCAATCTCTTCGTTGGAAAAAAACTCAGTTTTATGTTTAATAATAACCTGAAATCCATTCACTAAATTTGGATTTTTTACATTCAAACTTTTGAACAAGAAAAAAATAACAAGAACAACTACTATATTTATAAAAAGTATATAAATACTTCTTTTTCTATAACCTTGAATTTCTTCTTTTAGTTTTTTTTCCTTTTCCTCCAATTTTTTCTTATATTCCTCATTCCTCATACATTCCACCTGTCACCCTTATAATTTCCTCAAGAGTTGTTTCTCCATTCAAAACTTTGTAAAGACCATCCTCAAATAAAGTACGCATCCCTCCCCGCTTTGCAGACTTTGTTATCTCTGAAAGTGATACCCTATTATTTATTAAATATTTTAATTCATCATTTACTATTAAAACTTCATTAATAGCGGTTCTACCTTTATACCCAGTATTATTACAAGCTTCACATCCCACTGCTACTTTTTGTTTTAAAGGTATCTCAGGAAAAAGCTTTCTAGCAAATTCTGCATACTCTCCATCAAGGGATACCTCTCTTGCACAATTATTACAAACTCTTCTCACCAATCTTTGGCCAATTACTCCAATCAATGAAGAACTGATAAGACTTGGATCAATCCCCATATTCAGCAATCTATCAATTGCACCTGCTGCAGTATTTGTATGCAACGTTGATAAAACTAAATGCCCAGTTAGTGATGCCTCAACAGCCAAATTTGCTGTCTCCTTATCCCTAATTTCACCGACCATTATGATATCTGGATCTTGTCTTAAAAAGGCTCTTAGATACTTTGCAAATGTAAGACCTATTTCCGGATTTACTTGACATTGCGTGACACCTTCAATAGTATATTCTACTGGATCTTCTGCTGTAACTATATTTACAGCTTCATCGTTAAGGGAATTAATTATTCCAACCAATGTAGTACTTTTTCCACTACCAGTTGGACCAGTAACCAATATAATTCCATATGGATGAGTTATCAATTGCTTAATTCTTTCATAATTATAATCACTATAGCCCAATTCTTCTAATTTTTTATTTGATTGAGAAACTTTTAAAATTCTCATGACAACCTTTTCTCCATTAACAGATGGCATCGTGGAAACCCTAAAGTCATACTGTTCAGAATTTAAATTCATAAAAAACTTACCATCCTGTGGTATTCGTCTTTCAGTGATATCAAGTTTTGATAGAATTTTTATCCTTGCCACAACAGAACCATGACTACTTTTTGGATATTCCGTTATTTTCTTTAAAACTCCATCAATTCTATATCTAACAACAACATTTCTCTTCCCAGTAGGCTCTATATGAATATCGCTTGCATCTAATTCAATAGCATGTGTTAATAAATTGTTTACTAATCTAACAACGGGGGTATCTTCATTTTCTATTTCACCCAAATTTTCTTCCTCTTCTTCTCCTTCTTCATTCTCATATAATGATTCTGAAACTTCAAACTCCATCTTTTTTTCCGATGAAACTTCCATTAAAACTTCTTCAAACATATCAGGTGCTATAAGATACACTTCTATCTCTTTTCCAAAAAGAAACTTCAACCTTCTTTTTATCAAAGAAATGTTATATACGTTATCTGTAACAACTACTATTTTATCTCCATCAAGCTTTATTGGAACTGCCCTTAATTCCTCCATCAATTCTCTTTTCATATTCAAATTCAATGTTGGATCTACTTTGGGCTTTTCGGCAAAATAAGGTACTTCATACTGCTTAGACAATGCTTTTACTATCTGATTCCAAGTACAAAATCCCAATTCAACTAAAACTTCTCCAATTGGCTTTCTTGTCTTTTTTTGAACCTGTAATGCATACTCCAAATCTTCTTTTGTAATTATCCCCCTATCAATTAAAATATCCCCCAATCGTTTATACTTTTTTTCCATCATTTCCCATTACCTCCAACCCAAATTTAAACAAAGCAGGAATATCTTCTTGACTGTATAAAAAGTCTTCTTCTCTCTCAAGACCTGTTGCAATCAAAGTCACTCTTACTTCATCTTCAGGCATTTCAGGATCAACATTTATACCAAGTTTGAGATCTGCATTCTCACTGCATGTCTGTCTTATTATAACAGCAGCTTCCTGCATCTCATGTAATTTAAAACTATTAGATGCTGTTATATTTAAGATTATTGAATTTGCATTTTCAATAGGATGTTCAACTAATTTACTTTCAAGCGCATTTCTCGCTGCAATTGTAGCTCTATTTTCACCTTTACCAACACCTATTCCAAGCATTGCCGCTCCCGCATTTCTCATTACAGATTCAATATCGGCAAAATCTAAATTTATAATGCCCCTTTTGGTAATTAATTCGGAAATACCTTTTATACCTTGATACAATGTTTCATCTGCCTTTTTGAAAGCATCAACAAAAGTTATATCTGAAGAAAACTCCTCCAATAACTTATTATTACTTATCTTTATTAATGTATCTACGTGTTGATGTATTTTTCTAATTCCCTGCATTGCCGCTTTCCACCTTGGATCACCTTCAAAATAAAACGGTGTAGTAACAACTGCAACAGTTAAAATCCCCAAATTTTTAGCAATTTCTGCTATAACTGGAGCTGCACCAGTACCAGTACCGCCTCCAAAACCTGCTGTAATAAAGAGCATATCAGTTCCCCTTAATATTTCTTCTAACTTCTTTTTATCTTCAAGTGCTGCCTCTTCACCAACTTTTGGATTACCACCAGCTCCTAAACCTTTGGTTAATTTTTCACCAATTTGCACAATTTCATCCGCTTTACTTACTTCAAGAACTTGTGCATCTGTATTAACGGCAATAAACTTCACATCATCTATACCAGACTCAACCATTCTATTCACGGCATTACAACCTGCTCCTCCAACACCAACAACTTTTATAACAGGCATTATTTTTGAAAAACTCTCTTCTTTTTTTACATTAAATGCCATATTTATTCCCCCTTAAACAATTTTCTAAAAAATTCACCAAATCCAAAAGAATTTTTTGATTTATTCTTACTGGATATAAATTCTGAACTCTCTTCTTTTTCAAATTGCAAAACATTTCCAAATACCGCTGAAAATTGCGGATCAGACAATATTTGTTCATTCTCCTCAATGATAAATTCATCTGTATTTACAAAGCTTCCAACTCTCACAGAACATTTCAACACATCGGAGGCCACATCTGTAATCCTAGAAATTTTAGCACCTCCACCAGTCAAAACCACACCACCTGGTATTCCCAAATCTTTAAATTCTTTATAATCTAACATTGCATCTCTATAAATTTTTCTAACGTTCAAGAAAATTTCCCTTAATCTTGCATAAATTATTCTTGCAAGAAGTTCTCTATTTACCTCTAAATTCGTTCTGTTATCCAACGCCTTGTATTCTATAACACTTGGTTCAATATTTTCAAAAACAGCTATTCCATAAATCTTTAAAAGTCTTTCTGCTTCGTTTATAGATGTCTTCAAAACCCTCGCTATGTCTAATACAACATGCCTAATCGATTTTTGAATTCTCACAAATTTTATAGGTGCGTTGTTCAAGAATATGGTAACCACAGTTGAATAGTGTCCCAAATCCACATGTACAACTCCACTATCCTTTTCAAAACTAGTCAAAACAGCTTCTGCCGCTGAAATAGGAGATATGAAATATTCTGCCTCTCCTATTGTATCCCTTGTGGCATAATCTACAATACTTCTATGCATATTGTCACCAATTATAAATGAATAAACACCTTCTAACTTTTTCGCATTCATGTTAACAGGATTAAAAACTATTTTCTTTTCATCCAAAATATATTTCTTTATATATGAATGATAAACATTATTATTATCCCCAAGTATAGTTCCTAAAATCAAACTTTTCAACTCTTCTACGTGTTTCTCATTAACGGCAACAGAACTTTCAGATTCGGTAAGTATTAATTCTTCCCTAATCTCCTGAAGCTTGAAATTCCCCACACTTGAAGAGACCAAAAAATCTCCTTTTAAATTTTTTCCAATTTGTTCCTCCAAATTTTCAATCAAAACATTCATAGATTCATTAAGCGCAACAACATCCTTTATTTCTCCTGATTCAATTCCTTTGGACTTAATGGTTGAATATGCAATAACTTCTTTCCCATCATTAGAATAATTAATCACAACCCCTTTTATACTATGATTACCTATATCTATAGAAGTTACAGGATCCCATTTACCCATATATTTCACCTCGCCTTTATTAACCTATCATTAGAAAAATAATAAACCTCGTTTGGTTCAATATATTTATACACTATTTTCAACTTTTCAAAATAAACTTTAAAATCAAAATTCTCATTAAAAAACACTTTTGAATTATTGTTTAATACCATGTAATTTTCAACAAAATTTATTTCATACACAAAGTTAGGTATACCAAAAGATAGATTTTTCAAATATTTTTCACTAACCTTCCCTCTAAAATAATCTATTTCATCTATAGGAATCACAATCACAGGCAAAGAAGAAAATACTTTATAATTATCTACTATGTCAATTATTTTACCATTTGAGGAAACTATCCACAAATTATCTTCATATGGTAAAATAAACCTAGGGACGTTATTAGACTCCTCGACATAATTTAAATTACTTTTTGGATAATAGAAAAACAAAAAAAAGATGAATAATACGCTCCACAAAAATATAATCTTTTTATCAAACATCATAAACTATTTTATCATAAAATTATGAAAATATGACAAACTGGAGTGGAGCGTGGAGGCGCGGCACTTGCCGAGGAAAGTCCGGACTCCATGGGCAAGGTACCGGATAACGTCCGGAGGGAGTAATCCCTGGACAGGGCCATAGAGAAGAAGACCACCTATATGGTAAGGGTGGAACGGTGAGGTAAGAGCTCACCAGGTATGGAGTAATCCATACGCTTGGCAACCCCTACCTGGAGCAAGGTCAAGCAGGGCTTGGGTGGCCCGCCCACTAGCCCGGGTAGACCGCTCGAGGAATTTGGTAACAAATTCCCAAGATAGATGCCTCCAGCAACAGAATCCGGCTTACCGCTCCACTCCTAAATATTAAAAACAATTTATTTTTCATATAAAAGGAGGTTGAAAAAATGTATGTAAACACAAAGGAAATTTTGGAAAAAGCAAGTAAAAATTATTACGCAGTTCCCGCTTTTAATATTAACAACCTAGAGTTTTTAATCGCTATTTTACAAGGAGCTGCAGAAAAAAAGGCGCCCGTAATAATAGAAACAAGTGAAGGGGCAATTAAATACGCTGGAAATGGTGATCCTTTAAGAGGAGCAAAGTTTTTCGTAGAAACCGTCAAAAACTACGCTGAAACACTAGACATTCCAATTGCACTTCACCTTGACCACGGAAAAAACTTAGAATATATTGCAGCTGCAATTAAAGCCGGGTATTCTTCTGTAATGATTGATGCTTCACACGAAATTTTCGAAAAAAATCTAGAAATTACAAAAGAAGTAGTTAAATGGGCACACGCATCCGGTGTATCCGTTGAAGCGGAATTAGGACAATTAGCTGGAATTGAAGACAACGTTATGGCTGAAGAAAATGTTCTAGTAGATCCAGAACAAGCAAAAATATTTGTAGAAAGGACAGGCGTAGATTTCCTTGCTCCCGCCATTGGTACAAGCCACGGTGCATTCAAATTTAAAGGGGAAGCAAAATTAGATTTTGAAAGACTTAAAAAGGTTAAAGAATTAACTAAGATTCCATTGGTGTTACACGGTGCATCCAGTGTACCAAAAAAATTCGTAGAACTTGCAGAAAAATACGGGGCAAATCTGGGTGGTGCAAAAGGTGTCCCACAAGAAGATATTAAAGAGTGTGTTAAACTAGGAATAAATAAAGTAAATACAGATACAGACCTTAGAATAGCATTTCTTGCCGGTCTTAGAAAACATCTTCTTGAAAATGAAAAAGAATTTGATCCGCGAAAATATTTCAAACAAGGTATGGAGTTTGTGAAAGAAGTAGTTATGGAAAGATTGGAATTCCTTAATGCAGCCGGGAAAGCTTAAAATTTTAAAAGGGGGAATCAAGATGGTTGTTCTCGTTGTAAACAGCGGCAGTTCGTCAATTAAATACCAACTTCTTGACATGGATGATGAAAATGTACTTTGCAAAGGTATAGCCGAAAGAATTGGTATTCCTGGAAGTAGAATAGTTCACAAAAAAAACGGAGAAAAATTTATTGTAGAAAAACCCATGGTTAATCACGACGAAGCACTCAAAGCCGTACTAGAAATTTTAAAAGACGAAAAAATAGGGGCAATTAAAGACTTTAACGAAATCGATGCAGTGGGTCATAGAGTTGTACATGGAGGAGAAAAATTCTCTGGCTCTGTATTAATAACTGATGAAGTTATAAATGCTATTGAAGAGTTTTCATACCTTGCACCTTTACATAATCCACCAAATCTTATGGGCATAAAAGCTATTATGAAATTGCTTCCCGGTGTCCCAAATGTAGGAGTTTTCGATACCGCATTCCATGCCAAAATGCCTAAAAAAGCCTATCTCTACGCAATACCATATGAATATTATGAAAAGTACAAAGTTAGAAGATATGGGTTCCACGGAACAAGTCATAGATATGTTTCAAAAAGGACTGCGGAATTGTTGGAACTCGACTATAACAATTCCAAAATCATAACCGTTCACCTTGGTAACGGTGCTTCTATTGCCGCGGTTAAGAATGGAAAAAGTATCGATACTTCAATGGGATTCACACCTCTTGAAGGTTTAGTTATGGGAACTCGTTCTGGAGACCTTGATCCATCTATAGTTACATTCTTAATGGAGAAAGAAGGATTATCCGCCGAAGAAGTCTACACAATATTAAATAAAAAAAGCGGAGTTTTAGGATTGTCCAAAAACTTTAGTTCTGATATGAGAGACATAGAAGATAAAGCACTTGAAAATGATCCACTATGCAGATTAGTACTCGACATATATGAATATAGAATCGCAAAATACATTGGAGCATACGCAGCGGCAATGAATGGCGTAGATGCTATATCATTTACTGCTGGGGTAGGAGAAAATTCACCAATTACTCGTGAAGAAATTTGCGAAAATTATCTAAGTTTTCTAGGAATAAAAATTGATAAAGAGAAAAACAACGTAAAAGGCAAAGAAATGATAATTTCAACTCCTGATTCCAAAACAAAAGTTTTAGTAGTTCCAACTAATGAAGAATTAATGATTGCAAGGGATACAAAAGAAATAATTGAAAAAGGTCTCAAACAACTTGATTATTAATCGGCTGGCATTCGCCAGCCCTTTATTAGAGGTGTTAAATATGATAATAAAAAAAAGATACGTGTATATTGACACTCCTCAAGTAATTAACAAAAAAAATGTAGAAGAAAAAAAAGAAAAAGAAGAGGTAAAACAACAAGCTGATATTATTAAAAACGCACAAAAAAAGGCAAATGAGATAATTGAAAAAGCACAAAAAAAGGCAAATGAAATAATTGAAAAAGCAAAAAAAGATGCACAAAAAATTTTGGATGAATCGATAAAGGAAAAAGAAAATCTAATTAACTCTCAAAAAAAGGCTACTCATGAGAGTATTAGCAAATTAAACGAAAGAATAAATTTTTTAATACAAAAATTCGACGAGAACATACTAAAAATTGTGGAACAATTTGAAAATGACTTGTTCCAGTTAACAAAAATAATTATTTCAAAAATTCTTGAAAAAGAAATAGATGAAGAGATAACAAAGAGAAAATTAAACAAAATTTTAACTCACATCGCTGGAATGAAAAATGTAAAGTTATACTTAAATCCTGAAGATATCAAACTATTAGATCCTAACATTATCTCTCAACTAAACAATAAAGGGATTGAAATAATAGAAGATTCTAAAGTACAATTTGGTGTAATCGCAGAAACTGAAATAGGAAATATCAATACTGATCTAAAATTTCAAATGAAATTAATCAACGAAATTATAGATGAGGTTCTTAAAAATGGATAAATTTGAATTTTTAAAAAAGAAATTATTGGAATTTGAACCCTATCAAAAAATAGGTGCAGTAAACAAAATAGTGGGACTAACAATTGAATCAAAAGGGCCTGATGCCTTTCTTGGTGAACTATGCAAAATACTTACCGAATATAGAAAGGCATATGCGGAGGTAGTTGGATTCAATGAAAGTGGTGTCATTCTGATGCCTCTTGAAGACATCTCTGGATTAAAAAAAGGGTGTCAAGTACTAAGAACGGGCCAACATGTAAGTATCCCAGTTTCAGAAGAGCTGCTTGGAAGAGTTATAGATGCCCTTGGAAGACCACTGGATGGTAAAAAGATCTTTTCAAAAGAAAAGATCCCCATTGTAAGAGAAGCTCCAAACCCTTTGATTAGAAAGAGAATAACAACACCTATATCTGTTGGAATAAGAGCAATTGACGGTTTTTTAACCCTTGGATATGGTCAAAGAATAGGAATATTCGCAGGGAGTGGTGTTGGAAAAAGCACACTCCTTGGAATGATAGCCAGAAACACCTCAGCAGATATAAATGTAATATCGTTAATTGGTGAAAGGGGAAGAGAAGTAAGAGAATTCATAGAAAAAGATCTAAAAAAAGATGGATTAAAGCGCTCAATAGTTATAGTTTCAACTTCGGATCAACCTGCTCTTTTAAGAGTTAAAGCTTTACTAACGGCAACTGCTATCGCAGAATACTTTAGAGATAAAGGATATAATGTCCTTTTAATGGTCGATTCTTTAACAAGGTGGGCAATGGCACAAAGAGAAGTTGGCCTTGCTACTGGAGAACCTCCAACAACTAGGGGTTATCCACCTAGTGTTTTTGCAGGTCTTCCAAAAATTTTAGAACGAGCGGGAAATTCCGATAAGGGAAGCATTACGGGAATTTACACTGTACTTGTAGAAGCAGATGATTTTAATGAACCTATTTCTGATACAGTACGTGGAATTGTAGATGGTCATATAATACTATCAAGAAAACTTGCAGAATCAGCCCATTATCCAGCCATTGACATATTAATGAGTGTGAGCAGATTAATGAACGACATTGTTACTAAAGAACACAAGATTGCCGCTATGAAACTTAGAGACTTAGTTGCAACATATTACGATGCAAAAGATTTAATAGATGTTGGTGCATATAAAAAAGGTACCAATCCTAAAATAGACAAATCAATTGAACTTATAGAAGAAATAAATAAATTTCTAAAACAATCAATCGATGAAAGTATGTCCTTTGAAGACACGGTACAATACTTGATTTCAATCGCAAAAAAAATTTAGGGGAGGAAAATTAATGAAAAAGTTTTTGTTTATTTTGATTATTTCTTTTCCCGCTTTTTTATTCGCCGTAAAATTTTCTCTAACATATGAAAATTCCCTATACAACGGAATAAAATACTTTTCAAATACCTTTATACCTGAATTTTCCTACACAAACAATAATTTTTCATTCATGGCATCTATGAAATTGTCAAATGACGGGAAATTTCTCCCATTTTATCCACAATTTTATGGGGATTATTATATAAAAATAAAAAATGCTGGCATTGTAATTACTCAAAATAATCTAAAAATCAAATTCGGAAATTTCGAAAATTATGACGTGATAGATTCACCTTATTCCCTATTCATATCCTCCCTCGGCCATTCAAAACCTGAAGCATCAATAAAATATGAAGATTCTAATTTTCTATACGAGTCAAGGTATATACTAGCAACATACAACAAAAATGGTTTTATTGACAAAGGCATTAATTTAAAATATTACGCTATAAAAATCCATAACTTTACATTTGGATTTGAAGAAGCAGCAGTATATGTTCATAGAATATTTGATTTTGAATATTTTTCCAATCCCTTACCAAACTTTTTTATACAAATCTATAGAATAAACAACATATATGGAAATTCATTTAATGATAACAGTTTAATGGGGTTTTTTGCAAAATATAAAAGTAAGTACTATAACTTATACGGACAGATTTTAATAGATGACTTTAACGCAAACAGGTTTTTTAATCCAGAACACAATACAGTAGACAAAATAGCCTGGTCTTTTGGAAGCACTTTAATGCTTGAAAAGATAAAATTAAAGATTTTTCATGCAGGGGCAACAAAATACACATTTCAACCATCTAGCATCGATGAATCAAGTAACGCATTTTATTATGGTTATACATATTACAACACGTTGGAGCTTAACAACTTTCCCATAGATTATCAAGATATATACATTGGATACAAATATGGAGAAAATAATCTTGCTTTTATGATAGAAGCAGAATACATAGACAAAATAAAATTGAACACCGCAATTGAGTTGGTAATCTCTGGAACAAAATCACCAATAAATCCTTGGACAGACAAAGACACATTTGATCCAAATTTTAATTTGCTTAACGAATCCAAACTTGAAAAAAGTGTATTTTTACATTTCAGTGTCCTTAAAAAATTTGATATAATTAGTTTAGGATTTAACTCCAAAATTGGAAAGATATTTAATGTTTTAAAGAAAGTGGATGCAAACGATGCAAATGGCTTACCATACTTTGCCCCCTCAAATGAACAAAAAAACATCTTAGAACTAAGTATATTTTTTAAAATTGAAATATAAGGAGGAAAAACAATGAAAAAGATCTTTATTACACTTTTAACTTTGATTACAATATTAGCTTTTTCAGATACTATAGTTCTCAAAGATGGCAGTCAAATAAAAGGAGAAATACAGACTATTAATTCAAATATTATAAGCATTAAATCTATTGTAGGACAAATTGTATCGTACACAGATTTGATAAAAGAAGTATATTTCGATGAAAGTGCTACTCCAATAGCTGGCGCATGGATCGAACCAAACGAAAATGAATGGATCAATATTCCCGGAAAACTCACAAAGTTTGATGGAAATTCAGGCACTGTACTTCTACCAAATAACGGAACATTTGTGTTTTCAAGTAGAGATGCTATTAAATACTCTAATTTTGTAGAAACACAAAAAAATACTGAAAACAAACAGTATACATCCATTATCCCAGGGAAAACTGATAAATTAAAAATTACTTTAAAAACAGGAGGAACATTTAGTGCAAACTTTTCTTCAAGACTTGGTGACGTAATCACATTCACCGTAGAAAAAGGTATTATATCCATCCCAACCAGCTTAATTAAATTAATAATTTACCCTGAAAATACAAAATACAACATAGTATTTACATTAAGAGATGGCGCGAAAATACACGCAAAGATACTTAAATTTGAATCTAATAGTTTTTTAATTGAAACGGCAGTAGGTGTAATGTTTGTAAACCCAGAAAATATCCATACCATAGAATTTTTATTCTAATTGTAACAAAAATTTTATTGAATTTGTAGATTGGATGTCAAAAAAAGATAGTAAAATTTTTCACGAGGACCATGAAAAAAGGAGGGAAAACATGAGAATAGCCATTAACGGATTTGGAAGAATTGGAAGGTTAGTACTTAGGGAACTCATACGCCGCAATAGCGACATTGAAGTTGTAGCCATTAACGATTTAACCGATGCAAAAACATTAGCTCATCTTTTCAAATATGATTCGGTACACAAGATTTTACCCAACGAAGTAAAAGCAACAGAAAACTCCATTATTATTGATGGTAAAGAAATCAAAATATTTGCTGAAAAAGATCCAGAAAATCTTCCATGGAAAGATTTAGGAATTGACGTTGTAGTCGAATCTACAGGTGTATTTAGAAAAAGAGAAGGAGCAGAAAAGCACATCAAGGCAGGTGCAAAAAAAGTTGTTATTACCGCTCCCGCAAAAGGTGAAGATATTACAGTAGTTTTAGGATGTAATGAAGAACAATTAAAACCTGAGCATGCAATTATTTCATGTGCATCTTGTACAACAAACTCTATAGCAGCTATTGCAAAAGTAATTAACGATGAATTTAAAATTGTAACAGGTCATCTTATAACAGTTCACTCATATACAAATGACCAGAGAATACTTGATCTTCCACACAAAGACTTAAGAAGGGCAAGAGCTGCTGCTATAAATATTATTCCTACAACAACAGGTGCTGCAAAAGCCGTTGCTTTGGTTGTTCCAGAATTGAAAGGAAAACTCGATGGTATGGCAATAAGGGTACCAACACCAGTTGGTTCACTTACAAACTTAAGTATAATAGTTGAAAAAGAAACTACCACAGAAGAAGTAAACGAAGTCGTAAGAAAAGCAACAGAAGGCAAATTAAAAGGTATTATAGGATACAATACTGAACCAATAGTAAGTGGAGATATAGTTGGTACAAGATATGCAGGAATCTTTGATTCTACCCTTACAAAAGTAATGGATGGAAAATTGGTAAACATTTTCTCTTGGTACGACAATGAGTACGGATACACTTGTAGAGTCGTAGATACACTAGAACTTGTAGAAAAAATGTTATAATCTATTCCATTTTTAATACCAATGGGGGCAAAGCTGCCCCCATTGTTAAAAGGGAGGGAAATATCAATGGAAAAAATGACAATCAAGGATTTAGATTTAAATGGTAAAAAATTAATTATGAGAGTAGATTTTAATGTCCCTTTAAAAGATGGAATCATAACAGATGATACAAGAATTGTAGAGGCACTACCTACAATAAAATATGCAATTGAAAATGGAGCATTAGTTATTCTTTTGTCACATCTTGGAAGACCAAAAGGTGAAAGAAAACCTGAATTTTCACTTAAACCTGTTGCTCAAAGACTCAGTGAACTACTGGATAAAGAAGTAATATTTGTTCCAGAATTATACGGTGAACCTGTAAATAAAGCAATTGCAAATGCAAACCCTGGAGATATTATTCTTCTTGAAAATACCCGTTTTGATAAAGGTGAAACAAAAAATGATCCAGAACTTGCCAAAAAATGGGCTGAGCTTGCAGATATACACGTAAATGACGCCTTTGGAACAGCACATAGAGCACATGCAAGTAATGTCGGCATTGCCCAATACATCCCAAGTGTAGCAGGGTTTTTAATGGAAAAAGAAATAAAGTTTCTTTCCAAAGCAACATCAAATCCAGAAAAACCATACGTAGTAATTCTCGGTGGTGCAAAAGTTTCAGACAAAATAGGTGTTATAACCAATCTATTAAACAAAGCCGACAAGATTTTAATCGGTGGAGCAATGATGTTTACTTTCTTAAAGGCGCTTGGAAAAGATGTTGGTTCCTCATTGGTTGAAGAAGACAAATTAGATCTTGCAAAAAAAATTCTCGATTCTGCAAAAGAAAAAGGAGTAGAATTTATATTACCCGTAGATGCCGTATGCGCACAAAAAATAGAAAGTGGTGTTGAGAAAAAAATATTCAAGATTGATGAAGGCATTCCAGAAGGTTGGATGGGCCTTGATATTGGTCCAGAATCAATAAACCTCTTTGAAGAAAAAATAGCAAATGCAAAAACAATTGCATGGAATGGACCTATGGGAGTATTTGAAATTGAAGACTTTGAAAATGGAACAAAAGAGATAGCTCTTGCTATCGCAAATGAAACTGAAAAAGGAGCAACAACAATTATTGGTGGTGGTGATAGTGCAGCAGCTATAGCTAAATTTAAATTAAAAGATAAAGTCTCACATGTCTCAACTGGAGGTGGCGCATCTCTTGAATTCCTAGAAGGAAAAGAACTACCTGGTATTGCAGCTATAGCTAATAAAAAAAAAAATAGAAGATTAATTCTTGCAGGTAATTGGAAAATGAATAAAACTCCTTCTGAATCCATGCATTTTGCATCTATATTACTAAATGGGTTTGCAAAAATGAAAGGATTTGATGTAATAATAGCACCAACATTTATATCAATTCCTGCTGTATATGAAATATTAAAAGATTCAAACATAAAACTTGCAGCTCAGAACATGTATTCTGAAGATGAAGGTGCATTTACAGGAGAAATTTCTTGGAAAATGCTTAAAGATGCTGGTGTAGAATACGTTATTTTAGGTCACAGCGAAAGAAGAAATATCTTTAGAGAATCCGATGAATTAATCAACAAAAAAATATTAAAAGCCCTAGAAGTTGGTTTAAATCCCATCTTCTGTGTGGGCGAAAAATTAGAAGAAAGGGAAAATAATCTTACATTTGCTGTTATTGAAACACAAATAAAAAAAGGACTAAAAGGAGTTAAGGATATCGAAAAAGTAATAATCGCCTATGAGCCGGTTTGGGCAATTGGTACGGGTAAAGTTGCAACTCCACATCAAGCACAAGAAGTGCACAAATTTATAAGAAACTTGATTAAAGAAATGTACGGTGATGAAGCCTCAGAAAAGATAAGAATATTGTACGGTGGAAGTATTAAACCAAATAATTTCTTTAAATTAATAATACAACCAGATATTGATGGTGGTTTAGTGGGTGGTGCAAGTCTAAAAGAAAGTTTCATAGAACTTGGCAAAATAATGAAAATAGTGATATAATAAAAGCTAGGGGGATTCCCCCTAGTTTCTTTTTTTAGGAGGGTACCTAATGAGAAAAATACTCATTATTGATGATGAAAGAAATGTAAGATTGCTTATAGAGAAATTTTTAGATGAATATGAAATTGATTCACTCATTAGTGTAGAGGAAGCTTTAAAAAAGATCGTGGAAAATAAAGTAAAGTACGACCTTATTATCACCGATTTAAAACTTCCAGGAAAATCAGGCTTGGAATTAATTAGGGAATTACGCAACAACGCATACGAGTGCCCTATTTTAGTTGTATCTGCATATGTAAAACCAGAAATATTATCTGAAATTTTTAAATATGACAAAGTAGATTTTCTTTCAAAACCTTTTACAAAAGATGAATTAACAAAAAAAGTAAAAAGTTTAATCGAAGAGCAAAAAGATTCATTTGATAAAGCATTAAGAAATGCAAATAAATATTTAGAATTAGGAGAATTAAACAAAGCAGAAAAAATGATAAAACAAATGTTTTACATACTTCCTTCTTCGCCTATTCCACATTATTTGATGTACGAATTACTAAAGAAAAGGGGAAACATTAGTCTTGCCGAAAAACATTTAAAAGCCGCAAAAGCCCTTGATGAGGAGGAAAACAATGAAAAAAATTGACGAACTTTACCTTGTAATAATTGGCTGTGGTAAAGTTGGCGGTAACGTGTCAAGTATTGCATCTTCTATGGGACACAGTGTAGTTGTAATTGATAAGGAAGAAAGCTCATTTGAAAATTTATCACCAGATTTCACGGGATTTTCTATTGTGGGTGATGCCACTGAAAAAGACGTACTTGAAAATGCCAAAATAAACAAAGCAGACTATGTCTTGGTGCTTACTCACGACGACAATACAAATTTTCTTATTTCTTTAATGTGCAAATATTATTTTGGAGCAAAAAAAATAATTACGAGGGTCTATGATCCAGATAATGTAAGTTTATTTCAAGAGTACGATATTGAAATTATTTCTCCAACTCTACTTATAATTGGTGAATTAAAGCGAATATTGGTTGGTGATTTGCTATGAAAGTTGTCATAATAGGTGGCGAAAAAATCGCATACTTTATGGCAAAATCCTTTTCGAGTAAAGGATATAAGACATATTTGGTAAATAAAGACCAAAAAGTATGTGAGGATTTTGCACGTGATTTAAAAGCAATAGTAATACACGGAGATGCAACAAAAAAGAAATTACTAGAACAACTTGATATAGAAGAAGAAGATATAATCGTAGTTTTAACAAACAAAGATAAAGAAAACCTAATAATAACCCAATACGCCAGAAAAATATTCGGAGTAAAAAACATAGTAACTCTAGTTAACAATCCAGACAATATAGAACTTTTTGAAAAATTGGGAATCACAGCAGTTGTAAGTACAACTACCATGCTGCAAAAGGCAGTAGAAAATCTTCTTTTTGGAAAAGAACTTGAAGAATTTCTTTCAATTGAAGAAGGAAAACTATCATTTTTGAAAGTAGATATCCCTGAAACCTCTAAAGCTGTTGGAAAATACTTAAAAGATTTAAATCTTCCACACGAATGTGTAGTGGGAGGAATTCTAAGAAAAGGAGAAGTTATAATTCCACACGGTAACACTCAAATAAAAGCAAATGATAGACTCTATATTGTAGGTCTTCCAACTGCTCAAACTGAAATATTAAATATATTAACGGAGGAATAAAATGCCAAAAAAATCAGAACAATACAAGGTCATTATATACAACGTTGGTTTAATATTAATGTACTATACAATAATTATTCTTTTCCCCATTTTTTTGGTACTTTTCTATCCAAATGAAATGATAAATATCTTTGGATTTGTATTTCCTGCTTTCTTCTCGTTTATTTTGGGTTATACCCTTTTTAAAATATCAAATATTTCTTCTCAACAAACTGTGACTGTTAGAGAAGGTGCTGTAATTGTTCTATTTACATGGTTTTCAGTTGTACTAATCGGTTCTATACCATTTATGCTTATTGAACATTTAACCTTCTCACAAGCTGTTTTTGAATCTACCAGTGGTTTTACAACAACTGGATTGACTATGTTTACAGATGTCACAAATGTTTCAAAAATGATTTTAGTTTGGAGAAGCTTTATGCAATTTATAGGGGGAGCAGGCTTTGCACTTATAATGATGGGCTCAGTAATAGGTCCCAAGGGGTTTGGTTTATACCATGCAGAAGGAAGAGTTGATAACATCGCTCCCAATATAAAAAGATCAGCTAGAATAATTTCATTGATATACGTCTCTTACGCTATAATAGGCACCATACTATTAGATATCTTTGGAATGCCACTTTTCGACGCATTTAATCATTCTCTAACAGCACTTGCAACGGGTGGTTTCTCTGTTAGAAATGGCAGTATAGGTGAATATAATAATTTGTCTTTAGAAATAATTATAATAATTCTAATGTTTTTAGGTGGTACGGGGTTTGGTGTTCATTATGTACTATGGAAAGGAAATTTCAAAGCCTTGATCAAAAATGGAGAGCCCTGGCTTATGCTTTCAACAATTTTCCTAACCTCTACTCTAATTAGCATAAATGGATTTGGAAAAATATTTAACAGTTTTTCAGAAGGATTTAGAGAATCAATATTTCAAACAGCATCTGCAATAACTGGTACTGGTTTTTCAACTGTCGATTTAACTAATCCCACGTGGATTAACTTTGGGCTTGCAATGTTTATTTTAACCTCACTAATGATGGCAGGTGGTGGTATGGATTCAACTGCCGGTGGATTAAAACAGTACAGAATTTGGGTAACTATAAAAGTGGTAATACATTCTATAAAAGAATTTCTTTTACCTTCTAAAAGTGTTACTAAAATTTTTGCATGGAAAGGTCAAAATAAAAATACCATTACAAATGACGATATAAAAGAAATATTTTTAGTATTTTCTATGTATTTTTTCACATTTTTTATAGGTAGTATAATATTATCCACTTATGGCTATGACTTAACAAGTTCCATGTTTGAATTTGCATCTGCAATGAATGGTGTAGGTTTATCCGTGGGCATAACAAAACCAACAATGCCACTTGGTGCAATGTGGACATTAACAATAGCAATGTTTACAGGAAGACTAGAATTCTTAGTAATCATATACGCAATCGCAAAACTTGTCGTGGATCTAAAAGAAACCATTAAAAAATAGTTTTGATCCTATTCAACGCCTCTTTCAAAATTTCTCTGGAGGTAGCAATATTCATACGTTGATATCCTTCACCACCTGGCCCAAATTCTACCCCATCGTTCAACCATACTCCTGCATTCAATAATTTTTGGTGAGGATTTTGAATTCTTCTAAAATCAATCCACATTAAAAATGTTCCTTCAGGCAAATTAACATCTATATTTAGTTCTTTCTCAAAAAATTTTTTAACAAATAAAGCATTTTCATAAATATAATCTAATAATTTATCCAACCAATGTCTTCCCTTTGTATAAGCAACTTCCGTCGCAACAATGGAAAAAATATTGGAATGTCCTAAATGCTGTAATTCAATTATCCTTTCAAACCTATCCCTTAAAAGCTTATTTGGAATTATCGCATTTCCAGACTGAAGTCCTGCAATATTAAAACTTTTGTTTGGTGAAGTAAGGACAATTGTATTATTATAGAATTTTTCATCTATACTTAAAAAGACCCTGTGTTTATTATTAAAAATAATATCTGCATGAATCTCATCAGAAACTACAATTATATCATTTTTCAAGCAGATTTCTCCTAATATTTCTAACTCTTCTTTCTTCCAAACTCTTCCAACGGGATTATGTGGACTGCATAATATTAACATTCTAACATCCTTATCTATTTTTCTCTCCAAATCCTCAAAATCCATTTCATAGTAGCCGTTTCTTTCGATCAAATTATTATACACAATTCTTCTACCAGAGTTTACAACCACTTCATAGAATGGTCTATATACCGGTGGCTGGACAATAACCTTTTCTCCCGGAAGCGTAAAAGCCTGTATTGCAAATGAAATACCTGGTACAACGCCTGGGACAGCAACAATCCAATCTTTTTTTATTTCAAAATCATGATATTCTTTAAACCATGTTATTACAGCATTGTAATAACTATCAGGTCTAAATGTATATCCGAAAACTCCATGCTTTACCCTTTTCAAAATAGCCTCTTTTATTTCTTCTGAAACTTCAAAATCCATATCTGCAACCCAAAGAGGTATTATATCTTCTCTTTTAAGATCCCATTTATATGAATTAGTTCCCCTTCTATCAGGTATCTTATTAAACATCTAAATTCCTCCTTAACGTTACATAAGATGTAGGTGTTTCATAAAGTTTTACTTCATATAAAAAATACCTATCTGTCTTTAACTTTTCTATCAACCTTTCCCATATCCATTCTGCAATATTCTCCGCACTTGGTTGCTCAATAATATCATTAATGTATGAATGATCCAAAATGTTCAATACATTTTCTTTTACTATGTTTTTCAATTCAATAAAATCAATCACCATTCCTTCTTCGTCTTTTTCACCAGCTACTGTAACTATCAATTTATACGTATGTCCATGCAATCTTTCACATTTCCCATGATACTTTACCAAATTATGTGCAGCATCAAATGTAAATTCCTTTGTAACAAGAAGCAAACTATCACCCCTAACATTTATTTTATCATTTTTAACAAAAAATGCCTCCTTATAAAGGAGGCATATTTGGTCTGGGCGGCGGGATTTGAACCCACGACCTCCAGATCCCGATTCTGGCGTTCTAGCCATCTGAACTACGCCCAGACACCGTAACTATTCTAACATATCAATCAAAAATCTGCAATGCAATTTTCATTACACTCTTTAGATTCTAGTTGAATTGTAGAATGAAAAAAACCATTCTTCTTTAACAACCCTTTCATTTCTCCTAGATATCTATCGTATTCTTCTCCATTTACCTTTACATGAGTTTCCAAATAAAGGGTATGACCATCCAAAGACCAAATATGTAAGTGATGTACATTTTCGACAAAATCGAATTCTTCCAATAATTTTTTTACTCTATCTAAATCAACTCCTTCAGGAATTCCCTGCATAACTATGCGAATTGATTCTTTCAGTATATGAATTGATTCAAAGATTATATAACCTGCAATAACAAAAGTAATTATAGGATCAAGTATCCAAAGGTTATAATATTTCATTATATAACCAGTTACAATAATACCAATTGAAGAAAACATATCACTGAAAATATGCAAAAACGCAGATTTCAAGTTTAAATTTTCTTTTCTATGTGCAAATAACAAAGCTGCGGTAAAAAGATTACCAAATAATCCAATATATGCTATCACTAACATAACTAATGTATTTATTTCACTGGGATATACCAATTTTTTCACACCTTCTAATATAATTGTAAAGGAAATGGAAAGTAAAACAACTATATTAATAATTGATGCAACTAACTCTGAACGTTTATATCCATATGTATACTTTCTATCTCTTGGCTTTTTGGAAATCTTCCTTGCAAAATAACTCGTTAAAAGCGCACCTGTATCACTTAGATTATGCAACGCATCTGACACAAGTGCCAAACTACCTGAAATTAGACCTCCAATTACCTCCGAAACTGTGATAATTAAATTAAAACCAACAGAAAAAGCTAATTTTTTTTCTACTATATCGTGACTATGTCTATGCATTTTTACTCCCTCCAAACTCTTGTATATGCTCTATCGCATACTTAATAATCACAACAATATGTTCATCATATAACCTATAGTATACATTTCTTCCAATCTTTTTGTACCTTACAAGATTGGTCTGCCTTAAAATTCTCAATTGATGCGAAACAGTTGATTGAGTTGAATTAGTTATTTTTTGAAGTTCAGTAACATTACATTCCTTTTCAGAAAGTGCAAGTAAAATTTTCAGCCTAGTTTGATCGCTTAGCACTTTAAAAAATTCAGACAATTCATATATCATATCATCACCTCTATATATGAATAATTGTTCATATATATTATACATCAAGTGATGTTTTCTGTAAAGATTTACTTAAAATTATCATATTAAGTTCTAATTAATGATATACTTTATACGTAAAAAAATGTGTGGGGGGGTAACAGATGGTAGAAAGATATGCTCTTGAACCTTTAAAATCTCTTTGGTCTTTAAAAAGTCAGTATGAAAGATGGTTAGAAGTAGAACTATCGGTTATACGTGCCTATGAAGAATTGAAAATAGCACCAAAAGGAACGTATGAAAAAGCTAAAAAAAATGCTTACATAAACGTTGATAAAATTTTAGAGGTAGAGAAAGTAGTTGATCACGACGTAATCGCCTTTATAAAAGTAGCTACGTCAAAAATGGGTGAAGAAGCAAAATTTTTCCATTTTGGACTCACTTCCTCTGACATAGTAGATACTGCAAACAGTCTTGCACTTGTTAGAGCGACAAAGTTAATTATAGAAGAACTTAAAAAGTTGTCAGAAATACTCCTAACTAAGGCATTAAACTTTAAAGATCTACCAACTATTGGTAGAACGCACGGTGTCCATGCCGAACCTACATCATTTGGATTAAAATTCCTCTCTTGGCATGCAGAAATCGAAAGAAATATAAAAAGATTGGAATTTGCCATGAAAGAAATTTCTATAGGTAAACTTTCAGGTGCTGTGGGAAATTATGCAAATATTGATCCAGAAATTGAAAAATTAGCCCTATCTTTCCTCTCTCTAAAACCTACAAAAGTTGCAACTCAAGTAATTCCAAGGGACGTTCACGCATTTTTAATTGAAGTTTTTGCATTAGTAGCAAGCGCTATTGAAAGAATGGCAGTTGAAATCAGACATTTACAAAAAACAGAAACATTAGAAGTGCAAGAACCGTTTAAAAAAGGACAACGAGGCTCTTCTGCCATGCCACATAAGAAAAACCCAATTTTATGCGAAAGACTCACTGGTATGTCCAGAATAATAAGAAGTTATGTTAATGCGGCACTTGAAAATATAGTTTTGTGGCATGAAAGAGATATTTCCCATTCATCTGTTGAAAGATATATGTTTCCAGATTTAACAACAACATTATACTATATGGTTATAAAAACACAAAAACTAATTGAAGACCTAGTAATTTATCCGGAAAACATACAAAAAAACATAGAAATTACAAATGGGTTAGTTTATTCGCAAAGGGTTTTATTAAAACTTGTGGAAAAAGGCTTAACTCGAGAAGAAGCGTACAAAAAAGTTCAAGAAATAGCACTTTATTGTTGGGAAAATAAAACTTCTTTTAAAGATGCCGTCAAGAAAAAATTTAACCTAACTGAAGATGAAATTAAAGAAATATTTGATCCAAAATATTACCT
Organism: Thermosipho sp. 1070; assembly: GCF_001682135.1. Lineage (NCBI taxonomy): Bacteria > Thermotogati > Thermotogota > Thermotogae > Thermotogales > Fervidobacteriaceae > Thermosipho > Thermosipho sp. 1070. The sequence continues at coordinate 1,376,038 of NZ_CP007121.1, read as the reverse complement.
AAGAAATGTTAATAAAATTTTTAAAAGATTTCAATAAAAGGTCCAAGTATCACTTGGACCTTTTATTGTATTCTTCTATCGCTTTTGCCATTATATTAATTGCATCTTTTAACTTTTCTGCACTCAACACATATGCTATTCTTATCTCACTTTTTCCCAATCCTGGTGTTACATAAAATCCTGAAAGAGGTGCAACCATAGTAGTTTTTCCATCTACTTCAAAATTTGAGAGCATCCATTTTATAAATTCTTCCGAATCATCAACTGGGAGTTTAGCAGCAAGATAAAACGCACCTTGAGGTTTGTGAACAACTATATCAGGTATCTTACTCATTTCTTCAAATGCAATATCTCTTCTTATATTATACTCCTTTATAACCTCTTTCATATATTCTTCATCCGCTTCTAAAAGCCCTAATGCACCATATTGTGTTATTTCAGCAGGGCATAACCTTGCTTGTGCAAATTTTAAAGCTGCTCTATAAAATTCTTTGTTTTTGGTAAGAAATGTACCAATTCTTGCACCACATGCACTATATCTCTTCGACAAACTATCCACAATAATTAGTCTATCCTTTATATTTTCAAAACTAAACATTGAAATTGCCTGTGTACCATCAAATGTAAATTCCCTATAAACTTCATCTGAAATTATCACTAAATTGTATTTTTTGGCAACTTCTGCAATTGTTTTTAATTCTTCTTTTGAATAAACAACACCTGTTGGATTTGACGGATTTGAAAATAAAATTGCCTTTGTTTTCGGAGAAATTACCTTTTCAAATTCCTTTATATCAGGCATTCTATAGCCTTCCTCTGGCTTTGCAGTTACAGGCACAAGTCTTATATTTAAATAAGAGGCAAACCCTGCATAATTTGCATAAAAAGGTTCAACAACAATAACTTCATCATCTGGATCACAAACAACACCGAGTGCAAACATTATTGCCTCACTACCACCATTTGTCACCATTATCTCATCAGGTTGCACAGTTATGTTCCATAAATTATAATATTCAGAAAATTTTTCTCTAAGCTCTCTTATACCTTGTGAATGTGTATAAGAAACCACATCTTTTTTGTACTTTTCAATATATTCATACCACTGCTTTGGAGTTTTAATATCCGGTTGACCAATGTTTAAGTGATAAACATGTATTCCTCTCTTTTTTGCATCATCTGCATATGGTACTAACCTTCTAATCGGACTTGCAGGAGCACTAATTGCCCTTTTCGACAACATAAATCATTCCTCCTTAACAAATATAGTTTTCTCTTCTACTATTTCATACCCGTTCAGATTTTCATTCCCTCTTACATCAATATATGCAAAATTCCCAAAATATTCAGTTCCTATTATTTCAAAATTTAAATAATGCAACTCTTGCATTACTTTTCCATATTTATTATAATCAACTTTTATCCTATAAACCTTTATTGGAACCATTTTTACTATCTTTATTTCCGCCAAAGCTTTCTCCACAACACTTGAATATGCATCAATTAATCCCCTAACTCCAAGCTTTACACCACCAAAATATCGAGTAACCACTACAACCACATTTAGTAAATCAAATTTCCTCAAAACTCCTAAAATAGGACGTCCTGCAGTTCCTGAAGGTTCCCCGTTATCTGAAGAAAACTCCACTATCTGCTCATGCTCTATCACTCTATACGCAGGACAATTATGAGTTGCATCATTGTATGATTTTGAAATTTCTCTTATAAACTCTCTTGCTTCTTCTGAATCATCAGCATGGGAAATAGCTGCAATAAAAATAGATCTTTTTATATTTATCTTTTTTTCATACCTTCCAAAGACCGTCCTATAACTATTCATAACTTTTTCTTTAGCACCTCTTTACCATTTAAATCAAATATGGTTATTACAACTTCATTATTTTTTTCGATAACCATATACGTAGGAGGAAAACCACCTTTTGGTAATGAAAGACTACCAGGATTTGCAACGATTATTCCATCAATTTCTTCTATTTTTGGAATATGTGTATGCCCATGCAAAACTACTTTTACGTTATGCTTCTTTGCAAAAGAAATTAAATCAAATCCATCATTTTCAATTACTTCCCCATGAAATAAATAAACAGGTACTTTTCCAAAATATTCTATACTTTGCTTAGGCATTTCCTGGACACCCAAAACTTTTAAATCTACATCTGCATCACAATTTCCTCTAATATAGTTTATTTTGTGATTTTTTAGTTCCTCTGCTAGATTTTTTGGATCATATCCCTCGGGCAAAGGATTTCTAGGACCATGATATAATATATCACCCAAATGGAATATTTCATCTACTTCTTGTACTATATTTATCTTTTTCCAATTTTTCAATGAACCATGTGTATCAGAAACTACGAGAATTTTCACAGTTTCACCCCTTCTTTAAATATAACAGGTCAAAAAAATAAGGTCACTCCTGTATTACTTTATTCAAAAGTCTTTAAAATTATTTAAGAATCAAATACTTCACCATTCTAAACTTTGCGCAATTTTACAAGCGAGTTCAACGTTATTTTCTAAAAGTTTTATATTTGATTCTAAAGTTCTTCCATTGGATAATTCCACCAATCGTTTTAAAATATAAGGAGTCACTTCTTTCCCCTTTACATTTTCCATTTCTTTTTCAATTATTTCTATATATCTTTCTATTTCATCGTTGTCTATTTCGTATACTTTAGGTATAGGATTTGCTACTAAAATTGCACCTTTTATTCCAAGACTTTCTTTCGTCACAAAAATTTTTGCAATTTCTTTTGTGCTTTCAACTTTGTAAATCCTCTCATCAGACAATCCATTATAAAAAATTGGAAAATATTCTGTTTTATACCCTAAAGTTAACACCTGAAATGTTTCTAAAAATTCCAACGTCCTCCTTATATCTAATATCGATTTACACCCCGCCGAAACAACAATTATATTTGTATTTGAAAGTTCCATGATATCTTGTGATACATCCCACTCTCCCCTATGAACACCACCAATGCCTCCTGTGGCAAATACCTTTATATTTGCAAAACTTGCAAGTCTTGCAGTAGAGCTCACAGTAGTTGCCGCAGATTTTTTCAAAGAAACTGCATATGGTAACTCCCTAGTACCCACCTTTATAGGATTATCCTTAATAAGTTCAACCACTTCCTCTTCTGACATCCCAATTTTTACTTTCCCTTTTAACACACCAATAGTTGCTGGAACACAGTTATTATCCTTTACCAATTCCTCCAACCTTCTGAAAACCTTCAGATTCTCAGGATAAGGAAGACCATGGGCTAAAACCGTACTTTCTAGCGCAACCACTGGTTTGTTGTTTTTTAACGCCTCACTCACTATTTGAGAAATTTCTAAAATAATCACACCTCCTATTTTACTTTAATATTTTTTGAAAAACTAATTTCTCCTTTCTTTGTCTTTACAATTACTTTTATCGTATATTCTCCGCTTTTTAACGCTCCAAGATTTAGACTGTATGATGGAACTGAAAATGCTTGGGTAACAATACTTCCCTTTTCTGGCTCTTTAAAATATAAATTAATCAATACCTTGTTTTCATTAACAGTATAATCTTGAAGAACGAGCGAATAACCACCTGTCTTTTGTAATCCCATTGAAATTACAACATAAATTTCATCATCACTATTAAACGAATCTTTCTGTATAAATCTTTGAGTAACAATTCCAGTATAAATTCCCTGTTTTTCAAATCTTGGCATTAAAACAGCTCCTACCTCCGTATTTTTTTCAACCTTATCAATTTCATAATCTCCCAAATATACTCTAGATTTTGAAGGACAAATTAAAAGGAACGGAGAAATTACGGAATAAATTCCATCTTTTTTGTTTTTTATTTCCATATACATTGTTTCATCTTCTAATTTGATCTTTAAAGTAGTTTTTTCAATAAATTTTTTTGGTATAAAATACCAGCCCTTTACTATATACCCCTTTTGTAAACCATCATCAAATAATTTTAAATAATATATCATATTACTTTTCGTACCAACAAAATTAAACATCTGGTCTGGAAAAACAGCATCAACTTTGTACACCATTACATTGATAGAAAAGAAAGTGGATACACATAACAAAAACAAAAAAAATAAATATTTTTTCACACTTTCACCCCCAAACTGATTATATCACAAAAAAGGGCTGCTCAAAGCAGCCCTATAATTTGTTCAATTGCTTCTAAAACCTCTTCTGGAAGTTCATCTCTAGTACCTTTTTTCGAAAGAATGAAATCTTTTCTTTTTAAAAACGATTTTTTCAACGATTCAATATATTCCCTATCCTCCATATTTGGAAGAAACCCATCAATCTTTGCAAAGTAAAAAGTCCCAAACCATTTTACCCATTCAATGTTATTTTCCACTACATCTTCAACCAATTGTATTGTTAGGTGTTTTGGCACTTTTTTGTTTATAAAGTATCCGGTATTCAAAATATAACATTGAACTCCTTTTTCAAATACAAATTTAAATTTTTCATAATCCTCTTTTAACGGATAGGTTCTAAATGGATTTGCATATGGTTCAAAAACCAATGCATTTGGATCAACATCATTATCCAACTTTTCTGCAGATGTCCTTTTTGTTGTTAACAAAGCACCCATTGTCGATGCCATATTTGGAGAATCAATTTTTACAATTGGTGGTAATGTAGGATCCTTCATTAACCAAAAGATCGCACTAATAGGACTATCAAACTTATCAACTCTATTAGCTGACCAAAGCCTTGATTTTATTGCCCTTCCATTTCCATTTCTTAAATCTTCCATTACGGGAATCAAATTACCATTTTCATCTTTTGTAACACCACAGTTCTGTATAGATAATAAATACTTATTATCTTCTGAATTTGACGGATAATCTGCTGTTTTATCAAAATAAGATGGTTCAAGTGCAACAGATGACAAAGAATTAGTTGATATAATAAACGCATCATCATGTAAAACAGTTACATCGTATTTTGAATGTTTTGTATGAGTAAGTGTTGACTTTCCGGATCCAGACAATCCAAAAAATGCGGCTACAAAATCCGTTTTTTCATTTTTTAATATCTTTATTCCACCATGACAAGCTACAAATCCATTCCTATTTGCAATACCCCATCCAAGTGTTAAGGTCCCCTTTTTTAACTCACCAAAATATCTCATTCCAAGAATAGCTGCACAATTGTGTTCTGAATCAAAAATTGCAAGTCCTAATGGGAAATCTGGGTGTTTCCAATCAGGATCTACAAAAATATATATATCTCCTTCGTTATATCTAAAAGATTTTCTATACATGCTCTCATATTCCTGAGAAGGATATTGAAAATTTAACAGCCAATTATAAAGTAAAATTTCATGACCTTGAGGTATTAAAATATGATTTTTCACCATAAATTCCTCTGAAAGTCCTGAAAACGATATTCCATGGTACATTTTTTTATATCTCGTATTATAAACCGCTTCACGGACAATTTCCAAATATTTATTATCATCACTTGTACCTAATATTCTTCGACCTGCAGCATATCTACCCGTTACCGCACCATCATTAAATAATAATACTTTTGTGCCTCTTTCAAGTCCAAGCATTTCTGGATTGTAAACTTCCCAACTAGTCACTATAGTCCCCGGAGAATTTTTTGCAAGTTTATATGCTTCTTTAGGAGTAGTAACAAGTTCTACATTATTTCTATAAAAAGCAGTCTCAATGGTCGCTCGCATTGGTGAAAAAAGAGGATTATTTACTGAAATCTCATCAATCTTAAAATATTCTCTTGTCGCCATCATATCTCCCCCTTCACAGAGAAGATTATAACAGTAAAAAAATATATATAAAATCAAATACTTAACTATTATAGTTTAATATAATAAAGGATAAATGTAATAAACTCTAATATTCGGACATAAACACTCCAATTAAAAAAATATCTCCAGTTTTTTCATTAAACCAAAAAAATATCACAAAAAAGAAACTTTAAAAACAAAAGACAATAGAAAAATTTGCAAGTGCTATAACGGATATTAAGACAAAAGATAGTTAAAGAGTGGAAAATATTATTTCACCCAGATAACTTGCAAAAAAATTAAACGAAAACGAAAAGAGATACCTAAAAAAACAAACAACATGGCTCCAGTTGAGTACTAAAGCCATGTTGTGTGAAAAAATTGGTAAATTGTTTTTTTTTGTTCCACTTTCTAAGATAAATATATTTACGGAGTAAGTTTCTTTAAGGGAAGGTTACTCTTTACATCTTTTCCAATAACCAAGATCAATTGATGGATAGGCGAGTGATTTAGTGGTGGGAGCTTCAATTTTAAATTCTTTAAATATGTAATTTTATCAAATCTTGTAGATGAAATTACAAAATTTCCTTTTAAAACTTGATTTTTAATTTCTTTCCAAAGAATTTTCTCCCTTTCAAGTTCAAAATCGTTCCAACCAATTAAATATAAATCTCCCATTTTTGGCTTAATAACTTTTTCTACCCTTCCAACCATTCCAATTACCATAGTAGCTGGTATGGGAATTCCATTATTTGTATTATACAATGAAGCATTTCCACTTGCCACACCTATGCCGGAAAACTCACATGCATCTTTCAATCCCTTCATCATAGCCGCCAATCCAACTGGATCAACATCTGGATCTCCGTAATTTATACAATCGGTAATTCCAAGTGGCTCCCCACCTACAGATAAAGTTTTTCTAACACTTTCCAATACAGCTATATATGAACCCCAGTATGGACTTTTTTCGCCAATATCAGCTCTGCTATGGGTCAAAAGCGAATAAAAAAGAGATGTCTCCTTAACTCTCATTACAGCAGGACCAAACCCAGGTGGAAGTACCGTATTAGTTCCCACCATATAATCATACTGCATATAAACTTCGCTTGCATCCACGTTTTTAAATTTCAAAGAAATATCTTTTGGAATTGAATCAACAGAAAAGTCGACAATTTCCTCTTCCGGCGCTTCTGATAATAACGAAGCAGGAACCTTTAAAATGGTTTCTCCTTTATATCTTACATGATAAATTCCATCATTTGTCACTTTTCCCACAACTGCACCGTATAACAAATGTTCCTCTGCAATTTTTAAAACCTTTTTTACTTTTTCTTGAGAAGTTATTATTGCCATTCTCTCTTGACTTTCGCTTATTAAAATCTCAATTGGCTTCATATCAGGTTCTCTTAACGGTAACTTCTCAAGGTCTATTACCGCCCCAAATCCACCTTTAGCAACTAATTCAGAAGTAGCTGACAAAACTCCTCCGGCACCTAAATCTTGTGCTCCCTCTATTAACCCCTCTTCTAACATTTTTAGAAACGCCTCAATAAGCATCTTTTCAGAAAACGGATCTCCAACTTGGATAGATAATTTATTTGCCCGCTTTCCAGTTAAATCCTCAGATGCAAAGGATGCACCATGAATCCCATCTCTACCTGTAGCTCCTCCAAAAATTACAATAACCTGATCCGGTCTTGTTGCCTTAGAAGGAACTATATCTTTATGTTTTACAATTCCAACAGCCATTACATTAACAAGAGGATTATACCTATAGGCATCATTTATCCTAAGTTCTCCTCCTACTGTAGGCACCCCTATTGAATTCCCATAATCGGCTATTCCTTCTATTATGCCATCTATAACCTTATGCATATGTAACGAATCCAAAATAGCTGTAGGTCTTGCCCCCATAGCAAGAATATCTCTTATAATCCCCCCCACTCCCGTTGCAGCCCCATTGTATGGCTCAATAGCACTAGGATGATTATGACTTTCAATTTTAAACGAAAGAACATAGTCCTCATTTAGAGAAACCAATCCTGCATTGCCGGATTCCAAACTAATTAACGGTAAAGATTTTATGTATTTTTTTGTATGAGAGTAACCACAATGCTCACTCCACATTACAGTAAAAGCCTCTTTTTCTGCAAGTGTTGCTTTTCGATTTAACTTTTTCTCTAAAATATCTATATATTTCATATATTACCACCTCTAATGTATTCAAAAACAGATCTGAACAGTTTTAAACCATCTGTACTTCCCAAATACTCATCTACCGCTCTTTCAGGATGCGGCATCATCCCCAATACATTTTTCTCATATATCCCTGCAATAAACTCATCTGAACCATTTACATTTTCTGTGTATCTAAACACTACATTTGGATTACTTACAGAAACATATCTTCCAAAACCATGGGCTATAGGTAGTCTTATTTTTTCACCTTTTTTATAGAATAAGGTAAAAGGAGTAGTATTATCAACAACTTCCAGCTCTACAAACTTACAAATAAACTTTCCAGATTCATTTTGTAAAAGTGCTCCAGGCAACAATCCCATTTCCACTAAAATTTGAAATCCATTACATATTCCAATAACAAAACCTCCATTTTCCACAAATTCTTTTATAGAACTAGACTCTCTTGCAGAAACTGCTCCAGGTCTTAAGTAATCCCCATATGAAAATCCCCCAGGCAAAACAACCAAATCTAGATTATTTATATCATCTTTTGGTGAAACATAATAAGTTTTAAATCCAGCCAAATTTAAAGCATAATACGCGTCTCTATCACAATTTGAACCTGGATAAACTACCACACCGGCCTTCATTCTATCTCCACCCTATACTCCTCTGTCACAGGGTTTACTAAAAGTCTTTCACAAGCTTCAATCACCTTTCTTTTGGCTTCTTCTTTATCCTTTGCTTCAATCTCACCATGTATAGATTTTCCTATTCTTATACTATCAACGGGTATGTTATTTTCTTCCCTTAATACTCTTGCAATCGTTTCTCCCCGTGGATCCCTTACATTACTCTTATATTGTATATCTACAATAAATTTAAACTTTTGCATGCGTTTAAAACCTCCCTATATTTTTCAAGAGGATTTCCTAAATCCTTTCTGTACACATCTTTATCAAATATTTCTTTAGTTTTCCTAAGTCTTAACGTATCGGGAGAAATTTCATCTCCAAGACAAACCTTTCCATTTCTATCTAGACCATATTCAAACTTCATATCCCACAAATCAAATCCAATTTCTTCAAAAAAGTTTTTTAATTCCAAAGCTATTTTTTTTGTAATATTTTTTATTTCCTTTACTTGATCCTTTGTACATAATCCAAAAAGCACCAAGTGTTCATCACACACCATGGGATCATGTTTAGTATCGTCCTTAATAAAAAATTCAACAAGAGGTTCTTTTATCTCTTCTCCTTCATCTCCCCCATACCTTCTTATAAAAGATCCCGCCTTTTTTAATCTGGCAACTACTTCAATTGGAAACATTTTCAACGGCACAGCTTTTATTCTATTAGGTTTTTCAAAATCCAAAAATTGCGTGTAAATCCCCTTAGAATTTAAATATTTCATTGCTATTGCCGTTATCTCCGCACAAATAGATCCTTTACCTGCTAAAATACTATGTTTTTCTCCATCCCCCGCAGTAATATCATCTTTAAAGTTCAAAATAACATAATCCCCATAATTTTCAACTATTTTTGTTTTTCCCTCCATATAGTTTCCCCCTTAGAGATACTTCCCCACAAGCTTTGAGCGGTATTCTTTTAACTTTTTAGATAAAACATCGTCGGTTAACGCTAACATTTCAACTGCAAGCATAGCCGCATTCTTCCCCCTGTTAATCCCCACAGTTGCAACTGGAATATCATTGGGCATTTGAACAATTGAAAGTAAAGAATCTAATCCCCCTAAATCTTCCGACTTCACAGGAACACCTATGACAGGCTTTAAAGTTTTAGAAGCAATAACCCCTGGTAAATGCGCAGCCCCTCCTGCGATAGCAATATAAACTTTTACACCATCTCTTTCACACTTTTTGATAAATTCATCCAAAAGTTCTGGCGTCCTATGAGCAGATAAATACTTTACCACATACTCCACTTTAAACTCATCCAAAATAGATACTACCTTATCAACCACATAAGAATCACTCTTACTTCCCGCAACAATGACAACCAAACTAACACCCCCTAAAAAACAAAAGGCCTCTACCGTAAGAACGGTAGAAGCCAATATTCATATTTAATTCCTGAAAAAACTAAAATTAAAGACATTTTCTCATCTCCTTTTTGGCCTCACTGGACCAAATTAAAGGCTACACTATCAGTATATCATGAAAAAAAACAAAAGGTCAACACTTTAGAAGTTACAAATTAGTTAAAATAGAAATATATTTACTAACATCATCTGGAAAAACTGTAACCACTCTTCCAAGCTTTGAATATCTTGTAGCAACCAACGCATTGGCAGCAGAAGAAATTCCTACATTTAATCCTAAATTTTTATTCAAGTAACCAAACATCTCAAACACTTCTTCATCGGAAACTGTAACTATTTCATCTATCACATTTAAATCTAAAATATCTGGTATAAAGCCTGCACCAATACCTTGTATTTTATGTTTTCCTGCAGGTCTTCCAGAAAGAGCTGCTGAACTTTCTGGCTCAACAGCAACAATCTTAACTTTATCACCAAAAATACTTTTCAACACAGTACCAACACCTGTTATAGTTCCACCAGTTCCTACACCCGCAACAAACACGTCAACATCAAACTTCATTTGTCGTAAGATCTCCGGCCCAGTTGTTAATTTATGTGCCAAAACATTGTATTTATTTGAAAATTGATTTGGCATATATGCTCCTTTTTCATTTACAATTTCTTTTGCCTTCTCAATTGCCCCTTTCATACCTTTTTCACCCGGTGTTAAGACAACGTCTGCTCCAAAAGCTCTCATCAAATCTATCCTTTCCTTTGTCATAGTTTCCGGCATTGTAAGTATTACATCAAATCCTAATTTTTTCCCAATCCAAGCAAGTGCAATTCCCGTATTTCCACTAGTAGGTTCAACAACTAATTTTGTCTTTATCCCATCTTTCAAAGCTCCTTTTAACATAAAAAATGCGGGTCTATCCTTAATACTACCTCCTAAATTACTTTTCTCTAACTTTGCAAAAAGATTTAACTTTTCAATATATATCAAATGTGTACTTTCCACCATACACTTTATCCTCCCTTTATATAATCCATTCTATTTTTTCAATTTTTTCATACACATTTTTTGCGGGCACCCCTACAAAAGTTGTTCCACTTGGAATGTCCGCAAGCACAACAGAATTAGCTCCTATCCTTGCATCATCACCTATTTTTACAGGTCCTAAAATTTTTGCCCCTGCACCTATTAAAACATTTTTTCCAATATCAGGATGTCTTTTACCTTTTTGAATATTTCTAGCTCCAAGTGTAACACCATGATATATCAAAGTCCCCGTTCTAACCGTTGCAGTAGATCCTATTACAACTCCTATAGCATGATCAATTACAACCCCAGGTTCAATATAAGCAGCAGGACTTATATCTGCAGAAAATAAAATTTTTGAAATATAATGAACCAAAAAAGCAAGAAATTTTAAATCATATTTGTAAAAAAGATGTGAAAGTCTGTGAAGAACCAATGCCTGAAAACCGGTATGCAAAAAAATTTGGTAAACTTTCTCAATGGAAGGATCTTTTTTGGAAAGCTCCTTTCTATCTTCTTCAATAGCCTTAATAGTATCAATAAAATCTCTTATAAAACTACGCACCCCATAAATCTTCACCTCCACTTAGAAAATACTAATTCAATTATACCATACTTCATTTTTTTGTAAACAAACCACTCCTTAAAGGTGCGCTACTCAAAAAACTTCTTTATTTTTTCTAATTTCTGCACACTAGATTTCAACCCACCTATTCTATTTCTTGATAACCATATTTCCTTAAATTCACTGATTAACTTTTCCAATCTTATTTTAAATTCTTGCTTGGTAACTTTAGGAAGTTCCCTTATAGTTCTCATAGCTAACTTCTTCAATGCTATTATTATTTCTAAAGATAAAATAGAAAATTTTATAGAATTTCTTAACTCCTTCTTTATTAATTCATCATGCACATGTTTTGTAAATTCATACTTTTCCTCTAAAAATTTCTTTGTATTTAAAAGTTTTTCCAAATCAAGGTCTTTTAAAAACTCATATCTGAGTTTTTCAGGATAAATATAAACAAGTGCAAAAATGGTTGAATTTGGAAAATCAACACCTGTTAATTTATACGCATTTCCCATATCTACCAAAAGAATTGCTGTTTCCTTTCCAAAATAAAGCTTAAGAAAATCAAAAACATCCAAATCTTTATTTTCATTGAATCCCCAAGATAAAGCACTTGCATAAAAAATCCCGGGATATGAAATGGGAATATGTTGCCAATGACCATTATCTCCCCAATCAGTTAACATAATCCCTTTAGCTTTATATTTTAACCCATTTTCCACGGCATTTTTAATGTTCAAAATTGCATTTTCAACTCGCCCTAAAAACGAATTCCAACTAGAAGTCCCAGGACAAACGTAAAAATCAAACCTCTTAAATAATTCGCATTCTCTGTCAAATTCATGTGTTTTTTCATATCCCCAAATCAAATAAATTACATCTTTGGGAAGTTCTTCAAAAAGCTCTGGATGATATTTTAATATATCCGCCCACATCATCATTCTTTTCCCATGTTTTTTAACCAATTTATGTATCTTTAGAATAAAATCCAAATAAACTTTACCTTTTCCATATTTTTCACATAAAACTTTTGATTTTCCTTGACAAAGATCAAACGTTTCATCTCCATTTATATTAAAATACTTACTAGAAAAATGAGGTAAAAGTTCGCTATAAAGCGAATCTAAAAACAATATCGTGTCTTTTACAGCAGGAGAAAGGGTAAAAGGTTTGGAATAATGTTCTCCCCAGGGTGTGTCAAACTCAAAAGTCTCAGCCATATAACTGTACTCATTGTGTATCAACCATTTTTCCATATGTCCAAAAGAAGCCTGGTTTGGGATTAATTCAATAAAACGTTCTTTACAATATTTATCTAAAATTATGATTTCATCCGCAGTTAATGGCGAATATCCTTTCCAAACCCTTTCGTGATTTTGATATGCAAAAGTGTGTTCAATATAAAGTTGAAGCTGATTGTACTTCAATTGTGCTAATAGGTCAATAAGTTCAAAGAAAAAATCCATTTTAGGTACCTTATCCCTGCTTATATCAAGCATAAATGCCCTATTCTCAATATCTGGCCAATCTTTTATTTCAAGAAAAGGTATTTTATTTTCAAAGTTTTTCACAATCTGCATAAAGGTCATAAACCCATTATGAATTCCTGCGTTATTATTGGCAACTATAAAAATTCCGTCTTCATTGATTTCTAGAATATATCCATCTCTTTTTTTTATCTTATTTCTATCTATCTTCGAGTAAATAAAAACTTTTTTCCCCATGTATAACGTAATATTAATGGTTATACCATTTTCATTTAGAAGCTCTTTTACCATATTTGCCGACGCAAAAAGTGATTTTGTAGGAATAAAAATGTAACCACCAGATTTTATTTCATAATACCCATTTTTAATCTTTAATTCTTTAGGATTTGGAACCAACAACATATAAATCACCTCTTAAAAAGACATTTATAATAATATTATATAACAAAAATCATACATCAAAAAGTGATATAATATTAAATAGGAAATGGAGGAGAAAATTTGGAAAAATTCTTTGTAAATGTGGAAATTGGAAGTATAATTTTATACGTTGAAGATAATAAAGTAACCAAAATCAAGCTTTCAAACAAAATTGAAGAAGAAGAAGAAGAAACTCAGGATAATATTTTCACTCAACAGATAATTGAATACCTAAATGGAAATAGAAAAAAACTTGATTTTAATGTAAAAATATCTGGAGGAAAAGTTTTCAAAAAAATTTGGGACTTTGTTAAAAATATACCCTATGGTCAAACAATGACATATGGTGAAATTGCAAAAAAATTAGATGTAAACCCAAGAGTAGTAGGATTTGCTATGAACAAAAACCAGCTCCCAATATATATTCCATGTCATAGAGTAATTGGAAAAAACAATATAGGTGGATTTAATAGCGATTTGAAATGGAAAAAATATCTTCTTGAATTGGAAAAAAATACAAATTGGAGGTAATTATGAAAGGCGCAGGAAAATACAGGAAAACTTTTATAGAACCATTTATATTGCTAATTATAGCAGAAACTCCTCTCCATGGATATGAAATCGCAAATAGACTCTCAGAATACGGGATAGAACTTGCTGGATTGGGCCAAATGGGAAACTTATATAGAATTTTATCAAGACTAGAAAACAAAGGTTTTATAACATCTAAATGGGATTCAAATGCTCAAGGTCCTTCAAAAAAAGTTTACAATATAACCAACAAGGGAATTGAACAACTCAAATTAAATAAAAAGGAATTAACAAAGATTAAAAATATTATAGAAAAATACATCACAAAAGTTTCAAAGCTTGAACTCGAATAATTGTTCTTGACATATATATGGCAACATACTATAATAAAATCGAATATATATGCAATATATATATAACAAAAATGTCTTCATAAGAGTATGTGGCACTTTTTATTGTGAATTTATTCACCCAGATAATTAAGGAGGGATTGATATGAAACAGAAATACGATGTAATAACAATAGGCGGAAGTGCAGCGGGAATTGTAGCGGCTACAACGGGAAAATGTTGTTATCCAGACAAAAGCTTTCTAATGATTAGGAAAGAAAAAGATGCAATGGTTCCATGTGGTATTCCATACGTTTTTGGATTTTTAGGAACAACGGAAAAAAACATTATTCCACTAGCTCCTATTGAAAAAGCAGGGATAGACTTTTTACAAGATGAGGTAATAAAAATTGACAGAAAGGAAAAGAAAATATTCACAAAGAGTGGTAACGAATTTGAGTATGAAAAGCTAATACTTGCAACAGGATCAAAACCATTTATCCCGAATATTCCAGGTAAAGATTTAGAAAACGTATTTTACGTTCCAAAAAACAAAGAATACCTTGATAAAATGTTAGAAGCGTTAAAAGGATTGAACAAAGTAGTAGTTATAGGTGCAGGCTTTATTGGTGTAGAGATATCTGACCAATTAGCACACATTGGAAAAGATGTTACACTTGTTGAAATTTTGCCACATATCTTGGGTAAAGCCTTCGATAGTGATATAGCAAATATAGCCCAAAAAGAACTTGAAAGTATGGGAATAAAAGTATTAACCAACACAAAAGTCACAGAAATTACAGGTTCAGGAAAAGTTGAAGGGGTAAAATTAGAAAATAATGAAATCTTAAAAGCAGATGCAGTAATTTTTGCCACAGGATACACCCCAAATTCTGAATTAGCAAAAAATATGGGATTAGAATTGAATAAATACAATGCAATTAGAGTTGATAGTTATATGCGTACTAGTGATCCAGATATATTTGCAATTGGTGACTGTGCACAAAAGGTCGACTTTATAACAAGAAAAAGTGTTTCTATAATGCTTGCTTCAACTGCAACTTCTGAAGCAAGAATTGCAGGAATGAATTTGTATAAACTCTCAACTGTAAGAAGTTTTCTTGGAACCATAGGAATCTTTTCGACAAAGATTGGAAACAAGGTTTTTGCCTCCGCAGGTTTAACCGAAGAAGAAGCCTTAAAAAACAATTTTGATGTCAAAACAGGATACTTCGAAGGTGTCGACAAACATCCTGGATCTCTTCCAAATGCAAATAAACAAATCGTAAAGTTGATAGTATCAAAAGAATCCGATGTCATAATTGGTGGAGAAGTAGTCGGCGGAGATAGCGCAGGTGAACTTATAAATGTTATAGGAATAGCTATACAAAAAAATACAAGTATTACAGAATTATTCATTTCCCAAATTGGTACACATCCTCTTCTAACATCGGCGCCAACAGCTTACCCATTAATTAAAGCCGCACAAAATGTTTTTATATCCAAATAAAAAAGTAGCCCGTCTATTTTCAGACGGGCTATTTAATATAAATGTTAAATTAAATTAATTTGACACATTTACCATTGATTATTATAATGAAAGTAGGTATATGTAAAATGCATATAGGAGGGTGTCGTATGAAGATTGCAATATTAAGCGGAAAAGGTGGAACTGGTAAAACAACCATCTCAACAAACCTCGCATGGACATTATCCAAAATAAAATCTGTACAATTACTCGATGCAGACGTGGAAGAACCAAATGATCACATTTTTTTCGATATTTCATTTACTCACGAAGAAAATGTAGAACTTTTACTTCCTGTTGTTGATAATAATACATGTATTAGATGTGGTGAATGTTCAAAAAACTGTCAATTCGGAGCCATATCCGTCTTTGAATCTGGAGCTATGGTTTTTGAAAGCTTGTGTCATGGCTGTGGAGTGTGTAAAATGGTATGTCCTGTAAACGCCATAACTGAAAATCCCAAAAGCATCGGTAAAATAATGCTGGGAAAAATAAATGAAAATTTAAAATTTGGGATGGGATTGTTAAACATAGGTGAGCCCTCTGGTGTCAAAATTATTAGACAATTAAAAAAACATATTGATAACAGTGCAGAAATTGTAATAATTGATTCGCAACCTGGAAGTTCATGTCCAGTTGTTGAAACACTAAGAAATGTTGACTTTGCAATTCTCGTTACAGAACCTACTACCTTTGGATTGCACGATTTAAAGCTTGCTTTCGAACTTGTTAGCGAAATGAACATTCCTTCAGGCATTATAATAAATCGTGATAGTTCCAAAACAAAGATAATTGATGACTTTGCTGCAGAAAAAGGAATACCAATTTTAATGAGAGTGCCTTTTGAAAGGAAAATCGCCAAAATCTACTCCGAAGGAAAATTATTTACTGAATATTTTCCGGATTATCAAGAAAAATTCATAGCAGTTTATGAAACAATAAAGGAGCTGGTAAAATGAAACAAATAGCAATAGTTAGTGGTAAAGGTGGAACCGGTAAAACAACATTAAGTTCTTCACTTGGAATTTTATTTGACAATGCAATTCTAGCAGATTGTGACGTAGATGCGGCAAATTTAAACCTAATGTTTAATTCAAAGGTATTAGAAAAACATGAATACTACGGAGGAAAAAAAGCAATAATTGATCACGAAAAATGCAATAATTGTGGGATATGCAAAAAAATATGCAGATTTGAAGCAATTGTATTTGATGGTTCATATAAAGTTGATCCATATGCCTGTGAAGGTTGTAATGCGTGTGTAATTTCATGCCCACAAAATGCCATTAAATTGGAAGAATCATTATCTGGTAAATTTTATTATTCTACCTCAGAAACAAAAAATATAGTCCATGGAAATTTAACTCCAGGTGAAGAAACTTCAGGAGGATTGGTTGCAGAGGTTAGAAAATTAGCAATTGAAAAGGCTAAAAGTCTAAAAAAAGAAATAGTTTTAATCGATGGAGCACCTGGCATTGGTTGTCCAGCAACTTCATCAATCGCCGCCACATATTTCGTCATAATTGTAACAGAACCTACTTCAAGTGGTATACATGATTTAAAAAGGATCATAGATACCGTTAGGCATTTTAAAAGAGATTTTGCAATTGTAATTAACAAATACGACATTAATGAAAAAATTTCAAAAGAAATAGAAAGTTTTTGTCAAAAAGAAAACATACCAATACTGGGAAAAATTCCATTTGACGAAACTGTAGAAAACGCAATCCTTGAAAGTAAACCTATAGTTATATTTAAAGATAGTAAAGCGGCAAAGGCAATAATGGAAATATACAAAAAATTAATTAAAATCATAAAAAAGGAGGAGAAAGTATGAAAATAGCAATTCCATCTGAAGGTAAAATTCTTGATTCAATGATCAACGATAGGTACGCAAGGGCCGAGTATATTATCATTTACGATACTGAAAAAGATGAAATAGTAGAAGTTATAGAAAACGACTCATCAGAAGCACATGGTAAAGGTCCAAAAGTCTCCCAAATGCTTGTAAACAAAGGCGTTAAAGTATTAATTTCCCAAAGTGTGGGAAAGAACGCTTTTGATGTCCTTAAAGCTGCAAAAATAGATGTTTATATAACACAAAAAGACACAGTAAAAAATACAATTGAAAATTTCAAGAATGGAAAACTAGAAAAAACAGAAAGCGCAACAAATTAAGGTGATATTATGTTGGTTGCAATAGGAACAGCAGATGGAAAAACAATGAACCCAGAACATTTTGGTCACTCTAATACTTATTTGATTTACGAATTTGATGGAACAAATTTTATAAAAAAAGAAGAAAGGAAAAATCCATATGCAGAAACCCACTTACATGCAAAAGTGGATGAAATTCTTGAATTTTTAGGAGATTGCAAAGTATGGGTAGGAATATCTATGGGAAAAAGTTCCAAAAAAAGACTTAAAGAACTTGGATACATACCAATTACAGTGGATACACCCGAAGTAAGTAAAGCGTTGGAATTAGTTAAAATGCAATTACAGGGGTGATAATATGCCATGGGTAAAGAAAGAAGATTGTGTAAAATGTAAGGTCTGTGTCAATGTGTGTCCTGTGGAAAATGCTATCTTCATCCAAGATGATGGCTATCCTTTTATAAACAACAACATTTGTACAAGATGCGGCTTATGTATGGAAAAATGTCCCAAAAACGCAATTCGACCAAACTATGAAAACCCCTCACTTAGAGGTATGGGAAAAGGAATGGGCCATCGCGGCTTTGGAAGAGGTTTAGGACATGGAAGGGGAAGAGGATATTAAACAAATCTCTCTGCATCTGCAGAGAGATTTTTTATATGATATAATATTTAAAGGGGATAAAAATGCAAAAAAGCATATATTCAATTATTTTAGCTGCAGGTGAAGGAAAAAGGTATAAAAACGGCATAAAATTGCTACATACTATTGGTGATAAATTCATGCTTCAAATGGTAATAAACCTAGTAAAAAGTTGCAATTTCGATAAAAATTACATAGTTGTTAATCCTTTATGGAATTTTATAAAGGACAATTTTGTGGTTCCAGACAATTTTTTTATTCTTAAAAACAAAAATTACAAAGAAGGTATCAGTACATCGATCAAATTAGCAATAAAAGAAATAAAAAGCACAAACATTCTCCCCGAATATGTTGCTATTTTCCTAGCAGATATGCCGTTTATAAAAAAAGAAGATATAAAGACACTCAAAAAATACTGTAATGGAAGACACTTAATTATTGCTCCATTTTTTAACAACAAGAAGGGTTTTCCAACTTTTGTACACAAATCACTTTTCGATGAAATTTTTAAACTTGAAAATGACATAGGTATCAAGCAAATAATAAACAAAAATCCTTCTTTATTGACAAAAGTAAACTTTAGTACAAATAGAATTTTAAGAGATATAGACGATTAAAGTTTACCCTTTAACTTTTTTATTTCTTCTTCAACTTCCATAGCTCCTTCGTTGTAATACTTCTCTTCATCTGGTTCAAGTTCTTTTAATAACCTTAAAAATTCACCTGCATGTACTCTCTCTTCATTTGCTATATCTATTAATACTTCCCTTGCAAGTTCATTATCCGTAGATTCTGCTAACTGCATGTAAAGTTGTATAGCTTCATACTCAGCTGAAATCATATAACGAATAGCTCTAACCAATTCATCATGAGTTAATTTTCTATCAGATTTTAACCCTGAAAATGGATTAGAAAATTCTGGCATGTTATCCACTCCTTTAAAAATTAAGTTATGGTACACTTTTATTATACTGCATTTTCATCTATAAACAAAGGCACCCAAATGGGTGCCTTTTTTATTTAAAATGGATAAAATCCCAAATCCAATCTGTTTTTCTCAAATATCTGTAAGATAAGCTCTTTAACTAAATTTACATGTCCCTTTTCCCATTCTCTTAAGTTTATTAATATACTTTCTAGCGTCTTATCTTCCATTACCTTTGCTCTTTCTGCAGCTTTATCATAATAATTTACAAAATCTTTTTCTATTAACAATGCCATTCTTAAAATTGACAAATCTTTGATATCATCTTCAGATGGTGTTTCTTCTATCTTTTGGCCCCTAAGTCTCTCATTAAAAAAATCTTTTGTCGTATCTAAAGGTGCAACTGGTATTTCTTCTTCTTCTTCTAAGGCTTTCCTTATCTTTCTAATATACTCCGTATGCTCTTTTTCCATTTCTTGTAAAAATTCCAACACTTCTCTTGCCAACTTATTTTTTACCTCTTCTTTTTTCTCTTTGTAAAACTTAAATCCCTCTATTTCAAAATTTTCCGCAACCTTTAAAATATCTTCAATAGACATTATTTTACCCCCTTTGTAAGAAATTCATCAATTCCCCTTGCTGCCCAATATCCATCTGCTACACCGTGTATAATATCCGGGCCATTTACAATATCTCCTCCCGCAAACAACCATTTAACAGATGTCTGTCTATATTCATTTGTCAAAATTCTTCCTCTGACAAACTCCAATTTTTCTTTTAAATCTTCAGGAAGATAACTATAATCCGGTGCTTGACCAATAGCTTCAACAACCATTTCAGCTTCTAATGTCTGTCTTTCATTTTCATCGAATTTAGGATTAAATCTTCTATTTTCATCAAAAACCTGTAAACACTTCTTTAATTCTATTCCCATAACTTTATCGTTTTTAATAACGATCCTTACAGGACCCCATCCCGGATAGAATTTTACACCTTCTTCAGCCCCTTCTTCTATTTCATCCATATCAGCAGGCATTTCCTCATATGTTCTTTCCAAACTCGTTACCTTTACATCAACTTTACCGTATTCCATTATCTGGAGCCTTGCCATAGATCTTGCAACATCCATTGCCACATTACCTCCACCTATTACTACTAAACTTTTAGGGATCTTGGGTTTTGGTCCTTCTCCTCTAAGATAATCTCTAATTTCCCTTAAAAGAGGTAATGCCTGAATTACATCTTCATGTTCCGTTCCTGGAATTCCAGTTGAACGTCCCAAAGTAAACCCTGTTGATACAAATACCGCATCAAATTCGTTTTTTAATTTTTGTAGAGGTATATCTTTTCCAACAGAAACACCAACGTGTATCTTTACACCTAAAGCTTGAATAAAAGCTATATCTTTGTCAAGAGCCTCATCTGGCAACCTGTAGGATGGTATCCCATATCTCATTACCCCACCGGGTCTTGACAAAGATTCGAAAACTTCTACCTCATATCCCATAGTTGCTAAAAAGTACGCAGCTGAAAGCCCTGCAGGCCCTGAACCAACAATTGCAACTTTTTTACCTTTATTTTCCGGTCTAGCTTCTAAAACTTTATCATACTCTGGTACGTTATCAACAATATACCTCTTTAACCACCTTATTGCTATAGCCTCTCCTCTATTTCCCAAAGAACAAGCTTCTTCACATTTGTGCGTACAAACCCTTCCACAAACTGCAGAAAATGGATTTGCACCTAACATATTATTTTCCTCATTTCCCTTTAAAAGCCATTTTAGTGCATCTGTTAAATCATCTCTCCATATTGCCTTTATGTACTCTGGAATTTGCATATGTTGAGGGCACCTATCCGTACACAAAGCACACTCAACACATCGTGCTGCCTCATGCATGGCTTGCTCCTTGCTGTATCCTTTCACATATTCAATAAAAGATTTTGAACGCCCCTCACCTTCAATCATTTCCATTTCTACTCTTTCAAGTTCAAGTAAATCAGAACCTTCATCTCTAATCCATCCTACAGGAACATCCTCAATTCCATGGATTCCCTTTTCGGTAGGCGCAAATATAAAATCTTCTGGTTCTGGAGAAACATGGACATATTCTCTCGTCATCTTTAGTGAACCTGTAGTACATATATCCACACACATCGCACAGAATGAACATCTTCCATAATCTATAACAGGACGTTGGGGTTTTTTACCGTATTCGTGTGGCAAATCATCAACTTCAACCATTCTAATGGCATCTGTCGGACATATCTTTGCACATGTTCCACATCCAATACACTCATTCCAATCATTTATGTGAAATCCCCTATATCTTTCTGCAGCCTCTCTTTTAACATAAGGAACTTTTATAGTAACTGGCTTTTTAAATATATATTTCCACGCTTTTATAGGAGCAAAAAACTCTTTTTTAGGAATTGATTTATTTGCCATTATGTCCCCTCCTTATCTATCTACCTCTGGAGCACAAACATCCATTGTTGAAAGCCAAATTGGAACATCTTCTATTCTTGTTCCAGGCAAATACTTTTCTATACCTATAAATGTTTGAGGATATGAAGCCCCACGTACTGCTACTCTATATGGTTTTTCTCCTCCATCTGAAACCATATAATAACCATACTCTCCTCTTGTTGATTCTATATGCACGTAAGCTTGACCTTTTGGTACTCTATACCTAAGGGCGTTACCTTCACTAATTGGAACATTAATTTTTCCTTCTGGCATTTTTTCAAGACATTGCCTAATTATTTTTATACTTTGGTATATCTCAAGATATTTAAGATATACCCTTGCATATGCATCTCCTTCAGTAGCTGTAGGAACTTCAAAATCAACTTTATCGTAGAACAAATAAGGATCAACTTTTCTAATATCATACGGCACTCCTGTCGCTCTAAGGCCAACTCCAGTAACACCAAGCCCTAATGCTGTTTCCTTATCTAATAAAGCTATTCCTTTTAATCTCGTATGAACTATCCTATTCTTAAAAATCAAAGTTTCATATTCTCCCAATCTTTCTTCAATGTAATTTAAAGTATTAAAGATTAAATCTTGTATCTTTGGAGTTAAATCTTTTCTAACTCCTCCGGGTATTATGTACATATGATAAACTCTTGCACCAGTTAAACTTTCAAAAATATCTAAAATACGATCTCTATCCGATACTCCCCAAAATGAACTTGTATAAAGGCCAATAGTGCCGCCAATACCCGGAAAACTCATTAAATGACTTGCAATCCTTGCTAATTCTAAAACAATCATCCTTATCCATTGGGCTCTTTCAGGAACATCTATCTTTGCAATCTTTTCAACAGCCATTGCATAACATGCTTCATTAATATCTGGTTCAGGCACACAAATCCTTGGGATTAATGCAAGATTCTGATACCAAAGTCTTCTTTCCATTAGCTTCTCAAAACCTCTATGCAAAAAACCAGGTAACGGTCTTGCTTTTTCAACAGTATCCCCTTCAACATACATATGGACACTAAAATTACCGTGCATTCCCGGATGGTTAGGACCAAAAAAGAGCTTTACTTCACCCATCTATATCACCTCTTATTATCTTAGCTTCATGAATGACATCCTTTTGATATTCCCTATCTGGAAATTTCTTTTTCGAATACTCAAATGGATCAAAATCCTTTCTTAAAGGTGGCATGTCATCCCACATTTCTAAGAAAAGCGGCCTCATATCATTATTTCCCTCAAACTTTATTCCAAAAAACTCATGGAGCTCTCTTTCGTAATATCTTGCAATAGGCCACATGTGTTTTACAGTAACAAATTTTGGAGTATCCCTATTTATTTTTGTTGTAATCAAAAATTTTCCACCATTATTCCAAGAATAGAGAATATAAACAAGCTCAAACTTTCCCTCATCTATCCAATCAACTGCCGTTATTAAAGATAAATGTGAATATCCATCTTCTTTTAAAGCTAAAAGCGCTGGTAAAACTTGTTCATTTGGTAATTCAAGTTTTATTTCTCTCTCGTCTACCTTTGTTATATCTAAATTATTAACTATTCTTTTTAGTTTCTCTACTGTATTACTCATGGAATTCATCATGTACAAACACCTCCCCAAGGGATCTTATCTGATTCTGTTTATACCATTCATAATTTTCTTTGTATTTTTTCCATCCATTTGCTTCTCCTCTTCTTATCATCCTCATAAGTTCATTAAATGCTTCAAGTAATGCTTCAGGTCTTGGCATACAACCCGCAATATACAAATCCACGGGAATGTAATAATCCAATCTGTTTATTGTAGCATATGAATCGTAATATATACCTCCGTTTAACGTACATGATCCAAATCCAATAACATATCTAGGTTCCGCCATTTTTTCATAAGTATAAATAACCCTTCTAAGTGTTTTAGCACTTAGATATCCAGTTATAAACAAAATATCCGCCTGCCTTGGAGTAGCCATTGGCCCCATACCAAATCTTTCCATATCAAACCTTGAAGTCATTGTTGGAGGAAGTTCCATAGCTCCACAACCTGTACAATAATGTAGCATCCACAATGATCTACTTCTAAGTTTATCTGCTATTTTTTCCCATAAACTTCTTTCATCAACGGCCATTTCTTTCACCTCCTAAAATACCCAACCAAGTAATACAAATAAAACCTGGACAAACGCTAAACTTAACGGTACTTTCCAATAAAATTTAACAACTTGTTCTATTCTAAATCTTGGCAAAACCGATGAAATTAATGTTGCAATTATCCAAACTATAGTAAATTTCAAAAGAAATGTAAAATAATTACTTACTCCAAGGAATATATCCACAAACAATCCTATTTCAACGAATATCGAAAAAGTATGCATTAACATTAAAAGTCCCATATATTTGGCAGACAGTTCCACCATTGGACCAGACGCAATTTCAGCAGGTGCAATAGGTGTATCAAAAGGTTTTTTACCCAGCATTCCAAGCAGCGAAACAAAAGCAACAATTCCACCTATTGGCATTTTAAATAAAGTCCAAGTATCCTGCTGAGCCATCATCAACCCAGACACAGAACTGGTTTTATAATAATACAAAACACCTGCTATAGAAATTAAATAAGGTAGTTCATAACCAAGCATTTGAGTTAAAGCTCTTGCAACCCCTATACTAGCATTAGGATTCCCAGAACCAACCATTCCCATTGCCATTCCAAGTGATCCAACTGCAAACAAATACACTATTATAAAAATATTGTCAAGTCCAGGAAATGCAACTAAATCCCCCAATGGTACAAAAGCTAAAGTTGCAATAACTCCTCCCAATGCCATTAAGATTCCAAAATCAAAAATCCAACCATGAGAAATTCCCCTTTTTGAAAGAGCCTTGAAAACATCTATAAAATTCTGATACCAAGGCGGGCCATACCTTCTTTGTACTCTGGCCATTATTTTCCTTGCAATTCCTTCTAGAGTTAATCCAACAAAAAATCCCGTTAATAAAACTGCAATTACCTTTAATATTGTCATCTCTTACCACCTCACCCAATATATTATGAGGATTACAACAGAAATCCAAAAAACGTATCCACTCGGACTTGGTTTATAAATCAAATCAGTTACAATATCACCAATTGATCTAAAGAACACAGCTAACATACCATACAATTTTTCAAAAGATGGATGTCTATCGTACAATCGTTCAATAAACCTATAAAATCCTGTCGCATAGTGGTACAAGTCATAATTGTATAAGTAATCCCCACCAGTATATTGATCAGTTAATTCAACCCTCTTTCCCCTTGGGAATATCAAATACAAAACTGTTGCGATTATAAAACCTACTGCAAACATTGTAAAAACTGTTAAAGTATTCCACTTACCCAACGGAGTTACTATCTCAAATCCACTGTATGAAATAGGTTTTATTCCAAGAACTTTCTCTATTGAACTTATATAATCTAAAACTGGCTTTGGATAAACTCCAATAAAAAGCACCAGAACAACAAACAACAACATAGGTATTAACATAATACCTGGGACTTCTTTTACATCCGCATGTTTTCTCTTTAGCTGCCCCAAAAATACACCTGCTAATGGTCTAAAAACATAAAGAAAAGATCCGACACTTCCAATAAATGTAATTGCCAACGTGATAAACATACCCTTGTTGACAAGCGCACTAAAAATCATCCACTTTGATATAAATCCGCTTGTAGGTGGTATCCCCGCAAGTGAAATTATTCCAACAAGATATGTAACAAATGTCCATGGCATTCTCCAAATTAATCCACCCATTTCATCAATCTTCGTAGTTCCCGTCCTATACACAACTGCTGCAAAAGATAAGAAAATCATAGCAGCAGCTATTGCATGGTTAAATACATGAAACAATCCACCTGCATAACCTATTGAATTCATAGTTCCCAATCCCACGAGGATGTATCCACCATTTGCAATAGATGAAAATGCAATTAGTTGTTTCATATCATTTTGCCTAATTGCCATAAACGTACCAATTAATATTGAAATATTACCAAGCCAAATTAAAAGGTAATTAAGTAGTGGGATCCCATGATAAAATGAAGAAAACATTTGAACAGTTGGAAAAACAGATATTGCAATTGCCAAAACATAAGATCCCATTTTTACCAATTGCCCAGATAAGATTGCACTAAACGCATCTGGAGCGTTACCGTGGGTAATTCTAAGCCAAGTATGGAGTGGAAAAATTCCACTTTTTGCTATACCAGCACTTGCAATAAATAAAATTATAAACCATTTAAACAACGACGAATCATTAACTAATTGTTGAGATACCTGTTCAAACGAAAGCACACCATACCTCTTAAAAATTGCAAAGGTTGCATAAAGGTACATGTAACTTCCAATGGCACTTGTCACAGCATAAATTACAGCTGCTTTTTTTGAATCTTCTTTTCCCATGGGAACTATCAAAAATGAACCCAAAACGGCTAATTCCCAAAAAATGTAAAGAGTTAACAAGTCATTTGCAAAAAATACCCCTAAAACTCCAGAAATCATAATCAACATAAAAGCGTTAAAAGCGGCAGGTTTAATACCCTTTTTCTTAATCCATTCAATTATAAAAAATGCCACAAAAGAAATTATAATCATACTTACTAAAGCAAAATACTTCCCTAAATATGTAACTTTAAATGTACTTTCTAAATTGTTAAAAAGTCCAAAAAGTTTTTCACTATAATTTATATTTAAATTCCAAATTTCATAAAGTGCATACGCGGTGAGTAAAAAGTTAAATATTGAACCTAAAACTCTGTTAGATTTTGTCAACAGATAACTTACAACTGAACCAAAAAGAAAAACCAAAATTAAATTAGTTAAGGATATCATTTACATCCCTCCTAAAACGTTATTAATATACGTCTGAGAGCTCATTATACCTTGTGATATGTTTTCAGATATCTTTAGATACATTTCAGGGTATATACCTATATAGATTAAAAGTAGAGATAACACCAAAGCAATTAACAAAATATTCCATGAAATATTAGAATCTTTTTTATACTTACAATACCAAAGCTTTATATTCCACCTCAACAAATATGCAGCTTCTATTATAGTTGAAAACAACAAAAGCGCAGGTAACAAATAATCCCCTTTTTCAAATGCACTTTGCAAAATTAACAATTTACTTCTAAATCCTGCAAAAAGTGGAAAGCCAATTAACGAAAACGATGCAATACTAAAGGAAATACCTGCAGTTTTGTTATTCATAAAACTTCCTATTAAGGTTGCACCAATAACAAACAAAATTATTTTTGACGTTGCATCATTCAACAAATGAAAATAAGCAGCAGTTAATGCGTTAGATGTATTGAGAGAAAGCACACTTAATACTAAACCCGCTTGTGCTATAGAGGAAAACGCAAGCGCTTTTAGAAGATTTTCCTGTCTAAATGCGGCAATTTCAGCTAATACCAAAGTAATCAATCCAAAAACATACAAAACATCCAAAAAATAACCGTTGAAGATTGTGATAAATATCCTACTTAAAAGGTAAAACATTGAGAAAGTTACACTTGTAGCCAAAATAGTTGGTGTTATTGCAGATCCAGAAGCATAAACGTCTGGAATCCAACCTGCTAATGGTAAAATTTTGCTTTCAACCGCCAAACCTATAAACAACATAAGGGTAACATAAGGCAAAAATGAACTTTTCATGTTAAGCGAAATATCTGCAAAATTCAAAGAACCTGTTCCTATATATGCATATATAACACCTAAAAGATAAAATCCACCTGCAACACTTCCAACAATAAGATATTTATACGCACCATAATAATTTTTCTTTGAAGATGCAATAATGTAAGCTGCAGCCGCTGTTATTTCTAAGAAAACAAATGAGTTGAAAATATCACCGGTTAAAATTATTCCATTCAATGAAGAAAGTAAAATCAACACTACTATCGATAAACCATTGGCAATTTGAGGTATCAACGAAACAATTAAAAATATTATGTTAACAACCAAAAGTGTGTTAAAACTTGCAGAATCTAAAACTAAAACAATTCCAAATGGTGCCTTCCATCCTCCCATTTGCACCGTGGAATTAACAGGAATATTCATCAATAAAAAAAGGTTAATAATAACTATAAATGGCAGGACATATTTTGCCTTTTCCTTAAAAGGTACAAACAAAAATGCAGAAAGTAAAGGTACAACAACAAGCAACGCCGTCATTCTTTCGCCTCCTTTGTGGCGATTTCTTCAACTTCTAAAGTTTCATATTTTTCGTAAACTTTTATCAATAAAGATGCACCAAGCGCAAGGGTTCCAACACTAATTACAATTGCTGTAAGTACCAATGCTTGTGGTAATGGATCTACAAAATTGGCAACAGGGGTATATTGAGAATATATTGGTACATCTTTTCCTTCAATATATCCAAGAGAAATTATAAATATATTTATCGCGGTATCTATAATCGTTAAAGATACTAAAAATTTAAACAAATTTTTTTGAGTTAAGATTCCGTATATACCTATTCCTATTAAAACAAAAGCAATATAATAGACCATTATCATCCCTCCCTGTACATATCGGCAATTACTCCAGATAATTCCGCTCCAACCTTAAATCCAATTAAAATATATACAATTGGTATAATACCAGCACTAAACAAAGTACCTATTACTCCTGTTGGAAGGAAATTAACAAGAAACACTCCTCCTACGGCCAATCCAATTAATCCCAAAATTACGTATAGACTTCCCGCAAAGCCTTCGATAAATTTGGATGTTTTTGAAAGAGAAAATTCTTCGTTTGATAAATACAATAAAAGTATTCCCACAGCTATTATCGTTCCACCTGGAAATCCTCCACCAGGTGTAAGATGGCCGTGAATAAATACATAAGTTCCAAACAAAAGTATTAGTGGTAATAAAATCCCCACAGATACCCTCAAAACAAAATTGGGCATTCTTCCATATTTTTTTCTTCTAATCCCATGTAAAACAAAACCCACACCTAATGCCGAAGTGAAAAGCACCGTAACTTCACCTAAAGTATCAAAAGATCTGTAATCAACCACTATTGAAGTTACAACATTTGCGGCACCATCTTCCAAATCCTTAGTTTCACCAAACTTAACCTCTCTTTTTTCACTATTCACACTTTTATTTATATAAGCATCCGAAACTTTAGAAATTTTTGCCTGTCCATATTTTGGAAGAATAGATAAAGAATTTGATAAGAACAAAATCAAACCTAATACTATTAAAACGGAAAAAAATCTTCTCATTTTTTCTCACCACCTATTCTTCTAAAAGCTAAAATTAATACTGCTGTTGTCAAGCCGGCCCCCACCGATGCTTCTGTAATAGCAACATCTGGAGCTTTCATAATTACAAACAAAAACACAGACAACAAGCTCAAAAGCGAAAGTGCTATAAAAGAATCAAGTATTTTTTTTGCCTCTACTGCATAAATTCCTGATATAATCATCAAGACCCCTACAAAAATAGTGATGATTGTCATTCTTCTCCACCACCTTTGTATTCATCAACTATAGTTTTTTCCGTAGGTTTAATCCCTTTCAAATACGCTGCTCTAGCTAAAACTGAACTCCCGACAGGGTTAGTCAAAGCAATAAATGCTATTATCAATAAAGCTTTTGGTAAATAATCAATATCAACAAGCCCCACACCTAATACAACAGAAAATGAACCCAAAGTAGTAGCTTTGGTACCAGCTTGAAGCCTATTGTAAACATCAGGCATCCTAAAAATCCCAAGTCCTCCCAAAAAATAAAAAAACGCACCAATTACAATCAGTATATATCCCACTATAATCATTTTTTCCCCTCCAAATATCGTGCAATAACTACAGTTTCAACAAAAGATAACAAGCCATAAACCAGTGCTATGTCAAGATACAATCCATTGTTAAAAATCAATGCCAAAAAAACTATTGTTCCAGTTAAAACTACGTTTAAAGTATCAAGGGCGGCAACTCTGTCTGCACTTGTAGGTCCAAATAAGATTCTTAAAAAAGATAATAAGGCTCCAAGACCCACAAGCACAAAATAAATGTATTGTAAGAAAATCATTCAAATACCCCCTTTAGAATTTTTTCAAATTTTTCCGAAATGTATTTTTTCTTTTCTCCTTCTTCTGTAGTTTTAACGTCAATCCAATGAACATAGAGGACATCTTCTTTAACATCTAATGTTAAAGTACCTGGAGTTAAAGTTATAGAGTTTGCAAGCGCAAACTTTGAACTATCTTTTGTTAAATTCGTGTTAAGCTTAACAAATCCGGGATTAATAGGAAGTTTAGGATTTAAAACACGTACAGCTACATCAAAATTCGCCTTTATCATCTCCCATATAAAAACAGGAAGATATATTAACACAAATTTCACAAATCTTACTAAAAATAACTTGTCAAATTTTATTCCATAATACTTTTTAAATATCATGGAAATAACAAGCGATACAAAAAAACCGACAATAAGTTCTGAAACATTACTATAACCTGTTAGTAATATCCATGTGAAATAGGTCACAAAAAAGGTTGACAAGCTCATAACGTTCCCTCCTTTATAAAGAATAATAAATTTGAATTCGTTATTAAATCCCGAGTTATAATGTCCACTTTCTAAGTGTATTTTAACATAAAATTGAAATTATTCAAATCACAAAAATAGATTCAAATTATTCTATATAGATAAATTTTTTTATTTTTAAACAATATTTCCAAATATCAAAAAAACAAACAAAACGAAAATTTCCAGTATTATTTCTATCAATCCCCCCTTGAATTATTTGTGAAAAATATAGTATAATTTATTGTGACTATCTTCACAAAATTGAAAGGAGGAAAAAGATGGAAAAGAAAATACCAAAACCAGTTGTAAAAAGACTAGGCCTTTACTATAGATGTTTAAACAGGCTATACGAAGAAGGCATTGAGTTTGTCGCATCAAAAGACATTGCGGAAAGACTAGGAATTAAATCAAGTCAAGTAAGGAAAGATCTTTCATACTTTGGAGAGTTTGGAAAAAGAGGTGTGGGATATAACACATACGAACTAATGAATAGTCTTGAAAAAATAATAGGTGTTAATAAAATTTGGAATGTAGTTGTAATAGGAGCAGGAAATATAGGAAGTGCACTTGTAAGTTATGAAGGTTTAAAAAAAGAAAAATTCAATATAATTGGAATATTTGATGCTGACAGATCAAAGGTTGGAAAAAAGATTGGAAAACTTCAAATCAAACACATTTCTGAAATCGAAGAATTTTTCAAAAAAAATATCGTAGAAATTGCTGTGATTGCCGTTCCCGAAAATGCTGCTCAATTAGTGGTTGAAAAGCTCGAAGAATTAGGTGTAAAAGGATTAATAAATTTTGCACCAATAAAATTAAGAACAAAACTTCACGTGGAAGATGTGGATATTACTTTATCTTTTAAAGCGCTATCTTTTAAAATTGAAAGAAGTTTAAAATAAGAAGGTGAAAGTAATGAGAAGGGATCTTTATCTTTGGAAATACTTTTCACTTGCAAGAAAAGTTGCAGATAATTTAAATAAAAAAGGTCACGATGCATACATAGTCAAAGATACAAATGAAGCACTCAAAAAAGTATTGGAACTTATTCCAGAAAATTCTTCTGTTGCCACAGGTGGCTCTCTAACGTTAAATCAAATCAAACTATTAGATGCACTAAGAAATGGGAATTACATTTTTTATGACAGATATAGTGCTAAATCAAAAGAAGAAAAATACGAATTAGAAAGAAAAGCTTTTTTTGCAGATTATTACATTTGTAGTGCAAATGCAATAACTGAAAATGGTGAAATAGCACTTTTAGATGGAAATGGAAATAGAGTAGCAGCTGTAATATACGGACCAAAAAATGTAATTTTGGTAACTAGTGTAAATAAAATTGTCTCAAATCTGTTAGAAGCAAGGGAAAGAATAAGATACATATCCCCAATGAATAGCAAACGTCTAGACTTAAATACACCTTGCACACAAACAGGATATTGCATTAATTGTGCCTCGGCTCAAAGAATATGTAATTACTACACAATCATAGAATCTGATCACAGACATCCTGGAAGGATTAAAGTTATCCTTGTTTTGGAAGAATTGGGTTTATAAAAAATCCAAGGGGAAATCCCCTTGGATTTTAAAAACCTGAAACTTCCTTTATAGGTGGCAAAGTTTCGATATAGTTTTTATAGTATAGTAATTTTTCTCCTACTCTTAATATTGAAGGATTCTTAATATTATTCCATCTTATTAAATCTTTTATCGAAATTCCAAATCTCTTTGCAATATTCCAAAGATTGTCACCTGGTTTTACTATATATTCAAATTTAACAACTGCTTCCCAGTTATTATCGGTTGTCGCTTTTATTTCTTTTCTATTAAGGACGTAATCTGCCATTAATTCTGATACTTCCATCATTACCTCTCTGACAACTGGTTTTCCTTTAAACATTGTATATCCCCCGCCACCACCAGCTCTATAATTGTTTAACACAATTTCATATTCTTTGTCCATTTCGATAGGTTTCCCTTCAAACATTAAATCAATTATTCTATTTCCTGAAGGATTATTTAGCACTATCTTATAACTTATACCTTCCCACATATCATAGTTGTAATGTCTTGGTTTTGGCTCAACCCAAGTTTTATTAACAGAAACTTTAAAATTATTAAAAGCAAAATAATCCGCACTTTTTTCCAAAGCTTCCTTTATATCTTTTCCTGTAACTTTTATAACCTTTAATGTATTAGGATAAATGTATACGGCATTTATATCCCTTAATGTTATTGGTCCACTTTTCCAACCTTTTATGTCGTTATTGAACAAAGCTGTCGAAGAAATTTTAGCCTTACTGTAGTACATTTGAACTTTATTAACGAATTCAATTAAACTATTATCCTGTAGTCTTGCAAATAATGGATCATAAATCCAAAAATCTCCTTTAGCGTAACCTACAGGTTGATCGAGCCATGCTTGAACTTTTTCTTCATATGGCTTTGCCATAGCAACAACTTCATTATCAGCTTCAACGCCTTTTACAGGTATTTCTTCCACAGAACTATCAATAATCTTCCACTTTCCATTAACTTTTTCTAAATTTAAAACAATCTTTCCAAGGTATTTTCCCCATTTTGATGGCATTGATACTGGTACACCATTTATTTTTGCAGCAATTGTTCTGTGTTGGTGTCCAAGCAATAACACATCAATCCCATTTACTTCTTGTAAAAGTTGATACCCTTGATTTTCACCTGTCAATTCCTCAGTTGGGGTTCCTGTTTCTGGATCTCTTTCTAATCCTCCGTGGTATGCTACGACAATAACATCCACTTTATCCCTTAATTCTTTTACATACTTCTTTGCAACTTTCACAGGATCTTCAAATTTTAATCCTTTTATATTCTTTGGATCCTCCCAATTCGGGATAAATTTTGTAGTCAAACCTAAAATTCCAACTTTTATTCCACCTACATTAACTATATGATAAGGCTTAAACACGGGATTTCCATTTTCATCTAATATATTTGCACTCAATGCCGGAAATTGTGCCTCTGAAACCGCCTTGTTCAAAATATCCAATCCATAGTTAAATTCATGATTTCCCAATGTCCATGCAGAGTATCCCAATTTGTTCATGACTAAAATCATAGGATCAATAGGTTTGTTGTCAATTCTTGCATGATAGTATTCCAATGGAGTACCTTGTATTAAATCTCCAGAATCGATCAAAATAACATTCCCACATTCCTTTCTCATTTGCTTTACTAGAGTTGCAATTTTTGCAAGTCCCACATCAGAAGGCTTGTTTGTAGCATAACTAATTGGTAAAATGTTTCCATGCAAATCACTGGTATGTAAAATAACCAACTGGACTGAAAAACTTAAAACCATAAAAACAAACAAAAATAAAACAAAAATCTTCCTCACACCATCACCTCCCATTTTTTAACTTATGCAAACATTTTCTACAAATTGCTATGTATTTTTCCTTACCACCAATATCTATTTCTCCACCATCTGGAACTATTTTGTATGAATATGTGGCTCTATGTTCTCCACATTTCTCGCACACTGCTTTTTTCTTTATAACCTCATCTGCAATAGCTAAAAGCTTTGCTGTAACTTCAAATGGATTTTCAAGATAAGAAATGTCTAATCCTGCACAATAAACATCTATACCTTTAAAAACCAAATCTTTTACAAGATCAATTAATTCAATATCAAAAAACTGCACCTCATCAATGAAAATTGCACTTACCGTCTCATCAATATATTCGTATATTTCTTTGGACTTATCAACTTTAAATGCTTTAACTTTAAAACCCGTATGAGTTGATACTATATCTTCTCCATATCTATTATCAATAGCTGGTTTAAAAACCTTTGTCTTTTTTCTCCCAATATTATAAATCTCAACAAAGGACAAAAGTTCCGTTGTTTTACCAGAATACATAGGTCCAGTAATTACTGTTATCTTACCAGGCATTTCATTCCCTCCAAAACAATGTAATTCTAGATATATTATATCACAACAAAATCCCTTCTTTAAAAAAAGAAGGGATTTAATACATTGAAATTTTTTAATAATACATTTTCCTATATATAACAAATCTTATTTTCAATTTTTTTCGACAAGTTTTTTCTTTCTAAGATATTCTTCTGTGATTTCTCCATTAATAAATTTTTCATTTAATATTTCTAAAGCCTTTTTCTTTGCACCACCACTATTATTTTGAAAATTATCTAATTCTTTCAACACATCGGAATTTTTTATAAAACAACAAATTAAAACTCCTAGTAATAACAATCATATTAACATCATATTTCAACTTTCCTTTAATTCATTAAAATAAGTCTCCTCTTTCTTGAATATTGCCTTTTTCTTGTTTCACCCTTTGCTAATATTTTAAAAAACTCGTTTTCTTTAGAATTTTTATTTCATTATAGTTCTATTCCATACCAACGCCAATTGTACATTATAAACATTTCTACTTTCAAATAAAAAAAATTTCCTAATACAATAACAACTGTTTTTACATATTTTTCATATATAACTACATCGATAAAAATAAGTTTCTTTTAATACCGCATGCTTCATATGTACATTTTCCCTGACCTTTCCTATTACTAGTTGGGTAACAATAGTATAACACCTAATTATTAAAATTTCCTAAAAACTCGTTTGTTTTTTTCATTTTTTGTCTAATTATCTATCCTTTAAAGTTTTCATTAAGTAAAGTTATACTCTAATAGATTAACTTTCTTCCATTTTGTAAAATTCATCCAAAAAATTTTCCAATTGTTCGCTCAGGCTCTCTATTTCACTTTTAATCAACATTAGATACTTTTCTCCTTCTTTTGTAATCTTATACACCTTTCTAAATGGACCATCTCCTTCTTCTAAATCATATGTTATAAACCCATTTATTTCCAATTTCCTTAATATATTATATATGACACCTGGATCATGCCTGAAATTATAAAATTTAGATTCAAAAAGTCTTTGTACAAGTTCATAACCATGAGAAGGTTTCTCTTTCAACAATAAAAGCAAACTTGCCGTTAAAAAATCACCTAACACAAATCCTCTTCCTCTTCTTCCAAGTCTTCTTGGCACAAATTCACCTCCGCACACTTTTACTATTTTAATTATACCATTCTTTTCACTTATAAAATTCACAAAATCATGTTAAAATACTAATGTAAAAGAGTAATGGGGTGATAATTTGAATTTAAATGACTTTTTTAAAAGAAAAATTAACAAACATCTCATCATTCCATTCATCGTTATTGCAATAGTCTCTGGAATATTCTTTGTTTTTTTGGGATTTCGTTCTATATCAATAGAAGCATTCATTCAGCTTGAAAGATCCACAGAAAGATGGAACAACTTATTTTTTAACCTTGAAAACATTCTACAATTTATTTCTCTTGACCCACAACTTGTAGATGATCAAAAGAAATTAGAAAATGCTTTAAAAAATATATACAAAAAATTTTCAAAAGAAATTTCATATATATACTTCTCAACTGATCAGAAAAATCTTATTATATATCCACATAACTCTTCGATAGAAAATGAAAATCCAAAAAACAGACCTTGGTTCGTATCTGCAATAAATAAAAAAGATAAAGTTCAAATTACTGAACCTTATGTTGACAAAATTACAAAAGAAATTGTAATTACCGTTTCAAAATACGTGGAAGGAAAAAACATTTCAGGTATAATTGGAATAGATTTAAATCCAAAATTTTTAAAAACTTTAAGCAAAAACGCACTGTTAATCTCAAAAAATGACAACACAATTCTTTATGGAACTCCAGAAAATATTGGAAAGAAATTTGATTTTGCCATAAAAAAGGGTGATTACATTTATAAAAATTATCTAATAGTATCCAAAGAAGCTCGCGGTGATGTATATTTTGTCATTTATAAAAATTTATTTTTAGAACTTTTGCCATATTATTTTACTTCTATATCTAGTATACTTCTCATCTTTTTACTTGCAAAGACCGTCCATAAAAATATTGAAAGAGAACTTAAAGAATCAATAGCAACACCTATTAAAAACCTAGTAAATGAAACTAAAAATTATCTTACAAACCAAACATTTAACTCTTCAAAAATTTCATCAAATATAAAAGAAATAGATTTTCTAATCAATGAAGTAGCAGATATGATTTCCATTATTGAAGCAAATTTTCAAGAACTTAAATCAACAAACGAAGAACTGCTTGATGCATACAGTGAAATTGAAAGATATTCTGGTGAACTTGAATCAACCTATGAATTATTTATAGAAAAAATGTCAAACATAGTAGAAGGATTTGACGAAACTACAGGAAATCATATAAAAAGAGTACAAATACTATCTGAATTTCTAGCAAAAAAATTGCAATTGCCAAAAACCCTTGTTAGAAAAGTTTACCTTTATTCACCATTGCATGATATAGGTAAAATAAAAGTCCCCCCAAAAATACTATCAAAACCTGGCCCTCTTTCAAAAGAAGAATGGGAAATAATGAAGAAACACACAATATGGGGTGCAGAGATATTAAATGGCGATCCAAGACTTGAGACAGCAAAAAAAATTGCACTATATCATCATGAAAAATACAACGGAAAGGGTTATCCATATGGCTTAAAGGAAGATGAAATACCAATAGAAGCACAAATAGTTAACATAATAGATGTCTATGACGCACTACGTTCTAAACGACCATATAAAGCTGCTCTTTCACACGAAAAAGCATTAGAAATAATAATAAAAGGTGATGGGAGAACATCACCTGATGATTTTAACCCAAAAATATTAGAGCTCTTCAAAAAATATGAAAGAGAAATCAAAGAATTATGGGATAATTTAAATGAGAACAATTAAATAACCCGGGGTTTATCCCCGGGTTACTTTCTCCAAAGTCCATGTATATTACAATACTCTCTTGCTGAAACCTTACTTCCCTTCTTCACCTCAAAAATTGCTTCAGGTTTATCACCAGGTTTCAAAAATTTTTTGTAAACAACTCCATCCACTGTTAGTTCTATCCATTCTATATAGTGTTTTTCTTCCATAGGATGCATTGCATTTTCTCCAACTCTAACCTTATAACCATCTTCAATTTCTTCAATAAACGGAACATGTTTTTCTTGAGTAGAATCTGCCGTCTTCTCCTCTAAAAGTTTCATTGGTTCTCCACAGCAAACAAGTGTTCCAGCACCCTCGTGTAAAACTTCAACAATATTTCCACATTTTTCACATTTGTATATTTGCCCTCTTTTTGTCATGATTCTCCCTCCTTAATTGAATAATAACACCTCTTTGGACTTTCCACCTTACCTTCGTTTTTCAAATCTTTAATTAATTTACTTACAAGTTTGGTATCTACTCCTAATTTTTCGGCAATTTCTCCAGTTTTCATAGGTCTTCTTTCATATTTTAATACTTCAATTATCTTCTCTTTGTTCATAATATCACTCCGCAACAATTGGTGTGTAAACCCTTTGAGCAAGTTCCTTGTCAAGCATGAAAAGTGCGTTTTTATTATCACCAATTAATTCTAATTGGCTTAGAATATCATTTGCATTTTCTTCCTCTTCTACTTGCTCATCAACAAACCATTGCAAGAAATTAAAAGTAGCCCTATCTTTCAAACTTTCTGCTAAATCAACCAATTCATTTATTTTAGAAGTAATATGTTGTTCATGTTTAAGAACTTCTTCAAAAATTTCCTTTATACCTCCAAAATCTTGTGGTGGCTCATTTATTGTCACCAATTTAATTTTTGCACCCTGTCTTGCAAGATAATCAAATATTTTCATAGCATGATCCCTTTCTTCCATTGCTTGAATCCTCATCCAATTTGCAAACCCCTTTAATCCAATATTTTCAAAATATGCTGCCATGGAAAGGTATAAATACGCCGAATAAAATTCCTCATTTACTTGATTATTCAAAGCCTGAACCATTTTTTCGTTTAACATAATGCCCCCCCTTTTTTAGTTAAGTTTAGAAATATTTTCGATTAATTCATCTAATTTTTCATATTCTTCTTTTGTTATAAGTCCCTTTACCACCACTTCACCTACTATTTCTGCCTTTACATTCTTTATCATTCCTTTTAATTCTTCTATAAACCTTCCTCCCCATCCATAGGAGCCCAATATCCCTATGTATTTTGTCTTTGGCCTTAAGGCATTCATTAAATATACCACTCCTGCTATCTTTGGGTGCATACCTCCCAATACCATTGGCGTCCCCACTACTACTGTCGATGCCTCTACCAAATCTATCGCTATCTCTCCTATGTCGCTTTTTACTACATTGTGTAATTTTACTCTTACTCCCTTTTCCATTAATCCTTCCATTACGTATTCCACCATCTTTCTTACACTTTCATGCATCGATACATACAATATTATTACTTCTTTTTTTGTCTCGTTACCCGCCCATTTTTTGTATTCTTTTATTATTTTTTCTGGTTTTGTATATACCGGCCCATGACTTGGCGCTATCTTTCCTATCTCTATCTTTTCTATCTTTTCTATGTTCTTTATAACGTGGTTTCTAAACGGCATCATTATTTCTGCGTAGTACCTCTTTGCCATCTCTATTAATACATCGTCTCCTTCTTGTTCTATGTCACTTGTTGCATAGTGTGAACCAAATAAATCACAACTAAACAATATCTTTTCTTCTTTTAAGTACGTTACCATCGTCTCTGGCCAATGTACCCACGGCGTTAAGTAAAATTTTAACGTCTTTCCCCCTAAATCTAGCTCTTCTCCATCTGTTACCTCTATTATATCTTCTTTACTTACATGTACGTGTGTGTGCAATAATTCTGCACATTTCTTGTTCGTTACTACCTTCGCACCATACTTCTCCACCACTTCTTTTATCAAACCTGAATGGTCTTGTTCCGCATGATTTGATATTACATAATCTATATTCTTTATATCCAATTTCTCTAAATTGTTGTAAAACTCTTCTTTCTTTGCAGGATCAACGGTATCTATTAAAGCTATCTTTTCCCCTTTTACTATATATGCATTGTACGTTGTCCCATTTGGAAGAGGAATTAATTCGTCAAATAATTCCCTATCCCAATCAATAGCTCCTACATAGTATACCCCATCACCTATCTTCTTAACCATCTTATTCCTCCCCTTCTCATTAAAAGTGGGACATAATGTCCCACTTATTCTTCTACTTCAAATTGGTCTTTGCCTACCCCACATACTGGACATACCCAATCTTCTGGCAATTTCTCAAATGGTGTCCCTGGCTCTACCCCATTGTCTGGATCCCCTACTTCTGGATCATATACATATCCACATACACTACATACGTATCTCTTCATGTTTTCCCCCTCCAAAATATCATTTTAACTTTTTATGACAGAACCACCAGTCGTAGCATTCGTATTCCTTTAACCTTTGTTCTGCTTCTTTTACGCTACTTGCAGGTGGAACAATTACCTCATCATTGACAAGTTCATTGTTAGGCCAATTTGCTGGCAAAGCAACTCCATTCTCATCAACTGTTTGCAACCCTTTTACCATTCTCAAAATCTCATCCATGTTCCTTCCAAGTTCTTGTGGATAATAAAGAATAGCTCTTAAAATTCCTTTTGGATCAATTATGAATACAGCTCTTACCGTATTAGTACCTTTTGCTGGATGAATCATCCCAAGCATTTCTGCAATTTTCCCTCTATCATCTGCTATAACTGGGAATTTAATTTCAACATTAAGTTTTTCTTTGATCCACTCAACCCACTTTATATGTGAAAATACCTGATCAATGCTTAATCCAACCAATTCCGTGTTTATCTTTTGAAATTCATCGTATCTCTTCTGAAACGCAACAAATTCCGTTGTACAAACTGGTGTAAAATCCGCTGGATGACTAAATAACACAACCCATTTTCCCTTAAAATCATCTGGAAACTTTATAACTCCTTTCGTAGTAACTGCCTCAAACTCTGGAACCTTCTCCCCAATAAGTGGTAAACTCATACTACTCACCTCCATTTAAACATTTTTTACAAATTCCAACTAAACAATACTGGATTTTTTTTACCAAATGCCCATCTATACTATCCACTTTTTGAATTTCTGGTAATTCACCAAATACATCGTAAACTTTTTTACACTTCAAACAGAAAAAATGATGATGTGGAACAATTTCATAATCATATCTTATCGCAGATGGTGTAATTACCTCTTTTATTACCCCTTTCTCACTCAACAAATTAACGGTGTTATAAACAGTAGCCCTTGAAATAGCATGTATCTTTGACTTTAACTCTTCGTATATTTCATCAGCAGATGGATGTACTTTACTTTCAATTATAAATTTTAAAATCTGTATTCTCTGAATAGTTGGTCTTATATCGTGAAGCTTTAAAATCTTCGCATAACTCTCCATGCTAATCCTCCTTTATCATGTCCAATTTTATTATACATCTATTTTTAGACATTGTCAATATCTTTTATTTTTTTATTATAATTTTTATTCTAGACAACACAAATGCCTAAAAAACGCTTTTATTCGACTATCGAACAAATACCTTAAATTACACGTAAAAAAACTTTGATTAATTTGTTTCAAGATATTTTTCTAAAATAGGTTGTAAAAAGAAGTTTTAAAAGTACAATTAACGTAGGAAGGGGGATAAACTTTGGAGTTTTTGCTAATAATTTTATCCATATACTCGCTAATAACAACATTATTTTTATTTAATTTAGCTAAAAGTAAAAAAATAAACTTAAAAGAAGTAGTGTTTGATTTTACAAATCAACTTACAAATGAGAACAATGATTTTCCAATAAAAGCGTTATCGTTTATTTCAAAAGAATTTCCCGAAATTGATTCGGGCATTTTTTTAGTAAAAGAAGGAAATAAATTTAATGAAGTATCTTCTTTTGGCCAAAAAATCGAATACAACGATAAATTATTTTTTTACAAAGATTACTTTGTAAAAGACTTTACAATAGACAATACATTAGGAGTAAGATTAATACTTCATTCAAAGTCTAAGATTTCTAAATCAAAAACCGAAAAACTTGAGATAATTTCTTCTTTAATCTCTTCATCTGAACTAATTAAAAATCTAATTAAAAAACATGGAAAATTCCAAATTGATCTTATGCTTTCTATGATAAAAATATTAGAATATTATGACAGATATACCCAAGGTCATTCACTTAGAGTTGCAGAGTTATCCCAAAAAATTGCAAAAAAACTTAATTTATCTTCACAGGAAATTTCAGATGCATATTGGACAGGTCTTGTTCACGATATAGGAAAAATAGCAATTCCAAATAGTATTTTAAATAAAGAAGGCTCTCTTACTATGGAAGAATATGAAATAATAAAAAAACATCCTATATATGGTTTTGAATTCTTATCAACGTCTGAAACACTTAAAAATATAGCAACCTATGTATATCATCATCACGAAAAGTGGGATGGAACAGGTTATCCAGGGAGGTTAAAAGGCGAGATGATTCCAATTATTTCAAGGATAATCAGTGTTGCAGATAGTTGGGATGCTATGACTAGTAAAAGAGCATATAGAGATGCCTTAACATATGAATTTGCTTTGCAGGAAATAATAAACAATTCAAACAAACAATTTGATCCAAAAGTTGTCTCAGCTTTTCTAGATGTATTAAAAGAAGAAGAAAATTTAGATATTGCATAATGGGCCCATTTGGGCTCTTTTTTTTAATTTAATAATATTTAGGAGGTGGGGGGAAAGTGAATTTTCTTGGGAGAAGTCTTACCGTTATCAACGATTTTTCAGTTGAAGAACAACTTTTTTTGTACGAAAAAACAAAACTTCTAAAACAACTTTGGAAAGAAAAGAAAGATACCAGTAAATTTCAAATCAAAAAAGATGTAGGAATTTATATCATCTTCGTTGAACCTAGTACTAGGACAAAAGAATCATTCATTAATGCAGCAAAATTTCACAAAAACGCCAAAGTAAACATTTTTGATTCAGAACATTCTTCATTTAATAAGAAGGAAAGTTATGTAGATACATTT
Organism: Thermosipho sp. 1070; assembly: GCF_001682135.1. Taxonomy (NCBI): domain Bacteria; kingdom Thermotogati; phylum Thermotogota; class Thermotogae; order Thermotogales; family Fervidobacteriaceae; genus Thermosipho; species Thermosipho sp. 1070. The sequence goes on along the minus strand of NZ_CP007121.1, from coordinate 1,333,320 downwards.
AACATGTTAACAGGATACAGCAATTATTCAATTTTCATAGTCCGCACAAAACTTGAAGGAACTTGCAAATACCTTGATGAAAAAGTATATGAATTCACAAAAAGGCACGGTTTAGAAAAACCCTCATTCATAAATGCAGGTGATGGAAAACATGAACATCCAACTCAAGAATTGCTTGATGAATTCACATTTTTGGAACAATTGAATTTTGATAATTCCTATATTCATATTGCACTTGTTGGAGATCTTTTGCATGGCAGAACTGTACATTCTAAGGCAAATGGTTTAAAAATTTTTAAAAATGTCTTAGTTGATTTAATTGCCCCAGAAGAACTTTCTATGCCTATTCACTATGTAGAAAAAATGAAAAAAAATGGTTTTGAAATTAGATTATTTGATTCAATTGAAAATTATTTAAAAAATGAAAACATTGCCCCAATTTGGTATTTCACAAGGTTACAACTTGAAAGAATGGGGGAAGATATCCTCGAAAAAGAACACGTTTTAAGAAATAGTGTTACATTTAGGAAGGAATTTTTGGAAAAGTTACCTAAAAATGTAAAATTTTATCACCCTCTTCCAAGGCACAAAATGTATCCGACAATTCCCACATTTCTGGATACATTACCACTCAACGGTTGGGAAGAACAAGCAATAAATGGATATTGGACTAGAACCGTTTTACTTTCTATGCTTGGTGGAGCACTTGAAACAGATTTAGACAAAAAAATAAATAACATTATAGATGAACAATTTATAATCCCAGCCAATATTACAAATGGCACTAAGGGAATTTTAAAAGAAGGAAAAAGGGGAATTAAACCAATTGAAAATGGAACGGTAATAGATCACATTGCAAAAGGAAAATCAAAAGCTCAAATCTACGAAACTATAGTAAAAATAAGAAAAATCTTAAAATTGTATGACATTGATAGTGCAGATGGTATATTCCAATCACAAGACGGGAATTTTAAAGGGTACATAAGCCTTCCAGACAGGTATTTGTCAAAGAAAGAAATAAAAAAACTTTCTGCCATATCTCCAAATACAACGGTTAATATTATCAAAAACTCAAAGGTTGTGGAAAAATATAGAATTTCTCTTCCACCTTATATTTATGGATTTGCAGAGTTAAAATGTAAAAACGAAAATTGTATAACAAACCCTGCGCACGGTGAAAATGCAGAAGCGTTTTTTATAAAAAACGAAAAAGGAGAGCTTGTATGCAAATACTGTGAAACTCCACATACATTTGAAGAAATTTGGAACATATAGCCCCCGATAAACGGGGGTTATTTATACAAATGACATGCAACCTTCCGCCCTTTATATTCAATTAATTTAGGTTCTTTTTGGCGACATATATCCATTACGAATGGGCACCTTGGATGAAATCTACATCCCTTTGGTGGATTAATTGGGTTAGGAACTTCTCCTTGTGGTATAATTTTTTTCTTTTTTTTCTTTGGATCAGGTTCTGGAACAGCTGAAATCAAAGCTTTTGTATAAGGATGTAAAGGCTCAAGGTAAATATCCTTAAAATCACCTACTTCAACTAATTTTCCAAGATACATCACACCAATTTTATTACAAATATACTTCGTTGTTGCAAGGTCATGTGTAATAAACAAAAATGTTAAATTAAACTCCTTCTTTAAGTCAATTAATAGTTGTAGTAATTGTGATCTTACTGATACATCCAACATTGCTATAGCCTCATCGGCAACTACAAATTTTGGTCTTAAAATTAACGCACGCGCAATCACTATTCTCTGTCTTTGTCCACCTGAAAGTTCATGTGGATATCTATAATAAAAATCATCAGCTGGAGAAAGGTTAACCCTCTCAAGCATTTGCTTTACCATCTTTTTTCTTTCCATTCTACTATTTCCAATATTGTGTATCTCAAGGCCATGCTTTATCGCTTCTCCAACCTTCATATACGGATTTAAAGCCGCCATTGGATCTTGAAAAATAATTTGAAAGTTTTTTCTAAATTTTCTTAACTCCTCTTTGCTTAACTTGGTAACATCTGTACCCTCAAAAAGAATTTCCCCAGCAGTGGGCTCAATTAACCTTAAAAGAAGTCTTCCTGTGGTTGTTTTTCCGCTACCTGATTCTCCAACAAGACCAAAAGTTTCTCCTCTTTTTATATCAAAACTTATTCCGTCAACGGCTTTCACAAAACGCTGCGGTACCCTTGTTAAAACTTCACCTATTGTCCTTTTTATGGGAAAGTGTTTTACCAAATTTCTAACATATATCATACTTTCACCTCACTGTATAACCAACACTTTACCTTACTACCATCGATTTCGACAACTTTAGGTTCCTTTAATTCACAAATCTCCTTCTTAAACGGACATCTAGGGGCAAATCTACATCCTTTTGGCGGATTTAAAAGATCTGGAGGAGAACCAGGAATATATTTTAAATCCAAATCATTTACATTTGTATTTGGAATACTCTTAAGAAGAAGTTGTGTATATGGATGTTTTGGAGCATAATACAATTCTTCACTCTTTGCCTCTTCAATAATGTGTCCAGCATACATTACACAAATTTTATCCGCAGCTTCCGCAACAACTCCCAAATCATGAGTAATTAAAATCATGGACATATCATATTCTCTTCTTAATTCATTTAACAATTCCATTATTTGAGCTTGGACAATTACATCCAATGAAGTAGTAGGTTCATCTGCTATTACCAATGTAGGATTTAACACCAACGAAAGTGCAATCATAGCTCTTTGCCTCATTCCACCACTAAATTGGAATGAATATTCTTTCATGCGCTCCGGTTTAATTCCTACCTTTTCTAAAACCCTTGCTGTTCTTTCCCTTGCCTCCTCTAAAGTAATATCAGGCTCATGAGTCTTCAATGTTTCATAAAATATCTTCTCAATCTTCATTATTGGATTCAACGAAGTCATCGGATCTTGAAAAATCATTCCTATCTTTTTCCCTCTGATTTTTCTAATATCTTCCTCGCCCATTGTAACTAAATTTTTCCCTTCGATTTCCATAACCCCATTGTAAAAAGTCGTAGGAGGTAATATTTTTAATATTCCTTGTCCAAATGTTGATTTACCACATCCAGATTCACCAACAAGGCCCACAACTTGACCCTTCTCTATTGAAAAATTTATATTATCAACCGCTTTTATATATCCACGCTTTGTTTTATAATATATTTTTAATCCTCTTGCTTCAAATACTGACACAAACTCACCTTCTTTCTCTAATAGTGGGATTCAACAACTCGTTTAACCCTTCACTAAACATTGAAAATCCCAATACTACTGTCACAATAGCAAGTCCTGGATAAAGTAGTCCCCACCAGGCCTTACTTAAAACAAACCTTTGACCATTACTCAGATCAAATCCCCAATCTGGAGTAGGAGGTGCTATACCTAACCCCAAAAATGACAATCCTGCTTCGGTCATAATGGCATCTGCAAGATTCATTGACAGTACAACCACTATTGATGGCAAAACATTTGGAAAAATGTATTTTAAAAGGATCTCATAATTTCTTGCGCCCAAAGCACGTGCTGCTTCAACATACAATTCACTTTTAATAGAACTAACCTGATTCCTTATAACCCTAAAATACGTCGGAGTATAAACAACGGCTATAGAAACAGAAATATTTACAACACCCGGACCTAAAACCGCCGCTATTGCAATAGCAAGTATCAGACCTGGGAAAGAATAAATTGCATCCATTATCAACGTCAAAACCCTATCAAATGCACCACCTAAATAACCGGAAACTAATCCCAATGGTATTCCAACACCAGCAGCTATTAAAACTGCAATAAATGCTATGGTTAAAGCTATTCTTGCACCATAAATTACCCTACTAAGTATATCTCTACCAAGATTATCCGTACCAAAAACAAATTGATCATTTGGGGAGGTTAAAGATCGTCCAACTCTTTCAATTGGATTATACGGAGCAATTTGCGGGGCAAAAATTGCTAGTGTAATGTAAAAAAGTAATATCATTGCACCTATAAAGGTTAGCAAACCCGTTCCAGTTTTAAATAAATCATTTATTATTTCGCCAATTCGCTCGCTAACAAACTTTTTTCTCACAATATCACCCCTTAGTATCTAACCCTTGGATCTACTAGTGCATTAACTATATCAATTACAATACTTATAACCACAACAAACATTGCAAAAAATACAATTGTACCTTGAATCGCCGGAAAATCCCTATATTTTATTTTCAACACCAAATAACTTCCAATCCCCGGCCAAGAAAAAGTAGTCTCAGTTAAAACTGCACCGGCAAGTAACAATGCAAATTGCATTCCCATAATCGTAAATATAGGAACAAATGCATTTTTTACCGCATGACCATACAAAATAACTCTCGACTTTAATCCCCTTGCCTTTGCAGCTTTAACAAAATCTTTTGACAGCATCAATACGGTATTATTTCTCACCATACGCAAAAAAATACTTGAAATTACAAGTCCCAAAGTTAATCCAGGAAGCAATAAATGCTTTAAAACATCTGAAAATGCCTCCCAATTCCAGTTTAAAATACTATCCAAAATTAACAATCCAGTCTTTATATCCAAAGACACCCTAGGAGATAATCTTCCGCCGACAGGAAACCATCTTAAATAAACTCCAAATAAAAGTTGTAACATTAAGCCAAGCCAAAACACGGGAATAGCATAAAGTAATATAGAATATACCCTTGCAGAAATATCTAAAGATTTATCCTTACGCCACGCAGCTTCCGCACCATAAAACAACCCTATCAATAATGCGATTATAAAGGAAAATATTGTTAATTCTAACGTTGCAGGAAATCTATCTTTAATTTCATCCCAAACAGGTCTATTTGTAAGCGTTGATACCCCTAAATCTCCTCTAAAAACATTTCCAATATAATCAAAAAACTGGACAATTACAGGCTTATCCAACCCTAATTCGTGTCTTTTAGCTTCTATAACTTCCAAAGGAGCTTTTCCCCCTAAAATAGCCAAAACAGGGTCACCTGGAATAATTCTCAAAATAAAAAAAATCATTACCAATAAAATAAATATCATAGGAATCGCAAGTATAACACGCGTAATTATATAACTTTTCAAGGACACTATATTCTCCCTCCTTTTAAAAAACCGCCCAAGATGGGCGGTGATATTTACTTTCTTTCGAGGAGATAATACCTAAAGATTTGGGTAGGCTCTAATATAATTCCTTTAATGTAATCATGTGCTTCACAATCTGCAGAACCTTGCCAAAGAGGAATATATGGCATCTCTGCCGCATGATAATTCTGAACAAGTTTATAAATCATTTCACGAGATTCTTGGTTAGTAGCTGCTCTACCAGCAACCATCAAATCTTCGACTATTTGATTTTCATAGAAACTACCAAGAGATTTTGCACCACTAACACTTAAAAATGGCCATAAATAGTCATCAGGATCAAGGTAATCAGGATACCAACCTAATAAGAATAATCCCATTGTTCCATTCAAGAAATATTCGACATATGTAGACCATTCAGCATACTTTATATTAACTCTAATCATCCCTGTTTCTTCCAAAGAACTTTTTAAAACTTGTGCAACGTCTGCTTCTGTAGTTCCATAATGAGAAGGTGTATACCACAAATCTATAACAAGTGGATTCTTTTCACTATAACCTGCAATCTTCAAAATTTCCTTTGCTGCTTGTAAATCGCGTTTTGGAAATACATCTTCGTGACTCCACATACCTGCTGGAATCATTGAATACAATGGCTTTGCTAGATCTACAAAAATATCCTTAACAATGGCACTCCTATCCACAGAAAGTGCTACTGCTTGCCTTACCAAAGGATTATCAAACGGTTTTTGTTTAACATTTAACACTAAATATCTAATTTGCGGACTTGCGCCTAAATATACCTTTATTCCGGAAACATTTTGTAAATCTAAAATATCCCTTGGATCAAGATGTCTATACGCAATATCAATTTCTCCCGTTTCAAGTGCAAGTCTCAATTGTTGTGAATTTTCATAAAATTGGATAATTATCTTCTTAGTCTTTGGCTTTGGACCAAAATATTTTGGATTTTCCTCTAAAACTATTCTTACATCCCTTATCCATTCACTAATTCTATATGGTCCAGATGCAGAAGGAGCAATATCTGAAAATCTATCCTCTGGTGTCACTTTTGGATTTACTGGAAATGCCACTGTATACCCTAATATCGAAACAAATGCTGAAAATTTACTTTTAAGATGTACTCTAAATGTAAATTTATCCACCACTTCCGTCTTTTCTACAACATCTGATAAGAGAAATGCGGGATCACCATTTAACCTCATAACGCGATCAAAAGAAAATTTGAAAATATTTGCATCGATCTGTGTACCATCTTCAAAGTAGGCATCTTTTCTTATATAAAACGTATAAACTAAACCATCGGATGAAACATCCCATTTTTCAAACAACCACGGTTTAATATTTGCAGTTCCAACTTCATAATCAACAGGTCCCGCTAAAACATTTTGCAAAATGTTACTGGAAAAATAATCATAACAATTCGCCGGATCAAGTGTCCTTATCTTGTCAGTTGTACCCACAACTATAACACTACTTGCGAAAGAAAAAGCAACAAGCAACAACCCCAAAATAACCAGCAATTTCTTCATATAATCCCCTCCCTTGGAATATGGTAACATTATTTTACCATATTTTAATATTAAAAATCAAGATTTAACATTAATTTTTTATTGTAATATTGTTTTTACATATCCGCCTATCTAATTAACCAAAAATTAATGATATACATTTGTTTCATAATCTTGTAAATTTCATTTATATGGTATAATTTTACAAAGAAAATAAACCGTTTGTGGAGGTGTAAAAGTGAAAAAATTTTATCTAACAACCCCTATATATTATGTTAATTCAGAACCACACATTGGAAGTGCATACACAACTATCATAGGAGACATAATTGCAAGATATAAGAGACTAATGGGATATGAGGTATTTTACCTTACTGGTACCGATGAACATGGACAAAAAATATTACAAGCTGCAAAGAAAAAAGGAACAGAACCTCAACAACTTTGTGATAAACTTTCTGAAAAATTCAGACAATTATGGAAAGATTTAAATATAACCAACGATTATTTCATCAGAACAACGGATAAAAAACACATGGAAACTGTACAATTTTTTGTTTCAAAAATGCTGGAAAATGGTGATATATATAAAGGAACATACAAGGGTTGGTATTGCATTCCTTGTGAAACATATTGGAATGAAGACGAAATAAAAATAGAAAACGGGAAACACATATGTCCCACATGTAATAGAGAACTAAATTTTGTTGAGGAAGAAAATTACTTTTTCAGTCTTTCCAAATACACCGAACCTCTGTTAAAACATTTTAAAGAAAATCCAGATTTTGTTGAACCAGAATTTAGAAAAAATGAAATGTTGAAAATATTAGAAAGCGGTTTAAAAGATTTATCAATAACAAGGACTACCTTTGATTGGGGTATAAGAATGCCAAATGATCCAAAACATGTTATATACGTATGGGTTGATGCACTAATAAATTATATTTCCGCAATTGGTTACGGAAATGATGAAGAAACGTTTAAAAAATGGTGGCCAGCAGATTTACACTTAATAGGAAAAGAAATAAATAGATTCCATAGTTTAATTTGGCCTGCAATGTTAATGTCTGTAGGGCTTCCATTACCTAAAAAGATCTTTGCACACGGATGGCTTACGGTAAATGGACAAAAGATCAGCAAATCACTTGGGAATGCTATTGATCCAAGGGAATTTGTAAAAAAATATGGAAATGATGTTATAAGATATTACCTTTCAAGGGATATTGTCTTTGGAAAAGATGGGGACTTTTCTGAAGAAAACCTTGTACAAAGATTAAATTCAGACCTTGCAAATGATTACGGAAATTTGCTCCATAGAACACTTGCGATGGTATCCAAAAATTTCAATTCAAAAATTCCAGTCCCCCAAACACCAAATGAGTCAGATAAATCACTAGCAAATGAATACTTTAAAACAAAAGAAAAATACTTAAGTTGCATGGAGCAATATAAATTGACAAATGCACTTGAAGCAATTTGGGATTATATTAGATTTGTAAACAAATACTTTGACGAAAACAAACCATGGATTCTTGCAAAAGAAGGAAACAAAGAAAGGCTTGCAACTGTTTTGTACTATACACTTGAAGCATATTTAAAAATTGCAACTTTGTTACTTCCATTTATGCCTGATTCGTCAAGAAAAGTGTTTAAAAGACTTGGGCAAGATTTTGAACCTCAAAAATTTATTGACAAGTGGAATACCCTTGTTGCTGGAAATAAAGTAATACATGATAAACCACTATTTCAAAAAATTGACCTGAAAAAATTTGAAAAAATTGCAATCAAAAAAGAGGAAAAAACAGAAGTCAAATTAGATAATCTAATTACAATAGATGATTTCAAAAAGATAGAACTTAGAGTTGCACAAATTGTTGAAGCAGAAAAGGTCGAAAAATCGGAAAAACTATTAAAATTAATTGTGGATCTTGGAAAACATGGAAAAAGACAAATAGTTGCAGGTATATCAAAGTATTATTCTCCAGAAGAACTAATAGGTAAAAAGATAATTGTGGTATTTAATTTAAAACCCGCAAAATTAATGGGAATAGAATCACAAGGTATGTTACTTGCGGCAAAAATCAATAACGATTTAACAGTATTAACCGTAGATAGAGATATTGAACCTGGTGCAAAAATTTCATAACTGGAGGGAATTTAATGGAAATAAATAGATCCATCGAAGAAGAATTAAAAGAGTCTTATCTTAGTTATTCAATGAGTGTTATCATTGGTAGAGCCATTCCAGATGTTAGGGATGGATTAAAGCCTGTACAGAGAAGAATCTTGTACAGCATGCACGAGCTTGGATTAAGCCACAACAAACCATTCAAAAAATCTGCGCGTATCGTTGGTGAAGTAATAGGTAAATACCACCCACACGGTGATACCGCAATATATGATACGCTAGTTAGATTAGCACAAGAGTGGTCAATGAGATATATTCTTGTGGAAGGACAGGGAAACTTTGGGTCAATTGACAAAGATCCACCAGCAGCTATGAGGTATACGGAAGCAAGACTTGCAAAAATTTCAGAAGAATTACTAGAAGACATAGATAAAGACACAGTAGATATGATGGACAACTTTGATGGTAGCTTGAAAGAACCAGTTGTTTTACCATCAAAATTTCCAAATCTACTCGCCAATGGTTCGACTGGTATTGCAGTTGGAATGACTACAAACATACCTCCTCATAATCTATCAGAGCTTGTGGATGGATTTGTAGCACTTATTAAAAACCCGGAAATTTCTATAGAAGAGTTAATTAATTTTATTCCTGGGCCAGATTTTCCAACAGGTGGAGAGATAATTGGGAAATCAGGAATCCGTGAGATGTATACAACAGGAAGGGGAAGTTTCACAATCAGAGGTATAATACAAGTCGAAGAGGAAAAGAAAAAGAAAAAAATAGTTGTTACTGAAATTCCATTTAACGTAAATAAATCAGACCTAATAAAAAAGATAGTTGAATATGCAGAAAATTCAAATTTGCAAATCAAAGATATTAGAGATGAATCGGATAAAGAAGGGTTAAGAATTGTAATTGAAATACCAAAGAATGTAAATGAAGATATAATTATAAATAATCTTTACAAACACACACAATTACAAAGCACTTTCCATGCACAACTATTGGTAATTGACAAAGAAAAAAAACCCGCCCTAATGAACCTCAAAGAATTAATGTGGGCATTCGTAGAACATCGTTTTGAAGTGGTAAGAAGAAGAGCACAGTTTTTCTATAAACAATACTCTAAAAAAGCACATATATTAGAAGGATTAATCAAAGCTTCACGTTCTATTGATACAATAATCTCTGTAATAAGAAATAGTGAAGATCAAGAAAGTGCTATAAGGGAACTAATTGAAATGTTTGATTTTACAGAAACTCAAGCAAAAGCTATTGTAGATCTTAGATTAGGTAGACTTACAAAACTTGAAATTTCCAAACTAATAAAGGATTACAATGAACTTGTGGAAAAGATGAAGATAGAAAAAGAATTAATCGAAAATGATGAGAAAGTGTATGAAAAAATAATAGAAGAGCTATACTATATAAAAACACAATACGGTGATAAAAGAAAAAGCAAAATTTTGGATCATGAAGAAAGAGAAATCAAATTCGATGAGTTGGAATTAATTCCAGATAAAGAAGTAGTGATTTCATTAACAAAAAAGGGTTACTTGAAAATGATGAACCTCTCCACATTTAGAACTCAAAAAAGAGGGGGGAAAGGAGTAACTGGTTCCTCTCTGATGAATGATGATGTAATAATGGAAGTTATATACACTCATCTTCACGGTAAAACGCTGTTTTTCACCTCAAAAGGAAAAGTTTACCTTTTAAATAATTACCAAATTGAGGAAAATTCAAGAACAAGTAGAGGGAAATTAGTTTCTAAATATTTAAACCTTGACAAAGATGAAAAAATCTTAACAATGTTATCAGTAGACGACTTTTCTGGAGAATTGTTCTTCGTAACAAAATACGGAAAAGTAAAAAGAACAGCATTAAAAGAATTTGAAAATATAAACGCAAGAGGACTTAGAGCTATTAATTTCGACGGTGATGATAGCCTGGTATCCGTACAAAAAATTGAAAGTGAAGAACAAACAATACTAATTGCAACCAAAAACGGAATGAGTATAAGATTTTCCATTTCAGAAGTAAGAACAATGGGACGCTCTGCTATGGGAGTAACTGGCATAAAACTTTCTAAGGATGACGAAGTAGTTAGTTCCACTCTTCTATCTGACGAAAAAAACTACATCTTAACAGTTACAAGGTATGGATACGGTAAACTCACTGAAATATCACAATACAGGATCCAAAAAAGGGCAGGTCTGGGAATCAAGAATATATCGGATGTTTCCAAAACAGGAGAAATTGTAAGTGTAAGTTATGTTATGGGACGTGAAGATATAATGATTTTCACAAAACATGGCATGTCAATTAAAATTAACATTAGTAGTCTAAGACCTCTTAGTAGGGTAACAAAAGGTGTAAAATTACTAAACCTTTCAAACGGGGATGAAATAGCAGACGTTGCAATAATTAAGGGAGAAGATGAAAATGTATAAAGAAATAGACCACACAGCAGATGTGGCATACGAAATAAGTGCGCAATCTTTTTTTGAAATATTAAAAGATATAATAAAAATTTTTAAAGAAAATTATGCTCCAAAGATTAATTGCAAAAGTTATAAGCACTACAAATACAAACTAAAAGAAAATGAAGATGCGATATTTGATATAGTTAACGACTGGATTGCCTCTATCGAGTTGGGATATTTTCCAGTTGAAATATACGCAGATTACACTGTAAAATTTTGCCCATTTGATGGTATAACTGGCAATGGATTCAAAGCTTTAACATATCACAACCTAAAAATTGAAAAAATTGAAAATATGTTAAAAATAAAGGTGGTGTTTGACATATGAAAGAACTTACTGAAAAGCAAAAAAAAGTTTTAGATTTTATAACTTCATATATACAACAAAATGGATATTCTCCATCTATTAGAGATATTGCCAAACACTTTAAACTAACTCCAAGGGGGGCACATATTCACGTAATTGCACTTGAAAAGAAAGGATATATAACAAGAAATCCTAAAAATTCCCGTTCAATCTCTTTGATAAAAAGACCTGAAAGTGTTTCTATTCCAGTAAAAGGAAAAATCTCTGCGGGTTTAGGCATAGAAATGTTTGAAATAATCGATGAAGAAATAGAAATCCCCATTAGGATGATTTCCGGATTTGGCAATTATTTTGCATTAAAAGTTGAAGGAGACAGCATGATCGATGCCCACATAATGGATGGTGATTATGTTATTTTAAAAAAACAATACAGAATTCCAAATGGGCAAATTGCTGCTGTAATTTTTAACGACAAAGTTACTTTAAAAAGGTTTTACCACAAAAAAGAAAAAGTGGAACTTGTCCCAGAAAACAAAAATATGAAACCCATTACTTGTGACACAAGTAATGTAAAAGTAATTGGAAAATTGGTGGGGATAATAAGATTCTACGAATAGGAGGTGAAATAGATGTTTGAACTTGAAACAAAAGATGGTATTTCCATTCTAAAAATTACTGGTGAAATAGATATTTCAAATGCACATAACTTGAAAAAATTTGCAATGGAAAATATTTTAAACAAAGGAAATAAGAATTGTATTTTGGACCTTTCACAAATGAACTATATTGATAGTTCTGGATTAGGGATTTTAGTAAGTTTACACAAATCTTTTAAATTGCAAGGTGGAGAATTAGTATTAGTAAAATTAAGTGATAACGTTAAAAATCTCTTTAAAATGACTAACCTCGACAAAGCATTAAATATTAAAAATTCAGTAAATGAAGCATTAAAATTTTTGAAAAGCTAAGGAGGGAGTATCTTGAAAATAGCGATAGGAAGTGATCATGCAGGATTTGAACTTAAAGAAAAAATCAAAGACTTTTTAAATGAAAAAGACATTGAAGTAATAGATTTGGGAACAAATAGTATACAAAGTGTTGATTATCCAGATTTTGCAAAAGAAGTTGGAAAATGCGTTGTAAAAAAGGAAGCTGATTTTGGTATATTAATTTGCGGAACAGGAATAGGAATGTCAATTGCAGCAAATAAAATAAAAGGTATTAGGGCAGCATTGTGTACCATTCCCGAAATGGGAAAATTAGCAAGACAACATAACAACGCAAATATCCTTGTACTTCCCGGTAGACTTATAGGTTTTGAATTGGCTTCTTGGATAGTTAATGCGTTTTTAAATTCAGACTTTGAAGGTGGGAGGCACGAAAGAAGGATAAATAAGATTTCCCAGCTGGAGGAATAAAATGAAGGCCGTTGCGCAATTAAACAAAGACTATATACCAACTCTTGAAATTGACAATGGAAAATTAGTAAAAAATCCAGAAGCCCCTTCTCGATTGGAAGGGGTGGAAATTTTTGTCAAAAACAATTTTGAATGCGTAAATCCAAAAGAATATCCTTTGAATTATTTATACAACATACATCCAAAATGGTATGTAAAACATGTGGAAAATTTATCAAAAAATGCAAAAAACGAATATTTGCCAGAAGTTTTTTTAAAGGATCGTATACTAGATTCGGGCACACCTATAACCAAAAAAACCTATAATGCCGCAATTAACGCATACTATACAGTTATGACTGGAGTAAACCTTGATTCAAAGTACGTTTACATTTTAACAAGACCACCAGGTCACCATGCCACAAGTAATTTTGCAGGGGGATACTGTTTTTTTAACAACGCCGCAATAGCTGCAAAATACTTACAGAGTACCTTTCAAGAAAGAATTTGTATTTTAGATGTGGATTTCCACCATGGAAATGGAACACAAGAAATTTTTTACGAAGATCCACAAATAACCTACATTTCACTTCATGGAACCCCTGAAAAATTCTTCCCATGGATTTCAGGTTATAGGGATGAAGTAGGAAAAGGCAATGGAAAAGGTACAAACTTTAACTTTCCACTAGATGAGGGGATAACCTGGGAGGAATATAAAGTTGTGCTTGAAATAGCACTTGAAATAATAGAAAAAATATCTCCACTAAAACTCATAGTTTCACTTGGTTTTGATACACACTTAAAAGATCCTATGGGATACTTTAATTTAGTAGATGAAGATTACAAAAAAATGGGAAAGCTTTTAAAAAAACTAGATATCCCCATTATTTTTATTCAAGAAGGGGGTTATGATAAATATGCGAACACAAACGCAGCAATAAACTTATTTTCAACATTTAAGGAGGGAGAAAATGCTTAAAGAAAAATTACTAAACGATTTAAAAACTGCAATGAAAGAAAAAGATCAAATAAAATTAAGAGTAATAAGACTCTTAAATTCTGCAATAAAAAATTTTGAAGTAGAAAAAAGAAAAGAGGCAACCGATGAGGAAATTGGAAAGATAGTTCTCAAGGAAATTAAAAAAAGGCAAGAATCAATTGAAGCATACAAAAATGCGGGAAGGGAAGACCTTGCAAAAGAAGAAGAAAAAGAACTTGAAATTCTAAAAATTTACGCGCCAAAAATGCTAAGCGAAGAGGAAATAAAAAATATAGTTCAAGAAATCATAAGTAGCATTGAAGAAAAAAACTTTGGAAAAATTATGAAAGAAACAATGGCAAAGCTAAAAGGAAAAGCAGATGGTGCACTAGTTAGTAAGGTGGTTAAGGAATTACTAAGATGATTCTTCCTATTTTTTTACCAAATGCTGGTTGCAAAAAACGTTGTGTTTTTTGCAACCAATATTCTATGACCGGAGAAAAAATGCCATCAAAAAAAGAAATACTTAATACAATTCAAAAGTATTCAAATTTTTCAATTGACGAAGTAGCATTTTACGGTGGAACTTTCACTGGCCTTTCTTTAGAAAAACAATTAGAGTTTTTGGAACTTGTCAAATATTTAAATGTTCCAATTAGAATATCTACACGACCTGATGAAATAACAGAGGAAAATCTTGGAATTTTAAAACACTACAATGTTAAAACCATAGAAATTGGAATTCAAAGCATGTTCAATGATGTTTTAGATGCTTCAAACAGGGGACATACTGTCAAAGACAACGAAAGATCTATACGCCTTTTAATGGAGAGAAATTTTAAGGTCTCTGCACATTTAATGATCGGACTCCCAAAAGATTCAAAAGAAAAATCTATATTGTCTTTGATGAAATTACTTAAACTGGGAGTAAACATTTTTAGAATACATCCCACTTTAATTTTTAAAAATACCGAATTAGAGAAAATGTACGAAAGAAAATTGTATACTCCATTAACTTTAAAAGAGGCACTGGATATATCTTCTGAAATGTTACTTTTAATTTATTCAAACAATGCAAATGTAATTAGAATGGGATATTTTGTTCCTGAACATTCAAGAAACCAAATTGTAGCAGGACCCTATCACCCGTCATTTGGAGATATGGTAAAAGCAAAGGCAATTTACAAAATAATTACAAGGTTAAATATTAAAAAAGTACATTTTCCCAAAAAATATGAAAGCTGGTTTTTTTCATATGGAAATAAACAATTAAACGTGGAAAAAATTAGAGATAACATATTGTTATTTGATGATATGGACCTTGCAAGAGCTTCTTTTTACGCTTTTAGAAAGGGGCAATTTAATGGGTGAACTACTAAAAAATGCCGGATCAGTTGAAATTGGATTCTGGCTTTTAGAAAAGATGGAAGAAGATAAATATATTTTAGACAAAATTTCACATTTAAAAAAAGAAATGGGAGTTATAAAATGGATTAAAAAGATGGTACAAGATGGTTACACAATAAAAGAAATTAAAAAGATTTTAAAAAGTTCCTTTAATAGTACCATATCTTATGCCCAAAAATTTTTAAACTTTGATGCTAGGGTAGTTACGATAAGCAACAGTAAAACATTGGAAGTTTACTTTAAAACCCACCCAAAAAATTTGGAAATAGTAGTTCCCGTATCTAATCCCGGTGGCGAGGGTAAAATACTATATGATAAACTAAAATCAACCTGCAATGTAAAATTAATCAATGATTTTGAAGTAGAAAAATACATTAAAGATGCAGACTATATAGTAACAGGTGCTGACTCGGTATGTGAAAACGGAGTAATAAATAAAATAGGTTCAAAAACATTGGCTATACTATCAAAATATTATGATAAACCATTTTTTGTTATAGCTGATAAAACAAAATTTTTCGATTCAAAAATAGAAAATAAAATTTTTGAATTAATTCCTTTTAAACTAATAACAGCTATAATAAGTGGTGAAATATGATTTTTTTTAATAAAAAGAAGAAGAAGAAGAAGAACATAAATTTTTCCATATGCTATATAAAGAACTTAGAAAGTTTTAAAAAAATACCAAAATCTTTGAAATATTCAGATGAAGTCTTTTTTATTATTTCAAAAGATATTTCTGAAAACATTTTTAAGAAAATAAAAAAGATGATGAAGTTTAAAAATTACTCCATTATATACAACAACTACGTTAAATTGTCAAAAAATATATATCAAATAAAGGAATTAAACGTAAAAAAATTAAGAAATTTGGAAAACAAAAGGAATATTCTCTTTTCCAATAACTATATGCTTGCATGGGAAATTGCACAGATGTTTCCTTTCTATACAATAGCTGTAGAAAACAATTTTTTATATTTTTGTACACCAATTCCGTTAACAAAAGATGCTTCAGGTTTTCTATTAAAAAAAGAATTAGAAAAAGATTTTATTTTCAACGTCAAACTTGATTTTAAAATTCTAAAAGATATTCTGGGAGGATGATCATATTGTTCAGGCTAAGATTTGCACCAAGTCCAACAGGCTATCTACACGTAGGTGGTGCTAGAACTGCACTTTTTAACTGGCTTTTTGCAAGAAAAAACAAAGGAAAATTTATACTCCGTATTGAAGACACAGATACAGAACGTTCCACAAAAAAATATGAAGAAAAAATCTTAAATGCTTTAAAATGGTTGGAGATAGATTGGGACGAAGGACCAGATATTGGAGGAAATTTTGGACCATATAGACAAAGTGAACGACTAGATATATATAATAACTTTGCTCAAAAGTTAATAGATAAAAAGTTGGCATACTACGCTGTATATTCTGACAATAAAGAAATATTCACATCGTACGAATTTCCAAAAAAATTTAAAGATTATTCTATAGTTGTAAAATTTAAAGCACCAAAAGAAGGAAAAACAAAATTTCAGGATCTCTTAAAAGGCGAAATGAGTTTTGAAAATAACTTATTTGAAGATTTTATAATAATAAAATCAAATGGATATCCAACTTATAACTTTGCAGTTGTTGTGGATGATCATTTAATGGAAATTTCCCATGTATTTAGAGGAGAAGATCACCTTTCAAATACACCCAGACAAATTATGATCTACAACGCATTTGAATGGACTCCTCCAGTATTTATGCATATCCCACTTATACTTGGAAATGATAAAACTCCATTAAGTAAAAGACACGGTGGCACATCAGTTGATTACTTTAAAGAAATAGGTATTTTAAATAATGCTTTATTAAACTACCTTGCAATATTGGGTTGGAAAACAGAAGAAGAAATATTTGATATAACAGATAAAATAAAAGCTTTTGATCCGTTTAATATATCCAATAAATCAGTAGTTTTCAACTATAAAAAATTAGAGTGGATCAACGGTCAACACCTAAGAAGGTTACCAATAGAAAAGGTGATTGAAAAATTTAGGGGATATCTAAGCCTAATAAATGTGAAAATAGATTTAGATAGTATGTATGCAAAAAAAGTTATCTCCATTTGTAGGGAAAAGGTTAATACACTAGAACAATTATTTGACATATCATACCCTTTCTTTGACGATAATTACCCTTATGATGAAAAATATATAGATAAGTTCTTAAAAAAACCAGAAGCAGAAATAATACTTGTACAGGCCATTGAATCCTTTGAAAAATTAGACAATTTTGATATATCATCTATTGAAAACACTTTAAGAGACATATCAAAAAATACAAATTTATCCACAAAAAAGGTCTTTCAAACAATTAGAGGTGCTTTATTGGGAAAACTTGTCACACCGGGTTTATTTGAATCAATTGAAGTTTTAGGAAAAGAAAAAACACTTATTAGGCTTAAAAAAACCCAGTTATTAAGGGGGAAACATGAGGTATAAATCTACTCTAGTAATTTTTTTAATAATGTTTAGCATTTTGGTGTTTTACCTTACAAAAATTCAAATACTTGAATCAAAAAATCACAGAGCATTTTTAAATTCTTTGTTAACACAAACTATTTTAACAAAGGGATTAAGAGGAACTATTTATGATAGAAACGGTATAAAACTTGCTTGGAGCGAAAAAATCCCTTTTTTAATTTATTCTAAAGATATGGAGATGGATAAATTAAAAAATATTTTGACAGAAAAACAATTATCAGAGTTAATTAGTAGCGGGAAAGTAAAACTTGAAAATCATCAAATCTACGGTATTGAAAAACTCGGGTATTATATCCAATACAAAGAAATCAGAAGGTACTTACCAGAAGTATTACATATAATAGGATATTTAAATTCCAATGGAAAGGGAAATTTTGGACTTGAAAAAACGTACAATAACATACTTGATGGAAAATTAGGAAGTGAATTAGTTTTTTCAACTCCAAGCGGAAAAATAAAACAACGAATCATACAAAGAATCCCAGAAAATGGGCAGGACTTACATACTACTATTGATTTTAATCTTCAAAAGTTCATTTATTCTAAATTGAAGGAAATCGACATACCTGCTTCTGTCATTGTAGAAGATACAAAAACAGGCGAAATTTTATCCATGGTTTCATATCCTGGAATTGAAGAAGAATTCTACAGTATTGATACATATACCTGGCGAAAAATAATAAATGATCCAAAAAATCCACTTTTAAATCGCTCTACAATGGGATTATATTCCCCAGGTTCTTCTATAAAACCTCTCATTGCCATTGCGTATCTTTTAAGTGAAAGCACACCGGCTACTGTAAATTGTAAAGGAAGATTCGAGTACAAATCAAGTTCTGGAAAAACCATTGCAATATTTAATGATTGGCTTTTAAGTGGCCATGGTGAAACAGATCTTATTAAAGCTCTTCGTGTTTCTTGCAATGTATACTTTTATAACATTGCATTAAAATTGGGAATTGATAAAATTAAAAATGTAGCTGATATTTTTAAAATAGATAAGAAAACAGGTATTGATATTGAAGAAAAAGAAGGAATTTTTCCCTCTAGAGAATGGAAACAAAAAAAGTTGAAAGAAATATGGTATCCAGGTGATACCATATTAGCAGGAATAGGCCAAGGCTATATATTACTTACTCCATTACAACTATTAAATTTTTACACAACAATAGCCAATAATGGAAAAACACCTATTCCACATATAGCAAAGTCACAAACAACTTATTCGAATATAAATCTTCCAAAAGAAATATGGACAATAATCAAAGAAGGGCTTTTGGAAGTTACATCACATAGTGGTTCAATCCGAGATAGGGGTACGGCATATAATAGTTTTAAAGATGCAAAATACAAAGTTGCCGGAAAAACGGGAACAGCAGAAGTGGGTAAAAATAAAAAATCTCATTCGTGGTTTGTAGGGTTTGGTCCTTTTAAGTCTCCAAAGTATTCTATTGTAGTGCTTTTTGAAAATGGTGGAAGCGGCGCTGAAATGGCTGCCCCCTTTGCAAGGAAGATATTTGATTATCTATTGGGAGATGAGTATAATGAATAGACTAAATTTAGCAGTTGAAATTTCAAAAACAGTTGGATTTTATCTAATGCAATTTTTTGGAAAAGCAAAAAATATTGAAGAAAAGGAAAATTTCCAGGATCTTGTAACAGAACACGATAAAAAAGCACAAGAAATGATAATACAGGAAATAAAAAAGTATTTTCCAGATGATGGTATTTTAGCAGAAGAAAATAACACAAAAGATATGGGAAAAAATCAGTGGGTAGTTGATCCAATTGATGGAACTATAAATTACATCCATGGTCTTCCAAATTTTTGCATATCAATTGCATATTATGAAAATAAGTCACCACTAATTGGTGTAGTATACAATCCATTTACCGAAGAAATGTTCTTAGCAATGAAAAATCTGGGGGCGTATTTAAACCACTCAAAACTTGAAATAAAAGATATAAATGACCTTAAATTTTCCATTGGAAGTGTTGGATTCTCCAGAAAATTTACAGGAAAATTTATTGAAAAAGTTGAAAATAAAGTTCAAAGAATTAGAATTCTCGGAAGTGCCGCTCTTTCTGCATGCTACGTTGCGGCAAACAAATTTGATTTTTTCATTGCAAAACGTGCAAATCCATGGGATATAGCCGCTGCATATTTGATTGTAAAGGAAGCTGGGGGAGAAATTATAAATTTTCAAGGTAATACACCCAAAATTTTTGAAAGAGAAAGTTATATATTTTCAAAGCCATCAATTTTAGAGGATATAAAAAACATCACTAATGAAATAGGAGGGGGAGTATGAAATTAATCGAAAGTGTACCAAACTTTAGTGAGGGAAGGGATATAGAAAAAATCAGAATGATAATCGAAGAAGCGGAAAAATACAAAAAAGTCAAAGTCCTCGATTGGTCCATGGATCATGATCACAATAGGTCCGTTGTTACGCTTGTAGGTGAACCAGATGAAATAGAAAACGCATTATTCGACATGGTAAAAAAAGCTACTGAGCTTATTGATCTTAGAATTCACAAAGGTGAACACCCACGAATGGGTGCAACGGACGTTATCCCTTTTATTCCAGTTATGAATACAAAAATGGAAGAATGTATCGAAATTTCCAAAAAATTAGGAGAAAGAATCGGAAAAGAATTAAACATTCCTGTGTATCTTTACGAAAAATCAGCTACTTCACCTGAAAGGGAAAACTTATCAAAAATTAGAAAGGGAGAATTTGAAGGATTTTTTGAAAAAATCAAAGATCAAAATTGGAAGCCAGATTTTGGTCCCGACAAAGTACATCCCACCGCAGGTGTAGTTGCAGTAGGTGCAAGAGAATACCTAATTGCATTCAACGTCAATCTGGGAACAAATGATATAGAAATAGCAAATAAAATAGCAAAAGCAGTTAGACATATAAGTGGTGGTTTTAGATATGTAAAGGCAATGGGCGTGGAATTAAAAGAAAAAAGAATTGTTCAAGTTTCTATGAATTTGACAAATTACAAAAAATCTCCAATTTTTAGAGTGTTTGAGGCAATAAAACGAGAAGCCCAAAGATATGGTGTTCCTGTATTAAATTCAGAAATCATTGGAATGATTCCACTAAGAGCTGCAATTGAAACTATGAACTGGTATTTACAGATTGATGATTTTGATGAAAGTAGAGTAATAGAAAATAAAATATTGAATACATTTTTTGAATAAATTTATATTATTTTGGACAATCCCCTGATATCTCAGGGGATTGTTTATCTGAAGTAATTAATCGTGAATAATTAAAAAAATGTTATCTTAAAAATAACATTTCACAAGTGAATTTTTTTACTTTTAATGTTATAATATTACCTGGATGGTAATACTAAATAGGAGGTGGCCATGTTGGCAGTTTGTGAAAAACATGTCGAGCTTTACAAGGAGCTCGATGCGTATATTGAAGAATTAAAAGGAAAAAAAGGTATTTTAATTAATGTCCTTCACAAAGCCCAGGAACTATTTGGTTGGCTTCCAGAAGAAGTTCAAAACCACGTTGCTGAAAAGCTTAAGATTCCTACATCGGTTGTCTATGGTGTGGTAACATTCTACAATTTCTTTTCTACGAAGCCCAAAGGAAAGAATCAAATTAAGATATGTTTGGGTACTGCATGTTATGTTAAAGGTGCAGATAAAGTTATGGAAAGGTTTCTTAGTGAACTTGGAGTAAATGAAGGCGAAGTAACTAAAGATGGTAACTTTTCAGTCCACGGTGTAAGGTGCTTAGGAGCATGTAGTATGGCACCTGTTGTCCTTATAGGTGAAAAAGAATTTTTTGGTAAAGTCACACCCGATATGGTTCCAAGTATTATTAAAAAGTTCCAAGGGGAGGGAAAATAATGGGTAAAATAAAAAGCTTAGAAGAACTTATGAAAATAAAAGAAGATACATTAAAAAAAGTTAAAATGAGGGAAGAAGGAAAAAGGGGAAAAATAACAGTTGCAATGGGGACATGTGGAATAGCTGCAGGCGCGAAAGATACTTTAAATGCAATAGTGGAAACGTTAAATGAATTAAACATTGACGATATATCAGTTGTCCAATCTGGTTGCATGGGATTATGCGAAGTTGAACCAACTATAAAAGTGGAAATAAATGGGGAAGTCCCCATTACTTATGGACACGTAAATCCCGAAAATGCAAGAAGAATTATAAAGTCCCATATAGTTGCCGGTGAGCTTGTAGGTGATTTGATAGTAAAAAAAGGAGAAGAATAAGGAGGTAGAAAAATAATGCCTTTAGAAACAAATACAATTCTTATTTGTGCTGGTGGAGCCTGTATTTCCGCAGGTGAAGAAAGTGTAAAAGATGTATTAGAAAGAAAAATTAAAGAATACAATTTACAAGATAATATAAAAATCGTTGAAACTGGTTGTATGGGTGCTTGTAGTTTAGGGCCAATAATGGTAATACATCCAGAAGGGGTTTACTATCAAAAATTAACGCCAGAAGCTGCAGAAAAAATTGTTGAAGAACATCTTCTAAAAGGTAGAATTGTAGAGGAATACCTTTATCAAGGTGATAAAGGAAAAATAGTCCCACAACCACAAAAAGAAATTCCTTTCTTCTCAAGGCAAGTAAAAATAGCAACTAGAAATGTGGGAATTATTGATCCGTTAAATATTGATGAATATATAGCAAGAGATGGTTATTTTGCATTACACAAAGCACTAAAAGAAATGAAACCGGAGGAAGTTATACAAGTTGTTAAAGATAGTGGGCTTCGTGGAAGAGGTGGTGCAGGTTTTCCAACTGGCTTAAAATGGGAGTTCGCAAGGAAATCTCCTGGTGACGAAAAGTATATGATATGTAACGCTGACGAAGGAGACCCAGGCGCCTTTATGGATAGATCAATTCTCGAAGGAGATCCACACACCATAATTGAAGCTATGACCATAGCAGGATATGCAATCGGAGCAACAAAAGGTTTTGTCTATTTAAGAGCTGAATATCCAATTGCAATTGAAAGATTAACGGTGGCCTTAAATCAAGCAAGGGAATATGGTTTCTTGGGAGAAAATATTCTAGGAACAGATTTTTCGTTCGACATAGAAATAAGGATTGGGGCAGGGGCATTTGTGTGTGGTGAGGAAACCGCTTTAATGCACTCAATTGAAGGAAAAAGAGGACAACCAAGGGTAAAACCTCCATTCCCAGCACAAAAAGGATTGTGGGGAAAACCAAGTAATATAAATAACGTTGAAACATTAGCATGTGTTCCACCGATTATATACCACGGCGCAAATTGGTTTAGACAGTGGGGGACAGAAAAATCACCTGGAACAAAAGTTTTTGCGCTGGCTGGTAAAGTTAAAAATACAGGTTTGGTTGAAGTACCTATGGGAATTACATTAAGAGAACTTATATACGAAATTGGCGGAGGATCTCCAACTGGTAAAAAGATTAAAGCAGTTCAAACTGGGGGACCAAGCGGTGGTGTCATACCAGAAGAGTATTTCGATACACCAGTTGATTACGAATCACTACAAAAACTGGGAGCAATAGTTGGTTCTGGTGGTTTAATAGTTTTAGATGAGGACGATTGTATGGTCGATGTTGCAAAGTTTTTCTTAGAATTTACTGTAGATGAATCATGTGGAAAATGTACACCTTGTAGAGAAGGAACAAAAAAGATGTATGAAATTTTGGATAAAATAACAAAAGGCGAAGGAACAGAAGAAGATATAGAAATCTTGGAAAATCTAGGTAACGTTATTAAAGACTCTTCGCTTTGTGGTCTTGGACAAACTGCGCCAAATCCCGTACTATCTACTTTAAGATACTACAAAGATGAGTATCTTGCACATGTGAGAGAGAAAAAATGTCCTGCTAGCAAATGTAAAGCACTTATTAGTTACGTTATAGATCCAGAAAAATGTGTAGGTTGTACAGCTTGTGCTAGGGTATGTCCTTCAAGTTGTATTTCTGGCGAAGTAAGGAAAGTCCATGAAATAGACCAATCAGCTTGTGTAAAATGTGGAAGTTGTATAGAAGTCTGTAGATTTGGCGCAATAAGCAAAGTAACACCTGCAATTGAATAAAGAAAAAAGGGGGTCGCGCTATGCTCACTGAAATCAAAAAAATTATTTCACATGCAAAATCAGAAAGATTGGAAGAAAGAGATATTTTAATTTATACACTTCACAAGATTCAAGAAACAATAGAAGGTAACTACATACCAGAGGAAGCAGTAAAACTAGTAAGTGAAGAATTAAATATTCCCTTATCCAAAGTATATGAAGTTCTCACCTTCTATTCGATGTTTTCCATCAAAAAAAGAGGTAAGTATTTAATCAGAGTATGTACTAGTTTACCATGTCATGTTGCAAATGGAAGGGAAATAATCAAAACACTAAAAGAAGAATTAAAAATAGATTTTAATCAAACAACAGATGATGGGTTATTTACACTTGAAGAAACAAGCTGTTTAGGCCTTTGTGGTGTTTCT
The DNA here is from genome assembly GCF_001682135.1 of Thermosipho sp. 1070. Lineage (NCBI taxonomy): Bacteria > Thermotogati > Thermotogota > Thermotogae > Thermotogales > Fervidobacteriaceae > Thermosipho > Thermosipho sp. 1070. Next base: position 1,308,943 of record NZ_CP007121.1, on the reverse strand, counting down.
CCTGTCATAATGATAAACAACGAATACTATGGTGATCTCACCCCAAAAAAAGTAAGAGAAATAATAAATAAATTAAAAAGGGGTGAGAATATATGAAACCTATCACTATATTAATTTCTGTTGATAGTAACAGTGTATTATTGGGTGCAAAAGAGTTCTTAAAACTTTTAAAATCATTAGTAAAAGATTATAACTTTGACAATATTGTAGATATTCTTGAAACTGGTACACTTGGCAATTACAATGGTGTAACTATTGCAGTTATGCCAGATAATGTATTTTATTCTGCAAAAACAAAAGAAGATGTTGTAAAAATTTTTGAGGAGCACATTTTAAAAGGGAGAAAAGTCCTGGATCTTGAAATTAATCACAAAAATTTAATTACAAAAAAGGAATCATTAACAAAAGAAATAAGAATCGTAACAAGAAACATTGGAAAAATAGACCCTAAAAATATAGAAGAATATATAGCAAACAACGGATACTTTGCACTTGCAAAAGCTTTAGAAATGAAGCCAGAAAATATAATAGAGGAAATAAAAAAAAGTGGTCTTCGTGGTCGAGGCGGTGCAGGTTTTCCAACGGGTTTGAAATGGGAATTTACATTTAAAACAAATTCTGATCAAAAATATATAGTTTGTAACGCCGATGAGGGTGAGCCTGGAACGTACAAAGATAGGTTAATAATGGAAGGTGATCCACATAGTATAATTGAAGCAATGGTAATAGCAGGATATACCGTTGGGGCAACCAAAGGCTACATTTACATAAGAGGCGAATATTACGGTTCAGTTGAAAATATTAAAAAGGCTATCCATGATGCATATGAATATGGTTTTTTGGGCAAAAATATACTAAATAGTGGCTTTAACTTTGATCTATCAATAAGACTAGGTGCAGGTGCGTATATTTGTGGAGAAGAAACTGCTTTATTAGAATCTATTGAAGGACATGCTGGAAGACCTAGATTGAAACCTCCATATCCACCGCAAAGTGGTTTGTTTGGTAAACCAACAGTAATAAATAATGTTGAAACACTGGCAAATATACCACAAATAATATTAAACGGTGCAGATTGGTTCAGACAATTTGGTACTGAAAATTCACCAGGAACAAAAGTTTTCTGTTTTGCTGGGAACTTAAACAACAGAGGTATCGTTGAACTCCCCATGGGCATAACAGTCAAAGAACTGTTGGTATACGCAGGCGGTGTATCAGGTGAAAATCTTAAAATGGTTCAAACTGGTGGTATTGCAGGTACATTTATTGATGAAAGCAAATTTGATACACCATTAGACTATGATTCATTTGCAAAATATGGAGTAAGTTTAGGTTCTGGTGTAATCTTAGGTGTAAATGATACCCACTGCGTTATTGATATTGCAAAAAATGTAATGGAATTCTTTAGACATGAATCTTGTGGAAAATGTACACCTTGTAGAGAAGGAACAAAAATGGCAGTAAAAATTTTGGAAAAAATGGGACAATTTCAAGCAACTAAAACAGATCTTGATAACTTGATTGAAATTGCAAATACGGCAAGAGAAACAGCACTTTGTGGTCTTGGTCAAAGTTTCCCAGTACCTTTACTCTCATTGATTAATAATTTTAAAGATGAATTTTTAGACCATATTGAAAACAAACACTGTATAGCAAATATATGTAAAAGAGTCCCTAAAAAGAAAAAATCAAAAGTAAAATAATAAAAAATATGGCTCCAGATAATTGGAGCCATATTTCTACTATTAACTATTTAACACAAACCCATGAAAACAAACAAAAGGGCGCTTCCCCGCCCTTCTACTTATCTTCTATTCTTTTTTCCTCTTTTTTTGTCTAATCTCTTCCTATATTCTGAATGCTTTCTGTCACTATCTTTCATAAATTTAGCTAACTTCCTTTCAAAATCGCTATTTGACTTTTTCCCTTTTTCCTCATCATTTGAATTTGAAGAAGATTCTTTAAGTGTTAACTCCCATTTACCATCTCTTGTTTTTCCCAAAATCTTTCCTTCTACTTCTTGACCAACTTTCAAATAATCGTTCACAGACCTCACATACGTTGGCGCAATCTTTGAGATATGAATAAATGCCTTCTCACCATCTTCTAGTTCGACATTTGCTCCAAATTTTAGTATCTCTACTACTTTACCTTTTACTACTTGCCCAACTTCCATATACACAAAACCTCCCTATGGTTTAAAAAAATAATTTGGGAGCAATGCTCCCGGCAATTGCAATTATTTTAGATTATATTTTTTCTTAAACTTTTCAATTCTTCCTTCCGTGTCAACTATCATACCAGCAGCACCAGCACCCTTGTAAAATGGATGGCAACTAGAGCACACATCGATCCTTATATTTTCCTTTGCGCTATAAAACTTATGTTCAGCACCACACGCACATTTTACCGTAATCAATTTCATTTCCGGGTGAATTCCTTTTTTCAATTTTCTCACCTCTCCTAGATTTTCCTAATTTAATATCATCAATATTATACCATATAAATATTTAAAGTAAAGTCTAAGTGTTATCTTTAAGTAAAATTTTTATTAACATATTTTCAACTGCTCTTAATAAACTCTTTCTTGGAACAGAGTCAACACTTGCAATCATCTCAGTAGCTGCCTTGGGATCAACATCTTCTTTTATTACATTCTTATTTTTACCTTCAATAATTAACATCTCTATCTTCTTCAAAAATCCCTCGTACCTATCCTTTGCATTCACCCAATTATCTTGATCAAGTACCTTTGCTTTTTCCTTTCTCAACAATTCTGATATTTCTTTTTTACTAGTCAAAAAATCAATGTACCTTCTTAAAAAATTTTTTATTTTTGAAATATAAGTCGGTTCATCTTTGCTAACACCAAAAATCTCATTTTCCAATTCTTCAATGGAATTAACCCAAACTTCTTCAAAAAGCGCCTCCTTGCTGGGAAAGTAATAATAAATAAGAGATTTTCGCACCCCAGCAATTTGTGCTATTTCATCTATACTTACCGCATCATATCCTTTTTTGGAAAATGCTTCCTTTGCAGCTTTTAATATCAATTGTTTTGTATTTCTTTTAGACACATACTCACCTCATAATGTAAGGGGAGTACCCCCTTACAAAATTAAATCTCTAATTTTTTATCTACTTTCAAAGCTTCTTCTCTATTTGCATACCTTTTCATTCTCGTTTCATAATTGTAAATTCCTCTATTAACAGGATATCTCTCAACATAACCTTGTTCATACCAAAGTTTATCTGCATACTCTTTCCATTCTTCAGCTAATTTATCAATTTCTGGAGCAAGTTCTGTTACAACTCTTTCGGAACCCTCATGTTGTGGTATAGCATCAAAATGTTTAACCATTGCTCTAAATACTTTTGGATTATCAATAATTGGGCATGGTCTAAACAAATTATTTGAAAATGGAATCATTCTCTTGTACGCCTCAAAGAACGGAGATTTAAATATTTCAAGCAATGATTTTTCTCTGATACTATCCTTTGCAAATTGTTGGAAAACACATGGTTCAACATATCCTTTTGCATTTACATGGAAATATTTTGAACCAGAAGAGAGACAACCATGTGTTAAAAATCCGTGATTCCAGAAATCCGCAACAAATGCAAATCTTCCACTAAGTCTCATTTCATCTGTTTTGAAGAATCTTTCGTATCTTTGCTTTGGAGTTGGCACAAGATCCATAGTTGGATTCATCCCAACTGGCATAAATTGGAATACCCAAACATATTTAACCTCATTTTCTTCCAAGAAATCCCAAAATTCATCTTTCATAATTGTATCATGATTAACTTTTGTAGCAGTCACACTTGCTCCAAATGGAACGCCATATCTTCTCAATCTTTCCCAAGTATTTTGAATTGATTTGAATACCCCTTTTCCTCTTCTCCAATCAGTTTGTTCTTCAAATCCTTCAACAGAAATTGCAATAGTTGCATTACCAAGTTCTGCTAATCTCTTTGCTTTTTCTTCAGTAATTAATATACCATTTGAGTAAATCATGAAATAATGTTGATCAAATTCTTCCAAAATATCAAATAAATGTGGCCAATAGAAAGGCTCTCCACCTGTAATTATCCAAAAGTAAATCCCAAGTTCTTCTCCTTGTCTTAACACGCTCCTTACTTCATCTTTTGAAAGTTCGTATTTTCTTCCGTAAAGTCCTGCATAACAACCAATACATTGTAGATTACATGCATAAGTAGGGCTTATGACCCCTAATTTTGGTAAAACAACTTTTTCTTTCTCCATTATTTTTTGTCTCAAGGGCTCTCCTATTGCAAATTCATTTATAATAAGATTGTTAATAATCTTTTCGGTACACTTTGGACTTGACTTTTGGAAAATTTCAATCCACTTTTTTATCATAGGATGATCTTCTTGAGCCATTAATCCCAATTTTTTAAGCCCACTTTTTGCCGGTTCTTTACTTAATGCACCAACGGTGAATAACAATTTCGAAAAGGCTTTTGTATCTGCTTTTCTTACAAACGAATTAATCATCTTACCAGCTTGCCTATAAATCATACCCTTAATTCCACCTACAGCCATATTTCCACCTCCATTTTTTATTGACCGTTCAGTCAAATTTTACACCTATAATATTTCTTAAAAGTTTCGAAAATGTTACGTTTGAGTTCTACATCAAAATTTTGCAAAAAAATGACTATAATTATAGTCAGGGGTGTTATTTTGTTAAAAGACAAAAATTTGTATTATAATCTTGCAGAAGCAAAGGCAAAATTTTCAAAGGTTGTAGAAGAATCCACGAATAATAATGTAATAATAACAAAAAACGGAAAACCAGTCTCAGTAATCATAAACTATGAAAAATTTGAAAAATTATTGACTTTTTTAGAAAACATTTGGGAACTTTATTTATTAGAAGTTGGTGATCCTTCATTACATACCAAATTAAAACCTGAAGATATATTTGATGATAAATAGGAGGTGCCCGTATGGCTAAAGTTGAATTAGAACACGTATGGAAGATTTACGATGGTAAGGTCGAAGCAGTTAAAGATGCAACCTTTACAATCGAAGATAAAGAATTTGTTGTACTTCTTGGTCCATCTGGATGTGGAAAAACAACTACATTGAGAATGATAGCAGGTCTTGAGGAAATCACAAAAGGTACATTAAAAATCGCTGGAAAAGTTATGAACGATGTTGAACCAAAAGATAGAGACATTGCAATGGTTTTCCAAAATTACGCTTTGTATCCACACATGACAGTCTATGATAACATGGCGTTTGGTCTAAAACTTCGAAAGGTCCCAAAAGATGAAATTGAAAGAAGAGTTAGAGAAGCTGCCAAAATTTTAAGTATTGAAGAGTACCTTGATAGAAAGCCAAGACAACTTTCAGGTGGTCAAAGGCAAAGAGTAGCAGTTGGCAGGGCAATTGTTAGAAATCCAAAAGTATTCCTCTTTGATGAACCTTTATCAAACTTAGATGCAAAATTAAGAGTCCAAATGAGATCTGAATTAAAGAAATTACATCACAGATTAGAAGCTACAATAGTTTACGTAACCCACGATCAAATAGAAGCTATGACAATGGCGGACAAAATTATTGTTATGAAAGATGGAGTAATTCAACAAATTGGAACACCACATGAAATATACAATAAACCGGCAAACACATTTGTTGCAGGCTTTATTGGAAGTCCTGCAATGAATTTTATTGACGCAAAAATTATAAAGGAAAATGGTCTTTGGATTAAATCAAGTGGTTTAAAATTAAAAATTCCAGAACAAATTGCGGAAAAATTGGAAAAATATATTGACAGCGATGTTATCTTTGGTATAAGGCCTGAAAATATTTATGACAAAATGTTCGCCATGGCTCCAAAAGAAGGAGAAAACACGGCAAGAACGAAAGTAGATGTTGTTGAACCACTTGGAAGTGAAACAATACTACATCTTGTATCTGGAAATGACAAGTTTATAGCAGTTGTTGATCCCAAAACTGAGGCAAAAGAAGAACAAGAGATCGACGTAGTATTTGATATGAATACCATGCACATATTCGATAAAGAAACAGGCAAAGCTATTATATAATAAAAGGCTCCACAAGGAGCCTTTTATTTTGCATAAGCTACACTTCTTTTCTCTCTAATAACTACCACTTTTAAAACACCGGGATATTGTAATTCCTCTTCAATTTTTATTGCAATATCATGGGATAGTTTATCTGCTAATGCATCATCAATTTTATCCGGTTGAACAATAACTCTGACTTCTCTTCCTGCTTGAATTGCATACGCATTCTCCACATATTTAAAACTCTTTGCTATTTCTTCAAGTTTGATGAGTCTTTTAATGTAATTTTCCACATCTTCTCTTCTTGCACCCGGACGTGCTGCTGATAGGGCATCTGCAGCAGCAACTATAACCGCTTCTGGTGTCATTGGTTCTTCTTCTCCATGATGTGCCATTACCATGTTTATTATTTCTCGGCTTTCACCATATCTTTTTAGAATTTCTGCACCAATTACTGTATGTGAACCCTCAACTTCGTGATCAAGAGCTTTTCCAATATCGTGTAATAGTCCTCCACGTTTTGCTTTTTCAACATTTACACCTAATTCAGATGCTATTAATCCCGCAATTAATGCCACTTCTATAGAATGATTCAAAACATTTTGACCGTAACTTGTTCTAAATTTCAATCTTCCAAGTAACTTAATAACTTCTGGATGTAAACCTCCAACACCTGTAACGAATGTTGCCTCTTGTCCTGCCTCTCTTATTACCTTCTCAACCTCAGATTTTGATTTTTCATACATTTCTTCTATTCTCGTTGGATGTATTCTACCATCAGCTACTAATTTTTCTATAGTTCTCCTTGCAATTTCCCTCCTTAAAGGATTAAAACAACTTACGGTAACCATCTCAGGGGTATCATCTATTATCAAGTCAACTCCAGTTACTTTTTCAAATGCCCTTATATTCCTACCTTCTCTACCAATTAACCTTCCCTTCATATCATCGTTTGGCAACATTATGGTACTTACCGTCACTTCACCTGCATATTCTGGCGCATACCTTTGAATAGCATCTGCTATTACCTTTTTAGCATACTTTTCAGAATCTTCTTCGTACCTTGATTTTATTTGAGAATAAACTTTTGCTATTTCATATTCATATTTTTCACGCGCCTCTTCCAAAACCATTTCTTTAGCTTGCTCAGGGGTTATACCAGCAAGTCTTTCAAATCTTTCAGTTAATTCTTTTTCTTTTTCAATTAGATCTTTTTGTTTTGCATCTAATTCCTTTCTCATCTCTTCAATATAACTTTCCTTTTTATCAAGGAGTTCTTCCCTTTTTGACAACATTTCTTCTCGTTTCATCAATCTATCTTCTAAATATCTAATTTCCTCTTCTCTTTCTTTCTTTTCTTTTTCCCACTCTTCCCTCATCCTGTGGAGTTCTTCTCTTGACTCAATAACGGCTTTCTTTTTGATTTCACTTGCTTCTTTTTCCGCATTTTTTATTATATGCTCTGCATCTTGCTTTGTAATCAAAAGTTGCTTTTCTATTTTTTTCTTTGCGATAACATATCCCGAAAATGCACCAATTAATAATCCTATTCCCGTTAGTATATATGTCAACATCTTATTCACCTCCAAATCCTCTTCTGTATAGGTATTCTTTTGCTTTTCTTTCGTCTAAATTCTTTGTTATTTCCGTTTTTATTTTCTCCACATCCACTTCCTCTAATACTCTACTCAATGCATCTTCAATTATAAACTCATCAACACCCAATTTTTGTAATTCCAATCTTATTAAAAATGGACCTTTCTTTTTTAACGTCAATGAATCATATGCATAAAGATACGCAAACTTTTCATCGTCTAAAAAACCTTTCTCTTTTAATTGTAAAACAACTTCTTCTATTTCACACGTTGAATATCCTTTTGACTTTAATCGAGTTTTAATTTCCATTTCAGAACGCGCTCTATATTTTAAAAGTCTCAGAGCATCACTTAGAGGATTCTTCTTCACTTGTTTCACCTTTCTTTAGTAAACCATGCTTTTCCCTTATTTTTTCCTCTATTTCATTCAACAATTCAGGATGGTTTAAAAGATATTCCAACGAATTGTTCTTTCCCTGACCTAAGGAGTGTTCTGTATCCAAAGAATCCACATATGAGAACCAACTTCCTCTTCTAGAAATTAATCCTTCATCAACCGCTAAATTAAACAATTCGTTTTCTCTCACAATTCCCCTTCCATATATAACATCGACAATTGCTTCTTTAAATGGTGGCGCAACCTTATTTTTTACAAATTTAATCCTAACTTGATTTCCTATATTCTCTTTCCCTTCTGTTATCTTTCCTATACTTCTAACTTCAAGTCTCATAGTAGCGTAAAATTTCAACGCAACACCACCTGTAGTCGTTTCAGGGTTCCCATACATAACACCAATTTTCATACGAGTTTGATTTATAAATATAACCACAGTTTTAGACTTGTTTATATTTCCAGCAAGCTTTCTTAAAGCTTGAGACATTAACCTTGCCTGAAGCCCCACCTGTACATCCCCCATTGCCCCTTCAATTTCAGCTCTAGGAACCAAAGCTGCAACAGAATCAATTACAATAAGATCCACAGCATTGCTTCTTACAAGTTCATCAACTATTTCAAGTGCCTGTTCTCCATAATCTGGTTGAGCAATAAGCAAATTTTCAACATTCACCCCTAAATTTTTTGCATAAACCGGATCAAGTGCATGCTCTGCATCGATAAAAGCAGCAATACCTCCAGTTTTTTGTGCCGAAGCTATTGCATGCAATGCTATTGTGGTTTTACCACTAGACTCTGGTCCATAAATTTCTATTATTCTTCCCCTTGGATACCCTCCAACACCTGAAGCAATATCAATTGCCACAGAACCACTTGATATAGTTTCAATATTTTGAACACTACTTTCTTCTCCTAAAAACATTATTGAACCTTTTCCATACGTCTTTTCAATTTTTCCAATGGCTTTTTTTAATACTTCTTTTTTTTGCTTATTATCATTCATTTCTGTCTAAACCTCCTTCAAATTTCACCCTATACAACCATTTGTATATTGGTCCAGTAGGTGTCAAAGTAGAAGAATAAATAGTTACTTTATCAACAGGAACAATCATCTTTGGAATGTCAATATCCTTGACAAGTTCCTCCCAGTTTTCTGGACTATACTTTAACCTTCCCAAAGTAACATGCGGTACAAAATTTCCCTTATCATCAAATGAAATGCGCATTTTCTTCATCTCTGAGCGCATTTCAAGATAAAGTGTTTGTAATATTTTATTTTGTTCCACCTTTAAGAAAAACACTCTAGGCAAATGTTTGAATCTAAAAAAGCCAAATTCAGTAACATTAAAAGAAAAACTGGGAAATCCAGCTAGCCTTTTGTGAAGTTTCTCTGATAATAACTCTACCTTTTCTTTATCGATATCTCCTAGAAAAAATAATGTAAGATGTAAATTCTCAGAAGAAACCCACGAAGCCTTAAACCCCATACGCTTTAACTTTGATATAACTTCCTCAGATACCTTTTTGACTTCATCAGTTATATCAAGTGCAACAAACGTTCGCAATTAAAATCACCCCTTCAAAACTCTAATATTTTGTCCAAGATACAAAATTCCAGAAGCAATGGTAAAAAATACTACTACATACGCCAAGATATCATCTACCATATAAACGTTATATCCTATACTTTTCAAAAATAGAACAACTATCCAAATCATTTGAGAAACAGTTTTTAACTTTCCAAAGTAATTTGCAGCAATTACTTGATTAGACACAAGAGCTGCCATTCTTACTGTAGTAACCAACGTATCCCTAAAAACTATAACTATGACTATCCAACTTGGAACTAAGTTAAGCTCTACAAAAGCTATCAAAATGCTCGTAATAAATATCTTATCACTCATTTGATCGAAAATTTTACCAAAGTTAGTTACCTGATTTAATTTTCTTGCAAAATATCCATCAAAATAGTCGCTAATAGCTGCAATTAGAAATAACGCAAATGCAAATAAAAAAAATCCCTTCAAAATCAAAAAAACTATAACAGCAGTTAAAAGTACCCTAGCCCAAGTAATAGTATTTGGAATATTCAAACTACCACTCCTCAATAAATTCTCCTTCTAAGTCATAGATGTCTGCAGAAGTAATCTTTACATTAAAAAACCCCTTTTTAAAATTCCCCTTAACAAATACACTACCGTCAATCTCTGGAGCATCCATATAGCTTCTTCCAACTAAAACTCCTGCTTCTTCTTCGTCAAATAATACTTTTAATACCTTTCCCACAAGTTTTTCGTTTTTTTCCAAAGAAATTTGAGCTTGAATATCCATTAATTCTTCCAATCTTTCTTCAGCCAATTTCCTTGGAACTTTTCCATCTAGTTTAAAGGAAGCTGCCTCTTCTTCATCTGAATACAAAAATGCACCTAATCTATCAAATTTTACCTCCTTTATAAACTCAAGCATTTTTTGAAACTCCTCATCTGTTTCACCTGGAAATCCCACAATTATACCTGTCCTCAAAACGGCATTGCTGTAAAAATTCCTAATTTTATTAATCAACAATAGGAGTTCTTCTACTTTTCTAGTTCTATTCATTAATCGTAGTATATTATTACTTGCATATTGAATAGGCATATCGAAATATTTTAAAACTTTTTCATAAGAAAAAGCTTCAATAATCTTATCTGTGATATGATCGGGATGCATATACATAACCCTAACCCAAAAATCTCCAGGTATATCGTTTATCCTTTTTAAAAGCTCAGGTAATTTTTGCTCTCCGTAAAGATCTATACCATATCCCGTTGTATCCTGTGCCACCAATATTACTTCTTTTATCCCAGAATCAACTAAAAACTTTACTTCATTCAACAAGTCCTCAATTTTTCTACTCTTAAAACTACCTTTGAATAACGGAATAGTACAAAAACTACACGCTCTATCACAACCATCTGAAATTTTCACATACGCATATTGTTTGTTATCAACTCGTCCATAAAAATTATAAACCGCATTTGGCATATCGGGGATAACACTTTTTTTACCTATATTTTCCGCAATCTTTTCCGGTTCTACAACACCAAACCATCCGTCAACTTCCGGTATTTCTTTTCTCAATTCCTTTCCAAATCTTTGTACTAAACAACCTGTTACAAAAACCTTTAAATTCCTTTCTTTCTTTAATTCCACATATGTTAATATCTCCTCAATAGATTCCTTTTTAGCATTCAAAATAAAACCACAAGTATCAACAATCACCGCATCTGCTTCACTTAAATTATCCACCACGTTATTTCCCATTTTTTTCAAATGAGCCTTTAATATTGCACAATCTGCTTCATTTTTTGGACATCCTAAAACATCCACATAAAAATTCATCATTTCACCTCAAAAACTTTTTTCTCTTTTCAAGATACATTAACCTTATTATTTCCAATTCTTTTTTGTATTCTTCTTCTTTATAATTCGGATATGTAAAATCGTAATCCTTCCACCTTCCATTAATGTACATCAATGTAGGTTCTGCATATATTCCTTTTCCAATGTATATTCTATGTGGCCACATTTTTGTAGTTGCCAGTACAAATTGCATATGGTGAATATAACCTGGATCAATATTAAATCTTCTATTTCCATTCACCGCAAATCCATTTTCAATATTATTAGTAATATTTTTTATATCTGCAAGTTGTGCAGGATGGATAAGTCTTTCAAAACTTATTAATATTCCACGTACACCTTCACCCATCTCTTTGTTATAATACAATGTATATTTTTCAAAATCTAAAATCTCGGATTTGTAATCAATAGGGCCAAAATATTCTATCAATCTATTCTTAACTTCCTCAAACCAATATTCAACTTGAGAAGAGAAAAAAAACATGACTAAGTTAACCATATCTACCTTTCTTATTTTTCCCATTTTATCACCACCTTAAAATTATCCATATTGATTAGCTTTTTCTCATTGTTGATTTTCAAAAGCAAAGCTTTTCCATTTACTACATGCTCTCCTATCCCAAGTGAAAATATCCTTCCAACTTTTCCATCAACAACAATCTCTTTTTGCGACCTTAAAGTCACTAAAGGAGCTTTATAAATTTCAATTAACAATTTTACAGAAATAAAAAATAACAAACCACTGATAAAAAGCAAAAAATAAATTACATATATATTTTTTAACCTTTTTAATGGAAATTCTCTTTGACTTTTCCCAAGTTCAAATAAAGTAGTGAGGTCTTCAGAAATATTAAAAAAAAACCTCAGTTTTTTTAAATCATCTTTGATAAATTCAGGCTCGCCAGAAAAGTCTCCTTCAAAATATCTTCGGAGATTTTCAATATCTATTTCCAGCTTTTCTGAAAGTTTTAATAACGAAACCTTAGAGGATGCTACCTCTTTTTTTAAAATATATGATATTTCCTTCCAGCCATCCATATTAATATTATACTCCATTTCTATCCGAATTTGCAATAAACAGTAAAGTAGGTAAAAGTGTCAAACTAAAAATTGAGCTTGTAATCATAGAAACCCACATTATTCCAACTAAATATTCATGTATTTTCAAAGGAGACAAGAGTAAAACCGAAAGACCTATTGCAAGTCCTAATGCGTTTGCCAAAATAGGTTTTGAAGTTACATCAAAAGATTTTTCAATGGCAAGTTTTTTATTCTTTAAAATTTTTAAATAGTAGTTATAACTCTCAATAAAGTGAATAGCATAGTCTATACCAACTCCAACCACAATACTTCCCATTGTTGCAGTAATTATACTCAATTTTATATTGAAGTAGCCCATGAACCCAAACATAACTAGCAAAGACAAGGAAATAGGCAAAATTGAAATAAAAGATTCCTTTAAGTTTTTTAATCTAATCAAGACAATCAAAAACACCAAAAGTACTGCAAGTAATAAAGACTTTATCTGTTGAGGGACTAATACCTCATTCATCTCTTTCATAATGTACGGAGTACCTGTTATCTTTACACTTGATGGAGCTTTTTTCTCTATATCAGTTAAAATTTCATTGTTAATTTCTTTTGGAAAAATCAAAATTCTCCCCGACAAGCTTTCCAAATTTATAAAATTATCGTAAATAGGTGGAATTAAATTTAAAAGTACTTTTACCTGAAAAATATTCTTTGGATAACCTTTTTGTCCTAGGACCTTCTCATTTATGTTTTTCATTATATCGTAAAACGAAACCGCCTTAACATTAGATAAACTCTTCTCAAAATTCAATATTTTATCTGCAAAATCCGGTAATAGCAAATCATTGGTTTTAAAATATCCATATACTGGTACGGAAACACCTGCAACTTTACTTACAACATCTACATTTTTTTTAACGGAAGTATATTCTTTATAAAGATCCAACATATAAAAATTATTATCTACAAAATACATCCCTGGTAAAAACACTAATAATATAAATATCGTAAAAATCACAGACTTTCTACCTATAAAATTCTTAAACATTACCGATATTCTACTTTTTTCCTTTCTAGGTGTTATATCACTCTTTAGGAGTACAACCGGCAAAAAAAACCAAGTGGCAATACCTGCAAAAGTAACACCAAGTGCACTAAATTTGCCCATTTGAGCTAAAGATCGAGAATCTATTATCACTAGTGATAAAAAGCCAGCAACTGTTGTTATTGTAGTTAAAATCATTGCAACACCAGTACTTCTAAATGTCTCCCTTAAAGCACCAAATTTATCATTTTTCTCTTTGTTATCCATAAAATGAGAAACAAAGTGCAATCCATCCGCACTTCCCATAATTATCGTGAAAATAGGTGCAAGTATTGTCAAAATTGAAATCTCCTTCACAGTCCAACCTATAAATCCAAGAGTCCACAATGCACCCATTCCCGCGGGAAAAACAGAAAATAACGTAGGCTTTATTCCACCTAATCTCCATTTAAACACAATAAATATGGTTAAAATTGCGATAGGCGGAATAGTAAAGATAATTAACAACAAATAATCGTAAATTTTTTCTTGCAAATATGCACTACCTGCAAAATAATGCGGTATATTAATTACTTTATCTATCTCTGACACTACCTTTTTCTCTGGAAAAATATAAAACATAACATAGTACTTTCCATCCTTTTTCAAAACCGTATTAAGTTTTTCAAGAAAAGATCTAGCCAACTTAAAATTCTCTTCTGTTATATTTGAAATATTCACCTTTCTAAATCCCACAGGTATCTCTTTTGGAAGTGGGGAAACAACCTTCCCTATTCCATCAATTCCCTCCAATTTTTCATTTAACTCTCTAATTTTCTTTAACCCTTCTAGACTTAATGGATTAAAGTCAAATTCTACTAATAAATTTAGTTGGTTTTCAGATGAAAAATCTTTTTCCATCTCATTTAAAATTTTTTCATACTTTGAATTTTCCAATTTAAAAAGTGAAAAATCTGCTTTCAACTTTATCCTAAACAATCCAATAAAGAAAGTAACATTAATTATCATTAGAAATACCATTATCTTTTTTGCATATTTTTCGTAAAACAATTACCACACCTCCTTAATAAAATTCAACAATTCAACATCCACAACACCTCCAGTTTTAACAGCTCTATCTAAAAAATACAATCTTTTTATTATAGCCTCTATTTTGTCTAAATCATAAGTAATTAAGTGGTTTACTGGTTCAAATCTTTGATTTTTAAACTTAAATCCTACAAATCTTGCTATCTTTGAGCTTGAAACTTTCAACTCTCTTGAAATTTTTGAAATCTCGGGCCAACTAAAGCGTACCTTACCATTTGCATAAATCGCTAATTTGTATAATGAGATAAAATGATTGGCCAAACTGTAAACTATTTTAGGAAATTCATAATCTTTTGTTATTTCTTTTACACATTTGAATACTTCCTTCCTTTTCTCAGAAATCATGAAACAAAAATCATCCAACTTTGAAGTAGTATATTTGTGTATCAAATCTTTTGCCAATTCAATAGATAAATCTTTCCCAAAAACTTTTAACTTTTTTATCTCATTATAAATTGCATATTCATTAGGCCCTACATTTTCAAATAACAAATTAATTAGCTCTTCATCATTTTTCAAACCTTCATCAACTAAAAATTTTGATATCAACTTCTTCCATTTTTCTTCTTCCCAAACATTTGGTAACTTAAATTCTTCAACTTTTAATCCCTTAATCTTATTTTGTGTCCTTAAAATCAAAAAATCTTTATCTGAAACATTCAACTCCAATATTTTTTTTCTTTCACTTGTTTTAAATTTATCAAAATCAATTATATCTACTATTACGTTCTCTGAAAACAACCCCAAATTTGACAATTTTTCAATTACTACAGGTATATCATATCCTGGATATATTCTTATATATTCTGATTTAACACGATCTTTTAAACTTTCGACGTACTTTTCTTTCATAAGATCTGAGTTCCCAAAAAGATTAATTATTGGCATGTAAATCACCTCTTACGTATTATATCACACAAAATTATAGTATAATTTGCCTAGGGGGAAAAATGAGAAAAAAACTATCAAAAATCTTAAAAGAGTTAAATTTGAAAACTTCTAAAAAACTTGTAGAAAGATTAGAAAAACAAATAAACGTAGAAAATTTAAGTGAAAACATGCTTAAAAAACTAGTAATAGACAACTTAACAATAGGAGAAACTTACTTTTTCAGAGATAGAAAAACTTTTGAGTTTTTAAAAAATATCATGAAAAAAAAGAATTTTTGGAAAATCCTAAGTGTTGGTTGCTCAAAAGGAGAAGAAGTATACTCCTTGTCGTTTTTGATTGATGATTTAAACTTGAATGCAAAAATAATAGGTATAGATATAAATTCCGATAGAATTAAAGAAGCAAAAAATGGAAAATACAAATTTTGGAGTGTACGATTTCTTACTAACACAGAAATAAGAAAATATTTTAACGTAGTAGGCAATACATTTTATGTAAAAGAAAAGTATAAAAAATATGTCGAATTTTACAATAAAAATATAATGGAAATTTTGAATGATAAATTTGATATAATATTTATAAGGAGAGTCCTAATATATATACCTGAGCAAAAAAGAATGGCTAAGAAACTTTTTGAACTAACAAAAGAAAATGGATATGTAGTTTTGGGTCAAGGTGAATATCATCCTGCGTTATATGATTTTTTCATCCCTATAGATGTTCCATACATATTGAAAAAAACAAAAAAAATAAAAGAAAAATATGTTCCAAAAATTTCCGAAAAAGAACTTGATTTTGAAGATGAAATTCACCTAGTTGAAAATTACATTGAAAACGAGGAATATGAAAAAGCTTACAGAATAATAAAGGGGCTATCTAAAAAAATTCCTCTATCCTACATGGTATTCAAATATAAAACTTTCTTAGAAATAAAACTTAATAAGATAAATGATGCTAAAAAATCCTATAAAGTGGCAGTACTTTTAAATCAAAATAACGATGATGAAATATGGCAATTAAAATACCTCCTTAAGGAGTGAACTTTATGTTTTTTTTATGTGAAATAGAAGATACAAACAAAATATACAAAATAGCTCTTCCAAAGGAAAAAATTACAGGAATAAGTTCAAAGCTAATAAAAACACCCGATAATGTAAGTTTTTGTTTGTTTGCTAACAAGCTTTATCCCGTATACTCTCATAAAAATCTCAAAAAACCTAGACTTAAATTTTTTCTCGTTTTTGAAAAATTCGCCTTTGGTATAACAAGAATAATAAAAGAAACAAATTACTCCCCTAAAAAAATAGAAAATAACGATATCTACACAGGTGTGATATTTGATAAAGATGAATATTTTATATACAATATTGAAAAAATATCTGTTCCACACCAAATAAGGACCTCCACC
This sequence comes from Thermosipho sp. 1070, assembly GCF_001682135.1. NCBI lineage: Bacteria > Thermotogati > Thermotogota > Thermotogae > Thermotogales > Fervidobacteriaceae > Thermosipho > Thermosipho sp. 1070. The sequence goes on along the minus strand of NZ_CP007121.1, from coordinate 1,292,027 downwards.
CAAAACAATGAAAAAAAGATCGGCAAAGATAAAAAAGAATATCTAATATTAGATGAAAAATTTGCTATTTATAAAAAAAATGTAGTTACAATACTTCAAAGTAAAGAAGTTATAAAATTTCCCGTAGATAAGTATATTGGATTTATAGAACACAAAAAAATAATCCCAGTAAAAAAGATAACAGACGGCAAACACGTAGTCGTCACAAACCATAATGCATATCAATGCAACAAAATAAGACTTATAAATGGAAAAGTTTTCGAAAGTAACGATATGAAAATCTTAAAATGTGACTTTGGTAATCTGCAAATATTGGAGTGATATTATGGATTTTACAGAAATATTTCTGTCGGAACTTTCAGAAAAATCTAAAGAAGCAAAAGAACTTATTTCAAAAATAAAAGAAGAAAACGAAAAAAGCTATATAAAAGATCTGTATAGAATCTTTCACACTTTAAAGGGATCAGCAAGTCTTGTTGAAATGAAAAATTTTTCAAAGCTTTTCCATAAGATAGAAAGTTATTTTAAAGAAAAATCGGAAAATGAAGAGATACCCGATAATACATTTTTGGGCAACGTCATAACTATAATCTCCAACATTTCAAATAAAAAAGAAGATTTAACGGAAAGCGAACTTTCAAAATTTTCGGATATACTTGATGGAAAGATCTCTATAGAAGAAGATTTGATGATTTCAGAAAAAGACATATTTGAAATTTCCGAAATCAGTGAGTTTATCTCACAAATCTTGGAAATAGAAAATACAATTATAAGAAATGATTTAAAAACCGCCTTAAATCAAATTAAAAACTTGAAAAAGAACATGCTCGAAATACTTGATAGTATTTTATTTACAGATTTAGAAAGTGTTTTAAATGACTTCAAAAAACTTGTACAAAAAGAAGCAAAAAGATATGGAAAAAAAATAAATGTAAAACTAAACGTAAAAGGCGTCAAAATTGAAAAGAAAGATGTAAAAGATATAATAAACATACTCGTACACCTTGCAAGAAACGCCGTTGCACATGGAATTGAAACACCTGAAGAAAGAAAAAAAATCGGCAAAAATGAAATTGGAAATATAGAAATAAAAGCATATATAAAACAAAATAAAATATTTATTGAGATTTCAGACGATGGCAGGGGAATTGACTATAATAAAATAGAAGAAAAAATAAAAAAATTAAATTTAGATGTTTCACCTCAAGAAGCCATATTTCTACCAGGCTTTAGTTCAAAAGATGAAGCGGATGAACTTTCCGGTAGAGGTATAGGTTTAGATATGGTTAAAAATTTTTCTACTCTAAGAGGTGGAGACGTTAAAGTTGAAAGTGAAAAAAATAAAGGCACTAAATTTACTATTTTCTTTGAAATAAAGAATTTCATTACAAAAGTACTCATACTAAAAGACGAGGATATGGTATTTTCAATAGAAACTTCAGATATTATCCAGCTTTCAAAGTATGAAGAAGTAATAGATGGTAAAATACTATTAAGCAATAAAGTATATGATGTAATATATAATTCAAAAAAGCCAAAATTTGTGGTTATAACCCAAAATGACAAAGCATTAGTTGTAGAAAATATAATTGGTATCTTTGATGGGAAGTTTGTTCCAGAAGAGCTTTCATACATAAAAGGATTTGTAAAAAATATTTTTCCATATCCCATCCCTGTAATAGATATAGAAAAATTCAATAAACACGTAAAAACATCTCAAAATCACAAAAAGATACTGATTATAGACGATTCTGTTATTACAAGAAAAATTATCTCTAACTTTCTTGAAAAATCCAAATTCAAGACCGAAACCGCAAAAGATGGAATTGAAGGGTTAAAAAAACTTGAAAATAAACATTTCGACCTTATTATATCAGATGTTGAAATGCCTAATTTAGATGGTTTTGAACTTACAAAAAAAATAAAAAAAACAAAAAAAAATATTCCTATAATACTCTTAAGTACTCTTACAAAGAACAACTTATCAAAAGCACTTGAATCTGGGGCAGATGCATTTATTTCAAAAGACGAATCTCCACAAAAAATTGTAAATACAATCAATAAATTATTGGGTGATGCAAATGAATAAGATTATAATAGTTGGTTCTGCAGGTAGTCCTAATAATGCAGTTGAGCTAGTTAATATAAATAAAAAATTAAATGTACCAGTTATAATAAATATTCACTTTACCGGAAAATTCATGGAAAGTTTTGCAGAACATATAAGAAATACTACGCATCAAAACGTAATGATTGTGAATAATATTACAGAATTATCACAGGGAATTTTTTTACCAGATGGAGGAAAAAGTTTGATATTTATATCCAAAGACAAAGTTAAAAGCGTTGAAGATAAATCTACCATTACACATCCTTCGATAAATACATTATTTAGATCTTTAATAAAATATGCAAGTTCAAACTTTCTTATCTTTGTTTTAAGTGGTTTGGGAAATGACGGACAACAATACATAGAACAACTCCAAAATAAAAACGTCAAATTTTTTATACAAAAAGATGCCAATTTTAATTATTTACCAAATAGTTATATAAGAAAGAATAAGAACTTCACATTACTAACACTTGAAAAAATGAAAAATATAATAGTTTCACTCAACAATGATAAAAAGTAATTATTTATTTCAGGAGGGATATATATGAAAAATTTTTCCAAACTTTCATTAGCGCTTAGCATATGTTTTTTGGTAATTGTTTGGCTATTGGCAACTACCTTTGTTATTCCTTTTTTCTCTAGAGCGCTTAAGGAAACCGCCGTTTCACAATTTGAAGACAAAATAAATATAATTGCTAAGACAAAAGCATATAATGTAATATTCAAACAAGATACACTGGAGTATTATTACCTAGTATCTAAAGATGGTATAACTTTAAATCATAATGATAAATCAAAAATTGGAAAAGATTTTTCAAAATTTCTCCCAAACTTCTTCAAGTATATGCAAGAAAAAAAGGAAGGCACATACGAATATACATTTGAAAACAAAAAAAAGATCGCAGCTTTTTCATTCGATGGAGAAAATTTTATAGTAGCAGCTGTTAACGAAGATGATCTATTTCCAATGATAAAAAAATTCAAAAAGCTATTTTATACTGTTATACTTCCGTTGATATCCATAATTAGCATAACTTTGGGATATATATTTGGTATATTTATAAACAAAAAAAGCCAAGAAAACTTCGAAAAAGTTAACAATCTCTTCAAAGATATACTTGAAAATATTGTCTTAACTTCATCTTCGACAGCTGAAATAAAATCAATGGCCGAAAATACAGAAAATGCCATGAATGAACTTGACAAATCTGTAGAAGATTTTGCCGCATTTATTGAAGAAACAACTGCTGAAATCGAAACATCTACAGAAAAAGTCAAAGATTTCACAGCACAAATGAAAGAAATAATTGAATCCAGTGCTAAACTTGCAAATTTAACAGATGTTCTAGGAAATCTAACGGAAAAAATAACGGATATTTCAGATACCATTACTGTTCTTGCAATAAATGCATCAATTGAAACAAGCAGAGAAAATATCGATAGAGAAGGACTTTCCAGGATTGCAGAGATGATAATGGAACTTTCAAATAGCACGAGAGAACTTGCCAAAAATTCCAAAGAATCACTCTCAAATATCGAAAAAATTATAACATCAAACATTTTAATTTCAGAAAAAGCCTCAAAAGAAATACTGGAAGTAAATGAATCACTTAACGCTATAAGCGAAATAAATAATTCCACAATAAATAATATCGATAAAATTATCAAAGTTTCTAAAACTACCCGCGAAGCAACTGAAGAATTATATGCAGGTCTTGAGCAAGTTGAAGATGCTATAGATAAGGTTAGAAATAAAATCCAAGAATTTGAAAAACATTTTATAGAACTCAAAAGAGGAGGGTAAAATGCTAAAAAGATGTACATTATGCCCAAGAAAATGCATGATAAATAGATATGAAAAACGGGGAATCTGTGGAGCAGACTCCAAAATTAAGATTGCAAATATATTACTTCACAAAGGTGAAGAACCACCTATTTCCGGAAAAAATGGGGCGGGAATTGTATTTTTTTCAGGTTGTCCAATGAAATGTGTATACTGTCAAAATATGGGTTTTTCACAAAAAGGTATTGGTAAAGAAATATCAGTTGAAAAACTTTCAGATGCATTCTTAAAGCTACAAGAAAGTGGTGCACATACATTGGATCTAGTTACAGCAACTCAATATGTACCACAAATAATAGAAGCATTGAATATCGCAAAATCAAAAGGATTCAAATTACCAGTTGTGTATAATACCTCAAGTTATGAAAATGTAGAAACTTTAAAGATGCTTGAAGGTTATGTAGATATATACCTTGCCGACATTCGATATACAAACTCTATGTATGGTAAAATTTACTCAAAAGTTGACAATTATTGGGAAATTGCGCAAGTTGCAATAAAGGAAATGTACAAGCAAGTAGGTCCTTTTATTGAAAATAAAGGACTTATAATTAGAATACTTGTACTACCAAACAATGTATCTGGACACTTCAAAGCCTTAAGATTTGTATTGGAACTTGATCCAAGAATACCTGTCTCTCTAATGTCACAGTACATTCCACATTTTGGAGCAAAAAACGATCCACTTATTGGCAGAAAAATTACAAAATCAGAATACACAGAAGCAGTGGAATACATGGAACTTCTAGGATTAAAAGGATGGATACAAACTGATGAAAAAGAAAAATTAACTACTAAGGCGGTGAATTTTAAGTGGTAATAGTAAATCCTTCTGGAACTTTACCCATATCTGTTACAAAATCCTGTCCTATAAACTGTAAACATTGTGGAGGAGTTTATATTAAAAGTATGACACACATAGATGATATGGAAAGATACACAAAACGATATAAATCATTTCTAATAAGTGGTGGAATGATGTTTGATGGTACCATACCCTTTAAAGGTTATATCAAAAAATTAAAAGATCTAAAAGAAAAGTATAATTTAATTTACAATTTTCACATAGGCTTTCCCAAAAATCCTCCATTTGAAATAGACGAAATCGCGGATGTCATAAGTTTCGATTTTTTCTCAGATAAAGATGTAATGAAAGATATATACAAGCTCTCTAGATCCCCAGAAGAAATACTAAACTCTGTTTTACCATTAAAGGCACAAAAGATACCACATATAACAATCGGGATTTTCTGTGGGAAAATAACTCATGAAATAAAAAGTTTGGAAATGTTAAAAGAATATTTCGATTCTATAGTATTAAACATATTCATTCCAACGAAAAAAACCGAATTTGAAAACTGTAAGCCACCTGCTATAAATGATGTAAAAATGGTTTTTGATATGGCACAAAAACATTTTAAAACCGTCGTGCTTGGATGCATGCATCCACATGGAAAATATAGAGAAGTACTTTTAAACAACATCTCTCCTGATATTTTTGTAAATTCTGCAAGCAAAATCTATGACTATAAAGGATGTTGCTCACTTTACCTTGCAAAGGAGGCCACAAAATGAAAATCATAGGTGTTGATCTTGGTGGAACATATGTGAAAATCGGATTAGTAGATACAAAATCAGGAAAAATTTTAAAAAAATCATCAATAGAAACCAAAGTACATCTTGGCGGAGAAACCGTAGTCAAAAGGATTGCAGATGCAATTTTGGAATTATCAAATGGTGATTTTCACGCTGTTGGAATTGGTTCTCCTGGTTCAATTGATAAAGATAATGGAATTGTGAGGTTTTCACCAAACTTCCCAGATTGGCATAACTTTGAGCTTGGACCAGAACTTTCAAAATTATTAAATAAAAAAGTCTACATAGAAAATGATGCAAATTCTTTTGTCTTAGGTGAAAAATGGTTTGGAGCTGGAAAAGGAAAAAAACACATTGTGGCATTAACACTTGGAACGGGTGTAGGAGGAGGAGTTATATCTCACAACAAATTAATTACTGGAAATAACGGTATCGGCACAGAATTAGGACATGTAATAATAAATCCAAACGGTCCTTTATGTGGTTGTGGCAACTATGGTTGTCTTGAAGCCTATGCATCAGCTACTGCGATAGTAAGAATGGCACAGGAACGGAAAAAGAAATACCCAGATTCACTGATATTTAAAGATAACGAAATTACCGCTAAATCCATATTTGATTTAGCAAAACAAAATGACAGATTGGCTAATATGATTAAAGATGAAGTTGTAGAAGCACTTGCAATAGGTATTACAAGTTTCATCCACATATTCAACCCGGAAGTTATAATTATCGGAGGCGGTGTATCAAGAGCAGGAGATATTCTCTTTAATCCACTTAAGAAAAGGGTAGATGAACTTGTAATGCCTTCTTTTAAAAACACATATGAAATTATTCAAAGTCCTTTAGTCGAAAATGCTGGTATATTGGGGGCTGCTTCCATTGTTTTACAAAGAGAAAGTTGATATTGTATGTATAGGAAAAACAAATCTAGATATACTTTACTACGTAGACTCTATTAAATTAGAAAACAACAACATTTCAAATTTTACCGTTCTTTCCACAGGCGGAAAAGCTACAAATGTTGCAGTAAATTTATCAAAACTCGGTCTAAAGGTAAGGCTTATCTCATGTATTGGAAATGATATCTTTGGAAAATTCATTAAAAATTCACTTGAAAATATATTACTATTTACTCCAAAAATTGCAAACACATCTACTGCTGTTACCAGTATAATAATAGATAAAAATGGAAATAACACAATATTTCACAACCTTGGAGCAAATAAATTTTTATCAGAAGACCAAATTCCGGAAAAAATGGAACTTTCATTTATCCAAACAGGTATTCCAGAAAACACCCTTATTAGAGCACTTAAAAATTCAAAAATTTCATTTGTAGAACTTTCAGAAACTAGCCAATTTGAAATTATTAAAAAATTCAAACCTGAAATGGTATCTTTGAATCTTCAAGAAATACAACAAATATCAAAAAAACAAACTCTAAAAGACAATATACAACATCTTTTAAAATACACAAATAACGTTATCTTAAAGATGGGAAAAGATGGTGTTTTATACGCTAACAAAAAGCAAATGATACAAAAAAAGGCAAAAAAAGTAAAAGTAGTAAACACCACAGGCGCTGGAGACGCTGTTTCTGCAGCTTATTTGTATGGATATATAAAAAAATGGGACATCGAAAAAATATTGAACTTTTCCATATCATTTGCAGCAAAAAAAATCCAAAGTCATAAATCTACTATTTAAAGGAGGGCTTTTATTGTTAAATAACATAGTAAAAAAGGAAAAATTGGCATATGGTGTACATCTTTTCTGGATAGAAAACCCAATAATTTCAAAAAAAGCCAAACCTGGACAATTTGTTATCTTTAGAATTCACGAAGGTGGCGAAAGAATTCCTTTAACTATCTCTAAAACTAAAGGCAATATGTTCAGAGTAATAGTAAAGGCAGTTGGTAAGAGCACGTATGAACTTTGCAAACTAAAAGAAAATGATTATATAAAGGATGTTGTAGGACCTCTAGGAACTCCAAGTGAAATAAAACGTTATGGAAGAGTATTGGTAATTGGTGGTGGCGTAGGAATTGCAGCAATTGCACCAATCGTTGATGCATTAATAAATGTCGGTAATAAGGTAGATACAATTTTAGCTGCAAGAAACAAAGAATCTATAATTTTGGAAGATGAATTCAAAGATTCAGAAAACTTATATTTTGCAACTAATGATGGAAGTAAAGGCGAAAAGTTATTTCCTAACCAATTAATGGAAAAGTTGATAAAGGAAGAAAAATACGATGTTGTATGGGCTATAGGTCCCGCTTTAATGATGAAAGCTTGTTCTGAGGTTGCCAAACAACACAATTTAAAAATTTTTGTTTCATTAAACGCCATAATGGTTGACGGAACTGGAATGTGTGGTGGATGTCGTGTTAGAATAAAAGATACATTAAAATACACTTGCGTTGACGGTCCCGAATTTGATGGCAGAGATGTTGACTGGAACAGTTTCTTAACAAGACTTTCACAATATAAAGCAGAAGAAAAGAAGGCTTTAGAAAATTACTTAAAGATTGTGGGGGAACCAACATGGCTTTAAAAGATAGAGTAAACCCTATCGAAAGAAATCCAAAAGAACGTGCAAAAGACTTCTCTGAAGTTTCATTGGGGTATACTGAAAATTTAGCAATAATAGAAGCAAAACGATGTTTACAATGCAAAATCCCTACATGTGTAAAAGGGTGTCCCGTCGGCATTGACATTCCTGGATTTATAAAACAAATTGCAAATGAAAAATTCCAAGAATCATACAAAATATTGAAAAAATACAACGCTCTTCCTGCAATTTGCGGAAGGGTGTGTCCACAAGAAGTACAATGCGAAGGTGCCTGTGTATTAAATAAAATGGGAAAACCCATAGCTATTGGATCGTTAGAAAGATTTGTTGCCGATTGGGCATCTAAAAACAATATAAAAGATGAGATAAAAATTGAAAAAAAATTAACTAAGAAAATAGCAATAATAGGAGCTGGACCTTCTGGACTTACTGCTGCATCTGAACTTGCAAAATCAGGATTTTTGGTTGATGTATATGAAACATTCTCAGAGCCTGGTGGTGTTCTAATATACGGAATTCCAGAATTTCGTTTACCAAAATCAATAGTAAAAAAAGAAGTTGATTTTTTGAAAGAACTAGGAGTAAACATACTCTTAAATATTCCCGTGGGAAATGCGATTGAACCGCAAGAATTATTAGAAAAATATGATGCAATTTTTATTGGTGTTGGTGCCGGTACACCAAAATTTATGAATATAGAAGGCACAGAATTAAACGGTGTTTATTCTGCAAATGAATTTTTAACAAGAATAAACTTAATGAAGGCGTATAAATTCCCAGAATATGACACTCCAGTAAAAATTGGTAAAAATGTTGTGGTAATTGGGGGAGGAAATACTGCAATGGATGCAGCAAGAAGTGCTTTAAGACTCGGAGCAAATGTTACTATAATCTACAGAAGAAGCGAAGGAGAAATGCCTGCAAGAAAAGCAGAGATCCACCACGCTAAGGAAGAAGGTGTGAAATTCCAACTACTCACACAACCTATTAGCTATATTGGTGACAAAGAAGGAAACTTAATTGGCATAAAGTGTGTAAAAATGAAGTTAGGTCAACCAGATAAAAGTGGTAGAAGAAAACCTATTCCAATAGAAAATAGTGAATTCATTATTCCTACAGAAATTGCAATTGAAGCTATAGGAACAAACCCAAACAAACTTTTGCTTTCAAAATTTGAAGGTTTAAAGTTAAACAAATGGGGATACATACAAACAAACGAGTATGGACAAACAAGTATTCCAAAAGTCTTCGCTGGCGGAGATATTGTAACAGGTTCGGCAACTGTAATACTTGCAATGGGCGCAGGAAAAAAAGCAGCAAAAAAAATTAAAGAATTCTTAAATGATTAAACTCCAGGAAATCCTGGAGTTTTTTTTTTATTAGGTTTTATAACCAAAAAACCTTAAATTTTCTGCTCTTTTCCTTTTTGAATAATTTTTAGAAAAACGTTATAATTTCTTTGAAACATTTTTACAAAAAAGGGGGGAGATTTTTTGAAAGTAATAGATATATCAGAAATCAAGACACTAATATACGAAGGAGCTACTTTAATGATTGGTGGGTTCCTTGGAGTAGGTACTCCAGAAAAAATTATTGACGAAATAGTAAAAAATAAGATCTCAAGTCTCACTGTTATAGCAAACGATACGGCATTTGAAGACAAAGGAATAGGTAAATTAATAAAAAATAAGTTATGTAAAAAAGTAATAGTTTCACACATTGGAACAAATCCAGAAACTCAAAAACAAATGATAGAAGGAAGCTTAGAAGTTGAATTAGTTCCACAAGGAACACTAGCCGAAAGAATCCGTGCTGCTGGGGTAGGATTGGGAGGAATACTAACACCTACTGGAGTAGGAACCGTGGTAGAAAACGGAAAAAAACTATTAGAAATTGATGGAAAAAAATACCTTTTAGAACTCCCATTACACGCAGACATATCCATTATTAAAGCTAAAAAGTCAGACTACATGGGGAATTTAGTATTTAATCTTACCGCAGAAAATTTCAATCCACTAATGGCACTTGCCGCCAAAATGGTAATAGTAGAAGTAGAAGAAACAGTCCCCACAGGTTCACTCGCCCCAAATGAAATAAAAATTCCAGGAGTAATCGTCGATTACATTGTGGGGGTGGAAAAATGAATATAAAAGAAAAAATTGCAATACGAGTAGCCAAGGAATTGAAAGATGGGCAATTGGTAAATCTTGGAATAGGATTACCCACTCTAGTGGCAAATTACATTCCAAAAAATATTCACGTGTTTTTTCAAAGCGAAAATGGTATTATCGGTATGGGACCTGCTCCAAATGTAGGTCTTGAAAACAAAGATTTGACAAATGCAGGTGGAAGTTATGTTACAGCATTGCCCGGTGCAATGACCTTTGATAGCGCCTTTTCCTTTGGAATAATCCGTGGAGGACATTTAGATATTACTGTACTCGGTGGCCTACAAGTAGACGAAGAAGGACACCTTGCAAATTGGATGATTCCAAACAAAATGATTCCTGGTATGGGTGGCGCTATGGATTTAGTCACAGGTGCAAAAAAAGTTATAGTCGCAATGACCCATACTGCAAAGGGAAAACCAAAAATTGTTAAAAAATGCACATTACCTTTAACTTCGGTTAGACGTGTAGATTTAATAGTCACAGAACTTGCCGTAATTGAACCTACAAATGAAGGATTAGTATTAAAAGAAATTTCCGAAGAAACTACAATTGATGAGGTACTTAAATTAACAGATGCAAATCTAATTATTAACAAAGAAATAAAAACATTTTAATCCAACTAGGAGGGATATAATGGTATACATACTCGGACTAAAAAGAACAGCGATAGGTACATTTGCGGGGAGTTTAAAAGATATACCTGCACCAAAGCTTGGGGCAATAGCTGCTAAGGCGGCTATTGAACAGGCAAACGTTCCAAAAGAAGATTTTGACGAAACTATCGTTGGTTCTATTCTTACTGCAGGACAAGGTATGGGACCTGGTAGGCAAGTGGGGATATATGCAGGTATTCCAAAGGAAAAACCTGGGTATACCGTCAATATGCTTTGTGGCAGCGGCATGAAAGCTGTTATGATAGGAGCAGTTGATATCATTTCCAAAGAGGCTGATCTTGTTCTTGCTGCGGGTATTGAAAACATGTCTGCTTCTCCTTATTTACTCCCCTCAAAAGCACGATATGGGGTAAAGTTTGGAAATTTTGAAGTAATAGATCACATGATAATTGATGGACTTACCGATGTTTTTAACAACATACACATGGGACTTACCGCAGAACATTTAGCGGAAAAATACCAAATTTCAAGAGAAGAACAGGATAAGTTTGCATATGAAAGTCAAATGAAGACCAAAAAAGCAATAGAGGAAGAAAAATTCAAAGACGAAATTGTTCCAGTAGAGATAATCACAAAAAAAGAAACTAAAATTTTTGATACAGATGAACATCCAAGGCTTGACGTAACACTTGAAAAACTTTCAAAGTTAAGACCAGCTTTTAAAAAAGACGGCACGATAACCGCGGGAAATGCAAGCGGTATAAACGATGGAGGAAGTGCTATAGTACTTGCATCTGAAAAATATGTTGAAAAGAACAATTTAAAGCCACTTGCAAGAATAATAGCATGGGCACAAGCAGGAGTGGATCCAATGGAAATGGGACTTGGCCCTGTCCCCGCAACGGAAAAAGTACTCAAAAAAGCAAATTTAAAGATGGAAGATATAGAACTAATAGAGTTAAACGAAGCATTTGCAGCACAAAGTCTTGCGGTAATAAAATTGTGGAGCGAAAAATTTGGTGTAAGTAAAGACTGGATACTCGAGAGAACAAATGTAAATGGTGGCGCAATAGCTCTTGGTCATCCAATAGGTGCAAGTGGAAACAGAATAATAGTAACGCTACTATACGAAATGAAAAAGAGAAATTTAAGATATGGACTTGCCACATTATGTATCGGTGGAGGTATGGGCACTGCCGTTATAATTGAAAATTTACAGTAACACTCAAAAATCGTATAAATCCAAGTAATCTTTAAGGATTACTTGGATTTTTTTATTTGACTTATGCATACTGTAATATTATAATATTACAGTGTAGGAGGTGTAATATGTGGTTTAGTATAAATTTTTCATCTCACATCCCTGTATATAAACAAATTGTTGAAAATATAAAGCTTGAAATCTTAAAGGGTAGATTAAAAAACGGTGATTTTCTTCCTTCTATAAGGAAATTAGCTAATGATCTAAATGTAAATTTAAACACTGTAGCAAGAGCATACAGAGAATTAGCCAACGAAAATGTTATTAAAGCAGTTCGCGGTGAAGGATATATAGTAATAAAGGATTCTTTGGAAAAATTCAATATGGAAATACTACAAGAACTATCTGAAATTGTAAAAAAATGCCTAAAAGCAGGAATTTCAATAAATGAAATTTGTGAATTTATTAGAGGGGGTGATTTCCTTGATAAAAGTTAAAAATTTAAAAAAAGCATATGGTTCAAAAAAAGCGGTAGATAATATCTCATTTGAAGTAAACAAAGGCGAAATATTTGCACTTTTAGGTCCCAACGGTGCTGGTAAAACAACAACCTTAAAGTGCATATTAAACTTAAGGAAAAAAGACAAAGGAGAAATCATACTCAATGGAACATATACATATCTTCCCGAAAAAAAAGAATTATATAAATATTTAACAGTAAAAAAAATATTGGAAATAACCAAAGAACTTTCTTCAAACTTTTCATTGGAAAAATCATTGGATTTTGTCAATGAATTTCAACTTCCGCTCAATGAAAAAATTGCAACATTATCACATGGAATGACAACATTGTTATATCTTGCAATTGTACTATCTGAAAACGTCGATATATACTTTTTTGACGAACCCACATGGGGGCTTGACCCTCTAATGCAAAAAAAAGTAATCGAAATCATTAGAAAACTATCATTTGAAGAAAAAACTGTATTTTTAACAAGTCACATACTCTCCGAAGTAGAAAAAATTGCAGACAAAATTGCAATTATGTCCAATGGAAAAATTGTCGAATACGATTACATGGATAACATCAAAGAAAAATATGTTTTATGTGTTACTAACGAAAATATCGAAGGACTTTTATACAAAAAAACAGGAAATGAAAAAATAATCCTTTGCAAGAAAGAAAATGCAAAAGGGAATATAAAATCCGCAACTTTCGAAATAATATTTGAGGCTCTTGTAAAGGGGGAAAAGTTATGAAAAAAGAATGGATAGATATGAAAACTAGAAGTATTCTCACCTTTGTTGTAATGTTAATACTCTTTTTTTCTATTGCACCATTTCAAAATTTTGTGATAGATCTTCTAAACAAAAACTCAGAGGTCATACAAAGATTCGTAGGAAATAATTTTGTTGAAAAACTCAAAAATTGGGATTTTTACATATTATCACAGTGGTTTGGGAAAAATTTTGGACAAATAATTCCTATAATTGGTATAATACTTTCATTTCCACTATTTTCAAGGGAATTTGAAAATGAAACAATCTCATTTTTACTTGTAAGAAAATCAAGAAAAAACATATTTTACAACAAGTTTATCGTCAGCTTTATTGTACTTTCTATAGAAATCTTTGTTCTATCTTACATTCCATATATTTACTCCATAATCACAAATAAAACACTTTCTTTTGAGACAACTACAAAATTTTTCATACATTCTTTTATCGGTGCATTTTTCTGGTATTCCATATCTTTTATGTTCTCTGTGATTTTTAACGATCAAGTTAAACCCTTGCTAACTTCTTTTGCAATACTAGGTATTTCAACTACCCTCGGATTTTTAAGACCCATAAGTTTTCTTAACACCTATAAATATATTCTTGGCTACAAAATTTTTAAAGAATCCACAATAGACTTTACATATTCAACATCACTAATTTTAATTGGAACAATACTTTTATCCTTTTCGTATTACTTATTTGAAAATAAGGAGGTGTAAAAATGAAAAGATGGATAATTTCTATTGTAATCTTCTCAACTTTTTTATTTTCATCAAATTTTGAAAAAATAGCTTACAATTATTTTTATGCACTTGTAAATGAAAACTACAAAGTGGCGTACAATCTATCATCCAATATAATGAAACAACATCTTCCAATAGAAAAAATAAAAAAAATATGGCAGCAAATAACATCAACATACGGAAAATTTGAAAAGATAGTAAAATTGCAAATAATAGAAAAACCACCATATAAAGTCTTCATATTCACATCTAAGTTTAAAAAAAGCAATTTAAATATATCTATCACTCTAAACAAAGAAGGAAAAATCGATGGCTTGTTTTTCTCTCCTGCGCAAAATGTAGAATATAAAATACCACAGTACGTTAAAAGTGATAAATTTGTGGAAAAAGACGTAAAAGTTGGTGATCTTCCAGGAAAATTAACAATTCCAAAAGAGCACACAAAATACGCGGTAATTTTAATACATGGTTCAGGGCCACAAGATATGGACGAAACAATTGGACCAAACAAAATATTTAAAGATATAGCATATGCCTTGTCAAGTAACAATATAGCAGTATTAAGATATAACAAAAGAACTTTGTATCAAGCAAATGAAAATATAACAATTAAAGAAGAAATAATAAACGATGTTCTAAAAGCAATAAAATTACTCAAGGATTATAACTACAAAGAGATATATCTACTTGGACATAGCCTTGGTGCATATGTAGCCCCATACATTGCAACAATAAATGATAATATTTCAGGATTAATATTACTTGCCCCACCTGCAAGAAATTTAGAAGATGTAATAGCTGATCAACTAAAGTTTCTACAAAATACAAATAATGAAATATTACAGAAACTACAAGAGCTTAAAGAAAATAAAATACCAAATGACGAATTTGTATTAGGCGCAAAAGCAAAATATTGGTATGATTTACGAAGCTACAACCCATTAAAATACTTAGGAAAGGTGAAAACTTTAATACTTTTTGGAAAAAATGATTATCAAGTAACTTTAAAAGACTACAACATATTCAAAGAACACTTAACCAACAATACCAAAATTATACTCTTTAATGGATTAACTCATTTATTTATACCAGGTGAAAAAACACCAAATGCATACTTAATCGAAAATCATGTTGATGCAAAAGTTATTGATGAAATTATAAAATTCATAAAAAATTAAAGGAGGAGAACATTATGTTAATATCTACCACGGAAAAAGTTCCAGGGTACAAAATAACAAAAATATTGGGAGTCGTTATGGGAAACATAGTACATTCCAAACACCTAGGAAAAGATATAGCCGCAGCATTTAAAACCTTGGCCGGCGGTGAAATCAAATCCTATACAGAAATGATGACTGAAGCAAGAAACAAAGCAATAGAAAGGATGATCGACGAAGCAGAAAAGCTAGGAGCCGATGCAATAGTATCAATAAGATTTTCCAGCGCCGCAGTAATGAGCGGTGCCGCAGAAATATTAGCATATGGCACAGCAGTGAAATTATCCCCAACCAACAATAACAATTAAAAATTACGTTTGCTATAATTTTAAGTAAACAATAAATTAACACACAGGAAGGCGTTTATTCATGAGCCTTCCTGTTTTTTAGAATTTTGTGTTATCACTCTTGACAATAGAGTGCTAATATCATATAATATAAACTGGGAGGTGGAAAAATGGCAAATAAGAAAGAATACGTTGTAGGTATAGACTTGGGAACAACAAATAGTGTAATCGCATGGATGAAACCAGATTCAAATGTTGAGGTTATTCCAAATGCTGAAGGTACAAGAACTACACCATCAATAGTCGCTTTTAGTAAATCGGGTGAAATATTGGTTGGCGAACCTGCCAAAAGACAATTAATCTTGAATTCTGATAGGACTATAAAATCAATTAAAAGGAAAATGGGAACAGATTACAAAGTAAAAATCAACGACAAGGAATACACCCCACAAGAGATTAGTGCATTTGTATTAAAAAAGTTAAAAAGAGATGCTGAAGAATATTTGGGTGGCGAAATAAAAAAAGCGGTAATCACATGTCCTGCATATTTTAACGATGCACAAAGGCAAGCAACAAAAGACGCTGGAAAAATAGCTGGGTTTGAAGTCTTAAGAATAATAAACGAACCTACAGCCGCTGCACTTGCGTATGGTCTCGACAAAAAAGGAAAAGAAGAAAAAGTTTTGGTATACGACTTAGGTGGAGGTACATTTGACGTTTCGATCCTTGAAATAGGGGATGGAGTTATTCAAGTAATCGCAACATCTGGTAATAACCATCTTGGAGGAGACGACTTTGATCAAAAAATAATTGACTGGTTAGCTGAAGAATTCAAAAAACAACATGGTGTTGACCTTAGAGAAGACAAACAAGCATTACAAAGGTTAAGAGATGCAGCTGAAAAAGCAAAAATTGAACTTTCAAGTAAGTTAGAAACAGATATAAGTCTTCCTTACATAACAGCTACCGCAGAAGGTCCGTTGCATCTTGAAATGAGACTAACACGTTCGATGTTTGAATCTCTTACTAGAGATCTAGTAGAAATGACGAGAAAACCTATAGAACAAGCTTTATCAGACGCAAAACTTAGACCAGAAGATATTGATGAAATAATATTGGTTGGCGGAATGACAAGAGTACCTATGGTACAAAACTTTATCAAAGAAATTTTTGGAAAAGAACCGAATAAAGGAGTGAACCCCGATGAAGCTGTTGCAGTTGGAGCAGCTATTCAAGCGGCAATATTAGCTGGAGAAGAAGGTGCACAAGGTAAAGACATTGTCCTAGTAGATGTCACTCCATTAACATTGGGAATTGAAGTAAAAGGCGGATTATTTGAGCCAATTATTCCTAGAAATTCAACAATACCAATTAAGAAGAGTAAAGTATTTACAACAGCAGAAGATGGTCAAACCGAGGTAGAAGTTAGAGTATATCAAGGTGAAAGACCAATTGCAGCGGATAATATATTGCTTGGTAGCTTTAGATTAGTTGGAATTCCACCTGCTCCCAGAGGAGTCCCTCAAATTGAAGTTACTTTTGACATTGACAGCGACGGTATAGTACATGTCTCTGCAAAAGATTTAGGAACTGGAAAAGAACAATCTATGGTTGTCTCTGGAAGACATAAACTTTCTGAAAATGATATTAACAAGATAATAGAGGATGCAAAGAAATTCGAAGAACAAGATAAAAGAAGAAGAGAAGAAGTGGAATTAAAGAACAAAGCAGACGACCTTGCATACTACATAGAAAAATCCCTAAAGGAATATGGTGATAAGATTCCTCAAGACGAAAAACAAAAACTTGAAAACTTAGTAAAAGACTTAAGAGATGCTATAAACAAAAACGATATACCAAGAATAAAAATGTTGTTTGACGAGCTTGATAGGGAGAAAAACAAAATAGGTGAATATATATACAAACAAAATGGTAATCAACAATCAGAAAATAGTAAATAAAAAAGGAGGTGAAACTATGTTAGCAAGAAGAGGTTACTTTGATCCATTTGTAGAACTTCAAAGGGAAATTGATAGATTATTTGAAGATTTCATGGAACCTTCAAGAAGTTCCAGAATTCACTTCCCAAAAGTGGACATATATGAAACGGAAAATGAAGTTGTAATTGAGGCAGAACTTCCTGGAATGAAAAAGGATGATGTAAAAATAACAATAGAAGATGGAGCCTTAATAATAAAGGGAGAAAGAAAATTTAACAGAGAAGATAAAAACAAGAACTACAGAGTTATCGAAAGAGTCGAAGGTCAATTTGAAAGAGCATTTGTATTACCAGATTATGTAGATGTAGAAAAAATAAGCGCTAAATTTAACGATGGTGTTTTAAAAATTGAACTTCCTAAAAAAGTAGAAAAAGAAAAGAAAATTATAGATATAAAGGTAGAATAAAAAAAGGCTTCGGGAATTCCCGAAGCCTTTTTTAAAATTGCATCCTCATTATCTCTTTATACGCATCTACTATCTTATTTCTTACCTCAACAGTAAGCCTAAGTGAAATTGATGCCTTTTCAGCTTCCACAATTACCTCGTGTATATTACTTATCTTCCCTGTGGCAAAATCGTCTGCCATTTGTTCTGCCTTTTTTTGCTGTTGATTAACACTTTTTATAGCATCATTCAATATACTTGTAAAATCACTATTTTGCTTTTTCAAAGAATTTGGTTTTAAATTCCCATAATTTCCTATTCCATTTACCTTATCTATCATTCAAATCACCTCCCAATTTGGAGCGCACTATTAATCATCGCTTTAGTGGTATTAAAAGCAGTAACATTTGCCTCATACGCACGTTGAGCATTTATCATATCAACCATTTCCCTTACTACATTAACATTTGGTAATTTCACATAACCATTTTCATCAGCATCCGGATGAGCAGGATCGTAAACTATTCTAAAAGGAGATTGATCTTCATATATTTCTTTAACAATAACTCCTCCATTTTCCACCCTACCTTTAATATTCCTAACCAATTCTTGAAAGACCGGAACCTTTCTTCTGTACGGTTCCCCATTTTTTGTACGTGTAGTTTCAGAATTTGCAAGATTATTTGTAATAACATCTATTCTCAATCTTTGAGCTGACATACCTGTTGCAGCAATTGTCATTATATTAAATTCGTTCATACAAATCCTCCTTATCTAATATTTCTTACAACTGTGTTATACCTTTCAATGTTTGCACTCATTAGTCTAGAAAGTGTTTGATACTTTAAAGCATTTTTAACCATCTCAGCCATTTCGACATCAATATCTACGTTATTCTTATCATTAGTTAAGGAGGTGTTTTCCTGTGTCTTTAAGATAGGATTTATGCTTTCCTTAATATTACTTATATGATTAGCAGAAGTAGTTCTTAATTTTAACTTCATCTTCGATTCACTTAATAATTCTTCAAATGCTATATATTTTCTTTTATAATTTGGAGTTTCCGCATTTGCAATATTTTGTGAATGTATTTCTTGCCTTTTTAAAGCTACATCCATTGCAATCTTTAATGTATGAAAATTCGTATTAAACATCTTTCCCCTCCTCATTCTAATCATTCTACATCTCTCTTAAAAATCCTAAAAATTTCTTGGGAATTATAGCCAAAATCAAAGCCAACAAAGTCAAAATCATCCCAAATACTTGCATTAGCGAAAGTCTCTCAGATAAAAGTAAAATGGAAAAAAGCGTTGTAAAAATCGGCTCACCCACAAAAATTAATGCAGCTGTATTGCTTCCTACAATTTTTTGGTATTTTGCTTGTGCAATCAACGCATATATAGTGGCAAATACCGCAGTAAACAAGGCAACAGATAAAACATTTAAACTAAAATTCCAAGTACCTTTTATTCCAAATAAAGTATTTAGCAAAGCTACCATAAAAAACTGAGAAGTTAACAAATCCTTTTCATTAGACTTTTTGGAATAGTGCGTTACTAAAACAACATGTAAAGCATAAAAAATAGCACAGAAAAACGTAAGAATATCACCAATATTTATACTATTAATACCTCCAGAAAGAAGATATTCACCAACAATAGCAATCAAAAATGAGAAGACTTGAATTTTTGATGGTTTCTTTTTTTCTATGTAAAACGAAAACACCGGAATAAGCATTATGTAAAATGCGGTAATAAATCCACTTTTTGAAGATGTAGTTATTGAAAGTCCCCAAGTTTGAGTTGCATATGATATTCCTAACACAACACCTAAAATTATACCGTATTTATTCCCTCTTCCAAAAATAAAATACGAAAGTAAAGTCGCAATCCAAAATCGAATCGCATTATACGCAAAAGGAGAAATATTTGGTAAAATCATCTTTTGTATGGGAAAAGTTAATCCCCAAATCAAAGTTACAATCAATAAATTTATTATTGCAACAACTTTCATATTCTCCCCTCCAAATATTTAAGATCATCGTTAATAAACGTTATATTTTCTTCAATAATCATAGCCGTCAAATTACCACCATAAACACATCCTGTATCTATGTTAATATCATAAATTTTTCCATCCTTCTTCAAAACAACAGGTTCATTTACGGGGGTATGACCGTGCACAACTACATATCCATCTATATATTCTGGTACTCTATACCATATATTGCTCCCCTTTAAAGGTACATTATATTCTTCTAAAAATTTCCAAAAATTTCCTTTAAAACTTAAGGCTTCTCTTAGCGGAAATGACATTGATATATTTGCATGAGAGAATACAAAATTAAAATCTTTTATCTTTTCAAAGTGTATAAAACTAAGTTCCTGGAAAAAAGGAATATAATTGTTTAGTTTTTTGCCAAAAGATTTCAATGTCTTTAACCCACCATTGTTTTGAGAAAGCCAACTAGACGGTTTCCCTTGCATGTATCTTAACATCATTTCTTCATGATTACCCAAAAGTACCACTTTATTTTTTATCTCTAAAACCAAGTCCACAACTTTCTTAGAATCATTACCTCTATCAATAAAATCGCCCAAGAATATATACTTTATATCACTGTAAACTCTTTCAATATAATTAACTAACCTTTTAAATTGCTCAAAACAACCATGGATATCACTAAAAACAACTATCATATAAATCACCAGAAAAATTATATAATATTAACAGGAATATATCAAATAAGGAGCGAAAGTATGAAAATAAAATTTTCAGAAGCTGCCAGAAATATAATTGGAGTAAATACAATTGAAGTAAATTTTGGTACACTCGATGAAATTTCAAAACAAATTAGCCAAAAAACACATAAGAAAATATCGTTTTTGATAGAAAATGAAAAAACTTTCTTACTATTAAACGATAAAATAAAAACTAAAGTATCTGTTATAATCCTAAATAATGGTGAAATATCCTAAACAAAGAAAGCATAGAAGACGGAGAACTAATAATATTAATACCAGTTGGAGGGGGATAATATTATGAAAAAATTAATTTCAAGACATGAAAAACTAATTGATAAAAACATATTAAGTAAAAAAATTTTGGTTGCAGGTGCAGGTGGGTTAGGTTTAACCAATTTGGAATTGCTAGTTAGACTCGGTTTTAAAAACATCGTTGTATACGATCCAAAAAGTATAGATCCACCAGATTTAAATCGTCAAATACTATTTGATTATTTCGACGTAAACAAACAAAAAGTTATAATCGCAAAAGAAAAATTGAAAAGGATTAATCCAAACTGCAACGTTGAAATCTTCGCTCAAAAATAACAAAAAACTTTTCCAAAAAAGTTGATTTGATATTTGACTGTCTAGATAATATAGAAGGAAGACTTATACTGGATGATTTATCACACAAATTAAATATTCCTCTAATACACGGTGCTGTAGAAAGATTTTTTGGACAAATAACAGTAATCTTACCAAATGTTACAAAGTCCTTATTAAATATATTAAAGGGATATGTTTTTCCAACAACACCCCAAGTATTTCCACCTGCTGTTTTAATTACTGCATCATTTCAAGTTTTGGAAGCAATAAAAATTTTATCTGGAAATCTTGAAGATGCACTCGTAAACAAATTACTTTTTTTTGATCTTCAAGACAATTACTTTGAAACAATAAGAATTTAATGTGTTAAAATATTTTCAAAGGAGGGAGAATGTTGGGAATCGGTAAATTAATATTTATGATGGGAAATTTATTTACAATACAAAGATGGAATAACAAGCCAGCAGTTGTAAAATTTTCCGAAGCTGACAATGCTTATTCAACTCTTTTAATTTCCTTTGCCTTAAGAGAATACTACAATATGGAAATCGAAAAAGCGGTAAAATGGAGAATGAGTAGAATACTACCCAAACTTGTACTTTCAGATGTTTCACTTGAACTTAAAGAGCGCGTAGAAAGACTTTCTCCAGATGTCTGGGAAAAAGTAAGAGACAAAGCATTCAAAGATCTATACAACATAGTAGAAAAAGACCAACTAGATAACCTTACAGACGAAAAATTTGAACCAATTGATAAATTTGCAGATATTTACACAAGTTTTTTTGAAGCAAAAGTAAATGATAAAGTTTTTGATTTTAAAAAACCCATTCTTGAACTTGAAGAAAAACTTAATAAATATAATAATAACTTCCCAGATGATATACCAAAAATATTTTTTTCAATTGCACTGAATATGGTATCCATGGTAAGGTGGAATAGGATATATAGAAATATAAAAACAACCGTTGCAGGACATTCTTTCATTGTTGTGGCAATTTCATTTATAATAGCAAAACTGTTAAATCTTGAAAAAGATAGTGTTGAAAACATAATAAAAAGAGCACTATTACACGACTTACCAGAAGCTTTTACTGGAGATGTTATAACTCCAACCAAGAAAAAAACAAAAGAATTAGACATGTTGGTATCCATGGTAGAAAAAGAAATGTTTAATGAATGGTTAAAGGAAAATCCAAAAATTTCATATTTGAAAAAGTACGAAAATATGGTTTCGGATCCTTTTTCTACCTTTGAAGGTCAAATAGTTAGAATTGCAGATTATTTTGCCGCTTTATTAGAATGCTCACTTGAAATATTTTCAGGTAACAAAGAAATAACATTTAGAAACGTATTTTTCGATCTAAAAAAACATTTGAAAACATTTGAAAAATTAGATTTAGGAGAATGGATTGATGAAATAGAAGACATTGTCTTCTAAGGGGGGAGTGTTTTGTCATTTGACTTAAAAGCATTTAAATCCGATATTGTTTTCTACATTGATGAGTACGATAAAATTCAAAATTTACTCTCAAATATTGATTCAAAAATGAAAGAAATCAAACACTTTTTTGATGGCAGAGAAAAAGTACTTTTAAAAGTGAAAAATTTAAAGGAAAAAATTTGCGATGTTCCAAAAATAATAGAAAAATTAGAAGAATATAATATCAAAACTAAAGCTATAATAACTGATGAATTCGATGAAAAAAATGTAACTGTAGAAAATAAAGAAGAAGAAAAAGAGAAGACTATCATTCTCATTAAAAATCTAAGATCCGGTCAAAAAATAACTCACAATGGAAATATTATTTTAGTTGGAAACGTACATGTGGGTTCAGAAATAAATGCAGGAGGTTCTGTTGTAATTTTCGGTTCTTGTCACGGACTAATTAAGGCCGGTTTAAGAATAACACCTGCATATATACTTACACTTTCTTTAAATAGCCCACTAATTCAAATAAATGATATAAAACATCAATTATCAAAAACATATAATAATCCCACTTTTATATATTCAAAAGGTGGAAAATTAATATTTGATGAAATCGTTCAAAGGGAGGAAAAACTGTGAAATTATTCGACAAGAATGAAAGAGTTTTAAAAAAATATTGGAAAAAGGTAAAAAAAATCAACGAAATAAACTTAGAAAATTCAAAATTTAGTGAATTAATTGAAAGAATAAACAAAATAAAAAAGGAAATTACCCAAGAAACCATAGATGATTATCTATATGAAGTTTTTGCAATAGTAAGAGAAGTTGCAAAAAGAACCATCGGATTAAGACCCTTTGATGTGCAGCTTATTGGTGGAATGGTATTACACGATAGTAAAGTTGCCGAAATGAAAACCGGCGAAGGAAAGACACTTGTAGCAACTATGCCTGTTGTACTAAATGCCCTTTTGGGGAAAGGTGTACATCTTGTAACTGTAAATGATTATCTTGCCAAAAGAGATGCAATGTGGATGGGACCTATATATCTTGCTTTGGGACTAAGAGTAGGAATAATAAACACACAAAACAAATCGTACGAAATTATCTGGAAAAATAAAGAAGCTTTTGAAAATGCTGTAAAAGAAAACTTAAGTGTATGGCCATTAGATTTTTCCGACGAATTTTTACCCGAAGAAAAGAAGGTAAAAAATGCAACCCTTGCATTTGAAATAGAAATAAAAGAAATAAGTAGAAAAGAAGCATACCATTGCGATATTACATATGGAACAAATACGGAATTTGGTTTTGATTACTTGAGGGACAATTTAGTCATAGACCTCTCCGATAGAGTTCAAAGGGGCCACTACTACGCCATTGTCGATGAAGTAGATAGCATCTTAATAGACGAGGCAAGAACTCCCCTAATAATTAGTGGTCCATCTAAAACAAAGGCCTCAGATTATAAAAGATTTAACCAAATTGCCAAAAAACTAATTAAAGACAAACATTTTACAGTAGACGAAAAGAAAAAAACGGTTATATTGACCGACGAAGGAATCGAACATGTGGAAAAATTGTTAAATATCGACAATCTATATGACCCTGAACATGTAAACAAGATGTATTTTTTACTAAACGCATTAAAAGCACAATATTTGTTTAAAAAGGATGTAGATTATATTATTCATAAAGGAGAAGTTGTAATTGTCGATGAATTTACAGGAAGACTTCTTCCAGGAAGAAGGTATAGCGGAGGTCTCCACCAAGCTATCGAAGCAAAAGAAGGTGTTTCTATAAAAGAAGAATCGATAACTTATGCAACTATAACTTATCAAAACTACTTTAGAATGTATGAAAAACTTGCCGGTATGACCGGGACTGCAAAAACAGAAGAAGAAGAATTCAAGCAAATTTACGGAATGGATGTTGTTGTAATTCCAACACACAAACCTATGATAAGAAAAGATAGAGACGATTTGATATATAGAACACAAGAAGAAAAATTTCAAGCAGTTGTTAATGAAATTAAGAAGAGATACGAAAAGGGGCAACCTGTACTTGTAGGAACTACCTCTATAGAAAAAAGTGAAAGACTTAGCAAAATGCTAAAAAAAGAAAACATACCTCATAACGTTCTTAATGCAAAACATCATGAAAAAGAAGCAGAGATAATCTCGAAAGCCGGTCAAAAAAATTCAGTAACAATTGCAACGAATATGGCAGGAAGGGGAACAGACATCAAACTTGGCTCCGGCGTTAAAGAACTTGGCGGACTTTTAATAATTGGAACAGAAAGACACGAAAGTAGAAGAATCGATAACCAACTAAGGGGTAGAGCTGGAAGACAAGGTGATCCAGGTGAATCCATATTTTTCTTATCACTCGAAGATGATTTAATAAGGATATTTGGTGGTGAAAAATTAGAAAAAATAATGAACATAGTCAAAATAGAAAAAGGAGAACCAATCTACCACCCAATGCTCACAAAACTCATTGAAAAAGTACAAAAGAAAGTAGAAAGTATAAATTTTGGTATCAGGAAAAATCTTCTACAAATGGATACTGTATTGGATGCACAAAGAAAAGCCATTTATAGCTACAGAGAATATTTACTCTCAGGAAATATAGATGAGCACTTTAAAGATGCCATTGAAGATTTTACAGAAAGAAGATTAGAAGAATTTTGCGAACAAAATGTTTGTGATGTCAACAAGGTAAAAGAAAGTCTAAAAATTGTAAATATAACGGGAGAGATACCAGACATAAGAGAAGAATTAAAAGAATTTTTGAAAAACAAACTAATCGAAAAGTTTGAAGAAAAGAAAAAAGAATTTGGTGAAGATTTCCACAAAATAGGAAAATTTATTGCATTAAGGGTAATTGATGAAAATTGGAGACAGTACCTTGAAGAAGTTGAACATGTAAAAGAAGCAGTAAGCCTCAGGGCATACGGACAAAAAGATCCGATAATAGAGTTTAAAAAGGAAACATACAGAATGTTTGATGGAATGATGTCAAGGATCTTTGAACAGACAATAATCTATACGTTAAACATTCAAAGGCTTTCAGATGAAACAGAAAGACAATCTAAAAAAGAATTGGAAAAAATCAACACACAACACGATGAATTTAGTTTGGTTAATAGGCGCAAACGAAGAGCTGTAGACAAAAAAGGAAAAAAAAGATTAAAAGTAAAGAGGTGAAAATTTGAAAGTCCAAGGAATAATATTTACAGTAAATGAAATCCCAAGAAAACTATACGTATTAAAATCGGGTAAAGTAAGAGAAATGAAAAAATCAGGACCTGTAATATTAGAAGCAGGAGATTATATAGCAGTTTCAGAATATCTACTGGAAATTCCGTTGTCCGGTGATATTTCAGCAATAGAAGAATCTGAAATTGAAGAAGTATCTTTATCAGAAGAATTTGAAAATATTCTAAGAAAGTTAATAAACTTAAGGAAGGAAAACACGGAAAAAAACTTTTCTCTTGAAGATTTCATAGTAGACGATGAAAATCTTGATAATGTAATTGAACACATGGAAACGTTATTATCGTTAAGTGTGGGTGAACTTCCAGATGATGAAGAAACAGCCTTACATTTAATAGAAAATATAGACGATTCGAAATTAATAACAAAGGTAAATTATCTAAAAAACTTTATAAAAAAATTCCCAGATTCAAAATCTGGAGCAGAATTAATTTTGGATACAGCCAAAAAAGTTTATTCAACAATTGGTGATAGATATATAACAAAATTATTATGTAAAAAGATATTACTACATTATTCCGACAATTTACAAATTTGTCATGATGCACTTAATTTACTTGCATTAGTATACAAAGAAGAGGGAAATATAATGTGGATATTTTACTCAGATATCGCTAAATACGTTGGGGTGATGCAAAATGAAAACAATTGAATTAAATCAAGAAAGTAAAATCTTTGAAAAAGGAGATAACGGAACATATATTTATATAATTAAATCAGGTGAAGTGAAAATAATATACAATAACTTTGAAGAAATTCTTCAACAAAACGAAGTTATAGGAATAGAATCCCTATTAAACGAACCGTACACTGAAACTGCCATTGCAAAAACAAAAGTAAAACTAAACCAACTCTCACCAGATGAATTCAAAGAATTATACAGTGGAACTGATGTTGAGAAAAAAGCACTTAAATCATTTACTAAAAGGACTATGAAAATACTTGGATGGCTTTAATCAATAATTTTGAAATTTGATAATATAAAAAACCGGTGTTACAATTTAACCGGAGGTGGTTAGTTTGAAAACAAACAAAATAGATCATATTGGTATTGTTGTCAAAAACGCAGAAGAAAGATTAAATTTATATAAGAATTTTTTGGGGCTTGAAGTTACACATATAGAAACAATACCAGAAAGAGGATTAAAGGTTTATTTTGTGAAAATAGGAGAAACACGCTTTGAACTCTTAGAACCAATAAATGAAAATTCGGAAGTTTCTAAATTTTTAGAAAAGAAAGGGGAAGGTATACATCATATAGCTGTAAATGTATCCGGTATAAATGAAGCTATATCCCTTGCAAAAGAAATGGGATTAAAACCTCTATCAGAAGAACCACAAAAAGGAGCAGGAGGAACAAAGGTTCTTTTCATTCATCCAAAAACCACTGGTGGAATATTATTGGAATTAGTTGAAGGTAATCACTAAAAGGAGGAAAAAACATGGAAGAATTAATTAAAAAACTAAAGGAAATGGAAGAAAAAATAGAAAAAGGTGGAGGAGAAAAACAAATTGAAAAACAACACAAAAATGGAAAACTAACAGCAAGAGAACGATTACAACTCTTATTTGATGAAGGAACATTCGAAGAAATTGACAAGTTCGTCAAACATAGAAATACACAATTTGGATTAGATAAAAAAGAATTACCTGCAGATGGAGTTATAACGGGTATTGGAAAAATTAACGGAAAACCAGTCGCTGTATTTTCACAAGATTTTACCGTTATGGGTGGTTCCTTAGGTGAGATGCACGCAAAAAAAATTGCCAAAATAATGGATCTTGCCCTTAAAATGGGAATCCCAATAATTGGTATAAATGATTCAGGTGGTGCCAGAATACAAGAAGGTGTAGATTCGCTATATGGTTACGGAGAAATATTCTTTAGAAATACACTCGCTTCTGGTGTAATACCACAAATAACTTTAATAGCAGGACCATGTGCCGGTGGTGCTGTTTATTCACCTGCCATTACAGATTTTGTTATAATGGTGGATAAAGTAGCCCAAATGTTTATAACCGGACCAAATGTTATCAAAGCCGTAACAGGAGAAGAAATCTCAAAAGAAGATTTAGGGGGAGCTTTTATTCACAACTCAAAAAGTGGAAACGCACACTTCATTACAAAATCTGAAGAAGATGCCATCCTACTAATTAAAAATCTTTTGTCATACCTTCCGCAAAACAACATGGAAGAGCCAGAAATATCAAGTGGTGGTAACCTTGAAATTGATGATTCAATACTTAATATAGTATCTTCCGATTCTAAAAAAGGTTATGATGTAAAAAATGTAATCAAAAAAATAGTGGACAATGGAGAATTTCTTGAAGTTCACGAACACTTTGCCAAAAATATAGTGGTAGGCTTTGCAAGAATTAATGGATATCCAGTCGGTATAGTTGCAAACCAACCCAACGTATTTGCAGGTGTCTTGGATATAGATTCCTCAGACAAAGCTGCACGGTTTATAAGATTCTTAGATTCCTTTAATATTCCAATTATCACATTTGTAGATACACCTGGATATCTCCCAGGAACAAAACAAGAACACGGTGGAATAATAAGACATGGTGCAAAGATGTTATACGCATATAGTGAAGCCACAACATTGAAAATTACCATAATATTGAGAAAAGCATACGGTGGCGCCTATATTGCAATGGGTAGTAAACATCTAGGTGCAGACTTTGTAGCCGCATGGCCTACCGCAGAAATCGCAGTAATGGGACCTGAAGGAGCAGCAAATATAATTTTCAAAAAAGAAATAGCAAATGCCGAAAATCCAGAGGAAATGAGAATTAAAAAGATAGAAGAATATAAAAACGCATTCTCAAATCCATACGTTGCCGCGTCAAGAGGTTACATCGATGCAATAATTGATCCAAGAAATACAAGAAAATGGATAGCTAAATCAATTGAATACGGCAAAACAAAAGTTGAACCAAGACCAAAGAAAAAGCATGGAAACATTCCATTATGAGGTGAAATGAATGTTTATAATAACCATTATAGGATTAGTAACAGTTTTTTTGGTTTTTACGATACTGTACTTTGTCTTTTTACTATTTGGATTTTTCTCAAAAAAAGCTGCAATAAAATTGCCTCAAAAAATAGAATCACACGAGGACTTAACTTTAAATAATGAAGAAGAAGAAGAAATAGCAGCAATTATGGCTGCAATATATAGTATGTTAGGTCCAGTAACAGTAAAGAAAGTTTATAAAAAAAATGAAAACAGAGGTTGGACTGTCTGGAAAAAAACTGGATGGAGAGGTGTAAAAGGATGGTCAAAAAGTTCAAAGTTAGGGTAAATGGAAAAGAATACATAGTAGAAGTTGAGGATTTACAAGCTCACACACAAATTCTGCAAGAAAAAACACCATCAAATGTAGAAAACGTAAAAACACCAAAAGTAGAGGAAAAAACACAATCTAAACCTGAAACTGAAAAAATTGAACCAAAGAAATCATCTTCAGGTAGTCATACTATTAACGCCCCTATGTCTGGGCTTGTCTTAAAAGTGTTAATCTCCCAAGGCCAAAATGTAAAACCTGGTGACAAAGTTGTAATTTTAGAGGCCATGAAAATGGAAAATGAAATTATAGCCGAGGTAGGAGGAACTGTGAAAAATGTCCTCGTAAAAGAAGGAGATAATGTCGACACAGGACAAGCATTAATCGAACTTGAATAGGAGGGGGAAAATGGAAAAAAAAATAAGGGTACTTATTGCAAAACCAGGACTTGATGGTCATGATAGAGGTGCAAAAGTTGTTGCAAAAGCATTAAGAGACGCTGGTATGGAAGTTATATATACGGGATTAAGACAAACTCCAGAACAAATTATTCAATCTGCTATACAAGAAGACGTGGATGTAATCGGGCTTTCCATATTATCAGGAGCACATATGAGTATCTGTAAAAAAATACTAAAATTAATGGAAGAAAATGATTTTAACGTACCTGTTTTTGTTGGTGGTATAATTCCAGCAAACGACGCAGTTGAATTAAAGAAGATGGGGATAAAAGAAGTATTCGGACCTGGGACACCCTTAAACACAATCGTTAAAAAAATACAAAATTTCTTTACGGAGGTTAAAAATTGAAAGAACTCTTAGAAAAATTAAAACAAAAAGATCAGAGAGCACTTGCAAAGCTTATAACTTACGTTGAAAATAATACTGAAAATAATTTTGTTGACGATTTATGGACAAATGATTCGTTTGTTATTGGAATTACTGGAAGCCCAGGAGCGGGAAAAAGTTCTTTAGTAAATGCTCTAATTTCTGAAATTAGAGCAACAGAAAAAACTGTTGGGGTAATTGCGGTAGATCCTACAAGCCCTTTTACCGGCGGCGCATTTTTGGGTGACAGAATAAGGATGAAAAAACACTTCCTTGACAAAGGTGTTTTCATAAGAAGTATGGGCAGTGGAAATAGTCTTGGAGGTCTTAACGAAAGTATTTTTGACGTGATAAAACTAATGGATGCATTTGGATTTGATTATATATTAATTGAAACTGTAGGAGCCGGCCAAAGTGAAATTGATATAGTAAACGTATCTGATCTAGTTACACTCGTACTTTCGCCAGGAGCAGGAGATGAAATTCAACTGTTAAAAGCTGGAATAATGGAAATTGGTGATATTTATGTTATAAATAAAGCAGATTTAGATGGAACAGCATCTTTAAAGATCCAACTTGAACATATCTTATCACTCTCAAATTCTAAAAAAACAATAGTTGAAACTATTGCTACTTCTGGAAAAGGAATTAAACAACTTTTAGAAAATATAAATGATTTATTAAATAAATTCAAAGAAAATGGAGAGCTAAATACAAGAAAAAAACAAAGACAAAAAAGGCATGCAGAAACAATAGTAATTAGGAAGGTAAAAGAGATAATTTCCAAAATTGAACCTGAAGAAAGAGTCTCAACTTTGGTAGAAAAAACTCTTAATAAATTATGTGGTATAATTTAAAAAAGACACTTGGGGGATAGGGAAACTTTTTATTTACTAACTTAGAAGAACAAAAGTGAGGTGCATGAGTGATAAAAAAAATAACAATTCCAAAAGACATATTCATAGTCGAAATTTTTGGTCAGTATGACAATAGGCTTAGATATTTGGAAAAAAAATTTGGACTTGATATATCTGTTAGGGGAAATGAAGTTTTTTTAAAAGGAAAAAATGAAGAAAACATAAAAATCGTTGAAGGCATAATAAATGAAATGATAAATATTACACGAGAAGGACATTTACTGGATAAACAAGAATTTGAATATTTGGTATCGGAAAAGGAAACAGAAAAAAACTCTGAAATATTAACTGAAGTTATCACGAAAACTATTATCCATGGTAGGGTAAAACCAAAAACAAGAGGCCAAAAAAAGTACATAGAAGCCGTTGAAAAAAGTGATATAGTTTTTGTTATAGGTCCTGCTGGTACTGGAAAAACTTATTTGGCATCTGCGCTTGCTGTAGATTACTTAAAAAGCGGAAAAATAAATAGAATAATACTCACAAGGCCTGCTGTTGAAGCTGGAGAAAAGTTAGGTTTTTTACCTGGAGATTTATCTGAAAAAGTAGATCCTTATTTAAGACCTTTATTTGATTCCTTAATTGATTTAATACCTTTTGAAAAATTCATATCATACAGGGAAAGAAATATTATTGAAATTGCTCCCCTTGCTTACATGAGAGGTAGAACATTAAACAATGCATTTATAATTTTAGACGAGGCTCAAAACACTACTTATGAACAAATGAAAATGTTCTTAACTCGGATTGGATTCAGTTCCAAAGCAATTATTACCGGAGATATAACACAAATAGACATAAAAGAAAATTCTGGTTTGGTGATGGCAGAAAAGATACTTAAAAGTATAGATGGGATAGAATTTGTTCATTTAACTGAAGCAGATGTAGTAAGGCATCCTCTTGTAAAAAAGATAATCAAAGCATACGAAAAATATGAAAAAGGGGAAAAAAATGAAAAAGATTGACTTCGAAGGAATAGTTGTTTCGCTTATATCAGTAATTATAATTAATTCATTCGACTTTAATCTCGTAAAAGCTACAAATGAGTTTATTTTTTTAACTCTTTTATGGTATTTGGTCATTGAATTGTTGTTCAAATATATTTATTATTTCAAACTCCACAAAATTTATAAATACACATTTTATTTTTTATTCATAATAGGAATTTTGATTACTTATCCATCAATGAAAAATTGGGATGTCAGTCTTTCCCCATTTTTGATTTCATCGCTTCTTCTCACCTTACTTACCACATACGAAGTAGGCATAGCTGCAGGAATATTACAAAGTGTAATTCTTTCATTTCATCTTGGAAATTTTTACTCCCTATTTTTCTTTGTCCCACAAATTGTAATTATGAACTATCTAATAAAAAACATTGTAAGAAGAATTGAAATAGCAAAAGCTGCTACTTTTACTTCGTTAACGGCAATTCTACTTGTCGTTGCTCAAAGTCCACTTAAACCTTTCTATCTAAACGTATATACCTTTATATATGCTATTCTAAATCCATTTGTATCAACTGTCATAATTCTTGGAGTACTTCCCTATATAGAATATTTTTCAAGAATATATTCTAATATCGGTCTTGCAGAGCTTGCAAATATGAATCATCCTCTTTTAAAAAGACTATCCATACAAGCCCCTGGAACGTATTATCACAGTATTATGGTTGCAACACTTGCAGAAGCTGCTGCAGAAAGAATAGGTGCAAACTCTACATTTGCAAGAGTTGCCTCGTACTTTCATGATATTGGAAAAATGGTACGACCATATTTTTTTGTCGAAAATTTGAAAGATAAAAATCAAAATCCGCACAATCAAATAAGCCCTTTTCTTAGTCATATTATCCTGGAAGATCATGTAAAATCTGGTGTTGAATTTGCACGAAAGTATAGACTTCCTTTAAGAATAGAGTTTATAATTCCACAACATCATGGAACAAGAGTACAAAAATATTTTTACTTTAAAGCAAAAGAAATTGAAGAAAATGTAGATGAAGATTCTTTTAGATATCCTGGTCCCAAGCCACAATTCAAAGAGGCAGGAATAATAATGCTTGCAGACAGTGTAGAAGCAGCATTAAAGAGTATAAACACCTCAAACTATCAAAGAATTAAAGACAAAGTCGAAGAAATTGTGTCTGGTATATACAACGAAAAACAACTAGATGAATCTGGTTTAACTCTTAAAGAATTGGAACTTATAATCGATGAATTTATAAAAGTGATTATTAATATTACAAAGAGTAGAATAGAATATCCAAAAGAAGAAATTAAAAAGGTGGTGCAATCAAGTGATAACAACTAACAAGGAAATAGATAAAAAATACACCAAGATAGTTAAAGAAATTACAAAAAATGAATTGGGAAAAGAAGTAAACATAAATATTATCTTTGTTTCAAAAGAAGAAATCAAAAAACTAAACAACACCTTTCGAAAAAAGGATACAGAGACAGATGTGCTAACCTTTGTATACGGAGATGATGACTTATTTGCAGAAATATACATATGCGAAGATGTTATTAAAAGAAACGCCGAAACATTTTCAAATTCATTTGAAAAAGAATTGTTAATGGTCTTAATACATGCTTCTTTACACTGTTGTGGATATGACCATGAATACGACACAACTAACGCAGAATTAATGTTTAAAATACAAAACAAGTATTACGAAAAATACTTAAAAAAATTCAATCTATAAATAGGGTATAGATAAAAAGGAGGGATATGTTATTTTTACACCGATAATAAATACTATTTCGATAGTTATAGGAAGTCTTATTGGAATATTTATAAAAAAAGGGGTTCCAAAAAACATACAGAATATTTTATTTTACGCAGTTGGATTATCAACAATAGGTTTATCTTTAACAATGATCCTAAAGACAAATAATTTCCTCATCGTTCTATCATCGCTTGCAATAGGTGGAATTATAGGCGAACTTATAAATATAGAAGGCAAACTGAAAAAGATAGGTGATACAATAAAAGAAGGAGATTTTTCTACAGGTTTTGTTACATCATCTCTTTTATTCCTTGTTGGTCCTTTAACAATAATAGGTTCAATTACCGCTGGACTTACAAATGACGGTTCACTAATTTATATGAAATCACTTTTAGACGGTATCTCCTCAATTGTTCTATCTTCTATCTATGGCCTTGGAGTACTATTATCTGGTTTTTCTGTACTTGTTATTCAAGGTCTACTGGTTATCTTTTCCTCAAAATTATCATTTCTAACTACTCCCGATTACTTAAATGATTTAATAGCCGCAGGTGGTGTTATGGTATTAGGCATTGGTCTAAAAATTCTTGAAATTAAAGATACTAGAGTAGGAAATTTTTTGCCCGCATTGTTAATCTGCCCTCTTTTAGTATTTTTGGTTAATTTATTTTAGGGAGGAAAATAAAAATGAAAATCAATGTTGCCGGACTTGGAAAAGTTACATCTGCCCTGCTTTTCAATTTAAAAGACAAAGTTGAAATTGGATACATTTTATCAAGAGACAAAGAAAAAGCAAAAATATTCTCAAAAAAAATTGGAAAGGGCACTCCCGTATCATATAGCGATTCCTTTAAGTTTGAAGATGTAGTTTTAGTAGGATACAACGATACATTTCTTCCTGAAGCAAAAAATATGCTAGAAAAGTTTATACCTACTAATACATCTGTAATACATTTTAGTGGATTTTACCCCTCAACTATTTTTCCAGAAAAATGGAATCCTGCGTCTATCCATCCAAATTGTCCAGTAATAAACGAAAATACAAAATTTACAAATGTACCTTTTGGGATAGAAGGAAATATAGATTTAGCAAAGAAAATAGTGGACCTCTTAGGTGGTATATCTTTTATAATACCAACAAATGCTAAAATTAACTATCATCTCTCTGCGGTAATAATGAGTAACTTTACTCATTCTTTGATATATATTGCAGAAAAGATATACGATGATGCAAAATTACCAAAAGAATTATTCTTTAAAGTAATGGAAAGCTTGCTAAAAAATACAATTGAAAATATCAAAAATTACGGAACAATTAAGACTATAACCGGCCCTATTGTCAGGGAAGATTTGGAAATAATAAACGCAGAAATGGAACTATTTTGTGGTAAATTCCCAGAACTATGCCCTCTTTTCGATTCATTTATCCAAGTAATATTATCTATAAAAGAGGAAAAATAAACGAAAGGGTAATTACCCTTTCGTTTTTTCTAATATATCTTTAAACTTTTTTACAAGTACTTCTAAATTCTCTATGGATTTTTCCTTGTCTTCAGATACGGTCATAACATATGCTTTCAATTTTGGTTCAGTTCCAGAAGGTCGTACAAAAATTTTACCTTCCTCAAACATTATTTGAATAGTTTCGTTAGGTTCAACATTACCATATCCTTTTGAATAATCTATTATATCCAAATCCATTTTCTTTATTCTTTCATAAATTTCTTTGGCTATATTTACACTCTTAAATTTAAAGTTTAAAAGCTTTTCTTGGTAATATCCATATTTTTGATAAAGTTCCTCTAATCTATCCAATAAATCGTATTTCTTTGAAACCACGGCAACTAACGCAGAACCTATCACTCCATCTTTATCTCTTGAAAGATCTCCCGTAAGATATCCACAACTCTCTTCAAAACCAAATAAAAATTTATATTTACTATTTTCTGCGAGATAGCCTATATATTTAAAGCCCGTTGGTGTCTCAAATAACCTTACTCCATTTTCCTTACACATGGGTTTCACCATATCCGTAGTCACAATAGTTTTAACTATCATACTGTCTTCATCTGCATAGTTTAATAAGTAATCAGATATAAGAACTCCCACTTGATTGCCTGTTAAACGTATTCCTTTATAAACAACCCCTACTCTATCACAATCTGGATCAGTTGCAATTCCAAGATCTACATTATGTTTTTTCATGTACTTTCTCAATAAAGTTAACGCTCCATCATCTTCCGGATTTGGAGATTTTACAGTGGGAAAATTTCCGTCAAATGTGCACTGCTCCGAAACAGGTATTAATTGCGCACCTAATTTTTTTAATACAGACATAACTGGTTTTAAACCAGTTCCATGTAACGGTGTATACACTATTTTAAGTCCATTTAAATCTGTTGAAATTAAACTGGTTACTTTTTCTATGTATTGATCAAGCAATTCATCTTGGACGTATTCAAAATTTTCTGAAAGTTCTATAGGCATATTCCATGCTTTTTCCACATAATCTGCCAAAACATTTGTAATTTTAGGTATAGCTTGGACTCCATCAAAAGTATAAACCTTATATCCATTATATTCAGGTGGATTATGACTTGCAGTTATAACAATCCCCATATCACATTTTAATTGCCTTACCGCAAACGATAAAACAGGAGTAGGAACCGGCTGTGAAAACAAAAAAACTTTATGACCATCTGATGCAAAGACCCTTGCAGATAAATCTGCAAATTTTTTTGAATTATTTCTAGTATCGTATGCAATAACTACACTTTTTAAATTATTATCTTTCATATAATTAGAAACACCTTTACTTGCAACCATAACTGTTTTTTCGTCAAATTCTCCTTCTCTCATTACTCCTCTAATTCCACCAGTTCCAAATAATATCATTATCAAACCTCCTCTCATCATCTTCTTTGTAATTATAACACCTAAAAATCTAATAAGTGCTATTTTTAACGCATTTTCCTCTTATTTCGTTACCTTTATTTTACACAAAATTAACTTGAAAGAAAGTGAAAAGATTATATAATATGTTGTGTATCATAAACATTTTTTGTTTAGTATTATAGACATCAACGGGGTGGGAAGTTGAAATTAGGCTCTAAAATAAGGACTTTAAGAGTGGCTAGGGGGTACACTCAAGAAGAATTAGCGGATAGATGTGATCTTTCTAGAAGTTTCATATCTCAGCTTGAAAATGACCAGGTTTCACCTTCGATAGACACTTTAGAAAGAATATTAAGAGTCCTAGGAAGTGATTTAAAAACATTTTTCTCAACAGACAAAAAACAAGAAAAGATAGTTTTTAAAGTAAGCGATAGAGTTCCAATGTATTTAGATGAATTAGGCATAAAAGGTTTTATTTTAATGGACAATATCGAAGACAAGTCAATTGATCCAAAGTTAATTGAGATGGAACCAGGTTCTGAAACTGAAGAAGAAGAACCCCATGAGGGAGATGAATTCGGATTTGTTATAAGTGGAAAGCTGGAATTGATATTAGATGGAAAAAAATATAAAGTAAACGAAGGAGATTGTTTTTATTATTGCGCCGACAGAAGGCATAAAATAAAAAATCCTTATAAATCCAAAGTAAAATTCATTTGGATTGATATTGAATAAAAAAGAAAGGGAGGGATTAACATGAAAAGCTTAGGAAGACATATTATAGCAGAATTTTACGACTGTGATAAGGAAATACTGGATGATGTTGAAGTTATTGAAAAATCAATGAAAGATGCAGCATACGAAACTGGTGCTACATTAGTAAACTCCTCATTCCATAGATTCCTCCCATATGGAGTAAGTGGAGTAGTAGTTATTTCCGAATCACATTTAACCATACATACCTGGCCTGAGTATGGTTATGCAGCTGTGGATTTATTTACCTGTGGCGATGATGTAGATCCTTGGAAGGCATTTTCTTATTTAAAAAAATCTCTTAAATCTCAAAGAGTGCATGTTGTAGAACACTTGAGAGGAAAATATGATGAGATTGGTATTCCAGAAAATTCCCCACACAAAATGGAGGTGTAAACTATGAATGAAAATATAGAAAAGAAAATAATGAAAGATTTCCAATATGGATTTGTTCCTAATAGACATCTTTGGTATTTTGAATACTATACCCCTGGAAACACGGGGATATTTATGAAAATAAACAAACCATTATATTCTGCTCAAAGTAAATATCAGAGAATTGATATTTTTGAAACTGATTTTTTTGGAAGGGTATTTTCTTTAGATGGTATCACGATGACCACTGAAAAAGACGACTTTTTCTATCACGAAATGCTCGTTCATGTACCTATGTTTATGCACCCCAATCCAAAAAAAGTGCTCGTAATCGGTGGCGGAGATGGCGGAAGTGTTAGGGAAGTTTTAAAACACAAAAGCGTAGAAAAAGTTGTCATGTGTGAAATTGACCAAATGGTTGTTGAAGCCGCAAAAAAATATCTTCCTGTAACAGCTTCAAAACTTGATGATCCTAGAGTAGAACTTGTTTACGAAGATGGTTCTCAATTTGTCAGAAATTTCAAAAACGAATTTGATGTAATAATTATAGATTCTACAGATCCAACTGCTGGTGAAGGTGGACACTTATTCACTGAAGATTTTTACAAGGCATGTTACGACGCATTAACCGAAAATGGTACACTTTCAGCTGAATCAGAAGATTGGTTATATGATGGTGCATGGATGAGACTTGCTTATTCAAGAATTAGAAAGACATTTCCTATAACCAAACTTTATCTTGGATTTATGCCAACATACCCAAGTGGAATGTGGTCTTATACATTTGCATCAAAAGGACTTGATCCATTAAAAGATTTTGCTCCCGAAAAAGTTAAATCTTTCCAAGAAGAATTGAAATATTATAACGAAGAAATTCATAAAGCAGCATTTGCTTTACCTACATTCTTAAAAAATGAATTGGAGCAGCTATAATGCCTAAAAAAATTCAATAAGAGGATGGACTTTACGTCCATCCGTTTTTATTGGAAAAGGAGGGGAAGTGCATGAAAAAATTCTGGTTCACACTTGGGCTAATTGCTATTTTTGTTGCAGTTACTTTCTTTGTAGTTCCTAGAAAAAAAGTACTCTATATATACAATTGGGAAGAATATATACCTGATGAAGTTATCAAATCCTTTGAAGAAAAGTATAACTGCAAAGTTGTGTACGATTCATTTGCCTCAAATGAAGAAATGTATGCAAAAATAAAAGCTGGCGGTGGTGGATACGATATTGTATTTCCATCTGGCGATCATGTTTCAATAATGAAAAAAGAAGGGTTGCTTCTAAAATTAGATCTTAACAAAATTCCAAATTTCAAGTATCTTGATCCTGAGATATTGGGAAAAACTATTTACGATGAAAATCACGAATATAGCGTACCATATATGATGGGTTCAACGGGAATTTGTGTAAACAAAAAATACGTAAAAGATTATAGTCACTCATGGAACATATTTTTAGATCAAAAACTAAAAGGAAGAATGACATTACTCGACGACATGAGAGAAGTTTTTGGTGGGGCTTTAAAATACTTGGGATACTCTGTAAACACAACAAATCCAAAAGAAATTGAAGAAGCTAAACAATTAATACTCAAATGGAAGGAAAACATAGTTAAATTTGACGCATCTTCTTATGCAAATGGTATTGTAAATGGTGAATACTGGGTTGTCCACGGCTATGGTGAAGACATATTCCAAAGAATCCCCGAAGGTGAAGAAGATAACTTTGACTTCTTTATACCAGAAGAAGGAGGCACACTTTGGATAGATAACATGGTAATCCTTAAAGGTGCAAAAAACGTTGACCTTGCATACAAATTTATAAACCACATTTTAGATCCCAAAAATGCGGCTATAATAGCAGATTTTCTTGTATTACCTTCGCCAAATATAGAAGCAAGAAAATACATTAAAGAAAAACCCATCTACACAATTGAAGACCTCAAAAACTGTGAATTTATAAATGATATAGGAAGTGCAATAGAACTTTATAACAAAGCATGGCAAGAAATAATAATGTAAGGAGAAGTTAAATGATTGGGAGTACAGTCACTATAAAAAATATAAATAAATCCTTCGATGACTTTAAAGTTTTAAAAGACATAAATTTAGAAATCAAAAAGGGAGAATTTTTCTCCCTTCTTGGTCCTTCAGGATGCGGCAAAACAACCCTTTTAAGAATTATAGCTGGACTTGAAGATACAGACACAGGGGATATCCTTTTTGATAACACCTCAGTGTTAAACATCCCCCCAAATAAAAGACCGGTAAACACTATCTTTCAAAATTATGCTCTATTTCCTCATCTAACCGTATTTGAAAACATTGCTTTCTCTATGCGATTAAAAAAATTTTCAGAAACTGAAATAAAAGAAAAGGTTGAAAAACTATTGAATCTTGTAAAACTTGAAGAACATGCTATGAAAAAACCTCATCAACTCTCAGGTGGGCAAAAACAAAGGGTTGCCATTGCAAGAGCACTCGCAAACGAACCAAAAGTACTTTTACTAGACGAACCAGTAAGTGCTCTCGATGCAAAATTAAGACAAGAACTCTTAATAGAATTGGACAATTTGCACGATCAAGTGGGTATAACATTTATATACGTAACTCATGACCAAGCAGAAGCGTTAAGTATATCTGATCATGTTGCAGTAATGAATGAAGGAAAAGTTGTACAATATGGAACCCCCTATGAAATTTATGAAAGTCCTGCTAATAAATTTGTTGCAACTTTTATTGGGGAAACAAATCTTATGAAAAGTAAAGTTATAGAAATAAATGAAGAGTTTATCAAAGTTACTACACCTGGAATCGGTGAATTTATATGCTATAAAGATAAGGATGTATCATCAAATGATAATATCTTAATTACCCTAAGACCTGAAAAAATAAAAATTTCTAAAAAATCTTTAAACGGAAAAAACGTTTTTCACGGAATAATTGAAGAAGAAATATATATGGGATATCAAACTAGGTATTTTGTAAAACTAGATAATGGTTACATCCTAAAGGTTTACAAACAACATATAAATTATCTATTGGATGAAACGATATTAACCTGGAAAGATGAAGTATTTGTAAGTTGGGATCCAAACGATAGCTTTATTGTTGAGGTGGAATAGATGAAGTACACATTTGGATATAGTTTCTGGCTAATTTTTTTCTTTCTCATACCAATTTTAATAGTACTTAGCTTTAGTTTTATGCAAAAATCTCTATACGGTGGTATTAATTTTTCATTTTCATTAGATGGATACAAATCTTTATTTTCTGTTAGCTATCTGAAAATACTATGGAGGAGTATCTGGATATCATTGATTGCAACTATATTTACAGTCTTACTTGCCCTTCCAACTGCTTATTTTATTGCAAACAGTAAACTTAAAGATTTCTTGCTTCTTTTAGTTGTAATACCGTTTTGGACAAATTCACTTATACGGATTTATGCATGGATATTTGTTCTTGGAAATAACGGAATTATAAACCAAATTATTTCAAAAGTCACAAATCATTATGTACAATTCTTGTATAATCCTTTTGCGGTAATTTTAGTCATAGTGTACACATATTTACCTTACGCAATAATTCCCCTTTTTGCATCCATTGATAGAATTGATAAGTCAATGATAGAAGCTGCTCTTGACCTTGGTTCAAACAAAGTCAAAGCTTTTTTTAAAGTATTAATACCAAATATAAAGTCTGGAATCGTCACATCTACAATTTTTGTATTTATACCCGCACTAGGTTCATACGCGATTCCAGACCTCATTGGCGGAAAAAATTCCAAAATGATTGGAAATGAAATAGTAAGACAATTAACCGTTGCAAAAAACTGGCCAGCTGCATCTGCCATTTCTGCAATATTAACCATTTTCACACTCATTGGTGTACTTTTATTTGTAAAACAAGCAGAAAAAGGTGAAAAAAGATGACACCAGGAAAATTATCAAAAATATTAACAATTCTCGTTTTAATATTTTTCTACATACCAATTTTTATTGTAGTGGTCTTCTCTTTTAATAACTCAAAATCACCTGTATGGGTAGGATTTAGTTTTCACTGGTATAAAGAACTATTTTTTAATGCATTCGATATTTGGCATGCCTTCTTCAACTCAATCTTTGTAGCACTATTATCAAGTTTTGTTGCAACCTCTTTTGGGACACTAGCGGCAATAGGATTGTATTGGGAGAAATTTAAATCAAAGAAGTACATTTGGATACTTTCATATTTACCATTAATAATACCCGATATTATTATTGGAGTTTCTCTTTTAATATTTTTTGTCATGATAAACATAAGATTAAGTTTATTTACAATCTTTGTAGCACATACCACCTTTTCCCTTCCCTATGCAATGATGATAGTATTTTCCAGGTTACAAGATTTTGATAAAAGTATAATAGATGCAGCATATGACCTTGGGGCAACAAAATTTGAAACATTGACAAAAATCATAATTCCTGCGAGTTTTCCAGGCATATTGGCCGCATTTTTCATGTCACTTACGCTTTCAATTGATGATTTTGTAATTACATTTTTTGTAGCTGGCCCCGGTTCAACAACACTTCCTTTAAAAATATATTCCATGATACGATTTGGAATATCACCAACAATAAACGCAATTTCAACTATAATGTTAATTGGAACTATCCTA
The DNA here is from genome assembly GCF_001682135.1 of Thermosipho sp. 1070. NCBI lineage: Bacteria > Thermotogati > Thermotogota > Thermotogae > Thermotogales > Fervidobacteriaceae > Thermosipho > Thermosipho sp. 1070. Next base: position 1,249,510 of record NZ_CP007121.1, on the reverse strand, counting down.
TTAAGTGTTTCAATGAAAAAATACTTAAAGTATATTTTTTAACTTATACATATCTATAACAACATCTCCATACCGTTTTATTTTTAATACCTCCAAACCGTCTGGAGGTATTATTTTTTCTCTCTTAGAATGTTCAACAACTAAAATTCCATTTATTTTTAAAACTTTGTGCGTATATTGTAATAATTCATTAACTATCCCAAGACCAAAAGGTGGATCCATAAACACTATATCGTATTTATCTTTTGATGTTCTTAAAAAAACCCTTGCATCTTTTTTTACGATTTTAATCTTTTCTTTCAAATTAATTTTATTTATATTCTTATTAATAGTCTTGACGGACTTTGCAGAAACATCAACAAAAGTTACTAAACCTGCACCATTACTTAAAAATTCAATTCCCACAACACCACTTCCCGCACATAAATCCAGTACATCTTTTCCTTCCAAATCCAACATATTTACGAGAGCCAACCTTACTATACTTGGTGTATACCTAGTTTTCACATTTGGAACTGTTTCAATTTTTGTTCCTTTAAACTTCCCAGATTCAATGTACAACACACTATCACCTCTACCTCTAATATAAACATATTCTATCAATATTTCTATCTATTTTATTTGACTTTTTTGTTTCAATTTATGTATAATATATCATGTCGGTTACCAAAACTTTGCCAACATTACATTTCTTAAAAGGAGGGGGTCTTTATATGAAACGTTTGTTAGTATTTCTAACTATTTTATTTAGTATTTTTCTATTTGCTGAAACAGTGGTTAACTATGCTTTACTCGAAGATATCACAACAACAAATATTTGGAATTTACTTGGTTCAGGTTCATCTTCTTGGAACTTTTATGTACAACTTTGGAAATATCCTTCACTCTTATCTATGAATAAAGATGGAATGTTAATACCAGCGGCTGCTGCTGAAATTCCAAAAATAGTTGAAGAAGACGGAATGTATACAGTTACTGTAAAAATCAGAAAAGACTTAAGGTGGAGCGATGGTTCACCATTTACCGCAGATGATGTGGTATTCACCTTTAATACCATCCAAGAACTCCAAATCCCAGGTGGTAATTGGACGGGAGCATATGAACCAAAAAAAGTTGAAAAAATTGATCCTTGGACAGTTAAGTTCTATTTTGAAGAGAAAAAAACTATGACTATTTACTATGACACCCTTATGACTGCAATAGTATGCAAAAACTTCTGGGAAACATATGTGGAAAAGGCAAAAAAACAAGAAAATCCAGTTAACTGGTTATTAAGCCAAGAAGTAGTCGATCCAGGAATTACAGCATTAAATCTTGGAAAAATCGAAAAAGGTGCATTTGTAGAAGTTAAAAAGGAAGTAGAAGATAATTTCTATTGGGCAAAAGGCGAAAAATCCATATACTTTGAGAATGGAGGTTTCGTTGTTGAAAATCCAAACAGCGGTTATAAATGGACAAGCAACAATCCAAAACCGGATGGAAACATAAAGCTCGAAGTAGCCAACGGTCCATACATTGATAAAATTATATACAGAATATACGGAAACAAATCTGTCGCGCTCCAAGCACTTCAAAAAGGTGACGTGGATTTCGTTCTTAATCCAAATGGTCTGACCTCTGGTGAATTTGAATCTCTGAAAGGCGTACCTGGTATAAAATTAACGGTAAATCCATCACTTGGTTTCAGATACCTTGCGTTTAATATGAGAAAATTCCCATTTAACATAAAAGAATTCAGGCAAGCAATTGCCGCGTTGATAGATAGAGATTATATTTGTAACAGAGTCCTTCAGGGAAAAGCAATTCCTCTTGCAACTCCCGTTCCACCCGCAAATACGTTCTGGTTTAATCCTGATGTTAAGACTATAGGAGAAGGGCTCTCAAGAGCCGAAAGATACCAACTAGCAGTTGAACTCCTCAAAAAAGCCGGATTTAGTTGGGATCAAGAACCTGTAATTAACCCGAATAACCCAGCAAATCCTATAAGCAAACGCGGAAAAGGGCTCAAAGGTCCCGATGGAAAATACGTTCCAGATCTTGAATTACTTTCCCCATCCGGAGAATATGACCCAATGAGAGCAACAACGGCAATTTACATTGAACAATGGGCTAAAGACCTCGGAATACCCGTCGATGTGAAACTCACCGATTTTAATGAAATTGTAACAAGGGCATTTGACGAAGTTGATTTTGATATGTACATGCTTGGTTGGGGTATCGGAAGAGTTCCAACATACTTTAAGAGTTTCTGGTCATCTGACCAAATGGCTCCAGAAGGTTTTAACACCCCAGGATACAACAATCCAGAATTTGATGCCTTAGTTGAAGAATTTGAAATGGCTGATAATTTTGACGAAGCTGTTGCTGCCATAAAAGAAGCTCAACAATTACTTGCAGATGATCTTCCATATATAATACTCTTTACAACACCAATTTACGAAGCATATAGAGATACCATACAATTTCCATATACAGATACACTTGATGGTATTCAAAACTACAATGGATTCCCAGAAAACGTAATGAAAGTAAAATAAACCTTCCCCCCTCGTTTTTCGAGGGGGAATTCTACAAAAAGGAGAGGTGAAAATGAATACAAAACTTTGGATGCAGTTAATAATAGTATTAGTATTTTTTGTATTGTTATTTATCCATCCATACACTTCTTTTGGAGTAATATTACCACTGTTCGCAATAATTACAACAGCATTTAATACAAAAAAAATTCATCATTATATATTTTTGATTATTTCACTTTTACTTTATTTTTCAGCGTTTTTTGGATTTAAATACTTCTTTATATTTAGTCCAAGATTTAATTATTTGCTTTCTATTGTTTTGTACTTATTTTCACTACCATTACCCGGCCTCTTTAAGTTTATAAGAAACAGAATATATCAGATGTTAATCTTGTTAATAATATATATAACCGTTGTATTTTTCATATTCCTTGCAATGCCAGGTGATTATACTTCTAAATTTCTTGATCCAAAAATCATGAAACAACCTGAGATGATGGAAAAAATAAAAAAATTATTTGGTGTTGGTGACCCGTGGTACGTAAAATACGCAAAGCATATGCGAAATTTCTTTAACTTAGAACTTGGCATATCATTTTCCGAATATCCAAAACCTGTTGAAGAAATCATTGCCGAAAGGCTCCCTCGAACAGTATTTCTATTTTTAATGACAACCCTTTCATCATATATCTTAGGATACAATCTTGGAAAAAGAATAGCTTGGAAACGCGGTGGCATTTCAGATAAAGTGGCAACTTTTGTTGGAATTATTTTTTGGACAATATTTACGCCTTTCTTTATGCTCATTATGATTTGGCTTTTTGGTGTTGTTCTGAAAATCTTCCCAATTAGTGGGTTTATAGAACCATCGAAGTGGTTAAATGTAAGTTTTTCAACACAGGATGTGTTTATTAGATTACTTTTAAGTGCATTTTTAATGGTTGTTTTCTGGACAGTTGGACTAATTGTTGCCACATTTATGAAAACTAAAAAATCTAAGACAGTATCTATGCTTAGTATAACCTTTTCTGGGATCTCAATTATTATATTATACTGGTTGTTTAATGGATACGGATACTACGCATTGGATATAATTTACCATGTAATATTACCAGTTTTATCCCTCACAATGTTGGGATTTGCAGGTAGTATGTTAGTAATGAGAGATACCATGCTCGAAATAATAAAAGAAGATTACATTACAACTGCTAAAGCTAAAGGTCTTCCAGACAAAGTGGTAAGAGATAAACATGCAGCAAGAACAGCTCTTCTACCTTTAGTTACAAGTTTTGTACTTTCACTTGCAACTACAGTTAGTGGCGGTGTTATTACCGAAACAATGTTTTCTTGGAAAGGTATGGGACTTACTCTTTTAAACGCCACACTTGTCCAAGATACACCTCTTGCAATGGGATGTTTAACGTTTACCGGTGTTTTTATACTTATAGCTCATTTGGTTGCAGATATCCTATATGCAATACTTGATCCTAGAATTAGATATTGAGGGGTGAAAATAGATGGCAAATGAATCCATTACAAAAATTAAATTTAAGCTATTTTTGAGAAATTTTAAAAAGAACTGGAATTTATTTAAAGAAAATAAAATGGGAATCTTTGGTTTATCAATAATTATAATTTTCGGAATTTTTGCACTAACATATCCTATCGCTTGGCAATTTGTAGATCACAGTATCTATAATCCTGTTACTGGTACGGATCCAAGGGTACAAGATATTTCATACATATCAAAATACATGTCTCCACAAAATGTAATTAAAGGCATAGAAATTCCACCTGCAAGAATCTTCACGTATTCATTTTTAGATCAAGGAGAAGATTTCAAAAAACAAATAGAACAAAAAATAGACGCCGCACAAAGACAATTTGTAAACCTTGATTATGCTCAAGCCTTTCGACATATTTTAGATACCATCGTTGACAGCTATTTTCCAATAAAAGAAAGAATGAGATTTCAAACCCAAGTTTCTCAACTTTTAGAGCATAATCTTATTTCAATTAAACCATTGTCAAACATTATTGAAATTGGTAATAGGAAAAAGTTTTCACTAATTTCATTTAAAAAATTATTGAAAAAAGCAGATACAAAAACATTAGCAATTGCACTTTCAGAATACAAAAACAGTCGTGAAGTTTCCACAATAGGTTTATGGATAAAAATAATAAAAGGAAAAAATGAAAGGAATAAATTTAACGAAATGTTGAAAAACACATATTCTGAATTTGAAAAATCAGAAGCCAAGAACAAAATCTTCTCCGCAGTTAACGAGCTTGTAAAAAATGGTGACATAGAGATACAAATTTCTGTTAACAGCCAAAATGACCTTGAAAATATCATCAGAACAAATAAGATTCCTACATTTGATTTAGCAAAATCAACCATTTTCAATACGTTAGTGGACATATTAACATACGCAAAAATAAAAAAGGACAAAAACATAATATCAAAATTGGAAAATTCACATTACAAAAACTTACTAAAATTGGCTGAAGAAAAAATACCTAACTTAGAAAATCCGGAAAACAAAAATTCAAACTTAGATAGAATTAATCAATATTTCTCAGAACTTAAGAAAATTTTTGAAAAACTTGATCTAACATTTGATTTAAATCATCCACAAATAATTTTAGATAACCTTTCTGGTATTAACCTTGCCATTATTTCTTTTGACCTTTCTCCGGAAACTAAAGCAAAACTTGAAAATAACTTAGAAAAATATCCGGAAATCCAAAAAAGTTTTAGAAAAAAACAAGAAGAACTTTACAAAATTGTTGCAAACTCAAGAGCTTTCATGCTCACAATAATATCAAATATTTATAATGAACCAATTGACAAAATAAATATACCCGAAATTTACCTTTCACTTGATTACACCAAGCTGATTCCAGAACTTGACTCTCCTATGACAAATCTTTTGTCATACGCTACCAAAGGTACAAAACACTTTGATCTTATAATAAATAACATTAAAAGCGCAGGAGATATTAATTATCAAAGATTGGATATAGTTGAAAAATTAGAAAAAACTCCACAACTAACGGAAGAAATAAACTTTTTAAATAAATTCAATGATTACTATGTAATATCAAAATACTTACTTAAATCTCTTTTAGAAAAATATATATCCAAATTAAACGACAAAAGTTATTGGGTAAAAAAATATAGTGATGTATTAAACACTCAAACTGATCTTTCAAAAGCCGTTGAACACTTAAACAAACCGATCAAATTATCAAAAAAAGATGCAGAAAAACTTATAGTATCAATCTACAACAAACTTGCCCTTGAATCCAAGCTTGGAATTCAACATCCATTACCTCCAAACAGGTGGCATATTTTGGGAACTGATCCAGGTGGTAGAGATATCTTTATGCAACTTTGGAGAAGCACCCCAAGTGAATTTATGCTTGGTTTTTTAGCTGCAATTATAACCGTAACAATTGGTACTATTATTGGTACTACTGCAGCATATTATGGTGGATTTATAGATACTTTCTTTATGAGACTTGCCGATTTAATGTTACTATTCCCAGGTATTGCTTTCTTGATTGTTTTATCAGGATTTTTCAAATTAAACCTATTTTGGCTTGCATTGATACTTGGTTTACTAGGCGGTTTTGGTGGGATAACACTTGTAATTAAAGCACAAGCACTAACAATAAAGGTAAAACCATACATTGAAGCTGCAAAAGTTGCAGGTGCAAGTAATAGATATATTATATTCAACCACATAATTCCCAATGTAATGCCTCTTTCATTCCTTTATATGATGTTTAATGTAACAGGTGCGGTATTTTCAGAAGCCTCTTTAAGCTTTTTTGGACTTTTAAGAATAAGAATAAGTTGGGGTATAATGATAAACACTGCGTGGACGTCAGGATATCTTTCATCTGGAAATATAGGATCATACTGGTGGCTATGGGTCCCAGCAGGGTTAATAATAACTATATTCTGTTCTGGCTTCTACTTCCTTGGAAGAGGACTTGAAGAAATTGTAAACCCAAGACTTAGAAAGAGGTGATTTAAAGTGGCGTTACTTGAAGTAAAAAACTTAAAAATGCATTACAAAACCAAAATGGGGTACGTTAAAGCCGTCGATGGTATAAATTTTACCCTTAATAGTGGCGAAAGTCTAGGAATAGTAGGAGAATCCGGATGCGGAAAAACATCTGTTTCAATGACAATGCTAAGACTATTACCAGAAAATGGCGAATTCAAGAAAGGTCAAGTGCTTTTTAACGACAATGGAAAGATGGTTGATCTTGTTTCGCTTCCAGAAGATAAAATGAGGAAATACAGATGGAAAGGTCTTGCAATGATTTTTCAAGCAGCTATGAATTCCTTAAATCCCGTATACAAGGTTGGTGATCAAATCGTAGAGGCTATTTTAACACACTATCCGGAAATGAGTATTGATGACGCAAAAAATAAAGTAGCAAAGTTATTTGAACTCGTAGGCCTTGATCCAAAAAGAATGGAACAATATCCTCATCAATACAGTGGTGGAATGAAGCAAAGAGCAGTTATAGCACTAGCTTTATCTTGTGACCCAAAAGTTATAATAGCCGACGAACCAACAACGGCTCTTGACGTAATTGTTCAAGATAAGATACTAAAAGAAATGAAAAAAATTCAAAAACAATTAAACATGGCTATGATTTACATTTCCCATGACATAGCAGTTATAGCCGAAGTAAGTGACAAAATTGCGGTTATGTACGCGGGAAAATTTGTTGAACTTGGAAGCTCCCATGATATATTCAAAAATCCAATGCATCCTTATACATTTTTGCTAATGAACGCATTTCCAAGTACTGTAGGTGAAAAGAAAAAACTTTTAACAATTCCAGGTGAACCACCTAACCTTCTAAAACCACCAAAAGGTTGTAGGTTTGCTCCAAGATGTCCGTGGGCAACTGAAAAATGTAAAAATGAAGAACCTGAATACAAGGAAATTGAAAATGGGCACTTTGTAGCATGTTGGTATCCTTTAAATGAAGAGGTGAGAAAAAATGCAAAAACTAAGCTCTAATAAAGTCGATACTATATTAAAAGTTGAAAGGTTAAAAAAATTTTTTCCGGCAGATAGGGGGTTATTTTCAAAAGTACATCATTTTGTTCACGCAGTCGATGATGTTTCATTTGAAATAAAACGTGGTAAGTCATTGGGACTTGTTGGTGAATCTGGATGCGGAAAAACCACAACGGGAAAGGTCATTGTAGGGCTTGAAAAACCAACCGATGGAAAAGTTTACATTGAAGGTAAAGAAATACATCAATTTTCTTCACATCTGGAATATCACAAAAAAGTACAAATGATATTTCAAGATCCATATGAATCTTTGAATCCAAGAATGACAATATTTGATATTATTGCAGAACCACTAAACATACACAACATAGGAACATTGAAAGACAGAGAAGAAAAAGTTGAAAAATTATTACAAGACGTAGGTCTTACTCCTCCATCTAGTTTCTTGTGGAGATATCCACACGAACTTTCTGGTGGACAAAGACAAAGGGTTGCAATAGCAAGGGCACTTGTACTAGAACCTAGTTTTATAGTGGCAGATGAACCAACTTCAATGTTAGATGTCTCAGTTAGAACAGGTGTTATGAACCTTCTAATGGATTTACAAGAAAAATATAATATGAGCTATTTGTATATCACGCACGATTTCGCAGTTGCTAGATACATGTGTGATAAAATAGCAGTAATGTATTTGGGAAAAATCGTTGAGTATGCAGATGCAGAAGAAATATTGTTCAATCCATTACACCCATACACAAAAGCATTGCTTTCCGCGGTTCCAGTTCCAGACCCAGACTATAAAAAAGAAGAACCAAATATAATCGGTTCTGTAAGTAAACCAATAAATCCTCCTCAAAGGTGTAGATTTTACAATAGATGCCCATTTAGAACTAATCTTTGTAAAGACAATCCACATCCACCATTAAAAAACTTGGGAAATGAACATTATGTTTCTTGCTATTTAGTTGAAGAAGGAAAAATTTAGTCCTAGTTCAAAAGAACTAGGACTTTTATTATACATAAAACTGTATAATTTAGAAAAAATAAGCTAGCACTTGATTATTTTAAAATTTTATTCCTAACCAAAATTGCAAATGTATAACTCGTATGCTAAAATCTTTCTGAAAATAAAAAAAGGAGGGGGAAAAGATGATAGTAAGACCTTTCAGAGGTTTAAGACCAAGAAGAGACATGATTGAAAAAGTAGCTGCAAAACCATATGATGTAGTAACAACCGAAGAAGCAAGAAAAGAAGCACAAAAAAATCCATATACATTCTATAAAATAACAAGGCCAGAAATTAATTTTGATGGTGAGGTTGATACACATTCAGATGAAGTCATTCTAAAAGGCAAAGAGGTATTGGAACAATTCCAAAAAGATGGGATAATGATATTGGAAGATAAACCAGCTATTTACGTGTATAGAGAAGAATGGAAGGGATACTCACAAACGGGAATTTACGCAACTTTCTCAACCAAAGAGTACAAAGATGGAAAAATCAAAAAACATGAACTTACAAGAAAAGATAAAGAAGACGAAAGAGCAAGACATGTAAAATTAATGAAAGCACATACTGGTCCTGTTTTTCTAATGTACCGTTCCATCCCAGAAGTCGACAATTTAATAATAAAGCACACATCAAAAGAACCGGAATATGATTATACAGATGAATCCGGTATACACCATATACTTTGGATAGTTAAAAATGAAAATGAAATCAACGAAATTGTTGAAGCATTCAAAAAGATAGACGCATTCTACATTGCAGATGGACACCATAGAGCTGCTGCTGCTGCAAGAGCAGCCGAAGAACTAGCAAAAGAAAATCCAAATCATACAGGTGAAGAAGAATACAACTATTTTCTTGCAGTACTATTTCCTCACACACAACTTCATATATTGGACTACAATAGAGTTGTAAAAGATCTCAATGGACATTCAAAAGAAGAATTCCTGAAAAAAATAAGTGAAAATTTCAACATTGAAGAAACAGAAAAATTTAAACCATCTAAAAAACACGAATTTGGCATGTACCTTGATGAAAAATGGTATCGATTAACAGCTAAAAAGGGAACATACAACGAAAATGACGTGGTTTCCTCACTAGATGTTTCGATATTACAAGAAAATCTATTAAAACCTATATTAGGCATTGAAAACCCAAGAACAGACAAAAGAATTAACTTCGTTGGTGGAATTAAAGGAATTGAAGAACTTGAAAGGCTGGTAAACAACGGAGAATATAAAGTGGCATTTGCATTATACCCAACGGATATCGAAGATCTTTTAAGAGTTGCTGACGAAGAAAAAACAATGCCTCCAAAATCTACATGGTTTGAGCCAAAATTAAAAAGCGGAATAATTGTACATTTAATGTAAAAACCCCCAGATTGGGGGTTTTTTTAGGCAAAAAAAGCAAAAATACCTGAAATCACAAAAACTATACCTCCAAATACTAAAAACTTTATTCCTAAATTTGCACTTTCTTTTTTCTTTTTTTCATTTTGCCTTCTCATATATCTCAATGAAATCTCAAAAAACACGGCAGAAATTATAAATAAACCAATGCTTAAAACAAAGAAAATATTCGAAACAAATTTCATATCTTTCACACCCTCAAAGACTCACATTAAGTCTTGGTCTATTGGGATCAGGTAATTTATTTGCCGTATTTCCTACGTTTTTCATGGCTTCTTTCCACGTTTCTAAAAGCTCAAAAAGATAATTCCTAACTTCTGTTATTTTTTCTATATCCTTCTTAATATTTGCTTCCACTAATGCTTTAAACATGTAATTATATAATGCCCTCAAATTTTTGGCAATTTCTCCTCCTTGCTTCATGTCTAGCGACAAATTAAGTTCGGTAATAATATCCTGACACTTCTTTATGTATTCGTTCGCACTTAGAAAATCTTTTTTATTAATACCCTCGATAGATAAATCTAACAACTCTACAGCCCTTTGGTATAACATTTCTATCAACTTTGCTGGACTAGCAGTTCTCACCATTTGTTCTGTATAATCCATCATTTCACCTTCCCTAATTATTTTGTTTCAAGGTTTTTAAAATATTTTGAAAATAACTTTTATAGTAATCTAAAACAACAGGTATCTTTTCCTTCAATAGATCCGAAAGTTCTAGTAAATCTTTACTTTCAAGGGCTTCCACAAAATTTCTCAATATATCTGCGACTTCATTACCATCTACTTTTAATTGAAAATCAGAAGGTGAAAAACCCGTCATTTTCATGGAATTTACCCTCAAATTCTCCATAGAAGAAATACCCTCTGCAAGATCCACAATATTGCTAAATCCTTCATTATCCCCTAACAATATATTATCTGAAACTTTACCAAGAAGGTTTGTGATATTATCGATATATTCAATAACATCTGATAGGGTTGTTATAAAAAATTCTTGTAGCGGTACAAAATTCATTTCAATTTCAAGTTCATCATCTAAAATAGCATTTCTTAATTCATCAATTCTACTAATCGGAACCAATTTTTTATTAATCTTTACTTCACTTAAAACCATTCCTTTTAAATTCATAGAAACTTTGTCCAAAAGCTCTCCAAAATTCGCATATTTCGAAGATTCGAATTTTTCAACCTTCCCATTTACCACTAACTTTATCATTCTTTTCCACTCCTTAAGAAAAAATACGTTTTAAAAATACCTATTATAGTCTTTGAATCTGTAATATCACCACTTATACATTTCTCCAAAACTTCTTCGATATCCTTGACTTCTATCTTGATTATCTCATCTTCATCTGGTTCGGCATCTCCCTTCACTAAATTCCTAGCAAGATATATGTAAATCACTTCATTTGAAAAACCCGGGGTAGTATGTATATATCCCAAATACGTATAATCTTTTGCCTGGAAACCCGTCTCTTCTTTTAGTTCTCTTTTGGCACATTCAAGTGGATCTTCCCCTTTAAAATCAAACTTTCCCGCAGGTATTTCAAGTAACTCTCTACCAATTGGATATCTATACTGCTTCACCATCACAACTTTATTATCGTCCAAAATTGGAACAACTGCAACTGCCCCAGGATGTAACACATACTCTCTTGTGCTTTTTCTACCATTTTCAAGAAGTACCTCATCCTTTTTCACGTGTAATAATACTCCTTTAAAAATTTCTTGGCTCTTTAAAAGTTTTTCCATTATTCTCCCCCTCTTATCTATTCTCATCTTAATTATACTACAAAAAATGGCAGGGATAACCCTGCCATTTGGCGGAGGCGGTGGGACTCGAACCCACAAGGGCAAAAATGCCCACCGGTTTTCGAGACCGGCCCCTTAGCCAATTCGGTGCACGCCTCCAATCATCAATATATTACCATAAATTATAAAAATTTCAACAACATTTAAACCCGACAAATTATATCCGAAATTGTAACATTAAGTTTAGACTAATTTACATAAATTGGTGTATAATAAAAGGGACCCAAACCTGGGAGAAATTAATTAATTTTTTTGGAGGTGTAATATTATGGCACTTTTATCAAACGAAGACAAGAAATACCTTGAAGATTTATTTTCAAAAGAACTTAAAAACACTGTAAAACTCATTTACTTTGGCGATTCAAAGGAAAATTGTGAATATTGCGAACTTGAAGAGCAAATTTTAGATGAAGCAAGTAATCTTTCCGATAAGATAGTTGTGGAGAAATATAACGTAATTGAAAACAAAGATTTAGCAGAAAAATTTGGTGTCGAAATGACCCCTGCACTTATCCTAACACTTGAAGATGGTGAAGATAAAGGTGTAAGATTTTATGGCATACCATCTGGTCACGAATTCGGCACACTTGTACAAGACATTGTAACTTTTGGAAAAGGTGCTACACCAGAGCTTTCAGCAGAAACAATTGAAAAACTCAAATCAATTGACAAGCCCGTTACAATTAGTGTTTTTGTAACTCCTACATGTCCATACTGTCCACGTGCAGTGTTAACAGCTCATAACTTTGCATTAGTAAATCCACTTATAAAAGCCGAAATGATTGAAGCAAATGAATTTTTTGAATTGAGTAATCAATTTGGTGTATCATCAGTTCCTCATATAGTAATCAACAGAAATCCAAATACATTCTTTATAGGAGCATATCCTGAGCCGCAATACCTTGAAGAAGTATTAAAAGCTATTAGATAAGGAGGTGAAAATATGATTCACCTTGACTTGGGAAATATATCCTCCGGGCCAAAGGAATATTACGATGTTATTATTGTCGGAGCAGGACCAGCAGGTCTTACCGCAGCAATTTATGCTGGACGTGCGGGGTTATCCGCCGTTGTTCTTGAAAAAGCATTAGAAGGTGGTGCTGTAACACAAACTCATATTGTAGAAAACTGGCCAGGGTTTATTAAAATTGAAGGTGGCGAACTTGGAGAAAAATTTGCAGCGCATGCAAAAGCTTTTGGAGCGGAAATTGTTACAGCACAAGTAGTAAAGATTTCATACGATAACGAGCACAAATACGTCGAACTTGATAACAGTAAGAAAATTAAAGGAAAGGTTATTATTTTCGCAACAGGTGCTGTTCCAAGAAAATTAGGTGTTCCCGGAGAAGAAAAATTTAGAGGTAGAGGTGTTACTTACTGTGCAGCATGTGATGGTTATTTATTCTCTGGAAAAGACGTTGTTGTAGTTGGTGGTGGAGATAGTGCATGTGATGAAGCACATTTTCTTGCAAAAATGGTAAATAGCATTACTATGGTACAAAATTTGCCTTATCTTACTGCCGCAAAAGTACTTCAAGATAGGCTTATGCAAAACAAGAACGTAAAAGTAATCCTCAACTCTCTAGTAAAAGAAATCAGAGGAACTAATAAAGTTGAAGAGGTTGTTATAGTAAACAACGAAACAAAAGAAGAAAAAGTTATTAAAGCTGAAGGAGTATTCATCTATGTTGGACTTAAACCGAATAGTGATTTAATCAAAGACATAGTCCAAACTGACGACTATGGGTATATAATTACCAACGAGAATATGGAAACAAACATCCCAGGAATCTATGCAGTCGGAGATGTAAGAAAGAAAAATCTCAGACAAATTGTAACAGCTGCCGCAGATGGGGCAATTGCCGTTGAACATGCTGCAAAAAAATACTTCTAAGGAGGTGGGGTAATGCAACACGTTAAAATTATTGTTTACACCACTCCAACTTGCCCATATTGTAAAAAGGCAAAACAATATTTTAAGCAACTTGGATTAAAATTTAAAGAATACGATGTTTCAAAAGATCAAAAAGCCGCTGAAAGAATGTACAAAAAAAGCAAACAACTTGGTGTGCCTGTAATTGAGATTGGAAATCAAGTTATTGTAGGATTCGACAAAGCTAAAATAGACAGGTTATTAAATATAAACTAAGGCAGGGTTACACCTGCCCTTAGTTTTTTAGGAGTGATAGTATGAAATTTTTTGAAAAATTGAAAATGAGATGTCCCGTTATAAGCTTTTTTAAAAAATTTGGAATGAGGAAATTTAAAGTAAGAAAGAAGGTAAATCCATGAAAAATATGTTACTATCTTTGTTGGTACTTACATCAGTTTTTGTATTTTCATATGATTATACTTTCTATGACCTTGGTATTGCACACAAAATTTCAAACATAGAAGACAAACCCCTTTTAATATATTTCTCCTCTCCTTCGTGCATTTACTGCAAAAAGTTTGAAAATGAAGTACTATCATCAAAAGAATTTCAAGAAATTTTGAAAGCTGCATATATATTTGTAAAAATAAATCCAAACAATAAAAAAACAGTGTTTTTAGACAAAGAGTTTACAAACAACGAACTTTTTTCGGCGTTTGGTATTAGGGGAACTCCAACATTTGTATTTTGGCATCAAGATAAGGCGATTACCTCAATACCTGGTTATATGCCATTAAACGACTTTAAAAAAGCACTTATGTATATCCTAAGATTTTTATACGAAGATTACAAAGAAACTTTTAAGGTATACTCAAAAAAAGATGATTTCTATTTAGGGAATAAAAAAATAATTTCTGTTTCAAAAGATGACTTTGATTTTGTAAAAGAGAACGATAAAAACTCAATATTTTTAGATAGCTTAAATAAAGATATAAATCCCTATAACGTCTACTTAACTAAATCCAAAGATATTGCTAAAAAATTAAGTAAAAATGGCGCCTTAAGAGTACTTATATTGGAGGAGTAATATGTTCTATAAAGATATAAGTGTTTGGGTAGCTCTAGGTCATGGTATACTATCTTTTTTTAGTCCATGTATTTTACCATTAATTCCTGCATTTTTGGGAATACTTTTTACTGCTAAAAATAAACTTCTTAAACTTTTAGGCTTTTTATCTGGTTTTTCCATATTCTTCACAGTTATCGGTGTTTTTTCATCAATTTTTGGTTTTTTCTTTGCAAAGTATGGTAGTATAATTAATTATGTATTTGGTTCTATAATCATATTGATGGGGACATTATATATTTTTCAAAAAGAACTACTAAAACCAAGGAAAGTAAATGTGTGGAAATTCAAAGGCGGCAGTTTTATTACTGGTTTTTTACTTGGAGGAGTTATTGGCATTATTTGGATCCCATGTAGTAGTCCAATATTAGGGTCAATATTAGCAATCGCTGCAAGTGCAAATTCGCTAAAAGGTGCTGTCCTTCTTTTTGTATATTCTCTTGGTATATCAATACCTTTTTTGACTATTGGATCATCTATATCAAAATTAATGACTGCAAGTTTTAAAGCACCTAGATGGGAGCTCACATTAAGAATTATTGGTGGAACCTTTTTAATATTACTTGGTGTTCTAATAATGTTTGGAAAAATGGTAGTTTGAAAGGAGTGATTTTTGTGGCAAAAGCTGAAATGAATTTTTACAATGGTATGTTATTTTATTCAAAAACGACATCAGGTCATGATTTAATCCTTGATGCTTCTGAAAATGTAGGTGGAAAAGATGCAGGAGCAAGACCTAAAGAATTAATTTTATACTCTCTTATGGGATGTACTGGAATGGATGTAGTTTCATTATTAAGAAAAATGAGAGTTATTGACCAAATGGAATCTTTCAAGTTAGAAGCAGATTATGAAAACGCATCTGAACATCCAAAAGTATATACCAAAATTCATTTAAAATACATATTCAAATTCAACGGAGAACCTCCAAAAGAAAAAGTAGAAAAAGCAGTAAATCTTTCTCAGAACAGATACTGCGCAGTCTCTGCAATGTTGAAAAAAGTAGTACCAGAATTTACTTACGAGATTGTATACGAATAATATGGCAGATTATCCTCTACAGTATAACAATCCCGATTCAAGTATTATTTTAAAAACAAAAAAGGGATATCCAAAACTTGGTGCTACACCAGATGATACAGGTGTAAATTTTGGTATTTTTTCCAGAAATGCCGAAAAAGTAGTTTTGGAACTTTATCAAAACTACTATGACGATGAACCTTCTCATAGATTTGAATTAGATCCTGTATCAAATAAAACAGGGGATATTTGGCATATTTACATATACGGTGTAAAACATGGACAATATTACGGTTGGAGAATATTTGGCCCATATGATCCAGAAAATGGAAAAAGGTTTAATCATAACAAGTTACTAGTCGATCCATATTCCAAAGCTATTTCTAGTTCATTTGATTGGGATTCATCTTCTGCATACGGATATGATATAAATTCTCCTTTAAAAGATTTATCTTTCTCCACAGAAGATTCTGCAAAAAGTCCAACAAAATCAATTGTAATAGATGATTCAAAGTACGATTGGGGCAATGACAAGCAATTGCATATACCTTGGGAAGACACTATAATCTATGAAATGCACGTTAGACTATTCACAATAAGTCCTACTTCTAAGATAAAATTTTCTGGAACCTTTCTTGGAATTATTGAAAAACTAGATCATTTAAAAGAATTAGGAGTAACTACAATTGAATTAATGCCTATTTTTGAATTTAACGTTAATTCCATTGATAGAATTAATCCTATTACTGGTGAAAGACTTAAAGATGTTTGGGGATATAATCCTTTGAGTTTTTTTGCAGTTACCGGAAACTATTCAATAGGTTTAAAACTTGGTGAGCAAGTATTCTTATTCAAAGATTTTGTAAAAGAAATGCACAAAAATGGTTTTGAAGTTATTCTAGATGTTGTTTACAATCACACAGGTGAAGGAAACGAATTGGGGCCAACTTTAAATTTCAGGGGAATTGACAATGAAATATACTATATGCTAAATCCTAAAAACAAAAGGTATTACCTTAATTATTCAGGATGCGGTAACACGTTAAATTGTAATCATCCAGTTGTAAAAGAAATGATTATAGACAGTTTAAGATATTGGGCAACTGAAATGCATGTAGATGGTTTTAGATTTGACCTTGCCGCAGTACTTGGGAGAACTCCAGATGGAAGATGGATAGGAGATTTATCACTTTTAAAGGACATAGCAGAAGATCCAATTTTACATAACCTAAAACTTATTGCAGAAGGCTGGGATGCAGCTGGAGGATATTTCTTAGGCGAATTCCCAAAAGGTTGGGCAGAATGGAACGGAAAATACAGAGATACAATTAGAAGATTCGTTAGGGGGGATGAGGGGGTAATTGTTGAACTTGCACAAAGAATAACAGGGAGTAAAGACTTATACGGGAAGAAAAATCCACACGCTAGTATAAATTTTATAACTTGCCACGACGGTTTTACAATGAGAGATTTAGTAAGTTACAACGAAAAACACAATGAAGAAAATGGAGAAAATAATCAAGATGGCACTAATGAAAACTTTAGTTATAATTATGGAGTTGAAGGTGAAACAGATAATCCCGAAATTATAAAATTAAGAAAGCGTCAAGTAAAAAACTTTATAACAATCCTTATGATATCGCATGGCACACCTATGATCTTAATGGGAGATGAAATATACAGAACACAATACGGAAACAATAATGCGTATTGTCAAGACAATGAAAAAACATGGCTTAATTGGACATTTAAAGAAAAACACTACGATATTTTTAGATTTTTCAAAAAAATGATTGATTTTAGAAAAAAACACCATGCCCTTCGTAGAAAACACTTTTTCACCGGGAAAGACTTAACTGGTGATGGTATTGCAGATATTAGTTGGCACGGTATAAAACCATTTGAACCAGATTGGTCCTACCATTCGCATTCTTTGGCCTTTATGATAAGTGGAAACGACTTTTTGTGTGAAAATGCCACGGAGGATAATGACATATTTGTTATCTTGAACCAATGGAGAGAACCACTTACCTTTACACTCCCCATATTGCACGAAAAAACTTGGTATCGTGTTGTTGATACATCTAAAGATTCACCAAATGATTTCTTAGATATACCTGAACAAATAGGATTTAAATATACCGCTCAACCTAGAAGTTCGGTTATATTAATTAGTAAAAAAAATCACCAAGGCAGCAATTTACCTGTATAATCTACAAATACGCCTGTATCATTTATCTCTTCAATTACATTCAATATACCCTTTGCAGAATCATTTGGTAAGACTGGTGCTTCTTTTCCTCCCATCTCTGTTTTTACCCAACCTGGATGTACGGAAATAACTGATATACCTTTCAATTTATTCGATAAAAGTTTGGTTACCATATTAAGGGCTGCTTTAGAAAGGGAATACGAAAAACTATTCGTTCCACTTGTCAATTCGATAGATCCCAACACGGAAGAAATATTTACAACTTTCCCTCCCTGTCTTAATTTTCCTCTTTTATACAGAGCCTCTGTAAGAAACAAAGCTCCCAAAGTATTAACTTTAAAAGTTTTTATGAAATTTTCATAATCTAAATTACCAAAATTATCCTTATACAAAACTCCTGCATTATTTATTAAGATATCTACAGTTTCAACCAACTCATCTGCAAATTTATCTATTGAATCTTTTTCTGATAAATCTAAATAATATGCACTCTCAACCGGATTTCTCATTGTGGCAATAGTTGTGTATCCCCGTCTTTGTGCTTCAAGGAGTAATGCTCGACCAATTCCCCTATTTGCCCCTGTAATTAATATATTCATACTATCCTCCCTTATCCTCCCTGTTTTTTATTTTTTTCGTTTGAATCTTAAATTTAACAAACTCAGGAATATTAGACAAATTCTCCGGAAAATCTTTAAAATTTTTTACCACAAATACGGGACTTCCCAAATCAACAAAAGAATCTAATGTTTCAACATCTCTATTAAACATTCTAACACAACCATGTGATATTCTCCTACCTATTTCCCATGGCTTTGTTGTTCCGTGAATTCCATATTTGGGATTCGAAAGTTGCAAAAACCTAGTTCCCAATCCATTAATCGGTGAACGAGGAGGAATATATTCTCCAAACCAATAAAGTGCGGGATCAATTTGTTTATCAAAAATCCAATAAATTCCCGGGGGCATTGAATCACTTCTTCCAATTGCCACGGGAAAGATTTTTACTAATTTCCCCGCATAATATACCGCTAACCTAGAAGTTGCAAGGTTAACAACTATAGATGTTAATCCTTCTGTAAACTGCACCTTTCCTATATCTAATCTCATACCTGCATATATCTTATTAGGATCATCCAATTCGTTTATAATTTGTAAATCAGCCGTTCTTACACCGTACTTTTTAGCAATTTCCCACAATGTTTCTCCTTTCTTTACTACATGGGTAGTGATTTTGTTAAAAACATACGGTGTAAAATCACCTCGAAGATAAGTTGTAAAACCATTTAAAGTAAATAATTTATACGTTACATCTTTACTCTTTTTTCCATCAAGCTTAACAGTTATTTTTAAGATATTTTGATGTTCTTTTCTTTTTTTATCTGTATAAAGTATATAACCACTATCGCTCTTAATTAAAATCATTTTATCTCCATCGATATCCCCGGAAACAACATCATAATCTGTATCCACCTTCACAGTTAAAGACAAATCTTTTGGGTTGGTAAGCACCTTAACACTAACATTTTTTTTATATTGGTACACATCAATAATTGGCGTAGGAAGTACACCGGTAACAATCTGTCCGAATCTATTTTCCCCAAAAATTATAGGTACAATCCAACTAAATTTCCCATCCTCAAATTCGTAAATATTATTCCCAATATTTTCTGCTCTTACAAAACCTGTAGGCCCATAAATATAAACTTTTGGTGCTTTGACAGCACTATAATACGGTGTTATGGATAAAACAATCCCCGTAGCGGTGACGGTATGAACTTCTACATAATGCGCCGAAAAAAGTAGTACTGTAAGAAATAAATATAAAATCATGTAAATTTTCTTCATATTTTTATTATATCACACTTAAAACTTAATATTAGTTCAAATTAGTTAACATTTGTGAAGATTTTGTTCTTTTATCGTATATATGTGTACACAAAAGTAAAGAAAAAATATATTATAATCACAATACAAAAAATATATCTATGGAGGTGGACTTGATATGAAAAAACATATTGTATTAACATTGATTATTATATCAATAGTACTATTCTCTAATAACATGTTTAAAGAAGCTTATCAATACACATATAAAGTTGCAAAATACTACAATGTCTCTGAAGAACGTGCAAAATTGATCGCATATACAGTTTCTGAAGAATACGAAAGATTTCCACAAGTACCCTATCAAATATTTGTATCACTAATTGTATCTGAAAGTGGTTTTAAAAATTTATACGGTGATAGTGGCCATGCAGTTGGTTATTGTCAACTCCACAAGTCAGCTGTTGATTATGTTTCCATTTTCTTTCCTGAAATCAAAACACTTGCTCAGAAAATCCCTCACGATGAACTTATAAAATTTCCACAGCTTCAAATAAGAATAGCATACAGATACCTATATCTTATAATGAAAAATATAACTAACTTTAATGTAATAGAAGCTTTGAACTTTTGGAATAACAGCCCAAATTATTATTTTCGAGTCTTTGACACACTTACATTTATAGATAAAATAGCCAAAAATTAAGCCTGGAAATTTCCAGGCTTAATTTTTATCCTTTTCATATTCAATAAAGATAGTTTGAGTATTATGTGCAAGTAAAATAATGTAACTTTCGTTTTTTTCAATAACTTCTACGTTGGTTTTTATACTACCAATGTTCTTTCCAAATATCTTTATTTTATATACTCCTCTTCCTTTTAAACTCAACTCTCCAGATATTCTCTTTCTATTCCCCAAATTAAGAGATGTTTTTACATTCCATTTATACCAATTATTCCATGAATATCCTAAAAATATTTCAATCTCTTCATTTGTATCCGGCAAATAAGCCTGATCTAATGGCAAATACCTATTATATAATTTTGACCAAACCGTAATTTTTCCAGCAGGTAACTGTCTTAATGTCTTTATGTATACCATCCTTTTTGTGGGATTCCAATTCGTTACATAATCATATAGTTCAACGTAGTTATAATCTAAGCGTTCCACTTTCATCCTATCAATCAAAATAGTTCTTTCATTTCTTAAATCCTCAATTTCACCTAATTGGTAGACTTTTTTACCTTGAATATTTGTTTCGCCTGAACCTTTCATTAACCATCTATTTTGTTGAGGCTCTGAAACTACAAAAACAAAAGCACTATCAACATCTGCATAAATGTTTAAAAATTGAGATAAAACATTTTCGTTTAAAATATAAGAAAAACTGTACCTTCCATCTACCAAAAAAGTTGCCGTTGCCTTTTTCGTATCTAAAAATATCTTCTTGACCACCTTGGGGTGTTGTGTTATTTCGAAAAAATATCCATCAATTATTTTGTATTCCTTACCATCATTTGAAACAAACTCCCCATTTTTATAAACAAAATTTCCCTTCATACTTGGTACATATTTTAATTTTTCATCAATAAAAATATCTTTTACATGAAAACTACCTTGAATACTTTCCACCTTCCACTTTTCAGGTAATATAAAGCCATCAGAAATATTTTTTACAAGTAACCCATGTTCAGGATAAAGCATTAAAAGTTCTCCAAAAAAAGAGATAGAAAAGAAAAGAAAAAATAATACAACTTTTCTCATATTTACACCTCATTAATGAATAATAAAAAATACGAAATTATAACCAACAAAATTAAAATCCATTTTAATATCTTCCAGATTTTTCTGACATTCCAAGAATAATCATATATAGGAACAAAATATCCCAAAACCATTCCAGTAAAGAAACCACCCAAATGTGCAGCATTATTTATATTAGAACCAGGCATAAATCCTAAAAAGATATTTACCAAAATCATCGGTAATAAAGCACTACCAGTTAGAGATTTTAAAGTATATGGCGTATCTCTTCTAAACCCTGCTGCAAATAACACTCCAATTAATCCAAAAATGGCTCCACTAGCCCCTACTGAAAAAGATTTGTAATAAAACAAATGGGTTGCTACATTTCCAACAATACCAGTCAAAAAATAAAGCGATAAAAACTTATCAGTACCATACACATTCTCAACGATACGTCCTAAAAAATACAAAGCATACATGTTAAATATTAAATGAATAAAACCTCCATGGACAAACATTGCAGTAATAATTCTATACCACTGTCCACTGGAAACCAACGGACCATACTGTGCACCAAACATCAAATATAACATAACCTCATTGTAACTAAAAAATTTCAGTATTTCAATTAAGAGTAAAATAACAACATTCACTAATATAAGGTAATAAAAACTTTCTTTTTTCATAATTCACCTCATATTCCAAATGGAAGAAAGCTTTGAGTAATTTTTGCCATTTCCTCTTCTCTTAGTTTTTCAATTTTTTCCATCAACTCGTTCATACCAGCAATTAACAAGTCCTTAAGTGTTTCACCATCTTCTAATAAATCTTCGTCTAATTCTATATCCTTTACCTTTCTATCTGCTGTTGCTACTATTTTTATTGCTCCCCCTCCAACACTAACTTCAACTTCCATATTTGCAAAACTTCCCTCTACTTCCTGAAGTTTCTTTTGCATTTCCTCTTGAATTTTTTGAAGTTGATTCATAGATTTACCACCAAGATTCTTTCCACCAAAACTTTTCAATTTTTTCATTTCAAAACCTCCTTAATATGTATTTTCATAATATACAAAACCATCTGTTTTTAAATATTTCAACTCATCGGTAACCAAAAATACATCCGCATTATTTTTGGGCATAATAGTCCTTGTATAAAGCCATTTATTCTTTCCTAAAACAAAAGCTGCAGTAGAAAATGCATCGGCTTTTATAGCGTCGTCTGCAATAACAGTCGCACTTATAGCACTTGTCGCGGGATATCCTGTAGAAATATCCAATATATGATGATATCTTTTTCCATTTACTACAAAAAACCTCTCATAATCTCCGCTGGTTGCGACAGCACCACTTTTAAGGTATATATAATCTATACTGTCACTTCCCCTCGGATTTCTAATCCCTATAATCCAATAATCTCTTCCAAACTTGGGCCCTAATATCCTAATGTCTCCTCCTGCTTCTATAAAACCTGTACATTCTTGATCTGCTTCCTTTGCAATTTGATAAGCCCTTTCAAGTGCATATCCTTTTACAATCCCTCCAAGATCAAGCCAAACACCATTCGTCTTTATCCTTCTATTTTTGTAATCCATTTCTACTTTTTCATAACCACACTTTTTTAGCACTTTATCAATTTCCACTCTCGCTGGAACTTTAAAGGTTTTATTTTCTTTTTCCGCAAACTTATCAAATCCCCAAAGTTTTACAAGTCTTCCCAAAGTAGGGTCAAAACTTCCATTTGTAATTTTCGCATATTGTAGTGACAAATCAACTACGGCAAAAGTTTCATCGTCAACTTCTAACCATCCGTTGCTGTTGTTCAATTTGTAAATAATTGATTCTGGATTGTACGGATCAAATTTTTTTGTTATTCTATTAAGCTCTTGAAAAATCTCTCTTGCAATTATCGTTGCATTGGATTTTGTCGAAATTCTCAACTGTACATATGTCCCTAAAGAAAATGTTTCAAAAGTTTCATACTTTACATTTTTTTTAAAAAAACTTGTAATTAAAACTACACCAATCAACACTACCAAAAGAATTGTAAATATCAAAGAAATTCTCGAAAGTCGATTCAAATCTTTACTATTTTTTTTCCGCATACTTTACAAATTCCTCCTTCTGTAAGATTCTTTACCTCAACTTTATAACCGTCCCTTACAATCAACTCCGTATGACACTCTGGACAAAAAGTGGTTTCAAACTTTTTATCAAATACATTTCCAAGATATACAAAATTCAAAAATTCCTTTGCAATATAAAATAATTTTTCCAATTTTTCAATAGGAGTTGGAGAAATATCATATTTATACGCTGGAAAATACCTAGTTAAATGCAATGGGATATCTCTATCAATTTTCGAAATATCTTCGAAAATCTTTGATAAATCCCCTTCATTATCATTTTTCCCTGGAATAACAAGTGTTGTAACCTCTACATGTATTCCTCTTGATTTTAAAAATTCAATAACCTTTAAAATATGATTATAATCCCCCCCAATTTCCCTGTAAAAACTCTCGTTTCCCTTTACATCAATATTTATCGCATCAATATTTTGTATTAATACCGAAAGTGGTTCCAATTCTATATAACCATTAGTAACTAAAACATTATACAAACCTTCCTTATGAGAAATTCTACTAGTATCAAGCACAAATTCATATCCCACAATAGGTTCATTATAAGTAAATGCTATCCCACCTGAATTACTATTTTTAGCCATCTCAACAATTTGTACAGGAGTAACAGTTTTTACAGCAGGTTTAACCTGAGAAATTTCCCAATTTTGGCAAAAACCACATGAAAAATTACATCCCCAAGAACCTATGGAAAATACTTTATCTTTTGGTCTAAAATGAAAAAACGGTTTCTTTTCAATTGGCTCCATCGCAATAGCACTTATTTCACCGTAATTCATGGTATACAAAATTCCATCTTCATTTCTTCTAACTTTACAAAAACCCATTTGATCATCTTTTAAAAAACATTTACGTGGACAAAGTTCACAAACAATCCCACCATCTTTTTCATCAAAAAACGTTGCCATTTTTTTCATAATTAACACCACCCTAAAAAAATTATACCACAAAAAAACTTTAAAGTTTTTTCCAAAAATTCCGATAAGATTAATGTCCAAGGCACTCTGAATAACACACACGGAGGTGGGTAAGGTATGAGAATTAATCATAACATAAGTGCGTTAAACGCTTGGAGAAGTATAGGTCAAACAAATACTGCTATGTCTAAAACTCTTGAAAGACTTTCTTCTGGTCTTAGAATTAATAGAGCTGGTGATGATGCCGCTGGTCTTGCTATCAGTGAAAAAATGAGAGGCCAAATAAAAGGTATCAACATGGCTATCAAAAATTCTCAAGATGCTATCTCTTTAATTCAAACCGCTGAAGGTGCTTTAACTGAAGTTCACTCTATCTTGCAAAGAATGAGAGAACTTTCTGTACAAGCTTCATCTGATACAAACACCGATGTTGATAGAAACCAAATCCAAGCTGAACTTGACCAATTAAGAGAAGAAATAGACAGAATCGCCAGAACTACTGAATTCAACACCAAAAAATTACTCGATGGTAAATTGGAAAGTTTTAGGGCATCTGAAGACATTAAAGTGGTTACCGGTGGTAATATAAATATAAGCGCAAGTTCAATTGCCACTGTGGCAGAAGGAACATATGTTGTTGAAGTTGGACAATTTAATACAGATACAACACTCGAAGTAAAAATAACGCTTGTTACAGCCGGTGGAACAAACAGTGTAACAACTACATATAATCAAGGTTCTGCAACAATAAGCGGAGTACAAATAGATTGGAACACGAACGTATTTGACGTGAATCTTTCGGACTTTGGCGGTGCATTACCAAGTGGTGAAGTGGTAGACAGTGCAGTTGTCAGAGTAGAAGCTATAAATACAGCTGCAAATCAATTAATCTTCCAAATTGGTGCTAACGAAGGTCACAATATGCTCACAGGTATTGATGATATGAGTGCCGGTGCACTTGGTATTACAACAAGCTCTTTAGATGTCACAACGCAAGATGGAGCAGAAAGAGCAATAATGGTAGTAGATGCTGCAATACACAAAGTAAGTTCACAAAGGGCGGCATTAGGTGCTGTACAAAACAGACTTGAGCATACAATATCCAACTTAGGAGTAGCAGCAGAGAACTTAACAGCAGCAGAAAGCCGTGTAAGAGATGCAGATATGGCAAAGGAAATGATGGAATTTACCAAACAACAGATACTCTTACAAAGCAGTATGGGAATGCTTGCACAGGCAAATGCTCAACCACAAAATGTATTGCAATTGTTAAGATAATAGTTAGTTTATCAAAAATAAAGTGGGCAAAATGCCCACTTTATTCATCTAAACTAAGCCTCCAATAATCCTCCGCAAGTATTGAAAACCTTATCACATCCCAAAACTTTCCCTTAAAAAATTTTCCCTGCCTTTCTACTCCCTCTTTTAGAAAACCGTTATTTTTAAGAATCCCTATTTGATCTTTTTCGTATTCCGGAATTCTAACATAAATTCTATTCAAATTTAAATATTCAAAGCCATATTTTATTATTTTTCTTGTAACTTCATCAAAAAAATTCATATTAATCTCCAATTTTAACTCACAACTTCGGTTTATCCAATCCAAATTTTCTAAAAAAATATCTCCGACTTTTTCCTCACCTGATACTACCTCAACATCCATTTTATACTCCATACTTTTCTGACTAATTAATAATTCTATCTCATCTTTCATATACCATACCTCCAGATAAAAATTCTCTTATTCCAACACTCCTTACATGTAATAAGTCTTCCTTAACGTTTTTTAATTCCTCTAATTTTAAAAGTTTTATTTCTTTAGTCTGAGAAAAAGTCACATAGACAAATCTTTCATATTTCCTCCAAAAATCCTCAACCGTTCCAAAAAATTTAATCTCACCTTCTTCTAATATAAGGACTTTATCACAAATACTTTCAACTTCTTCATCTTCATGAGTTATATACAAAACAGTTTTTTTGTTGAGCTTTAACTTTTTTATTCTATTCGATATTATCTTCTTGGACTCAGCATCTAAACCGCTTGTAGGCTCATCAAGTAAAATAATATCAGGATCAATTAAAAGGGAAATTGCCATAGAAAGTCTTTGTCTTAACCCTTTTGATAGTTCACTTGGTTTTTTTAACACATGCTTTTCCAAGCGAAAAAATTTTATTTCATCTTCTATTCTTTTGCTTTCTACATTTCTCATTTTTGCAAAATAATTCAAATTTTCTTTCAAGCTTAATTCAGGTATAAGTATAGGTTTCTCTGGAATATATGAAATCAATTTAGACTTTAAATAAACATTGCCCACTGTAGGCTTCAAAATACCGGAAATAATTTTCAAAAGTGTAGTTTTTCCACTTCCATTTTTCCCTATAATTCCAATAACATTGCCCTCTTCTGTATGAAAAGTTATATTTTCTAACACCCAACTCTTCCCATATCTTTTTCCAACGTTTTCTAACTTAATCACGGAATATTAACCTCCACATAAACATATTCTTCACCATTTTCTACTCCAGTTTTCACAGCGGGATAACTACTCTTAACCAATGTAAGATCTATATCTTTTCCTGTATATTTAATAACAAATTTATTATTTGGCTTATCTATATCAATCTTATAACCTTTTACCGACAAATTCGTATTGATAAACCCCTTTTCGTACAACTTTAAAACAATGTCTTGACCATCTAATTCTTGAACGTTGAATTCATCGGGGTACAACAAAATAGCCTGTTCAATAGAGGTTAATAGCGCTCTAAGATTCATAGCAACTTGCGTGGCCTTTGCTTTGGCAACAGATCTTAACGCAAGAGGAGTTGCAACAGAAAGCAAAGCAGAAATAACCGCTAAAACTATTAACAATTCTATCAAAGTAAAACCTTTTTTCATCTTATTCATCCTTTCATGCCCTTACAGGCAATACTATATACAAATATTCATTTACATCTTTTGAGTTAATTTGCATTGGGCTCAAATCATCCACAAAGTTAAATACCACCTCATCTTCCTCAACTTTTTTTACTGCTTCGTTCAAAAATTTAGGATTAAAGTTTATTTTCAAATCTTCTCCCTCTTTTTCTACGGAAATTTCTTCTTTTACTTTTCCGTACTCTTGGCTTTGACTGCTTAAAACAAGTATATCTTCTATAATTTGCAATTGTACCTTTTCGCTCCCCCTCTTTGAAATTATCATTGTTCTTTTCAATGCTTCTAAAAATTCGTTTTTATTAAATACTATCCTTGTTTTAAAGGCTTTTGGCAAAACTCTCCTATAGTCTGGGAAAACTTCTTCAACTATTCTCATTATTACCGCTATGTCACCAGCAGTAACTGACATCTTTTTGTGATCAAACTTAACAGTTAAAATAGGTTCATCGGTTTGTTTAATTAAATTATCCAATTCTTTCATACTCTTTAGCGATAGAATAAAATCTATATCTGTGTCAATATCCACCTTTTGTTCTGTGAGTGCCAAACGATACCCATCACTTGCCACTAATCTTAAGTAATTTCCTTTAACTTCCCAATAAACTCCATTCAATGCCCTCATTGTACTTTCAGTAGATGCACAAAACAAAACTCTATCTATCATTTCAGATAGAATTGAAGTTTCAAGTTCGAACTTTATCCCAGAATCTTCTATATTAATCTGTGGAAATTTATCCGCATCGGAATATGTTGAAAGATTAAAAGAGCTCTTTCCGCTCTTCAAATTTAATTTTCCTGTATCATATTCAAATAACACCTGTTCATTTTCCAAATTTTTTACAATCTCTTCTAGCAATTTTGCATCTACGGCAAATTTCCCACTACCTTCTATCTCTGAAACATTAAGCTTTGAGATAACAAAAGTTTGCATATCTGCAGAGTAAATCTTCAAAGAATTATCTTCGTAGGAAAAGAGTAAACACTGTAAAATAGGATCAACAGTTCTTGAACCTACTGCATCTGCAGCAACTGCTATTTTTTTCTCTAATTCCTCCTTGCTTATAGTAAATTTTAGCATCTAATCCCTCCTTATAATACCTTTTTTAATATTTTACCATAAATCTATGATAAAATAAAAAATAGAGGTGAAATAATGATAGCATTTTTGGGTGAAAGTTTAATAGACCTAATTTCAACGGACGGAAAAACATTTTTAAAGAAAATAGGTGGAAGTCCATTAAACATCGCGAGAAATTTAAATCAACTGGGAATAAAACCCATTATAATTTCAAGAGTAGGAAATGATTTTTTTGGAAAAGAAATCATTGAAACCTTAAAATCTGAGAATTTAGAAACAAAATACATTCAAATAGGTCCTGGAAACACTTCAACGGTAATTATTTTAGCATCGTCTAAAACTCCAGAT
The DNA here is from genome assembly GCF_001682135.1 of Thermosipho sp. 1070. Taxonomy (NCBI): domain Bacteria; kingdom Thermotogati; phylum Thermotogota; class Thermotogae; order Thermotogales; family Fervidobacteriaceae; genus Thermosipho; species Thermosipho sp. 1070. The sequence continues at coordinate 1,220,475 of NZ_CP007121.1, read as the reverse complement.
TTTATTCCTTTTAGAGATGAAGACAAAAATTTAGAAATACCTGAAAGATTTAACTTAAAGAATATAAAATTTCTACACGTAAGTTGCTGGGCAATAACACACAAAACTGAAAAAATTAAGAAAATAGTAGCAAATAAAAATATAAAAATTGCATTTGATCCAAACTGCAGGAAAAAACTATTTCCGTGCAAAAAAATAGATTTAGATCCAATATACGAAATATTAAAAAACACATATATTATAAAACCATCGCTAGATGATGCAAAGGAAATATTTGGAATTTTACCCAAAGAGCGATATATAGAGTTATTACACACGTTTGGTATAAAATACGTTATACTAACTATGGGTAAAGAAGGCTCGTTAGTTTCAGATGGTAAGGAGATAAAGCACATCAAACTATCCCCAAAAAAAGTAGTAGATACCACTGGTGCAGGGGATGCCTTCTGGAGTGGTGTATATTATGGACTATTAAACAATTTCTCAATTTTCAAAGCAGCTTTACTCGGTACAGTTATCTCAATTCACGTTATCGAAGAAATTGGTGGAGTTATTAAATTAAAAGATATATCAGATTACCTCAAAGAGGTGGAAAAGTATGAAAATAGCATTTTTTAATCCTCAAGGGAATTTTGATAAAAATGACAGTCATTTAACTGAGCACCCAGATTTTGGAGGACAATTAATTTACGTTAAAGAACTTGCAAAGGCAATGGGAAAATTTGGTCATAAAGTAGATATAATAACAAGAAAAATAACAGATGAAAAATGGCCAGAATTTTCAAAAGATTTTGATTATTATGAAGATGCAGAAAACGTAAGAATTGTTAGGATAGAATTTGGAGGAAAAAATTTTCTCAACAAAGAAAAACTCTGGGATTTTTTGGGAGAATATGTGAAAAAGATATACCAATTTTACCAAAAAGAAAGATTACCTGATTTTGTTACAACTCACTACGGTGATGGTGGAATTTCCGGAGCAATGTTTAAAAAACTAACAAATATTCCGTATTCATTTACTGCGCATTCACTTGGTGCCCAAAAAAAAGACAAGTTTAAACATAGTAAAGACGCAGAAAAAAAGTATAGATTCTCAATACGTATAAGTGCAGAAAGATGTGCAATGAAATATGCAAATTTTATTGTTGCAAGCACATCACAAGAAAAACAACATCAATATACACACAATGAGTATTTAGATTTATATCAAGATATAAAACATAAAATCTTTGTGATACCTCCAGGTGTAAACACAAAAATATTTCATATTGATGAATCAGATGAATTTAAAGATGTTTTTCAAAACAAACCACCAATAATAATTTCAAGTAGAATAGATCCCAAAAAAAATATAGAATTTGTAATAGAAAGTTTTGAAAACTATCTAAAAAAAGATTACACACTAATATTGGTACTAAGAAAAAAACCAAAAGAGTACTCTGGCTATCAAAGGGAAATAATAGAAAAAACAAAAAAAGCAGGGGGAAAGTTTTTAATAATCACATCTCAAGAAAAACTGGCAAAACTTTATAATTCGGCTGCAAAACATAATGGAATTTTTGCATTAACGTCACACTACGAGCCTTTTGGACTTGCAATTATTGAAGCAATGGCCTGTGGACTTCCAGTGATCGCAACAAAAAGTGGCGGTCCTGTTGAAATACTAGACAACGGAAGATATGGATATTTGGTATCAACTCAAGAAGAATTTAGAAAAGCAGCACTAGATTTACAAAAAAATCACCAACTATTTAGTAAAAAAAGCTATGAAAGGGTAATAAATAAGTACACTTGGGAAATTTGTGTAAAAGAATACTTATCAAAAATACATATGCATTTGAAAAGTAATAAAAATATAATTCTTCCAAGTTTTTTTGATGCGCAATTGAGGTGAGCACATGCAAAAATTTTATCTTATACTAATTACAATTTTTGCCTTTTTATTTTTATTTACCTTTTTTTCATACGAAAAGATTAAAAATGAACTAAATTACTCAAAAAAGCTAAACAAAGCGTACGAAATGTACGTAAATGGTGATTTAAGATTTGAAAAATATATAAACGAAAATAACTTAAACGAATTAAAATATCTATTAGAAAGGAAGTAGTTATGAGGGATGTACAAAGTGAAAAAGATACAAGGGAAATCCCACTAAAACATGTAGGAATCAAAGATTTAAAATATCCAATTCAAGTGCTCGACAGAAAAAATAAAGTACAAAACACAATTGCAAAAATCAACATGTATGTAGATCTTCCAAAAGACTTTCGTGGCACTCATATGAGTAGGTTTTTAGAAGTCTTTAACAAATTTCACTTAAAAATTGATCCCAAAAATATTAAGATGATTCTAGATGATTTAAAAAAAACTCTAAAGGCAAAAAGTGCAAAAATTGAAATAATGTTTCCATATTTTATCAAAAAGAAAGCGCCTGTAACAAAAATAGAAAGCTATATGGAATATACTTGTGGTTTTAAAGCATATGATGGACCAGAAAAATGCGAATTTTTCATTGTAGTTGAAGTGCCTGTGCAAACTTTGTGCCCTTGCTCAAAAGAGATCAGCAAATATAACGCACATAATCAAAGGGCACACGTAAGAATTGAAGTAGAAACATCAGACCTCGTATGGTTTGAAGAACTTATAGAAATTGCTGAAAAACACTCAAGCGTACCATTATTTTCTCTCTTAAAAAGACCTGACGAAAAATTTTTAACAGAAAAAGCATACGAAAACCCTAAATTTGTAGAAGATGTTGCAAGAGACATTGCACTTGAATTAAAAAATAACCCCAAGCTCAAATGGTTCAAAGTCGAGGTGGAAAGTTACGAATCTATACATAATCACAATGCATTTGCTTGTGTAGATTCATACAATATGGAGGTGTAAGTGTGAATGAGCAAAAAATTTTAACTCTTCTTGGATTTGCATCAAAAGCAAAAAAATTGGTATATGGAAAAGATAATATACGTGAATACATTAAAAACCCTAAAATAAAAACAAAAGTAATATTAATAGCTAAGGATACAGGACAAAGGGTAAAAAAAGATATAAAAATAAGATGTGAAATATCAAACGTTCCTTTCGTTGAAATTGCGGATAAAAAAACTTTATCCAAAGCAACTGGAATGCTAAACATTGCCGTACTAGGAATATTAGACGAAAACATGGCGAAAAGTATTTTGAATTTTTCAAAAGAGGGGGGGAAAAATGAATCTAAAAATATTAACTCTGAATGAATATTCTTTAATTGATTTTGTGAACTTTGTAAACAAGGTTTTCCAAGATTACACTGTTCCTGTAAATTGGAATGTAGTAAATTTTGAAATGGATGTCAGAGAAAATTCCATATCTCTTGAAGATAGTTTCATATTTTTGAGAGACACCAAGCCCGTAGGATTCATAGTTAACAGCATAAGACATGAAAGGGCTAGAATCGATGCAATGGGGGTCGTTAAAGAAGAACGAGGAACTGGAACCGCAAGCTTTATCCTCGAACATTCAACAAACTATCTTAAATGGAAAGGCATTCAAACAATATCTTTGGAAGTTATAACGAAAGACTCAAGGGCATATAGATTTTACGAAAAACATGGTTTTAGAGAAAGACGAAAATTACATCTCTTAGTTAATAAAAATGTAAAAAGTAAAGATATATATTTTAGATCTATCAAAGTCGAACCAAGGTATATCTACACTCTATCACTAAACCTTCAATTGTCTGGTAGAAAACCAAATTGGCAACGTGAACCTGTAACCTTACTTCTTGCAAATGGAAGATATAACCATGTAAGATTGATTACCGACAAAACTGAAGGTTATCTTGTGTGGGGGAAAAACGAAGATAACACCACTTATATAGTTGATCTTGGAACAAAAGACAAAGAAAAATGGGATGAAATTGCAAAAGTTGCAATAGCTTTTTTGAGAAATGAAACAAACTGTAAAATTATCTCTGCAACTTCCGTCCCAGAAGATGATCCCATGTATACTGCACTAGTGGAAAACGGATTTGAATCACTTTTAATACAATCTGAAATGCACAAAAAATTGCAGTAAAGGGGGACAAAAATGGAAAAACTAAAAAAACATCTAAAAAGATTATCAAAATTTGAAAACGCCCTTTCTTTATTACACTGGGACATGGAAACATATATGCCTGAAAAGGCAGCTGAAAAAAGGGCGGAAATTATTGGTGAAATTTCAACGTATGTTTTTAAAGAATTTATCTCAGAGAAAACAAAGGAGTTACTAGAATCTGCTACCCCAGAGGATGATGAAGATAAAGCAATCTTAAAATTAGTAAAAAAAGAATTTGAAAAACATGAAAAAATACCACCTGAACTTTTCAAAGAATTACAATTTGAAACAGCTTTATCCCAACAAGCATGGCAAAAGGCAAAAGAAAAAGATAATTTTGAAATATTTAAACCTCATTTGAAAAAAGTGGTAGATTTAGAGAAAAAAGTAATAGAATGTATAGGTTATGAAAGTAACAAATACGATGTTCTACTCGACGACTATGAACCTGGTCTTAAAACAGATCAACTAAAAAGCATAATAGTAGAGCTTAGAAAATTTTTAGTTGAATTTATCAACGAACTTGATAGTGGCAATAAACCAAACACGGAAATTCTAAAAGGCAAATACAGTATAGAAAAACAAAAGGAATTTTCTATGGAACTTTTAAAGATTTTAAATTATGACCTTGGTGCAGGTAGATTAGATATTTCCGCACATCCATTTACCATATCTATTTCACATAACGATATAAGAATAACCACAAGATTCGACAAATACGATATCAAAAATTCGATATTTAGTACAATTCACGAGTGTGGCCATGCTTTGTATGAACAAGGTATTCCAGAGCAATTCAGAGGTCTTCCCATTGGTGATGGTGCTTCCATGGGCATTCATGAAAGTCAATCGAGATTTTGGGAAAATATTGTGGGAAGAAGTTTGGAGTTTTGGAAATTTATATACCCTAAATTTACAAAATACTTTCCAAATTTCAAAAACGTAAAAGTAGAAGAATTCTGGAGAGCTATCAACACAGTTGAAAGGTCCCTAATAAGAACCGAAGCAGATGAAGTAACATATAATTTACATATAATGTTAAGATTTGAACTCGAAGAAGCATTAATCAACGATAGGATAACCGTTGATGAACTACCCAAGTTGTGGAACGAAAAAATGAAAGAATACCTTGGAATAGTCCCAAAAAATGATGCACTTGGAGTATTACAAGATGTTCACTGGGCTCACGGCTCTTTTGGTTATTTCCCTTCATATATGCTTGGAAATCTATACGCTGCTCAAATCTACTATGCAATGAAAAAGGATATCCCGAATTTTGGAGAAAAAATAGAAAAAGGCCAATTTATCGAAATACTTTCCTGGCTGCGCAAAAAAGTACATTCCAAAGGAAAAACCCTTATGCCAATTGAACTTATAAAGGAAATTTCAAACGAAGAACTTAATCCAAAATACTTTATTGAATACGTAAAGGAAAAATTCACAAAGGTATATAAAAAATAAGTCCAAGCCACAACGGCTTGGACTTACTTTATGGATGAATCCTGTATAGTGTTCTTGGGAATGGTATTGCTTCTCTAATATGTTCTAACCCTGCAATCCAGGCTATTGTTCTTTCTATTCCCAAACCAAACCCACTATGTGGAACAGTCCCAAATCTTCTCAAATCAAGGTACCAATCGTATGCTTCAACGGGTAAGTTAAATTCTTTCAACCTTTCTACAAGCAAATCATAATCGTGGATTCTTTGAGAAGCTCCTATAATTTCTCCATATCCCTCTGGCGCAATTAAATCATCGCATAAAACCACATCTGGATTATCTGGATCAGGTTGCATATAGAATGCTTTGGTTTTTCTTGGATAATGCGTTACAAACACAGGTTTTTCAAACTGTTTTGCAATCTCTGTTTCCTCATCGCCTCCAAAATCATCGCCCCATTCTATATTATATCCTTTCTTTTGAAGAAGGCTTACCGCTTCTGTATAAGTAATTCTCGGGAATGGAGCTTCTATCTTTTCTAATTTAGAAATATCTCTATTTAACGCTTCAAGATGCTCTCTTGCATTTTCAAGCACATACTTTACTATGTACGATACTAAGCCCTCTTGCAATTTCAAATTGTCCTCGTGTTCAAAATACGCAACTTCCGCTTCATTCATCCAAAATTCAATAAGATGTCTTCTTGTTTTAGATTTTTCCGCTCTAAAGGTAGGCCCTAAATTAAACACCCTCCCAAGTGCCATACACGCAGCTTCCAAATATAATTGACCAGTTTGAGCAAGGTATACTTTACCATAATCAAAATAATCTATTTCAAACAAATTACCTGCCGACTCACCAATTGCACCAGTGAATATTGGAGTATCCACTTGTACAAAACCATTTTCCCAATAAAATTTTCTTATAGCCCTTAACACGGCATCTCTTATGTATAAAATATGCATCTGCCTTCTTGAACGTAACCAAAGATGCCTATGATCCATCAAATACTCAATACTATGATCCGGTTTATTTATTGGAAAATCTTCTTTTGGAATTTGGATGGGAATAACTTCTTTTGCATGAAGCTCAACCCCACCTGGTGCTCTTCTTTCTTCTTTGACAATTCCTCTAACTATTAAAGAAGATTCCATTCTAAGTTTTCTGGAATTTTTAAAAGTTTCCTCATCAACAGAAGATGCTTCAACTACCACTTGAGCTATCCCCGTACCATCTCTCATATTAATAAAAGCAATTTTTCCACTACTTCTACTTCTCCATACCCATCCTCTTAACTCCACTTCTTTTCCAATGTAATCTTTCAGATCTTTTATATATACCCACACAATCTACACCTCCCATTTTCTACCATGGCTTTCTTCCAGTAGCAGGTTCATATCCTTCAAGCACATCTTTCGCATAACCTAGGATATCTTTTGAAAATATTATAAGCCCATCATTTCTAAAAATTTGATTTACGTATATCTTCTTTTCTCCGCCAAGCCAAATTATGGAATTCTTTAAAATTTTCATCCTTATAGCTTCTACATCAACTTCCTTTAAATTCCAAAACAACTTTACCCTATCAATATAACATTCCAATTCATCTTTTAAAATAACATTTCCTTTGTACTTATCCAATTTTTCTTTTTCAGATTCAGTCTCAACAACAATAGGGTATGTTGCATTCCTCGTATTTAAAGAATAGATTATTTCCTTATCTATAACTCTACCATCAAATATTGGAATTATTCCTGCACTTAACAAACCCTTTGAAAATAAAGAATAGACATGCGCAGTTATAAACGCCGAATTATTAACGCGATGAAAAGGCTCTTTATCATCTAAACTTAAGGTATCCAATACTCCTACAATATACGCATCATACCCTTCTTTTTTTAACAAGTAACCAGCTGCCTTTCCCGCATCATATGCCAAGGTCAAATCCCCTAAACTTCCAAGACAAACCAGCGAAACATCATTTAAAATATCTTCAAGAGGTTGATTTGAAATTTTAGCAGGAAATACAATCTGAAAATAACTCAACAAGAGCACTATAAACACCATCTTCATTATTTGACGGTGCAATATAATCTGCCTCCCTTTTCACATCATTACTTGCATTCCCCATGGCAATTGAAATGTTTGCTACTTTAAAAAGGGGAATATCATTATAATTATCACCAAAGGCCACTATTTCTCCTTTTAGATCCAATTTTTTTATCAAAAACTCCAAAGCTTCACCTTTATTTATGTCTTTTGGGACTATATCCAAAAATATATCCATGCTCTTAAATACATCAATTTCTAAATTTAAACTGTTTAGTTTATCTTTTAACAATTTTATTTTTTCTTTATCTACAATTGAAAGAATTTTTACCGGTAATTTTTTCCTTAGCAATTTTACTAGATCATCTACTATATAATAATCTACACTTGCGTGTTTGGCGTAAAACTTTATTTCGTCATTGTCCTCTTCTCCATATAATTTATCATCCACATATATTTGTCTATGTACATTTTCGCTTCTTAAAAATTCTATAACTTTTTTTGCACTTGAAAAGTCTAAAAACTTCTCAAACACTATTCCCTCTTCTGGTAAATAAACCATTCCACCGTTATACGCTATTATAGGGTATTCTTTTTCAAAGAATTTTTCAACCACCTTTTTTATTGAAATCAACATTCTACCACTTGCAAAAACCAACTTATGACCACATTTTTCAAGAGACTTTATAAAGTTAATAGTTTTTTCGGAAATTGTATAATTATTATTCAACAAAGTTCCATCTAAATCAAACACAAATACCATATTATCCTCCTTCTAGTTTTCTCTTTATTTCAAGTACTAACCCTTCAGCAGTAGACAAATTAGTAGCAAGTGGTATATTATGTACGTCACATACCCTTAAAAGCGCCGAAACATCTGGTTCGTGGGGCTGTGCAGTTAATGGATCACGTAAGAATACAACAAAATCAATTTCACCATTGACAATTAAAGCTCCTATCTGTAAATCTCCACCATATGGTCCCGATTCTAACTTGTTTACCTTAAGTCCTATTTTTTCCTCTATTATCTTTCCTGTTGTTCTAGTCGCAAACAATTCACATTTTTCAAATACTTCTTTCCATTCCTTTACAAACATTGCCAAATCCAATTTTTTCTTATCATGTGCAATTAAAGCAACTTTCAACATTATCTCACCCCTCACATTTTTATTTATTATATCATAGGTATGTTATAATAAAATTTGAAAAATTCTTTAAGGGGGGATAAAGTGAAAAATCATAAAAAGCTGTTCTTACTTGGTTTTGGTTTTTTTGGAATAAGCATTCTCTGGCCATTATATAATGCATACGTGCCAATCTTTCTAAAAGATTTCTCTCTTTCATCCACAAGTATCGGATTTATAATGACTATCGACAATATTTTTGCAATATTTATGTTACCTCTCATCGGAGTATTAAGTGATCAAACAAGAACAAAGCTTGGAAGAAGAATGCCTTACATACTTGTTGGAGCACCTCTTGGAGCCATCTTCTTTTCTTTGATACCTCTATCTAGAAACTTACATATTCTTTGGTTCTTCATGTTAAATATTATCCTCATGAACTTCTTTATGGCACTCTTTAGATCCCCTGTAATTGCTTTAATGCCCGACATTACACCACCAAAATTTAGAAGCCAAGCTAACGGAATAATAAACTTCATGGGAGGATTAGGCGCTTTACTTGCATATTTTGCGGGAAAACCTTTATACGACAAAAATTACGCTCTTCCATTTTGGGTTGGAGCTATAATCATGGTAATTGCTTCACTTCTTGTCGTTATATTTATTAAAGAAGACAGCAAATATAAAATTAAAACAGGCGATAATATAAAGCTTTCAAATGTTTTTTCAAAAAGTTTTAATGAATTAAAGATAAATCTAAAAGACGTATTTTTGTCAGAAGAAAAAAGCCTTTTAATGATCTTACTTTCCATATTATTTTGGTTTACAGGATATAACGCTCTTGAAACATTTTTTACAAGTTACGCAAAATTTAGAATTGGGATAAGTGAAAGTACAGGGGCGTTTATATTGGGGTTTTTCTCTCTTACGTTTATGTTATTCTCTATTCCGGCTGGATTCATAGGTTCAAAAATTGGCAGAAAAAAAACAATGACCATTGGTCTATTAATAGTCACTTTAATTTCAATGCTTACAGTTTTGTCCGTGTATTTACTAAACTCCCCCAAGATTATAACCTATTTGCTATTTATATACTTTTCACTAGGCGGTATGGGATGGGCAATGGTAAATGTTAACTCACTCCCAACAGTAGTCGATATGACAAGTGAAGAAAAACTAGGTGGATACACAGGCTTGTACTATTTCTTTTCAATGAGTGCAAATATAATTGCACCACCTGTTTCAGGATTTTTCATAGATAAACTAGGTTATGATTCTTTGTTGTATTTTTCGATAATATCGTTTATTCTAGCAACATTTACACTTCAATATGTTAGAAAAGGTGATGTAAAATAGGCACAATTGTGGAAAAAGCAAGAATCACATAATGGCTTTTTTCTACAATACCTTTTTGCATGCTCAACTATTAACCCATGAAACTCTTGGTACAATTGTACGTCTTTTGGATAATACTTATAAAATAGCTCTTGTATTTCATCATAATCTTCTAATCTTAAATTGTATATTCTATTCAATATCCTTTTCGTATATGCATCCACAACAAATACGGGTTTTTCAAAAACATATAACAAAATGGAATCGGCTGTTTCTTTGCCGACTCCTTTTATTTTCAATAATTTATCCCTCAAATTTTCTTCTCTCGAAACTGTATCTAAATTAAAATTGTATTTCTTGAAAAATTCCAATAAATTTTTTAATCTCTCTGCCTTAATATTAAAAAAACCTGCCGGTTTTATAAGATTTGCTAGTTCATCCTTTGGAAGTTTATAAAGAAAACCCAAAAGTCTTTCTTTATTTGTAAGCTTGTAAATATTTTCCATTGCATATTCTACATTTTTCCAATTCGTACTTTGCGTTAAAACTGCAGTTATTAATATTTCTTCTTTATCACCGGGCCACCATTTTCCAAGATTACCATAGGTAGCCTTTAATACATCATATAGCCCTTCAAAATTCATACCTCTGCTATCGCCTCAATTTCAATATCCGAATCTTTTGGAAGATTTGAAACCTCAACCACAGCTCTCGCTGGTTTGTGCCCATTTAACATCTTTTCGTATATCTCATTAAACTCTGAGAACTTTGACATATCCCTGATATAGACATTTATCTTTACAATTTTTCCAAGGGCACTCCCCGCTTCTTTCAATATTATTTCTATATTCTTCATTATTATTTCAGTTTCCCTTTTTATATCTCCTTTTACCAATTCCCCATTTTCCGTTATTGGTAATTGACCAGAAACAAAAACTAAATTTCCCGTCTTTACTGCTATAGAATATGGACCTACTGCTTTTGGAGCATTTTTAGGATTAATTAATTCCACTTTAACCACCCCCACATGTTATGATTTACATCTATTATATCATTTTCCTTGAATTTTTCGAAAAAATAAACTAGTCGCTATAACAACCAACAATCAATAACGTGCTTTGATGCATATATTGAAAAATTCAGAAGAAAGTGTAATAATTAATATATCGTTTATAATATAATAGGATGATAAGTTGTTTATATCTAGATTGGGTGAAAAAATGCTTTTTTGTATTTCAAAGATTAGAACATATCTCTTTTGCCCACGAAAGTTTATCTTGGAATCCAAAGATGAAAAAGTAGAATCAACTATAACACAAAAAATTAACAAAAGCGGATTTTTAAAAAACGTATCAATCTCACTTGAAATTTACGGTCTAACCCTTTATGCTAAAAACATAGATCTAAAAATAGATGATAATAAGATAACAATTATTTCCCATAGAAGAGGGAAAAAACTTTACCAATATCATTACCTTGAGGCTGCAGGATATGCATTTGTAGTTTCAAGCTATACCGACAAAAAAATAGATGTCATATTCAAGAGTAAATACTATACATCACAAATTCCTTGGAAAAAACATGTAGATTCCTTTAAAAATATAATTTACGATTTTTTAAACAAAAAAGTTCCCAAACCAATTCTCAATCCAGAATGTAAATTTTGCAAATACAGTTTAGAATGTACTAATGAACTAATTAAATCAAAAGATCTTTCATTGATCAGAGGAATTGGAAAGTTTAGACTTAAAAATTTAAAAGAAAAGGGTATTGAAAAACTAGACGATATAATAGAAATGAAAGAGGTTGTAAAAGAAATATTTGGAGAAAAATCGGACAAAATAATTGCACAAGCAAAGGCTTTTATATACAAAAAAATCATTCTATACAACCCTGTTAAAAAATTAAAACCAGGTATTTTTCTTGACATAGAAAGCTACAAAAACTTTAATTTTCTCTTTGGTGTTTTGTATGAAGATAGATACATTCCATTTTTATCACTTAAAAGAGAAGATGAAAAAACAGAATTCAAAAAACTTATAAGTTTTCTATCAAATAAAAAACTTCCCGTATATCATTACTACAATTATGAACCTATACAAATCAATAAACTATTTAAAAAATACAACTTAAAAAAAACAAATATTGAGTTTGTAGATTTATATAAAATCTACCACAATCATATTGCAATCCCAACAATATCTTACTCTCTTAAATCCATAGCAAAATATTTGGGATTTAATTGGAGGACAAATTTAAACGGAAATATCGTAGTACATAAATTTGAAGACTTCCTAAAAACAAAAGATGACAAAATACTAGATGAAATTTTGAAATACAACGAAGATGATGTAAATGCCACCAAACTATTATTTAACATCGTTAATAAATTGTCAGATTAATTTTTCATTCTTCTTCAATTGTTAACATCGAAAAAGTAAATTTTTCTGCAATTTTGACTGTAAAACACATATAATGCTGCTTATCCTAATATTTCGAAACTCACAGAACTTTAACTTTTTTAACTTAATCTTTTTTTCACATGTCTTGAGATGTAACAAAACATGTGTTATTTTAGTTGTGAGCAGCGACCCCCTATCCCCCCTTGGAACCAGTTTTCCAAGAAATAGAGACCCCGGATTGTATAATCTGGGGTCTTATTTTATGATATAATCTTTCCTAGGAAAAGGAGGAAAAAAATGAGAAACTCGCCTCACAATCTAGAAGCAGAACAAGCTGTTATTGGTAGTATTCTAATAGATCCTGAAACCATAGAATCTATAATACCAATCGTTAGCTCAAAAGATTTTTATGATCAAAAAAATGCAGAAATCTTTAAAGCAATAGAAGAATTATACGATGAAGGTACTCCAATAGATGTTATATCTATTTGCGACAGATTAAAAACTAAGGGAAAACTCGACTTTATTGGCGGTGAACTTTATGTTGCCCAACTTGCAGATGTTGTTCCAACTTCTGCACATATTGAAACATATGCTCAAATAGTAAGAGATAAATCTATTTTACGCTCTTTAATCTCAGCGGCATCTAAAGTTGTTGAAGATGCTACCTCAGATAGAGACGTAGATGATATTCTCGATAATGCAGAAAGATTAATATTTGAAATTGCCGAATCAAAAACTTCTAGAACCTATCTACCTATGAATACAATACTACACCAAGTGTTTGAAAATCTGGAAACATTAAGGGGAAAAAACAAAAGTGGTACTCTAAATGTGGTAACAGGCATTCCCACGGGATATAAATTCTTAGATGAAATGACCTCTGGATTTCATAAATCTGATCTTATCATCTTAGCCGCAAGACCTAGCGTTGGTAAAACCGCTTTTGCACTCAACGTTGCCAAAAATATGGCACTTGATTTTAATATTCCTGTTGGAATATTTAGTCTTGAAATGAGTAAAGAACAACTTGTACAAAGGCTTCTAGGCATGGAAGCATTTGTCGAACTTCAAAAATTACGCAGGGGAAATATTACAGATGAAGAATGGCAAAGACTACTTACCGCAACGGGAAAACTATACAAAACCAATATCATAGTTGATGACGAAGCTAATCTTAATCCCAGATCTTTGCGTGCAAAGGCAAGAAGAATGAAAAAAGAGTACGGAATAGAAGTGATATTTATAGATTACCTCCAGTTGATGAGCACTAAATCATACAGAGAAAATAGGCAACAAGAAATATCCGAAATCTCACGTTCGCTAAAACTCTTAGCAAGAGAGTTAGATATAGTAATTGTTGCACTCTCTCAATTGTCAAGAGCGGTAGAACAAAGAGAAGATAAAAGACCAAGACTAAGTGACCTAAGAGAATCTGGTTCAATTGAACAAGATGCAGACATGGTACTTTTTCTTTACCGTGAGGAATATTACAAAAAGGAAAAAACTACAGAACCTCATATAACAGAACTAATAATCGGGAAACAAAGAAATGGCCCAATTGGAACTGTAAAACTATCCTTTGATCCAAAATATACTGCATTTTACAATATAGACATTTCACATGGAGGTTAAAATATGAAGGCAATCTATCCAGGTTCTTTTGATCCTATAACTTATGGGCATTTAGACATAATTAAAAGGGCAACAAAGATATTTTCAGAAGTATTTGTGGTAGTAATGGAAAATAAAAGAAAAAAATATACTTTTTCACTAGATGAAAGAATAGAAATGATTAAAGACTGTACAAAAGACATAAAAAATGTCAAGGTAGATTATTATAAAGGATTATTAATAGATTATTTAAAAAAACACAAAATCGATGTAATTATCAGAGGGTTAAGAGCCGTTACAGATTTCGAATATGAGCTTCAAATGGCCATGGCAAATAAAGAAATGTGCCCGACTGTAGATACGGTTTTTTTGATGACAGACAAAAAATATTCTTTTATATCTTCAAGTTTAGTGAAAGAAGTGGCATTTTTTGGAGGAAATATATCAACGTGGGTACCACATAACGTTGAAAGAAAACTATTAAGAAAAATAAAAGAGGTGTAAAAAATGAAAAAATGTCTTCTATCTGTTGCCATGATAGTCAAAGACGAAGAGCACAATATTAGAAGAGCACTTGAAAGCATAAAAGATATTGCTGACGAAATTATAGTGGTAGATACAGGATCAACGGACAGAACACCAGATATTGTAAAAGAATATACCGATAAATTATATTTTCATCCATGGAAAGGGGACTTTTCAGAAGCGAGAAATAATTCTTTAAAATATCCAACATGTGAATGGGTAATGGTCTTTGACGCAGATGAAGAAGTAAAAGAAGATTTCAAACAAATAAGAAAATTTTTGAAAACACTCCCAAAAGATATCAATACCGTATATCTTCCCACATTAAGTTATCTGGATTGGGACCTAAAAAAAACGGAAACCGCTTCTACCCCCAGAATTTTCAGAAATGGAACAGTAAAATACCAAAATATTGTGCACAATCAACCTATCCACAAGGGAAAAGTTATTGATGCACCTTTTATTATATACCATTATGGTTATATTTGGACAAGAGAACTTCGAGAAAAAAAATATAATAGAACAAGAAATTTAATTTTAAAACACCTTGAAAATAAGAATATTAACCCACTTGAAAAAATTTATTATCTTGTACAGCTTTACAAAACCGAAGCAATATCAAAATATAAATATAGAAAATACGAAGTGGGTTTAAAAACACTAAATGAAATAAACAAACTAAAAAAAGTCCCTGGAATTGGTGTGGAATTTCTATTTTTATTTGGCATCGACGCTTTAAATAAAGGACTATACAATCTATCAAAAGAGTTATTTGAAAAAGCTTTAGTTTCACCTGAATATCCCGATCCATATTTCGGACTAATGGCTTTATATGAAAAAATGGATGATTTGGAAAATCAATTTAAATATGCAAAACTCTTTTTAGAAAAAATAAAATACGCCGAAAAAAAACCAGAAAAATTCAAATGGACAATCGTGGGATTCAAATATAAAGCTACTGCACATACAATACTTGCAAAATATTACTTGATAAAACAGGATAAAGAAAAATTTGAATATCATATAAAAAAATCTTGTGAAATTGCCCCAAGAACCGGCGAAAACATTAAAAGATTTCTTTCAAATATATTTGAAGAAATATCAAAGATACACAACATAAAATTTCTGAAAGATATACACTACATTGTAAATGATCTTTTAAAATACATATTGAGAAATAACTTAAAAATTAATGTGTGGAACACCATCTATAAATATTTAGACAATGGTATACATTTATCGGGAATAGAACATTTCGCAGAAACGCGATTCCAAAAATTTGTAGTAAAAAAACTTCTTGACAAAAAAGATTACCTAGTTAACTTTATATTTGAAAAACCAGAAGAGGATATCCATTCAATTAAAGAAATTTTGTTCTTCTTTAAGTATTACTCTGAAAATAAAGAAAAACTACTTAAAATACTTGCAAATATAAGAAAAAAATTCGACGAAGAAAATCAGGGAATTATACTTTCTTTAATCGGTGACGTTTATTTAAAACTTGGAAACTTTAACGCAGCAATATCATATTACAAAAAGGCAATTGAATTAAATAAAACTGTCTCAAAGTTTATCAAACCCGTCATCGATGATTTAAAAACCAAACTCGATAAAAACATAGATGGAACATTTGAAGAAATAATGGACTATTTTGGTTCATTAAAGGAATTAATTTTTGAAATAAATGCTCAAAATGAAGAACTAGAATACCTAAACTTAATATCGGATTCAGATTATGCAAAAT
Source organism: Thermosipho sp. 1070 (assembly GCF_001682135.1). NCBI lineage: Bacteria > Thermotogati > Thermotogota > Thermotogae > Thermotogales > Fervidobacteriaceae > Thermosipho > Thermosipho sp. 1070. The sequence goes on along the minus strand of NZ_CP007121.1, from coordinate 1,204,162 downwards.
ACGTTGCAGCACTTAACACAAAAGACCTTGAAAGAAAGAAAAGATTACTATCAAATATAAAAAATATTGATGATTTTCCATTTTACTACTACAGACTTGCAAAAATATTTGAAGAAAAGGAAGATTTTAAAAAGGCATTTGAATATCACATAAAATCCTGTGAAAAAAATCCAAAAATTGGAGATCTGTCACTTGGAAAATACGAATACGATGGATTTTATTTATATACAACACCAAAATTTTCAAAAAGTAGCGATGAAATAATATGGTGTGGGAATATCTCTGAAAAATTCTCTGGTTTCGGAATAATTAATCCCATACGTGTATGGAAAAGATCTTCAAATTTCTTGTATACTTATCCATATCCCACAAATGATTCAATTAAACTCGTAAAAGAAAGAAGAAAAAAAATTATAGATAAATGGCCATTTGATATCGACAATGATCTACTATTTGAAATTCTTCAAAAGTTAAAAAGTAACAAAATAAACTTCATTGATGAAAAAGTACCAAAAAATATATTAAACGAACTTTCAATAATAGACGAAGAAAGCGAAGCGGTGTTGGGAATGAATATAATAAATACAAATCCGAAAATTATCTTACCAAAAAATACAAAAAAAGGTGCATTGATTTATTTGATGCCAGATTTTAATGATAAAAATAACCCCATATGGTATAACCCTGAAATAAGGATCTTAAAATCTACAAAACAAATAGCTTTAGAACTTGAGAAAATGGGGTTTACGATATCTGAAATAATTTCAAAAAAATATTTTAGAGTGATACTATTTTAAAAAAATTAAAGTTTCCTTTTGTACTTCCGATAATATTCTTGCAGAGTGCCTTGGGCTAAAAAATAACACACACGGAGGTGGGTAAGGTATGAGAATTAATCATAACATAAGTGCGTTAAACGCTTGGAGAAGTATAGGTCAAACAAATACTGCTATGTCTAAAACTCTTGAAAGACTTTCTTCTGGTCTTAGAATTAATAGAGCTGGTGATGATGCCGCTGGTCTTGCTATCAGTGAAAAAATGAGAGGCCAAATAAAAGGTATCAACATGGCTATCAAAAATTCTCAAGATGCTATCTCTTTAATTCAAACCGCTGAAGGTGCTTTAACTGAAGTTCACTCTATCTTGCAAAGAATGAGAGAACTTTCTGTACAAGCTTCATCTGATACAAACACCGATGTTGATAGAAACCAAATCCAAGCTGAACTTGACCAATTAAGAGAAGAAATAGACAGAATCGCCAGAACTACTGAATTCAACACCAAAAAATTACTCGATGGTAAATTGGAAAGTTTTAGGGCAAATGTTGATGCAAAAGTTGTTACTGGTGGTAACGTTAATTTGCAACTCGGTACAGTCAGTTCTGCAGCAAAAGAAGGAACATATGTTGTTGAAGTTGGACAATTAAATGGTTCTGAAACATCAGCTTTAGATGTTAAGATTACGCTTATTGACAACTCCGGCTCACTAAGTTCTACAATTACAACACTTGGTGCAAATTCCGCTTCATTTGGAAATATTTCCTTTAAATGGGATTCAAGTGTATTTAGCCTTTCAGATTTTGGTGGTGCATTACCAAAGGGTGAAGTGATAGACAGTGCAGTTGTCAGAGTAGAAGCTATAAATACAGCTGCAAATCAATTAATCTTCCAAATTGGTGCTAACGAAGGTCACAATATGCTCACAGGTATTGATGATATGAGTGCAACAGCTCTTGGGCTTACAACAACCTCTTTAGATGTCACAACGCAAGATGGAGCAGAAAGAGCAATAATGGTAGTAGATGCTGCAATACACAAAGTAAGTTCACAAAGGGCGGCATTAGGTGCTGTACAAAACAGACTTGAGCATACAATATCCAACTTAGGAGTAGCAGCAGAGAACTTAACAGCAGCAGAAAGCCGTGTAAGAGATGCAGATATGGCAAAGGAAATGATGGAATTTACCAAACAACAGATACTCTTACAAAGCAGTATGGGAATGCTTGCACAGGCAAATGCTCAACCACAAAATGTATTGCAATTGTTAAGATAATAGTTAGTTTATCAAAAATAAAGTGGGCAAAATGCCCACTTTATTTTTACATATTGTTTACACAATATATACTTGTAAAAAGAAAAATATATGATAAAATTTAGGCGATGCTGAAGACGGTAGGTTAGATAATGGCTTGTGCCGCCTGCCCGAGGCAGAAGAGGAAGAGTTTCTTCCTTGTTTTTTGCCTCGGAGGTACCCGAGGTCGTTTATTTTTTTTAGGAGGTGACAGAATTGCTGACAAGAAAACAAAAAGAGCAACTTGTTGAAGAATTAAGCGATGTATTTGAAAAATCCTCGCTAATCCTTTTTTCAGATTATAAAGGATTAAACGTTGAGCAAATTACAAAACTAAGAAGAAATTTAAGAGAAAAATTAGCAGATGGTGCAAGGTACAGAGTTATCAAGAATAGTGTTGCGTATCTTGCATTAAAAAAGGCTGGATACAACGTAGAGGAAATCGAAGACGTTTTTTCGGGACCACTTGCAATACTATACGTTGAAGATGGTGACCCAATAGAAGCTATCAAGATTATCTACGATTTTTCAAAAGAAATGAAAGGACTCCCATCCTTTAAAGGTCTTTATTTAGATGGTAAATTCTTCGGAGCAGACGAAGTGGAAAATCTTTCCAAACTTCCATCCAAGGAACAGCTTCTTGCAATGGTTGTTAGTGGAGTACAAGGACCAATTAGAGGATTTGTTAACGTACTTTCAGGCACTCTTAAAAGCTTACTTTATGCTCTTAATGCTATTAAGGATAAAAAATCAGAATAATTCAGGAGGTGTTTATTCATGGAAAAATTAGAACAAATTGTAAATGAAATTGAACAATTAACAGTTGCAGAACTTGCAGAACTTGTAAAGATGTTAGAAGACAAATTCGGTGTAAGTGCTTCCGCACCAGTAATGGCAATGCCAGTCGCAGGTGCAGCTGCAAGTGGAGGTGCAGCAGCAGAAGAAAAAACAGAATTTGATGTAGTACTCAAGAGCTTCGGTGCAAAGAAGATTAACGTTATAAAAGTAGTAAGAGAAATCACAGGTCTTGGACTTAAAGAAGCAAAAGAATTAGTTGAAAAAGCAGGCACACCTGATGCTGTTATTAAACAAGGCATTAACAAAGACGAAGCAGAAGAAATCAAGAAAAAACTTGAAGAAGCTGGAGCAGAAGTAGAACTTAAATAATAGTAACATAAGTTTCTAAAAAGAAAAGATTTTGTATCAACCCCGTACACAGTATTGTGTAGGGGGTTTTTTTGTGTTTTAATATATAATTGGTGTAATTTTACCCCCCTAAATTTTTCTAACTGAGGTGATAGGATGAAAGAAATTAAAAGTGGAAAAAGGACCCGCTATTCATTTGGTAGGGTCCAAGCACCTATCCCAGTTCCCAACCTCGTGGAAATACAGACAAAATCTTACCAAGATTTCCTCGAGAATGGGATACTTAAGGTTCTCAAAAAATTCTCACCCATAACTTCATCAAAATCCGATCTAAGAAAAGAAAAGGGATTCTCCCTGGAATTTATCTCTGTAAGAATCGGAGAACCTCAAAACACTGTTCAAGAATGTAAAGAACGACTATTAACTTATACTGTTCCGGTTTATACAACAGTTCGTATAACTGATAACAGTACTAACGAAATGATTGAAGAAGAAGCATTTCTTGGCTATATTCCTTACATGACTCCAAGAACTACCTTCATAATCAACGGAGCAGAGAGGGTAGTTGTAAATCAATTAGTAAGAAGCCCTGGAATTTATTTTGTGGAAGAAGCCAAAAAAACTTCTGGGACAAGACCTATATACGTTGCCCACTTTTTACCAGTAAGAGGTGCTTGGCTTGAAATATTACTCAATTTAAACGATGAGGTATTCTACGCAAGAATTGATAGAAAAAGAAGGATAAATTTATTTTTACTCCTAAAAGCACTTGGATATGGAGATGACTTGGAATTACTATCGTTGTTCCCACATTGGATCGATGTTGAAGACGAATATACTTTATTACATTCAGAAGGACTTGTAATACTTGAAGATGTTAAAATGAAAAACGGCGAAATATTGGCAAAACGTGGAGATGTTATTACACAAGGACTTATTGAAAAACTCTCCAATTCAAATATCGAAAAGATTAAAGTTGCTCACAGATATGCGGTAAATACTTTAGAAAAATTAAAACATATGTATGGAGAAAATGTAGAAGAAAATAGAGCATATATAGAAATCTTCAGAAAATTAAGACCTGGTGAACTTCCAAGAATAAATGCCGCAAAAATATTCTTAAAAAACCTTTATTTCAACGAAGAAAGGTTTGAACTTTCAGAAGTCGGAAGATTCAAAATGAATAACAGACTCGAAGAAGCTTATAGAAAATACTTGATAGATGTCGAAGGAAAAAAACCCGAAGAAGTTGAAAATACTAAGTATACAGAAACTTCAAACGTTTTAACTCCAATGGACATCGTGCTTGCATCAAGAAATTTAATAGAAATAGACAAACACCCTGGAACTATGGATACAAAAGATCATCTAGGAAACAAAAGAGTAAGAACCGTTGGTGAACTTATAAGAATCGAATTTGAAAGGGCATTTTCAAAAGCTGTTTTCATGATTCAAGAAAAACTTGCAACATATACATCACTTGATAAAATTTCAGTACAAAGCTTAATTAACGTTAAATCAATTATTGCAACGATAAATTCATTTTTTGCAACAAATCCACTTTCACAATTTATGGATCAAACTAATCCACTTGCAGAATTAACACACAAAAGAAGGTTAACTGCCGTTGGACCTGGAGGTTTAAAAAGAGAACGCGCAAGATTCGAAGTACGTGACGTCCACCATTCCCATTATGGAAGAATGTGTCCTATTGAAACACCTGAAGGTGCAAACATAGGTCTTATTACCTCTTTATCAGTCTACTCTTCAATAGATAAATACGGATTTTTGATAACACCTTACGTTAAAGTAGTAAAAGGTAAAGTTACTAATGAGGTAGTCTATTTAACAGCAGATGAAGAAGAAAATTACAAAATAGCACCTTCAACAACTCCTGTTGATGAAAATGGAAATATCATTCCAGAAAATGTTACTGTAAGATACGAAGAAAAAGTACTTTACGTGAATAAAAACAACGTACAATTTTTAGATGTTGCTCCTAACCAGATCGTTAGTGTTTCCACTTCTTTAATTCCATTCCTAGAACACGACGACGCGAACAGAGCGCTAATGGGGTCTAATATGCAAAGACAAGGTGTTCCATTGATTGAAACTGAAGCACCTAGAGTAGGTACAGGAATGGAATGGAACGCTGCAAAGTATTCTGGTACTCTTATCCTTGCAAAACACGATGGAATAGTTAAAAAAGTAGATGCAAGAAAGATAATTATACACAGAATAGATAAAAATGGAAAAGAAATGTACGATTCTATGGGAAATCCAATTCTTGATATATACGAACTCATGAAATTCACAAGAACGAACCAAGATACTTGTATTAATCAAAGACCTATAGTTAATGTTGGAGAGTTTGTCAAAAAAGACGAACCAATAGCAGATGGTCCTGCAACAGATATGGGAGAGTTAGCCCTTGGAAAAAACGTACTTGTGGCTTTTGTACCTTGGGAAGGTTACAACTTTGAAGATGCTATTTTAATAAGTGAAGAACTTTTAGAAAAAGAAACGTATACTTCCATACATATTGAAGTGTATGAAACAACAGCAAGAGATACAAGACTTGGTCCTGAAGAAATAACACCTGATATTCCCAATGTTAGTAAGGAAAAACTAAGAAATTTGGATGAAGATGGTATTGTCAGAATAGGCGCATACGTACAGGAAACAGATATTTTAGTTGGTAAAGTAACACCAAAAAGTGAAAGTGATACAACCCCAGAAGAAAAAATAATAAGATCAGTTTTTGGAGAAAAAGGTAAAGAAGTAAAAGATACTTCGTTAAGGGTTCCACATGGAATAGAAGGAAGGGTAATTGCTGTTCACGTTTTTGATAAGGAAAAAGATGGAGATTTAGGCCCAGGTGTTAACAAATTAATAAGGGTATATGTTGCAATCAGGAAACCCCTTGAAGTCGGTGATAAATTAGCAGGAAGACATGGTAACAAAGGTGTCGTTTCAAAGATATTGCCAAAAGAGGATATGCCATTCTTACCAGATGGTACACCTGTACAAGTAGTATTAAGTCCTCTTGGTGTTCCATCACGTATGAATGTTGGACAAATACTAGAAACAAGTCTTGGATGGTTAGCAGTTCTAACAAATAGATGGTTTGCAACTCCCGTATTTGATGGTGCAAAAGAAAAAGATATCTTACCTGAGCTATATAAAGCAAGAAAAAAAATGGGACTTGAAGCAGGTGATAATGAAAAAAATCCGTCTGGAAAAGTAATTTTGCGCGATGGTAGAACTGGAAAAGAATTTGATCATCCTATCTTGGTAGGTTACATGTATGTAATGAAGCTCATTCACATAGCAAGGGATAAAATACATGCAAGATCCACAGGTCCATACTCACTTATTCACCAACAACCACTTGGCGGTAAGGCACAATTTGGCGGTCAAAGATTTGGTGAAATGGAAGTGTGGGCATTAGAAGCATATGGTGCTGCACACACTCTAAACGAGATGTTAACGGTAAAAAGTGACGATATCAGGGGAAGAAATGAAGTATACAAAGCAATAATGAAAGGGAACAATATACCAGAACCTGGTCTTCCTGAAAGTTTCAAAGTGCTTATAAGAGAACTAAGGGGAATCGCTCTAGATGTTAGAGTATACGATGAAGAAGGTAATGAGATAGATATTGAAAAGTTATAATGCCCCATAAGGAGGGAAAAAAATGGGTTCAACTTTTAAGAGAAAAATCGCTAAAGTTACCGTTAAAGTTGCTTCACCAGAAGTTATAAGAAGTTGGTCAAGTGGTGAAGTTAAAAAGCCCGAAACTATAAACTATAGAACATTCAAACCGGAAAAAGATGGTTTATTTTGTGAAAAAATATTTGGTCCAACAAAAGATTACGAATGTGCATGTGGTAAATATAAAGGAAAAAAATACGAAGGTACCGTGTGTGAAAGATGTGGAGTAAGGGTCGAATCAAAAGAAGCAAGAAGAAAAAGAATGGGACATATTGATTTGTCTGCCCCAGTAGTTCATGTATGGTACTTAAAAAGTAGTCCAAGTATACTATCAGCGTTGCTTGATATTCAAGCGAAAGAACTTGAAAACGTCATATATTATGGTGGTAAAAGAATAATTGAAAAGATATTAATCGTTACTGATCCCAAAGATACAGATTTCATCAAAGGGTCGCTTCTCTACCAAACAGAGTATGAAGTTTACAGTCAAAAGTTAGATTTCGAGGTAATGCCTGGAGTTATCATTAAGTCCCCTACTACCCCAGTTATATCGGATATATCAGGTGAAGTAAAAATAAGACACGAAAAAACTCATACAGATAGAGAAATCACCTGGATTGATATAAGAAAAATTTCAAGAGCAGAGCACAGAGTGTATACTGGAATGGTTTTAAATGTGAAAAACGGTGATTACGTAAATCAAGGTGATGAAATTGTTTCTGAAATGCAAGTTGACCCAATATATGCCCCTTTTGATGGGACAATTGAGATAGATGAAATTTCAAATACTATAACTGTTAGACCTCTTACTACAAGTAAAGATATGCCTGTTACCTTTTCTTTGCCATATGGCGTAAAACCCTTAATTTCAAACAGTAGTAAAGTAAAAAAAGGAGACCAATTAACAAATGGAACAGTTTTGCCTGCTGTTATTGCATCTGTAAGTGGGACAATAAGCTTTGGAAAAGAACTTAACATTAGGCCTCTTGAAAATGGGAAATATGAAGTATTAACAAGCGGAAATGTATATGTTGAAAATATTGTAGAAGAAAAACATTATCCTTTGTTTGAAGGTGCCTTTGTTTACGTAAAAGATGGTGATGAAGTTTCAGAAGGTCAAACAATCGCAGATAGGTTTTTATTTGAAGATGAATATCTAACACTTGAAGAATATAAAATATTTGAACAACATTATCCTGCTATGTTTACCGCAGAATCAGAAGTGGAAAATGATAGACCCATAGTCGTAATTACAAAAATAGATGATGATGTTTCGGTTGAAACTAATTTAAAAGTCGGAGATATAATAACGGATCACCAATACAGCGCATATAAAACGCTTTATGGAGAAAAGATAGAAGCCGAATCTGGAGCAGCTGCAATAAAGAAACTTCTCCAAAATTTAGATCTTGAAAAATTAAAAGCGGAAATAGAAGCAGAATTAAAGAGGCTTTCTAAAAGTAGCGGTAAAGCCAAAAAACTTCTAAAGAGATTAAAAATAGTAAAAGATTTATTAAAAAGCGAAACAAAACCTGAATGGATGGTTTTGGAAGCAATTCCTGTGGTACCACCTGATATTAGACCTATGATACAAGTTGAAGGTGGGAGATTTGCTACTACTGATTTAAATGACCTTTACAGAAGAGTTATTAACAGAAACAACAGGTTAAAAAAATTATACGAAATGAATTCACCGGAAATCATAGTCAAAAATGAAAAAAGAATGCTCCAAGAAGCTGTAGATAGTCTTATATACAACGGTAGAATGGGTAAAGCAGTTACAGATAGAAACGGAAGACCTCTAAAATCACTTACTGATCTTTTAAAAGGTAAAAAAGGAAGATTTAGAAGAAACCTTCTAGGTAAACGTGTAGATTATTCCGGACGTGCCGTTATCGTTGTAGGTCCACACCTAAAAATTCACGAATGTGGTCTTCCAAAGAAAATGGCTATGGAACTTTTCAAACCATTTGTCTTGGCAGAACTTTTAAACAAAGATGATGAAACAAGCAAAACAGCAAGAAAAATGAAAAAGGCAATAATTGAAAAAGAAATGCCTCAAGCATATGAAGTACTAGAAGAAATAATCAAAGGGCATCCGGTACTTCTCAACAGGGCACCTACATTACACAGAATGTCATTACAAGCATTTGAACCTAAACTAATCGAAGGTAACGCAATCCAGTTGCATCCTCTTGTTTGTCCGCCATTCAATGCAGACTTTGACGGCGACCAGATGGCAGTTCATGTACCTCTATCCGCTGCTGCACAAGCTGAAGCAAAATTCTTGATGCTCTCAAGGTACAATATAATTTCCCCGGCACACGGCAAACCTATATCCATGCCTGGAAAAGATATTGTAGCAGGTGTCTATTATTTAACAATGGTTGACAAAAATTTTGATGAAATTGAAAAGGAAAATATAAAATGGAAATTCTCTTCTATAGATGATGCAGAACTTGCATATGAATTTGGTTATATCAATCTCCACGATCCTATACTTGTTAAAGTTGATAATAAAGTTATTAAAACCACATATGGAAGGCTTGTATTTACAAATATTGTTCCAAAGGAATTTAGAGATTATAACAAAACATATGGAAAAGGTGCTATTAAAGATTTGGTTTATAAAACATTCAAAAAATATGGAGTTGATAGAACAGCAGATCTATTAGATGATATAAAAGATTTAGGATTTCACTATGCAACAATTTCTGGACTTACGGTAAGTATAACTGATTTTTACATTTCACCTGAAAGAAAAAAAATAATTGAAAATGCTAAAAAGAAAATCTCTGAAGTTGAAGAACTATTTGCTCTAGGATTCCTATCAGATGAAGAAAAATATAGAGAAACAATAAAAATATGGGCAGATGCGACAGAAAAAGTCCAAGAAGCTACATTCAAATATATAGGAAAGGATCCATTTAACCCAGTATACATAATGGTAGATTCAGGTGCAAGAGGTAACAAGGACCAACTCAAACAACTTGCAGGTATGCGCGGTCTTATGGCTGATCCATCTGGAAGAACTATTGAGATCCCAATTATCTCAAACTTTAGAGAAGGCCTTTCTGTGCTAGAATTCTTTATCAGTACCCATGGTGCCAGAAAAGGCTCAGCTGATACAGCATTAAGGACAAGTTCTGCAGGATACCTTACACGAAGACTTGTCGATGTTGCTCAATCAGTTGTTGTAACTACTACAGATTGTGGTACACAAAATGGTATAAGAGCAACTGTTCTAAAAAGCAGTGATGGATTAACAGTTGAAAAGCTAGAAAACTTCCTATTTGGAAGAGTTCTTGCAAAAGATGTATTTGATCCAAAGACAAATAACATACTTACAAATCCTGAAAATGGTAAACAGTACACAAGAAATACTATGATAGACGATGATGATGCAAAATTCTTAGGAAACTACTCGGTAAGAATTCCTGTATCAAGAGAAGTAGTACTTAATATTGAAAATCCAGAACTTCCTGAAAACTACTGTGAACTAATAGATGATTTCATATATGAAGACATACATTACGATGCCGGAACAGAAGTAAACTGGGATATCATAAGAAAAGCAAGAAATGCTGGCATAACAAGTTTAAAAGTTAAAGAGTATCCAATTGTTGGAAAAGTTTCAGTTGAAACAATTGTAAATCAAAAAGACATGAAACAATTAATAGTTGATGAAGAATTAATAATGCCAACAACCGCAAAAATATTAGAAGAAAACAACGTGAAATCCGTATTGGTAAGACCTGAAATAATTGTAAGATCTGTATTAACCTGTGAATCAGAACATGGCGTATGTTCAAAATGTTACGGTATGGACCTTTCAAATCACAAAATAATAGGAGTTGGTGAATCAGTAGGTGTAGTAGCTGCACAATCAATAGGAGAGCCAGGCACACAGCTTACAATGAGAACATTCCACACAGGTGGTATTGCCACTACTGCAGACATTACACAAGGTCTTCCGAGAGCAGAAGAACTATTCGAAGCTAGGAAGAAACTAAAAGAACCAGAAGGTGTATTCTCAAAAGTAAAAGGTTATGTAAAAGATATTGTTGAAGACGAAACTGGTAAGAAAAAAATCTATCTTGAAGATGAAGCAGGAGATATCCACGAATACGAAATTCCAACAAAGGTAAAAGTAGCAGTAAACAAAGGTCAAAAAGTACTTCCAGGACAATCTTTATCTACAGGCGCAATTAGACCTAGGAAGATACTTGAAACACTTGACGTTGATGCAACAGCTCTTTACTTGCTAAAAGAGATTAAAAAGGTCTACGTCGAACAAGGTGTGGATATTCACGATAAACATTTTGAGATTATAATAAAACAAATGCTCGACAAAGTTGAGGTTGTTGATCCAGGTGATACAGATTACTTACCTGGAGATCTTTTAAGACTTCAAACTGTAAAAAGAATAAATAGAGAATTACTCGAAGGAAATACACATGTGGAAACAAACAGAAAACGGGTAATAGGAAAGATATTACATCAACACCTAATAGCTGAAGATGAGAATGGTCAGATAGTTGAAATTGCTCCAGAAGGAGCAGAAATCACCGAGGAAATACTTGAAAAAGCTATAAAGTTGGGAATAAAAGAAATCATTGTTCAAAACGGCGAAGGCGAAGTAATAAATTATCAAATATTACCAAAAGAACCTATAAAATACAAGAGAAAATTACTTAGAATAACAAAAGCATCACTTGAAAGAGTTGGATGGTTAAGTGCAGCAAGTTTCCAACAAACACCTCAAGTCTTAACTGAAGCAGCTATTGAAGGTTCAGAAGATCTATTACTAGGTCTAAAAGAAAACGTAATTGTAGGACAACTAATACCTGCAGGAACTGGGTTGGACATGTTCGCAAATATACAAATTGAAGAAACACCTCGAATGGCTACTAAAGATAAAGAAAAAATGGCGTAAACAAATATCCCCCTCTTTAAAGAGGGGGATATTTGTTTGGATACCGAACAATATGGTATAATAATTATCGGAGGTGAGAAATATGGTATTATTAAAAAATGGCTCAATTTATCCTATAACAAAGAAACCATTTAAAGGGGATATTCTAATTGAAGATGGAGTTATAAAAGAAATTGGCGAAAACCTTGAAGTAAAAGGAACAGAAGTTATTGATGTAAGTGGAAAATACATCTTCCCTGGATTTATTGACGCACATTCTCATATTGGAGTATTTGAAGAAGGTGTTGGAGAATTTTATTATCAAGATGGTAATGAATATTCAGATCCTTTAACTCCTCATGTTAGAGCATTAGATGCTTTCTATCCAGGTGACAGTGCTATAAAGCGGGCTCTTTCAGGGGGCGTTACAACGGTAATGGTAGTCCCAGGAAGCGCAAATCCTATAGGGGGGCAGGGTTTTATATTAAAGTTCAAATCTGACATTGTAGATGAAATGATTGTAAGACAACCTGCGGGATTAAAGATGGCATTTGGCGAAAATCCAAAAAGAGTATACGGTTCAAAAAACAAAATGCCAACAACAAGACTAGGCGTTGCAGCAATTATTAGAGAATATTTTTCGAAAGTAAAAGATTATATGAAAAAAAGGGAGGAAGACCCAAAGACCCCAATAGATTTTAAATTGGAAGTGGGAGTAAAAGTATTAAAAAAAGAAATTCCAGCAAGATGTCATGCACACAGAGCAGATGACATTGTTACTGCAATACGTATAGCTGAAGAATTTAATTTTGACATTGTTATTGAACACGCAACAGAAGGATATAAAATTGCAAAATTTTTAAAGCAAAAGAAAATCCCAGTTGTACTTGGACCTTTATTTGGATTTAGAACAAAATTAGAACTCACAGATTTAACATATGAAGCCATAAATATTATCAATGAACATGGAATTCTTGCTGCTTTAATGTGTGACCATCCCGTAATACATTTAGAACACACCAATATTCAAGCAGCTACTGCATTAAGATACGGTGCCAAAGAAGAAGATCTTTTAAAAATGCTAACCATTAACCCTGCCAAAATATTAAAAATAGATAACAAGGTAGGTTCACTTGAAGTTGGAAAAGATGCAGATATTGTAGTTTGGAATACCCATCCTTTTGATTTCAAAGCAAAAGCAGAAATGGTCTTCATAGAAGGAAAAATAGTTTACAAAGATTAAAACGGGAGAACACAATCTCCCGTTTATTTTATAAGTACATTTAAATTTTCTGTTCTCCCCTCACTTCCTATCAAACCTTTATCATATCACAAAATTTGTGGTAGAATATTATTATAGGGGTGAGTTAATGAAAAAATTAATCGTTGTATTTCTTCTGATTTATACTATCTTTTATTCCATAACTCTTTACACATATCCTCAAGATACTATTGCAAAGTTTTTAGATAAAGATGGAAATCTTAATGGTATAAGTTGTAAAATTATAGAAATACTCAACAAAAAGCTTTCAAACTACAACATTGAAATCGAATTTAAATCAAACGCACCCAAATCTCTTTCTGAAATTCTCTCCTCACTTGAAAATAACGAAATTCAAATATTTGTAGGGCTTTCCAAAACACAAGAAAGAATCAAAAAATTCAAATTTACAACTTTCCCACTCTGGAATACAAAGCTTTTAATAATTTCAAAAAAAGAAAAAACACTAACGGAAAAAAATAAAAAAATAGGACTAATAAATTCATCAAAAACGAAAACTTTATTCCAAAATATCTTTCCTAATTTAGCTATTAAATCTTATGAAAATATCCAACTTGCAATAAAGGATCTATTAAACGAAGAAATAGACTATGTCGCATACAACGGCGGAATTTTAAATTATTATACAAAAATTTATTCTCTAAAAATCATCCCATTTGAATCTGAAAGATACAGACAATACATAGCATTTTCAAAAAATGTTGATAATCAAATAGTAAACATAATTAACAACGCTATAAAAGAATTATACAATTCCCATGAATATAACAATATATTCAAAGATTTTTCAGGTTTTTCACCTGGAAATAATGTATATTTTGCTCTAATTGACTGGCCACCGTACGAATACAAAGAAAATGGTGAATGGAAAGGTATCGACTATGAGTTACTCAAAGTTTCTCTCGAAAACTTAGGATTTAAACTAGTAACAAAAAAATATCCCTGGCAAAGATGTCTTAATTTAATAAAATCAAAAGCAATAGACGGAACTTTAACATTACGCAACACAGAAGAAAGAAGTAAATATATATATTTTACGAAAATTCCTATTAGCTATGGTATAGATGTTATTTTTTCAATAAAAAATAATAAAGAAAAAAAAATACTCGGTTATGTTAAAGGATACGCCTACAATGAAAAAATATTCAAAATGGGATACAAATTAGTTTCTGTTAATAATGATTTTAACGGTATGTTGCTGCTTTCAAAAAAGAGAATAGATTTATTTGTTTCAAATTTGTACGTTGGTTTGTTTTACGCAAAAGAATTAAATATAGATGTTGAATATTCCATTCCAATAGATTACTTTAAATATTACGTAGGTTTCTCAAAAAGTTACTTAGGAAAATTCTTATCAGAAAAAATTTCAGGTGTCCTTTTAAAATTTAGAAAAGATGGTACATATGAAAAAATATATCAAAAATACAATTTAATATTCCAGGAGGATAAAAATGGTAAATAAAAAATCTTTGACATTTTTGGTTGTTTTAATCACTGTTATTACAATATTTTTATATTTCTCTTTTTGGAAAAATCAAATTAATGAAAAACTAAAAATTTACACAAAATCCATTGAATATCCTCTTTGGCTTTTAGATAATGAAGAGCTGGAAAGAACGCTAAAACTAATCACAAATGACAGTGAAATACTTGGCGTTGAAATATTTAATTTTAACGGCAATAAATTAATTAAAAAAATAAAAAATCTACCAGTAATTTATCGTAATTACTCATTTCCTATTTATTTTGAAAATATCTTTATAGGAAATGTAATATTTTATGTATCCTATAAAAAAGTTATATTTACCTCTGCATATTTAATATTTATATCTGCACTCTTTTATATCATAGCTTTACTACTATTGAAAAATGTAAACATAAACGAAAAATTATTTGAAACAAATGAAGAGTTACTTGAAACCAATGAAGAACTTGAAGAAAATTTAAAAGAACTTGAAAGAACACAGCAATCTCTTGTCACTTCAGAGAAAATGGCGGCTATTGGAAAATTAATGGTAAGCATAGCCCATGATATAAACACTCCAATTGGTATTATATATTCTGCAGCAACTGAAATTGAAAATAGAATAAATGATGATGATCTAAAAGAACTTGTAAAAATAATTATTAAAAACTCCCAAAAAATATCAAATTTAATAAAGAGTCTAAAAAAAACAACATTTTACGAAATAACAAATGAAAAGTCTAAAATTAATATAAAAGAGTTTGTAGATGATATAATCACAACTATCTCACCAAAATTAAAAGAAAAAAATATAAAGATAATCAAAGATATAGATGATGTGTCTGTATATTCAAATCCAGGAGCAATCTCACAAATTTTGATTAATCTAATAGACAATGCAATCTTTCATGCCTTTGACAAAAAAAATAACAATATTATTACCATTTCCGCACATATAATCTCATCTAAAAAATTAGAAATAACCATAAAGGATAATGGTAAGGGAATAGATGAAAAAATTCAAAGAAAAATTTTCGAACCTTTTTATTCTACCAAAGAAAAAGGAAGTGGTTTAGGCTTAAGCATTGTGTACCACCTTGTGACAGAAATACTAAAAGGTGTTATTAATGTTGAAAGTAAAAAGTGTAAAGGAACTATTTTTAAAATAATTATTCCCGTAGAGGTGAAATAATGGATGAATGGAAAGTTTTACTTGTCGATGATGAAGAGGATATTCACGCTTTAACATCAATAATCTTAAAAGACATTAAATTTAAAAATAAACGTATAAAATTACTAAGTGCCTATTCTGCCAAACAAGCAAAAGAGTTATTAATAAAAGAAAAAGATGTTTCTCTTTCAATAATTGATATAGTAATGGAGAATGAAAACTCTGGACTTGAGTTAGTAAAATTTATTAGAGAAACTTTAAATAACCAAATTATGAGAATAGTAATAAGAACAGGTCAACCAGGATATGCTCCTCCACGTGATATCATATTAAAATACAACATCAATGACTATAGAGAAAAAAGTGAATTATCAAGCAACGGTCTTTTTACAATGGTCATTGCAAGGCTTAGGGAATACTCTGAAATAAAAAAGTTATATTCTCAAAAAAATTTATTAGAAAAATTCGATACTATAGATTCAAGTAAAATTGTGTCTATAAACGATTTAAAAAGGATTCTTGAGGATACTTTGAATACTTCAGTCGTTATAACAAAGGCTGAAACTGATAAAGATATAAAAAATAAAATATATTGGAAAGACAACAATAAAATTTTGTTTAAAATAAATAAAAGAAGTTATACAATAAACTTTTCAAACAATATGGATAACAGAGACTTATTCACCATTGCTTTTGAAAAATTAATTTTAGATCTTGAAAACAACATACTCTATAAAGAAAGAATTAATTCTTTATACCAACTCATATACATACTTTCTGAAATAACAGAAACTCGCTCACTGGAAACCGGGGAACATGTTAAAAGAGTTAGTACAATAACAAAACTCATATCAGAAAAAATATTTGATAACAAAGAACATATAGAAACTGTAAGTCTTGCTTCTATGCTTCATGATATAGGAAAAATAGCCATCCCTGATAAAATTTTAAATAAACCTAATAAGCTCTCAGATGAAGAATGGAAAATAATGAAAACTCATACTGAAATAGGATACAAAATTTTAAATTCTGTTGAAAATTCATTGTTCAAAATTGCCGCAAATATAGCCCTTTACCATCATGAAAATTGGGATGGAAGCGGCTATCCAAAAGGATTGAAAAATTCAGAGATTCCAATTGAATCACAAATTGTATCCATAGCCGATGTTTATGATGCACTAAGTAATGACAGAATATACAGAAAGGCATGGCCAAAAGAAAAAGTATTTAAATATATAAAGGAAAATTCTGGGAAAAAATTTAATCCAAAACTAGTAAAAATTTTCTTTGATTTATCTGATAAAATCAAGGAGCTTTAAATAAAGTTCCTCATAATCTTTAGCTTTTTTACAATTTACTTCTTTATACCTACCTTTATAGTCAAACAAGATAAAATCTACATTTGCATTTTTTGCACCTTCAAAATCCGTCTCTACATTGTCACCAACATATATAGAATTTTTCAAAGGTACATTTGAAAGCTCTTGTGCATAGTAAAAAATATCTGGATTTGGTTTTGGATTTCCGACTTTTTCCGATGTTAAAATAAATTCAAAAAATCTATCTAACCTTGCAAGTTTTGAACGTCTTTGTTGCACATATTCAACACCGTTAGTTAAAACAGCCATTTTCAATTGTAATTTTTTCAACTTTCCCAAAAATTCCTCTGCACCATCTATAAAAAATGCAGAATTTGAAAGACCCTCAAGGTAAATTTTTGCAATTTCATTATAATCCTTCAAAGATATACCTACATTTTCAAAAAATTCCCTAAATCTCTCAACAACTATAATTTCTTTCTCATATTTTCCCTCTGAAAAAAGCCTCCACCATTTTTCATTTATCGGTCTATAAATTTCTAAATATTCTTTTTTATACAAAACACCAATATGTTCAAACACTTTTCTTAAAGCATACTCCTCGGATTTATCAAAATCTAAAATAGTATTATCCAAATCAAAGTAAATCATTTTCTTCATTTTAATATTACTCCCTTCATATCGTTGGTGGAAAAATTGAAAGGAAACTTTACAGGTTTTCCTTCTAAAGCAGATTTATATATTGCAAGTACTATTTCTACCGCCTTCTTCCCATCTTCTCCTGATATATATGGTTTTCTATCTTTTTCTATTGCTTCGTAAAAGTCTTTGTATAACGGTACATGTCCAAATCCATATACCGTATCTGGATCAGGCAAATTCATAAAAGGATGTCCTTCTTCGCCCTTAAATCTCCACTCTTCTATCCTGTTTACCGCAAGTCCTCCTATCACCACTGTTCCTTTTTCTCCAAATATCCCTAATTTTTCATGTAAGTTCTTTGGATATATCGTTGTCGTACCTTCTATTATTCCTACTTTCCCGTCTTTAAATTTTACTATTGCTCCTCCAAAATCTTCTGCTTCTATATATGGATGATTAAAATTTTTAATTATTCCATATACTTCCTCTATCTCTCCTCCTAACATCCACTGCAACAAATCTATATTATGTGTGCATTGATTCATTAATGCACCTCCATCTTGAGCCCATGTTCCCCTCCAATTTGCTTGTTTGTAATATTCTTCATTCCTATTCCACCTTATTGTTGCAACTCCATAGTGTATCTTTCCAAATGCCCCTTCTTCTATTTTTTTTCTTAGTTCCTGTATTGGAGGATTAAATCTGTTTTGAAAACAAACACCCAATTTTAAGTTTTTTTCTTTCGAAAGCTCTATCATTTCACTTGCATGTTTTGTGGATAGTGCTATTGGCTTTTCCACAAGTACATGTTTGTTGTTTATTAATGCTTCCATCGTTATTTCATAGTGCTTTCCACTCTCTGCTGCTATCGCAACTGCATCTATATCTCCTCTTTTTAAGATTTTCACATAGTCTTTTTCAACCTCAGGCTTTCTACCTATCCTCTTTTCTATTATCTCTGCACACTTTTCTGCCCTTTCTCTTTCTATATCACAAAGTACAACTGTTTCAATTCTATCCGTGTTTTGAATCAATGCCTCTATATGTTTCTTTGTTCCTATCCTTCCGCATCCTATTAATGCCATTCTTAACATCTTTATTCCTCCTTAGCCCAAAGCTACATCAAGCGCAGCCATTAAAAAGAAGCCAATAATCAAAAAATAGGTAGATAACCTTTCGTTCCCCCTAAGATGTGTTTCAGGTATAACCTCATCACTGATTACAAAGATCATTGCTCCACCAGCAAAAGCCATCATGTATGGAAGTAATGACTGAGAAATACTTACAATACCAGCCCCAAGTAACCCACCAAAAATCTCAACTAGACCAGTCAAAAAAGAAACAAAAAAAGAAATTTTAATGGAATATCCAGCATTTAAAAGTGCAGCAGCAACTGCTGCTCCTTCAGGAATATTCTGAGCACCTATCGCAAATGCAATATTTAAAGCTTGATCGGAAAAAGCACTAACACCTACTGCCATTCCTTCAGGCAAATTATGAATGGTAATTGCAATTACAAAAAGCCATATCTTGCTTAGCCTCTTTAATTCTGCTCCCTCATGTCCTTTTAAAAAGTGTTCATGGGGTGAATACTTATCCATCAAATCAACTAAAATTGCTCCTAAGAAAAAACCAAATGCAAATCTCAAAAGACCTCCTAACTCTATTGATGGAGCAACCAGGCTAAATGCACTTGCGGCAAGCATTATACCAGCTGCCATTCCCAAAAGTGCGTCTATAAATTTTTCATTTACTCCTTTTCTAAAAAACAAAAATGGAATTGCACCGAGGGATGTTGCCATACCTGCGACTGAACTTAACAAAATTCCATAAAGGAAGCGATTCATCTTGCTAACCCCCTATATAGTTCTTTTTTTCTATTTAAAAAGTACGCATGTGAGATTCCTTTCTCTTCAAATCTAAAATAATCTAAAGTTTTTACGTCCACATCGTGATAAATTAACTGTTCTTTTTTTCTCGCACTAATAATTACATTACCATCTGGCCCTACTATTCTTGAACTACCTATAAAGTTCATTAAACCCTTTCCAGATGTAGAGGCCGTTACTAAAAATGCTCCGTTTTCCAATGCTCGCGCCTTTGTAGCAATATCATATATGTGTTTTCTCTCCCTTCCAAAAGCAAATGGTGCAAGTAAAACTTGCGCACCATTTATTGTCAAAATCCTGGATATCTCAGGGAATCCTATTTCATAGCATATTAATATACCAAACCTTACACCATCAAACTTAAAAACCAAAAACTTTTCCCCAGGATAAAAAACATCTTTTTCTTTTCTAAAAAGATGTGTTTTATCGTAAAATAAAACACCTTTTTTCTTTTTTACAACAAATACAGAATTTCTAATTTCTGAAAGTACTACTCGAGGTACGCCACCTACTATAGCTATATTGTACTTTCTAGAAAGCCATATTAACTCTTCTTCTTTTTCTTTGAAAAATTTCACAGAAGAAAGCAAGATATCTTTATCATACGTGTATCCCGAAATAGATAACTCCGGAAACAATATCAATCTTATTCCCAATTTTCCGGCTTCTTCTATAAATTGTACATGTTTTAAATAATTATATTCAAATTTTCCAGGTTTAGGTTCAAATTGGGCTGCTGCTATTAACATTTGCAACCCTCCTTGCAAGTTCTTCTTGTTTCAACCAATACCCATCAAGATAGCCCTGTGAAGTTAATAATCCGAGAAATTTATAATGTTTTTTGGTTAGTCTTCCAGGTCCTACATTTGCAAGTGGCGTACCCGGAAGAGGCATAAAAGTATGTGCATGTACCTTTGCATCGTATTTCTTAACTATTTTTTTTATAAACTCAAACGTCTCTTCCACATCTTTCTCGGTTTCAAATGGGAAACCAAAAATAAAATCTACTCTTGGTATAAAACCAAATTCCTTTAACAAATCTAAAGCACGTTCTATCTCATCTAAATTATGCCCTCTGCGTATCCTTTTCAATACATCTTCACTTCCGCTCTGCGCTCCTATAACAATATACTTGTTGTTCACATATTTTTTTATAACTTTCAAGATCTCTCTACTTACACTTTCAGGTCTTACATCTGACGGAAAAGTTCCAAAATAAATCTCTTCAACACCTATTTTTTTCAAATTGTATAAAAGATCATCAACTACTTTCACATTTGGCGTTACCCCATTTTTACTACCATATCCAAATGAATTTGGTGAAATAAACCTTGCAATTTTTCTGCCGTTTTTCACTCCAAGTCTAGAATATTCCACTATCTGTTCCACAGGTCTATGTCTAACTATCTTCCCGGCAAGTCTAGGAGTTTGACAATATCCACATGAAAATGGACAACCACGTGTTATTTCAATAGGCATATATAAATTCTTTTGCGGACAAAAAGGTGGATATTTTGAAAGATCAACTCTATTTTTCACACCATCAAATATGCGATTTTTCGGGAAAAAACCATCCAAAAATCTCCTTATATTTTCCTCACCATCACCTGTAAAAACGTAATCAATACCTATATCTAAAAGTTGCGTAGGATTTGCCGTTGCATGTGGTCCTCCGGCAATAACCATGTAACCCTTTTCTTTTAATATTCTCACTTCGGATATTACATTTTTAAGGTCAAAACTCATGAAAGAATAGAGGACAACTGTCCCCTCTCTAGAAAAAGAAAAAATATCATCAAAATTCCTTATCTCATACATTTTCACAATTTTTTTGTAAGAATAGATAGATGCAACAAGTGCAGTAATACTGTATCTATTTGTCTGTGTGTATCTAAATAATATTCTTTTTAACTCCACAAGGCCTCATCAACCTCTTCTAAAGTCTTAGCTATCACAAAAACATGACCACTATCCATAATCAAAATAGTTTTTGACTCTTCACCAAAAGTCATGTTAACAATTCTCCCACCAACTTTATTCATTCCCCTTAATCTCCTAGCAACGGTTGAAGAAACAGGCAATATTGCAATAATTCTATTTCTTGGAATAAATAAGTTTTTGGAAATTTTAATCACTTGCTTCACAATTCCCCCCCTAAACATTAAATCTTATGGTAAGAATATCTCCGTCCTCAACTATGTAATCTTTACCAACTAATTTCATTAATCCCTTTTCTTTTACTTCTTTTTCACTACCATAATTTATTAAATCTTCATATTTTATAACTTCTGCTTTAATAAATCCTCTAGCAAGATCCGTATGGATAACTCCTGCCGCTTCAACGGCGCTACTTCCTTTTTTTAAAGTCCAAGCTCTAACTTCATCTGGACCTACCGTGAAAAATGAAATAAGGCCAAGTTGCTCATATACAACCCTAGAAAGTCTTTCTATACCACTTTCTTCTATTCCCAAATCTTTCAAAAATTCCTGACGTTCTTCCTCGTTAAGCTCCTGTATCTCTTTTTCCATCAATCCACATAATTCTATATACGCAAAATTATAATCTTTCACTAAATCTAAAACTCTTTCTTTTTCAGGATACTTTCCTTTTGTAAATTGATCCTCATCTAAATTTACAGCAATAATTATTGGTCTCAACGTAACTAAAGAATAACTTGAAATCATCTTCTTTTGTTCTTCAGTTAATTCATGCTTAGATAAAAATTCTTCATTTTCTAAAACTTCCCTCAATTCCTTTAAAAGTTTTAGTTCTATTTCTTCTCTGTTGTCTAATTTTCTTTTTGAGTTCTCAAGTTTTTCAATTCTATTCACAACTATTTCAAGGTCTCTAAAGATAAATTCGTCTAGGGCTACTCTCAACTGCTTATAGGCATTTTCCTCTGGAAAAAGCACATTTTCATTTTCAAAAGCCCTTAAAACTAAAAGTAACGCATCTGCACTTTGAACCATATTAAAGACTTGTGTCCTACTCTTTTTATCAGAAGGATCAAGTGAAGGTGTATCATAAAATTCTAAAGTAGCGTATGTGGTTTTTTTGGGATTATACATATTTGAAAGTAGTTCAACCCTTTTATCATAAACCTTTGCCACACCTTTCTGATGAACAGGCGAATAAGGATCAACATCAATACCAGTTAACAAAGAAAAAATTGTAGTTTTACCAGATTGTGGAAGCCCTATAATTCCTATCTTCAAGATTTTCCTGTTACCAAATTTACCTTGGTAACAGACACACCTCCTTTCATATTTCCCTAAAAACTTTCTTCAATTTAAATATCTTTCCCTTTGGATAATTCTTTTCAATAAATTTTGAACTTCTTTCTGCCCTTGCAACAGCAATTAATTCTCCTTCACACAATAACATAACATCTTGCTCTTTTGGAAAATCATCAAATATTGTTTTTAGAAAATCCATTGTCGGTTGAATTCCGTTGAAGATTTTTTCCACAGAATCCTTGTAAACTTCAACCTTTGGCAAATTTAAAACCTTTTCAACATTTAACATATTTTTTAGTAGTTTGTCTTTTCCTGTTTCAAATGGATTTATAGAATTTTTCAATTCAAAATCTCCAACGCTTATTCTCACTAATTCCTCCGCCGTTGCACCACATCCAAGTTTATAACCTATATCCATACATAAACTTCTTATATACGTTCCTTTTGAAACTTCCACTTCAAGTGTTACATGTGGTATATTTATTTTGATGTTTTCTATCGAATATATTTCTACTTCAACAGGTGGAAGAGAAATTATTTTTCCTTTTCGTGCAAGTTTGTAAAGCCTTTCACCTTTATACTTTTTTGCAGAATATGCAGGGGGAACTTGCTTGTACCTTCCCTTAAATGATTTTATTGTCTCTATTATCTCTTCTTCTGCTTTATCACATACCCTTTCTTCGACAACTTCACCTGTTATATCAAAAGTTTCCGTTGTAATCCCAAGAAGTATCTTTACAAAATACTTTTTTCTCTCTACTTGCAAATATTCTAAGAGTCTTGTTGCACTTCCTATTCCAACCACCAAAACTCCCTCTGCAAAGGGATCTAATGTTCCTGCATGTCCTACTCTTCTTGTACCTAATTTTTTTCTTATTTCATCTATAACGTCATGCGAAGTAACACCTTTTGGTTTGTACACGTTTAAAAAGCCCATCATATCAGTAATTCTCCAGAAATCTCACATCATTTCTTATAAAATCTCTTATATCTTTAATACCGTATTTTACCATTGCAATCCTCTCAAGTCCAAGCCCAAAGGCAAATCCAGACCAAGTTTCTGGATCATACCCCACATTCCTAAATACATTTGGATCCACCATCCCTGCACCTAATATTTCGAGCCAATTACCTTGAAACCACACGTCTACTTCATAACTTGGTTCTGTAAATGGGAAGAAGCTAGGTTTCAACCTAACTTTGGCAGACTCTCCAAAAACTCTTCTTGCCATTTCCTCTAAAGTGTATTTTAAATGTCTAACGGTAACATTTTTATCCACATAAAGCCCCTCCATCTGGGTAAACATTGGAAGGTGAGTTGAATCATAATCCCTTCTAAAAACCCTTCCCGGTGAAATTATAGCAAGCGGTGGTTTTCTTTCAAGCATAGTCCTTATTTGTATAGGTGATGTATGAGTTCTAAGTAACGTTTTTTCGTCAAAATAAAATGAATCTTGAGCATCCCTTGCAGGATGCCATTCTGGAGTATTTAAAGCATCAAAATTATGCCATGTATCTTCTACCTCAGGACCTTCAACCACTTCAAATCCCATGGAAATAAATATATCTTCAAGTTCCCTTTGAACCTTCGTTAATATATGCAAATGACCTTTATCCCTTTTTGCACCTGGTAATGTTACATCCACTCTAATTTTTTCAAACTTTTTAATCTTTTCATTTTTCCTTATCTCCTCCATCTTTTCATTTAATAATTTCTCTATTTCATTTCTTACTTTATTGATAACCGCACCAAATTTTGGTTTTTCTTCCTGTGGAAGTTTTTTTAATTTTTTCATTTCCAAAGTAACAAGACCTTTTTTTCCCAAATATTTGATTCTTATATTGTTTAAAGAAGCCATATCGTTAGCAGAAGATATCTCATCTTTAGCTTCTATCAAAAGTTCTTTTACTTCTTTCATTAAAACACCTCCAAATTTAACTTATATGAAACGAAATTCAATAGTAATTATAACATACATATGCTATTATTAAAACAAAATAAGGAGGTGAAAATAATGGATGCAATCGAATTGAGGCATCTTTTACACCAAAATCCAGAAGTCTCTTTTAGAGAATTTGAAACGCAAAAAATATTACTAGATGCATTAAAATCGTTAAATGACAATAGATTAAAAATTTATAAAATTGCCGGTACAGGTGTGATTGCACTATATGAGGTTGAAAAAGATAAACCGTTTATAATCTACCGTGCGGATATAGATGGACTTCCCATATATGAAAAAACAAATTGGGAATTTTCATCAAAAAATTCCAACATGCACGCTTGTGGTCATGATATACACATGGCAATCGCATTTGATTTAATTAAGAAAATTTTAAAATACAATCTAAAACAAAACTTTGCCTTTATTTTTCAACCCGGAGAAGAAACGGGCGCAGGTGCAAGATATGTTTTAGATGAAATAGAACAACTTCCAGTAAAATACGCTATTGCATTGCACGTAACAGACGAATACGATTTTAAAACTATTGCCACAACAAATGGGATACTTTTCGCAGCTGCAACAGAAATAGATATCGTTTTTCAAGGGAAACCTTCTCACATAGCCTTCTACGATAAAGGAATAGACTCGATAAAAATGGCTACATTTTTTCTAAGTAAATTTTACTCTACAAAATTTGAAAATTCATTAGTTGGTTTTGGAAAAATAGTTGGTGGAAATGCAAGAAATATCGTTTCTCCTGAAGCAACCTTGATGGGAAGCATAAGAAGTATATCCGTTCAAAACACCGAAAAAATAATTAACACATTAGCACAATTAGCACAAGAAGTAACAGAGAAAACAAATGGAAGTTTTTATATAGAAAAAGGCAGTCAATATCCTCCTGTTGTAGTAAATAAAGAATTGTACGAAAAATTTAAAGACTTCTTGGTAGAAAAAGAAATAAACTTTGTAGATTGCGGTATGAAATTCACTGGAGAGGATTTTGGATATTTTTCACAAGAATTTCCATCGCTTATGTTCTGGGTAGGTACAAGAACAGGTGAAAAATATGGACTTCACCATCCACAATTTCTTCCTAAAGATGATGTTATTCCTTACTATTCAAATGTTATTTTTGAATTTCTTAAGGAGTTGATATAGTGAAAAAATTAATAGAAAAATATGGCACTCCACTTTACATATACTATGAAGAAGTAATAGAAAAAAGGATAAAAAAAGTAAAAGAAGTATTTAAAAACGTAAATTTCTTCCCGACATTTGCCGTCAAGGCAAATAACAATCCAAATTTACTAAGAATAATACACAAAAACGGATTTGGAATGGATATTTTAGGAGAAGGAGAACTTTACGCTTGTAAACTTGCAGGTATTCCTGGAGATAAAATTGTCTGGAATGGAAATGGAAAAACAACAAAACAAAAAGAAAAAATGAAAGAATATGGTGTAAAATATGTAAATATCGATAGTGTTGAAGAATTTGAAAATCTCTGGAAAAATGATGACGAGTTTACTTTATTTTTACGTGTAAATCCAGATATCGATGCAAAAACACACCCATATATTTCAACAGGACTTAAAAACCACAAATTTGGTGTTTCTTTTGACTTAGCAGAAAAAATACTTAAAACCGGAAAAATACAAGGCTTACACATACACATTGGTTCTCAAATCACAACAATTGAACCATTTAAAGAAGCTATCGAAAAAACATTAGAACTTGCACAAAAATATAACATAAATAAAATTAATATAGGTGGAGGTTGGGGAATTAAATACAAGAAAGAAGAAAATGAACTAAACCTTGAAAAATACAAAAAAGAAATCATACCTATTTTGACAAATTTTGAAATGGTAATAAACGAAATTGGAAGGTTTATAATCGCTCCAGCAGGTATTTTGGCAATCAAAGTTATACTAGTAAAAGAAACAGAAAACAAGAATTTTGTAGTAACGGAAAGTGGTATGAATCATTTAATTAGACCTGCATTATATAACGCATACCATGAAATAGAGGTATTAAACAACCAAGAAGATAACATAACTGCAGATGTGGTTGGTCCATTATGCGAATCTGGAGATTTTCTTGCTAAAAACAGGAAAATAAAAAAGCCAAACCCCGGTGATATTTTAATTGTTAAGAACGTAGGGGCATATGGATATTCAATGGCAAATAACTATAATGGGACAACCAGACCTGTGGAAATATTGATAAAAAAAGACGGAAAAGACTTGATCATAAGAAAAGGTGAAGAGATTTCCGACTTGTATAAAAATGTAATTATATAGAAATGGGGCAAATATTTGCCCCATTTTTTAACCAATATACTCCACTTCTTCTTCATCTTCACCCTCAAGTGCAAATTTTAAAGACTCAATTGCAACCTCAATTTGTGATCCATCCGGTTCTGCTGTAGTGAGTTTTTGCAAAAGAAGCCCAGGAAAAGCCAAAAATCTCAAAAACTTTACCTTATCAAATAACTTTAAAAGCTCATATGAAACCGAAGCAATTATCGGAATAAAAACAATTCTAACAACTATCCTTTCAAGCCATGTCAAAGGTCTGTATATTCCAAACAAACTAAATAATATTATGGCAACAATAAAAAAAATCATTACAAAATTCGTGCCACATCTTGGATGAATAGTAGAATATTTTTTTACATTTTCAACTGTTAATTCTTCATTATTTTCATACGCATGTATAGTTTTATGTTCTGCTCCATGGTATTGAAAAACCCTTTTTACATCTTTCATAAACGAAATTATCCACACATACAAAAGGAAAAATCCCAACCTTATAAACCCATCTATCACTGAAAATAAAAATTCATCATTGTTTATTCCTATCAATCCTGTTAAATAGACGGGGAGCATAACAAAAAATCCTATTCCCAAAACAATTGCAAGAAAAATAGAAAAAAATGTCTCAGACTTTTTCATTTCCTCACCTGTTGCTATTTCCGCTGACCTATCTAAACCCTTCAATCCAAAGTACATTGAGTAAAAAAGACTAAATAACCCCCTCAAAAATGGAACTTTTAGTATCTTTTTGTTTTTTATCTTTCCAATCTCCTCCTTAACTATTTCCCCAGATTCATTCCTAACGGCTATAACTATTTTTTTACCCATCATTAGGACACCCTCTATTATCGCCTGTCCTCCTACTTTCATATCATTCCTCCCATAATAAAGAAATTGGGGTCAAATATCCCCCAACATCTCCAAAATTTTCCTTGCATTATCATTTTCTAAAACTACCTTAAAAAACCTATACGCACTCCTATCTTCTTCCGTATTTTTATTCATAAAGTAACTACGCATCTTATTTGCGAACTCATCTTTCTCTTCCTGCGTCATCTTTGCTATATCTTCTACTATATTCAACAACCTTTTATCATCTCTACAATTTCGAGCTATATACTCCAATTCACCCATTCAAGATTTATTCCGCCTTCTTTTTAGTAAGATATACTCTAAAGGAAATCCCCGTTCTTGTTTCACCATCAATTTCAACTTCTATAAACCCAGGTACTGCATATAGATCCTTTCCCTCTTCCGCTAAAAATCTTCTTGCCACTGCTAAAGCCTTCGACGCCTGGTTAACAGCCCCAGCACCAATTGCTTGAATCTCAAGTTTTTCATTCTTATTAAGCGAACCTACAATAGCACCTGCCACCTTGTTAGGATTTGATTTCGAACTAACCTTAAGTGTTTCCATAGCTATACCACTCCTCCTTGAACAAATATTAATAGAACTGTAACAACACAAGTATATTTTAACATAAAATTACAAAAAAACAAAATTTTACCAAAAATTTTTTTATTTTAATCTGATAAAAACCTAAAAATCAAACAAAGAAGATTGATCAGTCTCAGGTAAATCTTTCAAAACACCTAATTTTTTCATAGTATCAATATGTGCTTTACTTAATTTAGTTCTTCTTTTTAAATCTTCAATTGAAGTAAAGGCCTTTCCTTTTCTTGCTTGTAAAATGGATAGAGCAACGCTATCTCCAACGCCTGGAATTTTATTTAGAGGTATCCTTAATTTATTATCTTCAATAATAAATCTTCTATAATCACTCTTAAATATATCAGGAGGCAAAAATTCAAATCCCCTTAAATACATCTCAAGAGCTGCTTCTAGTACTTTTTCTTCATTTTTCTCTTTTACATCTTTTTTTATCTGTGCACCTAATTCTACGAGTCGTTTTTTTATTGCCTTTTTACCTTTTAGAATAGTTTTCACAGAAAATTCATCACCTTTTATAGAAAAAAACGCAGCATAATATGCAAGTGGATAGTGCACCTTAAAATACGCTATTCTAAAGGCCATACTTACATAAGCAACAGCATGGGCTTTAGGAAAAAGATACTTTATTTTTTTACAAGATTGTATAAACCATTCTGGGATATTCTTTTCCCTCATTATTTGTTCATCTTCTTCTGAAATACCCTTTCCTTTTCTCACGTTTTCCATTATCTTAAATGCTCTAGACTCATCAACCCCTGCATCTATGAGATATATCATTATATCATCGCGACATGATATCACTTCTGAAAGAGTTGCTTTTCCAGAACTTATTATATCTTGTGCATTATTAAGCCATACATCTGTGCCATGTGAAAGTCCAGAAATCCTTACAAGTTCTGCAAATGTTTTTGGTCTAGTTTCTTTCAACATTTTTTGCACAAAATCTGTTCCAAATTCTGGAATACCTATCGTTCCAACATCAGTACCTAAATCATTCGCCTTGATCTTCAAAGACTTTAAAGAAGAAAATATTTGCAATGTTTCTTTATCATCCATTGGGACTTTTGTAGGGTCAATACCTGTATATTCTTGCAAAAGCTTTAACATTGTGGGATCATCGTGGCCCAATGCATCCAATTTCACCAAATCATCGTGTATGGATTCATATGCAAAGTGCGTTGTACACATTCCTGAATCTTTCTTATTTGCGGGATACTGTATAGGTGTAAAATCATACACAGTCATATCTTTTGGAACTATCATCAATCCACCTGGATGCTGACCGGTTGTCCTCTTAACACCGGCAACCATTTCAGCTAATCTAATTTGCTCTGCAGTTTGTAAACTTTCACCTTTTACCTCCATATAACTTTTCACATAACCAATAGCACTTCGTTCCGCTATTGTACTAATAGTTCCCGCCCTTAAAACGTTGTCCTTTCCAAAAAGTTCAACAATATAGTTATGAGCTCTATCTTGATATTCTCCAGAAAAATTTAAGTCTATATCAGGTACTTTATCCCCCTTGAATCCCATGAAAGTTTCAAAAGGTATATCCTGCCCCGTTTTCACAAGCTCTACTCCACATTTTGGACACTTTTTACTAGGCAAATCATATCCAGAACCTACTTCTTTTGAAAATTCCAAATATTTACATTCAGGACAAAGATAATGAGGCGGTAGAGGATTAACTTCTGTAATTCCCATAAGGTATGCGACAAACGAAGAACCAACTGAACCACGCGAGCCAACTACATAACCGTCTTCGTTTGCCTTTTTAACTATAAGGTGTGCAATTTCATACAACACCGCGTAGCCGTTGTCGATTATACTTTTTAATTCTTTTTCCAAACGTTTTTCAATAATCTCTGGAAGCGGCTCACCGTAAAGTTCCTTTGCGCGGGTAATAGATAAATTCCTTACATTTTCATCAGCACCTTCAATAATTGGAGGATGCAATTTTCTTTTCACTGGTTTTACATATTCAATCATATCTGCAATTTTATTGGTGTTTTCAACTACAACTTCTCTTGCTATATCCTCATCTTCAAAAATTTCCATTGCCTCTTTTAGCATTTCTTGAGTAGTTCTAAGGTACAACATTGCATTTTTATCTTTTAAATCATCATCATTTGGATTACTTTTTTCCACTGGTGCAAGTAGTACATGTCTTGCTTTGATGTCTTCTGGTTCTAAAAAATGTGCATTACTAACCATAACCACGGGTAAATCCAATCTCTTGGCTAAATTGTATAACCTTCTAAAAACCTGTTTTGCAACATCTTTTTCAACATTTACTACGGTATCTATCGGAAAAATCTCCACAAAATCATACTCTTTTAGCATTTCTAAAATTTCTTCATCTGTTGAAGAACCCGTTAATGCTTGAAAAATCTCACCATTTTCACATCCAGTACCAAATAAAAGTCCTTCTTTGTATCTTATCAACTCTTTCTTTGGAATAAATGGTACATATTTAAAGTATTTTACATGCGCGTCAGATACAAGTTTATATAGATTTTTTAACCCCACTTTATTCTTCACAAGTATAGTCAGATGATTAAATTGTCTCTTTGTTCTAATACTAGAATAAGAGCTACTCTTTAAGTTATTTACTTGTTTTAAAGTCCTTATACCGCGTCTTATAACAAGTTCTAATAATTTTTCAAACAACTTTACAGTTACACTGGCATCGTCAAAAGCCCTATGATGTTTAAATGGGCCTAATTTAAAGTATTCCACAAGCCTTCCAAGTCCAAAAGATTTTACCTTCCCTCTTAAAACTTCTTTGGAAAGTTTCAAAGTATCCAAATAGGGAAGAACTAAGTCTTTTTTGTGTAACTTTCTATAAACTTCTCTTATAAATCCATAATCAAAATCTGCATTATGTGCTACTAAAACTGTACCTTCAATAAATTCCAAAAATTTTGGAAAAACTTCATATATATCCTTTGCATCTTCTAACATCTCATTTGTAATACCTGTAAGCTTTTGAGTAAAATCTGAGACTTTTTTTGTAGGTTTTACAAAAGTAGAAAATTTATCGATAATCTCCCCATTTCTATACTTTACCGCACCTATTTCAATAATTTCATCAAATCTAGCATTCGTACCCGTTGTTTCAAGGTCAAATACAGTGTATGTAACCTCACTTAAATCAAAATCATCCGATAAATTTTTTACTATATCCCCTGTTTCATTTAATATGTACATTTCCGTACCAAATATAGGTTTAATACCATTTTTTTCCGCTTCCTCAAACAAATAAGGAATGGACTGTACATTACCGTGATCCGTAATTGCAACTGCATTCCAACCCCATCTTTTTACTTTTTTTACCAATTCTTTAATATCTATAATAGCATCTAAATCACTCATTTTTGAATGAAGATGTAATTCTACTCTTTTCATATCCGAAATATCTTGTCGTTCAATAGGGTTTGGATCTTCATAGATCTCAGAAATCCCAAAATAATATTCTCCTTTTTTGCTGACATTCATAGAACCTTTAAAATAATACCAATTTCCCACACTAAGTGTTGACTCAAATTTTTCATCAAAAATCTTTCCCAAAACAGACTCCTTTTTATCGGTGATATATACTAAAATAGTTGATAAATAATCTGACTTTTCTAACTTGAACACCTTTCCCCTTAAAAATACTTTTTTAGCATTCAAAGGTATATTGGATGGAAAATAATATCTCTCTTTATCGGTAAAAGTTTTTATTTTTTCTTCAACAACTCTTGGTGGTTCAAATTTTTCTTTAACAAATTCAATCTTTACAGGTTTGCCCGTAATTTTCTCTATGTTCTTTAACTTTTTCTCTATTTTTTTCACGGCAAATTCACTAAAAGTTTTTACCAAAATCTCATTTTCAAATACCTCCACATCTTTTACGTAAGGCGCCGTTCCATTCAAAAGTTCTAAAATTTCCTCTTTTTTTAGTTCAAGAAGTTCATATTCAAATTCAACATCGATTCCAAAAAAAACCCTTAACTTTTCCCTAAGTAACTGAAAATCCCCAACTCCCTTCTTTATATAGAAAATCAAAAGGCGGTTACTTTGGTCGTAAATCACTTTTGTAACTTCACCATCTATCTCAATATTAAAATATTCAGCTATATTTGTAATTGGATAACTTAGTTCATCAAAAACGTACTTCATAACATACCTCCTTACAACCTTAATGCCACTGCTAAACACCAAGCGACAGCTAATGCATCAGCTGCATCATCAGGTCTCGGAATTTTATCCAATCTCAAAAGCATTTTTACCATTTTTTGTACTTGTTTTTTATCAGATCTTCCATAACCGGTAATGTTATTTTTTACTTGATACGGGGTAAACTCATATAACGGCAAATTTCTTTGAGATGTTGCAAGTAATATTACTCCTCTTGCTTCACCTACATGGATAGCAGTCTTTACATTTTTATAAAAAAACAAACTTTCGATTGCACACGCATCTGGAGAATAATATTCAAGTAATTTAACAAATTCTTCGTATATAATTTGGAGTCTCTTTGACATGGAAATATCTTTTTCTGTTGTAATAACTCCATGAGCTACATGAGAAATCTTATTTCTATTTTTTTCCAAAACTCCATACCCTAGTATACCATATCCCGGATCAATACCTATTATTATCAAGTTATTCCCTCCGCAATGAAAGATTATAAACAAAGATTGTTAAAACAGGTAACACACTTGCACTTAAAAACATAAGCATGGTATTATTACCAAAAATTGCGGCGTAACCACTAGACAAAAAACTACCAATTGCCCATGAGAACCCCATAGAAATTGAAGAAGCCAATGCCTTATTGTTGGGTAATAGTTTTTGAGCAGAAACTATGTTAGAAGACATGGTAAAAAAGCTAAAACCATCAAATAGAATGAAAAATACAATCTTTAGATATAAATTCGGAACAAGTACAAATAATAAACCAAAAAATCCCATTCCCAAAAATCCCACAGTATTTGTAAATATATCATTTGTCTTCTCAAGCACAATTGTACCAAAAAAATTGGTAAATACACCAAGAATCATACCAAATGTTAGTATTGAACCACCAATTATCAAAGATTTTCCAACTTCATTCATATAAATAGGTATATACGTATGAAAAATATCCATAGAAAAACTTCTTGAAGCCACTATCAAAAATATAGGCCATAACTTTAGAATATCACCCCTAAAAGACAAATTCTTTCTCACTGCCTTTTTTTCATAATGTAATATGGTTCTTGATAATACTAAAAGGAAAATAGAAACACTAAACGTTAAAATATACAATTTTTTTATCCCTACATATCCCTGAAAAATTGTTATAAAAAGTGGCGCAAGCCCTGCACCCAATGTCCCTGCTACCGAAAAAATGGCAATATGTTTTCCCTTTTCACTCTTTCCAGCAAAACTAGCACCAATTGGATGAAAAATAGAATTTAAAACCCTTATTATAACAACAAGAAAGAAAAATAAAAACACAGAGTTTACAAATCCTAAAAATGAAACAAAGAAGATTTCAAGTAACACTATAACGCTTATGTACAAACCGTCTCTCTTTTTACCATCAAAATACATTCCAAAAAATACTTGAAATAAGGAAGTAAGCCCCCCTAAAAGTGCCATAAAACTAGCAAAAGTCCTATTGTCTATATTTAAATTTTCAATAAAATATGGGGCAAGCGGTTTGACAAAAGCATTAAAAAAATCCGCAAAAAAATGAAAAATAGCCGTTACAAACTCCATCTTTATCACCTTCCTTTTTCTGATATAATAATTATAACAACGAAAATCTAACATGTCCATATATTTCGCAAAGCTAATCAAAGGAGGGATTTTATGAAAAAACTTGTTATATTATTATTAATTTTTCAAACACTCTTTTTATTTTCCATTCAATATGTTGAATTTTCATCCACACTTGATAACGAAATTTGGAGGTTAAATGTAAAATACCCCATGTTCTTCGACGTGGAAAACTTTGCAGTAGAAAAGTACATAAACGATATGATTTATAATGATATTTACAACTACATAAGGAATTTATACGATTTTTTGAATTATTCGTATCACGATGCAAAAAAGTACGATATACAATACAGACCTGGTAATGTAGTTGTAAATTATAAAGTCACATATTTAAAGGATAATATAATAAGTTTGGTAATAGACTACTACGAATATACCGGTGGTGCCCACGGAAATACAAAAAGAAAAGCATACAATTTTGATATAATCAAAGGGAAATTATTAAAATTACACGATGTAGTAACACGTGATTCTATTGAAAAAATGTTAAAATACATAAATAATCAAATTAAATTAGACAAAAAAAGATATTTTCAAACCCTACTCGATGAATTACCTTCTGAGCAATTTTATTTCACAAACAAAGGTTTGGTAGTATATTTTAACCAGTATGAAATTGCACCATATTCTTCCGGGATCCCAGAATTTACGTTTAAACTAGAAGATATACAGCTAAAAAAATGAAAAAAGAATAACGTTAAGCTTTTAGAAAAATAACATTAACAGAATTTTTTTATTTCAATTTGTTAAAAGTGGTAAAATATTTGAGGTTATAGACGCCTGGAACGTGTCGTAAATGCCAAGAGGGCTACATGTTCCAGCGTGTGTTTATTTCAAAAATATCGAGGAGGTGAAGTTTGTGTACGCTATTGTTGAAAGTGGTGGAAAACAGTTTCGTGTAGAACCTGGAAAAATATTCTTCACAGAAAGAGTTCTAGGAAAAAACGAAGGAGACTCTATAACGCTAGACAAGGTATTGATGGTAAAAACCGATGATGGAAAAGTTCTAGTCGGGAAACCATACCTTGAAAATGTTTCAATAACTGGGACAATTGTTGAACATGGTAGAGCAAGAAAGATTATAGTTGGAAAATTCAGACCAAGGAAAAATTACAAAAGAATCAAAGGTCACAGACAATGGTATACCGCTATAAAGGTTGAAAATATAGAGGTAAAATGATTAAGTGTATTTTCACAAAGAAGAACGGGGTATTTGAAAACTTTTTAATAACAGGACATGCTATGTATGAAGAAAAAGGAAAAGACATAATTTGCGCAGCGGTAAGTACTGTTTCTCAACATACGGCACGTTTTTTAGAAAAACAAGGTGCAAAAGCAACTATTAAAGATGGATACTTAATGGTAGAAAAAATTCCAAACGACGAGATATCTCAAATTTTTGTTAAAGAACTAACGGAAACGCTTTTAGATCTTTCTTTGCAATTTTCTAAATTTATAAAAATGGAGGTGACCAATGATGAAGATTAACATACAACTCTTTGCAAAGAGTAGTACCGCAAGAAACGGTCGTGACAGTAATCCAAAATATCTAGGTGTAAAAAAATCTGATGGTCAAGTAGTAACCGCAGGTACTATAATAGTTAGACAAAGAGGAACAAAAATATGGCCAGGTAAAAACGTAGGAATGGGAAGAGATTTCACATTATTTGCCCTAAAAGATGGGAAAGTAAAATTTGAAGTAAGAGATAACAGAAAATACGTTAGCGTGTATTAAGGGGGATTAAAGGTGAAAAATGCCAAAAAAGTGGCAATTATCGGGGTGTTTGCTGCGCTTTCATTTGTTGTAATGTATATAGAATTTCCCATATTTCCAGCTGTAAATTTTCTAAAATACGATCCAAGTGATATACTTGCATTATTAGTTTCTTTCATATATTCCCCAACAGTAGGATTAATAGTACTTGCAATAAAGGATATATTATTTTTCATATTTAAATCAGGAGATATAGTAGGAATTGCAATGAACTTTGCTGCAGGCGCACTTTTTATAGTTCCAACAGCCATGATATATGCAAATAAGGGGAGAGTTAGAGAAATACTAGGGTATATAGTTGGTATAACAGCTGCAACGGGTGGTATGGCACTTCTAAACATAGTAGTTGTACCATATTATTGGAAAATTTCTTTATCTGATGTTTTTAAATTATTACCATGGATAATAGGATTTAACGCAATAAAGTTTTTCATAGACTCGGTCGTAAACGCAATAATACACAAAAAAGTTAAAGGAATATTAGAACCTGACGAAAATATAAGGAGGGAGGAATAACAATGGCAAGACCTTTGCCTATACAGAAAACAACACTTTTAAAGAAAGAAGAAGTCAAGAGAGATTGGTATGTAATAGATGCCGAAGGACAAACACTTGGAAGACTTGCAACAAGAATTGCACTAGTTTTAATGGGAAAAAATAAACCAAATTGGACTCCTCATGTAGATTGCGGAAATTTTGTAGTCGTTGTTAATGCCGATAAAATAAAACTTACAGGTAAGAAATGGACTCAAAAGAAATATTACAGACATACAGGATATCCTGGTGGTATTAAGGAGTTTACCGCAAGGCAACTTTTACAAAGAAACCCAGAAAAATTAATTCAACTTGCAGTTAAGAGAATGCTCCCAAAAACAATTCTAGGTAGAAGAGCACTAAAAAGACTTAAAATTTACGCAGGTTCAGAGCATCCACATCAAGCTCAAAAACCAGTTGAATTGAGTTTTTAATAAGGAGGGGAAAGGAAGATGGCTGAATACTACATGGGAACCGGTAGAAGAAAAACATCAGTTGCAAGGGTATATTTAAAAGAGGGAAATGGAAAAGTAATAGTTAATGATAAAGAGTACGAAGATCTAAATGGTTATCTTGAAAACTCCGTCTGGACCCTTCATGCGATGGAACCTTTAAAAGTGACTGGTCTAGAAGGTTCCTTTGATATGTTAATTAGAGTAAATGGTGGAGGAAAGTCAGGTCAGGCAGGAGCAATTAGATTGGGAATCGCAAGAGCACTCTTACAATACAATCCAGATTTAAGACCTACATTAAAAGAAAAAGGTCTGCTAACCAGAGACCCGAGAATGGTAGAAAGGAAAAAATACGGCCTTAGAAAAGCAAGACGCGCTCCACAATTCTCCAAACGTTAATATTCCCACATTTTCCTTTGTGGCAGCTTTTTGCTGCCACGTTTGTTGTTTTAAATAAAGAGGTGATCTATGTACTCCAAGCAAATTATTGAGGAAATCAAATCAAAAATTGATATCGTTGAACTTATCTCAAGATATGTTAGCCTACAAAAAGTAGGAAATAATTATCGTGGGCTCTGTCCTTTCCATACCGAAACTACACCATCATTTTACGTAAACCCATCCTTTCGGACGTTCCACTGCTTTGGTTGCGGTGCGTCAGGGGATGTGTTTAGCTTCTTGGAAAAAATAGAAAATATATCCTTTAGCGAGGCTCTTCAAAAACTAGCAAAAGAAGCAAATGTAAAAATAGACGTTAAAACTTCTACTTTTCAACAATTATACTACAAGTTCTATTCACTTGTACACCAAGAGTATAAAAATCAATTGAAAATAAGTACCATTGCACTAGATTATCTTAAAAATAGAGGGTTTTCAAATGAGGAAATACTAGAATACGAATTTGGATTTTCTCCTTTAAATTCCTCTATACCATTAAAGATATCACAACAATTGGGAATAAAAATTTTGAGAAAATTTGGATTCACCTCAAAGGATCTATTCGAAGGAAGATTAATTATCCCTATTAAAGATGAATACGGTAAAACAATTGCATTTGGCGGCCGATTATTGGGCGAAGGTCAACCTAAATATTTAAATTCATTTGATACAGATTTATTCAAAAAATCAAAGACCTTATTCTTGTTAGATAGGGCAAAGGAAAAAATCAAAAATGCAGATTTTGCAATTGTATGTGAAGGATATTTCGATGCACTTGCGTTTCATAGAGCAGATCTTAAAAATTCTATTGCAACACTCGGCACTGCCTTTACAAAATTTCACGCATACAAACTAAAAAAACTTACACAAAATGTAGTACTTTCTTTTGATACGGATAAAGCTGGCATAAAGGCTACTTTGCAAAGCATAAAAATCCTTCTTACTATGGACTTTAACGTAATGGTGGCAAATAAATCTTCAAAAAAAGATCCCGATGAAATATTTAAATCGAGCGGAAAAGATGGTCTTTATAATTTTATAAAAGAATCTATCCCAGCAGAAAAATTTATTCCCATTGCACTAAGTAAAAATTACAACCTTGAAAATCCAAACGCAATTTCACTATTTATCAGTGAAATAAGGAATTGGGAGATTATTTTTGAGAAATTTCCAAAAAAACTAGAAATATTCAAAGATAAAGTAAAAGAAATATCCGGAAGCAACATCTTTACAAGAAGAATAATCCAAAAAAATTCAAACCTCCCAACACTAGATGATATGATAATCTATCTCATAATAAACTATCCAGATATAGAATTGGATTTAAACCCAAAAATATTAAGTAAACGTTTACAAGAAATTTTAAAATATTTAAAAAACTTTTCCTTTGAAAACATGTCTAAAGATTTGCAAGAATATGTAAAAGACGTATTAAAAAAAATGGAGAATGTGGAAATTACTGAAGAATTTATTAAAAACATAAAGAAACAAATCAAAAGAAAAAATATTGAAAAAAGAATAGAGGAAATAGATCAATATATAAAGAACGCAAGTGATGATGAAAAAAGAATTCTTCTACAAACAAGAATAGAGCTTATTCGAAAGCTCAAAAATATTTAGGAGGTGATCTCCTGATGGCAAGAAGCAAAAAGTTTTCCGTGGATAAACAAATAGAAAAACTAGTAAAAATCGGAAAAGAAAAAGGTTTCGTAACATACGATGATATTGATAAAACATTTCCGCCCGATAAAACCGACGATTTTGATGGAAACATTTTAGAAAAAGTCTACGAAGAACTAGAAAAAAATAACATCTTAATAACCGAAACAAATCCTCATGAACAAATAGATGAAGTTTCATTAGATGATTTTCTAGAAGAATCCCCAAAATTTTACGATAACATGGCAACTAAGGATTTGATAAAAATGTACTTGAAAGACATAGGAAAAATACCTCTTCTCAGTCAATCAATGGAAAGAGAACTTGCAAGACGCGCCCAACAAGGTGATGAAAGAGCCAAGCAAAAATTAGTTGAATCAAACTTAAGATTAGTTGTAAGTATTGCAAAAAGATACATCGGAAAAGGATTGTCATTTCTTGACTTAATCCAAGAAGGAAATGTGGGGTTACTAAAAGCAGTAGAAAAATTCGACTGGAGAAAAGGATATAAATTTTCAACATATGCCACATGGTGGATTAGACAAGCTATAACAAGGGCTATAGCAGATCAAGCGAGAACTATTAGAGTCCCTGTCCACATGGTTGAAACTATAAACAAAGTACAAAAGATAATGAGAGATTATTATCAAAAACACGGAACTGAAATGCCTCTAGAAGAAATCGCAAAAGAAATTGGGAAACCCGTTGAAAAAGTAGAAGAAATACTCCAAGCTGCTAAAGAAACAACCTCACTTGAAGCTCCTGTTGGAGAAGATGAGGATTCTACTGTAGGTGATTTTGTTGCAGACGAAAGTATAGCTTCCCCTAGAAAAGAGGCTATGAGAATGCTTATTAGAGAAGAAGTGGAAAAAGTATTAGAAACATTAAATGATAGGGAAAAATTGGTCTTAAAGATGCGATATGGTTTAATTGATGGAAAATCAAAAACCCTTGAAGAAGTGGGACAATACTTTAACGTAACACGTGAAAGAATTAGACAAATAGAAGTCAAGGCCCTTAGAAAATTAAGGCATCCATCTAGAAGCAGATATTTAAAACTTTTATTTAAAATGTCTGATGAATCATAGGTGAGAGCAATGTTTAAAATACCCTTTCGAAATGTAATTAAAAATTGGAAAAAATCCCTTTTGGTAATTCTCGGAAGTATGATTGCAACTATGTTAGTGGTGGGAGCACTATCACTAAATGACTCTGTAAATAATTGGTTTGCAAACAAAATTAAAAACAATTTTGGAAATATAGACATAGTGGCAAAGGACAAAAGTGATACATTTTTCTTTCCAAAAACACTCAATATCACAAAGATATCTAAGTATCTTGACAAACTTAAAGAGAAAGAAAAAATAAAAGACTACACATTCGTTAATCTTATATCCACTAGAATACAATTTGATGAAAAATTTATAGATGTATTCGCAATAGGATACGATAAAAATTTTTTTAATTTTTCCAAAAAAATTGTTAATGGAGTAATAATATCAAAAGACCTAGCAGGAACTTTAAACGTAAAAAAAGGTGATAAAATAAATTTAATCACCCTTAACGGAAAAAAAGTTGTGGAAATAAACGAAATAGGAGCTGAAGAATTTAATTTTAGAGGCGAAACTGGTATGACAAATGGAAGCATATTTCTCCCTAAAGATCTTATGTTAAACCTCAAAATTTACACGTATAAAGAACCAAATACAGTATTTATTTCTTTAAAAAGTCCTATAAAAAATCATCTTAAAATTTCAGCAGAAATATCAAAACTTACAAATCTTAGAACTACTCCTACTAAGTATAATTTAAGGTATTCTCCTCTTA
The DNA here is from genome assembly GCF_001682135.1 of Thermosipho sp. 1070. NCBI lineage: Bacteria > Thermotogati > Thermotogota > Thermotogae > Thermotogales > Fervidobacteriaceae > Thermosipho > Thermosipho sp. 1070. The sequence goes on along the minus strand of NZ_CP007121.1, from coordinate 1,163,091 downwards.
ATAAAGTTATTGGCTATTTATTTTTAGGATTTAGTGGCTTTGCACTTTTAAGTAGTTTTTTATTTGTTTCAAACTTTTTTGGTGTACTAGCCGAAGACAGAAAAAAGGTATTTGGTACCTTAAGGGCTTTGGGATTTTCCAAATACAAAATTGGAGGATTGTTGTTTTTAGAAGGAGCTATATATATAATTTTCTCGTCTTTAATAGGGGCTACTTTGGGAATACTTTTTGGAAAATACTTATTAAGCTTAGTAAATAAAGCACCGGAAATATTATCATCTAATACTATGATTCCAGAAAAGATAACTTTCTTTATAACTACAAAAACCATATTATTGGGAATATCAGTTTCTATAGTTGTACCATTATTACTACTTATCTTTCGTTCAATTTCTTTTTCAAAATTACCTCCTGTTGTGTTACTTTCCAATACAGAAATTTTACCAAAGAAAAAATACTTGTATTTCCTTTTATTTGTGGGACTTTTAACTATTTTAAATTTCAACAGATTTTACTTCTTAATATTCTTAATTTTAACACTTCCAATATTCATTAAAAAAAACTATATCCTGGTAATTTCTGGAATTTCTGCTATATTATTGACACTCCTTCAAATAGGAACTGGGGTTAATTGGGACTATTTAATACGTTCTATCATATTTTTAATTGCAAGTATATATCTAGTTTTTTCGATTTTAGATATATTAAAGAGCATCTTAAAAAAATTTCACAGCATAACATCTATACTTTCAATTTCATACATTGAAAAACAAAAATTAAGAAATTACGTTGTTTTCCTTGTCTATGCAATCATTACACTCGTAATCATACTAACCGCTATTATACCCACAAGCATTTTTAAATATATCAACCAAAAGCTAAACACTGGTATACTAGGACACAATTTTATTATAATCGAAAATCCATTAAAAAGTTTCCTTAGCTTTTCAAATTATGATGAAGAATTTAAATCTATGTTTAAAAATATCTCAAAAATACAACTTGTCAACGCAAGGAAAAATGGAAAACACCTGGTAGTAATACTAGCATCAGAAAATATATGTAAAAGTTTAAAGATAAAAGGAAAAGATATCCCAAAATTAAAGTTAAAAGATGGATTAGGAAATAAAAACATACTTAAAAATGGAACAAATACCATCCTTCTAACAGGTATACTACCTGGTATAAGTGCAAGATTTAATGAAACATTTAACGTAGTTGATACATATGATCCAAAAGAACTACTTGTACCACTTGATGCAATATTTGTTTACGACAAAAAAATTTCCGGAGCACTTACGGGATATGCAGGGATAATAAAAGAAAAATTTGCTGAAAAGGCAAAGAAAATTGTATACGAAAAATTTGATTCTCCTTTGTACATAACAGAAGAATTAAACAAGATATTTTCCGGTATAAAGTATTTTGTTAATATAGCAATTCAACTTTTTTATTTTGGATTTATTAGTGGTTTTTCCGGACTAACCATACTAAGTTTAAAAAATGTACATGAAAGAAGAAGGATAATCGGTGCACTAAAGGCAATAGGTGTAAATAAAAAAATCATATTCAAATCCTTCTTGACGGAAACCTTTTTGATAGTCACGATAGCAATCATCACGGCAATATTTACAAATATTTTTATAACGCTTGATATTTTTAAAATGATATCTTCTGAAATACCTAATTTCAAAATAACAATTCCTTGGGGACAAATTTCATTAGTACTATTGGGCGTTTATCTTATTACAACTATATTTACCATATATCCTGCAAATCTTGCTCAAAAAATCAAAGCATCAGAAGCAATTAGGGTTTTCGATTAATGAAACACACTTTTTACATTTCTAAAATTGACACATTGAAAACAAAAGTGTAAAATATAGTTTGTATTAAAGTAGAAAATATATAAAGATAAAATAAAAAAGAAAGGGGAGAATGAAAATGGCAAGATGTCAAATTTGTGGTAAAGGACCCGTTACCGGCAAGAACGTTTCACACTCAAACAGAAAAACAAATAGATGGTTCAAACCTAACCTACAAAAAGTAAGAGTAATAACAGATGAAGGAAAAGTAAAGAGAATGTGGGTATGTACGAGCTGTCTAAGCGCGGGGAAAGTTAGAAGATACGTTAGCAAAAGCGTGGAGGCGTAATAAGCGGGTATTCCCCGCTTTGTTTTTATGTACAAAATATTGGTAATTTTATTTTTCTTATCTTCACACTATCCTTTATACTACATATTAAAATTCCCCATTTCTTTTCCTGTTTTTGTGATAACTTTTTCCTCATACTTTACTATAACTTCCCTCTTTTTGGAAGCCGTTACTTTTTCCGTTAATCTCAATAGAGATTTCATTGAAATTAGTTCTCTCTTTTACGAAAAATCCATTTCTATATCAAAAATCGAATATTTTCGTTATTCTATATTTTGTGTTAAAATAAGGTCTGAAGGTAAAACTTATGCTTTTCCACCAATGGGGGGATATTTACGGAAAGTAGAAGAACTTTTGCCGAAATAAATCTTAAAAATTATATACATAATCTAAAACATTTTGAAAAAGAATGTGCTCCTGCAAAAATAATGCCTGTAGTAAAGGCTGATGGGTATGGCCATGGTGCTGTTTTCCTTGCAAAGGCAGCGGAAAAAATTGGAATTGACTATTTTGCCGTGGCTTTTTTAGAAGAGGCATTAACATTAAGAGAAAATGGAATTAAAGCAAATATACTTGTATTTAACTACATAGATAAAGATTTTGTCGAAATTGCCGTAAAAAATAATATAACCATTACAATGTTTTCTTGGGAACAACTTCAATTATACAAAAACTTAAAAAGAAAACCAAAAGTTCACATAAACATCAATACCGGAATGAATAGGCTAGGAATTAAACCAAATGAAGCTCAAAGGTTTTTCAAGGCACTTATTAAAAATAATTTTGAAGTTGAAGGTGCATACACTCACTTTGCCGTTGCAGATTCCAAAGATAAAGAAGATATAGAGTTTACAAAAAAGCAATATAGATTATTTGCCAATACAAATTTAGATGTTAAAATAAAACACGTAAACAATAGTGCAGGTGCAATCTCAAAGCTAGTACCCATGGAAAACTATATAAGAGTTGGAATTGCAAGTTACGGTCTTATGCCAAGTTTACAAGTAACAGATGAAAATCTCAAACCTGTACTTTCATGGAAAAGTATGGTTTCTCACGTAAAATATATTGAAAAAGGAGAAACAATAAGTTACGGTAGAACATTTAAAGCACCAAAAAAAATGAAAATTGCAACAATTCCCGTTGGATATGCAGATGGATATTGGAGGCATTTATCAAACAAAGGAGAGGTCTTGATAAACGGCAAAAGAAGAAGAATCTTGGGCAGGGTTTGCATGGATCAATTTGTAGTAGAAGTCGATGATGATGTGAAAATAGGTGATGAAGTAGTATTAATAGGTATGCAAGGAAAAGAAAAAATAAGTGCAGAAGAAATTGCAGAAAAAGTGGGAACAATAAATTACGAAGTAACCTGCAGAATATCCAGTAGAGTCCCAAAAATATACAAAGGGGTGGAATTTTGAAATTACCCAAAGAATTGATAGAAAAATTCAAAGAACCTTTCATATCTGAACTCGAAAATTATATAAACTCAGATGTTGAATTAATTGTAAAAGTAAAGAGCAAAAGACTCCTAGAGAATAAAAATGGTAAAAAATATTTACTAATAACTTTTGAAGATAAAACAGGGATTTTAAGAGCTATTGACTGGTTTAACGCAGAAAAAAACAACTCAAAAGTGGATGTTGGCAATGTGGTAAGGGTAAACGGCAAAATTGTTTTATACGATGGAAGACTTCAATTAAACGTTCATCAAGACTCGGATTTAATTGTATTAAATGAAAATGAATATTCGTATGAAAGATTCGTATCTGAATCAAAAATTCCCGTAGATGAAATTATAAGTAAGCTCTTCGAAATTATCGAATCTATAAGAAATAAAAAATTAAAACAACTTTTAGAGGAAATATTTAAAAATGACAAGGAGCTTTTTAATAAATTTAAAAATTCACCGGCGGGATTAAAAGTACACCACAACTATATAGGAGGTCTTGCCGAACATTCCATAACAGTGGCAAAAATGTGTGATAATGTAGCAAAGATATATCCATGGCTTGACAGAGACATTTTAATAACTGGTGCACTTTTGCACGATATAGGAAAAATTTACGATTATGAGATCAATTCAAAGGGTATAGAAATTACCCAAACAGGTGAATTAATAGGTCATATTGTTATGGGATATGAAATAGTTAACGAAAAAATAAAAAAATTAAACCTAAGAGGAATCTCGGAAAAACTTCTCCATATGATCCTTTCACATCACGGAGAATTAGAATGGGGTTCTCCTATTCTCCCAAAAACGCCGGAAGCTTTTGTATTACACATGATTGAAAATTTAGACTCCAAATTAAATAGAATCCAAAATATAAAAGAAAAAGAATTGGAAACAAATCCAAATAAAAAATGGAGCGATTTTGATCCAAACCTAGGAAGAAGATTATTACTAAAACACACTGAGAGGGGATAACGTGGGAAAGAAAAAAAAGGTAATCATAGTAGAATCACCTGCTAAAGCAAAAACTATCGAAAAAATACTTGGGGAAGATTACAAAGTTATTTCATCAAAAGGACATGTTAGGGACTTACCTCAAAAGAAATTTGGAGTAAATCTCGAAAATTTCGAACCTGAATTTGAAATAATCCCTGGCAAAGAAAAGGTTGTTGAACAGATACAAAGAGAAGTAAAAGGAAAAGAAGTTTTAATAGCCTCAGATATGGATAGGGAAGGTGAAGCTATCGCATGGCACCTTTCCAATATATTAAACCTTTCCGGAAAAAATCGAATAATATTTACCGAAATTACACCAAATACTATTAAAAAATCCGTACAATCTCCAAGAGAGATAGATATAAAAAAAGTAAACGCACAACTTGCAAGAAGAATTTTAGATAGAATAGTTGGTTACAAAATAAGTCCTCTATTATGGAAAATTATAAAAGGTGCAATGAGTGCCGGAAGAGTTCAATCTGCAGCCTTAAAAATAATTTGCGATAGAGAAAGAGAAAGATTCGTCTTTAAACCAAAAGAGTTTTACAAGGTCTCTATTGAGGTAAAAAAAACTAAAGCAAGCTTGTGGAGTATCTCTGGAAAAAAGATAAAACAAGAAAATGTAACGGAAAAAATAGCAAATGATATAAAAGAAAATGTTAAAGAAGTAATTTTAAAAGACATTATAGAAAAAGAACGAAAAAAATCACCTCCCTCACCATATATAACAAGTACACTTCAACAAGATGCAGCAACAAGACTGGGGTTCCCCGTATCTAAAACCATGAAAATAGCACAATCACTATATGAAGGCGTAAATACAAAAGATGGTCAACACATTGCCTTTATTACTTACATGAGAACAGACTCTACACGCGTTTCTGAAGAAGCAAAAAACATGGCAACAGATTTTATTGAAAAGAAATTTGGAAATGAATATAAAGGCGGAAAAAAAACAAAAAAACAGAAAAAGAAAGTTCAGGATGCCCATGAATGTATAAGACCTGTAAACATAGAAATAACTCCGGAAATTGCCAAAAACTTATTAAATCAAGATGAATACAAGTTATATAAAATTATATGGGAAAGATTTCTTGCTTCGCAAATGAAACACGCAATTTATAAAGACAAAACTTATATATTTCAAAGTGGAAAATACGAATTTAGAACCACAATATCTCACCGTATATTTGATGGATTTGAGATAATTTACAATACAAAGGAAAAAAAAGAAAATGAATTAAATCTTAAAGTAGGCAAAACATATAACGTTTCAAAGGTAAACACCGAAAAAGACATGACAAAACCTCCTTCAAGGTTTACAGAAGCAACACTTGTAAAAAAATTAGAGACAGAAGGAATAGGAAGACCAAGTACTTATGCAACGATAATCTCCACTCTTTTGCAAAGAAAATATGTAATAAAGGAAAAGAAAGAACTTCTTCCGACACTTCTTGGCTTTGTAGTAGAAGACTTTTTAACAAAAAAATTCCCAGAAATAGTAGACAAAAATTTTACCGCAACAATGGAAGCAGAACTGGATAAAATAGAGACTGGTGAAAAGCAGTGGAAAAGCGTACTTAACGAATTTTATTCAGATTTTTCAAAGTACCTTTCAAAAGCACAAAAAGAATTTTACACCGTAAACTACGAAACTGATTTAAAATGCGAAGACTGTGAAGGTACTTATAAACTGAAAATAGGAAAATTTGGCCTGTATTTAAATTGTGAATCATGCCAAAAAAATAAAAGTATTGATAACACAATAAATGCAGTAATAATAGAAAATAAAGCCTATATTAACAAAGCAATTGAGAACCACATCTCTATAACAGTTTCTGAAAACGCATGTCCAAAATGCGGTGGTAATCTTACAAGAAAAAAAGGAAAATTTGGTTATTACTTTAAATGTGATTCTTGTGATTTCACTATATCTGGTTATAAAATTGCAAGCGGAAAATGTCCCAAATGCAACTCAATAGTAGTAATGAAAAGAAGCAAAAATGGAAAAACATATTGGGCATGCGCAAATCCAGACTGTGATTATATGTCATGGAATGAACCCAAATGAGGTGATCATTTGTTAAAACTATTCATGACCTTTGCAAAAATTGGATTTTTAGCATTTGGTGGTGGATGGTCAATAATAGGAATCATTCAAAGTACCGTTTTGTCTAATAATTGGCTTACTCCACAACAATTTAAAGAAATATTATCAGTGGCCCAAATGACCCCGGGCCCTGTTTTTTTGAACCTTGCAACATATTTGGGACTTAAAATGTACGGTATAAAGGGGGCTATATTAAATTCCTTTTCAGTCCTTGTTGCACCTATTACTTTTACCACTATATTTTTCCTAATTAGGAATAAAGTTTCCAACAAGCTTATAAATGCTTTAAAATTTGGAGTAATTTTTCTAATAATTCTTACCATTCAATCTCTTGCTTTGCGTATTGATAATGCCTTTCAAATAATACTGATATTGTTGGCTTTTATACTATTTACGAAAACAAAAATTGATCCGATATACATTATACTTCTATCTGGAATAATTGGCTACTTTCTTTTTTGATTTTCCAATAACTCATCTGCAGGCACATCCTTTAGTTCTCTTGCCGGAACTCCTGCATAAACTTTTTTAGAAGGTATATCTTTTGTAACAACTGCACCTGCAGCTACCAATGCATCTTCACCAATTACTATTCCTGGAAGAATTGTAGCGTTTGCACCAATTCTCGCACCTTTTTTTAAAGTAGGTCCTTTAAAGTATCTTTTTCGCTTTTCAGTTCTTCCTAAAAAATTATCGTTTGTAAACGTTACTTCAGGAGCAACAAAACAAAAATCTTCAATATTTGAAATTGCAGTTATGTATGCCTCTGTTTCAATTTTTACATACTTTCCTATTTGTGTTTTATTTTCTACCGTTACCCCTCTACCAATGATAGTATACTCTCCTATTTTCACATCTTCGCGTATACTTGCAAGATCACCTACAAAAACAAAATCACTTAAAATTGCACCTCTATAGATTACGCATAACGCCCCTATTGTAACAAAATTTCCAATAACAAGTGGTGGTAATTCTTTTTCCTCCGTTGTTGCAGATACTTTGGCTTTAAATGGCTTCTTTCCAAGAACTGTGTTATCACCAACAACAGAACCTTCCCTTATGATAGTTCCCTCTCTAATAACTACGTTATGACCTATTTGCACATTGTTCTCGATAATGACACCATCTTCAATTACCACATTGTGCCCAAATTTAACATTTTTTCCTATCTTTGCCTTATCTGAAATATACAAATTTTCACTTCCTTTCTAATTTACCGCATCTCTTTTTCAATTCCTCATATTCTAATTTTAACTTCTCGTATTCTTCCTTTGGAACAAAACCTGCAGAACTTATAACGCTTAATATATCCGCTTTTAATTTATCATTAAATTCGTTAAAATGTTTAATAACCGAATTTCCTATGTCCTTTGCCATTTCAGACGTTAAAACACCTTGATCAACAAGATCCAACAAAATCTCAACAAATTCATCAGAACTTCCATTAAAAAACCTTATAAAAGCATGTATCAATTTTTCAACAATCTCCCTTTTTAACCCACCAAATACTTTTCCCTTAATTCTCGCTTTTAAAGAAATTTCCTGGGTAATATCATTACCCAGGTTATCCACAACTTTTATAACTTCACCATTTCTAACAAAATTAGCAATATCATCCAATGTAATAAATTGCTTATCTAAGGTATCGTATAACTTCCTATTTTTATATTTTTTTATTAACCGCAATGTTCCCTCCATAGTAAACCAAAAAAACCGCAGGTTTTATATTTCTGACTTTAGTCCAACCATTACTAAAGTTATATCCTTGTTCCATTTACCTCTTAAGAAAATACCTGTATAATCATCAAAGTTGTAGCCCAATTCGTATAACGCATCAAAATCCTCTAAATTATATTTTACCATACCTTTTACATTAAAGTTATCTTTTGAGTAATTGCCATATATTCCCACTAAAAAACTATCGTATTTAAGGTCTACTAACTTAATATACCCATCAACACCTACTAATCCATTACTACCTATTTGATATTCAACTCCTGAAACGTTTTCTAACAAGCTTGGTACTTTCTCTTCAATTTTTACATCTCCAACACCTGAAACAGGTATTTCAAAATCTGAAACATTTCCAGATTCAAAACCTAAATAGTTATGTACCAAAAATGAAGTCTTTGGGATCTGATAGACTAAACTATTTGAAATTGTAAAAACAAAAGGTCTTTTAACAACTAACCCTTCTTCTGAAATTTTATCTACTACAAAATAATCTGCTCCTTTGTATGTAAGGTATAGAGAATAATCCACACCAAGAATATTACCAAACCAACCCATTCCATACGATAACATGGGCCTTAATCCATCTAAAACGGGAGTTGAAGGTGTGTTCAACAAGGCTAAAATTAGTGAATCGTCGGGTAAGTCTGTTTTAACTGTATACGTATAAGTTGCAGGTCTTTCAAATTGGACAAAATTTGAAAAAACATTTAACCTTATACTTCCAAAATCAGTATTATACATATACCTTGCACCTATTGTTGGAAGTTTTTCACTTTCAAAAAATTTTCCAACTTTGTCATAAACTTTGAAAATCTCTGAATCAGGCAATCTCTCAATAAATTTTCCAACCCTTATATCACCAAATTTTGTATAAGCTTCCGCATATGCTTCTTTTAAAGTGGTTAAAGTTAATGGTGCAGGATATAAAATTGAATAGAAATCCCCTTCAAAATAAATATAAGAACTATCATAAACCTGATCAAAAATAAGTGTTGATTTTGTATAAAAAGTCCTATCAAACTTTGTATCACTACTAAATGTTAATGGAAAATACATTTTATACTGTCCTATATCAACTAAATTTGTATCAAGATAAAGATACCCACTTTCCAAGTTCAAAGTAAATGAAAATGCGTAAACAACTAAAATTGATAAGAATAATACAGATAATTTTTTCATAAACTACACCTCCTTAATACCTTAAAATGGGTTTTGATATAGTAATCGGCGAAAAGAATTTTTCAGGAATACCTATATCAAACTCTACATCTTTAAGGATAATTTCTGTTACTGTATTTTCTTTTAAGTTTCTTGCAACAATACTTGTTGGGACGTTATAACCATCTATGTTTTGAATTTTTTCAAACGTTATAGTTTTATACTTTTCACCTTGCCAGTTGAAAAATTCTATGTAAACTGGTAAAAGTAATTTTTTATCAATTTTCATATTTAACTCTTTAAAATCAAGTTCTGAATCGTTATGTGTAATATGTAAATAATAATAATTTTCATCCTCTTTAGTTAACTCTGCATTATAATTTCTATCACTTACCTTATAAACAAGCTCAATATCTTTATATGTAAAATCTGAACCTGCAAATCTATCGTTTTTTGCCGCACCACTTATACGCTTTGTGGTTCTAAATGCCGGCATGTACAAATATATATTGTCCGAACCTCTTACCAATAACGTTAAATTTCTATCAGATGCAGGTTTTTTAAATCTAATTATCGCATATACAACATCTTCACTTTTTTTGTACATGTAAATAGTAAATTCTTTTCGTTGTACGTTTCCCTTTTCATCAGTCATTTTTAATTCAAACAGTGCCTTCTCGTCTTTTACATTCTGATAACTATCCTTTACATTATCCAAAACCTCTTGACCTGTTATAGAAAATGCAAAAATAACAAATAATAGTGAAAATACCGTCAAAAACTTCTTCATGCCTTTCTACCTCCTTTTATCGAAAATGCCGCAGATAAGAATAATATTGTTAAAAGTGCACTCAAAATCAAAGTAATACCCGTTAAAAGCCCGAATTGCCTTAACATCTTAATATCCGAAAATACAAATGTGAAAAATCCAAATGAAACAGCCAATGCATTAAATACTATTCCCCTTCCTGTTGTAAATATAGTCTTTACAACCGCATCTTTTTTATTACCCAACCTTTCACTTTCGATCTTGTACCTGGAAATAAAATGAATAGCATAGTCTACCCCTGCACCTATTGCAATAGCAGCAATGGAAATTGTTGCAGTATTAAGCGGTATGTTTAACATACCCATAAGCACAAAGTTGAAAAAGACGGTAAAAATCGACGGAATTACTCCTATTATTCCCACTGCAAAAGACTTCATTTGTAAAAGCAAAAGTACAAAAACTACGAATAAAGTCAAAAACATGGATTGATACTGATTCTTAAACAATAAATCACTCACGTACAACGCTATTTCTTGTGCACCTGTGTGTATTGCACTATAACTTGGCTTTAAACTTGGAATATATATATCTTTTTCGGATACTATCTTTAAATATTGTTCGGTATTTTCGTTATATGGAATTCCTAATTTCCTTGCAAAATAACTTGCCTTCCATTTTTTTACAGGCAAATAAAGCTCGTTGTATAATAGATAGCCAAAATCAGAATCAAATTCTTCTTCTTCAAACTTCTTCATACTTAAAAGCTGATCTACAACCCTTTCTTTATCTTCTACACTTTCTCCTAATAATTTTTCTACATCATCAATTGCTTTTAAAATTTCATCTCTATGTAATCTTGCAATCTTAGAAAATGGCATATTCTTCACTAAATTATATGTTTTCTCAAGTTTTTTAACATCTACATTAAGTGCTTTTGCGTAATATTTAAAATCGGGAGTATGGGAAACTTCAAAACCTTTTGGCACACTCTCTAAAATTTTTTCTATATCATTTATTAATTTTCTTGTTTTGCTTTCACTATCAACTTTGACTGTTACTTGTATAATCCCCCTATTTAGTTGTTTGTTAACGACGGAATAAATTGTTTCATTTCCTTGGAGAAAAAACCACAAGTTTGACAACTCGTCTTTTGAGAACGGTATAGAATAAAATCCAGTAAATGCCCTACTTAAATCCAACAAAGTATCAACAATAGAAAATGTATTTACAACTCCATCTAAATTATTTAACCTTCTTTCTATCTCATCCATTGCAATTAAAACAGCAGGATCTTTAAAATCTCCCTTCACATCTATGAATAAATAATCAGAGCCTCCAAAATTTGTTTCAATAAAACGTTTATCTACAATAATTCTCTCGTTATCATTTATAGAATTAACAATATCCATATCTGTTTTTATATTAAAAATAAATGGTATCGTTGCAATAACAAGGATAATCAAAACAGTTAGTGTTAGTTTGGGCCTTAAAACCAACCTTGAATGTTTCTTTTCATCCACATGAAAAACTGTAGGCGGATTTATGTAATACAACATCGCTGGAACAAAAAATAGCGCTATAAAGTTACACAACATAACTCCAATACTAGAGAAAATCCCCATTATCCAAACAGGTTTTATATCAGCAGTAAGTAATGACAAAAATCCCACTGCGGTTGTAAGACCACTTAATAAGACAGCAATGCCAACATCTCTTAACGTGTAAATTACCCTTTCTTTCTTATTTCCCTTTTCTTCATAGTACTTATTCACAACGTGTATAGAATAAGCCGTACCAATAGATATCAAAGCAACAGGTATAATGGAATTTGCTATTGTAATGTCGAATCCAAAAACTACTATTAATCCCATAGTCCAAATAACACTAATAATTACCCCTAAAATTGGCAAAAAAGCACCTGTAAATCTTCTAAATGTAACTGTCAAAATTACAACCACTATTAAAAGCGATATGGGAACAAGTTTCATTAGATTTCTAAAAGTTATCTCTTTAACAGCCTGATTCACAGCAGAAACTCCGTAAAAATGAACACCTTTATAATAGTTGTTTTCTGCTAAATCTTTTAACGCTTCAAATGCTTCAGATTCCTTCCCACTTTCAAGAGAAACTAACATCAATCCAGATTTCCCATTGTCAGAAATAAACTTACTCCTTAGCGTTTTATATTTCAAAAGAGACGCTGGTTCTACCTCTCCTGATTTAAGCATTTCAGAAACTGTAGAAACCTCAATACCATTTTCCGTGTTTACAACAAGTGGAATATTTGTTATCGAAGTAACATGTTCTACTCCTTCCAACTTTTCAACCTTGGTAGTTAATTCATCAATCTTTCTTAAATCTTCTGAATTTTCAATTTCAAATCCCACCATGACCATGGAATTAATGTTAAATTCTTCTGCAAGAGATTCATACTTTTGCACTAAAGGATCATCTTTTGGTGGATATTTTGTAATGTCATCCCTTATCTTTAAATCTTTAATTTGAACCAGGAAAAAAGCCGTAAGTACAAAAGTAACAATAATTATCAAAAGCGCATTCTTTTGAACAAATCTTCCCAACCTTTCCAAAACAACACCTCCTTTATTCTGCGTTGCATAATATAATCTACCACTTATTTGTTACAATAAACACACAAAAAATGTTAAAATTATGCGATGCATAAAAATAAATCAACCCATATTCTAAAGTTATTTTATTTAATTAATATTTAATATAAAATACATTTTTTCTAATTACGTAATAAATTCAATTAACAATTGATCTGCATAAACTTATACAACACTTTTAATATATAATATACGTAAATGCAATTATATATTTACTTACTAACAATATTAAATTAACTTATATTTGTTAAAATTAAAATGAGACCAACCAAACTATTCCTTTCTTTCCTGAAAACATACCAATTTTTTACAAAGGAGGGATATTATGCCTGTAAAGTATATTATTGACATTTCAAAAGTCGACCAGCTTACAGATAAAGAAAAAAAAGAATTGAAAAGAGTAACGGAAAAATACAAATTCCGAACTAATGATTATTATTTAAATCTCATAAATTGGGAAGATCCAAATGATCCTATAAGAAAACTTATAATTCCTCAAATAGGAGAACTTGAAGAATGGGGAAGACTAGATGCTTCAAACGAAAAAAGCTATACAATAAGCAAAGGACTACAACACAAATACAGAGACACCGCTCTTTTGTTGGTAAACGATGTATGTGGGGGTTTTTGTAGATTTTGCTTTAGAAAAAGATTATTTATCAACATCGGCGAAGAAGTCGCAAGAGATGTAACAAAAGATTTAGAATATATAAAATCACATAAAGAAATTACAAACGTACTTCTTACTGGAGGAGATCCTCTATTACTTTCTACCAAAAAATTAGAAAAAATAATTTCTCGAATTAGAGAAATAGAACACGTAAAAATCATAAGGATAGGTTCTAAAATGGTTGCTTTCAATCCGTATAGGATAATAGAAGATCCTGAATTAATTGAGCTTATCAAAAAATATTCAACTGATGAAAAGAAAATATACATAATGACACAATTCAACCATCCAAGGGAATTAACAGAACCAGCTATTAAAGCCGTTAATATGCTTTTAAAAGCTGGTGCAATTCTTGCAAACCAAACACCTTTAATCAAAGGGGTAAATGCTAATTGGAAAACCTTAATGGAACTATTCCAAAAATTATCATTTATCGGAATACCACCATATTACGTTTTCCAAGGAAGACCGGTATCCGGTAATAAACCTTTTGCGGTACCAGTTGAAGAAGGATATCAAATATTCTTAAAAGCAATAATGAACGTATCTGGGCTTGCAAAAAGAGCAAGATTTGTTATGTCACATGAAACCGGAAAGATAGAAGTTTCAGCACTTACAGATGAACATATAATATTCAGATATCAAAGAGCTCACAATCCAAAGGATGCTGGGAAAATTATGGTTTTCAAAAGAAATCCAAATGCATACTGGTTTGATGATTACAAAGAACTTGTAACTGAATATATTGTTGAAAATCCCATATATTAAAACAAGCAACCTTTAAAGGTTGCTTGTTTTTTTATATATTTTATATATACCATTTGGAGATATAATATTATATAGAAAAAATTAAAAATTTGGAGTGTGCAAAAATGAACTATGCAATAAGTATTGATTGCGGCACTCAAAGTTTGAGAGCACTTTTATTTGATGAAAACGGAAAACTCCATGATATCGAAAAAATAACATACGTCCCATATTTTTCTACAAAACCGGGGTTAGCGGAACAAGATGTAGAAATTTATTGGAATGCTCTTTCAAGTTCTGTAAAAAGGTTAAAAGAGCGAAATAAAGGAAAATTCTCAAAAGTTCTAGGTGTAAGCATAACAACCCAAAGGGATACTATTGTTTTTGTAGATAAAGAAGGAAAGCCCCTTAGACCAGCAATTATATGGCTTGATCAAAGAAAAGCATCGCAGAAAAATGTGCTAAATTTTATTGAAAATATAGGATTTTCAATTATACGCATGAAAAAAACAGCATTGAGAATTTATAGAAGAAGTAGACCAAATTGGGTAATGGAAAATGAACCAGATGTTTGGAAAAAAACTCATAAAATTCTACTATTATCAGGATATCTCTTGTACAAACTAACGGGAAAATTTATCGATTCAAAAGCATCTCAAATTGGACATATACCATTTGACTATAAAAAACAAGATTGGCCTAAAAGTGACAAAAATTGGCGTTGGCGGTTGTTTGGATTCACAAGAGAACAACTTCCAAAATTAGTTGACCCATGTATCTCCATTGGAAAAATATCAAAAAAAGTTTCACAAGAAATAGGTCTTCCAGAAGGAATAGATATAATAACCTCTGGTTCAGATAAAGGCTGTGAAACTTTGGGAACAGGTTGTATAACCGAAAATTGTGCAAGTCTAAGCTTTGGGACAACTGCAACGGTTCAAGTCACATCTAAAAAATACTTTGAACCTATACCATTTATTCCTCCGTATCCGGCAGTTATCCCAAACATGTACAACCCAGAAATAGAAATATTCAGGGGATATTGGCTAATAAAGTGGTTTATAAGAGAATTTGGAGAAAAAGAAATATCACTCGCAGAAAAATTACAAGTAGCCCCCGAAGTAATATTAAACAAATTTCTCGATAATATTCCCCCAGGATCACACGGACTTATTCTATATCCCATGTGGACTCCAGGACTTGATATGCCAAATGCAAAGGGAGCAATAATTGGTTTTGGAGATATACATACAAAAGGACATATTTATAGAGCGATAATAGAGGGAATAAATTATGCGCTCCGTGATGGATTAGAAAGAATTGAAAAGAAGGGGAAAATTAAAATAAATAGATTAACAGTTTCAGGTGGTGGTGCACAAAGTAATCGCATCTGTCAAATAACCGCAAATATGTTCAACCTTCCCGTATATAAAACAGAAACACATGAAACCTCTGGCCTTGGAGCAGCAATATGTGTATTTGCCGCGTTTTCAGATATAAAAACTGTAGTAAAAAAAATGGTACATTACTCAAATATATTTCAACCCAACGAAAGAGAAGTAGAAATATACGAAAAACTGTATAATAAAGCGTATAAAAAGGTATATTCTTCCCTTAAAAACGTATACAAAGATATTAAGAAAATAACAAACTATCCTGAAGACTAAATAAACAATTGGGAGAAGTACTTCTCCCAATTGTAAAAATTTTACTTTATATTATCATTCTTCAAGTAATTAACTATATTAATAGCAAGTTTTGCATCATCTCCATAATCCCAACCATTGTGTAAAATATCATTTCTATCACCGGTACCATCATCAAAAGGTGAGCTATCACCAATTGCCACTACTTTTCCTTTTCCAAAAGTTGAAACAACTAAAAACGGCTTTTTAAATCTATCTGCTATTAAAACCTTTACCTTATCTGATAAAATTTTTATCGTACTTCCTGCCCATACACCTACTTTTTCTACACCACTTGTTATATAATGTTCATATATATATCTTAAAGGTTCTTCTTGGATATTATCTTCCGAAAATACAAAACCAAACTTTTTAACAAATTGATTAAATATTTTTGGAGAATCCCACCCGTTATGGTTTCTATCTGATCCACCATGGTCAGCTATAAGGAATAACCCTCCACCATTTTCCACAAATTTTACAATTGCCTGTACTTCTGTCTTATCAAATGGTTTGTTAGGTTCTGGAATTACAAGTACCTTGTATAAGCTTAAAAGTTCAAAGGAAAGTTTTTCCTTTGTACCTTTTACATACCCATCTATAGAGTTTGCAAATTTAGAATATGCCCCATTAATTACCCAATCGGCATTCCCCGCTTGTTGACCATGTCCTTCATCGAATAAAACTCTATTTTCAAAAATATCTTTTTTTGGATCAATCGATAATATTTTTGACCCCATTTTATTTCCATTAATATCTCTTATAAATCTTATCATTATCTTTTCAGGTTTTTCAACACCAGCATCCAAAATTATTACTCTGTTGTTAAAGAACATTTCATGTCCTTTAATTTCAACATTTGAAATTCTAACAGTTTTATTATCATTCACACTTGTTGGATCTACAGGTTCATTAAAAACCACATAAACTTTGTTATTCTTCAAAAACACGGATCCTACCTCTGGTGGAAAAACATCTCCAGCTTCTATATCTTCCATTCCCCTTGGCCAAAGCTCAAAAAATGCTTGATATCTTCCAAGTACACCTTTTACCTTCATTTTCATTCCAACTCTAAAATACGAAGTCAATATTCCTGTGTTTTCCCTTATAAAGACCATACCCTTTCCACTACCATCATCAATGTATATCTTTCGCGTATCCCCTTTTTCAATACTCACAACTTTTCCTTCAACTTCAACGAATAGCCCTTGAAGTGATTCATCGTTAATATCAACAGTTTTTATTTTTAATGGCTCTGGCAATTCATTATCACTTGAAATCACCTTAACGCCATTTTTACTCACTACTATCTCCCGATTTAATCTATGTGTCCACAAATAACCTTTAACCTCAACTAAATCCCCACGCTTAACTTTCTCAAAATACCCACCTTTAAGATACACATTAATACCCGCACTCTCATCTTGAACAAATATGATATTAACATCAAATGGGCCTGGTTCTACTGTTACAATTCCCCTAATCAAAACATCTGTCCCATCTGGTAATTTCTTTGCATCTGAAATACTCATGGAAATAGAAATTAAAGAAATTATCAAAAACATCCACACTATAGACTTTTTCATGTTTTCACCTCCTAATTATCATATTATTTTATCATATGGTATAATTCTTTTGAAAGGGGGATTTTTATGCTAAAAGAAATTTTTTTTGACCAAGTTAAACCTGCATATGGTTGCACAGAACCTATAGCAATCGCACTTTCGACAGCAGTTGGAAAAGAGCATTCAACAGGTGAATTAAAAGCAATAGAAATATCTTTGGATAAGAATACGTATAAAAATGGTTTGGTAGTAAATATACCAGGCACAGATATATTTGGGCTTGAACTTGCAGCATCTTTGGGATACATATGTGGAGATGCAAAAAAAGGTTTAGAAGTTTTAAAAAATATAAATCCAAAATGTTTGGAAAGTGCTATGAAAATAAAAAATTTAGTAAAAATCTCTCTTAACGAAAAAAATTACCTTTTTGTGGATACAACTATAATCTCAGATAACAATGTACAGATACTTATTGAGGGAAAACATGATAACATTGCAAAAATAGTGATTGATGGCAAAGTAATTAAAAATGAAAAATTCAATCCTAAAAAAACAAGCATAGAAAAAATTAAAAACTTTTCCATAGATAAGATTTTAGATTACATAGAAAATCCAGATACAGATATCTTAGACTTCGTTGAAAAAGCCATTGAAATGAATCTGGAAATTGCAAAATTTGGAATAAACACAGAAGGAAACTTCTCAAATGCCGCAATAAATGAGTATGTAAAGTATGTAAGTGCAGGTGTAGATGCAAGAATGAGTGGTGCTTTGAAACCTGTAATGACGGTGGCTGGAAGTGGAAATCAAGGTTTGTCCTGTATACTACCACTTGCTTTATATAAAGACAAAGTTTCAAAAGACAAATTATTAAAAGCCACACTATTAAGTATACTAGTTACAATATATATAAAGGCATACACAGGACTTTTAACCCCCATCTGCGGTGCTGGAACCATTTCAGCAGCAGGGGCTGCAGCAGGATTAACTTATATAAACAATGGGAATAAAAAACAAATAAAAAATGCAATAAATGATACTTTAGGTACACTCTTTGGATTAACGTGTGATGGTGCCAAAAGAGGATGTGCACTTAAAGCTATAACTGGTACTCTTACTGCTCTACAAGTAAGCAACTTAGCTTTACACAATATAGACGTTCCATGTGGAAATGGAATAGTTGCAGAAGATGTGGAAGAGACAATAAGAAGAGTGGGAAAACTTACAAATTCTGTTAAACAATTTGACCGTGATGTATTAGATTTCATTGGAAAATGCTAAAGGGAGGTACTTTATGAAATGTCAACATTGTAAGAAAAAAGCTATTTTCAAATCACCAAGACTTTGCGAAGACCATTTTGTGGAATACTTTGAAAGAAAAATAGGAAAATTTTTGGATAAATACAAAATCAAAAATAAAAAATTACTTGTTGCAATTTCAGGTGGAAAGGATTCTGTAGCAGTAAGCTACATTCTTTCAAAATTAAAAGAAAAATTCAATTTAAAAATAGAATACTTTTTTATACGACTTGGAATCCCCGTATTTACCGAAAAATCCGAAGAAATAGCACTAAAAATCACACAGATGACAAATGAAAAGTTAACTATATACGATTTAGAAAAAGAAGAAGGGTTTACAATAATGGATATAAAATATAAACCTTGCTCATACTGTGGAATGATAAGAAGATATATATTAAACAAATACGCATTCGAAAATGATTTTGATTATGTGGTTTTAGGTCATAATTTAGATGATGAGGTCTTTTTCATATTCAACAACATGTTCAACAAAAACATAACACAACTTCAAAGAACAGGTCCCTTAACACCTACAATAAAAGAAAAAAACCTAGTTGGAAGGATTAAACCATTGTACTTTTTAACAGAAGAAGAAATTTTAACATACACAAAACTAAAATCTCTTCCATATATTGGTTGTGCTTGCCCAAACTCTCTAAAAAGCACACAAAAAAAATTCAAAACAAACATAGAGTTTTCTAGGGATCAAAAATTAAACATCGTATACAGCATTTTAGAGATGAAAAAATTCTTACCTGAAGAAAAAATAGAAATAAAATTTTGCGAAAAATGTGGATATCCAACGACTAGTAACATATGTAAATTTTGTAGAACTAAAGAAAGGATAAGGGGGTAATTTTTTTGCAAAACAAAACTTTGTTTTACATATTACTTTTCATGATAGTAGCATTTTTAATATTTGATTTTTTCACAATATTTAATCGAAAACCAAAATTCGATATCACATATTATCAAACTATCATTGAAACTGATTATTCAAACGCTGCAACTATAACAACCATCGCAGGGCTTTCTTTTAACGATCTAAAGGAAATGGAAAACTACAAAGTAAGTTATACACAAAATTCATCTGCTACCTTTCTTGATTATTTCAAAAAGATATCAGAAGAAATCGGAAAAAACATGAGTGTAAAAATGTACAAAAACTCTGCCTCAGAAAGGGCAGGAATCTTAGAAATACAAGAAATTGCCGTAATAGAAAACCTAGTCACAATAGGCAACAACAAATACACATTAAGTTTAGGCAACATACAAATAAATCCAAATGAAAATTCTTCATTTATAGTATATATCCCAAAAGAAAGTGCTCTGATATCTGCTCAACCTACCCCAACTAGTATAATTAAAAACAAACTCTATTGGTCTGGAAATACACTTAAAAATTTTCCAACGGTAATCTATGGAGGGAAAAAATGAGTTTTGTTGAATGGCTAGTGCTATTATCAACTATCTTTAGTGTTTCATTTGCATGGGGAACATACCTTGTGCATCTGTATTCTACCAAAAATCAACCCGAAAAGTTGAAAGAAGATGAAGAACGTCTCATCCAGTTAATGGGACGGGTAAAAACTTTTGTTGATTCAAAGTTGGAAATATTAGAACAAAAAATGAAAGAAGTCAACGATTTAATTTCTGAAATTAACGACCTTTATTCAAAGGTACTTTTGGATATGTCTCAATTAAAAGAAAAAAATAGACAAAAAACACAGGAAAATATAATCAAAGAAGAAAAAATAATTCTAGAAGAAAAAAATGAAATAAAAAAAGAACCAAAAACAGAAAAAACAATGGAAGAAAAAATAATCGAACTTTACAACAACGGTGCTAGTGAAGCAGAAATTGCTAAAAAATTTGGTATAGGTATCGGCGAAGTTAGACTTATAATAGATTTATTTCTCCGCTCGAAAGGAGGACAACTATGATTGGAGAACATCCATATGTAAAATGGGCAATAAAGGTAATAGAAAATTATGTTTTATATTCAAAAATAATAAATCCGGACAACTCATTGCCAAAAGAATTATTCGAAAAAAAAGCGGGCTGTTTTGTAACTCTACATACTACAGATGGAAATTTAAGGGGTTGTATAGGAACGTTTAAACCTACTCAAGAAAATCTTGCTCTAGAAATAAGAAATAATGCAATCGCTGCTGCAACACAAGACCCAAGGTTTTTACCACTTTCAAAAAAAGAACTTGGTTCAATTATTGTATCTGTAGATGTGCTAAGTGAAACAGAAAAAGTAAACTCAATTAAAGAACTTGATCCAAAAAAATATGGAATAATAGTAAAACAAGGGAACAGAAGAGGGCTTCTACTTCCAGATATAGAAGGTGTTAATTCAACAGATGAACAAATAAGAATTGCAAAACTAAAAGCAGGTATATATTCAGAAAATTTCGAAATATATAAATTCACGGTACAAAGATATCACTGATAAATCTTTTTCCAAAGTTTCTTAATTGTCTTTTCGCACCTTACAAAAACCTCCAATACTTTTGGAGAAAAGTGTTTTGGTTTTGTCCTTCTGTCGCCTTCCATTATTATTTTCATAGCCTCTTCATGTGTAAATGCCCTCTTATACGGCCTTTCCGATCTAAGTGCATCGTAAACATCTACAAGATGAACTATAGCAGCTTCAATAGGAATTTCCTCTCCCTTTAAGCCGTATGGATATCCACTTCCATCCCAGTTTTCGTGATGATATAGTGCTATATTCCTTGCAACTTCAAAATGTGGTTTATCACCAATTAAACGTGCACCGTATATCGTGTGTTTTTTCATCTCTTCCCATTCCTCTTCTGTCAATCTTCCATTTTTCGTTAAAATATTTCTATCAACAAAAATCTTGCCAATATCATGCAATGGTGCATAATGTCTTATTTTATAAACCATTTCCCTTGAAAACCCCATCTTTCCTGCTATAAACGCCGACAAAATCCCCACTCTATCTATATGATTCCCTGTATTTTCATCGTATCCTTCTGCAACTTTTGAAAGTTTTATACTAAAATCCAAATATGCCGATTCTAACTCATCATTTACACGTTCTATTTCTTTGTAACTATTTTCTAATTCTTCATTCATGGCAGTTAATTCTTGAAATGTTGCAGACATTTCTTCTATCATGTATTCATATTCACGTATTAATTCATTAACTTCATCTATCTCACAATCTTCAAAATTATTCACATCAAATATCTTTGTCTTTCTATACTCTCTCATATTGGAAATCAATTTTTCAAAATAACTAGATAATCTTCTAGAAATCTTCTTTGAAAGCTTTATAGAAAACAAAATACCTATTAAAACTGCACCGCCAATTATTAACGACATATAAAAAAGGACTTTATATATATACGAAAAGTCAAATGACACACTTAAAAGTAAAGGTCCAAAAACTTCTTTTTCACTTTCAAATTTCCATGGATAATATATTGTATAAATTCCTCTTTGTTTTTTTATATGCAAAATACTATCACTAAAAACTCTTTTTAAGTCCTTTTCACTTAAATCTGTTTTAAGAAATCTTTTTGAAATGGGCATTCCAGAAGAATCACAAACGTTAACTGAAGATATAAATTTAAAATTTTTACTCATATCATTTATCTCACTAAAAGTATCCTTTAGAAACTCAAGTGGCAAACTCATTCTCAAAACATATATTTTATCATTTATCCTAATATACAGATTATTTTTGAAAATTCCATTAACGATATTTTTTTTAATATAATAATCTACAGATTTACTGAGTTTTCCTCTCAACTTTTTATCTAAATCATTAAAATCTAAAACATCCATATATGCATGTTTAAAATAGAAAGGGGCCTTTGAAAATAGTAAAGTTAAAACTCTTTCTCCTTCATCTGGATTCATTTCCAAATATGAAATAGATGATTCTAACTCTTTATCCAAATACCAATTAAAACTCTTTAAAGTTCTTTCAAAAATCTCCATGGTATTTTTGACAAAGGATACGGACATATCTTCAATCTGTTTATTTATACGAAAATTTACAAAAAGATAAAATAAAGAAAGTACTAAAAACAAAATAATCAATCCAAAAACAATGATTTTTATATAACTTTTAAAAAGGAGGTCCTTTAACTTCAACCATTAACACCTCCCTCAAATAGTGAAAGTTGTCCATTTGGTATTTTTTTCTTACTTTTTATTTTCTTTAGTTGTCCTTGTTTTAACACACTTACTTTTTTTTCCAATTCACTTTTCTTTGAAATTACATCTAATATTTCACGTGCTCTCTCTACAACACCTGCAGGAATACCTGCAATTTGTGCTACCTCTATACCGTAACTTCTATCTGCAACTCCTTCAATAACCTTATGTAAAAATATCACACCATTGTTTGTTTCTTTTACTGCTATTGTTAAATTTTTTATTCCTTCATACACATCTGAAAGCTCCGTTAATTCGGTAAAATGTGTTGCAAATATTGTCTTACACCCAATTTCGTTATATATGTATTCACTCATCGCCCAGGCAATACTTATTCCATCAAATGTACTTGTACCTCTCCCCACTTCATCCAAAAGCACTAAACTCTCTCTTGTCGCTTTATCCAAAATCAAAGCTACCTCACTCATTTCAACTAAAAAAGTGCTTTTGCCAGTTGAGATGTCATCTCTTGCACCCATTCTCGTAAATACTCTATCAAAAATGGGAAGTTTAACATTTTCTCCTGGTACAAAACATCCAATTTGAGCCATTATGGCAATTAATCCAACTTGCCTTATATAAGTGCTCTTACCACTCATATTTGGTCCCGTAATAATATACATTCTTCTTTTTTTATCCATGTAAATATCATTGGGAATAAAATCTGAAATGTATCTCTCAACTACAGCATGCCTTGCATTTTTTACACTAAATTCACTATCTGTAAATTCTGGCTTTGTATAACCATACAGTCTAGACACCATTGCGAAATTGCTTACAACATCTAGCTGTGCAAGTTTTTGTGCAAGTACTCTTAAATTTTCCACATAATCTAAAAGTTTCACACGTATTTCTTCAAATAAACTTTTTTCTATAAGCTCTACTTTCTCGCGTGCAGACATTATTTTTTCCTCAAATTCTTTTAATTCCTGCGTTATGTATCTTTCTGAATTTACCAACGTTTGCTTTCTTATATAATCTTCTGGAACGTTCTTTATCTGTCCTTTTGGTACTTCAATATAATATCCAAACACTTGATTAAATCCTACTTTCAACTTTTGAATACCAGTTCTTTGCCTTTCTAATTCTTGAAATTTTTTCAGTCTTTCTTCAGAATGAAACAATAAATTCCTGTAATCATCTAACTCAACAGAATATCCCTCTTTAATTACATTTCCATCACCAGGTGAGTTTGATGGTTCGTCATATAATGCTCTTTCAAGAAACACCACCACTTCCCTAAATTCATCTAAGTTACTTGCAAAATCTTCCAATTTTTTATTTGTGCTCAAAGCTTCTTTAATATGTGGAATCAACAAAAGACTGTTTTTCAAAGATATCAAATCTTTTGGTGAAACCTTTCCATAGCTAAGCCTTGTTAAAATTCTTTCAATATCATAAACTCCGCTTAAATACTCCCTTATCTCATTTAAAAGTAATTGATCATTATAAAAAGCCTCTACTAACCCCTGTCTTTCTAATATTTCATTTTTATCTTTTAAAGGTTGTAAAATCCACTTTTTTAATAATCTTGCCCCCATTGAAGTTTTGGTCTGATTCAACACATCAAAAAGATTCTTACCTTTTTCCCCGGGAATAAGAGATAAATTATCCACTGTTTTTGAATCAAGGACCATATACTTTGTTTTTTCTAATTTCTTGGGTTTTTGTGGTACCTTGCTATCCATTAAAGTGTACTCTAAGTACTTTAAAAGTCCTCCCAAAACCTTTTTTTCAGATTCTAATAATTCAAAATGATCAACAGATGCCAATTTATACGTCTCTTTCATTTTTTCATCATACCCTTGAAAATACCATTCATCCAATTTCTCAACAAAAATATCTGGTAATTCTCTTTTTAAATCTTCATACAACTTTTCATCACAGATTATTTGAGAAATATTCGAAATTTTTACATAGTCAACTAATTCCTCTAATTTTTCAAAACTTTTTAAAAATAACTCACCTGTAGATACATCAATGAAGGCTGAAACATAATTTTCTTCAAAAATAACCGACATCAAATAATTGTTATCACTTGAGAGAAGTTCGTCCTCAATTATTGTTCCAGGGGTAATAACACGGGTAACTTCTCTTTTAACAATTCCTTTTGCTTGAGATGCATCTTCCATTTGCTCGCAAATAGCCACTTTGTAACCACTTTCTACCAACTTTTTCAAGTAATTTTCAAGTGCATGGTATGGTATTCCCGCCATTGGAGCACTTTGTCTTTTTGTCAACACTATATTTAAAACTTTAGAAATTACCTCAGCGTCCTCAAAAAACGCTTCATAGAAATCTCCAAGTCTAAATAACAATATTGCGTCCTTATACTTTGATTTAATTCCCATATACTGTTTCATCATGGGCGTTAACTTTTCCAAGTCAACCATCCTTTCTGTGTCTTTTCTCAAAATTAATCTCCGCAATAGATTTTTGTATGTAAAGTGGATCAACTTTATCTACAAAATTTCCATTTTCTATTTCTTTTTCCACAAGCATTCCCAATCTCTCAGGTTGGGGATAGTCAAAAAATTCAGGAAATTTTTTCCCGAAAAATTCTGCAGCATCACCTATAACGCTAAAATCTCCATTTAACCTCTCTTTAAATTTTTCAATTTCTTCGACAAATGGAGAAACTTTTACGGATAATTTATCATCGTATATTGCACCATATATATATCCACTTCTTGCCTTACGTACAACTACAATATCTTTACCACAATACAACAGATTTGCCGCTATTATCTTTGTCGATGGAACTGTAACTATCTTTTTATCTATAGAAAGTCCTAAGGCAAATGATATACCAATTCTTAACCCCGTTAAACTTCCCGGACCAATTCCTATACCAACTACATCTAATTCATCAAAATCTATTTCAAATCCTTTGAGTATTTCCATCAAAATACTCAAATTTTTCGTATGTTTATCTTTTGCCATTAAAGTTTGAGTAATAATCCTATTTTCATCTCTATAATACACTACAAGTTGCGGTGTTGATGTATCAATTGCAAAAACTTTCATCAATTATACCTCCTTTCTTTCAATTTTATCATAAAAAAAAGCAGGATATTTATCTATCCCGCTTCTTTATCTTTAACAAAAACAAAAAAACACCAATATACACGAAAATATCACCCACACTTATTATATAATATTCTTTCCACGGCAAAATAACAGGTATCCAATCACCGAGAAATATTTTCCAACTAAACGTGTCAACAACCACATGCCTCATACCTATAGGAAGCGCAAATTTTTTACAAGACTTTTTAAAACTGGCATTTTCCAACCATTTATCATCATAACAAATGAATTTAAAACTGTTCCAATTGTTATCAAAGAAAACCCCGGAATATGTTTGTTTAATAATAAGAGCACTATTAACATAGAAAAAGAAAGTGGCATTAAAATCTCCCTATAATACGGTATAACCTGAAGAACAAAAGGTATTGGGAACAAATAAAAATACCTATATCTTCTCTCTACTACAAACTTTATTCTTTTAGTTAATATAGAAGTAAAAAAAGAGATTAAAAAGATATATACTATCATTAATACTAAATCCTTACCAAACTTAAAAATATTTTAACGATTTCCAGATCAAAAATCACTCCCGAATTTTCCTCTATAAATAATATTGCCCTTTCTTTCTTCCATGCCTTTCGATACGGCCTGTCACTTGTAAGTGCATCAAAAACATCACATATAGTTAATATTCTAGAAACAACTGGAATATCTTCTTTTGACAACCCATCTGGGTAACATTTTCCATACCATCTTTCGTGATGATGCAACACCCATTTTGCTATAGTATCTTTATACTCTGTTATATTTTTTAATATTTCATATCCCTTTTTAGAATGTTCTTTCATTATTTCGTACTCCTCAAAAGACAACTTATCTGTTTTCAAAAGAATTATATCCGGAATTCCTATTTTTCCCACATCATGTAATACTCCAGCAATCTCAATTAACTTTAAATCTTTATCGGGAAACCCTAGCTCTTTTGCCATTTTTACGGTAAGTTTTGAAACATTTTCTCCATTATAAATAACATATTCTTTTCCAAATCTAAATTCTTCAAAAAATTCCCCATCGTATCACCTGCTTTTTCTCTCTAACTTATTTTCCTCCTTTTGATGGCCAAAGAGTAAGGTTTCCCACAGTAGCAATTACAAATGGCAAAGCAATAAGTGCGAAAACAATAATTTTCTTCCACATCTTCTTCATACCTTCTCCCCTCCTTCTAAATTATTAGATTCAAAACTCAATATTATTATAATATTAAATATTTCTATATTAATTTAAAAAAATTCCGCACAATCGTTGATAAACTAATGGATTTTTCCAACTATTTCTTTATTTTTTTCGTAATTATTTTAAAATATTTTCTTGAAAAAAAACATAATCAAATTTGTAATAAAATTAATATTAAATTCAATCTAAAAAACAGCTTATAACAAACTCTTAAAATTTGTTATAATATAGTAAGGATGGTGAAAAAGGATGAAAAAATACTCCAACTATATAGAAATTATTCTCCTTAATTCTCTTCTTTTTACATTTGATATTATTTTCAAATACTACGGATACGTTTTATCTTATCCAAATCCATATTGCATATTAAACATATATATATCTATAAGACATGGCTTAGACATGTTTTTTTTCTCATCCACATTTAGTTTATTTTTCTATTTTTTATCTTTATACATCCACTACAATATAAATATTTTTACCGTTATCTTTACTTGGCCCGTTCTAAGATTTCCGATAGTACTTCTATCTATGGGGTTCATAACCGGATTTTTTAGAGATAGCTATGTACAAAAAATAAATGAACAAAAAACACAAATTAATCTTTTAAATGAAAAAATAAAAGCACTTGAAAAAACTATAGAAAAATATAAACTTTTGACTAATGACCTTCAAAACAAGCTACTCCTTGAAAATAAAGGAGTTTCTTTGTTTGTGGATAGATTAAAAGAAATAGAATTTAATAATCCTGAAGACATATTTAATGAAGCAGTGGAACTAATATACGACTTTGTAAGCGCCATAACTGTTTCCATATATACTCTAAGTAAGAACAACTTTTTACGATTAAAAGTTAGAAAAGGTCCACAAATCCTTCCAAATTCATTTCCAATAGAAAAATCAAAGATAATTTCAATGGCCAATGATTTAGGATTTGCATCTGTAAGTGTTTTGTACATTTCAGATGAAAATGTAGACTTTTCTATGGAACCTATAATGGCTACAAAAATTTCTCAAAGAAATAAAACAATAGGTTTTGTCCTAATTGAAAACATGGACCCTGAGAAAATAAACAAAAATACGGAAACATATCTTAAACTTTTATCAGATTGGCTATCAAACCTTCTATATGTTTCAATTGAACTTGAAAAGCAGACTATAACTACAGATATAGAAAAATTTAAAGCCGTATTTGAAAAGATAGATGAAAGATTTAAAAGGTTTAAAATTCCATACTCACTTATCGAAGCTTCTATTACTAAAGATTTTGATATTAGCAAGATAAGAAAATATATCAGAGAAACTGATTTTGTTTTTTACAATCCGTTACAAAACAAGCTAAGTATTCTCTTAACTTCTTGCAATTCCCAAGGACTAAATCGCGTGTTAAACAAAATTAAAACCGAAAGGAAACTAAACATACTGGAGGCTTATACAAAAGAATGAAAAAAATAATTATATTTGTATCACTTATTTTTGGAATTCTTTCTTTAATAAAATTAAATATATTCTTCTTCTTTCTATATCT
Source organism: Thermosipho sp. 1070 (assembly GCF_001682135.1). NCBI lineage: Bacteria > Thermotogati > Thermotogota > Thermotogae > Thermotogales > Fervidobacteriaceae > Thermosipho > Thermosipho sp. 1070. Next base: position 1,134,130 of record NZ_CP007121.1, on the reverse strand, counting down.
AATACTAAACTTAATAGATCTAAAAGTATCAGATCTTATTGGATCTATTATATTTTTCCCGTATTATCCAATAATAAAAACATTATTAATAACCCAAAAAAAACCAAAATATATCCCTATAGAATTTAAAGAAAAAAACATTGAAACATTCAACCCAAACTTTAAAAGTGTTGATCTTGCACCATTTAACATAATCATAAAACACGGAAGTGTTTCACAAAAAAAGGAAGCTATACGTTTGTTATTCGAACTACTAAAAAAAGAACAAATAGACTTTTTGGAAGGTCTTCGTCTACTTTATTTAGTCATAAAAGTAGAAACAAACCAAGATGTAATTTTATACACAACTGAAGCAATAAACAATATTGAAAATTTACTTTTAGAAAAACTTTCAAAAATCAATAATAAAGTAGAATACGCAAGGTATTCATTCTATTATGCACTTTCTCCATTTCTTACCGAAAATCAAAAAACAGATATACTTATCTCTACAAAAAAAACACTTCTACAATTCTTAGAAAAATATCCTCTTAATATAGAAGCAATCCTTTTGTTATTAGATGTATTACAAGAATTAGGAGAAAATACCTTGATTGAAAAAATATTAGATGAAAAACTAAAAAAACTAAAATTTCAACCTCTATTTGAAAAAGCAATGTTATATTATCTAAAACAACGTAATATCAAAGAGGTAAAAGAACTATTAAACGTTTTCTACTCTTATAACTTTTCATTTAAAAACGAAGCACTAAAAATACTCTTGGAGGGATAACATGGATAAAATCCTTTTTATTATAACTTTCATTTTAATAATTTTAATAATTGTAATAAACTACAATCAAGCGGTGATTGAATCACCGTATGAACTAAAAAAACTGCCTTGGAATAAAAGAAGTTTATACATAAAAATGAACGAAACATTTAACGAATTGTACCATAAAAAAGAACTTGGTATTGAAGACTTATCTAAAGTAGAATACCTCATCTTAATTTCTTCAACACTAAAGGATTTTAACAAATACAAATTTGCCGAAAGTTTAAAATTTAATTTACTAATCAAAGAACTTGAAAAATTAAATTTATCATATACACAAAAAATAGGGCTTTATATAATTAAAAACAATCCATCGGAAAAAAAACTAAAAAAAATCTTGGAAGGTGATTAATCTGAAAGTAGGTCTACTTTTTGAAGGTACTTATCCTTACGTGGTGGGAGGCGTATCAAACTGGGGACATTCTTTAATAAAAAACATGAAAGATATTGAATTTTGCGTTATTCATGTGGGTGATACTCCAAGAGAAAGAAAGCAAAAATACGTGTTTCCCGAAAACGTAACAGATTATTTTGAATTCTACCTCTTTGCAAAATACAAATTTAAAAATAAAAGAAAAGTAACAAAAAAATTTACCAATTCTCTAGGAAAAATTATAACCTATCCATTTAATGAAAATAAAATGGGAAAGGATTTATATTATCTATTTAAGAAAAATCTCAATTTCGACTTTACAAGTTTCCTAAAATCTGAGTTCTATTGGAGTTCAATACTAAAATTCTATGAAAAATACTTGCCTTTTGAGAATTTTCCAAATTACTACTGGACATTATATTCTATGATGATACCCTTTTTAAATTCTATGGCTATTGATCTTCCAAAATGCGATATATACCATACAATCACCACAGGATATGCAGGAATTTCAGCTATTTTAAATGGGTTAAAATACAACAAACCCGTGATTCTTACTGAACATGGTATATATCACAGAGAAAGACAACTTGAAATACTACGTTCGGATTGAATTAAAGAAGAATTCAAAACAGGGTGGATAAAACTTTTTAACACAATAAGCTCAATTGTATACAAAGGTGCAAAGAAAATAACAACATTATTTGAAGACAACCAAAAATTTGAAAAAGAACTCTGCAGTGAACACTCAAAAATGCTTGTAATACCAAATGGTATTGATGTAGAAAGATTCAAAGACATACAATACAGAAAAGAAAAACAACCATTTACCATTGGAATTGTAGGACGAGTTGTAGAAATAAAAGATATAAAGACAGCAATAAAAGCTGCAAGAATAGCAAAAGATGAAATAAAATCTTTCAAGTTATACATAATTGGTCCTACCGATGAGGAACCTGATTACTTTAAAGAATGTTACGAAATGGTAGAAATATTCAACTTAAAAGACACGGTTGAATTTACTGGAATGGTTGACGTAAAAGAATATTACGATAAATTAAATATCCTTCTAATTTCAAGTGTAAGTGAAGGTCAACCACTAGTTATACTTGAAGCATTATCAATAGGTATTCCAGTAGTTGCAACAAACGTTGGGGCATGTAGAGAATTAATATACGGTAGTAAAGAAGACATTATAGGTCCTGCTGGCATTGTCGTAAAGCCCAAAGATTTTAAAGCCATGGCAAATGCAATTATCACTTTGTACAAAGACGATTCTTTTAGAAAAAGAGCATCAGAAATAGGAAAAAAAAGGGTAATGTTAAGATATAGGTTAGATCAAATGGTGGGAAACTACAAAAAACTATACTATTCGGTGGTGGAATAACTTGGCGGGAGTCGGATTTAAATTAAATAAATTATTCTTTCAAAATAGAGTTTCGACAGATGCACTTGCCATACTTTATTCTATATTGACCGCTTCAGGTCCATGGATTATTACCACTTTATCTTTGTGGATAATACTTAACTATTTAAATATATTTAACATTTACTTTAATACTGCGATCATATATGGATTTATTTTTTCTATAATAATATCAGGGATTTTTTCTATGTTTCTTTCAAGGAGAATTTCAGATATTATGTATTTAAAAGAATATGAAAAAATTCTCCCTGAAACATTGGGAATAATTGTAGCAAATGCAACTTTATTAATTATCTTTCTTGTTTTATTTTTTCTATTTAATCCCCAACCATTTAAATTTATTATTTCATTTACCTATCTTACACTCTCATTACTTGTCTTATGGTTAATTTCAATTGCGGCAATTTCCACTGACGAAATTAATTGGTACATTACATCATATGTATTAATGGGTATATCTTCTATTGTTTTTTCCAAATTATTTTCCTACTACAACCTTTCGGAAATATATGGTTATGCATTAGGTATAACTGTGGGTATAATAACAAATTTTATAACAGTATATAACACATTTGGAAATAATAATCAAAAAATTTCCTTCGAATGGGTAAAAGAAATAAAAAAATATTGGCAACTTATGTTAATAGGGGTTTCGTATTATCTTGCTATATGGGTTGATGATTTTATAGTGTGGAATAATCCAAACTTTGGAGAGGAATTAATAGACGGATTTAAATTTTCATTTATATACGATAGTCCCATGTTTTTTTGTTATCTAACTATAATTCCCACAATTACCATGTTTATATTGGTACTTGAAACAAGGTTTTATAAAAAATATAAACATTTTTACACTTCACTAAAGGAAGGATACGTATATTCCGAGATATTAACTATAAAAGATGAAATGGAAAAAGAACTTTTACAAAGTATTTCACTTACCATAAAGATTCAAATATTAATTACCACGTTATTTTTTATACTAAATGAATTAAAACTTCTCCCTATATCAAATGAACTTTCAAAACCTATTTTAAGACTGGGACTAATAGGGGCAATGCTCAACGGTTTTTACCTCATGGTAATATTATTAATTTTATACTTCGATTTTAGAAATTTGGCGTTTAGTTTGAATATAGCAGTATTATTTTTGAATATTTTCTTAAGCTACATTTTAGTCTCAAAGATAGGTTATGCATCCCTTGGTGCAGGATATGCCCTTTCATTTTTAATAGGAACTATGGTTTCATATACATTACTTAAAAAGAAAATAAAAGATATAATTAAAATCGAATTTTTCAGACAAAATCCTTCTCTTCCAGAAGGAAAATTAATTAGAGGAGTGAAAAGATGAAAAAAATATTATTAACAATTTTTCTAATCTTAAGCATCCTATCATTTTCTCAAAAAAAGATCTTACTTCTCTACAAAGGCTCTGAAGAATACGGAGAATACATGCTAAAAGATCACGTAATTCCCCTCCTTGAAAAAAATAACCTAAATTTTGATTTAGCAGACATTGAAAAATTTAATTACTACAACATCTCATCAAAACACTATACTGGGATAATCTCATGGTATTACTCAACAAAACTAAACACTCCCGAAGTATACTTAAGACAACTTTCTAAATTTGTTGAAGAAGGCGGTATATTTTTCTTTTTTAACAATTTAGGAGTTTCAACTGAACAAAGGGAAATCAACAACCTATTGAACAAGATAGGTATACATTATATGTATGGATACAAAGTCTTAAAAAATTTTGAAATTACATATGATAAGGATTTTTTTACAGCAACACCAAGTACATTACCACAACCTGTTGAAAAATACAAAATCTTTGCAAAAGATATAAAAATTATTTTAGATCTAAAATCAAAAGATACAAAATATCCATTAATATTTATCTCTCCAAGAGGTGGATGTGCAATTTTCAATAGCTTTTTAAACAACGAAAAGGTTGTACTCAACATTGAAAAGCTAATAGACGTATTTTTGACAAAACAAGTTGGAATGAAAAACAAAATACTAATCGTAAAAGATACATATGATTCAAACTTTTACACAAAGATTCAATATGACCTAAAAAAAACTTTAGAATACGCAAAAATAAATTTTGATATAACAATAATAGATGACTTTTATAACAAATCATTTATAGATCTTTTACCATATAAATATATAATTTGGTGTACAAATTCAAAGTTCATTTCTTCTGAAAATACAGAGATGTTTCTAAATAACGGAGGTACAATTTTATACATAACAAATATTTATAATACTCCCTGGAAAAACAACATAAAAACTGAAGAACATATCGTCAAAAAAATTTTCTTTAAAAAAGAAATATTTCCTTTAAAAAACACCAAAAACGGCATTGAAATTGAAAGAAGTTTTGAAATTTCTTTCAATGTGGATTTACATAATGAAAAAATTCTATCTTATCTTGTAAGTGATAAAAACATTCCAGTAATTTGGTATAAAAAAGAAAAAAATGGATACCTTGGATACATTTATCCACCAATTATAATAAAAGAAACAAGGGGATTAATTTTACAATGCATCCTTGATATGCAGGATTTTAACATAATGGGATTTTTAAATTCTTTTATATTTTATATAGACGATTTTCCAATTCCGTCGTATGAAATTGTTAAAAAGGGAATAAATGATACAAACTTTTACTATAACATATGGTGGAAAGACATGAAAGATTTTTCAAAAAGCTACAATATAAAATACACAATAGTTACACCTTTAAGTTACAATGGTGCAAGTAATCCACCTTTTGATTTTTCCGAATTTTTAATTTCAGATAAACCCTCAAATGCATTAGTTGAAATCGATAACTCCGAACATGAACTTGGATTACACGGATATAATCATCTTTCACTTTTAAAAAGAAATTGGGAAAATGAAAAAAACCTACAAGAAGGTCTTAAATCGGCCAAAAAGTTTATCCAATTAATTTTAGGACATCCTATTTTTATAAATAGTTATGTAGCTCCAAATAATATAATAGATAAATTTGGTATAAAAAATTTACTAAAGGCACTTCCAGAAATAAAAACAATAGGTACCACTTACACATCTAATGATGATTTTTCAGAATACAAAATTATCGGCAACTTTGCAATTGTAATACCACGATCCACATATGGTTATTATCCACTTAAGAAAATCCTTTTAAATTCCATAAACACCCTTGCAAATTTTGGTTCTTTCCAACACTTTATACACCCAGATGACTTCTTTTCAAATGACAGAAATCCTAAAAACAAAACATGGGAAGAGCTATTGTCTTATTTAAGTACATTCTACTACAAAGTTAAGATAACTTTTCCATGGTTAGAAAATCAAACTGCTTCAGAGGCATATCCTTATTTTTTTGATTTTTTAACACAAAAATACGAATACAATATCAAAAAAGATAAAATGGAAATAATTATTTCACCATCTGCTTTAAAACCAAAATATTTTCTTTTACGCACAAAAATTCCCATAAGAAGCATACTGGGAGGTGACATAGTGGCATTTTATCCCGAAAACGATATATACATATTAAAAACAACTTCATCAAAAGTAGTTATAACTTTTCTAAGGTGATAATATGAAATATATAACTTTATTCCTGATATTTATGATTTTAATATATACTCTAAGTATTGAAAAGATAAATGTACCGTTTATATATCAACTTCAAAATATAGATTTACAAAAAATCTATACCTTTTATACTCCAAAATTTCTGGTTATAGATGTTTTCTACTTAAATGATAAAGACAAAGTTTATCTAAAAAAACTCCAAAAAGACGGCACAAAAATCCTTGCATACTTAAGCATCGGCGAGGCAGAAAGCTATAGAGATTATTGGAAAGATGCTTGGAAAAAAAATCCACCAAAATGGCTTGGAAAAGAAAACAAATATTGGAAGGGAAATTACAAAGTAAAATATTGGTATAGCGAATGGAAAAATATAGTTTTCAAAACAATAGATAAAATTTTGTCATACAATATAGACGGTCTTTACCTCGATTTAATAGACTCTTATAAATATTGGTCAGAAAATGGCTATGAGATAATATTTACAGCAAATGAAATGATAAGATTTTTAAGCGAAATAAAAGAAAAAGTAAATAACCTTTTAATTGTACCTCAAAATGGAGAAGATATTATAGACTTTGATTTCAATAATTTGTACATAAAATCAATAGATGGAATAGGAATTGAAACTCTATTTTTTTACAAAAATAGAAAACTAAAAAGTGAAAAAAGACTTACGTACACACTCAAAATACAAAACTCTGAAAAATTTGTTCTTGTTACAGATTATATATACCCACCAAATAATGAAAATATCTTAAAAGAATTTATTAATTTATGCGAAAAATATCATTTTTATGGATATCCCGCAAATAAAAATCAACGTTTAAAAGATATATCACTTGGTTTGAAATACTACAAAAAATATGAGGGCAATTAAGCCCTCATATTATTTCATATTTTCTTCTTTCCCATTCACTTACAAATGTGGAATATTCTCTCCATTCTTTTCTTTTCATTTTTATAAATTTGGAAAATATATGCTCACCAAGTGCTTCTTTTATTATTTCGCAACCTTCCATTTCATTTATAGCTTCACTAAGATTTTCCGGCAACAACTTTATCCCAAAAATTCCTTTTTCTTCTTCTTTCATATGATAAATATTTTCCTCAACTGGCATTGGTGGTTCTATTTTTTCCTTTATACCAATAAGCCCCGCTTTAATTAAAACAGTAAAAGCTAAATACGGATTACATGAAGGATCAGGTGCTCTATATTCTAATCTTGTCCCCATTTTTCTTGCCATTGGTACTCTAATAAGTGCAGATCTATTTGCAAGAGACCAAGCGACATTTACAGGGGCTTCATATCCTGGAACTAACCTTTTATAACTATTTACAGTTGGATTTGTAATCGCCGTTATAGGCCTTGCAAATTTTATTAAACCTCCTATAAAATACCTCATTATATCGGAAATATCATCTTTTTCCTTATCGTAAAACGCATTTTCACTTAAATCACTTGTTAACAAACTCATATGCACATGCATCCCACTACCATTAATTCCAAAAAATGGCTTAGGCATAAATGTCGCGTATAAATTATTCTTTACCGCTAACGTCTTTATAACTAACTTTACAGTTTGAACGGCATCAGCGGATGAAAGAGCATTACTGTATCTAAAATCTACTTCATGTTGTGATGGAGCAACTTCATGATGCGTAGCTTCAACATCTATCCCCATCTCTTCTAACATTACAGCAACTTCACTTCTTAAGTGTTCTGCAATATCTACAGGCAAAAGATCGAAATATCCACCTTCATCTAAAAATTCAAATACAGGTTTATTATCTTTTCTTGGCAACAAGAAAAATTCAACTTCAGGGCCTGTGTGAGGGACAAATCCTAATTCCTTTGCCTCTTCCATAACTTTTCTCAATCTAAACCTAGGATCCCCTTCAAAAGGTGTACCATCATATTTGTAAACATCACAAATTATTCTTGCACTCTTTTGACCTTCAAGTGTCCATGGAAGAATTGCAAAAGTCGCTGGATCTGGCTTTAAATACATATCCGATTCATTAATCCTAACAAACCCTTCAATTGATGAACCATCAAACATTATCCCTCTTTCAAACGCCCTTTTTAAATCATTCGAAGGAATTTCGACATTTTTTAATATCCCGTTAATGTCGGTAAACTGCAACCTTATAAATTTTATCTTTTCCCTCTCAATAACCTCAAAAATCTCATCTATCCCCATAACAAAACACCCCCTAAAAAGAAATAATAAGGCACATAAGCCTTATTTGTTCTGATTATATCATTTATTTAGCAAAAATCAACTCTTACAAGATTTTTTATTAAATTTCCGAAAGATTCTTTATCACCCGTTTAAAATCAGAAGGAAGGGGGGCAACAAAAATCATCTTTTTTCCAGTTGTAGGATGAAAAATCGAAAGTCTTAAAGCGTGCAGCATTTGTCGCTTAACTTCAAATATTTCATCCTTTTTTCCTTTTCCATATAGTTCATCTCCAAGAAGAGGATGGCCTATGTATTTCATATGTACTCTTATTTGATGGGTTCTTCCCGTTTTTGGAAAGGCAAGAACAAGTGTAGCAACTTTAAATCTTTTTAAAACTTTATAGTATGTTAAAGCACTTTTTCCCCATTCTAAAGGGGCCATTTTTGTCCTCACAACTGGGTTCCTTCCAAGTGGTACATCAATTGTTCCATAATCTTTTTTTATAACTCCAGAAGTAATTGCAATATAAGTCTTTTCTGTGAGTCTCTCCTTAAATTGACTAGATAAGCTTTGATGAGCTTTATCATTTTTTGCAACAACTATAACTCCACTTGTGTCCTTATCTAATCTATGTACTATCCCGGGTCTTAATTCACCACTTATCCCCTGAAAATCTTTACAATGGTACATCAAAGCGTTAACCAACGTACCAGAAATAAAGGAAGGTGTGGGATGAGTCACCACACCTGGAGCTTTATTTATAACAATTATATCTCTATCCTCATAAATTACATCTATAGGTATATTCTCTGGTACAATTTCCACTTTTTTGGGTTCTTCTGGCAACTCAAAAAAAACCACATCACCTTTTTTTAATTTATAGCTTGGTTTCTTTATCTCATTATTTACTATTATCTCCCCACTCTTGATTGCTTTTTGTATGTACGTCCTTGATATCCAACTTGGAGCTATCTCTTGAACAAACTTGTCCAATCTCCATCCTTTTTCCCGCGCTGTTACTTGAATTTCCAATATCTCTCCTCCACAATGATAATATTGCAATTCCAATACCACCCAAAAGTATAAAGAAATCCGCCAAATTGTATATAGTTGGCCAATAAGGCATAGTTATAAAATCAACTACATATCCAAATCTAATTCTATCCACTATATTTCCCAATGCACCACCAATGATAAATCCTAAAAACATATTCGTTAAAAAATCCAAATTTTTGATCAAAGGTATCAAAGACAAAAAGATGGTAATTGCAAGTGTTAAATAAACAACTATTTCTTTTGAATTTGAAAAAAGACCAAATGCCACACCTTTATTAGTCGCATATGTGAAATAAAATATCCATACCTTAGTTGGATTAAACCTCCAATAATTTGTAGCAATATATTTAGTAATTTGGTCGATAACAAATGCTAACGTTATCCAAAACAAAAAATCACCTCACAACTTTCTGTAAATAAACGGTGATGCAACTTCAAATCCCAACTGCCTGTAATTAAATATTCTCTCAGTGTTCCCTATAAATAACAAACCACCTGGTCTTAAGGACTTTGCAAATTTTTCGTACAACTCCATTTTCGTTTCCAATTCAAAATAAATTACCACGTTTCTACACAAAATCAAATCATATCCTGTTTCAAAACGATCTTGTAATAAATTATGTCTTTTGAATAAAATTCTTTTTTTTACTATATCCTTCACTTTATAAGTCCCTTTGCTTGTTAAATCAAAGTATTTTTTTAAATATTGTGGAGGAGTACTAACAAAGGATCTTTCTTCATACTCACCCATTCTTGCCTTTGTTAAAACACCTATATCTATATCCGTTGCATGAATTTTTGCTGTACTTGGTGCTCTTAATTCTTCAAGTAAAATCGCAAGAGAATACGGTTCTTCTCCTGTAGAACATCCCGCACTCCATGCTTTAAACTTTGTACCACTTTCCTTTAAAAGTTGAGGTAAAAATTTATCCCTTAGTTCCCACCACTTCTCTGGATTTCTAAAGAATTCCGTAACATTTATAGTCATTCTATCAAAAAATTCTTCCTTCTTCTTTTCATCTTTCAAAATCAAATTGTAATAATCTTTATAAGATTTAAGTCTATATTTTTTAATCAACATCTCTATTCTTCTTTTAACTCTATGTGGTTTATAACCTGTCAAATCAAAATTAAATTGCTTTTTTACTTGCTCTAAAAACCATTGAAATTCCTCCATAGAAAATTCTTGTGTATCACCAAATTTTGAACCCGAAAGCAAACTTTCTCTTCTCTTTTTGAAATCTTCCAAAGACATTAATCTCACCCCACTTTACATTCATGTACATTTCTTCTTGCGTTATAAATAAATAATTATTTTTGCTGAAAATAGCCATTCCTAGCAAATTATTTACAGGATTAAAATACAGTCCAAAATACTCGTCTTGAAAATACAACGCCGCTTCTAGCCCGTATTCATCGTAAAAAAAGATCAAATCATCTATTTGAATCCCAAAGATATTCTTTTCTAAAAATTTTTCATAAAAAATTCTGAAATCTTTGTATTTTAGTCCAACATTAATTAAGCCTTCTTTAAAGGATACATCCAAAAAATTTCCAGAAAAATAACAATAATCATTATAAAAACCTGTAAAACCATATCTTACATTCAAACCCATTTCATATGGATTTACAAATACAGAAAATGGAACTTTTCTGTGAAAAAAACCATACTCAACGGAATAGATCTTTGCATTTAAATCAAAAAAAATTTCTGGAACATTTGCTTCAAATACAGGAAAGCCCTGCTCCCAATTAACATTAATATCATATCGAAGCAGGGCTTTAACCTTCCAAAATTCGATGTCTTGAGTAATAGAAAAACCGTACGTATCGAAAAAAGGATCTACCCAAAAATCCAATATTTGGGCAAAGCTTAGAATTTGCAAAAACAAAAACAAAAAAACTATTTTTTTCATTTTATCCTTCAAGTTTGGCCATTATTTCTTCCATTTCTTTGTCATCTATATCAAAATTTGCATAAACTTCTTGCACATCATCATTATCTTCCAAAATACTTATCAATTTCAATACTTTTTCTGCATCTGCACCCGTTACTTTAACGGTATTTTTTGGGATAAAGGTTACCTTTGCTTCTCCCTCAAAACCGTTTTCTGCCAACTTATCTTTTACCTCAGTCATATTTTCTGGAGCTGTAATAACCTGTATAGGATCATCTTCAACAATATCATCTGCTCCTGCATCAATTGCTACCATTGCAAATTCCTCAAAGTCTGCAACTTTTTCTTTCGGAATTTCAATAATTCCTTTCCTTTCAAACAACCACGCAACAGAACCACTCTCTGCAAGAGAACCTCCATGTTTACTCAGAAGATGCCTTAATTCTTGAGCTGTTCTATTTTTATTATCTGTCATAGCATAAATGTACAATGCAACTCCAGCAGGAGCATATGCCTCGTATATTATTTCCTGGTAATCTACACCTTCCAGTTCACCTGTACCCTTTTTTATGGATTTTTCAATTGTATCTTTTGGCATATTTGCCGCTCTTGCTCTTTCTATAACTGCTCTTAATCTTGGATTTGTTTCTGGATCTCCCCCGCCTTCTCTTGCAGCAACTATAATCTCTCTAATCAATTTTGTAAATATTTTAGATCTTTTTGCATCTTGGGCCGCTTTCCTATGTTTAATATTTGCCCATTTGTTGTGACCCGACATTCTTTTACCTCCTTCAAATTATCCTTAACACATTAATTATACCATAAATCATTTTTTCCTATCTTCCGGTTTAATAACCTTGTCTATTAAACCGTATTCAAGCGCTTCTTCAGGTGTCATGAAAAAGTCTCTATCCGTATCTTTTTCCAGCCTCTCAATTGGCTGACCCGTGTGAAAACTTAATATTTCGTTAATCTTATTCTTTATTCTCAAAAGTTCACGCGTCATAATTTCAACATCTTTTGCAGGACCTTCCGCGCCACCTAATGGTTGATGAATCATGATTCTGCTATTAGGCAGCGAAAACCTCTTCCCCTTTGCACCTCCAGCAAGCAAAACAGCACCCATAGATGCTGCTTGCCCTATACATATTGTGACAACATCACATTTAACATATTGCATAGTATCGTATATGGCAAGCCCAGCACTTACAGATCCACCCGGAGAATTTATATACAATTGTATATCTTTATCTGGATCTTCTGCTTCTAAAAAAAGAAGCTGTGCTACTATTAAATTTGCAACATGATCATCTATGGCGCTGCCCAAAAAGATTATTCTATCCTTTAATAATCTGGAATAAATATCATAAGCCCTTTCATATTTTCCGGTATTTTCAACTACCATTGGGACATATTGATCAATTATTTTCTTCACTCTCTTCACCTTCTTTATTCACATCGACAATTTCTCTTTGAACTTTTTCTGCAGCTTTATCAATAACTTTATCCACAAAAATCATATTCTCTATTTCTTCTCTTATCTCTGGTTTTTCTTTCGCTAAAACCTTTGCCCTTTCAACACTAATACCCCAATAAGGTGCCAAAATTTCGGCGTATTTTTCCAATTCTTCATCAGATACTTTTCTTTCAATGTTATACTCTTTTGCAAGCTTTTCAATTGCAGACTCTTTCTTTAATTCAGTTACATAGTAATCTTTTAAAGATTCTAAAGCCTTTTCTTCAGTTTCGTATTTTTTCACGTAATCTTCATATTTATTTTCTTCTTTCATATTGTTGACTATAAGCCTTACAGCATAATCTATAGTTTTCTCAGAAATAAACAATTCAGTCACATCTGGAAGTTGTGCCAAGATCTGTTCCCTTATTGAATGCTTAATTTCATCATCGTAAATTTTTGTACCTTCTTCTCTTATTTTATTCTTAAGTTCTTCCAAAGTTTCTAGATGTAGTTCGGATAAATTATTTTTTACAAATTCATCGGTTAATTCAGGCAAATTTCTTTTATAAACTTCTAGGATTTCCAATTTATAGTGATAAGTAACACTTTCCCCTTCTTTTCCTGCAAATTCTCTATCAAATTCTACTACATCCCCTTTTTTATGTCCTACTACATTTTTAACGGTTGGTCTTTCATCCTCTTTATACAACACGTATTCATCTTCTTTTCCATCTATTAAAACTTTTCCCGTCTCTTTATTAACCACAAAAACTCTAACTCTAACTAGATCATCAAATTCTGCAGGTCCCTCTTTTGGTTCTAAAACAGCATGTTCTTCCTTTAAAGAATTCAATCTCAAATCAAGGTAATTATCTAGTACTTGTTCCTTATTTGCAATTCTAACCTTAATTTTTTCAACTTCAACTTTTGCAACAGGCTTTTTATGGAAATTTACAACTACTCTTCCATTTTCAGAATTTATTTCCTTTTCCACAATTTCTGGAATTAACAAGAGGTTAGTCTCTTCTTTAAAAGATTTATAAACCTCTTCCAACAATTGCTCAAAGACAAAATAGTCATAAAAATCTTTTCCAAATCTCATTTTAAAAACACTAAGAGGGACTTTTCCTTTTCTAAACCCCTCCACAGTATATTTTCTATTCAATTCGTTTAAAGTCCTTCTTTCAGCAGTTTTAATATCTGTACCATCAAATATATATTCCTTAGTCACAATGTTTTTATCAACACCTAGCTCTTTTATTTCCATACTACACCTCCTCAAAGAGTAAAAAAGGGGGACTTCCCCCTTACTCTTCTATTACAAGTTTTATCAATGACATCTCTGCACCATCGCCTCTTCTTGGACCTATTTTATAAATAGCCGTGTATCCACCTGGTCTATCAAGATACTTTGGTGCAATTTCATCAACGAGTTTATTAACTAATTTTCTATCACCTAATGCTTTGAAAATTTCCCTTCTTAAAGCTACTTCTCTTTCTTTTTTATCTGCCTTTTTCGCCTTTATTGCCTTTGTCATTAATTTTTCAAAAAATTCTTGTGCCGCTTTTGCCTTTTTGGTGGTAGTAATTATACTACTATGTTCTATAATTTCCCTTGATAAATTTCTTAGCAAGGATCTTCTATGGCTTCCATATCTTCCAATTCTATGTTTTTTCATTCTGTGTCTCATTTCATTCTTCCTCCCTTCCAAAGCTTATTCCAAACTTTTCCTTCAGCTTTTCTTTTACCTCATCTAGGGATTTTTGTCCGAAGTTTTTAATTTTTAACAATTCATCTTCTCCTCTTTCAAGCAAATCTCCTATTGTCTCTATTTTATCCCTCTTTAAACAATTTAATGCTCTCATGGACAGATCTAGCTCATCTATCTTTCTACTTAAAACATCATCTTCATCTACCATCTCTTCAATCACTTCTGTGTTTGTAGTTTCGATTACAATTGCATTATCTTCCATATCACCAAAACTTTCTTCAATTAACTTAAAGTGATCATTTATTATCTTAACAGATTGTTTTAATGCTTCTATAGGTTTTATATTTTTCTTAGTCCAGATTTCTAAAATCAATTTATCATAGTCAGTCTTTTTACCAACCCTAACATTCTCAACTTTCCAATTAACCTTAAGAACAGGGTTGTATACTCCATCCAAAACAATCCATCCTATATCTGGTTTTTCATTTCTTTCTGCAGCTGGCACAAAACCTTTACCTATCGTTGCATACATCTTTATTTCAATATCCGCATCTTCATTTGCAGTTGCAATGTGCAGATTTGGATTTGCGACTGTTACCCCCGCAGGCACAATAATATCCCCAGCTTTAATTTCTCCTTCTCCTTTGTGCTGAATACTCAACTCTACTGGACTTTCTATGTAACTTTCCATCTTTAGTTGTACTTTCTTTAAATTTAAAAGTATCTCTATTATATCTTCTTTTATCCCTTCTATAGTGTCAAATTCATGGTATTTTTCTGGTCTTACAAACTTTACATCCGTTATCACAAGTGATGGGATGGAAGAAAGCAAAACCCTTCTTAATGTATTCCCTATAGTTGTAGCGTATCCTTTTTCCAGCGGAAAAAGAACAAACCGGGCATAATAATGTTCATCCGCTTCCGAATGATCTTCCATTTTAAGACCTTTAGGCATAATAAAATCCATAATTTATCACCTCGAGTACAATTCGATAATTGCTTGTACGTCAACTGGAAGATCAATAACTTCTTCTAGTTTTGGATGTCTTTCATAAACCCCTTTATAATTATCAAAATCTACTGAAACCCATGGCATTCTATTTTTATCTTTATTCAATTCTATTGCATTTTTAATTGGCAAAATATCCCTACTTTTTTCCCTTACTTCAATCACATCTCCCGGTCTAACTTGATAAGATGGAATCGTTACTTTTCTTCCATTAACCATAAAATGTCCGTGATTTACAAGCTGCCTTGCAGTTGTTCTATTAACTGCAAATCCCAACCTATACACTACGTTATCGAGTCTTCTTTCCACCTGTATAACAAGATTTTCACGGGTATCCCCCGTTTTTTTAGCAGCAGTCTCATAATATCTTCTAAATTGTGCCTCAAGTACCCCATATATCCTTTTCATAGTTTGCTTTGCCCTTAATTGTATACCATATTGCGTTAACTTCTTCTTGTCTCTTCCATGATCACCTGGAGCAAAAGGTCTCCTATCAAATGCACATTTATCAGTAAAGCACCTTTCGCCTTTCAGGTACAACTTCATTCCTTCGCGCCTGCAAAGTTTACATTGTGGACCTGTATATCTAGCCATTTATTTCCCTCCCTTAAACTCTTTTCTTCTTTGGCCTACAGCCATTAAATGGAATAGGTGTAACGTCTTTAATAATCCCAATTTCAAGTCCCGCTGCTTGGAAAGTCCTAATTGCAGCTTCTCTTCCTGAACCTGGTCCTTTAACCAAAATATCAACTTTTTTCATACCAAGTTTTACCGCTTCTTTGGCAACTTGATCTGCTGCAAGTTGTGCTGCATAAGGCGTTCCCTTTCTTGTTCCTTGGAATCCTGCAGTTCCTCCACTTCCCCAGGTGATTACTTTTCCATCTGGATCGGTTAAGGTAATAATAGTGTTGTTGTATGTTGACTTAATATGTACAACGCCACGATCAACAGATATTTTCTTTTTCCTTTTAACAACCCTACGCGTTTTTTTTGCCATTTATGTCCCTCCTTATTTTTTCTTCTTGATTCTACTTGGTCTTGGACCTTTTCTCGTTCTTGCATTAGATTTTGTCTTTTGACCTCTTACTGGTAACCCCAATTTATGCCTTAATCCTCTATAGCATCCTATATCGATTAACCTCTTTATATTTTGCATTACTTCTGATCTTAATTCACCTTCAACTTTAAAGTTCTGTTGAATAAATGTGGCTATTTTACTAATTTCTTCATCATTTAATTCTCTTACTCTTTTATTTGGATCCACATTTGTCGCTTCACATACTAATTTCGCTCTAGTCCTACCAATACCATATATATAAGTAAGAGCAATTTCTACCTTCTTATCATTTGGTATTTCAACACCAACAATACGAGCCATCTATCTCCCTCCTCAACCTTGCTTCTGATTGTGCTTTGGATTCACCTTACAAATAACGTAAACTCTACCTTTTCTTTTTATTATTTTACAATGCTCACATCTTTTCTTCACAGATGATTGTACTTTCATGGCACTCTCTCCTTTCTTCTATGACTTTTTCCTGTAAACTATTCTTCCCTTGGTTAAATCATAAATTGTTAACTCAACTACTACTTTATCTCCTGGCACTAATCTTATAAAATTTCTTCTCATCTTTCCACTAATATGTGCCAAAATCTTATGACCGTTCTCTAATTCTACTCTGAACATAGCATTTGGCAAAGCTTCAACAATGGTACCCTCCATCTTTATAATATCTTCCTTATTTGACAATCTTATCACCCCACCTGGGTTAAAACTTCACATCCGTCTTTTTTTACTAACAAAGTATGTTCAAAATGAGCTGCTCTTTTTCCATCAACTGTAACCACAGTCCATCCATCTTCTAAAACCGCTACGTGCCAGCCGCCTTCAGTAACCATAGGTTCTATTGCAATAGTCATACCCTCTCTTAATATTACACCCGTTCCTTTTTTTCCATAATTTGGAATCTGTGGATCTTCATGGAGCTTCCTTCCAACCCCGTGACCTACAAAATCCCTTACCACATTGAACCCATTAGATTCCACATATTTTTGTATTTCATGAGAAATATCTCCTAGTTTTATACCCGCTCTTAATATTTCAACTGCTATATTCAATGCTTCTCTTGTTGTCTCAACTAACTTTTTCCCAACTTCATCGGTATCACCTATTATATACGTGTATGCACCATCACCATAATACCCATCGTATATTGCACCTACATCTAACGAAACTATATCACCTTTTTTAAATACCTTCTTCTTCAATGGAAATCCATGTATAACTTCATCATTTACAGAAACAGTAGTAATATATGGATAACCGTGATAACCTTTAAACGCTGGAGTACATTTTAACTCTTTCAAAATCTTTTCGGCCAAAACCTCTAAATCCCATGCCGTCGCACCAACTTTTGCAACTTTTTCTGCTTCTTTCAATATTGTAGCCACCGCTTGTGAAGCTACTTTTATCTTTTCAATTTCTTCTTTGTTTTTAATGTAAATCAATTCTTTCACCTTCTGATAATATTTAATACTTCTTTTATTACTGAATCAACATCCATACTACCATCCACTGTAAAAAGTTTGTTAGATTTTCGATAATATTCTATTACAGGAAACGTGTTTTCCATATAAACTTTATATCTTTTTCTTACAACTTCTTCTCTGTCATCTTCTCTTTGATATAACTCCCCACCACAAACATCACACTTTCCATTAACCTTAGGAGGAAGAGTTATTAAGTTATAAATCTTGCCACAATTTTTACAAATTCTTCTATTGCTAATTCTCTCAACAACAACCTCTTCACTTGCTTCAAAATATATTGCATACCCAAGTTCCCTTCCAAGTTTTTTCAATATTTCATCTAAAGCTTTAGCCTGAGCAACTGTTCTTGGAAATCCGTCTAATATAAATCCTTTTTTACAATCGTATTTTGAAAGCCTTTCTTTTACAATTGTATTTGTCAAATCATCTGGTACAAGTTCTCCACGTTTTAATATTTCTTCTACTTTTTTACCTAGATCACTTTTAGAAGCTATCTCTTCTCTAAATATATCTCCAGTTGATATATGCGGAATATTTAATATATTTGCCAATTTTTTTGCATAAGTTCCTTTACCAGCCCCAGGAGGCCCCAGGAAGACAATATTCATATTCTCATCTCCTTCCTGGGAGTTTTCCTTTTTTAACAAATCCTTCGTAATTTCTCATAATAAGGTGCGCTTCCATTTGTTGAGCTATGTCAAGTGCCACACCAACAGCAATCAATGCACTCGTACCACCAAGCCATATGCTAACTCCCGTAACACCTTGAACCAAGTAAGGAACAAGTGCAATTGCAACTAAGAATAATGCCCCAACAAAAGTTATCCTATTCAAAACCCTTGTAATATATTGCTCAGTTGGTTTTCCCGGTCTAATACCTGGTATGTATCCACCATAACTCTTTATATTTTGTGCTATATCTTTTGGATCAAATACAACAACACTGTAGAAATACGTAAAGAAGAAAATCAAAACAGCATAAATAGTTATCACAAGTGGACTAGTCATTGAAAATAATGATTTTAAAGTTTCAGAACTTGTAAATTGTGCTATACCAACTGGTATAGAAACTATTGCCCAACCAAATATAATTGGAATAACTCCACTGTGATTCACCTTGATTGGAATGTGAGTTGAAGTCCCACCATATATTCTTCTTCCAACCATTCTGGATGCGTATTGTACTACTATTCTTCTTTCGGCTTGTTGTACATATATAATACCAATAACCATTAAGAACATTACTCCAAGCAAGAAAATCCATTCAAATATGTTTAATCCGCCAAGTACCGCTGTTCTAAAATATGCTGGATATCTTGCAACAATTCCCGCAAAGATCAAAACACTAATACCATTTCCTATACCTTTTTCCGTTATCCTATCACCAATCCACAATAAGAACATAGTACCAGCTAGCAATGTCATAGTAGATAAAAGTGTAAATGTCCATAAAGGAATAACTAACACATTCTCAAAACTTCTTGCAAGACCAAATGAAACCACAAATCCCTGCAACGCACCAAGTATAACGGTCAAATTTCTAGTAATTCTTTGAAATTTCTTTCTTCCCTCTTCACCTTCTTTTAACAACTCTTTTAAAGAAGGAATAACTGAAGATAGAAGTTGCAAAATAATCGATGCGTTTATATATGGTGTAACACTCATTGCAAATATTGAAAACCTTCTAAATGCTCCACCTGTAAAGACATCATAAAAACTCATCAAACCTCCAGCAGCACCCGTTCCCATTTGAGAAAACGCAACCCCCCATGCCTTCAAGTTCACCCCAGGAACCGGAATGTAAATTCCGAGCCTAAAGACTATAAGCATTAGTAACGTGAAAATTATTCTATCTCTAAGTTCAGGTATTTTAAAAGCGTTTTTTAATGCCTTCCACATTGTTAAATCACCTCTGCCTTGCCGCCAACGGCTTCTATCTTCCTCCTGGCACTTGAACTAAAGGCATGGGCAATTACCGTTAATGGTTTTGTTATTTCACCATTTCCTAGTATTTTTACTCCATCATTAATTTTCTTAATTAAACCTCTTTCCATTAATTTATCAGGTGTTACTTCTTCTCCTGATTCAAAATACTTCTCAAGTTGCTCAACATTTATTACTGTGTAAACCTTTTTGGCAAAGTTTTTAAATCCAAATTTTGGTAATCTTCTGTGCAAAGGTGTCTGACCACCCTCAAACCAAATATGAACTTTTCCTCTTCCCCTTGCTTTTTGACCTTTGTGTCCCTTTCCAGAAGTTTTTCCTTTTCCAGAACCTATTCCTCTACCTACTCTTGTTCTTTTTTTCATAGAACCAGGAGTCGGTTTTATATCGGATAATCTCATATTATATTACCTCCCTTATTCCTCTATTTCTTCAACTTTAACCAAATGTCTTACCTTTCTAATCATACCTCTAATTTGAGGAATATCTTCTTTAATCACCGTCGAATTTAACTTTCTCAACCCAAGTCTTTTAACTGTATCTTTTTGATCATATTTGTATCCAATAGGACTTTTAACCAAGGTTATTTTTAACTTTTTCATATTAACCCTCCTTCTTTACACCATAAATAACTTCTTTTGGAGTTATATCTCTTAATTCAGCTATTTTCTCCAAGGATAGGAGGTTTTTCAAACCATTAACCGTTGCCTGAGCCAAAACAACCGGATTGGTTGAACCACTTGATTTTGTCAATATATTGTGAATACCGGCCAATTCAACAATAGCACGTACTGTTCCATTTGAGATGATACCTGTACCTGGTGCAGCTGGTTTTAACAAAACTTTCGCCGCATCCTGTCTTCCAACAATTTCATGAGGAATCGTGCCATTGTGGATTGATACTTTAAATACGTTTCTTCTTGCAGCTGATAAAGCTTTTCTTATAGCATCTGGTACTTCTCTTGCTTTTCCAACGCCAACTCCTACTTTTCCATTTCTATTTCCAACAACGGCTAACACCCTAAAGGAAAGATTTTTCCCACCCTTTGTAACTTTTGTAGTCCTTCTAATTTCCACTATTCTTTCTTCGAAATCTTCACCCGTTGCCTTTATTTTCTGTGCAATATCTGCCATTCAGTGCACCTCCCTTAAAATTCCAAGCCTGCTTCTCTAGCACCTTCAGCAAGTTCTGCAATTCTTCCGTGGTATCTGTATCCACCTCTATCAAAAACCACTTTCTTGATACCCTTTTCGATTGCTCTCTTACCAATTAACTTCCCAACTTCACGTGCCGCCTCTTTATTCCAAGTCTTTTTCAAAGCTTCTCTCAATTCCTTATCTAAAGTTGATGCCGCTACCAATGTATGCCCTTTATCATCATCTATAACCTGTGCATATATGTGTTTTTCACTTTTATATACACACAACCTTGGCCTTTCAGCTGTACCATGAATTTTTTTCCTTATACTTAAGTGTCTCTTTTTCCTTCTCCAATTTCTATTTTCTCTTTTTATCATCTCAGTGTACCCCCTTTATGCTTTCTTTCCTTCTTTCAATCTTACTACTTCTCCTACGTATCTAATACCCTTTCCTGAATATACGTTAGGTTCTCTCCACCTTCTTATATCCGCTGCCACTTGCCCTACTCTTTGTTTATCAATTCCGCTCACTATAATTTTATTTGGACTTGGGACTTCCACTGTAACATCAGATGGTATTTCCATTTCAACGGGATGCGCATATCCGAGATTCATAACCAATTTTTTCCCTTGCAACTGTGCTCTGTAACCTATTCCAACAATTTCTAATTCCTTTTTAAATCCTTGTGTAACACCAATAATCATGTTATTAAACAATCTCCAGTATGTACCTGTAAACATTTTCATTTTCTTTAAGTCTGACTTTCTTTTCATAAATTCAACGTTTGGTTTTACATTAATTTCATTTTCATTAATCTCGACTTTAACATAAGGTAAAAATTCTTGCGACAACTCACCTTTTGGACCTTTAACCTTAAAAATATTTCCTTCAACCTTAACTTCTACGCCATTTGGTATTACTATAGGTTTATTTGCTATACGGGACATTGAGTACACCTCCTTACCAGATATAGGCGATTACTTCTCCGCCAACTCCAATTTCTCTTGCCATTTTGTCAGTCATAACGCCTTTAGAAGTTGTTAAAATTGCTATTCCTAATCCATTTTTAACCTTTGGAAGATGATCTTTATCCACATAAATCCTTCTTCCTGGCTTTGAAATTCTAACAATTCCGTGAATTACTCTTTCTCTATTTCTCCTTGTACCTTTGTATTTCATTTGAATTCTGATGATTCCTTGTTTCCCATCCTCAATATATGTGTAATCTTTAATAAATCCTTCTGTTTTCAAAATTTCAGCTATTGCTTTCTTTAAATTTGATGCTGGAACATCTACTTGTTCTTTTAATGCAACGTTAGCATTTCTTATTCGAGTGAGCATGTCAGCTATTGGATCGCTCCACATTGTATTCCCCTCCTTTTACCATGTTGCCTTCCTAACTCCCGGGAGTTTTCCCTCGTTGGCCATTTTTCTAAAACAAACCCTACATACACCAAATTCTCTATAAACAGAATGTGCACGTCCACATATCTTACATCTTGTATACTCTCTTGTTTTAAATTTTTTGGGTTTCTTCCATCTTTCTACAAGACCTTTTCTTGCCATATTTAAACCTCCTTATTGTCTTTTAAAAGGAAATCCAAAGAGTTCAAGTAACTTCCTAGCTTCCTCATCGGTTTTTGCTGTTGTGACAATTACAATATCCATACCTTGCACTCTTCTTACCTGATCAGGAGAAATCTCTGGAAATACCAATTGTTCTGTCAAACCGAATGAGTAGTTTCCCCTTCCATCAAAACCATTTGGATTCAATCCCCTAAAGTCTCTAACTTTTGGCAGTACAAGATTAATGAGCTTATACAAAAAGTTGTACATATTGATTCCTCTTAAAGTAACTTTCAATCCTATTGGCATACCTTTTCTTATTTTAAAATTAGATATACTCTTTTTTGCTCTTGTTACCACAGGTTTTTGACCTGCAATTAAAGCTAATTCCTTTGCGTGGATATCTATAACATCTTTATTTCTTGAACCTTCACCAATTCCCATATTTATAACTATCTTTTCCAATCTTGGAACTTGGTGAATGTTTTTATAGCCAAATTCTTTCATCATTGCATTTCTAATTTCTTTTTCATATTTTTCCTTTAATGGTATGTACTGCATGCTCTATGCCTCCTTACTTATCTATGACTTCTCCGCATTTCTTACAGTACCTTACTTTTTTACCGTCTTCTAAGAATTTAAATCCAACTCTTGTAGCATTTCCACAACTTGGACACACTAATGCAACCTTTGAAACATATATAGGAGCCTCTTTCTCAATTATTCCTCCTTGCCTCATCTGTGCATTTGGTCTTTGATGTCTTTTTACAATATTTACCCCTCTGACTATAACCTTATCCTCTTTTGGAATCACTGTAATTACTTCACCTGTTTTTCCCTTGTCCTTTCCAGATAGTACCTTTACCGTATCTCCTTTTCTTATTTTTCTTGCCACTGCACATCACCCCTTAAAATACTTCCGGCGCTAAGGAGACTATTTTCATAAAACCTTTTTCTCTTAATTCCTTTGCCACTGGTCCAAAAACACGTGTCCCCTTAGGCTCGTTATATTTATCAATCACAACAGCAGCATTATCATCAAAACGAATATATGAACCATCAGGTCTTCTTATTTCTTTTTTCGTTCTAACAATAACCGCTTTAACTACATCACCTTTTTTCAAATCTCCATTTGGAACTGCATCTCTTACACTGCAGACAACAATATCTCCAACCGTTCCCCATTTTCTTCTGGAACCACCCATTACCCTAATTACCCTTAAAAGTTTTGCACCTGAGTTATCAGCCACGTTGAGGTAGCTTTCATTGATTATCATTGTTACTACCTCCTTCCGCATCTTCTACTTCTTCTGTAAATACAGACCTTTCAATTATTCTCAACACTTTCCATCTTTTGAGCTTACTCAAAGGTCTTGACTCAATAATTTCAACGGTATCTCCTACTCTGCATTCGTTATTTTCATCATGCGCATAATATTTTTTTGTCCTCTTTATATATTTACCCACTCTCGGGTGTTTTACCAACGTACTAACGGAAACAACAACCGTCTTATCCATCTTATCGCTTACAACTTCACCTACAAGTCTTTTCTTTGGCATGTCAATTACCTCCTTACACCCAATTCTCTTTCCCTGAGAATTGTTTTGATTCTTGCTATATCTTTCCTAGTCTTTGATATCTGACTATAATCGTTTAGTTGACCTAGTACATTCTGGAACCTCAAGTTCATGAGAGTTCTTTTCTTTTCCTCTAACAAATTCATTAATTCTTCATTTGTAAGATTTCTAAGTTCAGCAGCCTTCATACTGCTTCACCACCTATCTCATGTCTTTTTACTATTTTTGTTCTAATTGGAAGTTTTGTTGCAGCGTATTCAAGTGCTTCTCTTGCTAATTCTTCACTTACTCCACCAATCTCAAACATTATCCTTCCAGGTTTCACTACTGCTACCCATCCTTCAACGTTACCTTTTCCCTTTCCAAGCTTACTCTCTGCCGGGTGTTTTGTATACGATTTATCTGGAAAAATCCTAATCCATAACTTTCCTGATTTTTTCAAAGTCCTTGTAATAGCAATTCTACATGCTTCAATCTGTTGTGCAGTAATCCAATGAGGTTCAAGCGCTTTTAAACCATATTCACCAAATGCAACTAATGCTCCACCTTTTGCCTTACCCTTCATTCTTCCCCTATGCTGTTTTCTGTACTTTACTCTCTTTGGCATCAACATGTCGTACTACCTCCTTTAGACGTCAGATATCGGCGTCGCCTTTATAAATCCATACCTTTATACCTATCGTACCGTATTTTGTTTCTGCTCTCGCAGTCCCATAATCTATTATAGATCTAATCGTTTGAAGTGGTAATCTTCCTTTCAAATACCATTCTGTTCTTGCAATTTCAGCACCTGCTAATCTTCCAGAAACCATTATTTTTATACCTTTTGCACCTTTTCTCATTGCGTTAAATATTGCCCTTTTCATAACGACTTTATATGAAGCACGTTTTTCAATCCTATTTGCGATATTTTCCGCAACAAGTTGTGCATCCACTTCAGGTAATTTTATTTCTTCAACATTTACAATAAATCTCCTATTGAATCTTGTCTCCAACTCTTTCCTTAATTCAGTGATTTCTGCACCTTTTTTACCTATTATTATACCAGGTCTTGCCGTCTTTATAATCGCAATAACTCTCTCTGAATCTGGTCTTTCAATTACTATTTCGCTGATTCCTGCGTGAGAGTATTTTGATTTTATTACCTTTCTTATTTCTTCATCTTCTAACAAATATTCTTTGTAATTTTTTTCGTTGAACCAAGTTGCTTGCCAATCAGTTGTTATCCCGAGCCTAAAGCCACGTGGATGAACTTTTTGACCCACCTTACCACCTCACCTTTCTATTTCTTTTCATCAATTGCAGCCTTCTCGGCTTCCCTATCTCTAACTATTACTGTTATATGAGACATTCTCTTTTGTATTATGTCCGCGCTTCCTCTTCCCCTTGGCCAAAGTCTTTTCATTCTAGGACCATCGTTTACATAACAGGTGTAAACGTACAAATTTTCTTCATTTAATCCGTGATTATTAACCGCATTCGCTACTGCTGATTTTAACACATTTTTTATTATTCGTGCAGCTTTTTTAGGAGAAAATTCAAGAATTGTAAACGCTTCTGAAACATTTTTCCCTTTTATTGAATTTGCAACACTTCTGGCTTTTCTAGGTGAAATTCTTATATACTTTGCAACAGCCTTTGCTTCATAGACGGGCATCGATGCTAATTTTTCTTTCCTTACTCTATGAAATTTAGAGCGTTTCATTCCATTTCTCTTTATGAGAACTTGCATTGCTTCCACCCTCCTCACTTTTTAACCTGACCCTTACTTGCTGACTTATCCGCGTGCCCTCCAAATCTTCTGGTAAAGGAAAATTCTCCCAATCTGTGTCCTACCATATTTTCCGTAATATAAACCGGGATATGTTTTAATCCATTGTAAACTGCTATTGTATGCCCAACCATTTCTGGTACTATCATACTTGCCCTACTCCATGTCTTTATTATCTTTTTTTCTCCTGCTTCGTTTAACTGTCTTATTTTCTTTAATAATTTGGGATCTACATAAGGTCCCTTTTTCGTGGACCTACCCATTATTGCACCTCCTCATCAACCATTTCTTCTTCTAACAATTAATTTATCTGACGCTTTCTTACCTCTTCTTGTTTTATATCCTTTTGCCAATTGACCCCATGGACTTTGTGGATGGTGACCTTTTCCTCTACCTTCACCTCCACCATGTGGGTGATCAACTGGATTCATTGCAACCCCTCTTACATGCGGCTTTCTACCTTTCCATCTAACCCTACCTGCTTTACCATCTACTTCGTTCTTGTGTTCTTCATTACCAACAACACCAACAGTTGCATAACATTTTACTGGAACCTTTCTTAATTCCCCTGAAGGCATCTTTAACAGCGCATATTTACCTTCTTTTGCCATTAATTGACACGATGTCCCTGCCGAACGCGCAATTTGCCCACCTTTTCCAGGTATAAATTCCACATTGTGAATAATAGTACCAACGGGAATATTTTCAAGTGGCAAAGCATTTCCAGGTTTAATTTCTGCATCCGGACCATTCATAATTGTATCGCCAACATTCAATCCTTGTGGAGCCAATATATATCTTTTTTCACCATCAGCATATGCAAGTAAAGCTATTCTGGCTGTTCTGTTTGGATCATATTCTATTGATACTACTCTCGCAGGCACACCAACTTTATCCCTTTTAAAATCTATTATCCTATATCTTCTCTTATGGCCGCCACCTCTAAACCTAACAGTAACTCTACCATAATTGTTCCTTCCACCTGTTTTTTTAAGTGGAACAACCAATGATCTTTCTGGTTCTTTTTTTGTTATTTCAGAAAAATCTGGTATTATCATCTGTCTACGAGCAGGGCTTGTTGGTTTAAATCTTTTAAGACCCATCATTTTTCACCCCTTTTAATGTTCTCCTTCTAATTCTTTAATTGTATAACCTTCTTTAAGTGTAACTATAGCTTTTTTCCACGATCTAGTATAACCTTCCCTAGCCATTGCTCCTCTTCTCAAATCTCTCTTTGGTTTCGGTTTAACATTAACAACATTGACTTTTTTTACCTTCACATTAAACAATTTTTCAATTGCCTCTTTTATTTGTGGTTTATTGGCATCCTTTGCAACCTCAAAAACATACTTCCTATCTTCTCTTGCATAATATGCCTTTTCACTTACAATTGGTCTAATGATTATATCTGCATAATTTTTCATTATCCCAGCACCTCCTCAATCTTCTGGACAGTACCTTGGAGGAGCACAAGCTTATCATGATTTAAAATATCGTATACATTCAACCCATCGATATTAACTCTATCGACTCCTGGATTGTCCGCAATTAATACTTTAATCCCAGGAATATTTCGTCCAGAAATTTTTACATTCTCGTATTTATTCTCTTTTTTAGGAAGAACAATTAAAACTTTTTGATTTTCAAGTCCTAAATTCTTCAAAACTTCCGTCAAGTCTTTGGTTCTCGGCTTTTCAAACTTAATATCATCAACTACAATTAGATTATTCTCCTTTAATCTCAAGGACAAAGCTGATTTTAAAGCAAGCTTTTTCATTTTCTTATTTAACCTTTTAAAATAAACTTTGGGCTTTGGACCATGTGCAACTCCACCGTGCCTCCAATGAGGTGCTCTTATAGAGCCTTGTCTTGCCCTTCCCGTGTGCTTTTGAATCCATGGTTTTCTTCCTCCACCGGAAACCTCTCTACGAGTCTTTGTTGACGCAGTTCCCGCTCTTGCATTTGTAAGTTGCATGTCAATATAACGCCACATAACATCTTGGTTGGGCTCAATTGAAAAAACCTCATTTTTTAATTCAATTGTACCAATGTTTTCACCTTTGATATTAAACAAATCAACTTTCGCCATCCCCAATGCCTCCTTTTTTCATTTTCGAGGCTTGCTCTTATCCCCTCTTTGCAGATCTAATGAGGACAAGGCCGCCTCTCGCTCCTGGGACGCCACCTTTAACCGCTATTAAATTGTTCTCAACATCTATTTTAACAACTTCTGAATTCAAAATTGTTACGCGTTCGTTACCATATTGTCCCGGCATCTTTTTACCTTTGAAAATTCTTGCAGGCTCTGAGTGTTGACCAACTGAACCTAATTCTCTATGGAATTTCGCACCGTGAGATTTTGGACCTCCTCTAAAGCCCCATCTTTTCATAGCACCAGCAAATCCCCTACCTTTTGACCATCCTGTAATATCTATCTTATCACCTTCTGAAAAAATATCAACCTTTATTTCTTGACCCAAATCAAAATTTTCGGGATTATCAACTCTGAATTCTTTCAAGACTTTTAATGGTTTTACTCCTGCTTTTTTGAAAACACCTTCCATAGGTTTATTTACCTTCTTTGCTTCTTCAAATCCCAATTGTATAGCATTGTAACCATCTGTTTCAACGGTTTTCTTTTGCACTACAAAACATGGTCCAGCTTTAATCACAGTAACAGGAACAACCTTATCACCTACGAAAACTCGTGTCATTCCCAATTTTCTTCCAATAATCATTTTCATAACTAGCACCTCCAAGTTTGAATCACAAGTTGATTTCAACGTCAACTCCAGCGGGAAGATTTATTTTCATAAGCGCATCGATAGTTTTTGGTGATGGTTCTAATATATCAATCATTCTCTTGTGTACTCTTTTTTCAAATTGTTCCCTTGAATCTTTATGTTTCAAAGGAGATCTTAAGACAACATATAAAGTTCTTTCCGTTGGCAAAGGTACTGGCCCAGAAACCTTTGCATTTGTTTGTTTTACAACTTCCACTATTTTTTTTGCAGACTCATCAAGAAGTTTATGATCATATGCCTTCAACCTAATTCTTATCTTCTGTCCTGGCATCTTGTTCCCTCCCTTTTTATTTCAGGAAGAAAGGGGGTTACCCCCCTCTCCAAAATATTTATAATTACTCAACAATTGCTGTTACAACACCTGCACCGACTGTTCTTCCACCTTCACGGATAGCAAATCTCATTCCTTCTTCAATAGCAACAGGGTAGATAAGTTTAATTGTCATTTCTACGTTATCTCCAGGCATAACCATTTCTACACCTGCAGGGAAGTCAATTAATTCACCTGTTACATCAGCTGTTCTGATAAAGAATTGTGGTTTGTATCCTTTTTGGAATGGTGTATGTCTTCCGCCTTCTTCTTTCTTTAAAACGTAAACTTGTGCTTTAAATGTTGTATGTGGTGTTATTGATCCTGGTTTTGCAAGAACTTGTCCTCTTTCCACTTCATCTTTGTCAACACCTCTTAACAAACATCCAACATTGTCGCCTGCAAGACCTTCATCAAGGATCTTTCTGAACATTTCAACACTTGTAACAACTGTTTTATTTACTTCGTAACTCATTCCTACGATTTCTACTTCATCACCGGGTTTGATAACACCACGTTCGATTCTTCCAGTAACAACCGTACCTCTTCCTGTAATAGAAAATACGTCTTCAACTGGCATCAAGAATGGTTTATCCGTTTCCCTTTGTGGTTCTGGGAAGTATTCGTCCATAGTATCAAGAAGCTCTTTAATTGGTGCATATGCAGCATCATTAGGATCATTAGATGCCTCAACTGCTTTAAGAGCAGAACCTCTTATTACTGGAAGATCGTCACCTGGAAATTCGTATTTATTAAGAAGTTCCCTTACTTCCATTTCAACAAGATCAATTAATTCTTCATCATCAACCATATCCGTTTTGTTAATGAAAACAATCATTGCAGGAACATTAACCTGTCTTGCGAGAAGAACGTGTTCTCTTGTTTGTGGCATTGGTCCATCAGTTGCTGCAACAACAAGAATAGCACCATCCATTTGAGCTGCACCAGTAATCATGTTTTTGATATAGTCAGCGTGACCTGGACAGTCAATGTGTGCGTAGTGTCTGTTGTCTGTTTCGTATTCAATGTGTGCAATGTTAATTGTAATTCCTCTTTCTTTTTCTTCTGGAGCTTTATCGATTTGTTCATATGGTGTATAATCCGCTCTTCCAAACAAAGACAAGTACTTTGTTATAGCTGCTGTTAATGTTGTTTTTCCGTGGTCAATATGTCCAATCGTACCAACATTAAGGTGTGGTTTACTTCTCACAAACTTTTCTTTTGCCATAATTCACCCTCCTTTATCCTTTGTGGATAAGTTATTTTGAAATTATTTTTTCAGCAATCTTATCAGGAACTTTTGCATATCTTTCAAGTACCATTGTATAAGTTGCCCTACCTTGCGATAACGACCTTAAATCAGTTGCATAACCAAACATCTCGGAAAGCGGCACCAAAGCCTTTATGATTCTCAAATGTCCTCTTGATTCCAATGTTTCCACATGTGCACGTCTCGAATTAAGATCTGCTATTATGTTTCCCATATACTCTTCTGGAGTAGTAATTTCAACTTTCATTATAGGTTCAAGTAAAATTGGTTTTGCCTTTTTCACAGCCTCTTTAAATGCCATACTTGCTGCAATCTTAAATGCCATCTCGGACGAATCAACTTCGTGGTATGAACCATCGAGTAATATCGCTTTTATTCCTACCATTGGATATCCACCAATATATCCACTTTGAGCTGCTTCTCTCACACCTTCTTCAACTGCAGGAATATATTCCTTTGGTATAACTCCGCCGACAATTTTATCTTCAAATTCAAAAGTCTTACTCAAATCAATAGGTTCAAATCTCATTACAACATGTCCGTATTGCCCTCTTCCGCCGCTTTGTCTTATATATTTTCCTTCAGCTTCAGCTGGAACTTGAATAGTTTCCCTGTAGGCAACTTGAGGCTGACCTACTCTCACATTTGTGTTAAATTCACGTTTTAATCTATCTACAATTATTTCAAGGTGCAACTCACCCATACCTGAAATAATAGTTTCACCTGTTTCAGGCTCAACATATGCTCTAAATGAAGGATCTTCATCACTTAACAATGTTAAAGCCCTTGATAACTTATCCTGATCTTTTTTTGTTTCCGGTTCTACCGCTATAGAAATAACAGGCTCTGGGAATTCCATTTTTTCCAAAATAACAGGTCTCTTCTCATCGCATAATGTATCTCCTGTTTTTGTATCTTTTAAACCAATTGCTGCTACGATATCACCTGCTCTTACATATTCCACATCTTCCCTCTTATCGGCATGCATAAATATCAATCTTGAAATTCTTTCTTTTTTTCCCTTTGTTGAATTGTACACATAACTACCCTTTTCAAGCCTTCCACTGTAAACTCTAAAAAATGTTAATTTACCTACATATGGATCTGCTTGTATTTTAAAAGCAAGTGCTGTAAATGGTTCGTTTTCATTTGGAACTATGTCTATTGTTTCTCCATTTTGATCCCATCCTTTAACAGGTGGCACATCAAGTGGCGATGGCAAATATTCCAAAATTCCATCTAATAAAGGTTGAACGCCTCTGTTCATTTTTGCAGAGCCACAAAATACAGGTGTAGCTTTATTTTCAATTGTAGCCTTTCTCAATGCCTTCTTTATTAAATCATTTGAAATCTCCTCGCCCTCTAAATACATGACCATTATATCATCATCAAGCTCTGCCACTTTTTCAAGTAATTCCTCTCTCATTTCTTCAGCTTTAGCCAAATATTTTTCGGGAATCTTTTCATAAACCATTTCTGTACCCTTTTCATCAAGCCATCTTATGGCTTTCATTTCAATTAGATCTATTATCCCTTCAAACGAATCCTCTGCTCCCATAGGCATTTGAACAGGAATTGGATTTGCCCTAAGTCTTTTTACCATACTTTCAACGGACATTTCAAAATCCGCACCTAATTTATCCATCTTATTCATAAACGCAATACGTGGCACATTGTATTTATCTGCTTGCCTCCAAACAGTTTCTGACTGCGGTTCAACACCTGCAGCAGCATCAAAAACGGCAACAGCTCCGTCAAGTACCCTTAACGCCCTTTCTACTTCAATGGTAAAGTCAACGTGTCCCGGAGTATCAATTATGTTAATACGATAGCCCTTCCACATACATGTTGTTGCAGCCGAAACAATGGTAATACCCCTTTCCTTTTCTTGAACCATCCAATCCATTGTTGCAGTACCATCATCCACACTACCAATATTATGCTTTCTACCTGTATAGAAAAGAATCCTTTCTGTAGTCGTTGTCTTACCTGCATCGATATGGGCCATAATACCTATGTTTCTTAATTTTTTCAAGTCAACGTATATCGCCTGTATCTCCTTCATACTCTCCTCCTACTTACCATCTAAAGTGTGCAAATGCCCTGTTTGCCTCTGCCATCCTGTGAACATCTTCTTTCTTCTTAATAGCCGTTCCCGTGTTGTTAAAAGCATTGACTAATTCTTCACCTAATTTTTCAGCCATTGGCTTTCCTTTTCTAGCTCTTGCCGCTTCAACAATCCATCTTAATGCTAGTGATGTCTTCCTTGGTTCTTCGACTTCAATTGGCACTTGATATGTAGCACCCCCAACCCTTCTTGGTCTTACTTCAACAATAGGTCTGACATTTTCTACTGCTTGATGCAAAGCATCAAGTGGATCTTTCTTCGTCTTCTCCGCTAAAATTTCCATAGCTTTGTAAACTATCTTTTGAGCTATTGATTTTTTTCCATCCCACATAACTCTATTTATAAGTTTTGAAACCAAAACATCATTATAAATTGGATCAGGTGGAACTTTTCTAATTTCCGCTCTTCTTCTTCTCATTTATATTTCCCTCCCAATTTATTTCTTAGGTCTCTTTGCACCATACTTACTTCTTGATTGTTTTCTGTTCTCAACACCTGCTGCATCCAATGCGCCCCTTATAATTTTATACCTAATACCTGGCAAGTCTTTTACCCTTCCACCTCTAACCAACACAACTGAGTGTTCTTGCAAGTTATGTCCTATACCCGGAATATATGCAGTTACTTCTATCCCATTGCTCAATCTAACCCTTGCAATTTTTCTAAGAGCTGAATTTGGCTTTTTTGGAGTCATTGTCGATACCCTTACACAAACTCCTCTTTTTTGTGGGTGCCCTTGTAACGCTGGAGATTTTGATTTTTCCTTAATTACTTTTCTTCCATACCTTACCAACTGATTAATTGTAGGCATCTAAACCCTCCCTTCAAAAACTATAAAATTTTTCCATTTCAGCCACGCCGCAATATTTTACAAATTCTATTATAAACCCTTATAGCAAAATTCTCTTGAAAAATAAGTGAACATTTTGTTTCGTCCACTTTTTCGTGCGTTTTATGAATGGTACTTAGAAAAAAAGAGGGCATCAAGCCCTCTGGCTGGGGCGGTAGGACTCGAACCTACACTGCTGGAGCCAAAGTCCAGTGTCCTGCCAGTTAGACGACGCCCCAACTAGAAAAAAAACAACTGGTGGGTGCGGCAGGGATTGAACCTGCGGCCTCTTCCGCGTCAAGGAAGCGCTCTCCCACTGAGCTACGCACCCAGGCCGACTTTTATTTTATCACACAAAAAAAACTTGTCAAGATGTTAAAATAAATTTACCTTCTTTGATTTAAACACAACCATAGAGTATAATAAAATAAGAAAGCGAGGGAGAAAGACATGATAGTAACAGAAAAAAATTATTATTCCAGATTGGACAAATTTCTAAGAAAAGAACTTAAAAATTTACCCTTGAGCGCCATTTACAAATTAATAAGAAAAGGAAAGGTGATAGTCAACGGAAAAAAAATTAAAGATCCATCTTACAAACTTGAAGTTGGAGATGAGATAAACATTAACGAAGATACCTCTAAGTACAATAGAGAAAAAAACAATCAAATCATTCCAATAAAAATGGAATTTGATATCATATATGAAGATGGAAATATTCTGATAATAAACAAACCCGCTGGTATACCAATCCATCCAGGAAAAGGGACACATATTGCTACGCTAATCGAGGGATTAATGTATTTAGGCAAAAAGAAAGATTTTACACCTTACCTCGTCCATAGATTAGATAAACACACATCAGGAGTTTTCATTGTGGCAAAAAACGTTAATAGTGCAAGAGAAATTAGTGATATAATTTCTTCAAGAAATATAAAGAAAAAATATGTTACACTCTGTATAGGTAACCCTAAAAGAACCGAAAAAATAGAAATACCACTTGATAGTAAATATGCAAAAACCATATACAACAAGAAAAAAACATTCAAAACTGATCTTGGCTATTTCTCACTATTGGATGTGGAAATCAAAACTGGAAGAAAACACCAAATCAGAAAACACTTGAGTTTAATAGGTTATCCAGTTGTAGGTGATAACCTTTATGGTAACAAAAAATTAAATAGAGAATTTAAAAGAAAATATGGACTAAAGCGATATTTTTTACACTGTAGTGAAATGACATTTGTCTATAAAAATAAAAAAATCAGGGCAATAGCCCCTCTTGCAAAAGACCTACAAGAAACTTTAAAAGCCTTAAAAATGGAGGAATGAATTGAAAAAAATATTTTTTTTATTAATACTCCATATCTCATTGTCTTTCTTTTCTATTAACATTTATTTCAATACATATGATAACACCATTATAATAAATGGTGAAATTTACCCGTTTTTTGGAAAACCAAACAAATTTAGGGGAAAGATTATATCTTATTTCAAAAGTCCTAATGTAGAAAACTTCGAATTTCCAGACAATCTATTAGTACTAGAAGATGGACAAACCATTGGAAAAGACGGGACAATAAAGGTTTCAAAAGATGTATTTCAATCTATATTAAAATTATACAAAATATCAAAAATTACCCAAGTTGTTATAGATGAATTTCCAATAGAACTATACGATGAAAAGATAATAGTAAAAAAAATAACCCCAAAAGATAAATTAAAAGAATATCTTGATTTATTCCTAAAAGAATATGAAATACCAAATTTAAAATTCTATTTTGGAGAATATAAAATAACACCTAAACCACCTAAAATAGATATTACAACATTTTCATTTCCAGAGTATGGTTTTTACAAAATACGCATAAATGACTATGGGAAGACACAGACTAAAGTTTATATAAATAATACTATTTCACCAACTGCTGGTGCGCTTTTACCTGGAACATATACAATTTTTGTGTACGCAAAAGACGAATTAGGAAACGAATCAAGTCTCACCAAAAACTTATTCGTTCCCAAATCAACAATAAACTTTCAAGAAAAAGAATACGAATTTTTCTCCCACACAAAGTACGGCACCCTAACTTTTATAGGCACCAAAAACTTTTACGAAATTTCATCATCTAATTCTACAATTACAACAATCACTGTAAAAGATACCACTCCGCCCAAAGTACTGTTAGAAAAAAAACATCTATTCGACAACTATTATGAAATAAAAGTCATTTCACAAGACTTTAACAAAACAAAAACTCTTTTAAAAATAAACAATCAAGAAAAAAAAGGAGAAATTTTCAAACTCAAGTGTGGAAAAAATATAATTGCCGTTTATTGTGAAGATACTTTTAAAAACAACACTTTAAAACTCGAAACAATATATATTAACGAAAAAAATTCAAACTCTCTTCAATTTTTTGACCAAAAAAGATGGTTCAATATAGGAGGTATAATGATAAAATCCCCATTTATAAAAACATGGATCAATCCTAAAAGACAAAGGAGGCATTATGAAGATAAAAATTTTGTCATACACATCGTTAAATAAGGTATTATTTATCTTTACAATAATTGCCTTACTTTCGTCTTTGATAAGAATAATTTCAGATATAGAAAACATGAAAACAAAAATAGTTTTTGAAGACTCAAATGAAGTCTTTTTCTCAGATGGAAAAACCATTCCTACAAAATTTTCCAAGTATGTTGTGTTAAAAGACGCAACAACTGTAAATATTGATATAAAAGATAAAGTATTTGGAATACTCGAATTTAATTCCTCATTCAAACTTTCTCAAAATTATGCAAAAAAATTAACTAATGTAATAAACGTCCATTATATAAAACCTGAGGAACTAACAAAATACAACGAAAAAACTCTTTTCAAAAGACTTTGGCGTGCAGTGGTAGAAAGAAGTATAGATCTTATAGTTCTACCAAGAACAAAATTAACCGAAACTGTTGCAAAAAAATTCAACAACTATTTTCCAACTTCAGAACCTTCTCCTTATATAGTCAAAGCAAAAAATATAAAGTATGTTTTTCTTGTAATACTTGTACTTTTCGTATTCAGTCTTTTTCCATTTATTGCTTTTTTCATTCCCATTCTATACTTTTCATATGATTATTTTGTGTCAATTGTAAGTATTATTGGAACCATATTCGTATTTAAAAAGGTAAACAACAATATTCTGAAATTTTTTTCATATTTTTCATTAGGAATATTTACCAATCTTTCCTTATACGATTTTTACCATGTAAACAATATTGAAACTTTCAAATTAGTAAAACTTTCTCTAATCCTCCTTCCAGTGATTTTATTGATTGAACTAATAAACACTCAAAATAAAGAGTTTAAAAAATATATGAAGATATTATTACCTATATTCACTATTTTTGGGATATATTATATAATTAGAAGTGGGAATTACGGATTCGTTTCAGACTTTGAAAGAAATTTAAGAGAATTTATAGAAGACATATTTATAATTCGTCCAAGAACCAAAGAACTAATATTTTATCCTCTTTTATTCTTAGCACCATATACTAAAAATATTTTCTTCAGAAAATTCTTTCAAATATTTGGAAGCATTGCCTTATTATCTACATTTAATACTTTCTGTCATATTAGAGCACCTTTGTTTATCAATGTCTATAGAGAATTGATTACACTATTCATTTCAATTATTATTTTTTCAATAATTAATTTATTCTTTGAAAGGAGTGTTTTATATGAGAAAAACAAGAATAGTATCCACAATAGGTCCCGCCACTGAATTAGAAGAAATGCTTGAAAAACTTATCAAAACCGGAGTTAACGTATTTAGACTAAATTCTTCCCACGATACGTTAGAAGTCCATAAAGAAAGAATTAAAAGATTAAAAAAACTACGAGAAAAGTTAAACGCAGTTTTTGCAATTTTAATAGACTTATCTGGTCCAAAGATTAGAACTGGAAAACTTAAAGAAGAATACATAACACTAAAAGAAAATAGCATAGTTGATATAACAACAGACGATGTGCTTGGCGATGAAAAGTTACTTTCAGTTAATTACGTTAGATTTCCATTTGAAGTAAAAAAAGGAGATAAAGTTTTGATAAACGATGGTGCAATAGAACTTGAAGTGCTTGAAACAAATAATAATATTGTAAAAACAAAAGTAATTAGAGGAGGAAGAATAACACATCATAGAGGTGTCAACCTTCCAGGGGTAGATCTCTCAATTTCGGCAATTACAGAGAAAGATAAGGAATTCATAAAACTTGCAATTGAGGAAAATATAGATTTCATAGCACTTTCATTTGTTAGAAAACCCGAGGATGTAAAACTTGCTAAATCACTTAGTAACGGAATACCTGTAATTGCAAAAATAGAAACTGCACAGGCATTAGATTATCTTGACGAAATAATCCATGAAGCAGATGGGGTAATGGTTGCAAGAGGAGATCTAGGTGTTGAAATTCCTCTTTCAAAAGTCCCCATTGTTCAAAAACAAATCATAGAAACCGCTAATAGGTATGCTAAACCTGTCATCACTGCAACACAAATGTTAGAAAGCATGATTAAAAATTCAACACCTACAAGAGCAGAAGTTTCAGATATAGCCAACGCAATTCTTGATGGAACAGATGCTATAATGCTTTCAGCTGAAACATCAATAGGCGATTACCCCATAGAAGCGGTTAAGGTTATGAACGAAGTTGCAATAAATACTGAAAAGTTTCTTCTCAACTATGAATCAATTGAATTAGAATGGATAAGAAGTTATTACATATCAGAAGATCCAGAAACAGCTATTTCCCATGCAGTCTATAATCTTTCAAAGGATATAAACGCAAAATTGATAATAACAGCAACCGGTACAGGAAGAACAGCAATTAACGTAGCAAGATTGAGACCGAACGTACCAATAATGGCTGCTACTCCAAATATTTCTACACTGTATAAGTTAAGCCTAGTATGGGGTGTTATTCCTGTATTGATAAATCAAACACTCTCCACAGATGAAATGATAAATGAAGTTATGAAAAAAGCAAAAGAATTAGGATTTGCAAAAAAAGGAGACAAAGTTATAATTACCGCAGGTATTCCATGGGGGAAACCCGGAACAACAAATACACTTCAAATACAGGAAATAATTTAAAATCATGAACTAGACTACCTAAAAGTATTGACAATCACATCTTTTATGTTATTATATTTAAGTGTGGCCCCATAGGATAACGGCTAGTCCATCGGATTCTCAGTCCGAAGGTCGGGGTTCGATTCCCCGTGGGGCTGCCAGAGGCCCCAGTAGTTCAACGGATAGAACGGCGGATTCCTAATCCGCAAATGGGGGTTCGATTCCTCCCTGGGGCACCACAAAGTATGGGCCGTTAGCTCAACAGGTAGAGCACCTGACTCTTAATCAGGGGGCTGTGGGTTCGAGTCCCACACGGCCCACCAGGTTGTAGTAAAGAGGAAGCGCCCGCTTCCCACCCCAAGCGGAAAGCAAAGGGGTATGTCGTTATAATATAAAGTCACAAAGTTTCTAGTTTATAATAATTATCGGCGGGCGTTATGCTCGCCGATATTTTTTTAGGAGGGATGTATTATCGACAAAATTATTAAAAATGAGGAAATTCGGGCTTCAGAGGTTAGGGTAGTAGGCCAAGATGGAAAACAACTTGGGATAATGTCAACTGATAAAGCTCTAGAACTTGCTTATTCTCAAAAAATGGATCTCATTTTAGTTGCTCCAAATGCCAAACCACCAGTAGCTAAAATAATGGATTATGGAAAATACAAATATGAGCTTGCAAAAAAAGAAAAAAAAGCAAAGAAAAATCAAAAAATTATAGAAGTAAAGCAGATGAAATTCAGAATTAAAATTGATGAACACGATTATCAAACAAAAGTAAAACACATCAAAAGGTTTATTGAATCGGGAAATAAAGTAAGAGTGGTAATAATGTTCAGGGGAAGAGAGTTAGCATTTGCAGAAAAAGGCAAGGAAATCCTAGACAGAATCAAAGAAGATATAAAAGATATTGCAGTTGTAGAAAAACAACCCAAATTAGAGGGAAGGGACATGTGGATGATGTTAAAACCTAAAAATTGAGGAGGGAAAATATGGCAAAAAATAAGATGAAAACACAAAAATCTGCCGCTAAAAGATTTCGAGTAACTAAAAACGGCAAAATCATCAGAAGACGCGCATATGCGTGGCATAAAACTGGAAAGAAAAGAAGATCTACTTTAAGAAAATTAAAGTTGGAAGCAGAGGTAGCTGCATGTGAAAAGAATAGAGTATTGAGAATGCTCGGAAAAAAATAAGAAGACTTGGAAGGAGGATAAAATATGCGTGTAAAAAATGCAGTTAATGCAAAGAAAAAAAGAAAAAAGATAATGAAGGCCGTAAAAGGATATCGCGGAGCTTTAAGTAGAAGATATAGATTAGCCAAACAAGCGTATATTAAAGCAAAACAACATGCATATGTAGGCAGGAAACTCAAAAAAAGAAATTACAGAAAATTGTGGATTACAAGGATTAATATAGCAGCAAGAAATGAAGGCCTAAAGTACAACGAGCTCATTCATGGATTAAAATTAGCAGGAGTAAACATTAACAGAAAGATGCTCTCTGAACTTGCAGTGAATGACCCTGAATCCTTTAAGGAATATGTGAATATAGCAAAGCAAGCTATTGGCAAATAAAAATACTCACCCTTCTGGATTCCCTCCTCGGTGCCTAAAATTGGTCGGATGGGAGTTGAAAGAAGGGGTGGGAAAACCAAATAGGAGGTGGAGTTTGTGGCGGTTGTTACGATGAAACAGTTGTTAGAAGCAGGTGTTCATTTTGGTCATAGAACACAAAGATGGAACCCAAAGATGAAAGAATATATTTTTGGTGCTAGAAAAGGTATATATATTATCGACCTTCAAAAAACATCAAAACTTCTTGAAGAGGCATACAATCTTGTTAGAGACAAAGCAGCAGAAGGTGGAACAATATTATTCGTTGGAACGAAAAAGCAAGCACAACAAGTAATCAAACAAGAAGCGGAAAGATGTGGTGCTTTCTATGTAAATCACAGATGGCTTGGTGGTTTATTAACAAATTTTCAAACTATAAGAAAAAGAATTGATAAATTAATTGAACTTGAAGAAATGGAAGCAAACGGTGAATTTGATAATCTTCCCAAAAAAGAACAGAGCAGACTTAGAAGAATTTTGGAAAAACTTAGAAAAAATCTCGGTGGTTTAAAGGAAATGGATAGAATCCCAGATATTATTTATATAGTTGATCCAAGAAAAGAAAGAAATGCAGTTTACGAAGCAAACCTTTTAAAAATACCAACTGTTGCAATAGTAGACACGAATTGTGATCCAGACGAAATTGATTACATTATTCCTGGTAATGACGATGCAATTAGGGCTATACAACTCATAACTTCAAAAATAGCAGATGCCTACCTTGAAGGTAAGGAAGGCGTTTCGTACCAAGAAGAATCACAAGGACAAAAGAAAGAGGAAAACACAGAAGAAATTTTTGAAATTGAAGAAACCGAGGATGAAGAAATATAAAGCCCCCAAATTAGGGGGCTTTTTTGGAGGTTGTAAAAATGTTCATAACATTTGAAGGTATAGATGGCTCTGGCAAAAGTACTCAGTTAGATCTTTTGGCAAATTATTTGGAACAAAAAAATAAAAAAGTTATAAAAGTAAGGGAACCTGGTGGAACTATTTTAGGAGAAAAAATAAGGGATTTACTTTTAAATTTTCCCATGAACAGTCGCAGCGAATTACTTTTATTTCTCGCATCAAGGGCTCAGCTTGTAGATGAAATAATAAAACCCTCTCTTAAAAAAGGATATTTCGTACTAGCAGATAGATTTACAGATTCAAGTATTGCCTATCAAGGCGGAGCGAGAAATTTAGGAATCGATTTGGTTGAGTATTTGAATTCATTTGCAACAGACAATATTTTACCCAATATAGTTTTTTTCATAGATGTCCCAGTAAATATTGCAATCACGAGGATTTTAAAAAAAGATAGAATTGAAAGAGAAGGAAAAAACTTCTTAGAAAAGGTAAGAGACACATACCTTAAAATCTCGATGAAAAAGGATAACTTTTACGTAATTGATGGAAATCAAGACGTAGAAGGGGTATTTCTTCAAATAAAAAATATAGTCGATTCTTATTTAGATCATTGATATATACTTTTCAAGTATATTTCTTGCCAAATCAATCAAAGATTGCATCATCCACCCACCTAAAAACAACAAAGTCAAAAACAACACAATAATCCTGGGGGCAAACGTTAAAGTTTGCTCATTTATTTGTGTAGCAGCTTGAAAAATGCTTATTATAAGTCCAACCAGAAGACTAATCAAAAGAGGCGGTAATATAACAGTTAAAAGTGTCTTTATCCCTAAGCCAAATACATCTAAAAAAACCTCTATTGTCAAAATTATCCACCTCCGAAACTTTTTATTAAGCTTCCTATTAACATATCCCAACCATTCACTAAGACAAAGAGCAAAATCTTAAAGGGTAGTGACACCAATACAGGTGGTATCATTATCATTCCCAAGGATAATAAAATACTGGCAACCACCATATCCATAACTATAAAAGGAACGTATAATAAAATTCCCATTTTAAAACCAATCTCAAGTTCTCCAATTATAAATGCGGGAATTAATATCGAATTTGGAGTTTTTTCTATGTCACTGATATTTTGCCCAACGTTTTCCGCTAACATAAAGATATTATCTTCGTTGTGGTGCACCTTTATTTCAGTCAGCATAAACGTTCTAAACCTATCCATAGTTCTTGAAAACATCTCTTCGTAACCTATCTCAGAGTTCAAATATGGAGTAATGGCGTTGTTATATACATCATTCCATACAGGCTGCATTATAAAAAATGTCAAAAACAAAGCAAGCCCTATCAAAACTTGATTTGGTGGAGTTTGCCTTGTACCTAAGGCATTCCTTACAAAAGAAAATACAATTATAATACGCGTAAAAGAAGTAAACAAAATTAAAATACTCGGTGCCAATGAAAGGATTGTTAATAAAAGTAAAATTTCAAGAGTATTCACAAGTTCCCTTGGCTGTTGAGTTGGGGTTATCTGCAAAGAAATTCCAGGAAGTGGCATTTCATTTTGTGCAAAAACAAAAAACGAAAGCAATAGCAGCAAAATTACTACTGTTTTTTTCACTTTTTTCCACCTTTTTTTACAACGTTTTTGAAAAATTCAAACTTAAAATCACTCTTTTCAAGCTCACCAGATTCTATTGAATCAAATTTTTTTATAATCCTTCCACCGTTTTCGGTAATCAACAAAGCATAATATTCATCTAAAATCCTAACAATTGCTATGTAAGAATTTCTCGTAATAAACTTTCTTTCAATTACCACAATAAAACGTCCCCCTACACTCCGGGGGACTTTATTCTTAATTAAAAAATAGGTAACAAGCATGACTATGGAAAAAATAAGAATAGAAACTACAAATCCAACTAACGTGGAAATAACACTCTCCCCCTAACCTGATACTTTCTGAATTGCCTCAATTACCCTTGCTGCTTGGAAGGGTTTAACTATAAAATCTTTTGCTCCCGCCTGAATTGCTTCTATAACCATTGCCTGTTGTCCCATAGCACTACATACAATAATTGTTGCATTTGGATCTATCTTTTTAATCTCTTTAATAGCCTCTATACCATTCATTTCCGGCATTGTAATATCCATAGTCACGATATCTGGTTTTAATTCTTTGTATTTTTCCACAGCTTCTTTACCATTTGCTGCTTCTCCCACTACTTCATGACCAGCTTTAGCAATAATATCTTTCAACATCATCCTCATAAATGCAGCATCATCCACGATCAAAATCCTCTTCCCCATTCTCTTATACCTCCTCCACACCAATTATTTCATCCAATATCTCCTCAATATCTAAGTATACCACAAGTCTTTCACCTTTTTTTATTAATCCCTTTGCTTTTTTACCGTAAGTATCCACATCTCTAAATGCTTTATCAATTTCTTCTTGAGATGTCCTTAAAACTCCCTTAACATTTTCTACCAAAAAACCTACTTCAATATCTCTTATTTTCGTAATAATTATCTTTTTAAACTCTTCGTTTTCTATGTTGTGGCATATTCCACCAAGAATTTTTTTCAAATTAACAACTGGTATAATCCTACCTCTTAAATTAATCACACCATCTATTACCTCCTTTGATTTAGGCACAGGGGTAACTTCATCCTTATCAATAACTATTTCCACATAATCTACATCAAAACTCATTTCTTGATTACAAACATTAAAACTCAAAACTTCAAATTCCGTTTCTACACTCATTCTATCCACCTCACTCCACCAAATTTAAGGTGTCAATTATCAAAGCAATACTTCCGTCACCAAGTGTTGCACCACCACTAAATTCTTTTACATCTGAGAACAATTTCCCCAAAGATTTAATAACAATATCCTCTTGCCCAATCAAACTATCCACAGCTATACCGTATTTTCTATTTGCAACTTTAACAACAACAACATTTAATTCTTCGAACTCTTTACCATGTTCTATTCCAAGTATATCCCAAAGTTTGATTATTGGAATAACTTCTCCTCTCTTAACAATTACTTCTTTATTTTGAACCATCTGTATTTCTTCTGGAGCTACAATTAAAGTACTGTCTATTACGGAAATAGGAATTGCATAAATATAATACTTTACTTTCACAAGCAATGCTTGAATAATTGCAAGTGTTAATGGTAATTTTATAATAACCTTTGTACCCACACCTTTTTGAGATTCTATCTGCACGGTTCCATTTAAAGATTCTACTGTATTCTTTACCACATCCATTCCTACACCTCTACCAGAAAGTTCACTTACTTGATCCTTCGTTGAAAATCCAGGCATAAACAAGAATTCATATATTTTTTCATCTGGTAAAGTAGATGCTTTTAATTCATCAACCAACCCCTTTTCAATAGCTTTTTTCAAAATCTTCTCTCTATCCAAGCCCCTTCCATCGTCTTCAACTTCTATAACAACATTATTACCTTCATGTCTTGCAGATAAAATCAAAGTACCAACAGGGGATTTTCCCTTTGCAATTCTTTCTT
Organism: Thermosipho sp. 1070; assembly: GCF_001682135.1. Taxonomy (NCBI): domain Bacteria; kingdom Thermotogati; phylum Thermotogota; class Thermotogae; order Thermotogales; family Fervidobacteriaceae; genus Thermosipho; species Thermosipho sp. 1070. The sequence goes on along the minus strand of NZ_CP007121.1, from coordinate 1,089,567 downwards.
CTTTTGTCTCTATACCATGATCGATTGCATTTCTTATCAAATGAACGAGGGGATCTCCTATTTCCTCAACAAAAGTTCTATCTAATTCCGTATCCTCACCTTTCATTACAAAATTTATCTCTTTTCCCAAATTCTTTGAAATATCCCTAACCATTCTTGGAAATCTGTTAAACACATAAGAAATAGGCACCATTCTTACCTTCATAACTATATTTTGCAAATCAAGTGTGATTCTACTAAGTTGTGCCAAAGATTCATCTACTTCTTTTATATTATATTTCTTCAAAATCTCAATTATTCTACTTCTTGCTATAACCAATTCACCCATTAAATTCATTAGTGTATCCAATTTTTCTATATCAACCCTTACCGTTTGAGTTATTTTAACCTTTTTCTTTTTAGTTTCTTTATCATCTTTTTCACTTTCTTTTTTAGTTTTTTCTCTTTTTACTTCTTCTTTTTTTTGCTTAATTTCAACCTTTTTAACTATAACTTTCTCAACTTCGGATACAGAAGATAATTTTTCTTGCAATTTCAAAGGTTCTACCTTTATAAGCACATATAACTCAACTTCTCTATCAAATTTTTCATTTTCTATATCTTCCACACTTGGTATACTCTTTATAACTTCACCACCCAATTCTTCAATTCCATGGAAAACCATGTACATTCTTGCAGATTTTAATTGAACATTTTCTGCTAAGATAACCTTTGTATAAATAAGATTATATCCTTTTTTCTTAGCCTCGTCTACCACATGAATTAGTGCCTCATCAGTTTCATATATATATTCCTCCGAAGAATCTTCGGAAGTTTCTTCAACTTCCTCTTCTTTAACTTCTTCTTCTCTCTGTACATTGCTTTTAGATTCTTCTTTTTTTGCATTAGCATTAACAACTTGTCCTTCTGCTAGTTTTTCAAATACTTCAACCAATCCACTTACATCTTCGTCTATTTCCTCTGTTCCTTCTTTTGCAATTTTATCTAACATTTTATCAATTAAATCTAAACCATTAAACAAATAATCTAATTTATCAGAATCAATCCCAACCTTTCCAGATCTAACTGCATCGAGAAAATTTTCCATTCTATGACAAAGTTTTGCCATATTTTCAAATCCCATTGTTCCAGCCATACCCTTTAAAGTATGTAAAGCTCTAAATGCAATATTTATATACTCCATATCTTCTGGATTTTTTTCCAAATCTAAGAGTGCATCATTTAATTGCTGAATATACTCTCTTCCCTCATCAATAAACACACTTAGATATTCTTCAAATGACATATATGTCACCTCCTACATTATATCCAAAAAATAATTTATAAAATATCCCGATTTTTCCTGCCAAAAAATCACTTTTGAATTTATCCTAATTCCAAGAAATTTGTATACCAAATCTCCTATATCTAAAAACACTTTTACATCATAACTTCTTTTTCTATCCAAAAAGTTATAAGCGGCTATATCCATTAACTTCTTTACCCTGGCTTTTTTTGCATAATAACTTTTTTCAATATTACTTACTACAAAAAATTGCTCATATTCGTAAAAATACAATTTAAATTCCTTTGATATATTTATTACCCATTCATCTTTTATTTTATCATATTTTGCCAAATATTTTTCAAAAATTTTTTTAATATTTTCATAACCATCGGATAATTTAAACAAAAACGCCACAGAAACACTTGTTGAATCATCCACATCACCTACAACGTAAAAAGTTGAAGTGGAATTTTCTATTAAACTCTCTGCAAGGTTATAAAACTTTGTTAAATCCGTGCTTTCAATGGTAAAAACCCATGGCTCAATGATTTTCAAAGCTTCTTTTGAATCTTCAACTGTTATACCGGCAAAATAATTTCCCAAAACAGGTATATTTTCCATTAAATCATCAACCAAGGCATTTCTTTTGTAATAATTATTCGTTTTTTGATGAATTTGTATCCTTAAGACTCCATCTTCAACTTTTCCCTTGAAAAATAAGTATTCAGTCTTTACATTTCCGTCTTCCACGGTAAAAGGTAAATTAATCTTTAAAGCACTTCCTTTTGAATATCCACAAATCCAAGTATCTTCCTCTAAAATACTAGAAATAGATTTCTCCACATTTGAAAATTGTAGCTCTGGATTTTTATATACGGAAATTAAATACTCTAAAGTTGTTTTACTACCGGAAATAATATAATAATCTTTGAATTGCTTAGCATACAAAAAATCACCAATAAAAAACACACCATCATCTACTTTCACTTTTTCATCAAGAAGTTTACCAAAATAACTTGAAATTTCCGTTGCATTGTCCGTTTCAAATATCAAAGCAGAATCTTTTGAAAGATTTCTCAATATATCAAAATAATAATTTATATCAAATGATAAGGTATCATCTAATACCACTTCTCCACCCTTGGATAAAAACAGAACATTTTTCGAGAAAATTCTAAGGAATTTCTCTTTGTCTATTCCCTCTTTATAGCCCATGTTTTCAATGTAGTTTATGAAGTAATTTTCAAAAGAAAGCCCTTCATCAGACAGGACAAAATTTACAAATGGCACTTTTTTTAAATCGCTATAGATCTTTCCAGTATTCTGAAATTGGATAAATAAACTATAATCCAAAGGAACAAAGTTTAGAATACTTGAAAAGGCAAAAACAACGATAAGTAAAAAAACAGATATCAAAATTTTTTTCATCTCAACTCCTCCCAGGCTCTTTTTACAATGCTTTCAATATCTATTTCTTTTTCTTTCCCTTCTATTTTCAAATACAAAAAGTATTCAATATTACCATCTGTACCTTTAATCTTTGAAAAATCAATTCCTACAGGCTTTAAACCTTCATCTAAAGCAACTCTAATAACTTTTTCCAGCACTTCTTTATGAACTATTGGTTCCCTAACAATTCCACCTTTTCCTACTTTACCTTTACCCGCTTCAAATTGTGGTTTTACCAAAACAACAGCTCTTCCCGATTCTTTTAATATCTTCTTTATAATAGGAAAAATCTTTGTTACTGAAATAAAAGAAACATCACAAACTACAAGATCCACTTTTTCAGGTAATTGTAAATTTCTTGCATTTGTTTTTTCTAAAACTATTGTTCTTTCATCACTTCTAATCTTCCAATGTAATTGTCCATATCCCACATCTACACAATACACCCTTTTCACACCATTTTGAAGCAAAAAATCTGTAAATCCACCTGTAGAAGCACCTATATCACATGCAACTTTATCCTTTATCTCAAATGAAAAAGAGTTAAAAGCACCTTCTAATTTATAACCACCACGACTTACATACTTTTCCTTTTGTTTTATCCTTATATTTGAGTTGATATCAACCATTTTTCCTGCTTTATCAACACGCTCATTATTAACAATTACATTTCCCGCCATTATAAGTCTTTTGGCCTTTTCCCTACTTTCAACTAAACCTTTTTTTACAAGAAGTATATCTAATCTTTCCTTCATCTTTTTATCCTCCATGTTCCATCCAAAGTTATTATAAAATACTCTTTTTCATCGTACAATAAGTTTAAATAGTTCTTAAATTTAATATCCTTAAAGTGGTAAAACTCTCCATCAAACCACACCATTTTATATCTAGGACGTATAACTATACCTCTAACAAATTTTACCTTCCCATCCTCGATTAAAAAATCATCACTTATTTCAGATATATCCTCTTTCTTTTTTGACCAGATATCTATTCTAAAAAGTTTTTTATCTGCATTTACATACAAATACTTGCCGTAACCCACACCGTAAAGTTTTTTAAATTTTTCCTTATATAGAACTCTCCTTTTACTCAAATCAAATACAACAACATCACCATTTACAAAAGCCAAAACAAGTAGATTACCGCTTACAAACCAATCAAATGGGACATCTGAAAACTTATATTTCCATGTTCTTTCCAAATCACTTAAACTACCATCAGAATAAAGCACAAAATTATTAAATACATCTAAAACAGATACTTTATTTTTTTCTAATATTTTTTCATACCAATAATGCTGGGAAATTATTCTTTTTTCACTCGCAAAAATAGGTAGTTCTGGAAAATCAACGCTCTTTTTTCCCAAAATTAACTTTCTACCATCATAAACAAAACTTCCGAACAAACATACCCCACTTACAAAACTTTGTACATTTTCTATCTTCGTATCCTTTCCTATGTATACCACATTTCCATAAAAATCATAAAAACCTTCCTTGATGTATCTTATTTCGCTACCCACTTTAACTTTGTACATATTCTCCATATGCTTAATAACAAATGGCTTAAAGACATTTTCTACTATATAAAAATTCTCTTTGATGGGATCAAAAGCTATTGATTTTTTTGGTATATTCTTTTTTTCAAAGACTTTATCCAAACTTTGAAATAAATCATCCAGAGAATACGATAAAGATAAAAAGTTATCTTTTTCTATATCTTTGTACCTAAATTTCCAGGCTATTGCATCATTTTTTCTTTTTAAAAAAATATACACAGGCTCTCCTATACCTATCAAATATCCCCTTTTGTAAAAATAATTTTCAACGTAAAACTTTAAATCATCAGGTCCTTCGTACAAAAGAGTTATAACAGGTTGTTTTAACCATTCTTGTATAATTTGACTTGCCTGATTGGTAATTTCATCTCCCATAAAAAATATCACACCACTTGCTTCAAATGTAACACCCATCAAAATAATACTTTGTACAAGTACAATCCATGTGGTGGTGCTGTACCAGCGGCCTCTTGTCTGGAACGTGCTTGCAAAATTTCTTCTATCTTTTCCGGTGTCCATTGACCTAATCCCACCCTTACCAAACTTCCAACTATATTTCTCACCATACTTCTTAAAAAAGATCTACCTTCTACCCTAATTAATATCAAACCGTTTGTTATCTCCAAAACCCTTATTTTATATATTGTTCTAACGGGATTTTTCTTATCATTTCCCTTTTTAAAAGATGAGAAATCATGTTCTCCCTCCAAAAAACTGCTAGCTTTCCTCATTGCATTAACATCCAAATTGTATCTAAAATGCCATACGTAATTTCTCTTAAAAACATCTTTTTCTCTCATGCTAATAAAATAGTGATATATCCTTTTTTTTGCGGCAAATCTTGGATTAAATTTTTTGTCAACTTCCCAAGATTTTTTTACATATATATCCTCTGGAAGATTAGCATTCAAAGCATTTTTTATATCTTTATCAGTTAATCTATCAATCGGACAATTAAAAGCTGCAACTTGACCATTTGCATGAACACCTGCATCGGTTCTTCCCGCTCCCTGAGTATATATCCGTTCTTTAAATATCCTTTCCAGTGCATTTTCCAACTCACCTTGAACAGTTCTAACGTTTGGTTGCCCTTGATATCCGAAAAAATTTGTTCCATCGTATGAAAATTCTATTGCAAAACGCTTCATAAAGCCATGATCCTCCCACCACCAGATTTTTTTGCAACTTTTAAAGCTTCTCTTGCTTTGCTTAACAAATCAAAATAAGAATTCTCACCTTCATCATGTGCTAAACCTATACTGACCGTAACATTGAATTTTTCTAAAAGTTTTTCGTTAAACTTTCCAAAATACATTAAAGACTTTAATTTTGTACTATTTGGAAACAAAAACACAAAGTTTTCTCCACTCAACCTATAAAAATAAACGTCTTTTCTTTCATTAAAATAATCTTCTATATATTCGGAAATCATTTCTGCATATTCCGGTCCTTTTTCGAAATTAATACTATCAAAATTATCAACATCCAAAACTCCCAATACAACTTCTTCGCTATTACTTATTACAGATTCACAAAACCTCACAAATTCCGGATAAGATAAATACTTTAAATCTTTTGAAATCCAATATCTTGCATATGGCGTTCTCTTTAAAAACTGATATACAAACCATGATAACGTTTTTAAAAGCTTCAAATCGTTAACCGATGGTCTCATACCGGTAACTGGTTTATCAAAACTTATATAGCCTATCATATTAGATTGATCATCTAAAATTGGAACAAGTAGTAAATCTTTTGGTTTCCAACTATTTTCATATTCAAAAGACATGTAATTTTCAAAGACATAAGAAACTTCTTCCTCCAAAGACACGGCATCTTCTGGAACAAAATAACAACCTTCTCTTTCAAATCGTTTTGAAAAATATTTCATAGTTGAGTCTATTGATATAACCGAACTCCTTAATTTAAAAAAAACATCATCGGTTATACCCGCTTTTGCAATCCTTAAAATCTTTTTATCTTTCCTATCAAATAAACTTAACAAAGCCGCTTCATAACTTGATATTTTACATATTATTTCTAATATATTATCTAATCTTTCCTCAAAATTTTCAACATTTTCATCGTAAATAAGTTCTATTAAATCCATTAGATTTTCATTTTCTTGCTCCAATTTTTTTCTTTCTATTTTCTCAACAAGCATAATATTGTATGATTTAATATAAAAAACTACAACAAAAAGATATACTACATACACAAAGGCCAAAAACAAAAATGGAAAAATCTTTACTTCAGAAAATAGATAAACAACGGAAATTATAAAAGACCCAAAAAATATCAATAAATAACTATTTAAAAGAGGATTTATTAATTCTTTTATTAACTCTAAAGAATAAATAGACATCCAAATAAAATTTGCAAGTAGTGCACCTAATATAAAAAGTGGTATCCTTAAAAATTCTTCACCTGCCAAGTAATATAAATAAGTACCAGCAGAACACATCAAAAAAGATAATAAAGCTCTTAACAACCTATTTCTTTTGGATGTCAAAAACCAAATAATCGGCAAAATAACAGTAACAGTTTCAGGAGTAATAAACAATAAATACGGAAGTGCTATCAAAAGTTCAAGTGAAAATTTGTACTTCGAAACATTAAGATCCAAAAACCTTGAAATAAATACAGATAAGACAAAACTCACTACAAAAAACCAAGAAGTAGAAAATACAAATTTATCCGTCAAAACTAAAAGGAAAATACCAATAAATAGGGAAAAAATCACCAAATATAAATTTTTCTTTATAACGATCCCCCCTTGTACTTCTTATTTTAACATTTTTTATCAAAATTTTGATAATTTTCCAGAATGAAAAATAAGAATTGGTTAACAAAATATTAACCATTTCAAAAAATAAAAATGAACTTTTTATTAAATTCACATTTGAAATAGTTTTTCCCTAATTAAATTAAAGAAAGCAGCCTAAGGCTGCTTTCTCAAACTAGTTGATCAATCTTTTTCCCACTGTATAGTGCACTTGCAATACGTACCAACTTCAAATTCATGTTATTTTGTTGATAAGTCATAAAACTTAATAGTTGTGCCATCTGCTCCTTAGACATAACCGTATTCTTCTGAACTGAAGTCTCAACTGCTTTACTCATATGTGGTGTATATGTTATATTTCCTACTCCGGCTATTCTCAAATTATCACCTCCCTATATTACTTATCGGAAAAACTCACTCTTGGTTATAGATCCCCGCAAAAATAATACCAAGCCCTATGGAAAAAGATAAAATAGAGCTTCCGCCATAACTTACAAATGGTAGTGGAATGCCCGTAACGGGAAAAATATGGCTTACCACCCCCATATTAATAACCACCTGAAACAACATCAAAACAGCATATCCCCATATAAAGTATCTGACAACATCGTCTTTCACTTCATCGGCTATCTTTATCAAGTTACTTACAATAAACAAATAACTGATTACTATTAATAAAATTCCAAAATATCCAAAATTTTCCCCTATTGTTGCTATAATAAAATCTGATTCAGATTGTGGAACAAAAAAATAATACTTTCCCAGCGCAAGCCCTGTACCAAAAAATCCTCCATTTCCAATTGCATCGTATGCTTTTTTCACTTGCCATTGCATTTCATTTGACAAAAAAGCCTTCAGCCTATCCAATTGATAATCGTGTATAAATCCTATTTCTTTTAAAACAAACGCAATTAACACTAAAACTAAAATTAGAAAAATTACTTGAACTAATCTTGCACCTGAAAAATAAAGCAAAGTAATTGCAACCAACAAAATTAAAAGAGTGGTACTCAAGTCTGGCTCTATAAAAATTAAAAACAACAATGGGCTTATCAATAACAAAGGTTTTAACAGCCCAAACCAAATGTGCTTTATCTTTTCTTTGTTATCTTTTATATACATCGCCAAAAAATAGATCACAAATATCTTGGCAAGTTCTGAAGGCTGAAATGTCACAGAAAAACCTGGAATTTTTATCCATCTGTTTGCTCCATTTACTTTGTATGAAAATGGTCCAAAAAGAGGTAACAAAAGAAATCCAACAACTATTAAATAAAAAATCCACATTAATGCTTTATTTTCAAAAAAATCTTTCTTCAAATAAAATGTCAAAAATGTAGAAACTAGTATACCAAATAATATATAAAACACATATTTTTTAAAGAAAAAATTCATTCCAAAATCATAAAAATCCCTTGCAAAATCTATTGTATACAAAGCTACTGAAGCGACTATAAACAACGCAAAAAGCGCCGTTATTAAGATTAAAATACTATATCTCATAAAATTCCTCCCAAAGCATTAACAGCTCGGACAGGAACATAGACGAAAAATCCATACCTTTTTCACTCAATCTCACACCGTCAAAAAAAGAAAATTTCCTTTTTAGAGTATTTAAAATTGCTTCCATATTTAAATCCAAATGTACCAACTTCCTATCAATTCCCCATTTTGTCCTAAGCATCATAAATATAGTTTCCAGTACTTCTCTGATATTATTATTCTCGGAATTGTATCCATATGGATATTCTCCTAAACGCAATTTTGAAAAATAACTTTTAAAGTCAGAAACATTGTTATACCTAAATTTTTTTAAATGACCACCTGCAGCCAATCCTAAACCTATGTAATCACCATTAGCCCAATAAACTAAATTGTGTTTTCCATACTTTTCATTTAACGCAAAGTTTGATATCTCGTATCTTTCATATCCTTCTTTTTTAAAAAAATCCAACAAGGCATCGTATCTTTCAAAAGACTCTTCAGATATTCTCTTTATAATCTTTGAAATAAAAGTTCCTTCGTGAATTTCTAACAAGTACAAAGATAAATGAACGGGATACTCAAGTCTTACAAATTCCACTATTTTTTCAACGCTTCTCCAATTCTCCCCTGGTAAACCCACTATAAAATCTACGCTTACATTGTCAAAAATTTCGCTGGCAATTTTATACGCCTTATATGCCTGATAACTATCGTGAGATCTTCCTGCCTTTTTTAATACCTCATCGTCAAAAGACTGGATTCCCAAACTAATCCTATTCACACCTAAAGATTTGTAAAAAAGCGCCTTTTGCCTATCAAAAGAATCAGGATTAACTTCTATAGTAAATTCTTCTAAAAATAAATATCTATCTATGTGGAACAAAATCTTCTCAATATAATGCTCATTTATATAACTCGGGGTTCCCCCACCAATATATAGAGTCTTTATCCCCTTCTTCAAAAAACTTTCATACAAACTTATTTCTTTTATCAACGCTTCTATATAATTTTCCACACTACCTTCTGTATAACTAACAAAATCACAATAATAACATTTCTTTTTACAAAAAGGTATGTGAATATAAAGTGATACTTTATCTAAATCACCAATTAAATCTGATAGAGATTTTTCCATCCCAAACAACAAATTCTCCTTTCAAAGGTTGTATTACGTAAAATCCTGTAAAATAGTTAAAATTAAATATATCATTTGTAGGAGAATAAACGTACGCATATCCAAATCCCCTTATCTTACCAAGATCAAAAAATTTTCTAATTCCTACATCCAAATAAATCTCTTTAAAATTACTACCAAGTCCCCCTAATATTCCTTGTTCTAAAGAATTATCCAAAGGATATAAATAACCCAAAAAATATCTTCCAGCTAAATTTAAAAAATAACCGGAATAATCCTTGTATTTGAAAAAATACCTATTCATAGAATAGCCAAAATCAAATCCCTTTTTTAAAAACAAACTCCTCGTGTTTAAAGAAATAGGACCTATTGCGTAAAAAGACTTTGAAAGAGAAGAATAAAATGCGTAATCTTTTGAAACAAAAAATTCCAAATTTTGAAAACTATTGGGAATTTGCAAAACTTCATTCTCAACATAAAGGTAAATTCCAAAATTACTCCCCACAAAAAAAGCACCTGAAAATGCCTCTTTACTTTTTGGAATTTTGACCTTCAAAAACCCTACATCCTTTACCGTATAATATCTTGTTTCAGTAGAATAGGAAAATCCCACTCCAAAACTATCGCCCAGCTGCATAAAAAAAGGCGGAGAGTTTAATATAATTGAATTATCAAAAATCAAAAATTCTCCTGAAAATATGGCTATTGAAAACACTAAAAAAAGCAACACAAATTTTTTCATTTTATCAATCTCCCAACAGTTTCTTTGCTATTTCATTTACCTTCCTTGCATCTGCTTTTCCTTTTGTTTGTTTCATTACCTGCCCCACAAAAAATCCCATCAATCCTTTTTTACCATTCTTGTATGCCTCTACTTTATCTTTGTTTTCATCCATAATTTTTCTCAACATCTCTTCAATTAACGTTTCATCACCTATTACCTCTATTCCCTTTTCTTCCACTATTTTACTTGGACTTTTCCCCGTTTCAAAAACTTCTTTAAAGATTTCTTTTGCAATATTTCTCGTAATCTTTCCATCAACAATCAACTCAAACAACTCTTTAAAATGATGAGGTTTTATTTTCAAAGTATCAAAATCATCTTCAGATGATGTGTATTTTAGAAGCTCTGTTAAAAACCAATTTGATGTCTCTTTTGGATTCTTTGTTTCAATTACACATCTTTCGAAGAAATCCGCAAGTTTAACGGAAGAAGTTAAAATTTTTGCTTCATAATCTGATAACGTATATTCTTTCTTAAATCTATTTAATTTTTCATCTGGAAGCTCAGGCATCTTTTCCACAATTTTCTTGATTTCTTCCCTTGAAATTACAACAGGAGGTATATCTGGTTCTGGAAAATATCTGTAATCATTTGCTTCTTCTTTGCTCCTCATAGAAATAGTTGTTTTTGTTGATAAATCCCAACCTCGTGTTTCCTTTAAAACATTTTCTCCCCTCTCAAGATGCGACTTTATCCTTTCAAATTCGTATTCTAATGCCTTTTCCACAAATTTAAAAGAATTCATATTTTTTACTTCTACTTTATTGCTCTGGACATTGTTTTCCAAGTCAACTACGGAAATATTGGCATCACATCTCAGCGCACCTTTTTCCATATCACCTGTACTTACACCTAAATATCTTAATATCTGCCTCAATTTTTCTAAAAATTTCTTTGCTTCTTCTGGTGATTCTATATCAGGTTCAGTTACTATTTCTGCAAGAGGTACACCACACCTATTCATATCAACAAAAGAACTTTCAGCCTGGGTAACAGTCTCAGAAGAGTGAATTAATTTTCCCGCATCTTCTTCCAAATGAATTCTGTTTATTCTTATCTTTTTACCATCTAATTCCAAAAAACCTTCAGTGGCAAGTGGATAAAAATATTGTGTTATTTGATATCCCTTTGGAAGATCCGGATAAAAATAATTTTTTCTGTCAAATTTTGTATATTCATGTATCTTACAATTCAACGCAGCAGCTAATAATATACCAAATTCATACATCTGCTTAGATGGCACAGGCAATGCTCCTGGTTGCCCTGTACACACTGGACAAATTGCAGTATTTGGTTCTAATTCAAATACATCCGCACTACAAGAACAAAACGCCTTTGTCTTGGTATTCAACTGGACGTGTATCTCAAGACCAATTACTGGTTTAAACCTCATTTTTTCGCCTCCCATGGGAAAACAACTGGAACATCTCTTTCAATAAAGTTTGCAAATCCCAATACTTTTGGATCATCAAACCTTTTACCCATTATTTGCATTCCCACCGGCAAATTGCCTGAAAAACCAAATGGAATACTTATGGCAGGTAATCCTGCAAGATTAGCTGGAATGGTAAAGATATCCATCATATAATAGACCAAAGGATCCCTTACTTCTCCTATTTTAAAAGCGGTAATTGGAGAAGTAGGTGTTATTATAAAATCATACTTTTCCAAAAAACTGTTTAATATATTTGAAATCAACCTTCTGACCTTTTGCGCTTTTTCAAAATACGCATCATAATACGCAGCGCTTAAAGTAAAAGTTCCCAACATTATCCTCCTTATAACCTCTGCTCCAAGTTGCTTCCTACTTTTTAAATAAGTTTCAAGCAGACCTTTTTCCTCCGCTCTAGTTCCAAACCTAATCCCATCAAACCTGGATAAATTAGAACTTACCTCAGCAGGTGCTATTATGTAATACGTTGCTACAGAGTATTTCAACTCGGGAAAAGAAATCTTTTCAACCTTTACACCTTTCTTTTCCAAAAATTTTATAAATTCTTCAAATTGTTTTTTTACTCCTTCTTCAACACCTTCACCAAAGACTTCCTCTGGATATGCTACAACAGCTTTTGAAAAATCCTTTTCTAATAATACTTCAAAATCAATTTTTTTATCAACCGTTGTTGCATCTCTTTCGTCTTTTCCGTAAATTACATTCATCAAATAAGCGGCATCTTTTGTGGTTTTAGTTATAGGACCAATCTGATCTAAAGAAGACGCAAACGCCACAAGTCCATATCTTGAAACCAAACCATATGTAGGCTTAAAACCTATAACACCACAAAATGCGGCAGGCTGCCGTATCGAGCCACCTGTATCACTTCCAAGAGCAGCAACCACCTCTCCACTAGCGACAGCTGCCGCAGATCCCCCACTACTCCCCCCTGCAACTCTCTCTTTATCCCAAGGATTTTTTGTAACAAAAAACGAAGAATACTCCGTTCCCGTCCCCATGGCAAATTCATCTAAATTTGTCTTACCAACTATTGCAAAATTATTCTTTTTTAACTTTTCTACAACTGTTGCATCAAATGGCGGAATAAAATCTCTTAAAATCTTAGAGGCACAAGTGGTCCTTATACTCTTTGTTACAATATTGTCTTTAACAGCAATGGGAATCTTACCACTTGACTGTTCTACAACTGTAATAAATGCGTTAATATCTCCATCTTCTTTTCTTATAACCTTTAAAGATTCTCCTACATAATCTTCTTCTCCTTTAAGTACATCCTCTATAGTTAGTTTCTTGAATTTGTTCAACGGGATCACCTCATCACTTTAATTTAATTCAACTATATATTATATCACATAAAAAAATCCAGGTAACAGTGATTACCTGGATTTCAATTAATCTTTTTTCACTTTAAAACGGATTTTGCAAATATTTTTCCATCTTTTGCGTAAACTTGTATCTTCAAATAGGCCTCTGTGTCTACACCTATGAAATTAAATATAGTAGGACTTAAATTTAATAACACTCCAAAGAAATAATCATCACTGTAATTTTGTTCAATAAATGTTCTATCACCTGGTGTATATTGATCAGGGCTTATCCCATATAATGTCATCTTGTCACTTTCCAAATTCACATACACAACAGGTGTACCCTCTTTGGTAACTTCAACCCCATATTTTTTACCATTTATTATCTCAAATTTGCTTATTCCTTCTAAATCATCCCAATTCAATCCACTATAATATACCACACCATAGAAAGGTACAGTTGATTGCTGCATACCAGAAAGAGCGTTTAATATAAAATCGGATATGTTAGCAGATATGTAAGCCGTACCACTAAAATCTTCCAAAAATTTGTTTAAATCAACATTTATCTCTTCTGTAACGTCTGTTAAAAGCTTCAACAAAGATTTTGGAATCTTTCTGTTCAAAAATATAAACAAATCTCCTCCTATTTTATTATCACTTAAAATATCCTTTCCTTGTTGTTTTTCCAAATCTAAAATAAAATCTTTAGTTTCTTGGTCTTTGGGAACAATTTCATTGTAAAGTCTAAATGTATTTCCCTCTAGTCTTGCATAACCATACCCTTCTACTTTTAAATCCTCATTAGTATTTACATAACTTACTGCCAAATAGCCTTTTTCTATATTTTCTTTAACCTTGTTAGGTAGCTTTCCGCCAAACGGTAAATTTGAAAATACAAAATAACCATCCTTAACCAAGACCTCAGACGGAAATTGCATTCCTGAGAACGCTTCAAAAATTTCCTTTATTTTTTGTGGGTCTTTAGAAGGTCCAATAGCTATAACTGCCTTTCCATCAACAGTTGAGGCAACTAACAATTCCTTAAATAAATCCAAATCATCTAAGGTGTAATTTTGCATCATTAGCTGCTGCTCCAAAATACCCAAAACCATCTGTTCAAGACCTATTTGATTTATAAATACATCTCCAGTATTTGTCTTTTTTAAAGCATTGTAAAATTGTGTTAAATCTGGTACATAAAACAACGAATCAAATTTTTCAGGTAAAAATTGGAAAATATTCGAAAAAGCTAAAAATACAAACAATACCACAACTAAAACCAAAATTTTTTTCATTCTATCACCTCCAACAATCTATTAAACCCTATATTGCTAATATAATTCCCTTTATTTCTTCCCCCGCCTCCTGTACCACCATATATTTCTTTTAATTTCATTATAATTTCACCGACGTTGTACTTTCCAGTTGATGTAAAACTATAACTTTTACCATCAAATAGAATTAAAAGAGCATCTTTCTTGTCAAAAAATTTTGGAATATATCTTAATATTTCCTTTTCACCTTCTAAATAGTACACATCACCAACACTTTTAATTTCTCTTATCTTATACTTTGCCAATTCTTGAGAAAGTCTTTCAACTTTAGATGCATACATTTTTAAATCTTCCAACGTTTTTGAAACTTTTTCCTCAAGCTCAAATACAGAACTAGTTAAACTCTTTGAAATCCCGCCTAAAATCTTATTATACTTTTGAAAATAACTTAAAGCTAAACTAGAAGCAACAAAATAAACCCTTGTGAGGTTTCCCTTAACCTTTTCTTTTCTCAATATCTTTATTATTCCAATCTCTCCTGTATTCTTCACATGAAAACCGCCACATGGTGAATAATCAAAATCTTCAATCTTTATTATCCTTATATCACCTTTCACTTTATCACTAACAGCCCTTCTAAGATTAAATTTATCAAGTTCAAATCTTTTAACCCAAATTTCCTCTACATTATAACATTTTCTCACGATTTCATTTGACAGTATTTCGGCCTCTTGTAATACATTATCTTCAATAAAGGGTACATCTAAATCTATAGTGGTATACTCAAATCCCATTCTAAATCCCACCGTATTTATATCTGCAATTTCATGGAGTGAAGCAGATAAAATATGTTGTGCTGTATGGTGTGCCCTTACAAATCCCCTATGTTTTTCATCTATAAAAACCTCCAAGATTCCTTGTTTTATCTCTTTATCTATTCTATGATATATCTTCCTATCTTTTTCAAACACACCTAAAACCTTGGCATCACCTATGTACCCTCTATCCCCAAGTTGTCCTCCCTTAAAATCCACATAAAACGGACTATTTGAAGAAACAGCGTATATTTTTTCTCCATCCTTTACAATACTTTCAACAACAATTTCCAATTAAATCCTCTCCTTTAAAATGTTTTTCCCATTAAAAAGAAGAAATTCCACTTATCGTTATAATACGCTTCACCTACTCTTATTAACCCCAACATTGGAACATTTAAACCAAGTTCTACTCCTATAGACCAATCTATCCTATCAAATGTGTAAGTATCACCCACATACGCCACATCACCAAATAACGAAAAGTAAAATGGATAATTACTCTTTTTATCTACATATCTTAAATCATTGTTTAAGAGAAATGCCATATTCCCTTCAAGTGTTGCTCCTCTAAGACTGTTTAATCCAGACAAATAATTGTATATTTTGTTGCCTTCTTCCTGTAAAAGTTGAGAAGCATATAAACGAGAGGCTATCGAAAACTTTCCAAATGGTATATGAATAGATGCTTCCTCTTGAAATTTATACGCAACAGGTGCATTTCCCATAACCTTAAAGTATTTTTGCCCTGTAAAGTTTAGATAAATTCCTTCCGTTGGAATTATTAAATCATCGAGTGTTTCAAATATATATCCACCTAATACGTTTCCTCCCAAATATTCTTCACTAACTTGAGTAGAAACAGTAGTCTTGTAATCTACACCAGCCCCAAAGATATATGAATTGTTGTTTATCTTCAAAGTACTGAGAGATATACTAAATCCCACGTTATTAGTTATAGTTGCATCATCAGTTGAATAAGAATAATTTAATTTCGTACCAAAAATTAACGGTCTTCCAAATGGCTTTCTTATTGAATACTCAAGCCCCACTACTTTATTTTCCAATCCCAAAGAAAGATTCAAACCAATATTTTGTCCAAATCCAAACGGATTAATAGTCTTTAATTGAACTTGCGCTGCAAATCCTTCATACCACGGTTTTCCATCACCAGGAGGTCCCCATGCCCCTCCTCCTATAAAGTTAAATCTTTTTGTTTTCTCTTCTAATTTCAACTTTACATCTAAAACATCAGTTGAAACAGGTGTAATATCAAAATCTATATTATCAAAAAATTGTGTTTTATAAATCTCAACATATGTTTTTCTAAGTTCATCTTTATTTGCAAAATCTCCAGGTACAATGGAAATTAAATCATCAAAAGTGTATTTCTTTGTTCTTGTTAGACCTTCAATCTTCACATCTCCAAATTTGTATTCAGTTACACTAACAATAAATTTGTTATCCTTTATTTTTGGTTGAACATTTACTATGTATTCATTTTTCTCATACCAATCTTTTACTTCTTGTAAAATATCTAACAAATCATTATTCGTCAGTGTGCCAGACGCAGTTATTTCTGGAAAATCATATAAGGTATTTCCTTCTACTTCCACACTCTCAAAAAATAACGAA
Organism: Thermosipho sp. 1070; assembly: GCF_001682135.1. Lineage (NCBI taxonomy): Bacteria > Thermotogati > Thermotogota > Thermotogae > Thermotogales > Fervidobacteriaceae > Thermosipho > Thermosipho sp. 1070. The sequence continues at coordinate 1,072,611 of NZ_CP007121.1, read as the reverse complement.
TTTTTTATAAGTCTATTCTGCACAACGATAATTTTCAACTTTTTTGATGGTTTTTCACTTTCCACATTTAAAATTTGTATTTTTGAGTATGGTGAAAAATACACATACTTTCCAAACTCTTGAAATATTCTTTGCAAATCAGACATCTTTGGATAATAAGATTTTTCATCGTCAAATAAACGTAAAAACCAATTTTTTGATAAATAACTTTTATATTCTTTTAATTTTGAATTTTCCTTTATTTTGGTCAAAATATCTTCTATATTTTCCGTTTCACCGGAAAATTCCACTTCATATAATGCATATTCAGTTACTTTAAAAGTCACACTTGTTGCGTTAACACTTCCAGAAACATAAATAAAAGCCTGCTCTTTATTTTTTGAAAAAACATTCGAAACAACATAACCTTCATCTTCGTACTTTTTTGAGATATTTAAAATACTTTCCCTAAATTTTACAAAACTAAATGGCTTATCTTCCTTTAAAGTAATAGACGCAGCCAAAGTTTCTTTAGAAATTAATCCAACTCCTTCTACCGATAAATCTATTTTTTCCACCTTTTTATTTTCTACCACATCTATGACTAATTCTAAACCTTTTCCTTCAATTTTCGACCATTCAACACTTGAAAAATAACCCGTGGATTTTAAGGATTTTACAATATCTAAAATTGCATAATCGTTAATATCTTTTCCCAAATATTGAGAATATGCAAACTCCAAATCTTTCTCATTGAGTAGGTTCAACCCATTAATAGTTACCTTCTCAAGTACAGTTGCAAATGAAAATAAAAAGATTCCCAAAAAGAAAAGGACAAAAAACTTTCGCATGCTTATTCCTCCTTGTATTCTAATTCTTTGATCATTTCCTTTAAAATATTTATTTTAATTGGAGAATCTAGTTCTCCTAAGTACTTTTTTACAACTTCTGAACTTATTTCATAACACTCTTCATTTCTGCATCTTTTGATTCGGAAATTTACATTTTTGTTCATTAAAAGTGATAAAAATACGGAAATTAAATCTCCTACAGGTTGACAGTCTATATGTTTCTTCATAAAAGTAGCCCTTACTTTTGTACCTACACCTATTTTTGTCTGTACATCTAAAGTTCCCCCTGTCATTTCAACCGCTTGTTTTAAAAATGGAAGTCCCAGACCAAACCTTCTTATTTTTTTATCCCTCGATGTGTAAAAAGGATCAAAAACTCTATCTAAATCTTTAATACCAGGTCCATCGTCTCTTACCTCAAAGGTAAATTCCCTATCCGTTTCAAATATTTCTAACACTATATTTTTTGAACCTGCTTTCACAGAATTTTCGGCTATATCCAAAACATGATCCGCTATAGTCAAAAGTCCCATATCGTTTTCACCTTGCCTTCAACAATAGAAAGTAATACAGATTTTACCGTTTTTATTTCACAATCTATTATACTATATCTTTCACCAATCTGCTCTAAAAAATGGGCATCAGAAGAAGATATGGCTACAAACCCATTCTTACGTGCTATATCCAGTTCTTCTTTATTTGTAACTTCACAAATATTCACCGATAAACGTGGAAATACACCCAATTGGTGCAGAATTCCAAATTTTCTTCCTATATGCGCATATACGGGTATTCCTTCAAACTTTAAAATAAGGGAAACTACTTTTTCTAAAGACAAATCGGTAGGAAAACCCAATGGTGTTTCTTCAACGCCTGTAAACTCATCCTTTTCATTTACATATAACTGATATCCAAAGCGTTCCGGATCATAATTAACTTTTGGCAGATGTTTTTTTACTATCAAAGAAAAGGTTTCTAAAGAAGAAATGTCAAAAAAATAACCTAAAATGTGTACATCCTCTATCGTCTGGACCTCAATTCCAGGTACAACTAACTTACCACATCTTTGAAAAACACTTCTAAAACTTTTCACATTTCCCCCAATGTTATGATCACAAATAGCCACAACATCTGGTGCCCTTTTTAATACCTCACCTGGAACCATTGTAATATCCGCACAGGGAGATAAACACGTATGAATGTGTAAATCACACTTCATCTTATCCCCAATGCATATACCTTTCCCGAAACAACAAATGCATTATCAGACACCTTTAAAAGACATACATTTTCTTCTTTTGCTTTTTCTATGACTTCATCTGAAAAGTCTAAATTCTCACAAAGCACTATTGCTTTGATTCCAGTCATAGCCGCTACAGCAATTATATTCAAATGATTTTGAACGGTAATCCATATAGAACTACTCTCTGCATTTTTCATGACCATGCTCAGTAAGTCCCCTGTATATGCGTGAAGGATTTCACAATCATCTCTCAAAAAAACCTCTCTAGCACCTATTTTCTCAATTATTTCGGAAAGTCTCATAAAAAGCCCCCTTTAAGCAGTTTGATCAAACAAAATCCCTAACAAATACTTTGGAACAGACATCCCAAATGCCAAAGCATTTTTGGCAATTTCCAATAACAAAATTTGTCTTTTTAATTCCTCTCTTTTTACAGGGTCTTGCTCAAGTTTCAATTTCATCTCAATTTGCCTTATTTTATCACTTATGTGTTTTGTATCAACTGGTGTACTTTTCTCTTCACTTTTACGACCTGGAATGTACATCCAAACCTTTGTCTTTCCCGCAACTGCAGCTAAAAAAGAACCACGTTTTCTAATGTCAAGATAAATTCCTCCAGAAATTATGTACCCGCCTTCTTTTTCGGCTTTTCTCTTAAAAGCAAAATAATTACTCAGCTCCTGATTTAAAACCCTTAATACACTTCTACTTGCAGGCGCACCATGTGAAAGTCCTGGTTCTCCTAAGTCAAGTTTGTAACCCAACATAGGGTTTGAGATCGCCGAAACTTTCATTTTTTCACCTGCTTAAAAATTTAAGCGCTTTTTTTATTACATCATCTAAAGTATCATCCTTTTCTAAAACTCTATTAACAGCCTTTTTAGATTGAATTCTACTAAATCCCAAGGTAACCAACGCTTCTATCGCCTCAATCACCTTTTTATCTTTTTTACTCATTGTTAAATCAAATTCCTTCATTGAATCCTTCAATTCCAAAATAATTCTTTCTGCAGTCTTTGGCCCTATCCCTGGAAGCATGGACAATGCTTTTACATCTTCATTGACAATTGCACTTACAATGTATGATACATCATTAGAAGTTATTATCTTTAACGCCGTCTTAGGTCCAAGCTTATTAACTAACAATAGCTTTTCAAACAATTTCAATTTCAAAACATCTAAAAATCCATATAAATTTATTCCATCATCATTTACTATCATCTTGGTAAAAACTTTAATTTTTTGACTTAAATATTCTTCAAAGACTCCAGGATCCCCTACAATAACTTCGTAGACTAAATCGTTTACATTTAAATAAATCTTTCCGTTTTCTATCTTTTCTAAAACCCCGAATATTGCATGTATCACAATTTCACCTCAAATAATTCTGCCGCATTTTTCACAAGAGTTTCTGAAACATCTTCCCCCAAAACCCTGTTAATTTCCTCCACAACAAATCTTACATACCCCGGTTCATTTCTCTTTCCCCTAAACGGCTGTGGTGGAAGGTATGGACAATCAGTTTCTGAAACAATATTTTCTTCTCCCACAAATCTGATCACATCTCTTAAATTTTCGTTCTTTTTATACGTTACAGGTCCCCCTATTCCCAAAAAAAATCCCAATTTTACAAACTTCAACGCATATTCCTTATCACCACTAAATGCATGTATTACCCCATTAAAATGTCCTATCATTTCAATTATATTATACGCATCCTTATATGCATCCCTAATATGCACAACAACTGGTAAATTTAACTCCTTTGCCAAAATAAGTTGCTCAGTAAAAACTTTTTGTTGAATCTCAAAAGGTGAAATATTTCTATAATAATCCAATCCTATTTCTCCGATGGCTACTACCTTTTCGTCTTTTGCTAACTTTTCCAAAACCCCAAGATAATCTTTACTCACATCTTTACTATCATGTGGATGAACACCTACTGTAGCGTAAATTTTTTCATAGTTTTTTGCAAGAGATAAAGATAAATAGCTATCTTCAATATTAGTGGCAACATTAACCAAAAACGGAAAATCATTTAACTTTTCTATTATTTCTTTTCTATCTTTATCAAAGTGTTTCATATGTAAATGCGCATGCGTATCTACAAATCTCATATATTATCACCTCAAAAATATTATACCACTTTCAAAAGAAAAAAGTCCCGGAAAACCGGGACTTTTATTTAGATTCTTTCTCCTTTAATTTTTTTACTATAAATGAAGCAACATGTATTCCTTTTGTTCCCCGACCAAATCCTGCATCCATACCATTTTCAATTGCCAAATCATTGTTAATTTGTGTCCCACCTGCAATAATTATAACCTTATTCCTTATACCTTTTTCAATAGCTAATTCGTGGATTTTCTTCATATTTTGTACGTGCACATCATTGTGGGTTATAATCATAGATGCAAGTATTGCCTTTGCTCCAGTCTCAATAGCTGCATCTATGAGCTTTTCGGGTGGAACACTTGTCCCAAGATACGTATATTTTATACCATACTTTTCAATTCCTCCATGTTTAATATCCAATATTTCCCTTAATCCAACAGAATGCTCATCATTCCCCACTGTACCGGCAACTACGTGTATAGGATTGTTCTTTACATATTCGAATATCTCTTCTTCAGGCAAAGTTTCAGGTTTTTTTGGAAGTTCCAATTTATCAATTTCAATTTCAAATGGCACCTTTGCTTTCACTTCAATATATGTTCCTTCAGATGGATGTAATATTGTCTTATGAATAATCGTTGGTTCCTCAAGCCCTAATTTTTCACACAACGCTATAGCAGCAGCTTCTGCAAGTTCTTTAGGTAGTGCAAATGTCATATCCATTTGGATCCAACCATCTGAAAACCACTCAACCTCAGGTTTAATAACCTTTCTTTTCCTCATATCCCTTATCTTCTCAAGTCTAACATTAACATTATCACTTTCATCTAATTCGTCTATAAATTGTATTTTATCTGGATTATGTAAAGTACATCCACCAATTAAATCACATGGCTTTTCTATATCTTTTGGTAAATTGTTGTAACCAAAATGCTCGCAAACTGGCGCCATGTAATCTGCTTCTCTTGGTACTACTGTACCTGCAGCTATCTCGCCATCTTTCTTCCTTGCAATTCCATCTCCTATTCTCTCTGGATAATATCCATTATCAACAAACATCCCTGCTTCTAACGCTTCGAAATATCCTCCCATATCCAATATTTCTTCAAGCATTAAAATTGCACGCATTTTAAGTTCTCTGACCCTTTCCCTAATTTTCTTTTCGTCTATTTTCACATACTGCTTCATTCCATCTAATGCTACTAAGGTGTGCTTTGCCGTTTCTACTCCACGTATTGAGTTTACATGCCACGGCACATTTCTACCTTCATCTGGAGTAATAGTTGATTGTAGATCAGCAGAGGTTAGTCTTGAAATCAATGTATTAAGCACATGTATCCTTGTCGCATCAAATAAATCGGATTCTATATATCTTGTATTCATTTGAGCTCTAAATTTAAATCCATCAAATAATTCTCTTAAAGCCACTGCATAAGGAAGGTTATACCTAAACTCGGGCATTGGTGCTACAACAGGTGGTACTGTAGAAAGTGCAATATATTCTTTCTTCATTCCTGCTTTTAAAGAATACATACAATTAATTCCATGCTGTACTAAAAGTTCAGGCATAACTGTCCATGCAAGCTTTGCAGAGGCATTGGCATTGTGTGCACCGTCAATCTGTAACATGTTAACAGAAGCCATAATTTTCTTTGCAACGGCAGCATCTACAAATGAACGAATAGGGTTAATTCCCCTATACAAAACATTATATTGAGGATCCTGGTGCGCTCCATTTACCCCTTCTTCTGCAAACAAAACGGCAATTTCAGGTCCAGCAACCCCCGACACATAACTGTGAAAGTTTATAGGTCTTCCTACCTCTTCTTCTATCAAATCTAAGGCTTTTCTTGTAGCTCTAAGTTGTTTTCTTGTAATGGGAATACCACCTATACCTTCTGGTGTACCTTCAATAAGTCCATCGTAATGCGATTGTCCCAAAGTCCTTATAACCATAATATGGTCTGCTCCATGCCAAGCGGCCATTCTCATTCTTCTGATATCATCTTCAAACCTTCCAGAGGCAATTTCCGAAGTAATTACAACCTCAGGTTGTGGATCTATACTTCCAAAATAGTGTGCAGCGGGAAGAGGAATAGAATTTTTCAAGTCTTCGCTAACTTGGTAGTACTTGTAATCTCCTATTTTCGTACCTTCAGGAAGTCTTTTTCTCCACACCCACCCTTTTCTCTTTGGCCTATATTTATCCAAATCTTTCAATATTTCATCTATATCTATAGGTTTTTTTGGATCAAGCATCATTATTCACCCCTTTAAATATCCTATCCACATCTTCCCAATACTTCCCTTCTATAAGTGCCCTTCCTGCATCTAAAATATCCATATTTTTCTCTTTAGCTATTCTCCAAACAATGTGACCTGCGCCCTTTCCCAACAAATTTCTCTGAAAAACTAAATCTACAATTTTTGAAGCTTCCAAACTATTAAATCCCATTCTAAGAAGTACTGATCTTTCCACAGAAGGAGAAGTATGTGTTTCTGCAAGCTCTATTAGAGGATCAACAACTTTTTCAACAAGATGCCAAAAGTACTGATTAAGTTCTTCTTCGGTCATCTTTTGTAAATGTTTACTTCTTTCTTTAAAATCATCTTTTCTAGGCTTCAACTTATTCACCTCCAAGTAAATCTTTAACAATTTGCATTATTTTTTCTTCTGTAGTCTTTGTATCCTCAGCCATAAATTTGATTTCCTCATCACTAAACTTTCTTTTGTTATACCTTTTCATCACTTCTTTTACATAACTTTTTCTTACATTATCCATGTTAAGCTCGATATATCCTATCTGCGAAGGATGCTCTGGAATAACTATTCTTTTCCCAGGCAAGTCCTCATTAATTGGATCTCCTCTTTTTATTTCCATTCCCATCTTTTTTGCAAAAGTAAGCTGAGCAGATGGAAGTTTTCCAGCACCCGTATATTCCGTTTCATTAACCACAATTACTTTATCCTCATCCATTTCAAGTGCAAGTGCAAATGCCGCAGCAAGCGAAGTGTTACCAGCAGGTCCTCTTTGCATACCTTCAAGTTGCGCAAGCATTTCTGTTATATAAAAAACCTCTCCTTGGGAAACAAGTAAGTATTTATCCATATATCTTAAAGCACGTGCTGCATTTTTTGGTACATCTGATCTATCGGGGAAGGTAGCAAAAGGTAATCCAAAACCCGTATGACCCGTAGTAAAATACTTTTTATTAAAATCGTTATCACTTGCCATGTGAAGTCCTTTCAAATTAACACTCGCTGCAACCACTTGTGTTTCTACAGCTCCTGCTTTTTTCAATCCTCTTGCAGTTCCAGTTAAAATTCCTCCACCTGCATGGGTAATCACCACGGCATCCGGATATTTTCCTACAAGCTCTTTTGTTTGCTTGGCTATCTCATAGCCTAAGGTTTCAACTCCTGCTATTGCATATGGTGTGTACAAAGAAGCGTTAAAAAATCCCGTTTTTTCAAGTAAAACTAATGTATAATAAAAAAGTTCTGGACCTACTGTTAATTGGACTACTTCTGCTCCATATGCTTCACATGCCCTGGCTTTTTCTAAAATTTCTGGTTGTCCAATCCATTTACTGTCATAACATTCTTGTACAATTATACATTTTAAACCACGTTTTGCTGCTTGTGATGCAACTGCCGCTCCATAATTTCCACTAGTTGCGGCAATTACTCCTTTATATCCATGTTTTTGTGCATGATATACACTCACAGACGCCCTTCTATCCTTGTAACTTCCAGAAGGATTTGTAGCTTCATCTTTTATAAAAATCCGTGCACCTTTACCCTTTGGAGCAATCTTTTTTATAAGCCTATTAATTTGTTTTAACTCTACTAATGGTGTGTTCCCAACCCCTGTTTCTTGTTGAATCTCCCTGACTTTTTCTAAACTATATCCTACCTCCTGCATCATTTTTTCATAGTCAAAAACAATATCTGATATTATAAATTTTTCGTAATCTATACCTACCGCTCTTTTCATAATCTCATTTTTTCTAGACATAACTGCATTGTACGATAAATCAGACATTATTATCACCTTCTAAAATCTTTCTAAGTTCCAATCCTACTGTGATAAGTTCTGGAACAGGTTCTCCAAAATCATGTTCATATTTTGGATTAATTGCAACTAGTTCCCCCTTTACAAGTCTTCCCGTTAATGTCTTTATCTCAACTTCCTGTCCAATTTCTGCAGTTTCATTAATCAAAAACCCTTTTATCCTCATCATTAAGGGAACCTTTTGGGTATCTTCTGGCAGTGGTGCGGTTCTTTCCTCTGGTTTTAAAAGTATCTGTTGAATTTGAACCCAATCACCTTTTTTTGCATGCATAAAAATCACCTCATTTTGTTGAAAGGATAGACCTTGGTACAGGTAAATCCGCCATAGTCTTTAACCCAGGTGTTGCATCAATTACTATAGGAATCATATTCGTTGCTATTGCTATTGTAGCCTTACCACCTGGTATTTCCGGCTTTATAGCAAGTTTTATGTCTGGATCTCCGTATATTTCTATATAATCTCCTGTTTCCACCCCTTCAAGATGTGGATGTATCTGTTGAGGGTGTTGCATTTCAATAACTACCCTATCACCTATATAAGCCTTTGCAGAGTGATTACAACCTGCCACCATACCAGGTTCCACCTTTACAACAGGAGTTTCTCTATGAACATTTGAAATTATCGGCTTTCTCTCTTCTTCGATCTTTGTTATATTCCATCCCAACGCCCTTGCTATCATCATAATACTTTGTGGAAATCCAATGTGTCCAACTATTTTTCCCGTCTTTAATCCTTCTTCAAATTCCTCTGGCGTAGTTCCAACACCTTGTGTTTCCATAACTGTTTTTCCAAAAGGAGAAAGATCATTTATTCTTCTTGCAATAATTTTATCCACCCTATTACAAACACCTGTTAAGGAAAGTATCAAAGTATCAAGTACAAAACCGGGATTTACCCCTGTACCTAAGATGGAAACCCCATATCTTTTTGCAAGACTATCCATGTATAACGATTCCTCCGGGTGTGAATCAAATGGAAAAGCCATCTCCTCTGCTATTGTAATAACATTACAGTGGTTTTTCACTGCATATTCTATTTGCGGAAGTACATCTTTGACAAAAGAAGATGTGGCAATAACAACTAAATCAGGATTTGTCCTTTCTATAATCTCTTTCTCTTTTGAAATCTCAACACCTAACTTTTCCATATTTAAGACTTCTCCAACATCTTTTCCCGCATGGTTAAAATCTATTGCTCCTACCAAGTTCATAAAATCACTTTCAACTATGTTTTTTGCTACTCCACTTCCCATAGCACCTAATCCCCAACAAACTATTCTCATACTAGAACCTCCTTTTTTTAAGACTTTTCATTCTAATGTTATCATGTGTTTTATTTTTTTTCTATCTTGTATAAATTCAATTAATTTTACGTAAAAATAATAAAGCGTAAAAAATAACATTATACACATTTTTATATAGCAATGCTCAAAAAAATAGGTCCCCGTACGGGGACCTAATCAATTTTCTAAATCTCTGGGATAAATATCAAACTCATCGAGAATTTCATATACTTTTGAAAGTTTGTGATTTTCTTCCCTTCCAACCGCTTTTACAACAAAATGGATACTACCATCTTTTACACTACCTACAACATAATGTAAATAACCTGCTGCAGCGGCTTTGGAAAATGGTAAATAAGAGACATCACTGGAATATAATCCATATCCAAAAGGAGCTCCACCTCCGCCAGTTGTTACATACATTACACCATCCTTGAAAAAACGCTCATAATGGTGGATATGTCCGTTAAAAACCGCAGAAACTTTATACTTCACAAAAAGTTCATGCCATTTCTCTCTAAACTCTTGACCCCTTCCTTTTACATTTGAAAAGAAAGGATGGTGAAATAATACAATTACATAAGCTTTTTTCGTCTTTTTTAAATCTTTCTCTAACCATTGAGTTTGATAAAAACCCAAAGTAGTATTCTCTTGAACATCACTATCAAGCACAATATAGTGCACATCCCCCATGTCAAAAGAATACCACTGTTTAAGAAAATCTCCTCCTCCCATTTTTGGTGGCATAAAAGCCTGATAATAGTATACGGCATTATGCTCGTGATTTCCTATTACAGGCATAATAGGGGTTGTTGAAAAAAGAGAATGTCCCGTATTAAAAAACAATCCCCACTCGAATAATTGAGGACCACTTTCTACAAGATCTCCTGTATGAAGCACAAAAAGGGCATTTTCTTTCGACATCTCATTGCAAATAATCTCATGCCAATCTGTATTTGTCCTAGTATCGCCATAAACTAAAAATTTGTATTTTTTGTCTCCTGCCGTCTTAAAGGATATTTTCTCCTTTAAACGACCTACAACAACTTCACCTTCATAATTAGTTGATAAACTTAAATCATCTATCTTAACCATATGAAATGTATCATAAAGATTGTCTTCTATTTTTTTACCGTTTATAAACAATACCGCCGTGCTAGGTCTATTAACTTTGAATGTCACATACACATTATCCGTTGAAAGTCCAGTAAGATACGGTTGCCATAAAAATCTAATCTTTTTTGGCAAATTGAGTACTATCTTACCATTTGAAAAAATCTTTATTTTTAAATCCTCGTTTAACAATTTAAAATTATCTCCAACACCGGAAAAATAAATTTCCCCTTTAAAATTACTGGTTGAAACATCTACTGGTTTATCCCCCTTTAACAATACCACCGTTACATTTCCAACAGGTTTATTTTCCGTATCCAAAACCACATACTTATCTTGATATTCTAATAATCCAAATTTTTCCCTTAAACTATGTACATCCCAATCAACAACAATATCAAATTCAAATTTTGAATAATTACCTACAAACACTGGTTTTCTTGACATAAACATCAAAGCACCTATTCTGTACATAGATAACGCATTTGGAAAAATCACACCATATGCTACATGCCTACACTGAATAAAAGTATAATTTTTTTCCTTAAAAAAGATAGGATCCAAGTCACTTTCTTTGAAAAACATTCTTAACTCTTTTGCTTCTTCTGAAAAGACACTAACGTGTAATCCATTTTGAGTTAACACATACTCAACACGTACATCTTTTGTACCGTTTGTTCCATATGCCACTATCTTTTCATTACTTACCACTTCTATTTTTTTAAAAGATACTTTAGATTTATCGAGTGTAAAATACATGTTGTATATTGCATCAAACATTGTTTCCTTTAATGCCAAATTTTCAAGAAGCCCATCATTTCCAATAGATGCCACCACATTTTCATTCGATAATACAAATTTCTCATTTTCCACAAATGGCGTCATTCCCTTAAAATTAACAAATGAAAATACCATAGCGGAAAATATTAATAAAAAAGTAATAATCTTCGATCTCATTGCTTAAATACCTCCTTCACATATTATTAGTATATTATATCACTAAAAAACAATGATATAATCTATTTGAGGTGATTTAAATTGGATAAATACATCAAAAGATTAATACAACTTGTTGAATTCGAAAGAAATGAAGAAGTAAAAATAATGGAATGGGAAATGAAAAATCTAACTGGACCACAAAGAGAAAAAAAAGGGCGTGCCGTTTTAGACCTCACCCCAAAAATAATTGGAGAAGAACTAGGTATGTACCTTATAAAATTCGGTAGAAAAAAAGTCATAGACACAGAAATATCCGTTGGAGACGAGGTAATAATAAGTAAAAATGATCCAACAAAAAGTGACATAAAGGGTATAGTCGTGGAAAAAGGCACAAGGTTTATAACTATATCAACAAATAACTTGCTTCCAAAAAGTTTTAAAAAGGTAAGACTTGATTTATACGCAAGTGACATAACATACAAAAGACAAATCGAAAATTTGGAAAATTTAAACAAGAACGGAAAAAAAGTATTGACATACATACTAGAAACTAGAATACTTTCCGATAATGGCATAGAAAAATTCAAAGAAGTAGATAAAAAATTAAACAAATTTCAAAAACTTACAATTTCAAAAGCTTTAAGAAGCAAGGATTTTTTCTTAATCCATGGACCTTTTGGCACAGGAAAAACAAGAACCTTAGTTGAATATATCATACAAGAAGTAAAAAGAGGAAAAAAAGTATTGGTAACTGCGGATAGTAATCTGGCAGTGGATAATTTAATAGAAAGATTGGAAAATAAGGTTTCACATGTAAGACTGGGACATCCTTCAAGAATTTCCAAAAATTTAAAGAAATCATCTCTAATCTTTCAAATTCAAACACACGAAAGATATAAAAATATAGAAAAATTAAAATATGAATTTGAAAAGCTACTTGAAAAAAGAGAAACATTTCAAAAACCCATACCAAAATGGAAAAGGGGACTAAATGATAATCAAATATTAAAACTTGCAAAAAACAACAAAACACAGCGGGGAATACCTCTAAAAGTAATTAAAGACATGGCGGAATGGATAAAGCTAAACAACAAAATAGAAGAAATCAAAGAAAAAATTTCAAAAGTAGAGGAGGAAATAGCAAATGAAATAATCGAAAACTCTCAAGTTGTTTTTTCCACAAACTCCTCTTCTTACATATTGGACAAATACAATTTTGATGTGGTTGTAGTTGATGAAGCTACACAATCTACAATTCCAAGTATATTGATTCCCCTATCCAAAGGTGAAAAATTTATACTTGCTGGAGACCACAAACAACTTCCACCAACTATTCTCTCAAATAAGGCAAAAGAACTTTCTATAACACTCTTTGAGAAATTGATTGAAAAATATCCAAAAAGAAGTGAGGTACTAAAAATCCAATATAGAATGAACGAAAAATTAATGGAATTTCCAAACAGAGAGTTTTACAACAACATTTTAATTTCACATGTAAAAAATATAACACTAAAAGATCTTGCTTTTAGCGGAAAAGATATAATAACAAATCCTAGTAGCATTTTAATATTCATAGACACTTCAAATGTTGAACATTTTGAAAAACAAAAAAAAGATTCTTCTTCATACTTCAACGAATTTGAAGCACAAATTGTTAAACATATTGTAGAAAAATTTCTAAAAGAAGGGGCAGATAAAAATTGGATTGGTATTATTTCTCCTTACGATGACCAAGTAGAATTAATTAGAAGTTACAACTTAGATATCGATATCAACACAGTTGATGGTTTTCAAGGACGCGAAAAAGAAGTCATAATAATTTCTTTTGTGCGCTCAAACAAAAGAAAAGAAATAGGATTTTTAAGTGATCTTAGAAGATTAAACGTAGCACTTACAAGGGCAAAGAGAAAACTTATATTAATTGGAAATTCAAGTACTCTTGAAATTAATCCAACGTATAAAAGGTTAATAGAGTTTATTAAAGAAAATGATGGAGGGATAAAATGGTTGAAAGCATCATCTTTGATTTAGGCAGAGTATTAATAAACTGGGAACCTAAAAAATATATGGAAAAAGTGTTTGATATGCAAACAACAAAGTTTTTATTGGAAAATGTCTTTAATACGGAAGATTGGAACCTAATGGACAAAGGGATAATAGATGAAAACGCACTTTGGGAAAAGAAATTAAAAATGTTTCCAAAATACAAAAATGAGATATTACATATGAAAAATAAAGTATTTGAATTACTTACCCCAATAACTGAAAACGTAGAAATTCTTTATAAATTGAAAGAAAATTACAGACTTTACATACTTTCAAATTTCAGTCAAAACGCATTTAAATACATATACGAAAAATATGATTTTTTCAAACTTTTTGATGGACTTGTAATTTCAAGTCATGTAAAATCTATTAAACCAGAGGAAAAAATCTACCAAATACTAATCAAAACGTACAACCTAAACCCTTCAAAATGTTTGTATATAGATGATAAGCTGGAAAACATAAATACGGGAAAAAGATTAGGTTTTAAAGTTATCCATTTAAAAAAACCAAAACTATTAAAAAGTGAAATAAAAAAATACCTTTAAATGCCAGGCCAGCCAAAGTCAAAAGATATACCTTGATCTATTATTTTTCCATCTTTTTTCAACGCAAAAATTACATTGATATATTTATCTACGTACACATACGTTGTAGTGGTAGAAACAAGCGTATAAACAACCTCTCTAGTTGAATTTAAATTATATTTAAAATTAGTATTAAAAACAAGACTTGTGTTTTTGTAAGGATCAGATTCTTTTTGAATATAATCCCAAAATGCCGCATTCTCCGTTAAAAACTTTTTCCAAATATTTGCCCCAGAAACATACATTATCTTTGTGTACGTATTATCAATACTTTCAAGTACTTTTTCTTGTACATGTATTGCATCTCTCGATAAGTAAGATAACAAAAGCGCTGAAACTGCTGAAAAAAATATCAAAATTATACCTACCGAAATATTTAGAAATCCCTTTTTCATATTTTCCCCTCACAAATTTGGAATAAGTAAAATCACTCTTGTTTTTGTAATTTCAAAATTTTTGCTGCCAAATTTCCATGGAGAAGACCACGTCACCAAAAATTTTAATGCGTATATAGAGCTTAAATCAAAACTTTGATTTTTTATTTCAGAAAGTCTTTTTTCTCCATTAGGGTAATACAAGGCATACACTTCAAAACTCTTCACATTTTCCAGTATATCCTGTCTGTAAACTTTTTTTGTTAAATCAAGTATAGGGAAAAATTTTTCTATATAGATTTTTCCAGTGTTTTTTTCAAACACAACTTTAATTTGCCTAAAAAGATTTCCTGAAAATTCTACAGAAGTAAGTGTATTTCTGGACAACGGATAGATATACTTATCCTCGTCACCTAGCACAACCTTTTCCGTTTGATCAGCAAGATTTATCTCTTCAATTTTAAACGTATCCTTAGGACCCACAATTCCAGGAAATTCATCTGGACCCGATATTTTTTCAACATCTAGCTTCACAAATCTTGTAAAATAACCTTCTGTAGAGGGCGATAATTTATTTTTTATTATCGCCCATCTAAAATCCCCAACATACCCCTTAAACAACGGAGAATACGTACCGTCTGCATTTCTTACGAAAAAATTCTTGTATGTTACAACATAAGTTACGTAAAATTCCAGTTTATTTGTATCTTCTTTTACATCTATAGAGTTTGCAAGCCATATGTGATCTGTTATTTCCGAATATTTTTCTCCTTTTTGAATATAACTAGAAACATTTCCTAAAACATAACTAGGTTTATACAAATTTTTTAAAAGTTCTCCACCACTTCCAGCATATTTTAGTTCATTTTCCAAAATATCGTACAAAAGTGAGACATAACTTTCAGCGTATAAATTCTGCATATTTACTTTTGAAATCTTGTACGATTCCATTATGTTAAAAACTACCGAAAATACTATTTGAAAAGTTAATGTGAGTATAATTAGCGACATAAGTAATTCAACAAAGGTAAAACCTTTTCTCATATTATCACTCCACCATTTTTGGTAAAGAATTCTCAATTATTATCTTCTTTGATCTTTCCAATTTTATCTCAATTTCCAAATTTGAATAATCTGTATTTAAATATCCACCTATATTTTTCAAAAAAAATCCATCGTATGTGTAAATCAAGAAGTTATCCACTTTGTTACCATTTAGATAAACTTCCATAGAATCTTCAAGAGAAAATTCAGATTTTTTACCATCATCTGATATTCCATCCAAATCTTCATCAACAAAGCTTGAAAATTTTCCATTTTCAAACTTTATACAATGAATTCTATTCTTAATAACAGCACCTCTTCTTGCATCTACAAGCAAATAGAATAAATTTTGCGTAATACCAGAAAGCTTAGAATTTGTCGTCGTATTTTTGTATACAACCTCAAATCCCACATATCCAATTCCCATCAAAACTGAAATGATGGTAATAACAATCAAAACTTCTATTAAACTAAATCCTTTTCTCACCATTGTTGAGGCACCACCTGTGCTTCAATATACTTTCCATCTTTTTCTACACGTATAGTAACAACAGTTATTATAGGATAAATAATTTCACTATAATTTGAATAAACGTTGAAATTGCTTTCTAAATGCTTCTTTAAAATCGTTATTTTATATACTTCTCCATTATGCTCTTCGGTGAATGTGCCAGGCACTATATTCGAAACACTAAAGTAAGTATACTCTTCGCATTTGTTCAATAAAATTTCAGACATTTTTATAAGCTCTGAATTTTCCTTTGTTTTCTTTAAAAGGTTCCACGAAGGTAAAAATGCTATTCCAAAGGCAAAAGTTATAATGATTAACGTTACAAGTGTTTCAACTAGCAAAGAGCCTTTTTTCATACTATTTATCCCCTTTTATCCAATTAAATCCCTTAATTATAACCTGTGATGGTTGCGTTTCAATTTCGTATTCCAAATAAGTAATATGAGGTGCGGAAAATGGTCCAGCAGGTCTTGTGATTATTATTATCTGTGGATCAGGTACAGGTTTGTCAAATTCTATCTCTGTTGTAAAACTTCCAACTATTTTACCGCTTGCCCCTGGCATTAAAGGATAACTCTCTGGATCGATAAGCTGTGGGTCTTTTATTCCACTTTTTACATATCTAATTTCAAATGTACCATCTCCAAGTGACAAATCGAACTTAATAGTTACTTTTATCCTCTTTACAAAGTTATTTGGTAAATCTTTTGGTAAAATTCCAACAAGATTTGGTAGATAATCACTTATTATATAACCAGCTTCATCTGTTTCATACTCTTTTTGCGTCTGTGTGATTATCTTGTAAAAATTACCGGAATGATTACCATCTGCCGCCACAAAATCTGGTACACCATCATTATCCAAATCTGCAACTGTACCCGCATCAAAATCATACGGTGGATTATCCTCCCAACTATAACTACCGTGTACCAATTCCAAACTCACAAATTCCGGTTTATTATCTGAAGTAATGTTAAACCCTTTAAACAAGTACACACTTCCCCCAAAATCTTTATTTTGCCTCCACGCATCTGTTCCCACAAAGATATCTTTGTATCCATCTCTATCCACATCAGTTATCTTAATTATTGTAGGCCCAAAACTCGGTAAATCTTCCGGTGATTTTGAATTTGAATACCTTGGATCAACTTTTACGTGTTCTCCCAATTTTCCATCTCTTGTTATCACAAACTTATTTTCCACATCAAACTCTAATTGATTATTCACAATTTTTCCAAAATACACGTATATATCTTTTTTATCGGTATGTCCCGCTATTAAATCTATTATTCCATCGTTGTTCAAATCTCCTATATCCAAAACGGCACCACCACCATTTGAAGACAAATCCTTATCACGAAAAAGTTTAATAATATTATTTTTGTTAAAAAACCTCTCTCTACCTTTAGAATTATCATTTATCCATACCCAAAATCTTCCCTTATAATCCACGTAAAATATGTCCTTGTACCCATCTCCGTTGTAATCATAACTCGCCATAGCAGAAACCGTCCACTCTGTTACAAAATTCTTATCTTTTGAAATTTTCTTGTAAGTAGATTCATTTTTATTTAAAACATCATCCACATATTGTGCATATTGCCAACTGTTGAAGGAAAATAAATCTAACTTTCCATCATTATCAAAATCATCTACAATCATCGTTCCATCACCATTTTTTACCAAAAGTCTAAAATATCTTTCATCTTCAAAACTTAATTCACCAGTCTCCTTCATCTTATTTTTCTTAATAACTACCCATCCATCATACGTTAATGAAATTATATCCGCATATCCGTCGTTATTAAAATCAACGGAAAATGTTTGTGAAACTTGAGTAAATGGACCATATCCAGGCACAGCAGAAATATCATTTATCTTGTAGACATTTACTGCCACTATTTTATCTTCAACAACCCTTGTAGATATATTTTTTACATAAATTGCACCCCAAGCTTTTTCAGGATATTGCTGACTCCAATTAGAAATAGGAAAAGTTGCTGTATATGTTTCTGCAAAAGAAAAAAATGATATTAATAACATAATTAAAACAAACTTTTTCATATTTTTACCTCCTATAAAATATCTTTTGCAAAAGTAATCATGTGTGGTTTTATTCCAAATCCTATAAATAATCCCCATTTTCCTTCAGAAAATTTTAAACCTCCTTGCAAATACAGCATATTGTTATCGGGTATTCCCAAATAAATATAACCTAGAAAACTTGGAATATCATTCTTTCCAATTGCCCCAACACCAATACCGGACTGTTTGTAAAAAGGAAAAATATTTGAAATTAAAATCACACTATACCTTATGTTATTTAAATCGTAATTCACATCTATATAACTATACGTTTTTTGGTTAAAAATATCCAAAAAGTATCCACCTATCAAAAAATAAGAAATATTTTTCGTTGCACTTAAGGTAAAATAACCTCCATAATTCTTATCGACAGCATTTATCCCTATATTAGGAGTCAGATTTACAAATACCCCATTAATATCATAATATGCCTCTACTGAAGCTTGTATATAAAAAGTTTTATCATACGAAACCTTTCTTACAAATGGAATCCAGTTAAAAGACGAATACCCAAGGATATTTGGCTCTTTTTCCTTTATAACTCCAAAATTAGCAAAATTCACCCTATCATTTTCAAAACTATATGCAAACCCCAGACCATATTCCTTAAATATCCATTCATATCTTTGTAGTTCCAAAGTATATTTTAAATCCGTATAAAATGGCACAAAAATCAAATCGGAATCTACCGATGGTTTAAAATCAAAAATGGCACCAACTCCCCAACCTTCCAACGTATCATTGGGAACAAAATAAGTTGTAAACGCAAAAGGTGCAAAAACTGATGGTGTAATACTATAGAGTTTATCCTCCCAAAAACTCGATTTTTTGTACTTTGCTTCAAATATACTTTCTTTTCTTACTTTTTTAAATACCACATCACTTCTCAAAAAATTTTTTTCTTCTTTGTAAATATTCATTCCCGCTTGGGAATAACCTACGTAAACTATTCCATCATCTTCCACTAAAGCATCAAATGCAAATAAACCTTTTGTTACCCTTTTTTTCTCATCTATATCGACTAAATCCATATAGCCTTTTTGTTTCATAATCACATAGACTTTTTCTCCTTGTTTTTTTAAAAATGCCCCTTTTAGATAATAATCATCTAGCAACTTATCATCTTTCCAAAGTTTATTTCCCACAAGATAATAAAGATTTTTCCCGTTATATACTAAGTTCCTTACAAATCCTTTTACCTCAAAAACTTTTTCTAAACCAAAAATTTTTGATGAATCGTATTTATCATCATAAACAGCGTATATTACATTTCCATTTTCCACATCAAAAGCGGAAATAAACCCTTCAAATAACTTTTTATTATCTGTTACATTCCAAATTTCCATCTTATCACTATTTACAAGCGCGTATATTTTCCCATTGTCCACCCTAAAATCCACTGCAGATACGTTATATTCCTCTACCTTTTTTTTGCCTACAAGAACTATTAGTTTATTCAAAGGATATCCCAGATATCCAGAGACACTTCCAAAACTACTTTTCAAAATATAAAGTTTATCTTTTTCCCTTTCCACCTTGTAAATTCTTTCATTTTCGCCAATATAAATTTGTTTACTTCCTTTTCTTAAAACATAATTTGACAACCAATTTGAAACTTCCTCATCATATGTACTACCAAAATGCTTTTTAAACAAATCTTCCAAAAAGGTTGGCACCCTAAAAAGAAAAACATATGGAATGGAAAAACCAAGCATTAATTCAGGATAAGTGTACGATCTTTTCAGTGCATCTTTTAAATATGCGTTAACCTTATCCATGCCGTATTTTTCCTTTAAATATTCAAAAAAACCACCATTTGCGTTGTAAAATACCTGACCAACTCTAAAATCGTTGGGTATCTTATCTTCTGGTAATTCACCATTAAAAGTATCAAAGAGTGCTTCTGACACCAAAGGATTTCTCAATCTACCAGAATTTTCTGAAAATTGAGACTCAGAAAAAACAGTAGGAGCTTCAACCGAAAAGACCCCCAAATCTGGATAATACGGTATTGACAACTGGGAAAGAATTTTTAAATAACCCTCATCAGACTTTAAAGTAACTATATGCGTGAACTCGTGAATCAAAAGATACCTATACCAATCATCAAATGGCAAATAATTGTATAGATATCCCGTTGGATGCCAAGTATATATAACAATTGTATTTTTCTGGACAGGGTTAGCATACCCATTTGTGATTGTAGTCTTTGTTTTAATAAATATATTTACCCTGCCTGGATCATTTTTAAATAAATTTATCACATATTTTCTAATATTTTCAAATTCCATACCAACTCTTTTAGCAAGTTCGTCATATCCTGCAGGATAATAAATTGTTGCATGTTCAAAATACAAACTTTGAGAAAAAAACTGTAAAGAAATTATCAAAAAAACAAACACAAACTTTTTCATTCCGATTCCCCCTTCATATTTTTCCAACTGGCGCAAGATAAATTACAAACTCGTCTTCTCCATCTACACCCACCAATTTATCCATTTTATCTT
Source organism: Thermosipho sp. 1070 (assembly GCF_001682135.1). NCBI lineage: Bacteria > Thermotogati > Thermotogota > Thermotogae > Thermotogales > Fervidobacteriaceae > Thermosipho > Thermosipho sp. 1070. The sequence goes on along the minus strand of NZ_CP007121.1, from coordinate 1,051,858 downwards.
GGTCATACGCAGCAACTGCACAGGTCCCACAATCTATAGCAGTTGCGGCAAGGTAAAGATTTTGACAGACATGCCCTGCATCAATGGCAATAGTTTTATACGATTCTTCTTTATACTTCCACTCTGTTCTATATGGTACTGCCACCCAAACAAATACCACAGCACTTTCTCCAACAAATCTTTGTCCCAAAGTAGCTTCAATAACATCAGTCTCAAAGCTACCTTTTTTTATCTCACACAAACCATGATTTAAACCGGAATATCTGTAAATCCCTTTTTCAACTTTATCGATGTTAAAAACAATAAGATAGGTATCAAATGGATGTGTAGAACCCGCCGATGGGACTGTTCTAAAAATTACCTTCTTTTTCTCTATATACTTTCTTACTCCCTGAGTTGCCCAAAGTAAAAAAGAAAGTTCCTCTAAAGTTAACGGTTCTTTAGAATATTTTCTTATACTTAGCCTTTCTTTGACTACCTGATAGAAAGGTTTTCTCCCCATATTAAAGCTTGGAAGTGCTATCAGATTTCCACAATCTCTTTCCACATCTGGCTTTTCAATTCCTTTCTCTCTATCCGTATCTTTAATCGCCATCCAATTTGACTTTAAAAACTCCCTATTCTTCATATTTTCAATTTTCCTCCAATCATTTTAATCTTTATTGTATTATATCAAATAAATATTTAAAATCACAGAGCAGAAATTGTAAATTCAAAAATTTGAAAATAATGATATAATTTACCAGGAGGTGCGTAAAATGAAGGTTTTCATAACTTATAAAATTCCAGAAAAGGGAATTAAACTATTAAAAGAAAAATTTCATGTAGATGTTTACGAAGGTAAAAACTTTTTGACAAAAGGTGAAATGCTAGAAAGGGTAAAAGATGCCGACGCCGTAATTACACAACTAAGAGATCCAATAGATAGAGAATTTATAGACGCAGGAAAAAAACTAAAAATTATAGCAAATTACGCAGTTGGATACAACAATATTGATGTAGAATACGCAAAAGAAAAAGGTATCTTTGTTACAAATACCCCTGATGTATTGACAGAGGCAACAGCTGATATAGCATGGGCTTTAATACTAGCAGTCGCAAGAAAAATAATACCAGCTGATAAATTTGTAAGAGAAGGAAAATTTGAAGGTTGGAAACCACATCTTTTCTTGGGATATGAAATATATGGAAAAACACTTGGAATAATAGGAATGGGAAGAATAGGAAAAGCCGTTGCCAGAAGAGCTTTGGGCTTTGGAATGAATGTGATTTACCATAACAGAAAAAAGGTAGAAGATGATTATAAATACAACGCAAAATACGTGGATCTTGAAACACTTTTAAAAGAAAGTGATTTTATATCTATAAATGCTCCTTTAACCAAAGAAACATATCATCTCCTTGATAGTGAAAAACTTTCACTCCTAAAGCCTACAGCAATAATAGTTAATACGGCACGAGGCCCTATTGTAGATGAAAAAGTGTTATATGACCTATTAAAAGATGGGAAAATAGCAGGTGCAGGTTTCGATGTTTATGAAAACGAACCAAAAATCACAAAAGGGCTTGAAAAACTCAACAACGTTGTACTTTTACCACATATTGGTTCTGCCACATTCCAGACAAGGGAAAAAATGGCTATAATGGTTGCGGAAAATGTAATAGATGCACTTGAGGGAAGAATACCAAAGAATTTGGTGTGGAAAAATGATTAAAATAGCAGTAGCAGGTGGGGTAACAGGAGGACACCTTTATCCAGCTCTTGCTGTACTCTCTGAACTTCAAAAAATTACAACCATTGACGTATTGTACTTCACCGTTAAAGGGAAGTTGGAGGAAAAAGTACTAAAAAAATACACTTATAAAACTGTATCGTTGGATGTAAAAGGCCTTGTAAGACCAATTTATTCTTTTGCAAATATATCAAGAATATTAAAAATAATAAATGCACAAAAAACAGTAAAAAAAACTCTAAAAGATTTCAAACCAGACATAGTTTTTGTTACAGGTGGATACATTAGTTATCCCGTTGGAATTATCGCAAAAAAATTGAGAATTCCATTATTCATACACGAGCAAAACGTAATACCAGGACTTACAAATTTAAGACTTTCAAAAGTTGCAGATAAAGTATTTGTGTCATTTAAAAGTTCCAAAAAGTATTTTAAAAGAAAAGTCATCGTAAGTGGAAACCCCATATTTATAAATGAAAATAAAAAGATCAGACTCGATAAAAAAACCATATTAGTTGTTGGCGGAAGTGGTGGAAGTGAATTTTTAAATAAACTCACATGCGATCTTTCAAAAAAAATGAAAGATTTTCACTTTATACTATCTTCCGGAGGAAAAGAACTTTACTGTAGTGAGGAAAACATAGAAATTAAAAAATATATAGAAAATATGGCAGATTACTACAAAGCGGTAAATTGTGCAATTACAAGGGCGGGTGCCACAACAATTAGTGAACTTTTGTATTTTCAAGTTCCATCAATTGTTATTCCGTGGGAAGGTGCCACTGAATCTCATCAATTAGAAAATGCAAAAGAAATTGAAAAAAATAACTTGGGATTTGTAATAAGGGAAAAAAATTTGGATTTAGAAGATGTAATAAATAAACTAATTGTACTTTCAAACAAAACAAGAAACTTCAAAAAGCTTGAAAATCCTGCAAAAATTATTGCAAAAGAAATAGTAAAAGAGGTGTTAAAATGAAAATTCACTTTTTAGGTATCGGTGGAATTGGTATGAGCGCCCAAGCAATACACGAACACCTTTTGGGAAATGATGTTTCTGGAACAGATCCCTATTCCACGGAAAGAACCAAATATCTGGAAAATGTAGGAATAAGAGTTTTTAAAAAACACCTTCCCGAAAATATAGATAATGCCGACTTAATAGTTAGAACTCCTGCAGTCCCAGACACAAATCCAGAAATTAATAAAGCAAGGGAAAAAAATATTCCCATACTTTCAAGGTTAGAACACCATATCAAAATATTAAAACCCTATGAAAAGATAGGTATAACAGGTACAGACGGAAAAACCACAACTACCTCAATGATGGCACATGTTCTTCTAAAACTAGGGAAAAACCCTACAGTATTTTTAGGTTCTACCCATCCTATGCTTGAATATAAAAACTATAGGAAAGGTGGAAATATTTCCGTATTTGAGATGGACGAAAGTCAACCTGGATTTGAAAATTATAGCCCGGACTTCTTGATTATAACCAATATAAGATATGATCACATAGAAAATTTTAGAAATTTGCAACATTATAACAACTGTTTTGAAAAATCATGTAAAAATGCTAAAATATGTATATCAAACTCTGAAAATAATTTAATTAGAAATGCAAAAACATTTGGTCTTGAGAATGCAGATTACAAAATTTTGTCCATAGAAAAAATGGGGTTTAGACAAAAAATTGAGATCTCAACTCCACACAAAACTAAAAAATTCGTTTTAAACGTTCCAGGTCTGCACAACGCGCTAAACGCATTATCTGTAATTGCTTTGTGTTTTGAAATGGGATATGAAAAAGATGCGGTATTAGACGCATTCAAAGATTTCGTATTACCTGGAAGAAGGTTTCAAATTTCATTTAACAACGAAAAGATAACTGTCGTGGATGACTATTCACATACACCTATTGAAATAAAAAGTCTAATATTGACGGCAAAAGAAGTATTTAAAGGGAAAAAAATTAACATAATTTTTCAACCACATAGATTTTCGCGCTTAAAAAGAGAATGGAAAGAATTTGCAAAAGCACTTTCTATAGCGGATAGAACATACATAACAGAAGTATACAGTGCATTTGAACACAGTGAAAAAATAAGCGCAGAGGTTATTGCAGAGGAAATTGGTGCAACCTTTGTACAAAATAAAGAAGATATATTAAATATTGAAATTGAACCAAACAACGTGTATATCTTTGCCGGTGCTGGTGATATTATTAAAGTTTCTCAAAAATTCAGAAAAAAAATAGGAGGGCTCAAAGTTTGAGCATTGTTTTGAAGGAGATTTTTCTAAAAGGTTTCAAATCCTTTGGGAAACCTACAAAAATTCCCATATCTCCAAATATTACAGCCATAGTTGGACCAAATGGTTCCGGAAAATCAAATATTGTTGAGGCTATCCAATGGGTTTTAGGAGAACACTCTTTGAAAAACTTACGTGCTTCAGAAAAATTTGATGTTATATTTAAAGGTAGTAAAAAATATTCTGCATCCAAAAGCGCATACGTTGAACTAACCTTTGATTTTAACAACGTGGAATATAAGATAGCAAGAGAACTAAACACATCAGGCGAAAATACATATTTTATAAACGGCGAGAAAGCAAGACTTAAAGACATTACAAATTTGTTTGGGGCAAACGGCATGGTATCCATAATAGGTCAGGGCAAAATAGATAAAATAGCCATGTCCAGTCCTGATGAGCTTAAAAAATTATTTGAAGATGCCGCTGGAACAACCATATACATAGAAAAAAAGAAAGAAGCGCTCTCCAAACTTGCCGGTACTGAGGCAAACATCGAAAGGCTAAAAGACGTCATATATGAAATAGAAAAAAACAAAAAAGGACTATATATAAAAGTAAAAAAAGCGGAAAAATACAGAGAATACTCACAAAAATTAGAACAGTTGAAAGAAAGGTATTTTGGTGGAATTTATTACTTTGAAAAACTCAAACTAAATTCTTTAACAAGTCAGCACGCGAAATACAAAGATTTGTTAAAAGAAAAAATTAAAAACCTCGCAGAAATTGAAAGTAAATGGAATATTTTAAGAGAAGAATTCAATGACTTAAACAAAAAAATGGAAGATTTTACATCATTGCTTGAAACTCAAAAAACCCGCCAAAATCAGTTACTTGAATTGAAAAATGCTTATACAAATAGACTAAACGATTTAAAAAGCTCGTATGTGGAAAAAATGTCAAAAATAGATTCACTAAAGGAAGAATTACAAAGAATTAAAGACAGAGAGCAAGAAATTACGCTTATTTTTGATTCTCTAAAAGGTGAAATATCTGAAAAAGAGAAAAAACTTTCAAAAATAGAAGAAGAAAGAAATTCACTCCTTTCAAAATATTCGGCAAAAGAGATGGAATATCTGAAAAAAAAGAATGAATACGACGAGATGGAAAAACATATCAACAAATTGGAAAATGAACAAAAATCACTCCTTTCATCTTCAAAAGAATTAAAAGAGAGAATTTCCATGATAAAAGAGCAACTTGAAATAAAATACGAAAGAAAAAAAGATTTGGATGCTGAAATACAAGAATTAACTGAAAATGCCGAAAAATATGATTCAAAAACTCAACAACTCCTAGAAGAAATAAATGAAATTAGAGAAAAAAGAACATCCATTTCCCAAGAAAGGGAACTTTTAAAGGAAAATCTAGAAAAACTAATAAGAAGAAAAAAAGAATTACAATCGGAAATTTTAATTATAAAAAGACAACTTTCAGAGTACCAAGGATATTCACATGCTATAAAACGAATATTTGAAAATAAAAAGCAATTTCCCGGAATTATCGATGTCGTTGCAAACATTATAGAAGTCGACAAAAAATACGTTGAAGCAATCGAAGCACTATTAGGGGGAAGATTACAACACATAGTGGTCAAAGATTCCGAGGTCGCAAAAAAAATTCTTCAATTTGCTAAAAAAGAAAAAATAGGTAGAATTACAATAATTCCACTTGACCTTATAAAAGTACATACAAAAACTACTACTCTGCCGAAAAAAGCTATAAATTTTGCAAAAAATATTGTAAAACTTAAAATCAACAAAGAGGAAAAACTCTTAAATTTTCTATTTGGTAACGATATAATCGTTAACAACATAGACACGGCTGTAGAAATAAAGAAAAAATTTGATTTCAGAATTGCAACCTTAGATGGTGAATTAATAAGCAATTCCGGAACTATGACCGGCGGGAAATCAGAACATATTTCACCACTTCTACGAAAAAAATTACTTGAAGATTTAAAAGAAGAATTAGACAACATATTGAAAATAGAAGAAAAGACAAGCAAACAAATTTCCCACTTAAAAGAAGAAATAAATGAACTAAACAAGTACAATGAAGTAATTAATTCGGAGTTTCTAGAAATAAACAGCAAAAGTTCTTCTGCAAAACGAATGCTACAAGAACTGGTAAAATCTCAAAATGAATTGAATAAAGAGATAACAAATCTGGAAAAATTACTTAAAGATTCCACTTTAAGATTAACTGGAATTAATGAAAGATTAAAAATAATAAGTATAGAAATGGAAAATTCGAAAGACGTAACTAAACAATTAAAAGTAGATATAGATAACTCAAATAAAGAAATGTACAGTGATAAAGAAAAAATCGAAGAAATCAATGAAAAGTATATGGAACTACAATCTGATTTAATGGGTCTAAGAGAGAGAAAAATACAATACGATGGTGAACTTAAAAGACTTTTAAAAAGAAAAGATGAAATTGAAATAGAGACTTCATCAATATTAAACGAAACACATTCCTTTAAAGAAAAAATGGAAAAACTAAAACTATCAATTAAAGAAATAGATGAAGAATTAAAAACATTAAAAGAAGAAACGGAAACACTCTTTAAAAACATGAGCAAAGACAAAAGTGGAAAAAAAGACAAATTAAAAGAACTTGAAAATTTGGAAGACACAATGGAAAAAGAAAGAAACGAAATAGAAAAACTAAGGGAAACAATCCATTCAACAGAACTTGAAATTCAAAAGATAAAGATGAAAATAGAAAACATAGATGAAAAGTACAAAAAAAGCGTGAAAATTTCAAAAGAAGAATTAGAAACCTTAAAAAATGAAATGGAAGATATTGAGACTAAACTAAAATACATCGGACCTGTAGACTTTGAGGCAGAAGAAGAATACATTGAAGTTTCAAAAAAACTTGAATCTCTTGAAAAACAAAAAAAAGATTTGGAAGATGCAAGAAAAAAAATAATAGAATTAATAGAAACAACAGATAAAGAGGCAACGCAAATATTTATGAATACCTTCAACACCATAAAGAAAACTTTTAAAAATTACATTAAAGAACTATTCTTTAGCGGAAAAGGTGATATAAGACTCCTTGATAAAGATAATGTTCTGGAAAGCGGTATAGAAATTGTTATTTCAAAGGGAGATGGCCGCGTTCAAAAATTACAACTTTTGTCTGGAGGGGAAAAAGCTCTTGTAGGTCTTGCGCTACTTATGTCATTACTACAAGCCCAACCAAGTGCTTTCTATGTCCTTGATGAGCCAGATGCACCACTTGACGAATTTAACGCAGAAAGATTTAAGTTACTGCTTAAAAATTCTAATGCACAGATAATAATAATAACTCATAAAAAAATTGTTATGGAGGCGGCTGATATAATGGTGGGAATTACAAAAGCAGATGATATCTCAACAGTAGTACCTGTGAGAATGGAGGAGGTAGTATGAGACATCTATTTTACCTACAACAATTTTTCGAAAGATTACCATCCCCAGCTTTTATAAAAGACAACAAACACAAATATATTTGGATAAACAGAGAATGGAAAAAAACATATGGTTTGGACGATAGGAAAGTGGTTGGAAAAACCGACGAAAAAATCTTTAATGATTCACTAACTCTAAAAATTGAAGAATCTGTTATGAAAACCAAGAAAAAACAGGAGTACGAAAAAGAATACAACGGTAAATACTTCAAGGTAACTGTAATACCCATTAGATTAGGCGATGGTACTTATGGTGTCGCAGGCATTGAATTTGATGAAACACAGAAATATTTTAACGATTTAATACTTGCTACAAACTTAAAAATATCGGAAATAATAAGGGAATTATTACTATCAAATTTAGATAGTAAAGACTTTTTTATTGAATTATTTTCGGAAAAACTATACGAAAAAATTAAAATAGGTGATTATGCCCTATTAAAAGGAAATGAAATACTAAAAACTTATCTTCCAGAAAAAGTTTGTCTTAAAGCTATGCAAAAAGAAGGTATAAAAGAATTCAGCGTAAGTGGTGAAAAATACATAGTCATTCCTTTATTTGAATACAAGTTAGTAATTAGAAGCTTGCCAAATTACTTTAAATTTGTAAACTACATTGTTCCTCTTGTTTTACCAAAAATCGAAAATGTGCTGGAAAAAATCGAAAATGAATCAAAGAAGAAAAGATATTATTTTACACTTGAAAAGATGGTCGATGCAGTAGTTTCATGGAAAAAAATCGAAATTAATTCATTTCTTAAAAAAGTATTAAAAGATATAGTAGAAATCATTCCAGAGGCGGAAAAAGGAACAATTTGGCTGATCAAAGACAACAAGTACAAATGCGTTGCGGAAGTTGGATATGAAAATGCAGAAATGCTTGAATTTCCACCTGAAAAAACCGCTTATGGACAAAAGATAGAAGAAAATATAGAAAAAGGCTATACCGTATTTGAAATAGATGACGCAAAAAGCCTTGTAAAAACAAGCCCACTAGCAGAAACGTTTAAAAAGTATGGCATGTTTGATGAAAAATTTAGACCATTGTTAGGTGTCTTTAAGATAGGGGGAAAAGTTGTTGGCAGTATATCCATCGATAATTTTTCCGGAATAAACTTTTCAGACGAAAGCAGAAAAATACTGGAGTTATACGTAAAAATCCTTACAAATTTCTTAGAAGACTATGAAATTTAGACTACAAAAACTCCTCGATATTGCAAAAAAAGAAGAGGAATTAAAAAAACAACAGTTATTTAAGATAAGAAAAGATATTGACAATTTAAAAGAAGAAATAGAGAAAAATAAAAAATATATTTCACAATTAAATGACGAAATTTTAGGAAAAAAAATTCAAGGTACCTACCTTCAAATGATCCTAGAGATCAAAAAAAATGGAGAAAGACATTTAAAAGCATTGTACCAAAAATTGGAACAATTAAAAGGCATTGAAGAAAAAATCCTTATGGAATACCTTGAAAAAAGGAAGGAAAAAATGTCATTTGAAAAATTAAAAGAAAGATTTGAATTAAAAAACAAATTGGAGCAGCAACGAAAGGAAAACAAAAATATGGATGAAATAGCAGAAAGAAAATTCTTTTTCGGAGGAAAAAGATGATTTATTTGTATAAAATGATCGGCAGTTTTGTACAATTTCCAGGAATTTTAATATTATTTTTTGTGCTCTTTTCTTTATATTTTCTTTTTAAAAGACGCCAAATGTGGCGATTTTTTATTATTCTTTCAATATTTCTCTATATCATTTCAACTTCAGCCTTTAATTATATTGTTTCTAAGCTCTTCTACGTTAAAGAAGTTCCCATTCCAAAAACTGGAACCATTGTAATCTTAGGAGGTGGAATAACAAATTACTCAAACCACGTAGAATTGGGATCGCATACACAAAAAAGATTATTTAAGGGGTTTGAAGTTTACAAAAATTTACACAAAAAAATAATACTAACAGGCGGGGTTATAGGTAAAGGAACAACAGAAGCAGACCTTATGAAAAAATTTCTAATTACATTGGGGGTCCCAGAAAATGATATCTTAGTTGAAAACAAATCAAGAACAACAAAAGAAAATGCCAAAAATGTGGCTAAAATTGTAAAAGAAGAAAATATAATACTTGTAACATCGTATATTCATATGAAAAGGGCCAAAATGTTGTTTGAAAAATACACAAAAAAAAATATAATCCCAGTTGTATGCGACTATCCAATAGATTTTAGAAATAATTTCTTAGATTATCTTCCATCCCCTCAAGCACTTTATACCTTTTCGCAAATTACACACGAGTTTTTTGGCATACTTAAGGGGGGATAATTTGAAAAGGGGAAATTTAGCTTTAATTGTGCTTTTAGTTTTTCTTTTTTGTAGTTTTATCCTTGCAAAAATTTGGCAACTTCTATACATAAGGTTAAATGGCATTCCATAAGGAGGGAGAGTATGTTTCCACTTTACGATACTATACCAAGTAAAAAAAAGCCAGTAATAACTTATTCCATTATTTTCATCAACGTTTTGATATTTATATACGAATTAACACTAAATAACTTTCAGCTCCAGGAATTTTTTTTCAACTACGGTATAGTTCCACTCAGATACACCTGGAAGTTCAATTACAAATATTCCATGATTTGGAAAGAGATATTTCCTGTTATTTACTCCAATCCGTTTGTTCCCTTTCTTTCACATATGTTTATTCATGGTGGTTGGTCTCACATATTGGGGAATATGTGGTTTTTGTGGATCTTTGGTGATAACGTAGAAGATAAAATTGGACATTTTAATTTTCTTTTTTTCTACATATTTGGTGGTCTTTTTGCTTTGTTCTTTCATTGGATGTTTAACTTTTTCTCACCATACCCATTAGTAGGTGCCTCTGGTGCAATTTCTGCTGTAATGGGGGCTTATTTTGTACAATTTTGGTATTCAAGAATTGTAACATTAATTATCTGGTTCATACCATTTTTAGTTGAAATTCCAGCTGTAATATACCTCTTCATATGGTTCGTATTACAAATACTAAACGGAACAATATCCAATATAACTGGATCAGGAGTAGCGTATTGGGCACATGCGGGGGGATTTATCTTTGGAATGATTGTTGGAAACAGAGTAAAAAGGAGGTATTATCTATGAAAAGAATCGTAATAATCACCACTGGTGGTACTATTGCTATGGTAAAAGGAGATCAAGGGGTAATTCCATACGAAAAGGGGAATTTATTAATAAGTGAGATACCATTACTTAAAAAAGTTGGAATAAAAATAGATTTAATAGAATTTTCAAATATTCCAAGTCCTCATATGAAACCCTCAGATATGTGGTCTTTATCACAAAAAATAGACGAAATACTTAAAGATGACAACGTTATTGGTGTAGTTGTAACGCATGGCACAGACACCCTAGAAGAAACCTCATATTTACTAGATCTTACATTAAAAAGTGAAAAACCCGTTGTTTGTACAGCTGCTATGCGAAACATAGGAGAACTGGGCACTGATGGACCAAGAAATGTCTATTCATCAGTATTAACTGTTCTATCTCCACAGGCGTCTGAAATGGGCGTAATGGTTTGTTTAAACGATGAAATACACGCAGCAAGAGAAGTAACAAAAACGTATACAAGTAATGTTGCAACTTTTGACTCACCTGGATATGGTCCACTTGGAATTGTTGATGAAGATAATGTTATTTTTTTCAGAAAATCACTCACAAGAGAAAAGATATTAGTCGATAAAATAGAAGAAAGGGTCGCATTAATAAAAACATTTACAGGAGATGATGGAAAATTACTGAAATACGCAAAGGAAATAGGGTACAAAGGAATAGTACTAGAAGGCTTTGGAAGGGGAAATGTTCCCCCCTCTGTTGCAAATGTTGTAGAGGATATTGTAGAAGAAGGAATCCCAGTGGTTATTACTTCTAGGTGTTTTAAAGGAAGAATATATCCAGTATACGCATACCACGGAGGAGGTGCTGATCTTAGAAAAAAAGGTGCGATAATGAGTGAACATCCAATAGGTCAAAAAGCAAAAATAAAATTAATGGTAGTAATGGGAAAAACAAGAAAACTAGATGAAATTAGACGTTATTTTGAACCAAATATATCAAGGAGGCCAATCCTATATGAGGGATAAAAGAAACTTAGCTGCAATTTATGTAAGTGCATATGCACTACTTTTTCTAATCACATGTATAATATTCAACACAGTTTTAAATGTTTTTGTTTTCACGTTAATTTCCGTTTTAATTGTAAATTTAATAACAAAATTATTGAAGATTTTAAAGTTAAAAACAAAATCCGCTATAATTGTAGGACTTGTTATTTACTTTTTTTTGATAATTTATGGTATAATATTAATAATCCCAGCTGCCACTGAACAATTTGGAAGTTTCGTCTCAACTATCAATTATGTCTTTGAAAATCAGTCATGGAAAACTTATCTTGAAAAAAATCCAGAATTACTATCTGGTGTAAATAATTTGATGAAGTGGTTGCAACCTAAATTAAACGATCTCACAAATTATATGCTTGACAACATTGCAAAAGGAACTCCTTCGTTTTTTGTAACCATATTCTATTCTATTCTCTTAACAATTTACACACTTTTGTATTCTTCTTGGCTAAAAAAATCACTGCCAAATTTATTCCCCAAAAAAATAAGACCACAAATTGAAAAGTTCTTTGAAAAAGTATACAGTGCTTTGTCTAGTTTTGTGGATGTTGTAATAATAAACGCAGTTATTACAGCAGTTGCTTTTTATCTATTATCAAGTTTTTATTTCAAAGACACTGCAGTTATTCTCTCTTTTTGGGCGGGAATAACAAATTTGATACCCATCGTTGGAGTTTTCTTTGAATACATTCCCGTTTTTCTATTTTCTTTAACATTAGGATTAAAAGGATTTATCATAGTAAATATCTTCGTTATCGCTATACACTTGGGATTATTCGTAATATTTGTAAACGTTATGAAAATGCATTTAAACCTAAACCCTGTACTTATGATCATATCAATAATAATAGTAAACCAGATATTTGGATTAGTAGGCACATTTTTTGCAGTACCACTTTTGATATTCATAGTTGCTTACTGGGATGAATTTGTAAAACCCAAATTTGAAACTTAACCTTTTGGAGGTGAAATACATGAAAAAGATAATTTTTATAGCCATTATAGCCTTATTATTTGTTTTTTGGTCGTGCGGAATAGTTCCCAAAAAATTACCAAACACCCTATCTATTAAATTAACAAAACATGTGGAATTTCCAATAACCACAATGAACTTCTCTATTCCAAAATTAATAGATCCACTACTTGACAAGCTTAATGAAACAGGATTTTATATATCAAAGGAAAAACCAATAACACTCACTTATGCAACATCTATCGAATTTTCTCCCGGAAAGATGATTGATGAAATAAGTCAAAATATAACAAAATCTTTATCCGATGTTGCAACTTCTCTTAGCTTTTCCTTTTCCATAGATAATATAGCAGCACTAAATACTCAACAAGAAATTCAACTTCCCACAATACAAGATTCTTCAGACAATTTTAATCTCACTTCAATAAATATAGGGGACATTACTCTGTTTTCTACATCAATCTACGTGGACCCTGCTTATCCAAACGCCACAGTAGAAATTTCTTTTTCTACGGATAAATTTAGCTCTATAAACATATATGAAAGTATCCTTTCTATTAATAAAACATCATCTGAAGTAGATCCGTCAAAAGTAGAATTGGAAATTATAATAAATGGCACAAAGTACACAAATAACGACATTATATCAAATCTAACAGTTAGAAACGGAGATAAAATAACACTAGTTGCAACATACACAGGCACAAATTCTGGAAATGTAAATATTAACACTAAACTATTATCAGTAAAAATAAACAAAGGTACTGGATTAAATATTGAAAACGTAAATATTAATCCAAGTCTCTCTCCAATCATCATTGATGATCAAAATTCGTGGATGTTAAAACTTTCTGGAACTTTAGATACATCTTTTTCATTTGACGCAACCAACTTAAATATAGACAAAGAAATAGTAGTAAAATCTGGTTCCACCATAGTTGCTCAAGGAAATCCTCTCACATTTGATAACACAAAAATAATTGATGCAAAAACTCCATTAAACATTGATGCAACACTTACACTATATGGAAATAACGTAGATATTGACTTAACACAACCTATTAGCTACAACGTGATTCCAAACATCGCAATAGAGAGTATATACAACTACCCTGTCAATCTTGAACAATATATCTCTTTGCCATCCGAAATATTGGAAAGTGAAATTGGCACGGGAACACTTTATATAGAATTCTTGGGGCTTTCATCAGTTGATGCAACAGGTTTGATAACCGATGGTACTAGCACCCACAATATAACAAGTATTAATAATTCCCTTGCTATTGACCTTTCAAATATTTGCTTGCCGGCAACATTCAATTTAAATTACATCTCAGGAAATGTTGATAACAACGTTATTAACATTAAGACTTCGCTCTCAGATGATTTTGAAATAAGAAAAGCAAAGATTTCAAATTCACTTTTAACTTCTGCTTACAAAGAAATATCATATGAAATCCCACAACAGCTTAAAGATTATCTAAATACCGTTGATGCCACGATTTTAATCCAATTTGATTACAATGCAACTAATGTATCAGACTTAATGCTAAAAATACAATCTAACTTCTTTGAAAATAAAGATATATACATCTCAAACAGCGGTACTACAACTATTTCCAATACCACCCAAACAATTGATTTCTCAACGCTTAACAATATTTCTATAACGGTGGATGCAACAGGTAATCCCATAATCACAAACATAAAGAAAAATGAAAGTTATGGTATAGATATTTCCGTAAGTATACCAAAATTTGAACTGGATAATTTCAGTATTAAAAATCAAGAAATAGAAGTACTACCCGAAACCACTCTTTTAGACTTCTCGACAAATAAAGAATTAGAACTTATTAAAAACCTTGAATCAGACATATCAATGCCCATTGAATTTAAAGCAACTGACACAACTATTGATGCTACCGTATCATTGCTAGTCTCTGGAAATTTAGTAAAATTGCAACTTGGCGAAGGAGTTGATATAGGTCCTATTTTAAGTAATTTAATCAAAAATGCTTCACCAATTACTATATCTGCATCGCTTACTACAGATAACGGTATTTTAAATCAAAACTCCGTTTTTGGATTTGATGCAATAATGAATTTACAATTATCCGGTACTCCATTAGTAGACACACCAATATTAGAGGAAAATTTTGATATATCCGATCTTAGAGATTTAGTTGATATTCTAGATACAGCAACACTTACATTTAACCAATGGAAAAATACAACGGGATTGACTGCAAAGTTAAAAATACTCAATAAAGAAATTACAATAGGAGAAAGTACACCTGTTATCTCCTTTACCCACGAAGATTTCGTTAATTTACTGGAACCATCTACGATTTCCATACTACTTCCAAAAGATGAGTACATACAAATAAACAAAAACGGAATTATCGATATATCCCCATATATAATCATTGATTTAACTGTTGCTACTAAAGTATCTTTTGAAGGGAGGGAATAATAATGAGGAAAATAGTCTTATTTATACTTTTATTAAGTTTAATTTCATTTTCAAATCCATTAACTCCCTTTGGACTTTACACAAACCAAGGGTTAGTATTAAGTGAAGGATTTTTCCTCTTAGGCGTTAATTTTTCAGGAAATTTTCTCTTAAACCAGGACATATTTTCTGCAGAGGATCTAAATGTTTTCCTTGAAACTGGTACGATTAATTTAAATAACATAAACAAATTATCTTTAAATACGATATTGAATGCCTCTGGTTTTGGAACCTTAAAATTGGGGAATTTTGCAATAAGTCCATATATTTATCTTAATGGAAATATTGATTTAAAAATATCAGATCAAATAAAGGACTTTTTAATAGATCCAATTACAATAGGTACTGAGTATAACATATCAGAAAAATTTATAGATGCAAATGTATTTTTCGATACAGGTGTTGTATTAAATTTGGGTAAATTTTTTATTGCCCCTTATGTATTCCTGCCAATTTTATACTCTGGTGAAAACCAATATTTGGAATTTACCTATACTTCTTCTGCATCACCTGCAATGGCTAATCTACATTTATCGGAAAAAGCAGATATTTACTCTTCTTTCCCATTAGATAACGATTCTTATGAAATAAAAGGAGAAAATCTTGGAATGGCTTTCTCTTTTGGAATTTCAACAGATAGTTTTGGAATTGCAATAAACAACATCCAAATTAAACCATCTGTTGCAACGTACAAATCTACACTTGATTTGGGATTTGATTTTTCATATAGCGCGCAAGGAACAGACATTACAGCAGATGTAAGCGGTCCTGATGCAACACTTACAAATTTCCAAGGAGACTATATGGAAGTTTCAAAAACACCTGAAATAACCGCATATTACAAAACTTCTATTTTCTTCTTAAAATTAGGTGCAAGAGGAAAATATACAATAGGCAAAAAAGATAGTTGGGACATAGGAGTTTTTGGATATACAAATCTTCTATTTTTCACACCATACTATTCTCTAGATTATTTAAATTCAAACGGATTATTCGTTCACAACTTTGGTTTCAAAACAGATCTACGCGTATTTTACACAAATATAAATGTAAAATCCATTTCACACACTTTTTCTCCATTTGACGATGCATCTTTTGGAATAAGTGTAAACTTTGGCTTTGGAATTTAAGTACTATACAAAAATGGCAAATATGGTATACTTGTCTTAGTTAATCTTATAAAGGGAGAGTTGAAAGTTATGCACGATCATAATCATGAACATGAACATGAACACCTCGAGGCTTTTACGTTATTTGACGAAGAAGGAAAAGAACACAACTTTGTATTGTTAGGAGAACTTGAAAGGGAAAATAATCAATATTGGGTATGTGAAGAAATATTCGTTGAAGGGGAAGAAATAACAGATTTTGGAGAACTATACATATTCAAAAAATCTACGGATGAAGAAGGAAATATTTTTCTTGATACAATCGAAGATGAAAACGAATTTAACGAAGTTGCAAAGATGTGGGAAGATTTAGGAGACTTTGAAATCCTTGATGAAGACGAAAATATTGACAACTAAAACCTAATTTGTTAAAATATTCCTGGTTGCAGGCGTAGCTTCAAGAGGTGGAGCGCCTCCTTGGTAAGGAGGAGGGTGTGGGTTCGAGTCCCACCGCCTGCTCCAGAGAGGGACCTCGTAGGAGGTCCCTTTTTGTTGTGGTATAATTTATATTGGAGGTGATAAATATGAAAAAATTAATTGTTTTTCTATTATTACTTGCTGTTCTCCAATTTCCACTTACACTGTTAAATCCGTTTGGTCCAACTATATTTCCAGTTGCACCAATATTAAATAAAAACGTAACTGGGAATGTAGACTTAACGGTTGAATTTTGGAAAAATCTAGATGACGTTATTGCAAAGGTTGCCACAAAGTACGCAAAATTTGTCGTATTACCCATTACCACTGCGGCAAACCTTTATACCAAAGGTATAGACATAAAACTAGTTGGGGTACACGAATGGAAGGTATTTTACCTTGTATCAAACACAGATTTTAAAGGTCTAAAATCTCTAAAAGGAAAAACAGTGTACTCTGCTCACGGAAGAGGACAAACTGTAGATGTGCTTTTGAGGTATCTCTTAACAAAAGAAGGACTTATTCCCGACAAAGATGTAAAATTTGCATATGCTCCACCACAAGAAATCGTTGCACTATTTAACTCTGGAAAAATAAGCTTTGCTGCTCTTCCTGAACCTTTTGTCACAATGTGTCTGTCAAAAGGAAAGATTGTTTTAGATTTTCAAGAAGAATGGAATAAAATATCGAATTCAAAACTTGGTATTCCAATTGCAGGACTTTTCGTAATAGGTGATATTTCAAAGTACAAAAATACCATACTTGAAGTGGAAAAAATATTCAAAGAAAGTGTTTCATACGCAAATACTCATGTAGATGAAAGTCTTGAAATTACAAGCAAGTATTTACCAATTCCAAAACCCATTCTCAAAAAATCACTTGAAAGAACACAATTTAAATACGTGTCTGATTGCAAAGATGAAGTCTCAAAATTTCTCGAAACGATGCATAACCTTTATAAAGAGGGGATACCGAAAATTCCAGACGAAGGATTTTATCTAAAATGAAATTTGCATATGGACTTGTTTTGTTCTTGATTATTTGGTATTTTTTAGCCTTGGTTATAAACTCATCTTTAATACTCCCTACTCCATTGGAAGTAGGGAGGATTTTTATTACACTTATATTTTCTAAAAGCATTTGGAATTCCATATATTCTACACTATTAAAAGGATTTATTGCACTTTTTTTTACATTATTATTGGGTTTTATATTCGGTTTTGTAATGGGGATATGTGAAAAATGCTTTGAGTTACTAAGACCTATATTTACAATATCTCAATCTGTACCAATAATATCTTGGTTAGTGCTTGTAATATTTATATGGGGAATTGGTATTACAGGACCAATAATCATCACCGTGTTATCCCTCATACCTAACGTTACTTTTTCAGTTGCACACGGTGTGAGAAACACAGATAAAAAATTATTGGAAATGGCTCAAATATATAATGTCTCAAAGAAAAAAATTATAAAAGATATATACTTTGGCTCCGTTATTCCATTTTTATTAAGCGCACTTGAAGTAGTTTCTGGTAACTTATGGAAGGTTATAATAGTTTCAGAATACCTTGCTGGAAAAGAAGGAATAGGTGTACAAATATCATGGGCAAGACAATATGTAAACATTCCAAAAGTTTATGCTCTGACTATAATAGCCGTAATACTTGGAATATCAACCGAAAGAGCTATTAAATTCCTAACTAAAAAGGTGATATTATATGATATTAAAGATTGAAAACCTAAATAAAAGTTTTGGAAGTCTAAAAGTTTTAGAAAACATCGAATTTAAAATTAAAAGAGGAGGAAAAATCACCTTTTTAGGTCCTTCGGGATGTGGTAAAACCACACTACTAAGGATTATAGCAGGTCTTGAAAAATACAGTGGAAAAGTAAAAAAAAGCTTTAAAAAAATAGGATACATATTTCAAGAACCGAGGTTAATTCCCTGGAAAACGGTATATGAAAATCTTAAATTTGTGGGAAAAGATGACCGAAAGATAAAGGAAGTTCTAATTTCACTTGATTTATTTCAATTCAAAGATTACTACCCGGCAAAGTTAAGTGGTGGAATGAATCAAAGAATAAATCTTGCACGCGCACTAATTGTAGAACCAGAAATTCTACTCTTAGATGAACCTTTTTCTTCGCTTGATATACATATAAAGTGGAAGTTGATA
Organism: Thermosipho sp. 1070; assembly: GCF_001682135.1. Lineage (NCBI taxonomy): Bacteria > Thermotogati > Thermotogota > Thermotogae > Thermotogales > Fervidobacteriaceae > Thermosipho > Thermosipho sp. 1070. Next base: position 1,032,920 of record NZ_CP007121.1, on the reverse strand, counting down.
AATGATATTAACGCACAAATAAAAAATAGAAAGATAACCACTATACTTGTAACCCACGACATAAAAGAGGCTATTTCACTTTCAGATAGAATTTTAATCTTATCAAACAGACCGGCAAAGATAATAAAAGAATTCATTACAAACGAAATTAATGAATTTTTTTTGGAAAAAGAAGTAATAAAACTTTGGGGTGATAAATATGTATAGGATAAAAAAGAGCGGAAAGATGAAAGTCGATGCCTTTGTGCTTACAGATAGTTTAAATGACATATCTGAAGCTATTGAACAACTCAAAAATGTTGCATCTTTACCAAGTATAGTGAAAGCTGCATATGCAATGCCCGACATACATTGGGGATATGGATTTCCAATTGGTGGTGTTGCGGCATTTTCAGAAATTATAAGCCCCGGAGGTGTGGGGTTTGATATAAATTGTGGCGTTAGACTATTAAAAAGTGAAGTTACATACAAGGAAATTTCAAAACACATACAAAAAGTTTTAGAAAAGATATACAAATTAGTACCCGTAGGACTTGGTTCAACTTCAAAAAAATTTGAAAAAAAACTCTTTAAAAAAATAATAGAAAATGGCACAAAAGCAGTTATCGAACTAGGTTTTGGTTATGAAGAAGACTTAAATTTTATAGAAAACAACGGCACATTATTACCCGCAAATATGTTAGACGTATCAGACACTGCCTACAAAAGAGGCAAAGAAGAGTTAGGTACTTTAGGCGCTGGAAATCATTTTATCGAAATTCAAAAAGTAGAAGAAATATACGATAAAAAAATAGCAAATGTATTAGGACTTTTTGAAGGACAAATCACTGTAATGATCCATACGGGAAGTAGGGGATTTGGTCATCAAGTTGCAACGGATTACATTAAACTAATGAGAAATTTAAATATCGATCTTCCAGATAAACAACTTGTCTATGCTCAATTTAAAAGTGAAATTGGTCAAAAGTATTATTCTGCAATGAACTGTGCCGCAAATTTTGCATTCTCAAACAGACAAATAATCACACATCTTGTTCGAAAGGCTTTTTCTGATATTTCAAAACTATATCTGGTATATGATGTAGTACACAATATAGCAAAAGTTGAAATTCACGATGGTCAAAAAGTTATAGTCCATAGAAAGGGAGCAACTAGGGCTCTTGGCCCTGGTCAAAAAGAACTACCTGAAAAATACAAAGACATAGGTCAACCAGTTATAATCCCTGGTGATATGGGAACCTCCTCGTATATCTTAGTAGGAACAAACGAAAACTTTGCATTTTCTTCTACTGCACATGGAGCAGGAAGAATTCTTGGCAGAAGACAAGCCTTAAAAAAATTAAAACTAAACGATATACTTTCAAATCTTGAAAGAAAGGGTATAATATTAAAAAGTAAATCCAAAAGAACTATAATAGAAGAAGCACCAAATGCTTACAAAGATATAGATAAAGTAGTGGAAATAGTGGACAAATTAAGACTTTCCAAAAAAGTAGCCAAATTAGTACCTTTGGGGGTTATAAAAGGTTGAATAAAAACGAAAAATTTTTAATTTTAGAAGGTATATTTTCAAACTTTTATTTTTTACTTACCCAAGGTGTTGTATTTACAGCACTTGCTTTGTATTTCAAATTTAACGAAATTCTACTTGGGATTACAGCTGCTTTTCCCATGGTCTTCCAACTACTACAAATAGTAACGCCATATATAATAGAAAAATTTAAATACAGAAAAAAATTACTTGCAGTCTTCAACTCCTTTAAATTTTTATGGATTGTTGTACTAATTTCAGTATTAACAAATAGCAAATCCCCTTTAATATTAATAACAATTTTTGCAATTTCTCAAGCTTTTACATCCCTTGCGGGAAACACGTGGTCTTCGCTTGTTTCAGATATAATCCCATCAAATAAAAGGGGGAATTATTTTGGTATTAGGAGTGTTTTAATATCTTTTTCTACACTTATAATATTTTACGTTTTTTCATACATAATAGACAACGTATCTGCTCCTTTTAATTTTGTATACGTTATTTTAATTACTCTAATAGGAAATCTACTTGCACTTTTATCCTTAATTCCCGTAGATGACCCCCCTGTAAAAAGTTTGGGAACTTTAAGTGAAATAAAAGAAGTTTTTAAAGAAAAAAACTTTATGAAACTTTCTTTTGCAAACATGTACTGGAATTTTATCCTTTTACTAACCGCTCCCTTTTTCTCATACCACCAATTAAAAAATCTAAAAATATCCATGACTTACATAAGTTATGCAACCATTGCAATGACTCTAATTTCCATGATTTTTTACTTTGTTTGGGGAAAGATAAGTGATAAATACGGGAATAAAACCGTTATGATTTTAGGGCTTTCGTTTGTCTCTGTTACTCCTATTATCTGGATATTAATGAACGAACAACATTGGCCTTTTGCAATGACCCTTGATGCAATAATATCAGGTGTTGGATGGGCAGCTATAAATATATCACTGTTAATTTTACCAATGGAAGCGGCAAAAAGAATGTCCCCCATGTACTTTGCCGTTTTTGGTTTTTTCGGGGGACTTGGTGGACTTATTGGTTCTATACTTGGCGGATACTTTGCATCAATATTTAACCAATACAATTTTTACATAAATAATTATCACATATTTGGTATTCAGATATACTTTGTCATAGAAGGAATACTAAGAATGATAGCTATATTTATATTTGCAACTATAAGAACACGAAAATATGTTTCACCTACTATATTTATGTTTAACGTACTCAACATAATAGCAAGAAGACCTACTCAAAGAATATACGAAAATGCAAAGATAGAAAGTGCATTTATGCTAAAAAAATTAAAAATAGAAAAGAAACGTATAAACAGATGGTGGTAACACTACTCTTTTAACCAGTTTATTATCGTTTCGGCAACCTTTTCCTTTTCAATATCATTCGTCATCACATGTCCTGATTCTTTAAATACTTCTAATTTTCTCCGTTCTGATGAAACGTTTTTGTAGATATAATGAGCTGCCTTCAAAGGTACTACTTGATCTTTTTCCGATGCCAGTATAAGTATATCCGATTTTATAAATTTCAATCTTTTCCTTGCTATTTTCATCAATTTATACAAGTGTTTTGCTTGAAGTGGCCAATTATACGACCAGTACTCCTTAGACAAATATTTCAAATCCTCGTTATCATACTTTTCACCGTACCCTTCTTTCTTAACTTTTTTTGTAAAGAGTGAAATTATAGGTGTTAAAGCTATTCTTTTTTCCGTGGTAAAAATAGCACCTGCAATAGAAATAACTTTTCTTGGATTAACTATACTTGCTAAAACTAAAGTTAACACTCCTCCCATGGAAAGTCCTGCTACATACACATCTTTACACAAACCAGCTAAATCAAAGTAACTGTCTAAAGACCTTCTAAGCCAATCTCTCCAATTACTTTCTAAAAAGTCTAAAGAAGATGTACCATGTCCAGGAAGACGTGGCACCATAACAGTATAACCTTCCTCATTCAAACTCTTTGCAAGATACGTCATATCATGTGGGCTTCCTGTAAATCCATGTATTAACAAAATACCTTTTTCGTTGTTCCCTTTCAAAAATATCGGTTGTGAAATTTTAACTGTTTTAATATCACCAAGATCAAATAAACTCATATAACCCCCTCCTTCTTTATCATATTATAACCCAAAATAATTCTTTACCAATTAATATTTTTCTATATAATTAAATTAGAAAAGGAGGGGATAAAATGAATTTTAATGATACCAAAATCATGGGAATAATCAATGTAACACCAGATTCTTTTTACCCAAAAAGTCGGATAAACAAGGATAAACTACTAGAAACAGTGGATAATATGATCAAAAATGGGGCAAAAATAATCGATGTAGGTGGTGAAAGCACAAGACCCGGTGCAGAAGAAGTATCCGAAGAAGAAGAACTAAATAGAGTTGTTCCAGCTATCGAACTTATAAAGAGAAATTTTGATATAGTTGTTTCAGTTGACACCTACAAATCAAAAGTTGCAGAAGAGAGTCTTAAGGTTGGTGCCGACATAGTAAACGATATAAGTGCACTTAGATTTGACGAAAACATGGCTAGTGTTGTAAAAAAATATAACTGTCCAGTAATACTAATGCACATGAAAGGTACTCCCAAAAATATGCAGAAAAATCCATATTACAAAGATACCATAAAAGAAATTTACTCTTTTTTTGAAGAAAGAATAAAATTCGCCCAAAAACGTGGTATACAAAAAATTATAATTGATCCAGGTATTGGCTTTGGCAAAAGACTTATAGACAATCTTCTAATTTTAAAACATCTAGATGAATTTAAAAAACTTGGCTTTCCTTTATTAATCGGTGCAAGTAGAAAATCCATGATAGGAATGATTCTTGATCTTCCGGTTGAAGAACGCTTAGAAGGTACTCTTGCAATCACGGCATATTGTGCACTAAAAGGTGTTGAGATAATAAGGGTTCACGATGTAAAAGAAAATTATAGAGTACTAAAAGTAATTGAGGCGATTAAAAATGCGTCTAGATAAGTTTTTGGCAAATGCAAAAGTTGGTTCTAGAAAAGACGTAAAAAAAATTATTAAAGCAGGAATAGTTTCCGTAAATGGAATAATAATCAAAAATCCAGAATTTAAGGTAAATTACAACGATATAATAAAAGTAAATGACCAAACAATAACTCCATACCACAAAGTTTATATAATATTTAACAAACCATCTGGATATACTTCAAGTAAATCCGAATACGAAAGAAACGTATTTGAATTTATCACACATCCCTATATTGAAAATCTTCACATTGCAGGAAGACTTGATAAAGATGTAGAAGGATTACTATTAATAACAAATGATGGTGAATTTACACACAAAGTAATTTCACCAAAATATAACGTAGAAAAAGAATACCTTGTGGAAATCAATGGTATACTCACAGTTGATATGATCAAAAAAGCAAAAAAAGGTATTACCTTGAAAAACGGCAGATCTTTTAAACCTGCAATAATAAAAAAGATAAATGATAATTTAATATCTATAATAATTACAGAGGGTAAATATCATGAAGTAAAATTACTACTAAAATCTTTAGGTCTTTTTTACAACAAAATAGAACGAATAAGAATAGGAAGTCTAAATCTATATGATTTTAACTTAAAAAAAGGTGATTGGATCGAAATAGATTACAAAACAGCTATGAAAGCTCTTGAATAATGGTTATAAAAAAAAATTTGAAAAAAACATAATTAACCATATGTATACAATATTTTACTTTTCATTTACGCAATGCTATAATTATCCTGTAAATAAAACACGTGGGGGTGTAAAAATGTCGGGACTTTCCAAGGAAATAACACTGGAGTTGGTAAGGGTAACAGAAGCAGCCGCACTAATGTCTAGCAGGTACTTAGGTAGAGGAAATAAAGAAATGGTGGACAAAATGGCTAGTGATGCAATGAGAGGAATGTTAGATTACATAGATATGCAAGGTGTCGTGGTTATTGGCGAAGGAGAAAAAGACAAGGCACCCATGTTATACATAGGAGAGCAAGTGGGAAATTGGGAAGAGAATACACCAGAGCTCGATATAGCTGTTGATCCTGTCGATGGAACAAGGTTAGTTGCATACGGACTTCCAAACGCAATAAGTGTTATGGCTGCAACAGATAGGGGAGCAATTGAATACCTGCCAACGTTTTACTCTTACAAACTTGCCGTCGGGCCAGAACTTGCAGGAAAGTTAGATATAAACGCATCTATACGTGAAAATTTAAGGGTCGCTGCGGCTATTTTAAACATAGATATTTCCGAACTTACAGTTGTAATATTAAACAGAGATAGACATAGAGAAATAATTGAAGAAGTAAGAAAAGTAGGCGCTAGAATAAAACTAATAAGCGACGGAGATATCGCAGCGGCTATTGCAACTGCACTCCCAGAAAGTTATGTGGATATATATATTGGAATAGGAGGATCACCTGAAGCCATTCTAGCGGCGGCTGCATTAAAGTCCTTGGGTGGAGAAATTCAAATAAAACTTTGGCCAATAGACGAAAAAGAAAGAAATGAATTAACAGAAAAAGGCTATGACCTTGACAAAGTGTATAAAACAGATGATTTAATAAAAAGTGATAATGTAATATTTGCGGCAACAGGCGTAACAGATGGCGATCTTTTAAGAGGGGTTAAATATTCAAAAAATGTAGCAATAACAGAATCAATAGTAATGCGCTCTAAAACAAAGACATTGAGAAAGATAATTTCTCACCACAATTTGAAATACAAAACAATTCCTCTAAAAAGTGAAGGCGAAGTAAGATTTATAAACGGTAAAAAACCAAAATAATTATCATTAAATCAAAAATCCCCCGGATATACCGGGGGTTTCATCTTTTATTGTTCTACGGACATTTGTAGATCTATCCTGTACGATCTATTACTGTAGAATGTATATGTACCTTTATATCCAAAGTAATCTCCTGTATCTATTGTTCCGTTGTTGTTGTAATCTCTCCATGCACATACATATGAATAATATCCTGGTGTTACAGAATTTAATGTATATTGACCATTTGAAACACTTCCCATTTCACTTACCACATAATATCGTCCAGACCAAAAATCATACCTCAACACAAAAACTTTTGTTTCAATATTAGATGGTTGAGGATTCGGATTTGGCGCACTTTCCCCTCCATTGTAATTTATTGCAGCATATGCATCTACCAAACCTGCACCATAGTAATCATCCTCACCAGTTGGTCCTAAATCCTTTGCCGTATTTTTTAATGCTGATCTTATTTCCTCTGGTGTGGTCTTTCCTGAAGCGTATAACAATGCTGCAACACCTGCAACATGTGGGGCAGCCATTGATGTTCCCTGCAAGAACATATACGTATCCCCGTTGTTTGGTGTCCAAGTTGTACTTAACACTCCGTCTGCATATCCATCACCGTTTTGATCTACACTTGTATCTCCACCCGGTGCTGCAACATCAACTTCTGGACCGTAATTTGAATATGGTGCCCTTTGAAGATCATATCTAACTGCACTTACCGCTATTGTCTCTGGGTATTTTGCCGGATACGATACTGGGCCATTTTCATTACCCGCCGCACAAATAATTGTAACTCCTTTATTGTACGCATACTGAATTGCATCTTTCAAAATTTGAGAATCTCCTCCTCCACCAAGGCTCATATTGATTATCTTTGCACCGTGATCTGCTGCATATCTTACACCTTGTGCAACTGCATCAAGAGTTCCAGAACCATCTGCCCCCAATACCCTTATGGGCATTATCTTAATTCCATATCCTCCCCAATTGACGCCTGCTACACCTTTTCCATTATTACTCAAAGCGGCAATTGTACCAGTAACATGTGTACCATGACTTACATCTTGTGCAGGATCCGTTGGATCAGAGTCATTATCCACAAAATCATACCCTTGTACAAATATACCTTGCAAATCTGGATGTGTAAAACTTACACCTGTATCCACAACTGCAACAATCACATTTGCGCTCTTTATAACATCCCAAGTCTTTGGAAGATTAATCGCATCATAATGCCACTGATAACTGTAATACGTATCATTTGGAACGGCGTATGCTCTATAAATATAATTGGGCTCTACATATTTTACACCGGAAATTTTCTTTAACGCTTCTGCCTGCATTTTATCTGCTTTTATCACCAAAATATGACCTTGTTTTCCATTTTCTCTAACATCATAAGTTCTTTCTACAGAAATCCCCATTTTGGATAAAATACTCAGGCTACCTTCTGTATAAACCACATACTCTCCTTCAACATACTCCACACCTTTTGATTTTAAAAGTTTGTCACTAACCAAAAAATTAGGTGCATAGGTACCATCTGGAAGCTTTACAGTACCGTAAACAGTTGCATATCCTGTAGCTTTTGCTGATACCTTGCTAATATCTTCCAATCTCTTTCCCTGCAAATAACTAAATGGATCAGGTATACTTTTCCCCACAGAATTCATACAACCAAAAAATAAAAATCCAACCAAAGCTAACAATACCCATAAAACTTTTTTCATCTAAAAATACCCCCCTTTAAAAAGTTGACGTGTAAAATAATATCATAAAAATTTGAATAATAAAAAATGTAAATTATTTTATAAACCAACATATACTCGCTATTTTCTTGCATTTTAATGGAAATATTTCCAATTAAAATTCTATTCCTTTTCTTGCTTTTATACCTTTTTTGTAATAATGTTTTATCTCGCGCATTTCCGTTACAAGGTCTGCTATATCAATAAACTCCTTTGGTGCATACCTACCAGTCAACACTATTTCTACATCTTTTATTTCTTTTAAAAATTTTAAAACCTCATCTACACTAATTAAATTGTAATAAATGGCAATATTTATTTCATCTAATATTACCACGTCATATTCATTTACTATTTCTTTTATCCTTTTAAATCCATTTTGTGCTGCATCTATATCTTCTTTTGTTGGCTTATTAAAAATAAAACAATTTCTTCCAAATTGTTCCACCGTTATGTTTGGAATATACTCTGGTACCTTTAATTCACTATATTCCATTCCCTTTACAAATTGACCTACAAAAACCTTTTTTCCAGCACATGCCGCTCTAAGTGCAAGGCCAAAAGCAGCTGTTGTCTTTCCCTTACCATTTCCTGTATAAACGTGAATCACAAATATCCCTCCATTTCTTTAAAGTATTTAAAAGCACTTTATTATCTTCCTTATTTTTTATTCCAACACGTACCAAATTTAATCCAAAGTTTCTTGCATCTCTAACATAAACTTTATTTTCAAGTGAAAAATTTAAAAATTTCCCTACATTTTTCACATCAATCAAAAAATAATTTGCATCTGATTTAACGTATATAAAATCTTCAAAAAGTTTTTTTTGAGCAACTATAAACTCATGTGTTTTTAAAGTAAAATCCTTCAAACCTTTTAAATTATCCAACAATTTTTCCAAAAAGGTATATCCCATTCCACCTACTCCCCACTCCATCCTATACCTTTTGAAAATGTTCTCGAATTTTTTAGAAATCACATATCCTACCCTAATACCTGGTATTCCAAAAAACTTTGTAAAAGTCCTTATTCTTACAACATTTTCATAATCTATATCCACGCATTTTCCAACAAAATCAATAAATGCTTCATCGATAATAAAAATCACATCTTCATTTAATTTAATCAATTCATGCAGATCTTGATAAATACCTGTAGGATTGTTTGGGTTCCCTAAAAACACCGCAACTTTTTTGTTTTTTCTTTTTCCACATTTTATACTTTTCTCCAAAATATTTAAATCAAACTTCTTTTTTACAAAATACCAAGGACTATCTATATATTTTGATGAAAATTTTGCAACTTTAAAATAATCTAGATAGTTTGGACGTGGTATTATTACATACGCATCATTCAAAATATGATATCCAACTATGTGAAATGCTTCAGTTGCACCAGCCACAACAACTCCATTAAAATGTTTATAAAACTTTTCTTCAATCCATTGTATATATGTATATCTAAAAAGGTTTTCAAACGGAAGTTTTTCTATCCAACTTAACCTCAAAGGATTAACAGAAATTGAAAAATCTAATATATCTTTTTCTTTAATACCTCCATGACCATTATTAAAATTATCCATACAAATACCACCTTTTTATACAACTTTAATCCTCTATCTATATCTTCTCTCTCCACTTTTTTTCCTTCAAGTTTGTAAGTTCCCACCTTTTCAAATCCCAAATTTAACACACCAGCAAAAGCCGCCATGGGATACATTGCATTTATTTTTATTTTTCTGTATTTTTTTAGATATAAAATAGATTTAAAATTAAATGGAACAATAAGTATGGCTGTTAATCTTGCTGGTATAAAGTTCAAGATATCATCGCATCTTGCAGCAAATTTTCCAAACCATTCGTATCTTTTTGTTCTATATCCAAAAAGTGCATCATACGTATTAACTACCCTATAAATCAGTGCACCACAAACACCAAAGAGCAAATAATAAAATAACGGTGCTACTATACTATCTGAAATATTTTCAGAAAGACTTTCAAGTGCAGCAGAGTACAGCTGATTTTTGTTAAGCATTGAAACATCTCTACTGACAATAAAAGATACGTGTCTTTTTAAAACCTTCTCATCGTCTGTTTTACACCGTTCCACATGTCTATACAAAGCCTTTATAGAAAAAGTCGACGAAAGAAAATATATACCAAAAAATTCACTAACTTTCATAGTTAATCTACAAACAAAAAACCAAAAAAATAGCTCTAATAATAAAGAAAACATTCCCCAAAAAAATCTAAAATTTTTCATCTTTTCTACTCTTTTTCCTAAAAACCCCATGTAAATAACTGGATGAATAATACTTGGAAACTCACCCAAAACTAAATCCACCAACAAACTAAAGACCAATAACATTTTCTATCTCCTTTATATCTATCTGCCCTATTATGTAATCACTTACCCTATCTATTTCTTCTTCAAGCGTAAACAATGACAAATCTTTTGTATTATACCCTCTATTTTTTCTAATGTAATTTAAAAACTTTTTCAAAAATTCTTTATTTTTAAACAAATTATGTGTATAGCCTCCAAATATCCTTCCCTTAATAGCTCCATCTAATTTTCCGTTATCGTATAACAAAAAAGGACTCTCATGCGATATTGTTCTTCCATGGTGAATTTCAAAACCTTCTACATCCGTATTAAAAAGCATTTCCTTTGCAACTATATTCCTCAAAATTTTTGTCTCTAAGAAAATTGTTTTTAAGTTTAAGTATCCCAATCCCTCATAGCATTTACCATTGTATACAATCTTTTTTCCCAACATCTGATATCCACCACATATTCCAAGTAAAAAGGCTCCATTTAAAAGTGCTCCATTTATTTGATCTTTCCTTTGTTTTACCCATTCTAAATCAAAGATAGTTGACTTTGTTCCGGGAATTATAACTAAATCCACATCTTCACGAATGTTTTCAACAAATTTTGCATTTGTATTTAAAAATAAAGGTTCAAATTCAAAAGAATTTGAAATATGAGGAAGTTTTAAAATATCCACTTTTAAATCACCAATTCCCTCTTTTTCAAAAAACAGGTCTTCTTCAGGAAGATAGTGTTTAAAGTATTCCACTGTTCCAAAATATTTTAAATTAAACCTTTCACCAAATTTTTTGGGAGAGTCTCCAAGAACAGATTTATCCCCTCTAAACTTGTTAAAAATAAAGCCCTTAACAATGCTTTTTTCAAACTTACCAAATAACACCATAGCACCTGCTATCTGTGCAAACGCCCCACCCATTTCAATATTAGATATCAAAATCACCGGTGCATTTACCGCCTTTGCAATCGCCATATTTGAAATATCCTTTATATTTATTTCAGCTGCACTTCCAGAACCTTCAATTATTACCAACTCATGTTTTTCCAACAACTTGTACAATGCTTTTAATGCTTGATCTAAAATCCATTCTTTATCTGAATACATATACTTTTTACTTTCCACATTTTTTATTGGCTTTCCATTTACTACTAATTGAACACCCTCTACATCTGGCTTTAAAAGTATGGGATTCATTAATACACTAGGCTTTTTATTACAAGCAACTGCTTGGACATATTGAGCAACTGCCATCTCTCCTTCTTCTTTACTTACCACACTGTTTAAGGATATATTTTGTGCCTTAAACGGCACTACATCTAAACCTTTTTTTGTAAAATATCTACATAAAGCTGTGGAAATAATAGACTTTCCAACGTTTGAAGCAGTCCCCTGGATCATTAATACCACTATATCACCCCCAAAATCACTAAGAGTAACTCACTTGTTATAATACAAGTTGCCCCCAAAACATCCCCTGTAATACCACCTATCTTTTTTTTAGATATAATGCTCATAAAATAGGAAAATAAAAAAGTAATAAAAAACGACACGACAAAGTATTTTACGATAAACAATAAAGGCATTAAAAACACGGTTGAATAAATTAAATTTTTCCTTTCAAATGGATAAAATATAGCACCAAGTCCTTTTTCTTTGGCAGGTTTTGAAAAAGCCATCAACGAAACCATAGCATACCTTCCAAACACCGAAGAGTAAAAAAAGAAAGTTGGTGAAAGTGTAAAATACAGATTCCAAAATATAACAATATACAATGCCCCAAAAAACACGGCAAAAGCCCCAACGTCTCCTTTAGACATTATTTCAAGTCGTTTCTCCTTATTTGATTGATTCAAAAAGCCATCTATTGTATCCAAAAATCCATCAAAATGAAAGAGATCAAAAAAATAATATCCCAAAATTAAGAAAATTATTTTAACAAAAAAATTTTCAAAATAACCCCCTAAGAAAAAAATAATCCCGGGAATATATCCCACAAGTGGGAAATACCCGGGAATGTTTTTCATCCTTCTTCCAGAATATCTAACTTTAATTGGAATCCTAGATATAAACGCCAACGAAAGTAAAAAATCATAAATCAAAACTATCCCTCCAAAGAGTTAGTGAATGCAAAAAATCTCTTAAGTCAAATACTTCAAAACACACATACTCTAAATTTGGTGAATATTTCAACTTTTTCCTTATTACTTCCAAAGTATCTTTGTCCAATTTAAGATGGTCTTTCCCATTTGAAACACCCATGACATGGTATTCTATTGAATTTTTTAAAAAATTCTCCGTAACCTTTGTCCCAAGCAAATGATGTCCTATGTCAAAAACTGTCCTATCGTGTAAAAAAATATCTTCTTTCAAATTTTCAACTAATATCTTCTCAGATTTTTTTAAAAACACCTCTATACCATCTAACGGATGTACGATGTAATTTGAAATTTCCAATCTACTATTTTCAAAAAAACAAAAGGCTTTTTCAACGTTAAAAATACAATCTGTTGGTAAGTGAACGTTATACTCCAGATTAAATTCTTCTGCTATTTCCTTTAAATCTTCTATTTCGTTCAAAAAAATATTCTTTGTATTTGTATCCCAGCTAAACACCAAAAACTCCACAAAATCCACCTTATCTGCTATAACTTTTACATTTTCAAGATAAGTGCCTGGAAAAAGCCAAGAAGTAGTTCCTAACTTCACTTTAATTCCACCCCTATCCCCGATACCATCAAATAGACTTTTTGTGCTATCTTTACAATATCTTTATTTAAAAGTCCTAGTCTTTCTACATATTCTCTTACTTGTTTGTTTTCTGGAATTATTCCCCACCCCACTTCATTCGTAACACAAACCAATGTATAATCAACTTTTTTAATACTTTTTAAAAATTTTTCTAAATAATTTTCTATATCTTTCTTGTAATAGTAAAGATTTCCAAGATACGTGGTAATACAATCCAAAATAGCAAATTCATATTTTCCATTTAAACTTTCAATTACTTTATCTACTTCAACAGGTTCTTCAAAGGTGTCAAAACCTTTTCTTTCACTTTTATGACGGTTTATCCTATTTCTCATCTCTTCATCAAAAGGAACTCCTGTTGCAATAAATGCTTTTTTCTTGTAACGTCTTGAGAGTTCAAGCGCAAAACTACTTTTTCCAGATTTAACCCCACCAGTTACTAAAATAACCACCCTTTATCCCCCCAAAATAAAACAAACTTTTCCCACATTGCCCTAGCAATTGGGAAATATCATTTACTACAGGTAGGTCTCCCGGCTCCCGGATCATCCTACTCTCTGCACCTTCCCAGGTTTTACCCAGTGGCATTTGCAGATTTCGTCCCCGGTTACGGTTGCTGGGCAGCTTCGGATTTTCACCGAATTCCCTTAACCTGCAGTATTGAATATTTAAAAAATGGCCGGTAAAACCGGCCAACTGGTCGGGGTGACTGGACTTGAACCAGCGACCTCTTGCGCCCCATGCAAGCGCGCTAGCCAACTGCGCTACACCCCGTTATTCTACTTTATATTATATTACATCTAAAAAAATGTGTCAAATTATGCTAAAATACTTTTGGAGGGATTTAAATGATTAAATTTTATTTAAAGTACTTTCTATATACTCTTTTTATCTTTTTAATCTTGTTTTATATATTTTATTCTCTTGGCAATCCAAAAGGCATTGAAATTTCTAGAATAAATAATACAACTTTACCAAAAGTTATTATACTAAAGGCCTTTAAAACTATATCCTTTCAAATACCCGTACCTAAAAATTCAAAATACGTATTTTTTCCATTCATAGAAGGTTCTTCTTTTTCCATTAAAAACAACAATTTTCCAATATTTACATTTGGTCTTGGAAAATCTGGACGTACGTGGTATACTCCATTTTTGATACCTATACCAAAGGGTGTAGATGTTCTTACTTTGGAAATTTCAGGAGTTTATTCAATAGGTCTTGGAAAGTTCTTTTTTATAAACGAATCAGAAATATGGAAATATTCTATTTTGAAGTTCCTAACCGACAACTTTTTAAATATTTCAATTGGTCTTATTTCAACATTGGGTTTTCTTTTGTATTTACTTTCGAAAAACACCGGAATAACTAGACAAAAAGCGTATAAATATTTTGCGTTTTCTAGTTTTTTGGCAATTATATGGTTATTGGATGTTATTAGCTTCGAACACTTTTTCTATCCACTTAGGAAATTATTTATTTCCTGTGCTTATCTCTCATTTACGTTTTTAATACGCGGGATCGATTTATATAATTTTTCAACAATACAAAAAAATACAAAAAGATTCTCATACTTAAATATTCTGGCAAGTATATTACCACTCTTTACAGTCACACCTCAACAATTAAAAACTCTTACGATTTTCATATCCCCTATATTAATACTCAATGGTATATTTATCTTGTACAAAATCGTAAAGTCATATGTCTCGCAAAACGTAACGTTCGCAAGCCTTTTTGCAATAACAATTATATTTGATAGTATAGTACTTTTCTTTAATCTTCCGTTCAGAATGCTTTCACCATTTGGAATTATATCGTTATTTTTAAGCTTTGCCTCAAGTATTATACTAGAATACAAAGAAAAGATTCACGAATTAAATGTAATATATGCAAGAAGTCTGATTGATCCCCTAACAGGGGCATGTAATAGGGGTTTTTTAGGAAATATAAAACTAGAAAAAAACGATATATTGATATTTATAGATCTCAACAAATTTAAATATATAAATGATACATATGGGCATGACAAAGGGGATGAAATACTAAAAAAACTTTCAAGTATAATTAAAAGCAACTTAAAATCTTCGGATATATTTGTACGTATGGGGGGAGATGAATTTTTAATTATCTTAAAAAATTCCACAAAAAAAGAAGCAGAAAAACTCATCAAAAAAATTCACAATGAATTTAACAAATCCTCGGAGCTTTCTCCAACTTTTTCGTGGGGAATAACAAATATTGAAGGTTCCCTTAAACAATCAATAAGAACCGCAGATGATCTCATGTATAAAATGAAAAGTGAAAAAAAAGCCTCTCAATAGAGAGGCTTTTTTCATTTTAATCCAACTGTTAATTTTCCATCTTTTTTATAAACCTGGAAAAATCCATTTTTCCCACCAAATCCGTCATCTACAAAGGCAGGTGCATTGGGATCAGTAACCCAATTTGTACCATTTACCACAAATTTATACTGATAATCTCCCTCACTTAATTCTAAAACGGCTTCCCAAACACCTTCGTCAACTTCATAACATTCGGTCTCTTCTGCATTCCAATTATTAAAATTACCCGCTATCGTTACATAATCTGCACCTTTATGCTCAAAACGTATCACAACATATCCTTCATCATCTACAAACATCTTTTTTGGATCAAAATTCTTGTTTACCTCTTTTTTATTCTCTTTCTTTTCCTCGCCTTTTAAAACCACTAATTTCCCATCTTTTTCAACTAAAGTAAAAATACCATTTTTCCCTCCAAATCCATCATCTACATATCCCGGTGCTTCTGGGTCTTCCTTCCAATTCTTTCCATCAATTACATATTTATACTGATACGTACCGGGCTCTAATTTTAAAGAAATCTTCCATACACCCTCCTCTTTTTCCATTGCAATGGAACTTGAAGACCAATTATTAAAAGTTCCTGCAAGGTATACAACTTTTGCATCTACCACCTCTTTAAAAGTAAATACAACCTTACCATCTTTAACTAAAACTGCTGAAAAATTCAAAACGGAAAAAATCAAAAGAATACATATAAATTTTTTCATAAATCCTACCTCCTTTGGAAATAATTCCACTTTAAATTATACACAAAAAGTAACGTGTTATCCACGTTACTCTTTTTCAATTTCATTTAAATCCTTTTTTCTTTTCTTCTCCACAACAATCATGGTAATTGAAAGAAGCAGTGAAATTGTGGCAAACCCAATAACTATAGATGTTATTATAACCGCTTGTGGAAATGGATCTACGTAATTTCCACTTCCCTTTAAAGGAGGAGCATTTCCAATTTTTGACGCAATAACTACAAACAAGAAAACAATTCCCGTATTTAACACATCAAGCGCTATTATTTTTGAAATTATATGCTTTTTGAACAAAAGACCATAAATTGATAAAAATATGATCAAAAATGGTGCTATAAAATCTACCATAACCTTCCTCCAAGCAAAGTAAAAAATGAAATTGAAAATACCATAAACGTTAAAATGGATTCAGTGGTAATGGAAAAATCAAAATAAATCTTTAAAAAATACCCAAATATCAACCCTAAAACTACAAATAGAGATGAAATAACGTTAAAATATGGATAAATCAAAAAAATCGAAAATAAAAACAAAAGTATATGCCTTTTTGAGAATACAACCCTTAGCTTTAAAACTTTCCCCGCATAAACAGCGCTAAGAAAACTTACAATATATTTAAAATATTTAAAATTTTCCACAAAAAGTTTTGATTTAACATATCCTAAAGCGGTAAATGAAAAACCAGAGATAGATAATAAAGAAATTAATAAAGCCAAAAACAAGAAAACGGGAACTTCCCTTTTTTCGGATAAATCTCTTTTAACATACCTTGTACTCAAAAACAAAATACTCTTTGATATACCATGATAAAGCACATAAACAGGTGTAAAAAGAGGATTTAGAATCATTATTCCCAGCTGAGACATTGAACTGTAAGCAAGAACTTTTTTAAAATCTTTTGAAATAATGGCAAAAAACACTCCGTAAAAAAAAGCCAATATTCCAAATAAAAAAAGGTCATCTAAGCCTATTCTCAAAAGTGGAAATAATACCGATTGTGTATACATGCTTGAAAGCATTGCGGAAATTTCAGGCTCTGAATTTGAATGTACTTCTGGAAGCCAAAGCCCAAATAGAAAAAAACCACCCTTTGCAAGAAGTGAAAATTTCATCAAGTACCCGGAAAGTCCATCTACATTTGAAATATCAAAACTTCCAGTTGAATAATAGTGCATCCCTATTCCTATTAAATAAAAACTCATCGCAAGTGAACTTGCAAAGATGTATTTAATAGCCGTTATCTTTTGCTCAAATCTTTCACTTGAAAGAATAAGTAATGTAATTAACAAAGTTGAAGTTTCAAGTATAACGTATATGTTAAACAGGTCATTTGAGATAAAGAGTAAATTTAAAATTGTATGCAAGAGCGAAAAGAAAAAATACACATGCTCATTGCCATTTTGGTAGAGAAAATAAGACACAATAATACTACAAGAGATATTGGTAAGCAAAAAATAAAATGAATTTGAATCAAAAATTAAATGTACTCCCCCGTACCCAGAAAGTACAATATCAAATCTTTCAAAAAGTAGGGAAATAGAAGAAATAGGTATCAAAAAAGGCAAAAATTTTGCCTTTTTCAATAAATACAAAAAAAATGAAAAAATGACCTGAAAAATCGAAAAAACTACAAAAAAGATTACTCTTCTACCTCCTTAAAAATGGTATAAACTGGCAGGCCATCCTTAAATTTTGGGAACAATTCACCTTCAATTAATGGTTTTGCATATTCTATATACTCTTCAGTCACTTCAAAATCCGTGTGAAAGTCGTCGGGAAGATATTTTGTTACCTCTGCAACTTTATTTAATTCCACTGTACCATATTCCACTTTATACGGTGAATTACTCACCCTGTTTATTGTAACCATAACCCCGGATACTCCATCAAGCGCAAGTTTTACAGCTTGTCTTCCAACTGCTTCTGCTTCACCTACATCGGTTTTACTTGCAATATGTCTACCACTTCTTTGTAGATAATCTGGTATTGCAACATGCGTCTTAAGTGAAAGTTCTGACCTTATCATCCCTGCAATTGTAAACCCCACACCACCTAATTGTCTATTACCAAAACTATCTGTATAACCCATATCCGCTACAAAAAAACCATCTGGATACTTAATTCCCTCTGAAACGGCTATTGAACAATATCCTTTTCTTCTAATACTCTCATCTACCCTCTCCAAAAACTTTTCCTTGTTAAATGGCACTTCAGGAAATAATATTAAATCTGCACCTATACCGTTTAACCACCCAAGCCCTGCCGCAGCAGAAAGCCACCCTGCGTGTCTACCCATAATTTCCATCACAAATACCCTAGTTGAATCCACATACATACTCCTCAAATCAAGTGTAGCTTCCATAATGGCAGTAGCTATATACTTTGCCGCAGAACCATATCCTGGGCAATGATCCGTATGCGGTAAATCATTGTCTACTGTTTTTGGCACACCAATGACCTTTAATGGTATATTTCTCTTTTTTGCCTCCGTATACAACTTCCATGCAGTGTCCATTGAATCATTACCACCGTTATAAAAGAAATATTCTATTTCATACTTTTCAAATATTTCAAAGAGTTTATTTATATCTTCTTGTGTTTTTAACTTTCTTCTACATGACCCAAAAGCCGCAGAAGGTGTGTATTTTAACCCTTCTATATCCTTTCCATTAATTTTTAATAGATTTTCTCTTAAAACACCTGATATACCGTGTATTCCCACATATACTTCAAGCCCTGCTTTTTGTGCCTCGTCCAATACCCCATATGCGGACGCGTTGATTACACTTGTTACCCCTCCTGATTGTGCGTATAAGACCCTCATCGTATACCCCCTCTAAAAATTGCTAACATAATTATATCATATAAAAAAGTCCCAGCGTGTGCTGGAACTAGAATGCAATTTCCAATATCTTCCTTACATCTTCCTTCATCAATTTTTTTAACTTCCCCATAGGTGTCATCTTTGATGCTATATCCACCAACTTATCTATATCTTCTCTTTCAAATCCTAACTCTCTCAAGGTAGTGGGAGCACCAATTTTTTTGTACCATTCCTTAAGTGCGCTAATACCGTCTTCTTTTCCGAATATTTCCCTTCCAAACCTTACAAGTTTATCCGAAATCAAATCCTTAACGTAAGTAAGCCATGCGGGAAAGACCACTGCAAGACCTGCACCATGTGCAACCTCTGGGTTAAGTGCACTTAAAGCATGCTCTATAGCATGTGATGACCAATCTCCACCACTATGTCCCATACCAGATATACCATTTAGTGCTAAAGTAGTTGAAAGTGCAAAATTAGCACGCGCTTCATAGTCTTTTGGATTTTCAAGTAAAATTTCAGTAGTTTCAACTAATGTTTTTATAATCCCTTCATCTACTCTATCTATCAACTGTGTGTTTCTCGTACCATCAAAGTAGTATTCCATAACATGACTTATAGCATCTACTGCGCCATTTACCGTTTGATTAGGTGGAAGTGTGTATTGTACCTCTGGATCAACTATTGATACCTTTGGATAAACATGTATAGAACTAAATGAAAATTTTTCAAGTGTTTCTTCGTTAGTTACAACACTATTCCCGTTCATTTCAGTTCCTGTAGCAGAAAGGGTGAGTATTGTATACAACGGGATTGCTTCTTTTACCCTGGTCTTTCCAGAGTAAAAATCCCATACATCTCCATCATAATTTACACCGGCTGCAACTGCCTTTGCACTATCAATCACACTACCTCCACCAACTGCAAGAATGGCATCTACCTTTTCCCTTCTTGCCACCTCTAATGCTTCTTTTACCTTGGACAATACAGGATTAGGTCTAACTCCCCAAACTTCTACTTTTTCGATAGAACTTTCAAATAAAGCCCTTGCAACTTTTTCATATACTCCATTTTTCTTTATAGATCCTCCCCCTGCTAAAAACAACACCTTTTTTATTTTATCTTTCTTTAAATACTCACCTATTTTTTCAACAGTATTTTTTCCAAAAACAAGTTTTGTTGGATTATAAAACACAAAATTGTTCATACACTCACCCCCTTAAATCATCTTTCATTCCTATCTCATTCAAGATAATAAAATCTTTATCTCTCCATTTTTCTTTTACCTTCACATGCAAATCAAGAAATACCTTATTACCCACTAAATACTCTATCTCTTGCCGTGCATTTTGACCTATTTTCTTTATCATATTCCCCTTGTTTCCTATGATAATTCCCTTCTGACTTTTCCTATCAACATAAATATTCGCCCTAATGTACAAAACCCCATTTTCCCTTTCCTTAATTTCTTCGACAATAACCGCAACGGAATGTGGTACTTCTTCGTACGTCAAATGAAAAATTTTTTCCCTAACAATCTCGGAAACCATAAATGAAAGGGGCCTATCCGTTACCATATCTTCTGGGTAATATTGAGGTCCTTCTGGTAGATTATCCACTATTAAATCTAAAAGTTCTTTTATTCCCTCACCTGTGACAGCGGAAGTCTTTATAATAGAAATACAATTTTTTAATCCATCTTCCATCTTTTTTTTCAACGATTTTATCCTTTCACCATCTACAAGATCTATCTTATTTATAACCCCAATAGTCTTTGTATTAGACTGATTTACATAATCAAAAACAAATTCTTCTGGCTTTCTTATTCCCTGTTTAGCATCAACAACGGTTAAAACAAGGTCAACACCTTTAAGTGCACTTACTGCAGCCTTAACCATGTATTCACCCAATCTGTACAAAGGTTTGTGGATACCAGGTGTATCCACAAATATTACTTGATAATCACTTGTTGTATGGATCACATTTATCCTATTTCTCGTAGTCTGTGGCTTGTCTGAAACTATGAGTACTTTTTTACCCACAACGGCGTTTACAATAGAAGATTTACCTACATTAGGCTTTCCAGCAAGTGCAACAAATCCCGATCTCATTTCATACCTCCTCAAATCTCAATTTTAAAGGATATTTATAAACCAAATCTCTTTTAAGTTTATCCCAAATTTTGTTCACTTCTTCTTCCTTCAAAGTTCTATCCTTTGCTCTAAACACACAATACACCGTAACACTTTTATATCCTTCTTCAACACCTTTTCCTTTATAAATATCCGAAATACCAACCTCTTCAACGTATTTGTACTTAAAGAAACTGTCCAATATATTCCCAAGCATAAAGCTATCCGGCACCAAGAGTGATACATCTCTTCTCACTGAAGGAAATTGTACACTTTCTTTGTACGCAGGAACCTCCACGTACTTTTCGTATATAAAATCAATTGAAAGTTCAAACGCATACACTTCGTCTTTCACGTCAAAGCGTTGATTTACAAAATCTGGATCAAACATTCCAATTATTCCAACATCTTTATCATCTACAACAACTCTTGCACACCTTGTTGGTACAAATCCCTCAATTTCACACGGTACAAAGCTTGCAGAAACATTAAATTCGTCCAACACGTTCTCAAGCATACCTTTAAACGTATAGAAATCAACTCTTCGTTGGTCTGTGTAATCTCTTTTATTGAGCCTTCCCGTAACAACTGCAGCCACCTTTTCTATGTCCCTTGGTCTCCCATTTTCCTCTATATATACCCTACCCACTTCAAACAATTTCACATCTTTGTTTTGTCTTTTGTAGTTATACGAAAGTGATTCAAGAAGTCCGTTGAGCAAAGAAGGTCGCATAACACTCAACTCTTCGTTAATTGGGTTTGATATCTGCACCTTGTATCCCGTTATACTCCAATCATCAGAAACAAACGAAAGGTTCATGGCTTCTAAAAAACCTTCTGCCTTCAACGTTTCTTTTAACATATACCTGAGTTCTTGTATTTTATTCCTTGAGGCACTATTTACAGTCACCTTAAATGGTTCACCTTCGATATTTTCCATACCATATATTCTGGAAATTTCCTCAACAAGGTCTATAGGGCGTGTAACATCAAAATACCTAAACGTAGGTACAAACACCGTATTATCTTTGACTTCAAAACCCAATCTGTTTAATATCTTTATTTGCTTTTCTTTTGGTATATCTACACCTATTACTTTTTTGGTCATAGAAAAGTCAAAATTGATATTCGTTCTTTCAATTTTTCTCCTTACCACGTCTTTTATCTTTGAAGGTATTCCACCTGATAACTCTAAAATAAGCTCTGTTAACCTATTTATCACATCTATTGCATCGTTTG
Source organism: Thermosipho sp. 1070 (assembly GCF_001682135.1). NCBI lineage: Bacteria > Thermotogati > Thermotogota > Thermotogae > Thermotogales > Fervidobacteriaceae > Thermosipho > Thermosipho sp. 1070. The sequence continues at coordinate 1,010,448 of NZ_CP007121.1, read as the reverse complement.
GATCAACTCCCCTTTCAAAACGATATGAAGAATCTGTCATAATTGCATGTACTTTTGAGGTTTTTCTCACTCTTACAGGATCAAACATAGCAACTTCAAGCAAAATATCCGTTGTATCATCTTTAACTCCTGATTCTTCTCCGCCCATAACTCCACCAAGCGCCAAAATTCTTTCCCCATTTGTTATAAGTACCTCTCCACCTTTAAGTTTGTACTTTTTTCCATCGAGTAGTAATATTTCTTCATCTCCCTTTGCATCTTTAACCACTATCTTAGAAGTATTTCTCAAATCAAATGCGTGAATTGGATGTCCCGTTTCAATCATTACATAATTTGTAATATCTACAATATTATTTATTGGTCTAAGTCCGGATGCAATTAATCTTTTTTGTAGCCACAGAGGACTCTCTTTTACTTTTATACCTCTTATTACTCTAGCTGTGTACCTAAAACACCCTTCACTCTCAATGGAAATTTCAACAGGACATTCTTCTCCTCCTTCAAAAACCTTTGTATTTAGGTTCAAATCCACATCGTATATGGCGGATAATTCCCTTGCAATTCCTTTTACACTAAGACAATCTGGCCTATTTGGAGTAATCTCTATATCAAGTACCCTATCGTTAAGCCCAAAATATTCAATAACATCGGTACCAACAGGTACTTCATCTTTAAACTTATACACTCCACTTGAATTTTCTTCAAGACCTAATTCTTGAAGGGAACACATCATGCCTTCAGACATGATTCCACGCATTTTCCTAGGTTTTATTGTAATTTCACCAAGCTTTGCCCCCTCAAGTGCAACTGGAACAATACTTCCTTTTGAAACTGTTAAATCACCAGTAACAATAGTTTTCACCTCTGTTCCCACATCAACTTTACACACAATCAACCTATCTGCATTAGGGTGATTTTCTACATCGATAACTTTCCCCACAACAACTTTTCCACTTACATCAAAAGGAATTATCACTTCTTCAACATTAGTACCCGTTAAACTCAACCTTTCAGCAACTTCTTCTGGAGATTTATCTATTTTTACAAAATCCTTTAACCATTCAAAAGAAAGTTTCAAAACGGTCCACCTCCAATTTTACTCTTTTTTCTTTCTGAAATTTACAACAAAACCAATAACCACTAACAACAAAAAAATCACCAAGAAAACAGAAGAATAAAGTGGAGTAGTTAAATCTCCATGGGAAATAAATTTCATTGCTACAACTGCCAAAGTTCCTGCACCTATCAAAACAGAGAGAATACCAATTACTTCAGAACTTTTTTTGTAGGTAACTATACCCCCTAATATCCCAAAAACTAAACCCGTTCCAATTGCAATATATGTTGGATTGTTAACATTTAAATTCAAATATTTTAAAACAATATCTGTAAGGTAATAACCCAAAATTCCCACTATACCAAAACCAAATATAAAGGTAATAGACTTATACAGCGCGTACAAAATTGCAGCGGTTATAATCCCAACAACTATCATGGCAATTTGATAATAATTTGAAAGTACTTCATTTAATTGCGGAACTTTTTCCACAACAACAGGAAAAATCATATTTATCCCCAGCAAAAAGCCCAACACTGCTATGGCTATCTTTTCAACAAATTTTGCAGCAAAGAGTAAAAACACACCGGAAATTAACGAATAATACCAATATTCAAACAAGGGTTTTAAATAAAATTGCAAATTCTCCATTTTACCCCTCCTCGATATACTTTAATACTTCTTCCCTCACCTTTTCATCTTTCATCCTTTGATTTGCCCGCTTCTTATTTCCAACTGCCAAGTAACATAATGCAAGTTGCACATCCAAATCAAACTGTTTAAATCCCAATTTTTCCGCCTTTTCCATGCTAAATATAGCCATAGAGTAGTTATCTATCTCCATATACGCACAGCCCAGATTAAAATAACACTCGGCAAAATCAGGTTTTATCTCAATTGCTTTTTGATAGTATTCAATAGCCCTTGCAATTAACCCTTTCTTTCTATATATATTCCCCAAATTATTGTAAGCCTCTGGTATATTTTCTTTAATAAGTTCTTTATAAATCTTTTCTGCTTCATCTAACCTTCCCATCTTTGTAAGTTCAATCGCCTTTAGAAGCTTCTCCACTAATAACATCCTCCGTGTATATAACTATATCACTGTACTTTTTATCGAACATTTCAAATTTAACTGCTACTCTAACAAGCGGAATAGGAAAGATTTTTGCGTAATTATACGTTAATTGCCACACGTATTTTCCCCTATTTTTAAAAGCTATTTTTGCACCACCTGTATATTTCCAATTTTTATCTTCATATAAAGTCTTTCCTAAGAATCTATCCGTTAAAAGATTTTTTGATGCTATATTAGTTGCATCCTTTGTTATGGTTTTTCCATTAATATCAATATATTCCCTTACATCTTCTTCGTATAAATTTAAAAACTCACTTGCAAGGTATATATCATTCCCAAAAAAATCTTCAACGGAAACATTCAAAGTTAAAGTTGCATCTTTAGTTTCAAAGTCTTCCACCTTCACAAAAATCGGTAAATCATCCTTTAAAAGATATCTCTTTACAACGTCTTCTTTCCAATCAATAACGAAGAGATTTGGATAAGAATACTCTATAAACATAGGTGTTGAGTTAACTTCAAATTGTCTTCCGTCTACGTAAATCTTGTTGCCAATAAAATATATTATTCTTCCTGCTGGGGTAACTTCAAAACTCCATATCTTTTCTTTTAAAGGTATTTCACCTTTCTTTTTAAATGTATACAGATCATACACCAAAATTTTGCCGGAATATGCATCTAAAATATAGAGATTTTCGTAGTTAATCTCACAGTCAAGTGTAATGGTAGGAATAGGTAACATCTTTTCTGTTTTTTTATCTCCAAACGCATAAATCTTTGTTGTATCTACAACAATTATCCTTCCCGCTCTATCTACACCTGCAATAATAGGGGATTTTAAATTAGAATACAAAAGTTTACCGTTTTTGTAAATAGCATCATTTGACGATATGTATAGATTTCCAAAACTATCCGTAGCTATACTCTTTGGAGTAAAACTTAATTTTTTAATATCTACTATACTTCCATTTTTTATCTTAATTAATCTTTTATTTTCTTTATCTATTAAGTATATTATCTCTCCGTACACAGCAAGTCCAACAGGTGAGTAAAAATACTCGGTTAATCCTTCTTTTCCCATGTACTCTTCAACAAATTTAAAGTCATACCCATTAATTTCTACACTTTCTGGGTTGTTAAATATGCTTATTTTATTGTACAAATCCCTTATTTCTTCTATATTGGTAAAGGTCAATAAAGTTTCTAAATTTTCTTTAGCAATATCTACACGGTCATTGTAAATATCAACTTTCGCCTTAAAATACCAAAACCATGGAATTTCACGGGCGGAAATACTTCCCGTAATGGCATCATCCATTTTCTTGCTTGCAGCTTGAAAATCCCCTTTTCCCCACAACTTTATGGCTTCACTTAAAAATTGCCTACTTTGCTCTTCGGTTAATATAGCAAAACAAGAAACTGTTAAGATTAAAAAAACAACAATTATTTTCTTCAATTTTTCTTCACCTTCCCAAAGAAATATCCAACTACATCGGTTTTTCTTTCATTTCCCTTTATTAATCTTTCAATATTTCCCCTATGTCTCAATATGGAAAAGAGAGAAAGTGCTAAAAAAATAGGCCAAAAGTCTTTTCCCATAATCCAAGTAAAAAGCGCACCACATGTTAAACCAACCATAGACGCAAGAGAAACGTATTTTGTTATAGAAACAATCAAAAGCCAAAAAACAAAAAATACAAGTCCACTCCACGGATAAATTGCCAAAAACACTCCAAATGTGCTTGCCACACCTTTGCCACCTTTAAATCTCAAAAAGACAGAATAACAATGTCCGAAAACGGCCATAACCCCAGCAATTAGCATGGAATCTAAACCTAAATCTCCAACTAAAATAACCGCTAAATACGCCTTGAATATATCAAAAAAGAAAGCAAGTGCACCGTAAAATGCTCCTGCATTCCTTAATACATTTGTACCTCCTACATTTCCACTTCCCGTTTTCCTTATATCTATTCCCTTTATTTTTGCAATAAAAAAACTGAAAGGGATCGCTCCTAAAAAGTAACCTATTAAAGCAGGATAAAGATACTTCACATTTTTGCCTCCTTAAAAATAAACAACGTAAGTTCTCTTTCCTTTTTTAGGTAAATTATTCTGTATTTTCCATCTTCTAAACCTATATCTTTTATCAAAAATAAAATAGGATCTTTTTCCCTTGAAATTATTTTACCATTCAAAATCTCTATTACTATTGCACTTCCTATTTTTTTTATCTTTTCAAATTCCTGCCTGAATTTTTCAAAATTCTCTATTTTTAAAAACTTAGTAACTTTTCTTTTTTCTATATTAAGCTTTACGTAGTACAAATTTATCTCATGTTCCCTCTGTTTTATAAATGTATCAAATGCCTCAGGATCATAAAACACTAATACGTGATACTCAAACATACCTTTTCCCTGAGGAATCTTCCATCTTGCAATTACCTTTGAACTTGAAACAAAATTATCAACTACAACACTTGCATCTTGGTAATATCCAAATGTTCCCCTTATTCCAGATACTTTCTCCCTTAAGTTCACATCGGAACTTACCTTTGCACCCAAAAATGCAGAAAGTTCTTGTCTTGCCTTATTCGTTGCTTGAGAAAATGCCTCATTTTCCTTTTTTTGAAAAGATACAACACTTCCCTCAAATACGAAAAGCTTTTCTTTTTCGTACAATTGTTTAATTCTCTTTGCAACTGAAAGATCTTTTTCCACGATTATTGCATTAAACGGTAAAACCCTTAGTGTAACACCGTCAAAATCCAGAATTTTTTTCTTTTGGAAAAAGCAAAATAACTGACACTAACAATATCGAAATAACAATTATAATTTTCTCCACACCTTTACCTCCTGGAATAAATTATATCATTATTATAATCACAATTTCACAATAAATGATGCTACTTGCAAAAATCAAAAGTATTTTAGCTTAAATTCCTTGTATAATCGATTTTATCTTTTGAATTTGATTTTTAAGTGAATACTTCTTAATAAACTTTCTATATTCATCTGAAGTATAGTCACCATTTGTTATCATATCCACTGCCTCATCTACTGTATTAAACAAGTATTTTTTTGGGTAAAACTCTTCTGCTATGTAAAAATTGTGTATTACAGGCTTTATACCTTTGGCCATAGCCTCCATTATCGCTATACCATAACCTTCGTGTATGCTAGTTGAAAGAAACACATCCTTATCTTCCAACCATTCGTCTGTATCGTCTACCCATCCATCAAAGACAAAATTTTCTATTATACCCATCTTTTTCAATATGTAATTTATATACCTCCACATCCTATCATCCTGTATCTGACCCGCCCAATAAAGTTTATATTTTTTATCCTTATCCACCAATTTCTTTAGAATCTGGACAGCTAATATGGGATTTTTCTTGTAGTTGAAAAATCCAAGAAAACCTATGTTGTAACCTTTTTCACGTACTTTGTATTTGTATTTTTCAAGGTTTATCCCATTCGGAACAAAGTGAATCGGAATAGTTTGTATAATTGGCTGGTTTTCCACAGCCGTTTTCATAACATTTTTCGCAACAAATATCAAATCATTAACATTATTCCAATTTATCTTTAAAAGAAAATCTTTTCTCAACGACTCATATCCATGAAGTCTTAAAACAACACGCTTTCCCTTAATTTCAGGATAATTTGTAGCTATAACAGCAACTTCATTTGCCCATTCAAGCCATACAATATCTGCCCAATTAATCGCATCTTTTATTTCTTTTTCAGTTTTAACTACCCTACGCTGCACCCAATATTGATCAGATAATTCATGTACTATATCATCTATAAAATTATCAAATCCCTTCGCACACACTATTGCAAGCTTTTTTTGCAATTTTACTTTCTCCATTCTTTCCGTTAATAAGTCAAGCTTTTCTCTCAATAGATGTGCTTTTTCTTGAGGTGCTATCGCTATTGCTTTCTTTAAACTCTCATATGCACTCTCAAAAAAACCTTCAAACGTATAAATATTCGATAACATATCGTAAACATCCCACGTAGGATACATTTTTAAAAGCATTAACACGTAATCTTTTGCTTTAACATATTTTCCAAGTTGAATGTATATTTCAGAAAGATTAAAAAGCGCATCTATGTTATTTTGGTCCAAATAGAGTGCCCTTTTAAAGTTTGAAATGGCCTTATTTCTTTTTCCAAGGTTATAATACGCAACCCCCAAAATATTGAAATCTTTCGCACTTTTTGCACCTTTTTCCAAAAATTCTACAACTTTTTTAAATTCTCCATTTAAAATAAATCTTTCTAAATTCATAATTTCACTCCAAAATGTAAGATATTATTCTTTCAGATGCCTTTCCGTCACCAAACGGATTCTTCCCATCTAATTTTTCTTCAATTCCTTTGATCAACGCTTTATACACTCCCTCTTCAGATGTCCCTGCCAATATTCCATAACCTTCTCTTATAAGCTCTGGCCTTTCAGTTGTATTTCTACAAACAACCACAAATTTTCCAAAACTTGGTGCCTCTTCTTGTACCCCACCACTGTCAGATGCAACAATTGCAGCACTAGATAAGAGGCTTAAAAATTCAACGTAATTTACCGGGTCTATTAATAAGGCATTTTCAAAACCTTCCAATTCTTCAAAAACTACTTTTCTTACTTTAGGATTTAAATGCACGGGAAATACTATTTTTTTACCCGTTTCCTTTGAAAATCTCTTTATCCCTTTCAAAATGTTTGACATTTTCTCTCCCCAATTTTCTCTTCTATGTAGAGTCACAAGAATATAATCCTCTTCTTTTACTATACTTTCTCTAATAACTTTTAGATCAAATTTATCCCTTATGTAAAATAGTGCATCTACCACCGTATTACCCGTAATTACAATTCTTTTCTCCTCATGTCCCTCTTTTTTTAAATTTTCACACGACATTTTTGTAGGTGCAAACATTAAATCAGATACTTGATCAATCACACGCCTATTCATTTCCTCTGGAAACGGATCCTTTAAATTACCACTTCTTAAACCCGCCTCAATATGACCTACCTTTACCCCTCTATTAAATGCACAAAGCGCACTTGTCATAGCGGTGGTGGTATCTCCTTGAACAAATAACCAGTCAAATCTTTCTTTTTGTATTATTTCATCTAACTTTAAAAACACAGCCGATGATATATGGTTTAAAGATTGATTTTTTTTCATAATGTTCATATCATAATCGGGGGAAATCCCAAAAACACCTAACATCATATCCATCATTTCTCTATGTTGCGCAGTTGCAATCATCTTTACATCTATTCCCATTTCTTTTGCCTTCAAGTAAACCGTTGCTACCTTTATAACCTCAGGTCTTGTTCCAAAAACTATGGCTAATTTCACTTTTTATCACCCCTTAAGCTGTATTATAGCAACAACTAAAAGACCAAAAACAGGTAAAACAAACATACTACTAATACTATAGTTTGAAATATACCCCATTAATGAAACAAATAAAAGTGAACCTATACCCGTTGTGGCATATGTAACACCATTTAAAAAACCTACTTCTTCTTTTTGTAAACTCATATTTGCCCTTCTCTGTATAAGAGGAAAAATACATCCCATTGAAAATCCAAACAAGAAAAAGAAAAAGTACATTTTAAACAACAACGTAAATAAAAGAAAAAGCGCAGAAAAAACGGAAAACAAAGAAATCAATTTCCTCTCATTAAATAGTTTCAGAAAAAATTCCATCATAAATCTTGATAGCGTAAACAAAAACCAAAATATACCCAAAAATAACGATGCTTTTTCTTTCGAATATCCAAAACTTAAAAACAAGTTAGATGCCCATGTTACCGTACTTATCTCACTCCCCGCATAAACCAAAAAAGATAATATAGAAATCAAAAATATAGGTTTAAAAATTGTCTTAGTTACTGTAGTTTCCCTTTGTAAAAAGGGGATTTCTTTAAGAAAATTCCAAATAAATAATAAAATAACAAGTAAAGAATACAATATGTACAAGAAGCGATATGAAATATTAAATCTTAATAACATTGAAATTATAATAGGCGAAAGTATTCCACCAAGTCCGAAAAAACCATGTAGAAAACCAAATTTTGGATTTTCCAAATGTGTTAAAAGAGTAGTAGAAGTTGTAAATAAAATAGAATTTCCCGCCCCAAGCAAAAAAAATGAAAATAAAGACATTTCCAAACTTTTAAAAAAAGCTAACGAAACCAAAGAAAAGAAAACAAAACCGTAAGATATTATATTTAACCTTTTTATACCGATTTTATTTATTAAAAAAGACGAAACAAACGAAAAAGTAATACTTCCAATTGTATTTAAAACTGGAATAAACGACGACAAAAAAATGGAGATACCGAATTTTTCCTGAAATATCGGCATCAAAGGAGCTATAGATGTAGCAATTAGCGCCGCCACAAAAATATTAAAAAATATGAAAGCCACAATATCCCTCCTTTACATTATTTTACCATAAAATTATTTTTACTAAATACCACTAACTATATTCAATTAATACCAAAAATTAAACAAATTCTTCTTTTTACACCAGAATTACTTTTTGACACTGAATGTTAAAATAAACTTAAGACACTAAAAAGGAGGTGGAAGTATGAAAAAATTTGTTATATTATTTTTATCGATTTTATTATCTTTAAGTGTATTTTCACAAGAAAATATCTTAGAAGTATTTAGCTGGTGGACAGGCGGAGGAGAAGCTGAAGGGTTACAGGCTTTATTTAACCTTTTCCACAAATATTACCCAGATATAAAAATAATAAACGCTGCAGTTGCAGGGGGCGCTGGTACAAATGCAAAAGCAGTTCTTAAAACAAGAATGCTCGGTAAAAACCCTCCTGATTCTTTCCAAGTACACGCCGGTATGGAGCTTACAGATACATATGTAATCCCAGGCCTTATGGAACCAATAACTTGGATTTTAAAGGAGATAGGCGCATACGACAAATTCCCAAAAGATTTAATAGACATTGTAAGCTACAAAGGAGAAATATATTCTGTTCCAGTAAATGTCCACAGAGCAAATGTTGTATTTTACAACAAAGAAATTGCCAAAAAAATCGGTATGAAAAAAGCACCTACAACCTGGCCTGAATTATTGGCATATCTTGACAAAGCGCAAAAGATGGGATACGTTGGAATCTCATTGGGAGATAAGAACAAATGGACGTCCCTTCACTTATTTGAAAGTATTATGTTATCACAACTTGGTCCTGAAAAGTACAATAACTTGTGGAAGGGAAAAGCATCATTCAACGATCCAGATATAAGACAAGCCCTGTTAATATTTAAAGATGTACTAAAATACGTAAACTCTGATCACTCCGCGTTAACATGGCAAGACGCCACAAGAATGCTCTTTGAAGGAAAAGCTTTCTGTAATATGATGGGAGACTGGGCCGAAGGCTATCTTAAAACATTGAATTGGAAACCAGGTGAGGATTTTGGATGGTTTGCACTTCCAGGCACTCAAAATGCATTTATGCTCGTCTCAGACACATTTGGCCTTCCAAAAAATGCACCACACAGAGAAAATGCAATTAAATGGATAAAATTACTAGCATCTGTTGAAGCACAAGATACTTTCAATCCTATTAAAGGCTCTATTCCAGCAAGAATTGACGCAGATAAATCAAAGTACGATGTTTATCTAAAATGGTCTATGGATGATTTTTCAACGAAGGCAATTACACCTTCCATTATTCATGGTTCTGCTGCTCCTGAGGCTTTCGTAACAGCATTAATGGATGCTATTAATATCTTTGTAACCAAGCAAAATGTCGAAAAAACCTTTAAAGAAATTTTGTGGATAGCAGAAGATAATGGATACGTAACAGATTAACGGGGCATAAAGCCCCGCTTTTTTGAGGTGAAAATCGTGAAAAAGAAAAACTTACTAATTGGCATTTTTGTTATTTTGCCTTCTATTATCGCCATAGCGATTTTCGTATATGGTTTTATTAGTTGGACTGCTAGAACTTCTTTTTCAAATTGGAATAGTTTTTCCGCACTACTAAGAGGTCAATACAAATTTGTAGGACTTAGAAATTACATAAGACTATTTCAAGATAGCAGGTTTCAAACGGATTTATGGAATACATTGTTTTTTACAATATTTTTTCTCTTTGGTACAATAAGTCTTGGTATAATCATGGCCATACTGGTAGATAAAGGGCTTAAAGGTTCTAGATGGTTCCAAAATCTATTTTTATTTCCAATGGCTATTTCATTTGTTGTTACCGGAACGGTTTGGAGTTGGATTTTTGCACCTGGAAATATCCCATCAAATCCCCAAGGGTTAAACCTTCTCTTACACAAATTGGAACTTGATAAATTAATGTGGGGATGGTATACAAGCACTCAAACTATAGGTAAATTTAACGTTGCGTTAATTCCAGTGATAATAGCTGCAATGTGGCAACTTTCTGGATATACAATGGCCATGTACCTTGCGGGATTAAGAGGTATTCCAAACGATATTATAGAAGCTGCAAAGGTAGATGGTGCATCAGAGTGGAAAATCTTCTGGAAAGTTAAAATGCCTCTTTTAACACCAATTACACTCAGTGCTTTTATTATTCTTGGACATATATCCCTTAAAATATTTGATCTAGTGTTTGCCATGACGGGAAGTGGCCCTAATTTTGTCACAGACGTTCCTGCAATTTATATGTTTGAACTTACGTTTAGAAGTAACCGATACGCATTGGGCTCTGCAATAGCAATAATAATGCTTTTGTTTGTAGCAGTTGTTATTATTCCATACCTTGTTACAAACTTGCGAGGTGAAAAAAGATGAAAAAGTTCTTCTCATATTTTTTCCTAGTAATTATCGCAATTTACATAATAACACCACTTTACGTTCTACTTGCCACTACATTTAAACCACTTAATGAAATAGGTGTCTCTGATATGTGGAATTTACCGCAACATTGGTCATTAAGAGGAATAATAAAGGCTTTTCAAAAGTTGTTACCTAATTTAAAAAACAGTTTTTATCTTACTATACCCGCAACTATAATATCCGCGTTTATCGGTTCACTAAATGGTTATGTGTTTTCAAAAGTTAGATTTAAAGGAATAAATATAGTATTTGCACTTATACTATTTGGAATGTTTATTCCATATCAAAGCGTGTTATTTCCTCTAATTCATTTCTTGCAAAAAATCAATCTCTATGGAACAATTACAGGACTTATAATAGTCCACATAGTATACGGTATTCCCATTACTACATTAATATTTAGAAATTATTACAGCGAAGTTCCAAATGAACTAGTAGAAGCTGCATACATGGACGGTGCAGGATTTTTTAAAACTTATTCAAAAGTACTTTTTCCCATTTCAATTCCAGCATTTGTTGTAGTAATAATCTGGCAATTTACCAGTATATGGAATGAATTTCTCTTTGCAGTAACAGTCACAAGCAATCCCGCAAAGCAACCTATTACCGTAGCATTAGTTAACTTAGCTGGAAGTCAAGTAGTAGAATGGAATGTGCAAATGGCTGGTGCAATAATCACGGCACTTCCTACCATAATTATATACGTATTACTAGGAAAATATTTTATCCGTGGTTTACTTGCAGGCTCTGTTAAAGGATGATATAATTAGAAAAAATTTATATAAAGGGGATAAAAATGTCGAAAAGTATAAAAAGGGACTTTTTCTTTTTTTCCGTTATTTTAAGTGTTATTATAACATTAATTTTTGGAATATTCATTGTTATCATTCTGTTTGATTCGGAATTTTCCTATACAAAGAGAATAATAATGCAAAAAAATAGTGCAATTTCAAATTACATCGAAGGTTATTTTCAAAAATTTTTAATTTTATTAAATACATTGAGTGAAATCGATGAAATAAAATATCCAAAAGACGATATATCTAAAAAAAAGGTACAATATTTATACAAAAAAGTACAAGAAGAAGATAAGAATATAAATTACATATATTCTGGTTATTCAGATGGCAGCCTAATCATAAATGGTTATACTCCACCTATAGGATTTGATCCAAGAATAAGGCCTTGGTATGTGGAAGCTGTTATCAACGCTCCAAATACTTCAAAAGGAATACCATATAAAGAGATAAAAACAGGTGAATGGTTGATATCCATTAGTAAAGCATTATATCACAACAAAAAGATCTCTGGAGTAATATCAATAGATACCAACTTAGACCAAATAAATCAACTTATAAATAAAAAAGATGAAAAATTCAAAAGTCTGTATAGCTATATAATTAAAGATGGAATAATTATTTTCCATCCAAAAAAATCTCTTCTTTTTAAAAAGTTTAATGATTTAACAAATAAGGACATAAAATTCTCATATGCATTTGGAAATTTCGAATATAAATTCAAAAACCAAAATAAAATGGCCTATTACACAAATCTCCCAACCGTAGGTTGGACTGTTATTACTGCTGTTGATAAAAGAGAAATTCTTCTAAAAATTTTCTTAAAAATTCTTTTTGCATTTTCTTTTGTAATAATAACATCTATATTCATGGGAATGTGGATAAGTTCTATTGCAAGAAAAAAGATTATCAACCCACTTATCTCTTTAAAAGAAAACGTTATTAATATAACAAATAATAGAAAACTAAAAAAAACAGATTATCCAAATAACGAAATAGGAATTATCGCAAACGAAATTGAAAAGATAACACAAACTGAACTTTACAAGAAAAATATAGAACTTTCACAGCTAAACGAAAAACTTAAAGAATTATCAATTAAAGACAAACTAACAGGGTTATATAACAGACATAAAACAGACGAAGAATTAAATAGAGTATACTATAATTTCCAAAAATATGGAAAAACTTTTTCTATTCTGCTGATAGATATAGATAAATTCAAGAATATCAACGATACATATGGTCACCTTGTTGGAGACAAAGTTTTAGAAAAACTTGCAAATATATTCAAAAATACATTAAGAAAAACCGATATACCATCTAGATGGGGAGGAGAGGAATTTTTAATAATTCTTCCAGAAACAGACTTACAAGGCGCTTATAATATAGCAGAAAAATTGAGAAAAAAAGTGGAAAATACGGAATTTCCGGAAAACATTAAGCTTACAATAAGTATAGGTGTGGGAAATATAAACGAATACAACACAATTAAAGAGCTTTTAAATGAAACAGATAATAAGCTATACACGGCCAAAAAACAAGGAAGAAATAAAACTATAAAATAGGATAGTTCAAATTCTCGTTTGTTGTTTAAAACTTTTATGCTTTTTCTTTTCCATATCTTCTCTGTACATAGGCTTATTTTTTATTTGCGTCTCTTTAAGATTTTGCATACTTCTTTACTCATATTCTGGTATCCTTTCTTTTCTCAATGTCCTCTTTTTAAACCAAAAATAAAGATATGATATAATTTTTCTAGCACAGTAGAAAGGAGAATTGCTATGAAAATAATCTCATTAGTTGGAGCAAGACCACAGTTTATAAAAGAAGCAATTATACACAAAGAATTGAAAAAGTATAAAATAAAGGAAATATTAGTTCACTCTGGACAACATTACGATTTTAATATGTCAGATGTTTTTTTTAAAGAATTAGATATTAAAAATCCAGATTATTACTTAAATGTAGGTTCTGGAAATCATGGAGAAATGACGGGAAAAATAATGATTGAATTTGAAAAAGTGGTTATCAATGAAAAACCAGACGTTATCCTTGTTTATGGAGATACTAATACTACACTTGCAGGAGCAATAGTAGGTGCAAAATTAAAAATACCTATAGCACATATTGAAGCAGGTATAAGACAAGAACCAAAGGATATGCCTGAAGAAATCAACAGAGTATTGACCGATAGAATATCGAAATACTTATTTTGTCCAAGTAAACTTGCAGTTGAAAACTTAAAAAAAGAAAACATAACAAACGGTGTTCATTTTGTTGGGGATATTATGTACGATTTGTACAAAATAATGGAACCAAAATTTAAAGATGAAATACTTAACGAACTGAAACTAAAAGAAAGCGAATTCATTGTTTTAACACTTCACAGAGATTTTAATGTTGATAACAGAGAAAAACTAAAAAAAATACTTGAAAGTTTAAACAAAATAGCAAAAGAAAGACAAATAATCTTTCCTATACATCCGCGGACAAAAAAAAGAATTGTCGAGTTTGGTCTTGGAAATTATTTAGAAAATATAACAATTATCCAACCGTTAGATTATCTAAATTTAATGGGTCTAGTAAAAAATTCATGGAAGATAATAACCGACAGTGGAGGATTGCAGAAAGAAGCTTATTTTGCAAAAAAGCAAGCAATAGTCTTAATGCCTGATACAGGCTGGCGAGAGTTAGTAGAACTTGGCTGGAACAAACTTGCAAACGAAAATAACTTGTATGAAAAAACATTTGAAGAAACAAAAACGATTTATCCAAAAGATATATATGGTACTGGAAACTCAAGAAAAGACATTTTAAAAATCCTTTTTGATAATCAAAGTTAATGAAAATACATTTAAAGAGATATATTACAAAAGAGGGAATATTATGAATATACTTCTCACAGCAGATATACACGGCTCATATCTAGCCGTAGAAAAACTAAAGATAATCGGGAAATGTTTTGACTTAACAATAGTTTGTGGTGACATAACACCCAAAATTGTTAATTACGGAGAAGACAGAAAAAAAGTCCAGAAAGAATGGTTTGAAAATGTATTTTTACCCCTTATGAATGAAATCAACGGATATTTTATTTTGGGAAACGATGATCTTTTTGATTACAATGGAGAAAGAATGCTAAGGGGAAAAATGAAATTAAACGGATTAAATATTTTTGCTTACGACAAAGTTCCTCCAACAAGTTTTGGAACATACAGAGAAGTATCAGAAGAAACCATATGGGAAGATTTAAGAGAGGTTGATACAGAAGAACCTTTCATTTTTATAACGCATGCTCCGCCACATGGAATACTAGATAATGCACGTGGGAAAAACTTTGGAAGTATTGCTATTAAAAATTTTGTTTTATGGAAAAAACCTATCCTTCACTGCTTTGGGCATATTCATGAATCCTTTGGAAAATTTGAAAATGACCATACTGTTTTTGTAAATGCCGCATTTGAAAAAGAATTTAGATTTTATGTTGTAACTATCAAGGAAAACTACAAAATTGAAGCTTTTGAGCTTTAAAGAGGATGTGATAGAATGAACATTCTAATATTAAACCATTATGCAAGTATACCAGAATTTAGCGGCGCCGAAACAAGACATTTTGAACTTGCAAAGCGATTAAAAAATCACAATGTAACAATTGCTGTTGGAAGTTATTCACACCTTTTAAAGAAAGATTGGTATACATTAAAAGGTGGTGATTTTTCCAAAGAAGGTGTTTCGTTTAAGGTTATTAAAACTAGAAAATATAAAGGAAATGGTGTAGAAAGATTCTTATCTTCATATGACTACTATCAAAACGGATTAAAAAGGATATCTTCTGAAAAATATGACGTTATAATTGCATCATCTCCTCACCCTTTTTCTTGGAAATTGGGATATGTTTTATCAAAAAAATTTAACGCAAAATTCTTTGTTGAAATCCGAGATGTTTGGCCAGATGATCTTATCTCATCAGGACTTATTTCCAAAAAACATCCTATATCAATTTTGTTTAGATATATGGCAAAAAAATATTACAAAAAAGCATATGGAATAATCTCGCTTGTTCCCTTTATCAACGAACATATTAGAAGTTTAAAAATAAACAAAAAAATACCCATTGAAATAATCCCAAATGGGACTTCGGTTTACTTATTTGAAAATCCTAAAAAGTGTAAAGAAGTTGATAAGTTATTTTCAAATATCAAAGAGCATACCATAAAAATTGTATACACTGGTTCACATGGCCCTTCAAATAATCTTGAATTTGTCATCAAATGTATAAAAAAACTCGAAAAAGATATAAAGAAAAAATTCTCCTTTATCTTTGTCGGTAGCGGTTCAGAAAAATCAAAACTGATAAAATTAGCTGGCAAAGAAAAAAATATTCATTTCTTTGAACCTATTCCGAAAAAATGTATCCCCTATCTATTAAAAACCAAAAGCGACATTCTACTTTTTTCATTAAAATCGTTTGACAATATAAAATACCCTGCGTATAGTTCTAACAAATTACTGGACTATATGGCAAGTGGAAAACCAATTTTGAGCATTAACCAAGAGAATTTATTTTTAAAGCAATCAGGAGGAGCAATATTTTTTGACAATTGCGAATCATTCAAGAGCGCATTAAAAAACTTTGAAAACTACAACTTAAAAGCTTTCGGTAAACAAAACATTGAATATATAAAAAAATACAGAGACTGGGATGTATTGGCAAATAGATTTGAAAAGTTTTTAACGGGAGGATAATATGAAAAAAATATACATATTAACCAATTCATATCCAGAAAAATACGAAACATTCAATTCTCAGGAAATGGAATTTGCACTAAAAAACTTCGACAATATAAAAATTTTGAGTTTTTCAAAAACTAAAAACCATATCCAAAATGTAATTTATCTTAACATTTCCCAAGGAATTTTGGAATTTTTATTTCCCAAAAATAAATCTCGACAAAAATATCTTAAAAGCTTAAAATACGTTTTTGACAAGAATCCAAAAGAATTTCTAAGAAATCTATATTCCTATTTTATGGCATTAAGTATATTGAGAAATGTTAAATTAGAAAAATCAGAATTAATTTTTTCATATTGGCTTTCTAGAGCCACAATAATAGCGTACTATATCAACATACTAAATGGAAATAACTTCATTTGCCAAGGACATGGTTCCGATATCTACATCTATCCTCCACAAAAAAAAATATTGGAAAAAGCAAAATTTATACTTACCGTTTCAGAAAAAAACAGGAAGTTTCTGATAAAAAAATACTCCCTAATTCCAGAAAAAGTTAAAGTTTTTAGATTAGGAGTTAGTATTAATTTTTATAATAAATTGGAAAATCAAAAAAAAACAAAGAAAAACTCAAATATAAAACAATTTTTGTCAATTTCTGGCTATACACCAGTAAAGGGAATTGATATATTACTCAAAGCAATATATAACCTCGTATACAAAAAGAATATTAAAAATGTGCGTTTTAAAATATTTGGTAAGGGAAAACATTATAGAAAATATTTAAAATCTATAAAAAAATACAAACTAGAAAAGTTTGTCGAGTTAAACCCATGGTTAACTAGGAACAAAATACCACGAGAGCTTTTAAATGCTGATTGTTTTATACTTCCAAGCAGAAGTGAAGGATTACCGGTTGCACTAATGGAAGCTTGTGCTGCATCTCTTCCTATAATAGCCACAGATGTTGGAGGGGTAAGTGAAATAGCTGTAGATAACTACAACGCCATCTTAGTTAAGAATTTAACACCAGAATCTTTAAGTATTGCTATTGAAACATTCTTAAATTTAAACCAAAATAAAATTAACAAAATGAAGAAAAAATCAAAAGAACTATACTTAAAACATTATATTCTTGAAAAAAATCTTGAAGAAAAATATAAATTTCTTCAAGAGTTTGTTTAACTATTTTATTTCTTTTAATAATTTTCCCATTTTATTATTCCAACTTAAATGTTCTTCAGCATATTTTCTCATAAACAGGCTATAGTTTTTACTTTTAATCCTTTCATAAAACTTTAATATTTCTTCTATCTCTATTGGGGTTTCGTCGGATGGAAATTTTAACATAAATTCAAATTCTTTATCAAAGTCTTCATCATATGACGAAATGATAAAAGGTATCCCCCTTGCACAATACTCTCTTACCTTCAAAACACTGGATTTTAAAAGTCCTATTCTATGTAATCCCAACGAACCTACTGCTACATCACTAATATCATACAAATTATCTAATTCATCCCCTGTTTTAAATCCATGAAATATAACGTATGAATTTAACTTTTTTTCTTCTGTTAATTTTTTTAAATTATTAAGTTCTTTTCCTTCTCCTACAACATGAAAGATAACTTTTATTTTCGGATCATTTTTGTAATATTCATAAAGACCGTTTATTACCCTATCATATCCATGCCATAATGAAACATTTGCCACACCTATTAAATGAAACTCGCCATCTTTTTTTATGTTCTTTTTCAATTTATATTTTTTGACATCTATTCCATTTGTTATTCTAATTGCTCTCACTCCATATATTTTCTCAATATCGGCTGTAGTTACAACTAAATTTATATTTTTTCCAACAAATCTATTAAATATATTATCAATTATCAAATTAATCTTTGAAAGTTCTTTTTTGTAAGGATATGTAGGGACATCTAAAATAACAAATTTTGTTAATTTTTTTAATTGCTTTATAAACTTTACCGAAAAATAATTCCAAGGAAGAAGATTTCTAACGTATGCAAATTCAATTTTTTCACTTTCCATATATTTTATTAAAACATTAAAAATATAGTTCAACCTACGAACAAACTTTAACTTTCTTAAGATAATATTTTCTTCCCTTTTCAAAACATCTCTATAACCAAATTCATATATTTTTTTCATTTCTCCCTTATTTCTGATATACAAAGAATTATTTTTCACTATTAACTCATGAACATTAAAACCATTATTTTCGAAAGCTTCACATTGTTGCCTTATCTTCATAGAAGGTCCAATTGCTGAAGCATCATCTCTAATGTCAAGAGCTATAAATATTAACTCCATATCAACCCTCCATTTTATTTAGTAACAAAATTAACAAAATTTTCCTCTTTTTCTTTATCCCAAACATATAACTTTTTATACTTTTCTATATTTTTCAAAATAACCTCATAATTTTCATATGCATTAACTATTTTATCCACGGACTTTTCCACATTTTCCGGATTTATTATTACTCCTAAACCATGTTTTTCTACTTCCTTAGACATTGATATAAACCTCTCATTTACGATAACTGGTGTATTCGCCGCTATAGAGTCAAAAAATTTGTGAGGAAAAGAATACTGATAATTCTTTGTTTCACTCCCAAACGATTTGTATGAAATTAAAGAAAATGAAGCCATTGATAATTCTTTCATCATCTTTTCATAAGGTAAAAACGACGTATACTCATGTGGAATATCTTTAAAATATTCTGAATCCATACCTATAATTTTAAAACTAAAACCGAACGAAAATAGTTTCTTTATTATCTCTTTTTCAAATCTAATGTTTCTTGGTGTTTTACCAACAAATGCTATCTCTTTTGCTTTTTTTGATTTTAACAAAATATTAGCATAGTTTGGTACTATCAAATAGGGTTTTTTAACATCTGTTTTTTTAAACATGTCCAATTGCATTTCTTTAGATACAAAAATCAATTTATCAGACAAAAAAAATTGTTTTCTCAAAATATACCACATAAAATTCTCTTTTAAAGTTTTTTTTATCCCTTTGAAATTTTTAAGGTGATTTTCTGGATGATATTCATGTACATCATATACTACTGTCTTACCCTTCCTTTTTGCTATTTTAAAAGCCTTTAAAGGAAACATAACTAAAAAATAGTGAAGATATAATATATCATACTCTACATTTTTTATAAGGTTTATTATTTTTTTATCAAATTTAACTAAATTCTTGATATTTCCAAACCTTGTTCTCCGCCCAAGTGTATTTGAAATTTTCAAAGGAATATAAGTTATATTGTTCTTTCTATAACTTTTCTCTTTATTAGTTGAAAGATACTGATAAATAACTTCGTGTTTTCTTGATAATAATTCAACTGTTTTAAAAACTCTTTTATCATCTTTTACATGAGTATATCCTATAATAAAAATCTTCACTATTTTCACCTCTTATTTACTTGTCAGTTTTTTTAAAACATATACTATGTAATTCAAAACTTCATTATTTACCATATACGACAAAATAAAAAACGAAAGTACAAACGAAAAAAACATAAATAATAATCCTACAAAAACCCCACTAGAAGTAATATCATAAAGTACATATAAACTACCGCTTATCATCAAAGATACAATTATCGACTTAATCCAATTAAACCAAGGAAACGTTTCTGAAAACTTTATTTTTAATATATTTTTTATATTAATTAACTGTAAAATAACTAAAAATACCGTTGTTAAAACAGTTGCAATAACAGCACCAATTGGGCCAATTTTCATAATTAAAAATATGTCCATTGCAATGTTAAAAATCAACGAATAAATGGCATTAAATAAAAATATCCTACTATTTTTAGTTGCAACAAAAATGGATCCATATACGTATATTCTAAAATATAGTATAGTTTGATAAATTCTAAAATATGGAACAGATGCTAAATACTTTTCCGAAAAAATAAACAACACAAAAGGTTTAGCAAAAAATATTAATGAGCTAGCAAGAGAAACCATTATTGGAATCATTACGTTTCCCGCACGATTCCACAATGTTTTTATGCTTGAAATATTTTTTAAGTCATTTAATCTCTTTAATTCAGGTATCAAAACAGTAAAAAGTGAGGAAGTTAAAAGGGATGAAAAAGGAATCTCGTATGCTCCATTTGAAAAAATAGCGAAATTTACGTTATCGACAAAATAACCAACCACCAACTTATCAACATTCTTATTTAACATCCCTAAAATTGTTGAAAAACCTATAGGAATACCAAAAATCAGAATATCTTTAATTCTTTTTAAATTTGTATATTCAAACTTTATTTCTCCCCAAGTTGGGAGTATCAATAAAACAATATTTAAAACATACCTAAAAATAAAAAGCACAAAAATCATGTATATTGTATACTTGCCGTAAAACAATAAAAATAACAATCCAACAAACCAATAAACAGTAGGCGCAATGGTGTAAATTACCAAACTTTTTATTTTGTTTAAAGCAACCAATATATTTTCAGATGCTGAAGAGAAAATCCCTAACGAATAAATCAAAGCTACAATAAAAATATTTTTCCTAAAAAAGTCCACTTTAAAATTCATGTCAAACAACATTGCCAAAAACGGAGAAATTATTACCACTAAAATGGAAAAAGAAAATAACATAAAATATAAATTCACCAAATACTCTTTCTTTCTTTTATCAGACAAATAATACAAAGCTGAATTTGAAACTCCTAAAGTCATAATACTAATAATTAATTGACTGGAAATCGAAACTTGCTTGTATATTCCATAATCCGATACCAACAACAATCGAGATAAAAGCATTATTGAAGCTATATCAAATACGGTTTTTATAACTTTCGAAATAAACAAAATAGAACTAGATTTTTTTACAGACACATATTCTCCTCCATATCTCTAAAATATAAATAATTAACCAGTGAATACCAAACATGTGCTTGCTGCCTAATATATACACTATCATCCAGTTTATTATATCTAAAGTCCCCATTTTGAAACAGTTGACTCTCAATTGTTTTCAATATTTCTTCTAACTTTATCGGAATAGTGATACCAAAAGCCTCAAGTAAAGTATGAACTCGAAGGAATGCACCAAAACTCCAAGCCCTTGATAATCTAAATTTTTTCTTGAAAAAAATTCTAAACAAAAGATGTTTTAATTTTACATTAAATTCTACATTATCGAATAACCTGAAAAAATATGTTTCAATATAAGAATTAAACATGTATTTATCCATAAATTCCACACCTTTAATCGCTGATTTAAAAACTTTTTCTTTCAAATCTCTTTTCAACCGCGATGCCGATAAAAGCAATCCTTCGCATGTATATGATTGGTGTAATAAATCAACTGTAGGATTATTTACTGAATACTTCCAAAATCCTTTTTTATTTTGTACTTTTATTAATCCCATTACAACACTGATTAAATTTTCTTTTTGCCTTTTCCAAAGATATTGCCCAGATTCTAACAATATACCACAAGCAAGGGAAGTAGCAATATAAATATTTTCTTTTAACTTTGGAGAATAATAAAAGGCATTTTCTTTGATATTTTCATCGTAATAAAGTAATCCAAAAATCCAATTTATCGCTTTCTCTATAACATCTAAATATTTATACGAAAACTCACTATTCCACTTTGCTAAAGCTCGTAAAGAAAATACCGTCGTAATTAAAAATCCATCATTTTTTTCAGTTACTCCCCAATCATATGGTAATCCCCAACAAATTGTATTATCTTTTTTTATAGACAATGAAATTAATCTATCTATAAATTTTTCAGCTTTTTTCTTCCACTTATTATCTTTTTCTTTCTTAAAAAGATAATAATAACTCAATAAGATCATTGCATATACTTCTGGATATTCTAACTTTTCTGACTTAAAATACTCGTCCTTTCCCAATACTGGTTCATTTTCATTTAATTTTTCCAGGTTCGTTATAACAAAATCAAGCATTTTGTTTCGTTTCACTCTATATCCCTTCCTTTATCAATACACTATCTATATAAGCTCATTTAATATGCTACAATATAGAAAATAACAAATAACCCTATTTCATATAAGTCTTTGTTACGCATATTTTAATCTTTACAATCTAATTTTTTAATAACTTCTGCAGGATTTCCCGCTATTATACAATATCCCTCTGGAAAACTTTTTGTTACAACACTTCCTGCTCCAACAATTGTTCTAGGCCCCAGTACAACTCCTGGTAATATAACAGCATTCATTCCTATCCAACATTTCTCACCAATTATCACATCTTTTCCAGGTAAATGTTTTTCTAAATTACATGGATTGTGATTTCCCGTAATTATACCTACATTTGGAGCAATTAATGTACCTTTTCCTATTATTATTTTTCCATAACCAGCTTGAAAATAATTTCCAAATCTCTGGAAATTATTCAAATCGTTAACATCAAAAACTATATCCTCGGATCTATTTACAACTATTTGATGAGAAACTGGCCATGGAACATTTCTATTAAATCCCAATATTTTCTGAAACCAAACACTTCTCCAAGCCCAACTCCATCCCTTAACTGAATTTTCAAACCATCTTCCTCTTAAATATTTTTTATCAAAAAACATCGGCAATACAATTTTGGAAAATACTATAAACATCTTTTTTAAAAATCTTCTCATAAGAATCCCTCCACTAAAAATTATACCATCATATTTTTTCATATGCATTTACGTATCCCAAAAAATATGATAGAATAAAGTAAAGTTTAATTACTTTAACTTTGTTATAGTATTCTAACATTCTGACTTTAAAAAAAGGGGGGAATATATATGAATAAAATTCCAACACTAAAAATAGGGGAACTTGAAGCAAAAATCCCAATTATACAAGGGGGGATGAGTGTAGGAATTTCCTTATCAGGACTAGCATCAGCTGTGGCAAACGAAGGTGGTATTGGTGTCATTGGAGCTGCCGGGATAGGTATGTTCGAAGCAGATTTTGACACAAACGAAAAGGAAGCAAATAAAAGAGCACTAAAAAAGGAAATAAGAAAAGCGAGAAAAATGACAAAGGGGATAATTGGTGTAAATATAATGGTTGCACTTTCAGATTTCAATGAATTATTGATAACCGCTATACAAGAAGGAATAGATATTGTATTCATGGGAGCAGGATTACCTTTAAACTTACCAAAATTATCCTTGGAGAAAATTAAAACAAAATTTGCACCTATAGTTTCTTCCGCAAGAGCAGCCAAAACAATTTTCAACTACTGGTCCAAACATTACAACCACATACCAGACGCACTAGTGGTGGAAGGACCACTTGCCGGAGGACATCTTGGTTTTAAAAAAGAACAAATAAATGATCCAAAATACTCTCTGGAAAAAATTCTTCCAGAAGTTATATCTACAATAAAACCTTTCGAACAAAAATTTAGAAAACAAATACCGGTAATTGCAGCTGGGGGAATTTACACGGGAAAAGATATTTATAAATTCATAAAAATGGGAGCAAGTGGAGTACAAATGGCTACAAGATTTGTCGCAACACACGAATGTGACGCCGATATAAAATTCAAAGAAGCTTACATAAAATGTAAAAAAGAAGATCTAATAATAATCGATAGTCCTGTTGGACTCCCAGGTAGAGCTATAAAAAGTGAGTTTCTTGAAAAAGTATCAAATGGATTCAAAAAACCAATAAAATGCTTGTGGAAATGTCTTAAAACCTGCGACTTTAGAAAAGCACCGTATTGCATTGCACATGCTTTAACAAACGCAAAAAAAGGAATATTAAGTGAAGGTTTTGCATTTGCCGGTGCTAATGCCTATAGAATAGAAAAAATAACATCTGTAAAAGAATTAATAGAATCACTTTTAAAAGAATATCAAGAGGCTTTTTAATTTTCAAAAAAACGCATTGTAAGTTTTAATATGCGTTTTCTAAATATATACGACGAAAGATGTCCACTTGGTAAGCTATGTATTTCTTTTTTTAAACTGCCAAAACTATTAAAAAGTTCAACAGTAGATTTTTTAGGAATAAACACATCAAAGAGCGCCTTAAACATTATAACCGGTGCTGTAACAAATTTCGCAAATACAATTGGATCATATTCATAACATGCAATGGGAGCTGAGTCTATTTCAATAGCAGGAGTTTTTAAATTTGAGATATATTCTAGAAATTCTTTGCCGTGATAATCTGCACATTTTTGCGGATTGCATTCTTTGTTTTGCTCGTATTGAACTCTTAAAACCTTTGTTACGAAACTTTTCCAAGTTATATAATAAAAATTTCCACCTGTTACACATAGCGAAAGTCCCTTAATGTCCCTATCAAAACTTGCGGCTATTGTAGAAACCATTCCACCAAAACTAAATCCCATGAGGTATATATCTCTACCATATACTTTCTTTAGATAATTTAGAGATGTTAATACATCTACAACTGCATGTTCAAAACGTGATCTAAGAGTTGGATTGTCCGTTGTTGAAAGAAATAACTGCCCACTTTTATACCCTTTAGGTGTTCTCTCAAAATGATAAGGTAAAACCATTAATGCGGAATTATATCCAAACTCTGAAAAATTCCTTGGAAACCACTTTAAATACTTTAAATTATTTGTTCCAAGCCCATGGATAAATAAAAGCACACCCTTTATTTTATTTTTCGATTCGTACAAGTATAAAGGTAATCTTGAAGATTCTTTATGTTCACATGGATAATTTGACTGTAATAGAACCTTACCTTTCTCTTTTTTAATCACATTTGGATTTACATCATATGAACTTACAAAATACATGTTTTTCCTCCAAACTTTATTATACCAACCCCGCTTTTTTCACTAAAAGTACTATATACACACTTGTCAAAAAACACAAACTACACTTGTGTATATTATTATTTGCGAAAAATTACACTATTTATACACATAAAAAAATTTTTTTATTTAAAAAATTAATTATCCCTATCTAAAATAGCACCTATAAGAAAGCCCGCTCCAATTCCAATCATAATTGATGCAACAAAATAATATGGTGAGTATTTAAGCAATATAAACCCCACACCAATACCTATTAAGGTTACTCCCTTTGCAACAATAGAACTTTTCTTTGACATTATATCACCTCAAAAATAAATTATTCCTGTATAAAATTATATCATTTACAATATACTTATTACAAATCTTACTTTCATTTCCATTCTTATTAAAAGTATGTCACACTTTTTTGTCAAACTCGAGTAAATCTTAAAAACTCCAAATATGTTAACAAAATAAATACACTATTATTTTATTTAGGATACAAACTCCATCCATTATCAATTGTATTACGCACCTTTTTATTTGACCAAAAAAAAAATAAGTGTATAATATAAGTATACCCCCTACGGTGGGGTGCGGGAGGCGAGACTATGAAAAATGAAGAGAAAAAATCCTTTACAATAACGGGTATGACTTGTGCAAATTGTGCACGTACAATTGAAAAGGCACTTCTAAAATCAGAAGATGTAAAATTTGCGGCGGTAAACCTTGCAACAAACACGGCTTTTGTTGTGGGAGAAAATTTAGATATAGAAAAGATTAAAAAAATAGTTGAAAGTGTTGGATATGGAATAACGGATAAATCACCAGAAGAAGTTGAAGAAAAAAGATACAAAAAAATAAAGAAAAACCTATTTATATCACTTTTACTCACTATCCCCCTATCCATATTGATGATAACAAATATGTTTTTCAGGGAAATTCCGTATTTCACGTTAATAGAAGTTATCTTTGGAGGTATAGTAACATTTTATGCTGGCAGAGATACTATAAAAGGCGCGTGGATTGCGCTTACGCATAAACATACCAACATGGACACTTTGATCTTTTTTGGTGCTACCACTGCATGGTTAACATCTATACTTTCACTTTTTGGACTTGAAATAGGTTCTTTTGGAGCCATTGGAAGTATGATCATATCCTTTCACTTACTTGGAAGATTTATAGAATCCTATTTAAGGGATAAAGCCACAAAAGAAATAAAAAGTCTTATAAAACTTCAAGCAAAAGAGGCAAGAGTAATTATTGAAGGCAAAGAACTCATGCTTCCAATAGAAGCAGTTAAAGAAGAAATGATTATCCTAGTAAAACCAGGTGAGAGAATTCCTGTTGACGGTGTAATAATTTCGGGAAAATCTGGTATTGACGAATCTATGATATCTGGAGAATCTATGCCGGCTAAAAAAGGAGAAAACGATGAAGTCATAGGTGGTTCTTTAAACCTTACAAGTCCCATAAAGATAAAAGCTACAAAAGTAGGAGAAGATTCATTTCTTTCTCAAATGATAAATCTCATTAAAGAAGCGCAAGGTGCAAAAGTTCCCATCCAAGCCCTTGCAGATAGAATAACAAATTGGTTTGTACCGGTAATTATCTCCCTTGCCATATTTAGTGGTATATTCTGGTATTTTGGTTTTGAAACATTTCACCCATTTATCGAAAAAGCAAGTAATTATCTTCCATGGATTTTAAACACCAACAACCCTGTTTCTTTTGCAATATTTGTATTTGTTGCAACAGTGGTAATTGCATGTCCATGTGCATTAGGACTTGCAACCCCTATGGCATTGATAACTGGAACGGGACTTTCAGCAAAAAGGGGACTTTTAATTAGAAATGCAGAAGCTATTCAAACGATGAAAGACGTAAAATTTGTATTAATGGATAAGACTGGAACAATAACTGAAGGTCATCCAAAAGTTATAGAACACAACTTGGATAAGGAAACCTTGAAAGTAATAGCATCCATTGAAAAAAACTCAAATCATCCCCTTGCAAAAGCAATATCTGAGCTCACCAATAACTACATCAAAATAGAAAAAATTGAAGAAATACCCGGTAAAGGTATCAAAGCCTTTGTAAATAACACAGAATATTTTGTGGGAAAACCACAAGATTATTCAAATTATTCAAAAATATTGGAAAAAGGATATACAGTTGTCGAAGTAAAAGTCAACAACAAAACACATGGATTTCTGGCAATTGTTGATCCAATAAGGCCTGATTCTCTCAACGCAGTTAAGATGTTGAAAAACATGGGAATTACACCTATCATGGTCACAGGAGATAACGAAAAAACAGCTGAGATTGTCGCAAAACAGGTGGGTATTGATAAAATTTATGCACAAGTTAAACCACAAGAAAAATTGGATATAATCAGAAAATACCAAGCAAAAGGTGGAAAAGTTTTAATGGTTGGAGATGGCATGAATGATGCCGCGGCACTAAAAGGTTCAGATGTAGGAATAGCAATAGGTACAGGTACGGATCTTGCAATTGATAACGCAGATATAATAATTACAAAAGAAGGAATTTCAAAGATAGTGGACGCAATAAAAATTTCACAGTTAACATTCAGTGTAATAAAACAAAACCTATTCTGGGCGTTTTTCTATAATATAATAGCAATACCAATGGCAATGATGGGGTTACTCCATCCCGCCATAGCAGAAGCTGCAATGGCATTTAGTTCTATAACTGTTATATTAAATTCCTCAAAAATCAACGAAAAAAGATACTCAAAATCATTAACTAAGAATTGATTTGTTGTAAATAAAGGAGGTGTTTTTATGGGAAAATACATTTTAAATGTACCAAATATATCTTGTGAACACTGCGTAATGAGGATTTCAAAGGCTTTAGAAGAAATTAGTGAAGAAAATTTTAAAATTAACTTAGAAGAAAAAATCGTGGAAATTGAAACAAATAACCTTGAAAAGGTTAAAGAAAAACTTTCAGAAATTGATTATCCCATATCAGAAGTTAAAGAACTTTAAAAAACCCCATCCTTTGGATGGGGCCTTATAATTTTATCTTACCTTCGTACAATGGGAACCTTTTACACAAATCTTTTACATTATTTTGTACTTTTTCAACAATATCATCAGATACATTTCCTTCTTCATCTTTTACATTTTTCAAAACGGTAACTATTAGTTCTGCTATTTCCTCCATTTCCGCTTCCTTCATTCCCCTGGTAGTTAAAGCAGGTGTTCCAAGTCTTATACCACTTGCTACAAATGGGGATCTTGTCTCATTTGGAATAGTGTTTTTATTCACGGTTATATGACATTTTCCAAGTGCAATTTCCGCAGCTTTTCCCGTAACGTTAAGTGGGTTTAAATCCACTAACATTAAGTGGGTATCGGTTCCTCCTGAAACAATTCTAAGTCCTCTCTTTTCCAATTCTTCTGCTAATTTTTTTGCATTTTTTACAACTTGTTTCTGATACTCTTTAAACTCTTCTGTTAGTGCTTCTTTGAAACAAACAGCTTTTGCAGCAATAACATGCATTAAAGGTCCGCCTTGAATTCCAGGGAATATAGATTTATTTATCGCTTTATAAATTTCTTTATCATTTGTTAAAATCATTCCACCTCTTGGACCTCTCAAAGTTTTGTGAGTAGTACTTGTAACTATATGTGCATATTCTGCTGGATTTGGGTATAGTCCCGCTGCAACCAACCCTGCAAAGTGTGCCATATCAACAATTAAATATGCCCCGATTTCATCTGCAATTTCCCTAAATTTCTTAAAGTCTATTATCCTTGAATACGCACTCCCACCTGCTATAATGATTTTTGGCTTATGCTTAATTGCCAAATCTCTTACCATATCGTAATTTATAACTTCCGTTTCTGGATCAACACCGTACGGAACAACGTTGTATATTCTACCTGAAAAATTAACGGATGCACCGTGGGTAAGGTGTCCTCCATGACTTAGAGACATTCCCATAATCGTATCTTTAGGTTCTGAAACCGCAAAGTAAGCACCCATATTAGCTTGTGATCCAGAATGCGGTTGGACATTTGCATATTTTACATTAAAAAGTTCTTTTGCCCTATCCCTTGCTAGCTTTTCCGCAACATCCACCCACTCACAACCACCATAATACCTTCTACCTGGATATCCCTCTGCATATTTATTCGTTAACACACTACCCATTGCTTCAATAACTGCAAGTGATGTAAAATTCTCAGAAGCAATAAGTTCAAGACCATACTCTTGTCTCTCCCATTCATTTAAAATAACATCATATATTTCTGGATCCACTTTCTTTACATTTTCCCACACAAGCATCCCTCCCACTCTTTTTACTCCAGTTATATTCTAACATCTATATAGCTTAATAAAAACCTCAAAAATCACATTTATTCCCAATTTAAAACAATTTTCACCTCAAAACTTATCCTTTTTCCATTTTTGTTAGCATTTAAAATTAATATAAAAATCAATCAAAATTCTAAACAAATATACTATTTTTTCAAAATAATATTATTACACTTATGCACAAAAAGCGTATAAAATAATTGATAAACACTTATTTTATTATAAATTTTAAAAACACAAAAACTTTTTATTAACACAAAATAAAACTTGAAGAAATGATAATTGTTTGGTATAATAAAATAGCAAAATCAAATTTAGGAGGGATAGGTATGAAGATGAAAAAAGGATTTACACTTGTAGAACTTTTAATAGTTCTGGCAGTTATAGCTGCATTACTATCCGTTGCAACACCACTTGCACTCAACGCTGTAAAATCAGCAAAAGCAAGTCAAGTAGCTCAAAATTTCAAAGCTATCAAATCTGCTGTTGAAAATTGGTTTAACACAGAAACACCTAATGATACCGATATTTCAGGGTTAACTTTAGAAAAACTAGAAAACGCATATTTAAGCAATGTTCCGGGTAGTTTTAATTTAACTGCTCAAAATAGCGGAACCAATGGAGTTTATGAATTTACGATCGAATATACCGGCGGAGATGTAGAGGCTGCTAAAGTTCAAAAGAATTTACCAGAAGTTTCTGATGATCTAAAGTTAACATTTAAGCTTCAAAAATGGTGGTAATAAGAAATTCCCCTCTTTTGAGGGGAATTTTTTTACAAATCTTTGTTTTTAAAAGATTTTTTTCATTTTTCCTTTTTAATTGAATATATTTTGCCCATTTTATCTTTTGAATTATTTTTTATTTTTTATATAATTTAGTTAGTTGATTGAAACAACCAACTAATAGGAGGGTCGTATGGTTACAAAATCGCTGAAAAAAATTATTGAATTTTCTTGGAAGGAAAAAGTTGTTACCGCAAAAATACTTTCTGAAAAGTTAAACCTTGAAAAATCAACTGTTTCGAGAAATATTTCAAAATTAAGAGACTTAAACATTTTAGTAAAGACAAAGGAATTACCCTCATCCTCACAAGGTGGGCGAAAGACCGTAGTATATTCCTTTAATAAAGACTTATCATATATACTTGGTATATCCATTGAGCAAGATGGGATTGAGTACATTAAAACAAATCTTTTTTCAGAAATAATCTTTAAAAAGAAAATATCAAAAAAAATATCCTCTGAAAATATAATAGATGAGATAAATAAAATCATCTTAAAAAATGAAGAGATAATCGCTATTGGAATTTCAATACCAGGTATTGTTAAAAATAACACTGTAGTATATTCTGAAGCATTAAATATTAAAAACTTAAATTTCAACAATCACTTTTCAATTCCTATCTTTGTGGAAAAAGACGCCATATGCGGTGCTTTAAAATATTCCTTGTTAAAAAACTCTATACTATATTTTCAACTATCAGTTCCATATTTTGTAAACGAACCTGTTGGGTTTGGTGTAGGTATTATTCTTAATGGATTACCTGTGTATGGAACAAATCATCTATCAGGTGAATACAAGATAAATAAAACACTTACTGATCAAAGGCTTTCTTTCTCAAAGTTTACCATAATCGACATTAAGGATTTTTTAAAATTTATTTCAAAAAAAATAGCATTTTTAACAAGTATTTTTGATCCAGAGCTAGTCGTTATTGGCGGGAACATAACCTTACATCCTCAAATAAAAATACTTAAAAATTTTATTAAAGAGGAAATATACCTTGAAAACAAAAGACAGCTCGATGTATTAATTGAAAAAGGAAAGAAATTTGTAAATGCAGAAGGTGTTGCAATAAAAACTCTAAAAAACATCTTTTCAACAGATGATGGAATAAAATATTTTTTAAAGAAGGTGACCTAATGGATAAATTTGGCAATTTATTTTTTATTGGTTTTCAAAATAATTTTAACCAAAACATTATTGAAAAAATAAATCCATGTGGAGTAATCTTATACCCCGAAAATATGAAAGATATTTATACACTTCAAATAAATATAGAAAGAATTTATTCACTATTTGAAAAAGGGTATAGTTTTTTTATCTCTTCTGATCACGAAGGTGGACAGCTTGAAACTGTACCAAACATATTTCCTTCTCCAGGAAATATGGCACTTGGAAAGACAAATCACTCATACAATTATGGAAAATACCTGGGAAATATGTTGAAGTTGCATGGATTTAACATGGTATTCGCACCAGTTATAGATGTAAAATATAATGTATCAAGTCACGTGACAGGTTTTAGGACGTTTTCAGATAAACACGAAATTGTGGAAAAATCGGCAAAAGAATTTATCAAAGGTCTTCTTGAAAACAACATAGCACCTACCTTAAAACACTTCCCTGGCCATGGTAAGGCAAAATCAGATTCACATTACACCCTTCCTATAGTAGAAAACTTTGAAAAATACGACAAAGATATGATGCTCTTTAAAAACCTTTCTCCAAATGTAGATTTTATAATGACTGCGCACGTACTTTATCCAAAAATAGACAATGAAAATATAGCAACTCTTTCAAAAAAATTAATCACCGATATCTTAAAAAAAGAATTTGAGTACAAAGGATTGGTAATTTCAGACGCATTTGAAATGAAAGCATTGTACAAGAATCAAACACCAAAAGAAGTAATTAAAAAATTTTTTGAAGCAGGAGGAGATGTTATTTTAATAGGAGATTTTGAAAATTATTCATACTTTTACGATACATTCATTTCAATGGTTAAAACAGAAGAATTAGACAAAGAACTTTTAAACGAAAAAATCAAAAAGATCGAAAAGATAAAGGAAAAATACGTTGAAAAAACCTATCCCACCAAATTTCTATCACATGCTGCAAAAGAAGCAATAACTTTTAACGTAAAGCTCCCTATAGAAAATCCCGTATTCTTAATACCATCTCCAAAAAATTTGAGTCTTGCAGACACATCCAAAAACGATTTAAAGCATTTAAAAAAGCTAATTTTAGATGAATTTCCAAATACAAAAATATACAAAGAAAGTAACAATATTTCATCAGAAGATACAGTAGTGTACTTTGTATTGGATAAAGTAGAAAGGCTAAACGCAAAAAGGGTAATATACGTATTTTTGAGAAATAAAATAAAAAACATCAATGAATACATCTCTTTAAACTCTTCAAAATTAATCTCTATATACCATGCTCTTAAACTTTTAAAAGGGGAGGGATTGTTATGAAAAAGCTTTTTGTCATCTTTTTTGCTTTGATTGTTGTATTTAGTTTTGCAAAAACCAAGCTTACATTTTGGGGATTTATGATGAACGATGAACATGCAAAGATGATTTTGAACAAATTCATGGAGGAAAACCCAGATATTGAAGTAGAATACGTACAACTTTCTTGGGCAAATGGTTTTGACAAAATAGTTACAGCAATTGCAGGAGGAGAATCACTAGATGTAGTAGAATTGGGAAACACTTGGGTTGCAAACTTTGCAGAAAGAAATGCACTTGAAAACATGGATTTATTCTTCAATCAATATGGAAAAAATTACGTAGGTTGGGATACGGTAAAATACCACGGAAAATACTGGGCAGTTCCTTGGCTCCTTGGAACAAGGGCACTCTTTTACAACATGGAACTTTTTGAAAAAGCAGGTTTAAATCCAGATATTCCACCTGAAACTTGGGAAGACCTATACAGAGCAGCCGAAAAAATTGATGCACTAGGCGATGAAATATACGGATTTGGTATGCCTGCAGGCGAAAGCTACAGTCCATGGCAACAATGGTTCTTACCTGCAGTATGGGGAACTGGAGGAGATATAATCTCCGAAGATGGAAAAAGGGCGCTTTTAACCTCGTGTAAAGTAAAAGAAACAGCACAATTTTACAAAGCACTTTCCAAACACTCTCTTAAGACAAAACAAGCAGATCTTGCCAAAGCATTCGGAGAAGGAAAGATCGGTATGTACGTAAGTGGCGCATGGGATATTGACTACCTTGAAACAAATTATCCTGAAACACCTTTTAACGTTGTATTTATACCAAAGCCCGCCTCATGGTACGGTACACATGCATCCTTTGCAGGAGCAGAAGTTCTTGCAATAATGAAACACTCAAAGAATAAAGAAGCCGCACAAAAATTGGTAAAATTTTTAATTAGACCTGATATTGCCATGGAAGTTGCCATGATTTGGCCAGCAATATTCCCATCACATGTTGAAGCGGGAAAAGATCCATGGTTTAACGATCATCCTATGCATAAGGTTTTCTACGAGCAAAACACATACGCAAAACCTGTACCTTCTATTCCAGCATGGCCAAAAGTTCAAGCAGTATTAACAGAGGCAATTGAAAAAATGATACTAGAAAATACAGATATTGATTCTACACTCTTTGAGTATAACCTAAAGATTCAAAAAATATTAGATGGTGAATAAAAAATTCCCCTGCCTCAATGGCAGGGGATTCTGGGGTGGTTGGTTTGAAGAAAAAAGCAAAATACAAAATTGAAACGTTCTTTTTATTATCTCCTTTTTTAATATTATTTGCAATATTTGGGTTATTTCCCATATTACACTCTTTCTTCATGAGTTTTACAAATTATTCCGCTTTAAGTCCAGATTTTGATTTTGTTGGTCTAAAAAATTACATTCGCGCTTTTCACGATGAAATATTCTTAAAAGCCCTTAAGAATACCGTTATATTTGTAGTTGGTACAATTCCATTTACAACAACATTCTCGTTATTACTTGCAGTTTTAATAAACAGTAAATTTCTACCTTTAAAAGATTTATTTAAAGCAGGATTTTTCCTTCCATCTGTAATTTCCATGGTAGTTATATCAACTATATGGATGTACCTTTATAGTGCTGATGGCTTTTTCAATAAAATGCTTGAGTTACTGGGAACTTCTCCCATTCCCACAAGCTGGCTTGCACACACCAAAACAGCACTTTTATCTATAATGATCATGGATATTTGGGCGGCTATTGGATATTATACCATACTATTTCTTGCAGGTCTTCAAAGTATTCCCGAGCAGTTATACGAAGCAGCAGAAATAGACGGCGCAAGTAAAAGCAAAATGTTTTTTAAAATAACGCTCCCACTTTTAAAGCCCACTTTATACTTTGTCATAGCGTTAAATACTATACGTTCCTTTCAAATCTTCTCGGAAATATTCACAATGACTGGGGGAGGCCCGATGAATGCCACACAAACAATAGTACATTATCTCTACATAGTGGGATTTAGAAACTTTGAAATGGGGTATGCATCTGCAATAGCATATATCTTAGTGCTTATAATACTTACTATTACTCTAATACAAGGTAGATTACTCAGGAGTGAAAACATATGAAAAAAGTTATACTTCTTACAACAATGTTTGTACTTTTGTTTATTTCTTTATTTCCCATGCTATCAATGTTCTACACTGCAGTTATACCTAGTGGCAACCTTACAAAGATAATAAAAGAAAGGTATATAAACGATTTTGAGATAAAATACAAAAGTTATTTAAGGAGAAAATTAAACGGTCAATTCACATTAGTTAATGACTCACCTCAAAGTACAAAATCAATATTAGCAAATGGAACAATAGTTCTATTAACAAATAAACTAGACATGCGCGTTGCAAAACAACTAGAATTCTGGGCAAAAGGAAAGGAAAATTTTTCCCTAGAAATATTCGATGCTTTTGGAAAAAGTATAAAAAAAGAATTTTCTGGAAGTAAAGATTGGAAAAAATATACTTTAACTAACTTTGGTGAAATTAACTTAAAATACGTATCTAAAATAGTTTTTCATTTTTCGGACAAACATTACCTTGATGATGTAAAACTCATTTACAAATTTCCCACATTACTGAATTTTGTAAATGTATTAAAAGAAGATATGTTTACAAGATACATATTAAATAGTCTTATTGTCTCAACAGTTGTAGTAATAGGAAATATTATATTTTCAACAATGGTTGCATACGCTTTTGCAAGGAGAAACTTTTTTGGAAAAAATTTACTTTTTTCAATAATTTTAATGACAATGATGATACCACCACAAATTACAATAATCCCCATATTCATACTCATGAAAAATATTGGATGGATAGATACATATTTTGCACTCACTGTACCTATGCTTGTTACACCATTTAGCGTGTTTTTATTAAAACAATACATAGAACAACTACCAATTGAACTTGAACAAGCTGCATACGTAGATGGAGCAAATACATTTCAAATACTCTTCAAAATAGTATTTCCCCTATCAAAACCTGCAATTGCAGTAATGGCTATTAACACATTTATTTCAAGTTGGAACGCACTTTTCTATCCACTAGTTATGACAAACTCTCGCGAAATGAGAACCGTTCAAGTAGGTCTTGCGCTGTATCAAAAACTAAACCAAATAGATTGGCCAAGACTTATGGCTGCTTCTTCCATAATCGGAATACCAGTTATAATCATCTTTTTAGCTTTTCAAAAACATATAATCTCTGGTATCACAAAGGGGGCTCTAAAGGGATGAATTACACATATAATGAAATAATGCGCACACCTGAACTTTTGAAAAAAATAGAAAATTATTCTATCGAATTTTCAAGCAACAAAAAATACGTATTTGTAGGCTGTGGTTCGTCGTATAATCTTGCCTTTACCGCCTCAAAAATACTCAAAGTTAATTCGGAAACTCTAACTGGCGGTAAAATTCTCGCGTTGGATTACACACCAAAATGCGATATTGGAATATTTATCTCTCGAACAGGAGAGTCAACAGAAACAGTACTTTCTGCAGAAAAGTTTAAGAAAAACGGCATACTTACAATAGGTATAACTTGCGAAAAAAATTCCTCACTTGAAAAAGTATGTGATCAAACTTTTACTTTTGATTTTCTTCACGAGGAAAGTATAGTAATGACTGGCGCAT
Source organism: Thermosipho sp. 1070 (assembly GCF_001682135.1). Taxonomy (NCBI): domain Bacteria; kingdom Thermotogati; phylum Thermotogota; class Thermotogae; order Thermotogales; family Fervidobacteriaceae; genus Thermosipho; species Thermosipho sp. 1070. The sequence goes on along the minus strand of NZ_CP007121.1, from coordinate 973,810 downwards.
TTACAGCAATTTTACACTTTTTGATAAAAAATGAAGAAATCTCAAACGTGGCAAAGAAAATAATCAAGAAAAGTAACGATTATCTTGAAAAAATAGATTTAAAAAAATACAATCACTTTGTATTTCTGGGATTTGACGAAGAATACGGTATTTCAAAAGAGGGAGCATTAAAAATACAAGAAATGGCAAAACAATTTGTAGAATTTCACGAACCTTTAGAATATAGACATGGACCTATATCCAAATTAACCGACAAAACATTAGTGATCATTAATTCAAAAGACACAAAATACGAACACACATTAAAGAAAGATTTGGAAAAATACACCAAAGTTATATACTTAGGAAAAGATGGAGATATAGATATTAAATACAATAGCGGATTTGAAACTCCGTTGAGAGTTATTTTCTTACAAATACTAGCCTACAAAAAGGCTATATCAGAAGGGCTAAATCCAGATAGACCTGAAAATTTATCGAAAAGTGTGAAAATATAGGAGGTATTATATGATAATAGAAAAAGCACTCATAGTTGATCCAATTGAAGGAGAATTTACAGGAGATATAGAATTTGATAAAAAGATAATAAATGTAAAAAAATACGATTGTACCCCCAAACTTTTATTAATGCCAGGATTTGTGGATACACACACCCACGGATATATGGGAATAGATTGTATGACTGCAACAGATAAAGATTTTAACATTTGGGGGAATAAGGTCCTATCTAACGGTGTTACATATCTTTTTCCCACTACCGTTTCTCATTCTTTTGAAGTACTAAATAATGTAACACAAAATTTTTCAAATGCCACGCACCCTTCCCTTATGGGATTGCACTTTGAAGGCCCTTTTTTAAATAAAAAGAAAGCGGGAGCTCAAAACAAAGCATATATACAATCTTTTAACGATGCACTTCCACAACTTAAAAATGTAAAAATTTTAAGTTTTGCACCAGAACTTCCCAATTCAAAGGATCTACTGGAAAAATTAAGAAAAAACAATATTGTTCCTTCAATTGGACATTCAAATGCAAATTACAAGATTTTTAAAGAGTTCTTTGACCTTGATGTTAAAAGAATTACACACTTTCCCAATGCCCTATCTACGTTACATCACAGAGAAGTTGGCATTGTAGGTGGTGTTTTTTTACACAAACCGTACGTTGAGATAATTGCAGATTTTGTACATTCATCTCCTGAATTTTTAAAATTAGTATACCAAACACTAGGTGCAAAAAAAATTATCCTTATTACAGATAGTATATCAGCCACAGGACTTGGCGATGGTATTTACACACTGGGAAATCTTCTTGTAAAGGTAAAAGATAATATAGCAAGGCTTGAAGATGGAACCCTTGCAGGAAGCACACTAAAATTCATAGATGGGCTCAAAAATTTCAAAAAGGCCACCAATTGCTCTCTAAAAGAACTCTCATGGGTATCTTCTTTTAACACACTTAAAAATTTAAAAATAGACACAGGACGGATCAAAATAGGATATGATGCTAAGTTTGTGTTACTAAATCAAGACCTAAATATTATAGATACTGTGGTATAATTTTAGAGAAAATTTATACTAAAAACATCCAAGAAAAGGGAACACCGGTGAAAATCCGGGGCTGCCCAGCAACCGTAACCGGGGACGAAATCTGCAAATACCACTGGGGGAAACCTGGGAAGGTGTAGAAAGTAGGATGATCCGGGAGCCGGGAAACCTATCTTGGATGTATAAATTCCACAAAAGCTCAGGGCTTTTTGTGGAAGTTTTTGTTTGTAGGAGGGGATAAAATGACACTTAGGGAGAAAGTCATCAACAGACTAAACAACCTCACAAAGCCTGTAGGAAGTCTTGGATACTTGGAAGAAATAGCATTAAAAATTTCTCTTATCCAAGAAAAAGAACTTCCAGAACTTTTTAACGACAAAAGGGTTTATGTATTTGCAGGAGATCATGGGGTGGTAGAAGAGAAAGTTTCGGCATATCCAAAAGAAGTAACATTTCAAATGGTCCTTAACTTCTTAAACCAAGGAGCGGCAATTAACGTTTTTTCAAAACACGTGGGGGCAAAAGTCTATGTTGTTGATGCAGGAGTTGACTATGATTTTGATCAACATCCATCTTTAATAGTAAAGAAAGTGGGATATGGTACAAAAAATTTCACAAAAGGTCCTGCTATGTCAAAAGATGATGCGTTAAAATCCGTAGAGTATGGACAAAAAATTGCAAAAGATGCAATTAATGAAGGTGCAGACTTACTGGCTATAGGTGATATGGGAATAGGAAACACTACCACTGCAACTGCAATTGCAGCTGCTTTTGGATTTAATCTAGATGAAATACTAGATATAGGTACTCCTATAGACAACGAAAAACTAAAAAGAAAAAAACAAGTTGTGGAAAAGGCGATAAAAGTAAACAATCCCAATCCATCAGATTCCATAGACGTCCTTTCAAAAGTGGGGAGCTATTGCATAGGAGAAATGGCAGGATTTATACTCCAAGCAGTTGAAGAAAAAATACCAGTAGTTATAGATGGTTTTCCCACTACAGCGGGATTTCTCATAGCATATCATATAGATAAAAAGGTAAAAGATTACGTCCTCTTTGGTCATAAGTCCAAAGTAAAAGGACATAAAGTAATACTAGATTCAATAAACGAAAGACCTATTTTGGATTTAGATATGCGTCTTGGAGAAGGTACAGGTGCGGTACTTTCTATGTACCTGATCGAAGCTGCGATAAAAATGATAAGGGAAATGGCTACATTCGAATCTGCAAATGTTTCAAAAGGAAGCGATCAATAAAATGGGAAAAGTATTTTGTTCATGGAGTGGAGGAAAAGATTCCACACTTGCCTTGTACTACGGTCTTAAAAAATTTACAACGATTGATTATCTATTTACAATGTTATCAGAAGATAAGATTCATTCAAGGGCCCACGGCCTACCAAAACACATATTGGAACAACAAGCAAAAAGCTTGGGGCTACCACTTATAACTAAAAGTAGTAGCTGGGAAAACTATGAAAAAAACTTTCTTAAATTCCTAGAAGAATACGCATACAGTGGTATTGGAATATTTGGAGATATTGATTTACAAGCACACTTAGATTGGGTAAAAAACGTATGTTCAAAGAAAAACGTAAAAGTATTTGAACCCCTTTGGCAACGTAAAAGAAAAGACATAGTTAAAGAGTTTCTCTTGCTTGGATTCAAAGCAAAAATAATATCCATCAAAAAAGAACTCAAAAATTTTCTAGGTAGAGACTTGTCATTAGATTTAATAGAAGAATTTGAAAAAATGGGAATAGATGTATGTGGTGAAAATGGAGAATACCACACCTTTGTATATGATGGACCTATCTTTAAATTTCCAATTAAATTTAAAGTAAAGTCCACTATTGAAAAATCTGGTAAATTCATACTTGAAATAGTATAACACCCCAGCGGGGTGTTATACTACTCCCATTCTATAGTTGCAGGTGGTTTTGAGGTAATATCGTAAACTACTCTATTTACTCCTTCAACCTCATTTATTATTCTTTTTGCAACTTTATTTAAAAATTCATGTGGTAGTTTTGACCAATCTGCAGTCATACCATCAAAACTATTTACCGCCCTTAATGCTATTACATTTTCATACGTTCTATAATCTCCCATAACCCCTACAGATTTTATGGGAAGAAATACGGCAAATGCCTGCCAAACTTTCTCATACAAACCATTTTTCTTCAATTCTTCTATAAATATGTAATCTGCTTGTTGTAGTATTTCAACAGCTCTTTTTGTGATTTTTCCTACTATTCTTACGGCAAGTCCTGGTCCAGGGAATGGATGTCTATTAATCATATCATCTGGTAAACCCAATATCTTTCCCAATTTTCTTACTTCGTCTTTGAAAAGATACCTCAAAGGTTCTATTATTTTAAAAGGTAATTTCTCAGGGAGCCCCCCTACATTGTGATGTGTCTTTATCTTTGCCGCAGATTTTCTTTCGCTTACTTTACTTTCAATAATATCGGGGTATAACGTCCCTTGTGCCAAATATTTAATATTTCCATGCTCTTTAAGTAAATTCATAGAAGTTTCATAAAAAATATCTATGAAAGTATGACCAATTATCTTTCTTTTTTCTTCAGGATCTTCCACTCCTTCCAAAGCACTCAAAAACCTTTCTTTTGCATCTACAACGAATATCTCTATTCCTAAATTTTTAAATTTTTCTTCCACCTCTTCTCTTTCATTTAACCTCAAAAGTCCCGTATCAACAAAAATTGGAATGGAATTTTTCCCAATTGCTTTATGCAAAAGCATTGCAACTACAGACGAATCTACTCCACCAGACAAACCAAGTATAACTTTATCATTTCCCACAATTTGTCTTATTTCTCTTATCTTATCTTTTACAAAGTCACTCATCTGCCAATTTTTAGGCATCTTTGCTATTTTTGAGACAAAATTTTCCAAAATCTTACTTCCAAATTGCGTATGTGTCACTTCCGGGTGAAATTGCACCCCATAAATAGTTCCCTCTTTGTTTCTCACAGCGGCAAAAGGTGAATTTTCACTTTCACCAATGACGTAGAAACCTTCTGGAAGTTTTTCAACTCTATCTGAGTGACTCATCCAAACATCAAACTTTTCGGGTAATTCTTCAAATAAAGGATCTTTTTTCACCTTTAAAACTGCATGCCCAAATTCCCTTTTTTCTGATTTTTCCACCTTTCCTCCAAACTTGTAAACTAATGCCTGAAGGCCATAACAAATCCCCAATATGGGCACTTTCAAATTTAAAATGAAATCTGGAACATAAGGTGCATCTTTTTCATATACACTCGATGGTCCACCGGAAAGTATAACAGAAAAAGGATTCAAAGATTTTATTTCTTCTTCTGTTGCATCCCAAGGCAAAAGTTCTGCATAATAACCTTTTTCCCTGATTCTTCTGACAATAAGTTGTGTGTACTGTGAACCATAATCTAAAACAACCACCGTTTTCAAAAGGACACCCCCCACACTCTTTTTTTAAATATCTACATTTGGAACTTCCCTTTCCACTTCTTCAATCTTAAAAAATGATGCCTCTTTAAAATTAAACATCTTTGCAACTATATTTGTTGGAAAGACTGAGATTCTTGTGTTGTATTTCATAACTATATCGTTGTAAAATTGCCTTGCATATGCTATTTTATCCTCTGTTTTTTTTAGTTCCTCCATTAATTGCTTTACATTTTCATTTGCCTTTAACTCGGGATAATTTTCCACAAGTGCAAAAAGTCTTGATAGAAGACCTGTAATTTCATTCTCACTTTTTATCTTTTCATTCATATCTTTGCTAGAAATAGCAGCGGCTCTAGCTTTCATAACTTTTTCCAACGTCTCCTGTTCAAATTTCATATACCCCTTTACAGAATTGACAAGATTTGGTATCAAATCGTGTCTCCTTTTTAATTGTACATCGATTTGACTCCAGGCATTTTCCACTAACTTTTTCAATTTAACTAAATCGTTGTATAACACAACAATAAATGCAACAATCAAAATTACCCAAATCAAAATCTCCACCTCCATTTTTTAAAATGCTCCGCCGCCTCCGCCACCGGAGCCACCACCTACACCTCCTGCTCCACCACTAAACGTATTAGACGAAGATGCTGAAACGGCACTCGTTGCAACTGTAGACATAACCACAAATTGTCTACCAAAGCCCATATACGGATAATAGTATAACCGACTTTCTTCAAATTCCTTTGGTGCTACTTTTTTCAAATGTTTTTCTACTTTGTCTGCTATACCAAGTGCTGTTGCATAAACTAAATAATCTTCCCACAAAATAACTGATTCTGGCGGATACATGGAAAGTGCTAAATAATCTTCCAAAAATTTCATAAAATTGATCCACTTTAGATAATATTCCCTACCTTCTTTAGACCAACTTCCAAAAACATCTCTAGGCAATATAAAGGTAATACCACCTGCTAAAAACAACAACCCTGAAAAAATAAATTGATAGAGAAAGTTTTGCTTAAAAAACACAAGAAAGTAAAGAAAAGAAGCTATAACGGAAGTGATCCCTATTACGTATGAAATATATGTTCCCTTCACCGAAAGGTAATTTCTCGACCTTGCTTCATCCAAAACAAGTGTTTTATATACCTTAAAATCGTCCAAAAATTCTTTTGCAAGTTTTTTGTCTCTTGATAGAGCTTTTTTTAAATCAGAAAATGAAAATATTCCATCTCTGGAATATTTTTTCAAAAATTGATAAAAATACCCCTCTGTTGAGTTTAAATTACCTTCTTTTTCCAAAACTTCAATATATCCTTTCTTATCAAGATTTAAAAATCCTTTTCTGTATAAATCCATGATAACTGCGTTAATTCCATTTTCATCTATTTTTCCTAGTTGATTGATAACTATTGCATTTACTATATCGGGTGTATCTGGATACGGTATTTCCCTTTCATATACACCTTGATACGACACTTTCTTTTCTTTTCCAAAAAAATTAAATACCAAAAATAACAAAACAACCACCACTGCAAAAGTTATAGGCGGTAAAAATATCGAAAATACATATTTTTTTGTAAAATCATTTTCAATTTCTTCCGCCGACTTTAAAGTTAACATAGGATTTTCATACTGGTATTTAACGGGAATTTTCTCCATCAAAAATCGGGCTTCTAAAAACGTATTAGGAGGGATATTTTTGGCACTAAATATATATTCATTTCCTTTTTTTTGTACATTTAATTTGGGATGTGAATAAACTTTTAAGAGTCTTACATTTTTCGGAAAGATAAATCGTGCTACTAAATTTTCTACAGGTGAATTCCAATCTTCTCCCCAAAATTTCCTAAATACTTGAGAAACATCTTTTCCTTTTTCGTACACATATTTTGCATCGTATTTGACATGCAAAACTACACGTTTCATTTTCTCAGGTGAAATAGGTGCTTTTGAAATCCAAACCCTTGCTTTAAATCCTTTTGAATTTTTTTCTAAAAATTCTACCCATTCACCTTCAAAATTTTCAATCCAAAGCTTTACATTTTCTATATTTACCGCCCTACTCTGAGGTACTTCTCTATACACTCCCCTAAATGGTTCTTTCATCTCAAAGGTTATTATTTCATGTACGTGAAATACCCCATCTTTATCCATTTTTTGCTCTATATTTGCAAATTCTATTTTATACATTCCACTAAAAAACCATTTAGCATATCCACTTACCAAAAAAACAAAAACAAAATACCCAAAGATTAATGCAACCACACCAAAAATTATCCTCTTCATGTAATCCCCCCCTTTTTGTCAATTATACATTAAAAAAATACAATGGGAAAGTCTTTTAATTACATTAGAAATGATTCTCATTACATGTTATAATATTATTTAGGAGGATGGCAAATGAGATTTACGTTAAAAAACTTTATTCTTCTTTTTAAAGAAATAGGTTATAACGAATATAGAGATTTTGTTTTACACTCAATACATGTTGCAAAGTTTTCTTATCTTCTTGCAAAGGAACTTGGAATACCAAATTATGATGATGTTTTCATCGTTGGTCTTTTTCATGACATAGGATTTATCACACTAAACGAATTATTAAAATTAATAAATTCGTTAAATTATGGAGATCTCACAAAAATAGAACATTTAGAAAACATAGATACACATCCAAAAATTTCATATTACCTAATTAAAAACATTACATTTCTTGAAAAAGACGCAGTTGAAGCAGTAAAATATCATCACAGCGAATTTTCTGATAAAACTAAAGAAAGATTTATAGGTAGTATTATTAAATTATCTGATATTATTTCTTGGTACTTTTTCAAAATTAAAAACTTTGAAGATTACGCTGAAGTTATTCCTAGTCTATGGCAAAAAATTGAAAAGATAAAAATGCCTGAAAACATCAAGAAAGTTTCCATAAATATACTTAAAAATTACAAGATAATTGACAAATTAATAGATAATAAACTGCATTTTGAAACATTTAAAGATTTTTCAGTAAATCTATCGTTAAGAGAAAGCATAAATTTTACCAAAATAATAGCATTACTCCAAGAAATAAGAAGCCCAACAACAAAAGATCATGTCTTCTTTGTTTCAAAAGTTTCTCAAAAATTAGGTGAATACATTTTGGGAAAAGCAGACGGTATGATTTTAAAAATGGGTGGTTATTTACATGATCTTGGTAAATTAAAAACCCCCCTTAAAATCTTGCACAAGCCTGGTCCTTTGTCAGAAATAGAGCAACTAATCATGAAAAAACACATCATTGATACCATTAATATGCTAAATAATTCCAATTTTGAAAATTTAGCCATATTATGTGGGGCTCACCATGAAAGATTGGACGGCTCAGGCTATCCTTTTGGATTAACCGATGAATATTTAAATGTCTACAACCGGATAATAGCTATAGCAGATTATTATTCTGCATTGGTTGAACCTAGACCATATAGAGAGGCTTTACCATACAAAAAAGCACTTTTGATTTTAAAAAAGGAAGTTGATAATGGTAAACTTGATAACAAAATCTTCTATAACCTTAAAAACCTTGCTGAATCCGATAAAAGTTTGCAAAAAATTTCTTACATAGATGTCTTGGAAGATATTTTTGGGGATAATTTAAAAAATATTTTTAGTATAACTAAAAAGTTTTTCGATTAATCTGGATAAAAATTATATTGTTACTACTGCTTGTGATTTTTTTAACAACAATTCAATATATATATTTTTAACTGCAACAAAAAAATTACTATTCATTCATTTCTTCACTATAGATAAGTATTATAATCAATACAGGAGGTGATAATATGGCATTTGTAAAATTTGGAGTTTCAGCAGAAAGTGAAAATTTTACCAAAACACTAGTAACTGCAAGGAATTTTAAAATGACAATTGATGAACCTGAAAACCTTGGGGGAAAAGATGAAGGTCCAAATCCCGTTGAGTATCTTCTAGCAGCTTTTGCAGGCTGTTTAAATGTTGTAGGTCATTTGGTTGCAAAAGAAATGGGCTTTGAATTAAAAAAAATAAAAATAGATATCGAAGGAGATTTAAATCCAAATAAATTTTTAGGAAAACCTTCAGAAGATAGAACGGGATTTACCCAAATTAATGTTTCTCTTTCCCTTGAAACAAACGCTTCAGAAGAAACATTAAATGAATGGTTAAAAAAAGTCGAGCAAAGATGCCCTGTTTCAGACAACTTAGCAAATCCTACACCCATAAAGTTTTCATTAAGTAAATTTTAAGTGCATAACGTAAGAAATAACCTGGGTAATATAACATACGCCCAGGTTTTTTGTTATTCGTTATATGTTATATACATGTTATACTTCTAATTCCCTTAAAATTCAAACACTTTAACTATTTTAGATGAAAAGCTATAAATTAAAGAGCAAAAAATAGCAAATTTATATTTCTTTAGAAAACTTCCGATAATGAAATAAACGTTTACTTAATTAAAAGTGTATTTTCTTATCAAAAAAGCACTTACAACGTTATGTTTGTATCCTATCTATAGGAATTCGATTTTTTTGATGTTTAGTTTTTTCAATTTTAGTTTCTCCACCACATATGTGTAAATGGTAAAATAAAAATGGTAGCCTTCCAATAGAAGAAAAAATCAAATAACAATAAGGAGATAGTGAAAAATAATGGAAAATTACTTTGTGCTTGGATTAGTGTTAGGCTTAATTTTTGGAATATTTCTAGCAAATCACATACCACAAAATTTCCATCAAGTTCCAATTACAAATGCCGACAAAGAAAAATGGTTTAAAACTTTACCTTCATTAGAAGGAATACCATATCATTGGGGTGGGCAAAATCCTAAAAATGGATTTGATTGTTCTGGATTAATTGTTTATCTTTATAATCAACTTGGTGTCAAACACTTTGTCTATCAGGGAAAACTTGTATATGACGTTAGCGCAGATGCCTTGTTTAAATACAACGTCATATTAGAAGATGCAAGCAGCGCCAAACAGGGAGATTTAATCTTTTTCGATGTAAATGGTGATAGCATCATGGATCACGTTGCAATACTTGATAAAATTGACAAAAACGGAAAAGTATGGATTTGGGATGCTACAGACATTGTTGACGGAATTAACATAAATAAAGTTTCTCATAGAGTTCTTTCCAATATATGGAATAAAAATCCTATTTTTGGAAAACCTTTAAAAGTGATTTTTAAATAAAAAATAATAAAACATGTTTACGTGTATAAATTCACGTCAAATTTGTTTGAATCATACGTTAAATTCACGCAAAAAATATGTTAAAATATATTCAGAATAATTAAAAGGAGGGATTATATGAGGCAACATATAATACTAAAGCTAATAGTTCCAATGATTATTTTGGCATTTCTAATCGTTACAATCTTTATAAGTACTCATGTAATAACAAATTCTCAAAAATTTGACTCTTTAATTGTTAATTTGGCAGGAAGGCAAAGAATGTTAACACAAAAAATATCCAAAGAATCTTTAATAATCTCGCACGGTGACATGAGTTACAAAGAAAAACTCTCAAAGACTATGAAACTTTTCGAAACAACTTTATACGCATTAAAAGATGGAGGAAAAACATATACAGATCTTGCCATGAAAAATCCCGTAGAAATCCCACCTGCAGGAACCAACGAAATCAAAAACCAATTAATTGTTGTAGAAAAACTTTTCTTACCATTCAAAAACGCAATTCAAAAAGTTATAAACAGTAACGGAAAAGATAAAGATGCAATTAAATACATAATAGACAACAACGAAAAACTTCTTTCTGAAATGAACACCGCAGTTTCTCTGTTTCAAAAATTTGCCGAACGAAAAGTTTCTTGGATGAAACAGATACAAATTTGGTTAACTATATTAGGCTTTTCCATTGTTGCACTCTTCATTTTCATCTATTTAAACACCATTTACAAACCTCTAAAACATCTCCTTAAAACGCTTAAACAACTTGAATCAGGAGAAGCTGATCTTACAAAACAGATACCAGTTGTTACAAATGATGAATTGGGAAAAATTGCCAAAAGCTTCAATGCTTTTATTGAAATTGTTAAGAACATAGCAACATCAATTATTAAAAATACAAAAGAAGTATCCTCTTCCGTAAATAATCTAAAAGAATTTCTCAATAATGTAGGAGTTAAATCAGAAAATATCATGAAAGTAACAGATATATTCACAAACAACCTTCAAGAAATTGAAGAAAGTGTAGGTCAAATAGACTCTGATGTTCAGGAAGTTGCAAATTCCGCTGTATCTGTTGCTGAAACTGCAACAGAATTATCCTACAACATGAACGAAATCCTAGATGAAGCAAAAAATGGAATGGAAATCATTGACGAAATAAACAAAGATATAGAAGTAGTTAGCTTTGAATCAAATGAAATGCTAGAAAAATCTGAAATTCTCGAAAAATCTGCAAATGCGGTAAGTGATATATTGGGAGTTATAAGCGGAATAGCAGAACAAACAAACCTTTTAGCACTTAATGCGGCAATTGAAGCGGCAAGAGCAGGTGAAGCTGGAAAGGGATTTGCAGTAGTTGCCGATGAAATTAGAAATCTTGCCGAAGAAGCTAAAAAATCCACACAGGAAATTTCCATAAAACTTGGAAATATTAAGGAAGAATCAAAAGAAACAGCTGATTCAAGCCGCAAAATGGTAGCATCTATAAATGAAATAATTGAAAAGATGAAAAAGATGAACGAAAAATTTATCGTTATAAGAAAAAACGTAGAAAATACTTCAAGAAAGTCAGAAGACCTCGCTGCGGTATCTCAAGAACAAAGTGCATCCGCTGAAGAAATGGCAAGTAATATTAAAGAGATATCAAAGCTAATAGATGAAATAACACAAAATATGATAGAAATTAATCAAACAATCAATGAACAAGGTGAAGAAATCATTTCTGCAAAAGATAAAGCCAATGATATTTCAGAAATTGTACAAAAACTTAAAAAAAGTGTGGAAGGTTTTAAAGTTTAAAATCAAAAATGAGGGGAATTTCCCCTCATTTTTAATATTTTTCTTTTTTAAAACTCATATTCGCATTCTAATATAGGTATAGGCCTACTAACCTTACTTGCCGCACTTATTGGCAATGAAATATTTTCAGATAACAAAAAATTAATTTTTCCATTATTAAAAGGTATCCCATAGCCTATCCCAGCACCAAAGAGATATAACTGCTTTTGTTGATACGGAAACACAACTATCGTTCGAAAATTAGCTTTTATAAAAAATTGTTTAAAAGGAAAGTATGATATACTAACTTTCGGTGATAATAAAAAATCGTAAAATTCATTCTTTTTATCTTCTACAAACGTCATTCCTATCGAACAACCAATAGATATTTCTTCCAAATTATACTTTACTTCAAAATAAGGAAAAACAGTACCAGTAATCACAACTCCGAGTATATAACTAAATCCATTTGCCAAAATCACTCCACTAAAAAACAACAGCAATAATATATATCTTTTCATATTTTCTCCTCCTTTCTCACAGACTGAACACTCAAAAATAACAAAACAGTTCCAAGTAAAGAATATACAAGTACTTTCCCTACATTTAAAGTACCTCTAAAGATATAAAAACTAAATACTAAAAAATATCCAAAGAACATTACACCGCCAACCCATCTGTAGTATATTGAAACCCATGTAGAAATTAATATTAACAAAGGCACAACACACTCAAACAAACTCTCTTTTGTAAAACCATGAGATAACAGTATAAAAATTGATAACATTATAAACAGTGTATATCCGGTAACTTTTATCACTCTTTTTCTTCTATAAAAATATCCTATATACAATAGGCTTCTCAAAAGTAAAGGAAACAATATGTAAAAATAATAAATATCCCTTGTTGGAAATAATCCCAACAACAAAAATGTCACAGACATACAAATAACAATATATAACACAATATTAGACGTTTTATACCTTACCAACCTTTCGAATTCATCAACCTCTTTAGAAAACATATCTTTATATAACTCAAAAAATATAGGTAAAAGATAAAAAATAGAAAACCATCTGTTAATTGAAATCATAAATGTGATTATAAAGAGCAATACTATTTCAAAAAAAGACAAAATTTTTCTAATTTTAATCACCTTCTTCTAAAATAAATACCTCTTCAACTTGACAATTAAACACTCTAGCTATTTTCAACGCAAGTAATACCGATGGCACATATTTTCCTCTTTCTATATAATTTATAGTTTGCCTTGAAACTCCTACTTTTTTTGCAAGTTCTTCTTGGGTTATATTATTTAAAGCCCTAAAAAACTTTATCTTATTTTTCATTACACTTTACCTCCAATAATTATTGTAAAATATATTTTACATTTTGTCAAGTATAATTGACAAAAACAACTTGTTGGTACAATGCTTTTTAAAGTTTTTCATTTATTATATCCTTTATTTTATTTAAGGCATCTATTGCATTTTTTCCATAAATAACTCCAAACTCTTTTGCTATCTCCTCGTTCATAGAAGCTCCTCCTGCAATTATTGGGATATTAATTTTCTCTTTTTCAAGTAATTCTTTTACTTCTTTTATCTTTTTAATTGTAGTAGTCATCATAGTGGAAAGCCCCAATATATCAGGTGTGTATTCTTTAACCTTTTTCAAAATAACATCTGACGGTACATTTTCGCCTAAATCTATTACATGAAACCCCACACTCTTTAAAACAACTTTAACTATCTTTTTTCCTATATCATGTACATCTCCCTCAACAGTTGCAAGTAATACCGTCTTTCCTTTCTCCTCATTTGGAATCAAACTATTTAAATAATCAAAAATAGGAACAATCGTTTCCATAGATATCATAAATTGCGGTAAAAAAATTTTTCCATTTGAATATAAATCACCTATACGTGTTATTGCTTTTGATAATATATCTTGCATTATTTGAAAAGGTGTATATGTTTTAAGAAGTTTATCTATTTCTTTCCTTAAACCTTCTTCATCATTTTTTAAAATCATCTCTACTATGGGATCCTCTTTTATTTCTAATTTTTCAAGTTTTATTCCTCTTAAAAAAAGATTGCCATACACCACGTTCATAGTACATGATTCAGATGTGTTTAATATCGCCGCATTTAACCCTTTTTCCATTGCAAGTGAAAGAAACGCAGAATTAACCGCTTCTCTCTTTAAAATCCCAAAACTCAAATTAGAAAGTCCTATACTTGTCAATATTCCTCTTTTAGCTAAAAGTTTTATTGTCTTTAACGTAATATTTGGGTTATTTCCTGTACTTAGTGGCAACACTAATGGATCTACAAAAATTCTTTCTTTTGGAATACCATTTTTTTCCAAATAAGATATAGCTTCCAAAGAAATATTAAACCTTTCTTCTGCACTTTGTGGTATTTTATCCTTCATTGCAAGAAGAATTAACATCCCACCATATCTTTTTAAAAGATATATTGCCTTATCTAAACTTTCTAAATCCGCTTTAGCCGAATTTACAATAGGTCTTCCCACATATTCTTTTAGTGCAACTTTCATAAACTCAAATTCTTGTATATCCAAAGACAACGGTAGAGCCCCTATTTTATCAAGAACAAGTACCACCTTTTTAAAGTGGTCTCTACTTAAGAGTTTTTCAATTCCCAAGTTAACATCTAAAACATGTGCGCCATCTTGCTCTTGAAGTCTAGCAAGTTTTACAACCCTTTCAAAATTTTTCACTTTTATATTTTCTTGAAATTTTTTCCTTCCAAAAGCATTAATTTTTTCACCTATAACTAAAAAGGGGGATACTTTCCTTAACCTTGTTCTATTTGAAATATACTGTGACAACACCATTCTTCTTTTCTTTGGACTTTTCCTTCCAACAAAATTTATCATGTACCTTATATGCTCAGGCGATGTTCCACAACACCCACCTACAATATTTGCACCAAACTCAACAAATTCCACCATATAACGTGCAAATTCTCCAGGGGTCACTTGGTAAATCAACTCTTTATTTTTTAATTTTGGCTTTCCTGCATTTGGCTCAACACTTAAAGGTTTCTGCGAAAAACTTGCAAGTTTTTTAAAAACAAAAAGCAATTTTACCGGATCTAATGTACAATTTACTCCAATCACATCTACATCTAAATCGTTTAAAAGTGTTGCAAATATCTCAACACTCGTCCCCGTAATTGAAACACCATTTTCCTCAAAACTCATCTGTGCAATTATTGGCACATCATTAGAAAGGTCTCTTAGGGCAAACACAGCTGCTTTCAATTCCTTTAAATCGGTCATAGTTTCAATTATAAATCCATCTACACCGGAGTTTAAAAGTATTTCTCCCTGCTCTTTAAAAACACTGTAGACTTCATCAAAGGTTGTTTTTCCAAAAGGCTCTATTAACACCCCAGTAGATGAAATATCACCTAAGACATATACATTGTCTCCTGCAGCTTTTTTTGCTATTTTCACTGCACTGTGATTTATATCTCTTAAATCATATCTGACACCTAAAGATTTTAATTTAAACCTATTTGCACTAAATGTATTTGTAAGAAGAAAATCAACACCTGCTTCTACATATGACTTTTGAAGGTCATATATCTTTTCTTGAGAAACTATATTCAAAATTTCCACAGGCCCTTTAAAGCCCTTTTTAAAAAATTCCGTGCCATATGCTCCATCAAGAAATAAAACTCTTTGATTCAAAAGTTCTAAAAAACTATTTCTATTCAAAATGGCTACCATCCCCCTTATTTAAAACTATTCTACCACCAAAAAAACAGGGAAGGTAAAACCTTCCCTGTATTACAATTTAAAGTATTCAATTTTTCTTTGAAGATGTTGCGCAATCGATGCTAATGACTGTATCGACGCACTCATTTCTTCTACTGCACCATTTGATTCTTGCAACGCGGCATTTGCATCTTCAGTTACTTCTGCGGTAGTACTTAACAGTGTATTTAATCTAGTAACTGCAGCTGACATCTCTTCTATACCTGTACTTTGTTCTTGTGTATTAGATGCAACAATATCAACTTTTTCACGTACTTCTTTCAACATCTCTTTTATACTTTCAAATATATGCATTATTTTTTCTGAAGATACGGCAACATCATTTATAGAATGTGTTGTTTTTTCAACAAAATCAGAAGAATTTACTATTCCCGTACTTATACTCTCTAATATCTGAACAATCTGTTGTGTTGCATTTTTGCTCTCTTCCGCAAGTTTTCTTATCTCATCTGCAACTATTGCAAAGCCTTTACCCGCTTCACCGGCACGTGCAGCCTCTATTGCAGCATTTAATGCAAGTAAATTTGTCTGCTCTGATATAGCATTTATTGTGTTTACTATAGTATTTATATTGCCCGCCATTTGTAGTAGTTTTTCTAAACTTCTTTTTGTTATATCGCTAAGCTCCTTTGTATTTTTTATTTTATCTACAATTTCGCTTACTTTTTTTGTACTTTTATCTGATAAATTATGCAATTCATTTGTTTTTTCAAGCATATCCTGTGCTGCTTTTGCGTTGACATCTGCAGATGCTGCAAATTCCTCAATACTTGCAGTTATTTCCTGAAGAGCTGCAGAATTATCTTGAGCTTCCTTACTTAACTTATCAATACCCTCAGAAACACTATTTAAGTTCGTAGATATTTCTTCTGACACAGCTGATAACTCTTCACTATTTGCACTCAACTCACTAGATGAATTATTTATTCCCTCTATAACATCAAATAACTTTTCCCTTAGCTTTTCAACAGATTGAGCCATACGTCCTATTTCATCTTTACTCTTTATTTTTTCTATTTCAACATTTAAAACACCATTACTTAAATTTTCAACAAGCACAGATGCTTTTTTTAAAGGAGTTATCAACCCCCTTGTTATTAACAAAACAATTATTATAACTATACTACCTACAACCACTAAAACAAAAATTGTACTTAGAATTAAATTCTTCATCGCATTTGATGTATTCTCTTTTAGTAAATCCACTAGCTCAAGTAGTAATTTTCGAACTTGAAACTGAATGTGCACAAAGTTTTGAAAAGTTTTTTGATCAATATTTTGGATATCTATATTTTTAACACTTTCTATCAATTTTTTTAATGATATAATACTACTTTCAAAAAGCTCTCTTTGCCTATTATTAAAATTTCCTCTCACTTTTTCCATTTCTTCTAATTTTCTTTCAAAATGTTCTATAGTATCTTTTAATAAGTTAAAATCTTTAGTTTGCACCGCTACAAGAAAATCATTTTCGTAAATTCCAAGCTCAACTATTTGACTATTAACAGTAAAGGTAACTTTTTCTCTCATGTAAATCTTATCCACGTTAAACCAAAATATAAATCCAAATATAACCATACCAGCAAAAACAACGCCCACAATGAAAAACATCTTGGATGATATACTTCTAATAAAAATCCCTCCTTTAAATTTTAAGACATTCAAACAAACTCTGTAAATTATTATAAACATCTAATTTATATCATTTCAACTCATATTTACGTTAATATCCTTTTAAACGATTTATACAAAATCAAAATTTAAATCAAAAAAACGAAACTTTAATATAAAAATGTTATAATTTAGAAGGTGTCTAAAGTCAAAGGAGGTGGTACATATGAAAAAATTTCTAGTTATAATATCTTTATTATTCATATTATTTGGATGTGTTAACTTCAACGAAATTCCAACAAATTCAGAAATTTCAAATTTATCGAGTGATGAAACATCCTACATTGCTTCCGTGGTCATTGACGATGAAACCCAAAACTTTATTGCAGAGCTTTCAGAAATCATTGCCCCAAAATCAACAACAGAAATGCATACCTTTTCAACTGAAGAAGAGCAAATGGAAGACATAATAGAGAACATATTAGAACTTATTGAAGAACATCCGAATTTGATCGAAAAATTTAAGAAGATATTAGAAACAACAAATAAAATTAGAGAAAAAGAGGACAGATTAGATTTCAAAGTCGTGTTTAAAAAAGAGGCAAGGGAAAAGATTTTGAATGCATTTAACATTGAAACAGACAAAGAAATAGCTATGGATTACAGAGATGTCGTTATACTACACACCTTTACAACATACATTGTAAAAACATATGAAAAAAGAGAAAGGATAAGAAATTATGTAAAAAGTGTAAAAAATGCAAAAATGGGAAAAATTGATACATTTTTGACATCCCAAGCAAGTAACCTTATCTCAAATACTTCATTTGCAGAACCAAACACACAGGAATTTTGGACAACGCTAAAAGATTTGGGATATCAACTTTCCGAAATATCGGAAGATAAAGACATTCTTGATATGAAAGATTTATTTACAGAAACACTGTTTAAAATTCCTGGAATAAAAGAGGAAATAAAAATTGCCAAAACCATATTAGACAGTGCTATTGAGCTGTACAATTTTGAAAAAACAAAGACAAACGAAAAGGGATGGACAAATTGGTACAGTTTTTTTGAACTCTTTGCATTAAAATTTGGTGCAACGGAAGACTCTGATATACGCATTGGAAAAGAACTAGATGAAAAAATAGATACGGAAAACACAGACATAAAAATAAATGGAACACAGATTAATAATAAGGCATATATTGACATATTAAAAGAACTAAATCATTCGCTAGATTCAAAACTTGTAATAGAAGCAAGTCAAACCACATTTTCTGCAACACTTACAATAGATTTCAAAAATCTACCTGATCCAATTGATTTAAGGGATAACAACCTTGGAATCAAAAAAAGCTTCTTTGACAGTCTTTTGGAACAAAAAATATGGAACTACTGGGGAACAGAAGAATCTTTATATATATTACTAAATTCACTATTAAATAATACAACATTTACAACTTTCAGCGACGAAAGTATACAAATAACAATCAAAGGGTTAAATAACGCTTTGAAAATAGATGCAATATTAAAGCTATACTAACAAATTCCAAACTCCCCTTCAATTCGAAGGGGAGTTTTGTTATAATTATTTGGAACCGATACCACAAAGGAGGGTTTATATGAAAAAAGTTATCTTTTCTGTTTTGATAGTACTACTTCTTCTTTTTTCGTGTACCACTCCCTTAAAAATGTCTTTGAGTATATCATTAAAAGGGGCAATAGAAAGTGCTCCGAAGATCTCCGCGCAAAGTTTTGAAAAAGACGTAAAAATAGAAAAATACACACTAAAGATATTCCAAGGCTCAAAATTAGTGTTAAAAAGGGATCTAAAGGACTCTCTTTTTACAAACCTAGAAGGACTTACCCCGGGTAAATACAAAATAAGGGTAGAAGGATACAACAAAGCACTTGTAGCTTACGGTGAAAAAGAAACCACCCTTTCATACGGTGAAAACAAAATAACTATACAAACTATTTTCACAAACGGCACTTTGGTTATTACTTTAAAGGCAAAAGGTACAGAAATCAAAGAATCGACAATTAAAGGTACATTAACTGCATCGCCTGTACATAACTTTATAGAAAACAACATATCTTTTGAAAAAGAGGTTTATCCGGGGGTCTGGGAAATAAGTATTAATGCAACTACAACTCAAGAAAAAAACGTAAAAATTAACACCATAGCTCAAGTATTTCCCGCATCAAAAACCACATTAAATTTTGAAATAAAAGAAGAAAATATAGTTCTAGAACCTATTCTTCCATACCTTGAAGAAATAAAAGATGCAACAGCAGAAATAACAAATAACGGTATTAAGCTTTCTTGGAAATACACCCTTCCAGCAACCTTTTACATATACAAAGGTTCAAATGAACTTGACATAGACTTTCTTGGGAAAACAACAAACACAGAATTTGTCGATACAAATCCAACAAAAGAAAAATACATCTATTACATAAATGCCATCTATGATGGAAAGGAAAGTGGTCTAACAAAAATAGACGCAAAAGAATTACTTAATGAAATATTCTCTTCAAATATTATGTACCTTTTGTTTGTAAGATCATTCTTTGATGGAAATAACGATGGAATAGGTGACCTACAGGGAATAACACGAAAAATAGATTACCTAAAAAAACTTGGAATAAGCACCATATGGCTTATGCCTATATTTAAATCTACATCATACCACGGATATGATGTGGTAGATTACTACAAAATAAACCCAGAATATGGTAATATTAATGATTTTATCGAACTTTTAAAGAAAGCACATGAAAATAATATAAAAATAATACTTGATATTCCACTAAATCACTCTTCAGACAAAAACCCATGGTTTTTAGATGCCATAGAAAATACGACAAACTCAAAATATTGGAACTATTATATTATGAGTCTTGAAGAAAAGAATCTTCCCCACTGGCATTACAAAGTAAATTCAAAGGGTAAAAAAATTTATTACTTTGGAATATTTGGGCCGTCCATGCCAGATTTTAACCTTGATAATCCAGAAGTCAAAGAATTACACAGGGATATTTTAAATTACTGGATTTTACAAGGTGTAGATGGGTTTAGATTTGACGCCGTAAAACATTTCTATGGAAATGATTGGGATGATGGAATAGAAAAATCCACCGAGTACTCCAAAGAACTTGCAAGGTATGTAAAATCGATAAAAGAAGATATAATTGTTGTAGGTGAAGCATACGATGGAAATATAGATATCTTAAAAAAATTTGCACCTATGCCCGTCTTTGATTTTAATTTTATGTTTAACACAAGGGAAAATTACGAAGGCAAAGACAACTTAATTTCCACCTGGTACAAAGACGTAGACTACGAAGGGATCTTTCCAAATTATTTTCCGTTTTTAGATAACCATGACCTTAATAGATTTATCTCGGTTCTATGCGATGAAAAATATCATAATAATTCATATGGAACTTCACAATATGCAGTTCTAAATACTTTATTGGTATTTTTAGAAGGTCTTCCAACTATATATTACGGTAATGAAATAGGACTTAAAGGATTTAAATGGAATGGACCTGTGTATGATGAACCTGTTAGAGAACCCATGCAGTGGTATGCTTCACAATCTGGCGAAGGACAAACAAATTGGACTAAAAAAATATATCAATTAAAAAACATAACATTTGGAAATGCAAATCTAGATGGAGCTATATACGATGATCCATACGATGGCGTTTCGGTGGAAGAAGAAGAAGAAAATGAAAAATCATTACTAAATTATTTCAAAACTATATTCAATCTAAAAAAAGACTACTATGCACTTTCGCATGGAAATGTAAATATCGAAAAAAATTGGAAAAACCTTATTGTACTGAAAAAGTCGTATTTCAACCAAGAAGCCTTAGTACTTATCAACCCCGATCCCATTTATCAAAACAAATTTACAATTCCAAAGGGATATACCCGCATACTATACGCCGATTTAAATAATTTTACATGGGATACACAAAAGACATACATTGACACAGACGTTGAATATACAATTAATCCAAGACAAGTTTACATCTTCATACTCAACCATTGACAATTAAAAAAGTGCGCAAATGCGCACTTTTTTTATCTTTCAATTAATTCTCTTAACTTTTCAAGTACCTCTTTTGCATGTCCTTTTGCCTTTACTTTCTCCCACACATATTCTATTTTTCCATCTGGATCAACTAATACAGTAGTTCTTACAACCCCGTAATACTCTCTTCCGTACATCTTTTTCAACTGCCAAACTCCCAACTTTTCCAGTACAGCTTTATTTTCATCACTTAAAAACTTTACTTTTAAGTTATGTTTTGCTATGAATTTTTTATGACTTTCAACTTTATCTGGACTTACACCTATTACTTCTGCATTTAATTTTTTGAATTCGTCTATAAGCCCTGAAAATTCCAATGCTTCTGTTGTGCAACCTTTGGTATTATCCTTTGGATAAAAATACAAAACAACCCATTTTCCCTTTGGAAGTTTTACTTTCTTACCTTCAAGATTTGTAAACTCTACATCTAAGATGTCACCTATGTCAAATTTAAAATACTTCATATCTATCACCTCACAATTTTTGATAGATAAGCTTTTTTAATCTTTTAATATACACAAATGAAAGTAATACACTAAACACAATTGAAGATATAAATATCAAATATAACCACCACGGTGCACTTTCACTTCTAATTATAACAAAATATGGCATAATAATTCCAAAAGCCAGGCCCATAGTTATTGTTTCTATTATAAAAGTTGCGGAAACTGTAAATATCCTATTCATATTATTTGACTTAACGTTAGGTGATTTTATAGCATAATATGCTCCCAAAACTCCGCTCATAAAGAATAAAATTAAAGAAAATATAAGTATTAAAAAGATAAAAATACTAAAAGGTGCAAAAAATAAGGAAATAAAAAACACCAATAAAAGTATGAGAAAATTCAATCCTAAAGGAAGTACAATTTTTGGCATCATAAGTGTTGAAAAACGTATGGGATACATTGAACTAACCTCTATTTTTGATACCTCAGAAAACGTTAATATGCCTGTTTCAAGCGCAATATAAAATGTAAAAATTGGAATAGTATAAAATATTGAATGTAAAAAATCGCTTCTGTTTATAAACATCATAAATATCCCAAAACCCAATGGATAAAGTATAAAATACAAAAACTGTTCATATCTTAAAGCAGCCTTCATATCTTTTTTGAAAACCGCTTTTATTGGAGAACCTGCACTAGATATTTTATACCCCCTCTTTCTCTTTGACTGAACAGGTTCAAACCCAACTTTCCTAGATATACCAACAAATGAAAATGTAAGCAAAACGGTAGAAACAAGTGAATAAAAAAATGTTTTTTCAGAAATAAAACTCCACGCAAGGAAATTGTATTCTTTTGAGGAAAAAATAAACAATTTTGCCATATTTTGAAGTTTTGAAACATCTACATCCATCATTGCAATTATAAAAAAGTAGAAAAACATAGATAAAAGTAACACTATCATGTAAAACCTTCTTGTGAAAGATTTTGAAGTTTTTCCACCTATCAATACAGCAACTACAGAAGAAAAAACAATCAAAAAGAAAATATGTAAAATTATCTGCAAAATTCCCAATAATATATTCTGCTTTACGGATATAATGTAAGATAGGGAAACAAACACAAAAAATGAAAGAGTATATAACTGCGACAATGTTGCAGAAAATATTTGAAAAGCAGTTAACACAGTCCTTGAAATAGGCATAGTTAGTAATAATTCCATTTCATCGTTTCTTGAAAGTGAATACATGGCAAGCCCGATAAATCCCACCACAAAAAACAAAGAAAGTATGGAATTCCACATTAAAAACATATACTTTGCAGCCATTTGATCTACTTTGTACAATTCCACAAAGATTTTTTTTGAAAAGAAAAATACCATTACTCCTAATGGAATAGCACCCATCATATATGCCAACAATTGCCTGAGAAAATTACCTTTAACCGATGATTTTTTCTTCCCGTATAAATGGGGATTACTCAGATATTTGAGTAATATAACAAATTCTCTCATATAACCACCCCCTTAAAGTGAATCCACAATATTTTTTATATCTTCTTCTTGTGCAGTTAACTCCAAAAAGAGGTCTTCAAGCGATTTGTTTTCTCCTTGTTTTAAAGTTTCAATATCCCCCTGTGCTATTATCTCTCCTTTATTTATAATAGCTATTTCATCACACATCTTCTCTGCTATCTCTAATATATGAGTTGTTAGAAAAATTGTAACTCCTTGATTTGCATATTTTCTCAAAAGCTCTTTTAAAATCTTTGCACTCTTTGCATCTAATCCTACAGTTGGTTCATCTAAAAATATAACTTCTGGCTTTCTCATCAAAACGCTTATTACCATCAATTTTTGTTTCATACCATGCGACATATCGGAAATTTGCTTGTCAAGATAATCAACCCCAAATGCCTCGGATAGTTCTTCTATCCTCTTTTTAACTTCCTTAGTATTTTGCCTGTAAATGTCCATTATAAACTCTAGATATTCATATCCCCTCAAATGATCGTAAATTCTAGGTTCATCTGGTACAACTCCTATTCTTCTTTTTATCTCTAATTCATGTGTTTTCATATCAAGCCCAAAAATTTCCACTTTACCACTTGTAGGTCTTAAAGACCCAGTTAACATGCGAATTGTTGTTGTTTTTCCCGCACCATTTGGACCCAAAAATCCAAAAATTTTTCCCTTTTCAATATACAAATCAATACCATTTACCGCAACAAAATTCCCAAATTTTCTAGTTAACTTTTCCGCTTTTATCATCCAACCACCCCCTAATGACTTTCGACATTTTTTCACAAAATTCGTATAGATTTGGCTCACCTAACGCTCTATGAGTATTTCTCGTTATTCTAAACACCATTTTATCATTCAAAACATTAACTATTATTCCCCTTCCATTTATTATTACTCTTTTCCCAAAATCACCAAAAATCACCACGGGCTTTCTAGAATAACCACCTTTTTTACATTTATTTGCTATATTTTCAGCCTCACTTGAAACGTAAATCCAATTGTACATTGGTATTAACTTCATACGAATAAATTGAATTAAAACAAAAAAGGATGAAACCCAAATGTATTTAGGAAACAGAAAACAGATAATAATTGCCAAATTTAGAATAAAACTAACAAATGTTATTCTATACGTAAAAAAGTAAAATATGTTAAATACTAATCCAAATACAATTACAAAGTAAAAAACATAAGAAGAAAAATTAACACTTAAAAAAAGGATTAAAATTAAAATAAAGAAATTCCAATAATCATATCTTAATAATTTGCTTTTCTCTCCACCAAAATATTTGAACAGCACATACCTTAAAATAAAATAAAAAATCACAAAAAACAATATTATATTCACTTTACCACCTCTACAATATCCATTAAAACAAGGTTATTAATTGCAAATAAAATATCAAATTCCGGAAAGTTTAACTTTTCAACAATTTTAGAAATTAAAATTCCCGTACTATCTATTGGAGGTACTAAAAATAACACCCTTCCTTCTACATCAGAAAGCTTTATAATTTTCCCATTTTTAACAACACCGTTTATAGTCTCTTTCTTTAAGTCATAGTTATACCTTGCCTTACTTTCTCTTTCACGTATCTTTTTTGATTTTAATTCAAAGACTTTTAAAATCTCGTCAAAATCTATTGTTACCTTACCGCCACAATATCTATATTTTTTTGAAGGTCTTCCTATTTTTCTTTCAACTTTTGAGGATACGATTCCAAATTTTTCCAATATCTCTAAATATCTTTGAACCGTAAACGTATGGAATCCCAATTCCTTTGCAATAGAACTTGGGTTTTTGTTGGAATGATCTTTCAAAAAATTTAAAACTTCAAAAAGCTGTGGTGAAGACAAAATTTTTAAAAGTTCATTCATTTTCTCACCTTTTTTTCATTTCTATTGAAATTATAAATCATATGAAATTAAAAGTCAAGATTTTCAAAATAAAATACCTTCACTTTTATGTTATTTTCCATATCAAATTCGACAAATTTGATTTCATTTTCAATTTTCACCCCATTTTCTGATACATAAACATAAGATAATTGAGGATGTAGACTAGGTAGGGAAATTAGAAATAAATCCTCGGCATGAAGTTTGGAAAGTTCTATTTGCAAGATTTTATTGTACATTGCCCTTTGGCTTTCTATGGTAAAAAAAATAGCAGTTACAGCTATAAGTGTAACAACTATAGCTATAACTGCTTCGATATAACTCACTACTTTTCAATCCACTCTTTTGTGGTTCCAACTATGTAGTCTCTTTCTATCTCTATTTGCTCACCTGTTTCCATATTCCTTAAAATAACAATATTTCTCTCCAATTCATTCTCACCAACAATTATACAAAGTTTACACTTTAATCTTGCAGCATGTTTTAATTGCGCGCTCAATCCCCTTTCCATGGTGTTAAATACAACCGAAATATCACTATCTCTTAGTTCCTCAGATATCTTTATTGCTTCAACTCTTGCTCTTTCCCCAAGGTGAGCTACATACACTTCGTTATTTTTTACATCATCTACTGGTATATTTTCTTCCTTTATCGCTATTATTAATCTTTCAATCCCCATTGCAAATCCCAAAGATGGGGTTTTTGGACCACCTAATTCCTTTATCAGATTATCGTATCTACCCCCACCACCTACTGCACTTTGAGCTCCAAGTTTTCCGTGATGTATTTCAAATACCACTCTATTGTAGTAATCAAGACCTCTTACAAGTAATGGATCTTCTTCATATTTTATTTCCAAATCATCTAAAATCTCTTTAGTTTCAAGATAGTGACTTTTACAATCATCACATAAATAATCCGTTATCTTTGGTGCCCCTTTTACATATTCAACGTCTACTTTACAATCAAGAAGCCTTAATACATTTGTTTCATACCGTCTTTTGCAATCATCACAAACTTTATCCAACTTATTCTCATAATATTTCTTAAGTGCTTTTTTATATTCACCCCTACATTTCTCACAACCAATTGAATTTATCTTTATAGTATAATCTACTAATCCCAAATTTTTTAGAAATCGGTCTGCAAGCACAATAGCTTCTGCATCTGCAAGGGATGAAGGAGAACCTATAAGTTCTACCCCAAATTGATGAAATTGCCTCTGTCTTCCAGATTGTGGCCTTTCGTATCTAAACATAGGACCAATGTAGAATAACCTTTTTGGAAGACCTGTTGCCAACATCGAATTTTCAACAAATGCCCTTATAGTAGGTGCTGTTCCTTCCGGTCTAAGGGTAATACTCCTATTTCCCTTATCTTCAAATGTGTACATCTCCTTTTGTACAATATCTGTATCTTCCCCTACACCCCTTACAAAAAGTTCCGTCCTCTCAAATATAGGTGTTCTAATTTCGGAATATCCATACAACCTTGCCGTTTCCCTTGCAACGTCTTCTACAAAGTACCAATATTTCATATCCTCTCCATAAATATCGTCTGTTCCTTTTACCCGCTTGTACACTTTCTTTCCACCTCCAACAACCTTTCACTTGCCTCTCTTTTTGCCTCTTCATTTATATAACTCCAAATTTCAAGCCCATTTAACTTCAATGCTTTCTCATACATCTCTTTTGCGCGTTTACAATCATGTACCTTTTCGTAATATTTTCCCAATTCAACATACGTATATATATGATTTTTATTCAGTTGCAGCGCTTTTAAGAGGTGATCTTTTGCAACATTTAAATCACCAAATGGTGTTTCAAGGTGAAGTATTCCATATAAAAGATGGGCAAGATATTGATCTTGCCCGTATTCCACGGCTTTTTTTGCAAAATCAAACACTTTTTTATAGTAAATCAACGCTAAAAAATAATTTTTTTGAACGTAGTGTCCATATACTAAAGCCGCTGCATAGTATACTTTCCAGTAGTTTGTCTCTAAAAGTGCATCTACGTATTTTTTTGCTAAATCTTGGTATCTTTTTACATCTCCATGTCCCCAAAAATACAAGTCGGTATATGCTAGTATTACCTCACACTTAAAATCAATTTGGAGAGCATCATAATCTATTGAATTTAAAATATTTAAAACCTCTTGTTGTTCTCGCTTTCCAACTGCAAGCTGTAAATCATATATAGTATACGAAAAAACATTCACAAGAAAAAAAACACTAAAGAACAAACTTTTCCACCGCAAAACCTACTCCTCCATCGTTATTAGAAAGCGTAATAAACTTTGCTACCTTCTTAACTTCTTCAACTGCATTTTCCATTGCAACTGGAAAACCCACTAATTTCATAATACCAATATCGTTATAATTATCACCTAAGAACATTGTTTCATTTTCCGAGACTTTAAAATAATTAAGCAAAAATCTTAACGCATTCTCTTTAGATGCCCCTTTGCCGAAAAATTCAAAAAACGCCCAACCATCCACCACGTTATTCTTTATAGCACTAAATTGACCTGTATATTTTTTACCAACAAATTCTATTATCCTTCTAATTTTTGCTTCATTTCCCATAAGTACTACTTCTGCAACTTTGTCTTTTGTTATAAATTTAATTACATCATCAACTTTGTTAATCCGCCAACTATTTTGTTCTAAATATTTTACATATCCACCTTTATGTTCTTTGTCCATATACATATCTTTTTCATCTAGAAAATCTGAAAAGAGAATGTAATCTACTTTCTCTTTTCTGGCATAATCTATTAATTCTTTTGCAATTTTAGATGGCAAGGGAGATTCATACAATACTTTATTTTCAAATGGCATATAAATGAACGCCCCATTTTGAAATACAACTGGCACATCCAATCCCAACTCTTCCACATATCTTTTTGCAGAATAATAATTTCTTCCAGTTGCAATACTAATGTGAATTCCCTTCTCCATAGCCCTTTTTAACGCAATTATATTCCGCTCTGGTACGTGTTTTTCATCATTTAAAAGTGTTCCATCTAAATCCGTTAAGATAAGCTTAATCAAAAATATCACCTCACTATTTCCACTTTTCCCATGTCTCCAATTACAAACTTCATTGCCTTTGGTTTTCTTTCATTGTTAACAATTTGTACGTTTTTACCTATTAAAGAAGAATCTATGGGATATGGCAAGTTGAGCAATTTTACATGATCCATTAAAATACTATTTTCAAGTTCACAATTTTCAACTAAAACGTTATCCCCAATAGAGGTATAAGGACCAATATAGGAATCCTTAATAACACAATTTGCCCCTATAACAACAGGTCCCCTTATAGTAGAATTAATTATTTCACTATTTTCCCCAATATACACCCTACCTTGTATATCCGACAAAGTATCCACAATTCCTTTGTTTTCCAACTTAAAATGGTTATCATCCAATATCTTTCTATTTGCTTCTATCAAATCTTCGGGTTTTCCCGTATCTTTCCACCAACCATAGACAACATGTCCTTTTACATTGTATCCCTTCTCTATCAAATATCCTATTGCATCTGTAATTTCAAGTTCTCCTCTCCATGAAGGTTTTATGTTATCTATTCCTTCAAATATTGTACTCCTAAACAAATACATTCCAATAATTGCAAGATTTGAAATAGGGTCTTTTGGTTTTTCCACGACCTTTACTATCTTTTCTCCTTTTACAACTGCAACACCAAACCTTGAAGGATCTTTTACAGGAGAAAGTAATATAGAAGCTTTCAGTTCCTCTTCTTTTCTAAATTCATTTACAAATTTTGAGATATCATCTAATATAAGGTTATCACCCAAATACATTAAAAAATCGTCATTTCCAATAAAATCCCTTGCAATAGAGACGGCATGCGCTAGACCTTTTGGTTCATTTTGCAATATGTATTCTATACTTAACCCAAATTTTTCTCCATCTCCCAAAAAATTTTTAAAATCGTTTATGTTTTCATTGTTTACAATAAGACCAACTTGATCAATCCCAATACTCTTTATTTTTTCCAAGCTATAGTAAATAACCGGTTTATTTGCAATGGGAATAAGATGTTTGGCTATTGTAAAAGTTAAAGGTCTTAGTCTTGTACCCTTTCCAGCACAAAGTATAATCGCTTTCATTTTATCCCTCCTCAAATCAGATTATATCATAGCTTTTACTTTTTCTATTATCCTTTCTGGGGCAATTTTACTCACCTTTGCCATATTAAAATTCGTATATTCTTCAAAATCTTCTACAGAGTGTTTTAAACCAAACATTTCTTCGTATTTTTCAAAATCCTCATTTGTTTCTATTTCTGCAAGATACTTTATTTTTAGTGGAAAATCAAGGAAAATAAATTCATCAATCGAAACTTCTGCAGGAGAAAACATCAGAAAATACCTAATTTTTGCAATTACTGGGTATTTCTTTAAAAAATCTATACTCTTTAAATCTACATCGTACTCATCTTCCAACCTTTGAAAGTCTCCAAAAACCTTTGACTTAAACGCAACAACCCATTTTTCGCTAAAATCACCATCAACTGTATACCTCAATCTACATCTTTGTGCCTTTACAAAAACACACCTTTCCAGATACCACTGGATAACACCCACTTTATATTTTGCCTTTCGAATAAGTTTTTTAAACAAATATTCATCCAAAAGATACTTTTTTTCACGTTCTATTTTCATATTTCATATTATATCATCAAAGTTTTCATTTTCAAAAAAATCAAAAAACAAACATCATCAATAAAATATGTATATAAAAATAATATATTTTCAGCTCATAATTTTGATTATAATTTTGATTAACTCTACAAAACAGACATTTATATTATTAATATAATTAACTCAAATAATTATAAGTTACAATGTAAATTATGTAAATGTAATACTATAGTTCGCATAAACAAAATAATTAAAAATCAAAATACAAAAGTTAACAATAACATTATCATTAATCAACATAAATATTATATAATTACTTATGGCCTAAAATAAAATAACCATATTTTTAACATAGGAGGTGTAAAGTATGAAGAGCATAAAAACAAAAATGGTTGTATTTATATCCTTGCCCATAGCTATATTGCTTCTCATAGCAGGAATAATAATATTAAAAATTTCTACTAACGAAATCACTCAAATTTCATTTGATTTTTCGCAAAGCATTCTCAAAGAAACAAATAACGCTTTTGTTGAATATTTCAACAGATTTGTAGATTTTGTAAAATACACATCAAAAATGGATAAAATCAAGTCCTTAGATGAAAATGCTACAATTTTTTTAAAAAAGCAAATAAAAGATTTTCCAGAAGTTGATGATTTTTTCATTTCAGATATAAAAGGAAATTTTCATGCAACAAGTGGCGCCAGGGGCACTATAAAAGATAGAACATATTTTAACGAAATAATAAAAGGAAAAGATATATCAATCAGCGATGTGGTTTTTTCCAAAGCTTCTGGAAAACCTGTTTTTGTAATAGCAAGTGCTATAAAAAAAGATGGAAAAACAATAGGACTTTTGGGATCCGCAATATACGTTGATGTCCTTACCAAGCAAATAAAGACCATAAAAATTGGGAAAACAGGATATGCAACCTTAATAAATTCTTCAGGACTTACCATTGCACATCCAAATAAAGATTATATTTTGAAACTCAACATTCTCAAAGCAGAAGGATTTAAAGGTCTAAAAGAAGCTGGTGAAAAAATGATAAAAGGTGAAACAGGATTTTCAAAAATTATTGATCCAAATAATGAAGAAAAATATATCTTTTACTCTCCGCTTAAAGGAACTCCTGGATGGTCACTTGCAGTTATAGTACCAAAAAAAGAAATTCTCTCAGGTGTGTTCTTCATTTCCAATACCATACTTATTTCGTTTTTCATCATAATTTTAATATCAATCATTCCAATCCTTATAGTATCCAAATACATTTCAAAAAGTGTCCAAAAACTATCGGAAAAAGCCTTAGATTTTGGAGGAGGAAATTTGAAAGTAAGTTTCGAAGTAAAAGGAAACGATGAAATAGCGCAAATTGGAAATACACTAAATAAAATGGCACAAAACCTAAAAGATGTTTTATTTAAAATCAAAAATACTGCAGATACACTTGCCGATACTTCAAAAACATTTTTCAACAAATCTATTGATTTAGAGAAGATAGGAAATAATGTATTTGAAAGTATATCACACCTTAATTCTTCTGCACAAAACATTTCCGCCACTATGGAGGAACTTACAAGCAGTGTAGAAGAAATAGCATCAGCTGCACAAAATGTATCAAATGCCGCACAAAATCTTTCAGAAAGCGCACAAAAGGTTAACAACAATGCAAAAGAAGGGGAAATTGCCATTAATACAATTGTAGATGTTATCGAAAAAACAAAAGAAAAGGCAACTTCTACCAATGAAATAGTCGAAACTCTATCACAAAATGCACAAAATATAGGGGAAATAGTTAAAACAATAAATTCTATTGCAGAACAAACGAATCTACTTGCACTAAATGCTGCGATCGAGGCTGCACGTGCAGGTGAAGCAGGTAAAGGTTTTGCAGTAGTTGCAGATGAGATAAGAAAACTTGCAGAAGAAAGTAAAAATGCAACACAAAAAATCAACGAAATACTTGTATCCATTAAAAATGCTTCAGAAGACGCTTCAAATGCTACAAAAGAAACCGTTGATGAAATATTAAACACCAAAGAAAAGGCATTATATGCAAAAGATGCAGTAATAGATATACTAAGTCAAATTGAAAACATATCACAAATGATAGAATCTCTTGCATCAAGTGCACAAGAGCAAAGTGCATCGACACAAGAAATTAGCAGTGCAATTGAAGCGGCAACACAGGAAATAACCGATGTTTCAAATACATTGGATAACACAAGTAAAATAACAAAAGAGCAATTTGAATTAATTAAAATCATAAAAAATGAAAGTGAGACTCTATCATCACTTTCCATAAATTTGGACAACGAAGTTAATAAATTTAAATTTTAAGTTACAAAGCCCCTTAAGGGGCTTTTATTTTCCTTAATTAGATGTATAATTTTAATACAACGAAACTTTGTGGAGGGATTAAATGATCTTAGCTGTGTTAACAATAAACATTGTTTTTGTTATATATCTACTTGAAAGGAGACTATACAGACTATCTAAAGTTTTTATTCACGTAGTTTCTATATTATTCATTCTAACATTTTTAGAAGCTTTGAATTTCAAAACAAATAACCTTTACATACAATATTTAGAAGATATCATAGGCCTCACGCTAATTCCCGCTTTTTATGTCTTTTCAAAAGATATAAACGGAGAAAAAACAAATATAAAAGAAAGAATTCTTATTTCTATTCCAATCTTCTTGCTAAACATTCCAAATTTATTTCTATTCGGTAAATCAGATATTTTACTTGAAAATAGAATATTTTCTATGTTATTAGTAATCTACGGCGCAATTATTCTTTTTCTCTCTTTTTCAAATATTTTAAAAGCAAATATAAAGAAAAGTATAAAACATAGTATTATTCTCATATCTTCAACACTGTTATTTTATATCTCCCTTGAAATATTGTTTTTTTCTAAAAATACGCTAAGAATCTTGTTTTCTGTCTCTTTATCTTTTTTCATTACTATGTTTATATTGATAAGAAGATCTTGGCTTAATATCTTAGATGAATTAAAAGACGAACTCTTAATGTCCTTTTCCGATGGAATAATAGTACTAGATAACCAAGGATACGTCTTAGACTTAAATAAAACAGCAAGCAAGATTTTAAATCTTAATTTCAACAATATAATAAATAAAAAACTAGAAGAAAATTTTAACAACGATGAAGTAATATTCAAAAACAACACATACTATATCGTCAAAAAACTATCGTTTAAAAATGGAATTGTATACCTATTTAGAAATATTACCAAAGAAATGGAATACTCAAAGAAACACACTATAGCGGACAAACTTTTTTCTACGCTCTTTAAAAACATACCTGATGCTGTTGCAATAATCACTCCAAAAGGAAAGATAATAGAATGCAACAGACAATTTACCAACCTTTTCAAACTTAAAAGACTTGAAAATATAGAAAGTATCGTACCATCATATTTAAAATCAGAATCAAAACTCATTATACTTGAAGTCTTAAAAAATGGATATGCAACATATGAAACTATAAGAAAGTCAAAAGATGGAAAAAGCGTTTTCGTAAAAATTCGTGCGGTAAAATTTGAAATTGACGATAAAGTATTTCTTTATACGATATATACTGATATTTCCAAAGAAAAGATGCTTTCATCAAAACTTTCAAATCTACTGGAAAAAGACCCTTTAACGGACACATTTAACAAAACATACATTGTAAAACAAATGGGAAATTTATCCTCTCTTCTCTATCATTCGCTAATATTAATAGATATAAAAGGCTTTAAATGGATAAATTCCATAAAAGGACATAAGTTTGGTGATCAACTTCTAAGAGAAGTTTCAAACACGTTAAAAGAATTCACAAAAAAAGAAGGTCTTGATGTGATAATCTCAAGAGCACAAAATGACGAATTTTGGTTTTTAATAAAGGATTTGGATATAGATCCAATAAATGCGCTTGAGAAAACCAAAGAAATTATCGCAAAGCTAAAAAAAGACCTTTCAACACTAGAACAAAATTTCTTTATAGGATCTTACGTATTTAAAAATTCCGAAGATCTAGAAGAAATAATCAGAAAAGCAACCCTTTCACTTTCAAAGGCAAAAGAAAGTAATAAAGAAGTCATATATTCTAAAGAAATTGAAGACCAAATCCAAAAAGAAATAAAAAAGGAAAATCTCATAAAAATAGCAATTAGAAACCAAGAATTTATTCCTTTCCTGCAACCTATATCCACCGAAGATAGAAAGATAATTGGTGCCGAAGTATTAATAAGATGGAAAAAAGATGGAAAAATCATTCCACCTAGTGAATTTCTTAATTTTCTGGAAAAATCCAGAAAGATAACAGATGTTTCTCTACAGATTTTTGAAAAAGTTATGGATTTTTTGAAAAAAAATCCAAAACTCAAGTTTATAGATATAAATATAAGTCCCGTTCAAATTAAAGAACCAGACTTTCCAATTAATTACTTAAAGATAATGGAAAAATACAATATTCCATCCCAAAAAATCGTCTTTGAAATAACAGAAAACTTATTCTTAAGCTACGATAACACAGTAAAAGAAAATATTTCTAGATTAAAAGCAGAAGGTATAAAACTGTGTCTTGATGATTTTGGAACAGGGTATTCCTCTCTAAGTTACCTTAGAAATTTACCTTTCGACATACTAAAAATTGACAGAGAATTTGTTAAAAACATTGATGATGAAAAAAACATCAACCTTCTAAAAGCAATCTACAGTATTTGCGAAACTTTTAATCTAATAGCAATTCCTGAAGGTGTGGAAAACGCTCGACAACTTGAAATTCTTTCTATGATAGGGTTTAAACTTTTTCAAGGATATTATTTTGGCAAACCACAATCTTTAAGCGAGTTTTCAAAATTGATAAATTAACTTTACTATAAACAGTTATCGTTACTCTATATAAAATTCCGATTTTTCCGTTTCTATACATAATCTAAAGCTTACATCCCCTATATTTGTACCAATTGCTTTTATTTCATACCCTTTTGCTCCTATATTCTTTACAAAAATCTTGCCTCCACGTAATTTCAACGCTGCTTTAAAAAGATAATTCTCCAAATTTCCTTTTAGACTATCTGACAAAAATAACATATTATTTAAAATTCCTACAGTCATGAAAAACAACTTTTTTTGGGTGGTACTTATATTATTTCCAAGGGAAAAATCTGGCGCATTCCACCACCATCTACCGTTCATAAAATATCTTGTTATAACATCCCTTAGTGCACCATATAGACCTTTTTCTGACATATTCGTTATCTTCATTCCATCCACATAGCCTATAGAAGGTAAAAGAGGAGCCCTTACTCCAACTATAAATTCACCAAGTAAGTCTCTAATTAATTTTAACCCTTTTCTGTATGATTGTATTGGTGTTACACTTTCCTTTCTCTTTCCTTTGACAATACCAGCAAAAAGAAAATCTAACTTAAAGTATTCAAATCCCGCATTTTTAATTCTTAAAAAAATATTCCTTATATGCTCTTCCACTTCATTATTTGTTAAATCGAGCGCGTATAATCCTTTTCCATTTATATTGTATATCTTCTTTGGATTCCCTTTTTCATTTTTTACAAACCAATTCTTTTTTTCTTTAAAAATATCTGATCCTTCCAAAACTACAAAAGGGGCTATCCAGATCCCAGGTTTCATCCCATAACTTTTGATTTCTTCTGCTATTTCTTCAAACGATGAAAACTTAGGTTCCCAATCTCCTATATTTTTATACCAAAAATCTATTTGAAAAACTTCAAATGGATATTTTTTTGCATAGTCTAAGCTCTCTTTGAAATTAGTAAGACAATTCCATTTACATGACCACCCCACTGGATTCCAATTGGAAAATGAAGTTTCTAAATTTTTTTTAACCATATCAGAATATACGTTCACCAACATATCCACGTTTCCATGCAAAATAACCAATGGTTCTATTTCTACATAATCGTCAAATTCCGTGTCGTAATAATCTATATAGCATTCCACTATATCATCTTTTACCACGAAAAATGGATGCCCAATTTTCGAAGATAAATAACCAAAAAAACTTTTTTCCGTTGCAAAAAAATAATCAATTTTTTTGTTATCATCCCATCCCTTTAAAACAATATCCCCTTGAAGTCTAGCTTCATATATCTTAACTTTTCCCAATTTTCCTTTAACTTTTCCCGTAATTATTTCTCCGTTTTTTATTTCTTCTTTTTCTATCAACAACTCCATATAAACAGCTCCCATGTTGTTATTCAACTATATTATATACAAAATTCATCCCTTTAGTCCACTACTTACCAAACTCTTAACAAATAAGTTTTGTATTAAAAAGAAAATCAACAATGTAGGAGCAAGTGCTATCATAGTACCTGCCATAATAGTTCCCCAATTGTTTGCCGCTTCCGCATCAATAAGCATTTTAACAC
The DNA here is from genome assembly GCF_001682135.1 of Thermosipho sp. 1070. NCBI lineage: Bacteria > Thermotogati > Thermotogota > Thermotogae > Thermotogales > Fervidobacteriaceae > Thermosipho > Thermosipho sp. 1070. The sequence goes on along the minus strand of NZ_CP007121.1, from coordinate 937,311 downwards.
CTATTTGTACTGTTTTCATTTTATCATCCATTGTTATAACAAGTGGCCAAAGATACATATTCCAGGCATATACAAAGTTTATAAGTGCTGCACCTCCAATCATAGACTTTGACAGTGGTAATAATACCTTCAAAAGATATTGCATGGGAGTTGCTCCATCTATTCTTGCAGCATCACTTAATTCCAAAGGTATAGTTCTAAAATGTTGCCTCATAAGGAATGTATTTGTTGCACTTGCGGTAAACGGAATTATCAACGCATAGTATGTATTTACCCAACCAAGAGATTTCATCAGCAAAAACATTGGAACTATCATTACAGTTTCAGCTGGTAAAAATAACGTTACAAATAACGTAGAAAAGGCGATTTTTTTACCTTTGAAATTAAAATTGGAAAATGCATACCCAGCTAAAACACCCGTTATCAACTTTCCGACAGTTATAAATACCGAAACAATTAAAGAATTAACCAACATTCTTCCCAAAGGAACCAATTTTAATGCCTCTTTATAATTTTGCCAATAAAAACTACTTGGAATAACCTTCGGTGGAAACCTAAAAACTTCTGAAGGTTTCATAAAACTCATGAAAAAGGCGAGTAAAATAGGTGCAAACATTACCAATCCCACAAATATTAAAAGTATTTCAAAGATAATAAAGGTCCATCTATTCTTTATCTTCATATTTTCACCTCACTGATAGTGAACTTTTCCTTCGACAAATTTAAAGTAAAGATAAGTAATTATCGACATTATACCAAACATGACCACCGATTGAGCTGATGCAAGCCCGTTATCCTGAAACGCAAAACCATCTAAATAAAGTCTGTATATCATGTTAGTTGTACTATTTAAAGGTCCTCCGCGAGTCATAATATCGATAATTCCAAATGATGAAAACATCGTAGTTGTAAAATTCATAATAAACAAATAAAACGTTATAGGTGTAACTAGTGGGAATTTTATCCTCCACATTCTAATCCACCCATTTGCTCCATCCATTAAAGAAGATTCCAAAATGGAATCTGGTATATTTTGAAGAGCTGCTATGTAGAAAATTAAATCAAACGGCAACATCTTCCAAACCGTTGCAGCTATAATTGCAATCATTGCATATGGCTTGGTTGTTAACCACTTAACATCTAAGTTGAATGTAATCTGAAATAAATAACTAAACAACCCTGCAGTTGGTGTAAACAACATAGCCCACAAAGTTGCAGAAATAGCAGGCGAAACTGCATATGGTGAAAAAATCAAAGTTCTAACAACTTTTGTACCTGGTAAATCCAATATTAGTAGCTGTGAAATCAAAAAAGATAAAAATATAGTAAGTCCTACACTTACAAATGAATAAATAAAAGTATTTTTCAAAACGTCATAATACTCATTGTCACTAAACAAATCTATGTAGTTGTCAAACCCCACAAATACTTTTTTATCTCCAAAATAAGTTTCTTGAAAAAAACTCATTTTAAATGAGTTAAAAGCAGGCGTATATATAAATAGTATTATAATAACAAAAGTGGGAATTAAAAGAAAATAAGGCGTTAATTTTCTCAATATTACACCTCCCAAGAAAGTGCCCCAAACGGGGCACAATTTTACTTGTACAACCTGTTATATTTTTTCAGTGCCTTTGTTACTTCTCCAGCAGCCCAATTAAGTGCTTGTTCTACAGTCATTTGACCATTTATCACTTTTTCATATGCTGTTTCAATAATTTCCCTTGTTTCCGGGAATACACCTATTATTGCACCATTTGTATTTGGTGTTTGTTTTGACAACAACAATTGGAAAATAGCGGTCAAATAATTCGGTTTTTCTGCATAGAATCCTTCCATTAACAGTTGTTCTACGGCATCTTTTCTTACTGGGAAATAACCTGTTTCATTGTGCCATCTTATCTGTTGTTTTGGTTCTGTCATCCATTTTACAAATTCCCATGCTGCATCTATCTCTTTCTTTGGATGATTCTTCAAGATCCAGAGAGAGCCTCCACCAATTACAACTCCACCTTGTATAGAAAGAGATGGCTTTGGAAGGAATGCTGTTCCTACTTCCCAACCATTTTTCTTTGCAGTTTCCGTTATAAACTTTACATCAGACGTAGAATACAGTAACATTGCAGCTTTTCCAGATAAAAAGATTTGCCTTGCTCCACTCCAATCTTCTCTCTTTGTATTTATTAACAATCCTTCTTTTGTCATCTGTGCAAGAAGTTCAAAAATTCTCTTTCCAGCTTCGCTGTTAAAAACTGCTTTATCTGGTCTTTTACTCCCCCTACCATTGTCGTTATTAACAAGTGGTGCATCTTGAACAGCCATTAATTGTTCAAAGAACCAAGAGTGTGTAGGCCAAGTAAGTCCATACCTTATTATATTTCCCTTTTCATCTTTCTTTACTAATTTTCTACTGTATTCTATTAATTCATCAAATGTCCTTGGTGGTCTTTTTGGGTCAAGACCTGCTTCTTTAAATGCAGTTTTATTGTAAAATAAAATGGCATTTGAAGAGTTAAATGGCATAGAATATAACTTTCCATCCACTGTATAGTAATTTAAAACTTGTGGCAAAAATGCTCCCAAATCAATTGTAGGATCCTCTTCAATTAAATTTCCTATTGGAACGGTAATATTTCCATCTATCATAGCCCTTGTACCTATATCGTAAATCTGAACAACATGTGGAGGATTTCCAGCCTTTACAGCCGCTATCGTTTTGTTAAATGTATCTCTATATGATCCCGTATACTGAACCTTAATTTCTATGTTTGGATGAGTTGCCATAAATTCCTTTGCCATGTTTTCTAATAGTTCTATCCTCCATCCACTCATAGCATGCCAAAATTCTATAGTAACCTTTGAAAAACTCAAAACACTTAAAATAACAAGAGCAAAAATTAACACTTTTTTCATAGCTCTCCACCTCCTGTTTTTTGGTTTAATTTATTATAAAAAAAAATAATTAAGATAAAAAAGGGCGAAATATAAAAAAAATGCAAAATATTCAAATATATATACATCAAATACATGTATATAGCCATTTTTTACACTTTTTATTTTATATTTACATTTTTAAGTAAATATGAAGAATTTTTAAGGAAGGAAAAAATCCCCATCCGATTGGATGGGGATTTTCTTTATGCGAGTAATGTTTTTAAATCTTCTTCAACTGTTGTGATAGGGGCAATATTGAATTTCTCAACTAACACTTTTAACACATTTTCAGAAACAAATGCCGGTAAAACTGGCCCCAATCTTATTCCTTTTATTCCCAAGTACAATAGCGCCAATAACACTGCAACTGCTTTTTGTTCGTACCACGCTATATTATACGCAATTGGTAATTCGTTTATATCGTTTAACCCTAGGGCTTCTTTTAATTTTAAAGCAATCACGGCAAGCGAATAAGAATCGTTACATTGACCTGCATCCAAAATTCTTGGAATACCGTCTATATCACCCAAATCAAGGTGGTTATACCTATACTTTGCACAACCTGCAGTTAAAATAACCGTATCTTTTGGGAGTTTCTTTGCAAACTCCGTGTAATATTCTCTTCCAGGATGTCTTCCGTCACAACCACCCATAACTACAAACTTTTTAATTGCTCCTGATTTTACCGCGTCAATTACTTTATCTGCAAGTTTTAAGACCTGGTTATGTGCAAAACCAATCACAAGCTTTTTACCTTTTCTCTCAGGAATTGGTCCTAACTCGAGAGCCTTCTTAATCACAGGTGAAAAATCCTTTGGTTTTCCATCTGTTCTATTTGGAATATGTGTTAGCTTATCAAATCCTACAAGTCCAGTTGTAAAGACCCTGTCTTTGTAAGAACCTTTTGGTGGGACTAAACAATTTGTAGTCATCAATATTGCTCCACCAAATTCTTCAAATTCCTGTGTTTGTTTCCACCATGCACTTCCAAAGTTTCCCGCAAGGTGTTTGTATTTTTTTAACTTTGGATAGGCATGTGCCGGAAGCATTTCTCCGTGCGTATAAACCATTATTCCCGTTCCTTCTGTCTGTTTTAACAATTCTTCAAGATCCAACAAGTCGTGCCCACTAACCAATATCGCAGGTGTATTGTAAGTCCCCGTATACACTTCTGTAATCTCTGGATTTCCAAATTCTGTGGTATTTGCCTTATCAAGTAATGCCATTGCATCTACCGCAAATTTTCCAGCTTCTAGTACCAAGGATACTAATTCATCTGCTGTTATATCATCTCTCAATGTTTCAACAAGTCCTCTTTGAATAAAGTATAAAATATCATCATTTGTGTGCTTCAAAATATACGCATGATCTGTATATGCAGCTATACCCTTTAACCCGTAAATCAACAGTTGTTTTAGAGATCTAATATCCTCATCTTTATCCGAAAGCACTCCTACTTCCATTCCCTTTAATTCGTATAGATCAGCCCCGCCTTTTTTATACCATTCTGCAGCTTCTGGAACCTTTTCGTCAAATGGTTTTCCCTCTTTTTGTGCATATACGTCTAAAAATTTATGCTTTATTCTATCCCTTAATTCAAATGCCCTCTCAATAAATTCAACCATTCTTTCAACCGAAAAATTCACATTTGTAATAGTCGCAAACAACATTTCCGCAACAAACAAATTAACTTCTTCATCCTTTACACCGTACTCTTTTGCTTTTAAAGACCAATAAGATATTCCCTTTACAAGCCAAATAATTAAATCTTGAAGATGTGCTACTTCTGGCGTTTTACCACACACTCCAACGGTTGTACAACCTACACCTTTTGATGCCTCTGAACATTGATAACAAAACATTCCAACACCTCCTCATTTATCATCGTAAATTCTCTTTTCTCCCGAAATCTCCTGAATAGGCTTTATATCCTGTGTAACCTCAAGGGTTCCCAAGTATTCTCCTTTTTCATTGCGTACTGCAAAATATCTAATGTATACATACCTTTCTCCAAGTTTTAACCAAAAATCCGCATGATCTCTTTTTCCAGACTTAAAATCTTCCAATATTTTATTAACAATATCTATACTCTTTTCCGGATGACAGTTCTGCACCTTTCTTCCAATAATTGCCCTACTTCTTACAAATATTCTATCTTTCGTCTCGCTAAAATATTTAACTTCATCATTTTTATCAACAAATGTTATATCTACCGGTAATGTATTTAAAACATATTTTAATTCCTCTAATGTAAACTCTCCACTTGGAAGTTTTATATTTTCATCGTAAACTCTTTCCTCAATCTTTACTCTTTTTTCCACACTCACAGGGGTTATCCCTATATATCCTATTTCATCAAATTGTTCCCTTATATCTAACCACTCCTCATCACTTATCAACTTCAATGCAGTTGGAAACAAAACAGAATGTTCTTTGTGCACATGGTTTAAAAATAATTCAAGTAATCCCATTGAAATTTCATACAATTTATTCTTTGCTAACTCCAAATCCCTTTTTTCTTTAATACCTATAAGTTCTTTTCTTAAAAGTCTTACCTGATCATGCTCTTTCCACATCACCGCAGGGGGTTTTGTAATACCATGTTTTTCTATATACGGGAATAAAACGTTTTCTTCCTTTTGAAAATATTTTTCCGCTTCGTTTAAATCATCTATATACCTTTGAAGATTTAAAAGTATGGGCAAAGCAGATGGAACATCACTCTTTTTAAGTAATTTATCAGATAATTCCTTTAGCCCTTCTAGACTTTTGATTATATATTCATGTTCTTTCATTAATATATAAATGGGATGCCACTCTTCCACATCTATCTTTTCAGAATCAATGTACTCTTTAAAAAGTTCCAGGTGTACATCGCAGACTGATTGAATCTTCTCAATTGACAATCCTTCTTCTTCCATTAATTCTTGTTCAACTTTTGCAATCTCTTCTGCGGATAATTCCTTTATAGTTTCTTTTAGTTCTCTTTTTAATTTTTCATCATCTCTTTGAGATACTCTCAAAATTAAATTTTTTAAATACTCTTTTTTATTGAATAACTCACTCATATTTTCAACTCCTCTCAACTTGATTATACAAATCCTATACCATTTTGTCTGTAACATATGTTACACGTAAAAATCTATTACATCTTTATCCAATATGTATATTTTATTTCCCTCTTTTCTAATTATTCCTTCACTTTCAAGCGACGAAAATGCCCTAGAAAGTGCAGGTCTTGTTGAACCAAAAAGCTGTGAAAGCTGTTCTATTGACTTATCCAAAACCACAATCTCACCACCACTGTACTTTGATGCAAGATATATCAATATTTTTTCCTTTAGACTATTTAAAGTTATAAACCAAAGTTTTTGAGATATAAAATAAAACTTTGATCCCAAAAATTCCACCAAAGCTTTTAAAAAATCTATATTTTCACTTGCAAGCTCAAATATTTTTTCCTTTTTCAAATACGCAACTTCACACCTTTCCTCGGAAATTATATCCACAGGTAATATTGCTTCTCTGGAAAAAGAAATATTAACAGCCAAAAAATTGGGGGCTTTTATTTCTTCAACCACGAGATTTTTCCCGTTAAAATCGTTCATCTCACCACGTACCTTACCACTCATTAAAACCATTACTTCATTTATTTTTTCTCCTCTTCCCTTTATTAATTCACCTCTTTCATATCTTCTAAAAATGATCTCCCTATTTTTTACTAATCTTTCTATCTGTGATATTTTCAATTTTTTAAACACTTCTATCTTTGAAAACGTTTCAATTAGCGGATGCATACCTATCACCTCGAAAATAAAAGCCTGGGAATCCCCAGGCTTCATATTTTTTCAATTATTTTCCTAAATTCAGATTCAATCAATTCTAACTTTTTTTCAGATTCATCACGTGTCCTTGCAAATGAGTAAATATACACTTTAAGTTTGGGCTCCGTACCAGAAGGCCTAATTGCATACCAACTACCATCATCAAAGAAAAATCTCAACACATTTGAAGATGGTATTCTCTCTACCTTTCCAATTACATTTCCATCTATATCGTAAATATTCCCATCTAAATAATCTATATAACTTTTGACTTTTAAATTTCCAATTTCTTTTGGAAAACTCTTTCTGTAAAATTCCATAATTTTTGAAATTTTTTCCATACCTTCTATACCTTCGTATATAAGCGAAAAATTATTTTCCAGGTAATAACCGTACTTTTCGTATAACTCATTTAAGACATCTACCAATGTTCTTCCAAATTTTTTGTAATATCCCGCTGCTTCTGAAAGCATCATTGCAGATATTACACCATCTTTATCCCTTACAAAATTTCCCGTGACAAAACCTATACTTTCTTCATACCCAAATTCAAATTGATACCCCTCTTTTTCCAATTCATTTTCAAGTCCACATATATTTTTAAATCCTGTAAGTGTTTCAAATGTTTCTACGTTGTACTCTTTTGCAATTAACTTTCCCAAATTACCGGTAACAATGGATTTTATTATAACGCTTTTATCCGAAAGAAGTTGCTTTTCTTTTCTTTGAGATAAAAGATATTGAATCAAAATAGCCCCCGTTTGGTTTCCATTTAATGCCACGTATTGATCATTGTGCTTTACCATAACGGCAAGTCTATCACAATCCGGATCAGTTGCAATTATTAAATCTGCATCCTTTTCCCTTGCAAGCTTAAGTGCCAACTCAAACGCCTTTATATCTTCTGGATTTGGATACCCAACTGTCGTAAAATCTGGATCAGGCAATTCTTGTTCTTTCACCACAAAAACATTTTTAAAACCTCTTTCTTTTAATACATGACGTACCGGTATATTACCTGTACCGTTTAGTGGCGTGTAAACTATTTTTATACCTTTATCTATATCTTCGTTTAGAGCAAGTGATAACACTTTTTTGTAGTACTCTTCATCCACTTCTTTTCCGATTATATGGATCAATTTGTTTAATCCTTCTTCAAAAGGTATTCTCTTTATCATTCCAAAATCTTTTAATGCCTTTATATTGTTTTGAACTGGTATTGCAACATCATCTAAAATTTGTGAACCTTTATCCCAATACACTTTGTAACCATTATATTCTGGAGGATTGTGACTTGCGGTGATAACTATACCCGCAGTTGCATTTAAATATCTAACTGCAAAAGAAAGTTCTGGTGTAGGTCTTATATCATCAAAAATGTACACTTTAATTCCGTTTCCAGCAAGTACACTTGCTGCTTCCCTTGCAAATTCTTTCGAGTAATGTCTTACATCGTAGGCAATGACAACTCCCCTTTTTGCCCTATCTTCACCTTTAGAGTTTATAAAGTCTGCAAGACCTTGTGTGGCTCTTGCAATAACGTACTTATTCATTCTATTAGTTCCTGCTCCTATTTTTCCCCTTAAACCTGCTGTTCCAAATTCTAAATCCTTGAAAAACCTCTCTTTTATCTCCTCTTCGTTGTCTTTTATCTCATAAAGTTCTTTTTTTGTTTCCTCATCAATATATGGACTTTCAAGCCACCTTTTGTATTCTTCCATGTAATGCACAATCTCACCTCCTAGTCTCAACCATTATACATCTTTCATGTACTACCTCTACACCACTTTGCTTTAAAACTTCTTCAATTTCACTAGAATACGCTCCCGGTTGGTACCAAAGATTTTTAAACCCACGTTCTAAAACCTCTCTAGTAACAACAGCTCCTACCTTAGGGGGCACAACAAAAACTATTAAATCCACATCTTCTTCCAATTCTTTAATTGTTTTTGCAACTTTTATTCCTTCTATTTCTTCATATTTTGGTGTTACAGGTATAACTTCAAACCCTTTACTTATTAGATCTTTCAAAATAATATAACCAAATTTTTCTTTATTTGTAGTCGCACCAACTAGAGCTATTTTTTTCACCTTGTTTAAATCTACCATATCTACCCCTCCTGGATATATTATACCACTTTTGCTTTTTAATTAAATTTGTAGTATAATGATTATGTACTAAGTCTAAACTAACTCAAGAGGTGATTTTTATGTTAAAAAAAGGTGATATGTATGTTGATTTTGAACTTGTAGATACAAATTTAAACAAGGTAAAGCTTTCAAATGAAATAGGAGAAAAAATAGTGCTTGTATTTTATCCAGGTGCTTTCACAAGTGTGTGTGAAAAAGAGCTTTGCTCATTTAGAGACATAATAGCAAAGTTTAATAATTTAAATGCAAAAGTATTTGGAATAAGTGTAGATACCCCATTTTCAAACAAGGCATTTGCGGAAAAAAATAGGTTAAACTTCACACTTCTTTCAGATTTTGGTGGAAAAGTATCTGAAAAATATGGAGGCGTACACAAAAACTTTATAGATATCGAAAATTACACAGTTTCTAAAAGAGCTGTATATATCATCGACGAAAGTGGTAAAATTATTTACGATTGGGTTTCTGATGATCCCGGAAAAGAACCCCCATACGAGGAAATCGAAAAGATATTGACGAGGTGATACTTTGAATTTTTTCATAGTTGATGCATTTACAAATGAACCTTTTAAGGGTAATCCCGCAGGTGTGGTCCTACTAGATAAAGAAATTCCAAAAAAACTCAAACAAAATATAGCAAAAGAAATAGGTTTTTCTGAAACTTCGTTTGTTTTGAAAAAAGGAAAAGAATTTTTTATTGAATATTTTACACCTGTAAGTGAAATTGATATCTGTGGACATGCCACAATTGCAACTTTTTACGTTTTACATCACTTAAAACTTTTAGAATCAAAGAAAGTTTTACTGCATACAAAGGCAGGAAAATTAAATATCTACATTTCTGAGGAAAAAATATTCATGGAACAAGCTCAGCCAAAATTAGGAGAAACTATTGAAAAAGAAAAGATTTCCAAAGTTTTAAACATATCTGTTGATGATTTTGATACGCTTCCAGTACAAAAAGCATTCACAGGTCTTTGGGATCTTATAGTACCTGTAAAATCAAAGAAAATTTTGTTAAATATTAACCCAGATTTGGAATATATGAAACGATTTAATGATGTTGCAAGCTTTCACGTCTTTACATTAGATGAAAGTAATGGACTTTGCAATACGAGGAATTTTGCTCCACTTTATGGAATAAACGAAGAGGCCGCCACAGGCACTGCAAATGGCGCCCTTTTTTATTATCTTTATAAACACAATATAGTTAAGAAAGATAAGGTGTATAAAATAATCCAAGGTGAATCTTTAAACAGAAAATCAGAAATATTTGTAACTTTCGATGGAAAAATTAAAGTTGGTGGAACAGCCAAGATAATCTTTAAAGGACAACTTTTAGACTTTTAATAGCACAGTACAAGGCCTTTGCAATATCATCAATGGACATACTTGGCACGTTTTTCTTTTCTATTACTTGTTCGTGTGCATATGGTACATGTATAAATCCACCTTTTATATGTGGATATTTTTTATTTATAAGGTACAATAATCCATATAAAATGTGGTTGCATACATAAGTTCCAGCGGAATTACTTATATCTGCGGGAATATTGCATTTTTTTATACTCTCTATCATGTGCTTAATAGGTAAATTTGAAAAATAGGCATTTTCTCCATCTTCAAAAATTTTTTCATCTTCTGGTTTATTTCCCATATTGTCTGGAATATTTGCATCATCAATGTTGATTGCAACACGTTCTATTGTAATTTTGCTTCTTCCACCCGCCTGCCCAACACAAATTACAATATCTGGCTTTTCTCTAATAATTAATCGCTCAATTTCTTCTATACTCTTTCTAAAAACCGTTGGAACTTGTGCCTTTACAACCTTTATACCTTCTATTTCTTCGGGTAATTTCTTTAACGCCTCATATGAAGGATTTATCTTTTCTTTGTTGAATGGTTCAAATCCTGTGATTAGTACTTTCACAACCTTTCCCTCCTAACTCTCACATACAAATTATTATTAATTGGAATTTCTCGATTTTCACCAACAATTGCAAGTGTATTAGATATACCATTTTTTACATTGTAGTTTTAGCATTTTCATATGATACTACAAGAAAAGAATTAAATCCCACAAATTCCAATACTTCTATATCATGTATTTTCACAGATTATCCAACTACATCCATATCAATACTTTTTTACAAAGTTACTTAACAAAAACAACAGCAAGCTTTTCCATGCAAGGTACAGTCAAAGAATATATTACCATTTCACCTTTTTAAACATATTATAACATCAAATTAGTTAGTAAAACAAATTATTTTCGCTTTTTGATCCTCCAAAATTTAATCAGTCCATTTCAAAAATCTCAAATTTATGATAAAACAAAATAAATAGATAAAACGCAAAAAAATTCATCTCAAAACAAAAATAAACTCTATCTGACTTGGATCTTTTTTTATCATTTTTTCCTCTTTATCACTTCCTTCATTCCTTTTGATCATGTGTATTTATCTAACCATATAACATCGTATTTGTATGTTATAAATTTCCTACCTTTCATTTTTGTCTTTCAACAATAATTTTTTCATTATTTTTAATTATATTAAGTTTCATTTTCTATGATTAATTATGTGTTTTATTTACGTGAAGAATGTTTAGTTAAATTATTATAATATCATAATTATATTATTTTATATTAAACACTGTATTTTCTTTTATTGAATAGAAAATATCATTCGTTATGAACAAAACATAAAATTACGTAATATAAAATAAAATAATATTTAATATAATTTGTTAATTATAAACAAATTAAAATAAATTAACTAATAGGTTTTCCGTTTACATAAATTCATACAAAATACATTGTTTAATAAAATATCAATTGTAACCAATTGTAACGTTTGGGTTAACACAAAAAATATAAGGAATATTCGATGACCTTTTCCGTTAACAAAAAAGCTTGTATATGGCTTAAAATAATGTGTTTACTTTCAGGTAACTTCTAGTTAATCAAAACGAAAATAATGTGGTTTATAATAATTTATGAGATTTTTAATTGGTTTAGAACATACCTATGAGGAATGGAAACATTACTCCTCCTCCTCAAAAATTACTTTCAAAAATTTAGTTTAGAACATACCTATGAGGAATGGAAACTATTGAACAGTAAATTTTTCTACAAATATCATAATAATGTTTAGAACATACCTATGAGGAATGGAAACCGACTGATTTCTGCGTCTTTTTCAAAAACTTTAACTTCAGTTTAGAACATACCTATGAGGAATGGAAACAGCCATTTCCAAATTTTCTTTTCGATTTCTTTTCTCATGGTTTAGAACATACCTATGAGGAATGGAAACTATTAAAATCATCTATAATAGGAGCTTCCAAAATTTGTTTAGAACATACCTATGAGGAATGGAAACCGTCTTCCATATATTGTTTTAATATTTCTGATATTTTTTTGTTTAGAACATACCTATGAGGAATGGAAACTCTCTCCATTTTTGAGAACTGATTTGATCAAGCACATTTTGTTTAGAACATACCTATGAGGAATGGAAACCGTCTTCCATATATCGTTTCAATATTTCTGCAATTTGTTTAGAACATACCTATGAGGAATGGAAACCCATTTCTGAGAACCGATTTGATCCTCAAGCACAGTTTAGAACATACCTATGAGGAATGGAAACGAGGATTACTCCTCCTCAAAAATTGCTTTCAAGTTTAGAACATACCTATGAGGAATGGAAACTATTATATTTATTATCTCAATCACGCCACCTTCGAGTTTAGAACATACCTATGAGGAATGGAAACTTTCTAAAAATAGACTTAATCTTTAAACCCATTCTATCATGTTTAGAACATACCTATGAGGAATGGAAACATATAACATTTGTTGCCTATTGCTAAATTGAATAAGTTTAGAACATACCTATGAGGAATGGAAACATGAAAACATCTGATAAATTTTCATCCAACCATTTCCAGTTTAGAACATACCTATGAGGAATGGAAACCAATTCTTCCTGTCGCGCATATAATCGACTTAATAGTTTAGAACATACCTATGAGGAATGGAAACTATGATGTTCCTTGCCAACGAAACCATATCCTACTAGTTTAGAACATACCTATGAGGAATGGAAACTCAATATTTTGACTTCCATGACATCCCCTCCTCTTTTTGTTTAGAACATACCTATGAGGAATGGAAACAAGAATCTCCCGAATATCATTTCGGAAGATCCTTAATTTTTCGTTTAGAACATACCTATGAGGAATGGAAACTTTTTATTTCTTATTACTTTAATTACCATATTTTCCCGTTTAGAACATACCTATGAGGAATGGAAACTAAAATCTTCAAATGTTTCTAAAAATTCTCTTTTTCGTTTAGAACATACCTATGAGGAATGGAAACTCTGTAAATTTTAAATCAGCTGCTATATACAATGTTTAGAACATACCTATGAGGAATGGAAACGTGTGTGGTGTTAAATTAATAAATTTTGCCATAATATCATGTTTAGAACATACCTATGAGGAATGGAAACTTCATTGTGTGTGTGTACAAAAATCAAAGAAAATTATTAAAAAATCAAGTACAGAATAGAACAGATAATAGGAATAGTGAAAAACATATTCGGAGATAGAACTTTTTTATTTAAAATACCAAAACTGCGTGTATATGTAAGAATTATATTGTACAACTTGATAGAGTTATTCTAAATAATTTTTTATTTAATTTTGTGCAAGATACTTTATTATTCGAATGTATTTAGTTCATAGCTCTATATGCCTATTTGTTTTATATCTCTTTGTTTTTTGAACAGAATCTGAAATTAATTGACAATATCGCTTCTTTATATTAAAATAATAGAAAGAAAAAATTAACAGTTGGTGATATTATGAAAAAATTATCGACAAAAGAATATTTTACCTATTTTAAAAGTGAAAACTTTGTTTGGTGGTGGAACAGTGGCGATTGTCCACCACCTTTGTTGTGGTAAAAATATACTTGAGAGGACAATTGCCGGGCATTATCTGCCCGGCATTTTTTATATTAAGGAGGGATAGAAATGAGAGAATATGTACATCTTCAGAAAGTTCCAAAAAGTTGGTACAACGTACTTGCAGATTTACCGTTTAAGCTTGATCCACCTCTTGATCCAGAGACAAACAAACCAATGACTCCAGAAAAACTATTAAAAACATTCCCACAACCGTTATTGGAACAAGAAGTTTCAGATAAGAGATTTATTGAAATCCCAGAAGAAGTATTAAATGAATACTATGTTTTTAGACCAACTCCATTAATCAGAGCAACTTTTCTCGAAAGATATTTAGAGACTCCTGCAAAGATTTACTACAAATACGAAGGAGCAAGTCCTACAGGTAGTCACAAGACAAATACCGCACTTGCACAAGCATATTACAACAAGATTTCTGGCACTAAAACCCTTTATACAGAAACGGGTGCCGGTCAATGGGGGAGCGCACTTTCATATGCAGGATTAAAATTTGGATTAAAAATAAAAGTTTTCATGGTAAGAGTAAGCTATATGCAAAAACCTGCCAGAAAACAGTTAATGAATCTCTTTAATGGAGAAGTTGTTCCATCCCCAAGTAATCTAACGGCATCTGGAAAAAAATACGGAGAAGATCATCCTGGAACTCTTGGAATTGCAATTAGTGAAGCTATGGAAAAAGTTTTAGAACAAAAAAACTCAAAATATGCGCTAGGCAGCGTATTAAACCACGTGCTTTTGCATCAAACGATAATTGGACTTGAAATAAAAAAACAACTTGAAAAATTAGGTTTAATTCCCAATGTTTTAATAGGTTGTCATGGTGGAGGTTCAAATTTTGGAGGTACAATATTACCGTTTATACCGGAAAAACTCTCCGGAAAAAACATAAAATTTTTGGCTTGCGAGCCAAAAAGTTGTCCAACTTTGACCAAGGGAGAATACAAATACGATTTTGGAGACAGTGTAGGATTTACACCTCTTTTAAAAATGTTCACACTTGGAAAAGACTTTGTTCCACCTAAAATACACGCAGGTGGATTAAGATACCATGGAGCTGCTCCTATCGTTTCAGCTCTTTTGAAAAACAAATTAATCGAGGCAGAAGCATTTGATCAAAACGAAACCTTTCAAGCTGCAAAAATTTTTGCTAAAGTTGAAGGAATAATACCAGCACCTGAATCTGCTCACGCAATAGCAGGAGCTATAAAAGAAGCACTGAAAGCAAAAGAAGAAAAAATAGAAAAAACAATTGTATTTACACTTTCAGGTCACGGATTATTTGATTTAGCAGCATACGTGTAAAAAGGCCACCTCCAGGTGGCCTTTTTTATTTTTTTATAATGTAAACGGTTACATATAGATACTTAAAGAAAAAACTAGATAAATTAAAGAAAAATCTATATTTTTACACATAATTTTCAAATGAAATGCATATCTAGATTTTGAAAATATCTTTTAAAGTGTTAAGCTATTTAATACACTATAAAACCGCTTACAAAAAAGGAGGATTTTTTGTGGTAACAATAGATGATGTTGCAAGAAAAGCTGGGGTTTCTATTGCAACCGTATCACGTGTGTTAAATAATTTAGAAAATGTCTCAGAAAAAACCAAGATGAAAGTTTTAAAAGCAATCGAAGAATTAAATTACAAACCAAAGATTCTTGCTTCTGCACTTGCAAGGCACAAAAAAAAGTTTAAAGTGGGAATTTGTGAAAGTGACAGATTGAAAAAAATGGAAAGTGAAAATACATCTCCAGAATTTTATTCTGTTATATTAACATTTTTGGAAAAAATTGGTGGGGAATACGGTATTGAATTTTGTAAAACAAACTTACTTACCCCTATAGAATGTGATGGGTACATACTTGTGGGTGGTGACACTACAAAAGAAGTAATAGAGCAATATAAAGTTACTAAAAAACCTTTTTTACTTTTGGATCATTACATTCCAGGAGAAAAGATTAACTGTATTGTCACAAATGGATACGATGGAGCATATTATGCAACTAATTATCTAATAAAGAAGGGATTTAGAAAAATATTTCACATACACGGTCCATTGAATTCATACGGTTTTAAGGGAAGATTTGAAGGGTATACCACAGCTATGCATCAAGCAAATCTACTTCCAAAGTATTATGAATACGATGATGTAAAAGATAACATGGAAGATGTAATAGAATTTATGCTAAAAAAAGACGGTATTCCAGAAGCTATCTTTGCTTCAAATGATATCACCGCAATGAGAGTGATTAGAGAATTAAAAAAAAGGAATTTTAAAATACCAGAAGATGTATCAATAATAGGTTTTGACGATATACTCAGTGCAAAAGAGTTTGAACCACCTTTAACTACTTTAAAGGTTTTCAAAGATGAGATGGGATCTTTAACCGCAAAGAGAATGTATGAACTTCTTATTGGGCATGATACTCATCCTGTTATGATATCTTTATTTACTAAATTTATCAAGAGAAAAAGTTCTATATAGAAAGGAGCGAAATACATGGAACTAAAACTCGAAAGACATTTCAAAAATCCTTTATTTGGTCCCAATCCAAATCATATATGGGAAAGTAGATTTGTTTTTAATCCCGCAGTGGTATTTGATGGAGAATTATTCCATATGCTCTATAGAGCACAAGGAGAAGATATGGTATCAAGATTAGGCTATGCCGTTAGCACAGACGGTATACACTGGAATAGACTTGAAAAATACGTATTTGGTCCATCAACACAAGAAGAATTATACGGAGTTGAAGATCCAAGAATTACTTTCTTAGAAGGATACTATTATATAAACTACACTGCATATTCTCCAACGGGTATTAAAGTTGCAATGGCAAGAACAAAGAATTTCATCACGTATGAAAGATTTGGAACAATACTCCCTGAAAGTCCTAACAAAGATGCTACCCTTTTTCCAGAAAAAATAAACGGAAAATATGTACTTATTCACAGAATCGAACCTGATATTTATCTTGCATTTTCAGATGACTTAATACACTGGGAAAATTATGTAAAAATAGCATCTCCAAGAAAAAATTACTGGGATAACCTTAAGATTGGGGCAGGTGCACCTCCAATTAAGACCAAATATGGCTGGCTTCTTTTGTACCACGGCGTACAAAAAGCTCCAAGAAATATATACAGATTGGGATTTATGCTTCTTGATTTAAACGATCCAACTAAAATAATTAAAAGATCACAAGAACCTATTTTAGAACCCAAAGAAGAATGGGAGATTTTTGGAGGAGTTCCAAATGTCGTCTTCTCAGATGCAATGGTAAGATACAAAGATAAATATTACATTTATTACGGAGGAGCAGATAATTACATAGCACTTGCAACCATAGATACGGAAAAAGTGGAAAAATGGATAAAAGAATAAAAACAAATGATACAATATAATTAATATCCCAAAAAAAGGAGTGAGTTTTTGAAAAAAATTGCATTCATCTCAGATATCCATTCAAATCTTGAAGCACTTGAAAGTGTGCTATTTGATATTGAAAATGAAAAAGTTGATCAAATATATTGTTTAGGAGATTTAGTAGGATACGGTCCAAATCCAAATAAGGTAATTGAATTAATTAAAGAAAAAGGTATTATCTCTGTTATGGGAAATTACGACGATGCAGTGGGAAATGAAAAAAACAGTTGTGGTTGTTCATATAATCCTGGCAGAGAGACAGAAATAGGTGATATATCTCTTTCATGGACAATAAGGAATACCAGTGACAAAAATAAAGAATTTTTGAAAAACCTTCCACAGAAGCTTTCTTTAGAAGTAGAAAATGTAAAAATTTTGCTAGTACACGGAAGTCCGCTAAATTATCTTTTAGAATACGTAAAACCAGATATTTCCCCAGAAAGGCTAAAGCTAATTACACAATCTACAAATGAGGATATAATAATCACAGGTCATACACATATTACAATGGCAAAATATCTTTGTGGAAAAATTATTTTAAACCCGGGAAGTGTGGGAAGAACAAAGGATGGAAAACCAGGTGCTACGTACTTAATTTTGGAAATAGAAAATGGAGTGGTAAGTTACAAATTTAAGTTTGTAGAGTACAACATAAAAACAGTGGTTGAAAAAATAGTCAAAAAAGGACTTCCCGTTGAATTAGGAGTAGTACTTGCACTTGGTAAAACTTTTGATATGGGAGAAGCTAAATCCTCTCAAAATAACTATCAAGTTCGTGAAAAGTTAATTTTAAAAAAAGAGGTCTTCCATGGGGACAAGTAGTCAGTCCCCTTTTTAAAACTTCCTCAACTAGTTTTTTTGCCTCACTTTCAGTAATATCATATCCTGTTTTTACCGCACTCTTACACGCTTTGTCTGCAATAATGTGTTTCATATTTTTGGGACTATCCCCAGGTAATCTAAATTCATCCAATATTTCCCTTAATACTTCTTCAACATTTGAAGGTTTAATAAACGACGGAACAGAAAGGATCTTTATACTATCATCTTCTATTTTTATATCAAATCCAAACTTTTCAAAATCATTTTTCCTCTCGCTTGCAATACTTAAAAAACTCTTTCCAAATTTTACTTCAATAGGTATCATTAAATCCAACACATCTACTTTTTCATTTAACTTTTTTAATATATCTTCATACAATATTCTCTCATGCGCTGCGTGAAAATCCATTATATAGATACCATCTTCAGATTCAAACAAGACATATCTTTTCCTTAAAATAATAACATCTCTTTTTACTTCCAAATTCCTTCTCTCTATATCAAACAAAGTCTGAAAAATTTGATTTTTTGGAATTTCATTTTCTACCTTTTGCCTATTAATGTAGTTAAGATGCCTTTCTTTAACTTCAAATTTTTTATCACTTACAAATATTTTCTTTGATATAAATTTTTTCAGTGCATTCCTAACAGTTCTTATTATATCCGAATAAATCGCGTTGGGATCTGAAAACTTTACCTCAAGTTTTTGTGGGTGTACGTTTACATCTACATACTTTGGTGGTAAATCTATAAACAACACACCATATGGGTGATTTACCAAGGACTCTCCATATCCATTTTCAAATACATGATAAAGCATTTTATCTACTACATATCTTTTTTGTACAAAAAAGATCTGTCCTGTACGATTTTTTCTGTAATAGTTGGGAGATGAGATAATACCATTTACAAATTTCCCGTTAATATTTGTAAATTCTCTTACCTCTGGAAATATCAACTTAAATCTTTCTTCCAAACTGGAAGATTCTGCATTGTACAAAACATCACCATCGGACTTTAGAGTAAAGGAAACTTCAGGATTGCTCAGCAAAAACTTTTCCACAAATTCTATAACACGCCTTTTTTCAACAGCTGCGGATTTTAAAAATTTTCTCCTTGCAGGTACATTAAAAAACAAATCAAGAACCTCAACAGTTGTTCCTCGCTCAATAGTGGGAAATTCCTCTATCTTCTTTATTTTCCCTCCTATAACTTCAAGTCTATGAGATTCTTCTCCATTATTTGAAGTAATTACAACTCTACTTACCTTTGATATAGAAGATAGTGCCTCACCTCTAAATCCAAATGAATACAAGGTGTATATATCTTCAAAATCTTTTATTTTGCTAGTTGTGTGTTCTTCAACAGAAAGGAGAAGGTCGTCTTTTGACATACCTTCTCCATTATCTTTTACCTTTATATAACTTTTTCCACCGTTTTGGATCTCTACTTCTATCTTTTTTGCACGGGCATCTAGTGCATTTTCCACGAGTTCTTTTACAACTGAAAAGGGTCCTGCTACAACTTCTCCCGCTGCTATTTTGGAAATTACATTTTTGTCAAGTTTCTTTATCTTTGCCATTAAAGCACCTTCGATTCAAATGGTTTTAGGTGAATTCCCTCAAAATGCTCTTCGTGCCCTGCTATATTGTGATATATTCTAAAGGACTTTTCTCCATTTGTAATGGTATACGCTACAACAAACTCACTTGTTTTTAAATCCACTATCCACGAATTCACCATCCAAGTATTTTCCTTTCTAAACCTTATCCATTGTTTTACGGTGTTAAGTAAACTATCTTCTCTCTTTAATTGCTCCTCAACGGAAACACCTGTAAATGCATAATTAAAACCTATAGATTTCCATAAAGTTTGTCCTTCACCTGAAAGTGAAGCATACCAAGGCATAGGTTCTATTACGTTTTCTGTAAAGTATGGATCAAAAACGCCTTTCATTCCCAATTCATCACCATAGTAAATAAATGGTATACCAGGTGTCGTTAAAAGCATCGCAAAGAACACCTTTCTTTGTTCTTCTGATTTTACAACAGATGCAAGTCGTGTTATATCGTGATTTCCGGAAAAATTTGAAGGGATATACAACCCTCTATTATCCATTAAAGTCCTTGAAAAACAATCCCATATTTTATGTGTATTTCCATTTGTCATAGATTCCTTTAGAGCCTCTGTAAAGTAAAAATTAAATGAACATCCTATTGTCTTTGCATATTCCATAACTATTTCCGGAGAATCCCATACTTCAGTTACGGCAAATACATCACTTTTTATTCCCCTTGCTTTATCCATTATTTTCTTCCAAAAAGCAATATTTTTTTCATGGTTGTAGTGAAATCTCTTGTTTACAGTATCATAATCGTAAATATGCTTTGCCGCATCAAATCTAAAACCATCTACTCCCACTTTCAACCAAAACTCCACAATTTTTAGCGCCTCTTCTACAACTTCTTCATTTTCATAGTTTAAATCGGGTGATGCTCCCCCAAATACTCCATAATACCACTTTCCTTTATATGGATGCCAAATCACCTCATTATCCCAAGGCCTTTTTTCGCTTAAATCTACATCTTCATCTGCCCAAAGAAAATAATTTTTGTATTTTGGATCATCTTCAAGTGCTGCTTTAAACCAAGGATGCCTTGAAGAAACGTGATTTAAAGGTAAATCAATGACAACTCTTATACCATTTTCATGTAAAACATCTACCATTTTTTTGAATTCTTCTAGTGTTCCATACGAAATATTTGTATCAAAAAAATTAATTATATCATATCCATGATAACTTGGTGCTCTAAAATGCGGCATTATCCAAACAAGGTCTACACCTAAATCCTTTAAATAAGATACCTTTTGTGAAAGTCCTTTGAAATCTCCAATACCATCGCTGTTGTAATCGTAAAAAGAGCGGATATAAATTTCATAACCAATCATCCTTAATCCTCCTTAAATACTTCAAATTTTAACGTATCACCAATCTCCATTATACCGTATGTTTCCATTGCTGTCCCGGGATTTATGAAACGCTTTCCACGAAAAATTCTATCTTCAGGTACATGGCTGTGTCCAAATAATATTACATCCACATCGTCATCAAACCAATTTACTATTCTTTCTGGAATCCTTATATGTGAACCGCTTCCATGTGTAAGCCCAATAACATATCTTCCTATCTTTACCACTCTTTGTGCGGGAAGATAATCTTTTACGTCATAATCATCCATGTTGCCAAACACTGCGTAAAAATTTCTATTTAAAGATTGCAAATACAAAACTGTATTTAAATCAACAAAATCACCCAATGCAAAAACTCCATCCAACTCTTTGGAAAGCTCAACAATCTTTGGGTGTATTTCCCTATTTCTAGTGGGAATATGTAAATCGGAAATTACCAAAAACTTCACACACTCCCCCCCTTAAATGGTTATACCATTTATAAACTGATCAATGTTTTTTTGCACATCTGAAATATATGGAATATTTTTAAAATCCATATCTTTTTTCAACACTTCGTTTAAAACATCCACAGCTTCAACAGACAATGTACCTTTTTTTGCCGTCTCATAGGTTATTTCAAAAGCCTTTTCAGCACTAAAACCTTCCCTATATGGTCTATCTTCAAGCAATGCAGAAAAATAATCTGCTACCTGAAGTATTTTATCTTCAAATTCCATATTATCAGAAATTAATCTAAGCGGATATCCCGTTCCATCACACCTCTCCTGATGTCTTACAGCGGGTAAATACCAACTTTCATTCAAATAATCGTGTAGGATAATCATAGAATAATACACGTGTTTTTTCATTATCTTTATCTCGCTTTCTGTTAACTTTCCTTTTTTTTCTAAAATACTTATAGGTGTTGTTATCTTTCCAATATCATGGTACAATCCCGCTAAAAACATGGAGTCTTTATCCAATGAAGCTACACTTGCCATTTCACGTGCTACCGTTGCAACTCTCCATGAGTGATCTTTTGTAAATTTGCTCTTTACATCTACTATAAATGAAATTAAAATCCCCAACTCAACTAAGAAATCTTGGTCTTTTCTTATATCTATAAATTCTTGGATTAGCTTTTCCTTTAATATGTTACGTTTTATATCATCCAATATCCACATCACGTACTCTTTTTTTATGCATTCTACAGCCGCATCAAAAACTTCTTTAAAAAATCTATTTTTTATGGATAAAATCGGAAAAAAGAGATCGTCGTAATCCACATCATCGTTAATAAAATGGTACTTTGATATTTCTTCAGATATTGAAATAACATTCGCATAGATATCATCTTTAAATTTTTCATCCAAAAACTTTGGAACAGCATGGTGCTTTAGGATGATATCCGAATATTCTTTTAGTGAATTTATCTGGCTTATTATAAAACTTCCTATTATAGTATGCATTCTTGTAAGCTCATTAAGACTTGATACATCATGGAGTAAAAGATACGATGAGTTGATATCATCCAAAACAAAACCTTCATGGGGAATTAAAACTCCAATATCATGTATATATCCTGTTATAAATGCCTTTTTATAATCAAGGGAAAGCAATTTTGAAATCTCAGATGATAGAAAGGCTACTTGAAGAGAATGTACACCAAAATTTGGAACTAGATTTATCGTATTAAAAAGAATCTTCATCTTTTACTCCTTTTTTTTTTCTTCATACATTCTAAGATCAGCAATATGTAGTATTTCCCAAAGATCCGTTCCATCATCTGGAAAGATTGCATATCCACAAGAAATTCCCAAATTCACTTTCTTCCCATCGATAATTATATCATATTTTTTAATTATATTCTTAATCCTATTTATTATTACATGTATTTTATCCACATTTTTTGTTATGATTATAAATTCATCTCCTCCGTATCTTACCACTTGATCAGTGGATTTTAATACATTTTTTAATCTCTTTGCCACGACCTTTATAACTTCATCGCCAAATCTATGTCCATATGTATCGTTTATAGATTTAAATTTATTTAAATCACAAAAAATTAATCCAACCCTTTCTTTATTACTTTCGAAAAATTCTTCTATAAAATGCCTGTTTTTTAAACTTGTAAGTTGATCAATATACTTTTGATAGAATAGTTCCTTAAGCTGTCTAAAATCAGATGCAATTTTGGAAAAATTTCTTTGAAAATTATCCAAAAATAGCTTTTCCTTTAGTCCAAGTCTTTTTATCTTAAAATAATCTAAACTTAAAACACCATATACTTTAGAATCAAAAAGCAATGGAATCCCTATCCAAGAAGAAATTCTATTATTTGGTACCCAAGCCCTTGTCTTTGAAACGTCTTTTATATATTTCCACCTCTTGGTATTTAAAACTACATTATACAACGCAAAATCTTGAAAAGAAAGTTTTTTTTCAATTTTTTCAACATCAAACCTTTGGTAAAAATCAGATACAGCAACAAACTTTACCCTTTCTTTATCCTCCACTTCCAAAACAGACCATGCGTCAAATTTTAAAATGGGTAATGATTTATCCGCTAACTTATGGAAAAACTTATCTACACTTTCATCTTTTAAAACTTCCACAGTTGTTTCCAGTAAAATTTTAGATGTCAAAAGGTCAAAATACGATTTAATCAACTTGTCCCTCCAATACTTTCCATAAAGGCTGGTTGAAAAATTTTTCTTTTAACATTTGTGCAGTTGATTTTCCTATACCCGGAATTTTTGTAAGCTCATTAATTGAGTAATCGCCTACTTTTCTTTCCATTTCAATTGCCGTAATAGACCTTCTTCCATGATCCACCACATAAACATCTGATTTTCCTTCGAAAATTCCTATAACACCTATTAGAATAGGGTAAGTACCAAGAGGTCTTGCAAACGTTATATTTCCCTCTTTAAATTCAGAAATTACATTTCGAATGATAGTTCCTTTTGGAAATACTTTTCTTAGCATAGGGGAATCTATTTCTCTTCTAATTAGATATTTATAGTGGTTAAATAACTTTTTATTTACCTTAAGATGCTTTCTCTTGCTCAAATACCAAATAGGTGTATTTGGGACCAAATAAAGCTGCCTTAAATTTATCCTTCTTATCAATACATTATCATTTAAATATTCTTTTAATTTTTTGTACAATATATCATATGACTTTCTTGTTTCACCGTATAAACCAAATATAAAGTTTAATCCAGGTAAAAGCTTTGGTACGCCTTCCACCCTTTTTCCACCAACCTCGTTTACAAGTCTTATTGCAAAATCTATATCATCTACACTTCCTTGGATATTATTCTTTTTTCTTACATCTTCATCAAAACTCTCCACTCCAAATGAAAAGATATCACCAGGCGTGTTGTATTTTACAATTACCTCTATTGCCTTGGCACTTTCTGGATAATATTTTGCTATAAATCCCGGGTTTGCATTGTCTGTATGCAATACTTCCAACTCAGGTGCTACATCTCTAATTCCATTGTACAACTCATTTATTAATAAAATATTAATTTTTGATGAATTTTTGTCAAATCCATACGCAAGTATATTTGCACTTCTTCCTAGTCTAAAAGCCCTTACTCCGCACTTATAAAGGGCTTCGACTTCATCTACTATATCTTTTACAGGTCTTGATGAAAAAATTGGGTGTAAAATTGGCTCACTGCAAAAAGTACAATACGTTCTTCTTTCACACCCCAATGAAACTTCAATTTCGCAGATAACGTCTGGATATCTCGGATGTTGTTTTACAATCTGTGCACCTTCTATAGAAACTTTCCTAATTATTTCGTAGCTTACATTTTCAAATGCATACTTTAAAAAATCTTCAGCTACATCATCTGCTTTTGTACTTTTAAAAAAATTCACAATTGCACCTGTTAAAATTCTAAAAGGCTTTTTGTTTAGCTCAAATAGCTTTTCGATTTCATCTATCGTTATTGGTGTTCCACCGATGTACTTTCCAGGAACTGTAACGGAGGATAAAATAACCATAACATCGTAATCGTTGAAAATTTGCCAATTATCTTTTTCTCTTATTTGGTCTATAGTAGTATATGTTACTTCAAAGCCTTTTAGCAACAAAGTGCCCGCTATATAGCGGGCGTATGTGCTTATATATGGTGGAACTCCTAAAACAGCGGGTTCATCCACATATCCATCAATTAACACGGCTGATTTCATTTTTTATTTCCTCTCTTGTCTCCTTACTTGATTTTTTTATAGTTAAATAAAATGAATCTATCTTAAATTCCCCGTATTTCTTCGAGATTTCAAGGATAACTTCTTCTCCATTTTTGTCTATTGCGTAAATCTCAAGGTTATCTTTTGAAATCTTTGGTGTAAACCACAAAAATTTATTTAAAATACTGTATATCTTATAAGGTAAATCACTTTCATCAGATAATTTTAAAGAAGATAAAATATCCTCAAATGTCTTTGTAGTTGGAAGATAAATAAAGTGCATCTCAGTTAAAATATTACTAAATTTTCTAACAATTTTCGTAAGCATTCCATTTGTTTTTACTGCTTTTATTGTAAACAATTTTTCTGCAATTGTAATTTCTCCATTAAAATCCTTTGAAAGTTTATGTGTATCAAGATACTTATAAAACACATCCTCCAAGTCATTTATAGGTGGTGAAAGTTTTAACTTTTCAGTTCCAATGTAAAATTTTCCATTTAACTTTACCCACGTTATCTTTTTTGGAACTTTTACAAAAACTATTTTGTTACCATCTTTGCAGAAAACTTCCTCATACCTTACCATTTGAAGTTGATCTTTGTAGTATTCAAATATCAATCTAAATGCATGATAAGATTGTGGGAAAATGTATACAGAAATAAATATCGAGAAAAAAAGAAAAAATCTTTTCACTATTTCACCTCTCAAAATCCATCGCTTACCAATGTTATATCATAAATTGGTTCAAATTCCTCCATAACAGGTGCGGTGTTTTTTTGCGTAAAAACCTCATTTTTGGGTTTGTCAATTCCCACGTAAATTAACGAGATTATACTAATTCCCGCTATCAAAATTATCGATTTGTACAACGTAGAAAATCTCTTCTTTTTTTTGATATTATTAATTACCTTTTCTTCCAAAATATCTCCCGGTCTATAGCAAGTGGTTTGTTTTAATAGTTCTATAACTTTTCCGTATCTTTCCTCGGTCATACTATACCTTCCTCCTTAAGAAGATTTTTAAATTTTTTCCTGGCATTGTGAAGTCTGCTCTTTACAGTGCCTTCAGGTATGCTTAGGATATCCGCTATTTCAAGGTAAGACATTTCATCTATATCCCTAAGTTTTATTAATATTCTCTCATTTTCCGGGAGCTTTTCTAGCACTTTATTGATTTTTTCGTATAATAATTCCGATTCCACTTCTTTTTGCACATCTTTTTCTTTATCCGGAATATCTGTTTCTATATCTTCTTCATCGTTTTCCACACTAAAAACTTTCTCACTTTTCTTTTTGAATTTTTCGTAATACGTGTTGCACACATTTAACGTTATTTTATATATCCAAGTAGAAAGTGAAGAGTTTCCCTTAAATTTCTTTATTCCTTTAAATATCCTTAACATAACTTCCTGTACTATGTCATCTACATCATCTGTTCCAAAATACGTTTTGGCAAATGAACCGATCTTTGGCGCATATTCTCTGTACAACCTTCTATATGCCCATTCTTCTCCCCTTTTTAGGGCATCTATAAACTTTTTTTCACCTTCCCAACTAATTTGACTATTGTCTTTTTCTTTGTGTTCAAAAAATTTCAAGTTTTCCACCACCAATTATTTCCCTAAATTCCACTGCATTTAAAAGTGCGTATCCACGATAACAGTTATTAAAGTAAATATACTTTTCCCCTTCAAAATCCTTTATTTTTTCATAAATTTCCAAAAGTTCTTTTCTTTTGTAATTGTAATTATACCTTGTTTTAACATCTCCTTCAAACCACTTTTTATTTTTTCCATGGAGTCTAACGTATAATTTCTCATTTGCATTTATCTTAAATGGATAGAAATCCTTTAACTGTGGTTGATCAATTGTTATTATTTCAAAGTCTTTTGTTTTAAAATCTAACCAAGATATATGTCTAAACTCAACAAACAAATTTTTTATCTTTTTTGAAAGTTTATACAAATATCTTTCACTTTCTGGAGTTTTTTTAAATGAAAACGGAAATTGTGCAAGATAACCTATCAATCTATTTTCGTTTTCCATTTCACAGGTTTCTTGCAAGAATTTATCCACAAGTTCTAAATTTTTTTCGTGTGTTATTCCACCGTGTAGTTTTATTGAAAATACAAAATTTCTTGGAGTTTTTCTTAAAAGAGATACAATACCTTTGTATTTTGGCATTCTATAATACGTGTAGTTTAATTCAACTGTATTAAATGTGTACTTTCCAACGTAATAATTTAACATCTGTGCCTTTTTAATGTCTTTTGGATATACTGTACCTATCCAATCATCAAATTGAAAACCACTTGTTCCTATGTATATCATTTTTCAACTCCATATTCAAGGTGTTCAACAAGGTGAAAGGGTATCTCGTCTATAAAGCTCTTTCCACGTCTTATTAGATAATCATTTCCGTAGAATATTCTAGATGAACCACCTATACTGTGGATTATGTATAGATAATCTTTTGCACGTGTTATTGCAACATAAAATAACCTTTCTTCTTCATCTATGTTATTTTCGCGTAGACTCATTATATGTGGAAAATCACCGGGGTTAACACTTAAAATAAAAACTACTTTCCATTCAAGCCCTTTTGCCTGGTGGATAGTAGTAAGTGTTACCTTTTCTTTTTCGTTGTCTTCATTTCTCATTTCATAGCTTTCACTTATTAATATATCACCAATAAAGTTTTCGGTGTTTTTGTAAAATGACGCCATTTCTATAAGGCGCTCTATATCCTCTCTTCTATCTTTGTAATCTTCAAATTTTTCCTCCATTTTTTTGTGATAAAAGTCTATGTAAAATATCTTTATTCTTTCACCTGGATTTTCTACAGTTAGTGTATTTTTAATAGTTTCCCTTAGTTTTTTAAAATCGGAACTTTTTTCCTTTATTTTGTCTAATGCGCTATATCCTATTTTTGAAATTTCTTCTGCATAGTTGTTTGCCTTTATATTTCCTATGCCATTTACAAGTTTTAGGAGCCGTATCCATGAAATCTTTTCTTCAGGATTTACCGTGGTCTTTAGAAATGCCATGCAATCTTTTACATGTGCTGTTTCGGTAAGTCGTAAACCAGAGTATAACTTAAAAGGAATGTTATGTTTTGAAAGTTCAAGTTGAAGTTCAAGGGAATGTGCGTGTGCTCTGTATAGCACTGCAATGTCATTTAAGGATATTCCGTTATGTTGAAAGTTTACAATTTCATTTGCTACAAAATCTGCTTCATCGTAATGGTCAAATACTTGTACTAAAAATGGTTTTATACCTGTACTTCTTTTTGCGCATAATGTTTTCTTTATAGATTTTTTTGGGAGCATTTCGTTTATAAAATTGACTATTTCTTGTGAACTTCTGTAATTTGTTTGGATTTTGAATGTTTCTGCTTCTTTTTGGAAATCGAGTACATTTTCAAACCTTGCACCTCTAAATGAATAAATGCTTTGTGCATCGTCTCCAACAACTATTAGGTTCTTATGTACAGTTGATAGTAGTTCTACTATTTTAAATTGTACTATATTGGTGTCTTGAAATTCATCAACGAGTATCCACTTGTATCTTTCCGATTCTCTTAATCTGATGCTTTTGCTTGTTGAAAGTATGTGGAGTGTATGGATTAAAAGGTCATCATAATCTACAGAATTTTGAGCTTGTTTTTCTTGTTGGTATTTTATTAATATTTGTTCTATTGTATGTTCTTGTTCTAGAAATCTTGGATTGTATCTTGTTATTGCTTCTTTTAGCGATGAAAGTGTATTGTTCATATATGAATATATTGAGAGCAGTTGCTTTGCAGTTGGTACTGTTTTTCTTTCAGACTTTGGTATTAATTGACTTCTAATGCTTTCCATTAAATCTTTTGCATCCTCACTATCTAGGATGGTAAAGTTTGGTTTTAGTCCAATTGTACTTCCATATCTTCTAAGAAATAGGTTACATACATGATGGAACGTACCTGCCGTAATACCTTCTAGATTTGATTTTGAAACTATTTTAGCCCTTTGTAGCATTTCTTTTGCAGCTGCTTTTGTAAATGTAACAAGCATTATCTCCTGTGGTTTTACACCGGAGTTTATAAGGTATGCTATTTTGTATGTAATTACCCTTGTTTTACCACTGCCAGGTCCTGCTATTACTAATGTTTTCCCTTGTGATTTTGTTACCGCTTCATATTGTTCTTCATCAAGTTCTTTTTCAAACATTTTTTCATCCTTTCTTTATATTTTCTTATTAATAATAATAATATAAGGGTGAAAATTGGAAAGTTATTTTGAAAAAAGGCTTGTAAATTGTTGCTATTTCTTAATTTGTAACTTTCCAATTTTCTAAATGGTAAGTTACCAGTCTTTGGTAAGAAGAAGATAAATACTTATAAAATAAGGTTTTTGGTGGTAAGTTTTTGTTTTTCTTATTATATACGATAAAAGACGATTGTTCGTGATTTTTTAGTGGTAAGAAATTCTACAAATTGGAAAGTAAATTTCTTACCATGTGGTTAGAAATCAATATATAGTGTATAAATCTTTCCAAAGAACTATATGTAGTATATAAACTTTCCAAAATACTTACCGAAGTAGTATTATATTTTGTTCTATATATGCCTTTGCGAGTATGAGCATCTGTCCCCATCCAAATGCACAACCGTATCTAATGTCTATTTCTTCCATGCTTTTAACAATGGTATTATCCGTTATACTTATCCAAGTTCCACCGTCTAAGTTCTTTTGAAACTTTATAGTAACTTTTGATCTAAATCCGTCTTCGTATTCATACCACCAGAATTCCCATAACTTGTTTGGAATTATTTCAATAGTGTATCCCCTATCAATAACCTCTTCACCTGTTAATCTTTCCCATCTAAAGAATATCTTTCCACCGTCTTTTAATTCCATTTTCATGCCATCTGTAAACCATGGATCCCATCCGTTTTCATTTACAAACGTTTTGTATACCTTTTCAACAGGTGCATCTATAAAATCTGTAAAATGCATGGGTTTCAATTTAAGCACAGTATTACCCCTTTCGTATGGATAACAACACTCCCAGTGCAATAGAGAGCATTGCAGCTGTTAATACCCTGTATTCTGCTGGTAGTAAGAATGTAATAGTATGGGCTGGAATCCAAAAAAACGGTATAGTTTTTAGAACAACAAAACCAAAAAATTTATTCCAGTCAATTGTATTTATAACATCACTAAATTTTACGGAAAATATTTCTTTTATTCTTCCTTTTCCCAAGTCTATGTAGGTATCGGTTATTCTATGAAATGCCATAAAAGTTGGAGCAAATATAAGGTTCATCAGTGTGCTGGTAAAAAATGCGTGAAGGAATTTATTTTTTCCTGGAAGAAGTCCTTTTTCCATAACAATATACGTGCCACTTGAAAATAATTCAAATACAAGTACAAAACACATACCTAGAAATCCCCATATAATAAATCTGTATATTAATCCGTATGGTTTTGTATATCTTTTTCTTTGTAATCTCAAAGATAGTACTTCTCCCATAGTTGCAAGTATGGATACCTTTAAAAATCCCATAAAGTATGGATGGGATCTATTTAAAGCTATATAATAGTCATGGAGAAAGATTAAAAGAAAAATTATTAGAAGAAATGTAAATATCCAAATAAAATCACCTTTTTTCATAATATTCCTCCTTATGTATTTCTTTCTATTAATTCAGGTTTAAAGGCAACTGTTTGTCTTTTTCTGCTATATCCCTTTATTTTTCTTAATAACATTTCACCTGCAGTTTTTCCCATTTTCTTTATAGGTTGTTTTATGGTGGTAATATTTAATATGCTGGATAAAGTAAGATTATCAAATCCACAGAGAAAAAAGTCTTCTTTAGGTTCAAGTCCTTTTATCCTTGCAAATTCTATTACCGGGAATGCAAAGTAATCTGTTGTTGCAAATATAAGGGGTTTTTTTGAAATGGAAAAAACAGCTTTTGCAACTTTAATTGCTTCAAGCCAATCGAGATCTATTTTAAATATTTTTGCTACTTTTCTTCCTTTTCTTTCTATTGATTCGATAAATCCACTTACCCTTTCTTCAAAGACGGTACTTTCTAATTTTGTTTTTCTATCGTGTGTTACTATAAATAAATCACCTTCAAAATTAGATAGATAGTCTCCTGCTATCATTCCACCGTAGAAATTATCCAATATTACAGAATCGTACTTTTGCGAATCAAATTCCACCGAAACAACGGGTACATTTTTTGGGATATACTGTTTTAAGAGCTTGTCAACATTTAGCGCATCAATTATTACTCCGTCGGTACCAAGCACAAAATCAGAGCTTTCCCTTACAAATTTATATCTATTTTCACTGTAAAGTGGATATACAAAGGAAGTATATCCTTCTTTTTCAAATACTTCATCTATTCCAGAAAGCAAAAGTTGGTGAAATTCACCAACCATCTGTGGAAAGATAGTGGTTATTATCTTTGTGTGTCCACTTGAAAGCCTTCTTGCATGAGGATTTGGCATGTAACCCATTTCCTGTATAATTTTTAATACATGTTCTTTAGTTCTTGGGTTAACGTGCGGACTGTTATTTATAACCCGCGAAACAGTTCCCACACCAACACCTGCTTTTTTTGCCACATCTTTTATGGTAATATTTTTCTTTTTCATTCTATAATCCTCCTTAGTAGATTTAATGCGTAGAGTGAAGATTTTTCCCTTATTATTTGTCTATTTCCCCTAAAGAGAAAATTTTTTGTAAGATAAACATCTTTTTGTCTATCGTAGGCACAAATCCAAACAGTCCCTACGGGTTTTTCCTTGGTACCACCTGTGGGTCCTGCTATACCAGATACCGAGACGGAATAATCGCTATTTAGAATCTTACATACCCCTTTTGCCATTTCAGTTACGCATTCTTTACTTACAGCTCCAAAAGTTTTAAGGGTATTTTTACTTACATTTAAAACATTTTCCTTTACTTCATTTGAATATGCTACAATTGCGCCTTTAAATACTTTTGAAACACCAGGGAGACTAACAAATTTTGAGGAAATCAATCCACCTGTACAAGATTCTGCAAAGGAGACAGTTTTATCTCCCAATTTTTCAAAGACCACTTCTTCTATTGTTTTGTCGTCAAATGCGTAAATATAATCGGATAATTTTTCCTTAAGTAAATTTACTATTTCATCTACTTTTTTTCTTTCACCGGTAAACCTTAATTCCACACCTGTGATATGACTTGCCATTGTTGCAACGTTGATATCGTGTTTGTATATTATATCTTTGTATTTTTCTACTAATACGGCCTCTGGAATACCCAAAAATTTAACCCTTCTTTGATATATTTTTTCACATTTTTCTATGTAGTTTAACGCTTTATCAAAAATAGGTTTCATTTCAACAGGAGGACCTGGAAGAATAATTATATTATCAATTATTTGTCCAGGTGCTGTTCCAACGGGATTTTCTATTATCCTTGCACTTTCTATTACCCATGCTTGTTTTTTTACATTTTCTGGCACTTCTCTGTGAAATTTTTTTACCTTTTCTAATATGCTTTTGTATATTTTATCTGAAAATACGAGTTTTTTTCCAATGGCTTTGGAAACCGCCTCTCTTGTTAGATCATCTTCTGTAGGACCTAAACCTCCAGTTGTTATTAATAAATCTGCTTTTTTTAAGGAACTTTTAATTTCTTCTACCAATATTTTCATGTCATCTGGAAGTGTTTTTATAGCTATAGTTTTGTATCCAAAATCTAATAACTTTCTTGATATATATTTTGAGTTTGTATCTAGTATTATTCCCTCGACTAGTTCATTTCCTATTGCCAAAATTATGGATTTTTTCATATGAATTCACCTCTTTTCGTGTTTGGAACGTTTCCAAATATATGATACCACAAAAAAAGAAAAGCTGTAACTTTAAAGAAACACGAAATATAACAAAAAATAGTAAAATTTTACTAAAAGGAGGGATAATATGCCTCAAAAATTTATTGTGGTTACTGGTGGTGTATTAAGTGGAATAGGAAAGGGAATTTTTTCCGCATCTCTTGCCAGGATTTTAAAAGATAGTGGTATAGATGTTAATATATTAAAGATAGATCCTTACTTAAATGTAGATGCGGGGACTATGAATCCAAATCAGCACGGTGAAGTATTTGTTACAGACGATGGTTATGAGGCAGACCTTGATTTGGGACATTATGAAAGATTTTTGGGAATAAACGTTTCAAGAAAAAATAATATTACGGCGGGGCAGATATACTTTTCCGTTATCCAACGTGAAAGGGATGGGAGGTATTTGGGTTCCACCGTTCAAATAGTACCTCACGTCACATCTGAAATTAAAGATAGAATTAAGTCAATGGATGGAGAACTCTTGGTAATAGAAATAGGGGGAACAGTTGGAGATATAGAGGGTGAAGTGTTTTTAGAAGCGGTAAGGGAACTTGCCTTTGAAGTGGGTAGGGAAAATTTCCACTTTGTGCATGTAACATATGTTCCATATCTTAGAACCACAAATGAGTTTAAGACCAAACCCACTCAGCAATCTGTTCAGCTTTTAAGGAAAATAGGTATTCACCCTGACACTATAATAGTTAGAACGGAAATGCCTATCGATGCTAATAGTTTGTTTAAGGTAGCGTTATTTAGTGGTGTACCAAAAAATAGGGTGATAAATCTCCCAGATGTATCAAATGTATACGAGGTACCAGTGGTACTTCACTCGTTAAATTTACATAATCTTATTTCTGAAAAATTGGACTTGGATATTAAAGATAATTTTTCTTGGAGTTATCCAAAATCATTTGAGCTTTTAAAAATAGGAATTGTAGGAAAATACCTTGGTACAGATGATGCATACAAAAGTATAATTGAATCTGTATACCTTTCTGGTGCTCAAAAACCCGTGATTGTAGATGCACAAGAACTTGAAGATATGACAGATGTACAGGTAAAAGATTACCTTGATGGTTTTGATGCGTTAATTATACCAGGAGGGTTTGGAAGAAGGGGAATAGAAGGTAAAATAAAGGCGATAAAGTATGCGCGTGAGAATAAAAAACCCATTCTTGGAATATGCCTTGGTATGCAACTTATGGCAATTGAATTTGCAAGAAACGTCGGAGGATACGAAGGGGCAAATTCCACAGAATTTGATCCGAATACACCGTATCCCGTGGTTAATATGATGGAATCTCAAAAAGAAATTTTAAAACTAGGTGGTACTATGAGGCTTGGAGCTCAAAAGACAAATGTTTTAGAAAACACACTTTTGAGCAAAATATACGGCAACCAATTAGTAATATACGAAAGACATAGACACAGATACGAAGTTGATGCCGAATCATTTTCAGATATATTTAAATTACCTGGTAATGAGGGTTATAAATTAACGATTTCTGCAAAATCAGATTTTGTTGAGGCTGTGGAATTGGAAGATCATCCATTTTTCTTGGGAGTACAGTACCATCCAGAATACAAATCAAAGGTTGGAACACCTCATCCAATTTTTAAGTGGTTAGTAAATATTGCAGGTGGAAAGAAATGATAGATTACCATTTACACAGTAACTTTTCCGCAGATTCCACATCTTCTATAGATGATATACTAAGTATGGCTGGAAATTTGAGTATAATAATAACGGATCACTATGAAGCAGTGGATGGTGAGGAAAGTTTTAAATTTGATGTGGAAGTGTATAAAAGAGAGATGAGAAAAAGGAATCTACCAATAGGTGTGGAATTTGGATGGGACGGAAAAGGAAAGATTGATATAGATTTAAAGGAATTTGATTTTGTTATTCTTTCAAATCATAAGAGATATGATGAAAAAGATAGACAAAAGGTATATGAGAAGTATCTTTTGGATTTATACACATTTGTAAAGAAAATAGATGATTTTCACGTACTAGGGCATCTTGATTTTCCAAGGAGGTTTTCTGATGGTTTTGAACCTTTTTCTAAAAAGCTTTATCCAATTATTGAAGATGTGTTAAGACTTGTACTTGAAAAGGGAAAAACAATCGAAGTTAATACTGCTGGTATTTTTAGATATGGTGAGCCAAATCCTTCAATTGATATTTTAAAACTCTTTAAGAAACTTGGTGGAAAATATGTTACAATAGGTTCCGATGCCCATAAAGTAGAACATGTTGGAAGGGGAATAGAAAAGGTGTATGAAATTTTAGAAGAGGTAGGTATAAAGTATTTGATGGTATATGAGAATGGGTGGAAAATATCTTCTAAAAATATATAAAGGAGGAGAAAGTATGATTAGTGCAAAACTTGTTAAGGAGCTTAGAGATAGAACGGGTGCTGGAATGATGGAATGTAAAAAGGCACTAGAAGAGTCAAACGGAGATATAGAAAAGGCCATAGAGGTCTTAAGAAAAAGGGGTATTGCAAAGGCTGCAAAAAAGGCATCAAGGGAAACAGGAGAAGGTATAATTGCATCTTATGTACATTTTAACAAAAGAATAGGAGTTTTGGTGGAATTAAATTGTGAAACAGACTTTGTTGCAAGAACAGAAGAATTCCAAGAACTTGGAAACAAAATAGCAATGCACATTGCTGCAATGTCACCAAGATGGGTAAAAAGAGAAGAAGTACCACAAGAGGTTATCGAAAAAGAAAAGGATATCTACAGAGAACAACTCAAAGATTCTGGAAAACCAGAAAATGTTATTGAAAGAATAATTGAAGGAAAATTAAACAAATTCTTTGAGGAAAATTGTCTTTACGAACAAAAATTTGCATTTGATGAAGAAAAGACAGTTGAGGATATGATAAAAGAAGCAATTGCAAAGATAGGAGAAAATATCAAAGTTTCAAGATTTGTTAAATTTACAGTAGGTGAATAATTATTAAAAGTCCAGTTCCACTTGGAACTGGACTTATGCTATTTTTTTTGCGTTTTTTCTGATAACACAATCATCAATTGTAACTTCTTTATTTAAAACTCCTTTTGCAAAAGCTTTGCAATTTGCATATCCGCAGGCACCGCAATCCATGTTTGGTAAATCGTGTAATACTTCCTTTATGTTTTTATACGTGTAATTGTTGTTTGAGATTTCATTTAAAATGTCTTCTCTTTTAACTAATTTTTCCATAATGTATCCCATCAGTAAAATAGCCGGTATTGTTAATATATATCTTGTTAGTGCAAAAGATAGTCCAAGAAAGCTTGATTCGACCATAAACATTACGATTTTAACTACTGCCCATGAACTAATAATTATCACTAAATTTGCAATACTTGCCCCTTTGAAAAATAGAGCTTGTGCAATGGGAAAAGCCGCGTATATTGGACCTGCCGATATTGCACCTGTAAATATTGATAAGAGTTTACCCTTTATCCCAGATTTTTTTCCAAAGTGTTTCATTATAATTTCTGAAGGTACCCATACTGTTATTAGTGAAGATATTATAAGAATGGGTGGCATAACTTCTAGCATTTCTATAAGAAATCCTTTTGTCATTTCCAAACCTTTGTAAAATATCGATGGTTTTACAAAAAATGCTATAGTATAGAGAAATATACTAATAAATATTAATTTATTGTTTTTTATTAATTTAATCACAATATCACCGCCATACCTGAGGCTATTAATATTGCAGCAACAAAACTTAACCATAACCTATGTAGTGTAAATTTTTTTCCAAAATACTTTGTTTCTATTGGCATAGTTGCAAAACCTACCATTGTTAGTGTGGTTATGAATGCAGCAATTGCAGTTAAGTTAGCACCACTTTGATAAAGTGATTTGGATAGTGGAAAGGCTATAAAAGCGGGTATTATAGTTAAGGCCCCTATAATTGCTCCATAAAGCGTGCTTAAAAATTCATTTGAATTTCCAAGTAGTTGCTTTATGAGTTCTGGTGGTAATATTGCCAAAACTAGACCAACTAATGCCATAACTCCTATTATTTCGATAAATGTCTTTATAAGGAGATTTTTTGATAAGATAAGGCTTTCTTTTGTTTTTTCTTTACTTTTAAATATTGACCAAGTTAAAAATAGTATTGCTATGACGATTAAAATTATAGTGTTCATTAAATCACTCCTTTTATAAATTTTTCTAATTTCATTATATTTTACACAAGAAAATAAAACCGTGATTTCAATCACGGTTTTATTCAAAAAGCCTTTTATTTATGATTTTAATGTGATTTTTATCTATTATCTTTATTATCCCCTCTTTTTCTAGTTCTTTAATCTTTTTTGAAACAACTTCTCTTACGCTACCGATATCATTTGCTATTTTTTGTTTTGACTTAAAAAATATTACATCACTGTTTTGAGTTTTATGTAGTAGTGAGAAGTACTTTATTATCCGTTCTTTTACAGATTTAATAATGAGTATATCTATTACATTTGATAAATTTACCATTTTTCTTGATATTTCATTCAAATAAGTAATAAGGAATTCTTCGTTATTTTTTAACAAAAATAAAATTCCTTCCTTAGAGATTTCCATTATTTCTGATTTCTTTTCGGAGATTATAAAGGATGGATAAAATTCACCAGCAAATATTAGCCCTTCACCAAAGCTTTCCATTTCACTTATATATTTTACAACTTGTTCATTTCCTTCTGATGTAAATTTTACAACTTTTAGTCTTCCCTTTAAAACAACACTTATTTGTTCCAATTTTTCATGTGGTGAGTGTAATACTTCATTTTTTTCTATATGGAAAATTTTACAATGTTCTTTGATATTTTCTTTTAAAGATAAAATTTCTTTTGTAATGTTTTTTTTACTAATCAATTTTACTCCTCAAATGTCTCATACTTTTCTTTTGTAAAGTATTATTTGGATTCTATCTGAGACATCTTCTGAAGTATCGGATATGTCAGCTATTCTGTGTACTAGCTTTTTTAATTGTATTTTTTCCGCAAGTGATATATCAAGATTAAATATCTTTCTTATTGTTTCCCTTTCTATATCATCTGTTTTATGTTCGAACTTTTCCGTTTCTATTATCATCTCACTTGCTTTATCAAAATCTTTAAACATCTTTTTTGCGGCTTTTTTTAAGGCTTTATAGGTTTCAAGAGATGTTTCAACGAGATCTATAATATTTTCTCTAATTTCTTGTGGGATTACTAGATTTTGTAGATCTATCTCATCGGCTACTGATTCTGCTTTGTTTGCAATTCTATCTAGTGCTTCAATGGTACCCAAAAGGTCTCCCCTAAAGTTTGGAAGAAATGCACCGGAGTACATTTCAAGTTCTGCTTTTCTTCTAATTTGATCTGTCTGTGATTCTATTTTTCTAACTTCCTCGGCAAGCTCCTTTCTTTTTTCTATATCATTTTCCTTTACAAGTTCTACCAATTTTTTTATGGTATCTTCTACGGAATCCAAATGACTTTCAAATAACTCAATTACTAGTTGCTCTTTTTTACCAAAAAATAGACTCATATTATTTTCCTCCTTTTATACCAGTCTCATTAAATAGTATATCAGAAAAGTTATAGCCCCTGCAATTACAGGGGTATTAATCCAAGCACTAACTATTTTGAAAATAATTTTTTTACTTGAAATTCTCGAGCCCTTTGCATATCCTGCACCTATAACTGCCCCTACTATTGCTTGCGATGTTGAGACGGGTATACCAAGCAGCGCGTAGATCCATACGGTAATAGATTCGCCTAATACCGCAATTGCAGAGGAATAATAATCAAGCTCTATTATTTGTGTACCCACTGTGTACATTACCTTGTAACTATACGTTAAAACACCCAATGCTATACTTATTCCACCTAACAATGCGGCATTTTTAATTCCAATGGCATTTGCAAATACCCCTGTGATATTTGCAACGTTATTTGCACCAAGTGAGTATGCACCATATGCCCCTATTATTAATGTTGCAAAAAATATAACTTTTTCCTTTACATAAATAGATTTTATTTTATTAAATGGCCTTGCAAAGATTTTATACGATATATAACTAAAAAAGATACCACCAATTGGTGTAAAAAACCACGCAAGAAAAAGTTTTGAGAGTATGCCCCATTTTACTGTACCTTCTATTAAAGAAGTTGCAATTATTGAACCTACTATTGCCTGGGAAGAAGAAACAGGGACACCTATATAAGTCATGGTGGTCATTGTAATAGCAGACGAAAGTACGGATATTGCAGCAAGTTTTAAGTCGCTTGCGGAAATACTGCTAATAGTTAAAATACCTTTTTCTCCACCAATAATTGCACCGATTATTATAAATATTGCAGAAATTACTGTTGCAGTTCGATATTTAATAATTCTATTTGACACTGCGGTTCCAAATATATTCGCCGCATCATTTGCTCCAAGAGACCAGCCAAAAAAAACAGCTGGAAGTAGGTATATAAATATTTACACCACCTCCCAATTTCTTATTTATTTTAACAATTACTATATAGTAACATATTTTATTTTTTGATGAAAATTTAAAAAATGGAAATTTTAAGAAGATAATTTAGAATAATTGAGATAAACGCCGAAAAAGTGGGTGTAAGAATCCAAGTGAGGAATATTTGGATAATTACTTTTTTGTTTGTTATCTTTGATCCCTTTGCGTATCCTGCACCTATGACTGCGCCAACAATGGCCTGGGAGACGGATACGGGTATTCCGACAAGTGAGTATATCCACACAGTTATAGCTTGACCAAGTGAAGATACAGCAGAGGAAAAATAATCTAATTCCATTATTTTTTTACTTATAGTGTACATAACCTTTTTATTTGAAAGTAGCGCCCCAATTGCCATACTTATGCCGCCTATAAATGTTGCATTTTTAATTCCAATATTGTTTGCAAAAACTCCGGTAATGTTTGCAACGTTATTTGCTCCAAGGGAATATGCACCGTATGAACCTATGATTAATGTTGAAAGTATTATGATTTTCTCCCTTGTTTGTATCGATTTTATCTTATTAAACAGTGGAGATAAAGTTTTATATAATAAGTATGTAAAGATTATCCCACCAATGGGTGTAAAAATCCAGGCAAGAAAGAGTTTTAAAAGAAGTTTTGTATTTAGATTATTGGTTAATAAATTTATACCAATTATTGCTCCAACAATAGATTGTGAAGAAGACGAAGGAATGCCAATTTTTGAGAGTATAAACATGGTAATTGCGGCTGAAATAACGGAAATTGTTGCACTGTAAATATCAATATTTGAAAAGGTGCTTATAGTTCTTATTCCATTTTCTCCACCGATTATTGCACCTAAAAAGGTAAAAATAGCCGCAATTATTGTGACTTTTCTGTATTTTAATATTCCCATTTCTACAGAAGGGCCAAAGATATTTGCAGAATCATTTGAACCCAGTAGTATACCAAAGATTATAGAAGAAAGTAAATACATTTATTCTCTCCTTTCATTTTACATTTTGCTTTATATTTTAACTTAGAAAGCAAAAAAAAACAACCCCTTGCAAAATTTGCAAGGGGTTTTACACTCATTTTTTGTTATTTTATAACATTTCTTTTGCTTTGCTTAACCCCAATTCAAATGCCTTTATATTTAAATCTACAGCTTTTGGTGGAACACTAACTTTAATTACTTCCTTTATTGTTTGGGAAGAGAGTGGAAAGTCTGGTGTTGATGTTAAAGCGCCAATTAATACCACATTTGTTGTAATTATATTTCCCGCCTCTTTTGCAAGGCTTTCTGCATCAAAACTTAAATATTTTGCGTTAAAATTTTTTTCTACGATATCTTTAATTTCTTCATGTGAAGGGTATTTTGCAAGTCCCATTGATACTTGTACAGGTTGAATGGGTCTGGAATTTGTAAATACAAGACCACCTTCTTTTAAGTAATTGATATATCTTAATGCTTCTACTGGTTCAAATGATATTATCACATCTGCCTTTCCTTCTGGTACCATCGCACCGTAGACATTTTCGCCAAACCTTACATAAGATATAACGCTACCGAATCTTTGGCTCATTCCGTGTACTTCTCCTACTCTAACTTTGTAGCCTTCTTTTAGTGCGGCCCATCCAAGTAGGTTTGCAGCTGTTAGTATTCCCTGTCCTCCTACACCTGTAATAACTATATTGTATTCTTTAACCATTATTTCGCCTCCTTTACAAGTTCAAAGGCTCCAAATGGACATATTTGTGCACAGCTTCCACAACCCCAACACATGGTAGGATCAATTTTTGCCTTGTTATTTTCACTATCCCAGAATATTGCAGGGCATCCAAATGTGGTGACACATACTTTACAACCTGTACATTTATCTGGATTAACCCTAAATGTGGGTAATTTTTGTTTTTTCTTTCTTGCTTGACTTACCCTATGTAAAGCACACACTTGTCTTGATACAACAACACTAACACCGTCTACATCCAATGCTTTTTTGATTACTTCGGTTGTTTTCTTTATGTTGTACGGATTTACTACTTCGACGAAATCTGCCCCCATAGCCTTTACCACATCTTCAATGGGGATTCTTTTTCCAGGTCCATGTGGGGTATCTCCAGTACCTGGATTTGGTTGATCACCAGTCATAGCTGTAATTTCGTTGTCTACAATTACCACCAGTATGTTTGATCTATTGTATATGGCATTTGCTATTGCGGGAAGTCCCGTATGATAAAAGGTAGAATCTCCTATTGTTGCAACAATTACTTCTTTTTTATTGTATATTTCTTCATTTGTTGCACCATTTAGTGATACGCTAAGTCCATGTGCTATCCCAATTGATCCACCCATTGCAACTGTTGTGTCAACGGCACTAAGAGGTGGCAATACACCTAAGGTATAACATCCTATATCACTTGGAAAAATTGCATTTTTTCTTGTAGCTTTGTTAATTGCAAAAAATGAATTTCTATGTGGACATGCGGGACACAATGAAGGTGGTCTTGGTGGAAGCATTGAGCTTATTTCTTTGTATTTTTCTTCTAGTGCGTTAAAATCAATGGGCGTGTCGATGTTTAAAAATTTCGAAATAGCTTTTACTGCACGTTTTGTATCCATTTCGTATGTTCTTGGTACAATGTTTTTGCCATATATAGGAATGGTGTAACCCTTATCATATGCCCACAATTTTATCTGTTCTTCAACAACTGGTTCAAGCTCTTCAACTATTAATACTTTTTCAAGTCCTTCTAAGAACTTTTCGACAAGTCCAAATGGAACGGGATATGGAGTTGAAAGTTTAAGGACTTTTACGTTGTTTATTCCCAGCCAGGAGATAGCTTCTTTTACATATGCATATGAAAGACCTGAGGTAATGATTCCTACCTTTCCATCACCTTCTATTCTGTTGAATGGACAGTTGTTAAATTCTTCTCTAATTTTTTCTATGTTTTCAAGAATTTTTGGATGAAACGTTCTAGAATGTGCGGGTATATCAACAAACCTTTTTGGATCTTTTTCAAATTTTCCAACTCTTCTTATTTTGTTTACTATTTCATCTGGTAATTTATCTAATACCACATCTCCCCTCATGTGTGAAGACCTAGTTGTTGTTCTGAAAATTACCATGTGTTTGTACTTTTCGCTAATTTCAAAACCGTATTTTGTAAGGTCTTTTGCTTCTTGAACACTGCATGGTTCTAATACGGGAACATTTGCAAATTTCCCAAAAACCCTTGTATCTTGCTCATTTTGTGAGGACCACATGCTTGGATCATCTGCGACCATTATAACAAATCCACCTTCTACTCCCATTCCTACGGCACTCATAAATGAATCTGCAGCAACGTTTAACCCCACATGTTTCATAGCAGTCATCGCGCGAAGACCACTCCATGCAGCGGATAAAGCCGTTTCGAATGCCACTTTTTCGTTTGTAGAGTATTCCATATAAACGCCTGCATCTTTTGCTACTGCTGCCATTGTATCCGTTAGTTCGGAACTAGGAGTTCCAGGGTATGCAGCAAAGAGTGCTATGCCAGCTTCGAGTGCTCCTCTTGCTATTGCATGGTTACCTAAAAGGAGTATCTTTTCACCGGGTTTGTTCAACAAGACCATATTAGAAACTTTTGCCATTTTATCACCCCTTTTTAGTTTCTTCATTTTTATTTTCTAATATAAGTAATGATTTTGCAAACCGTAATATTTTCCATTTTAGGTGATAAGATTTGGAATATTTAATATATTGATTTTTTTCACAAATGTTAATAGAAAAGGAAAAAAAGAAAAGAAGTTAAAATATAAATTTATATAATTTTTAACAAGAAAGTGTAAAAATTAGAGTTATAATAAAAAATGTGATAGGGAGGTGGACTTGTGGAAAAGGTATTTGCATTATCTATTGTAATAGTTGCATATGGGTATATTATTTTCGGTAAAAAGTATAAGGCGCCTATAGTTTTTGGGTTGGCGATTTTAGTTTCCGCACTTAAGCTTATTGAGGGATTAGAACCGGAGAATATTAGTAGAGTAGTAGATTTTAACACATTAGGTCTTCTTGCGGGAATGACCGTTATAGTGGAGTTTTTGAAAAAAACGGGTCTTTTTCAGTTTTTGGCTATACGTGTGGTAAAAATAGGTGGCAAGAGGTTTTTTTTGACCATAACTGGGTTGATGATTTTAGTA
The DNA here is from genome assembly GCF_001682135.1 of Thermosipho sp. 1070. NCBI lineage: Bacteria > Thermotogati > Thermotogota > Thermotogae > Thermotogales > Fervidobacteriaceae > Thermosipho > Thermosipho sp. 1070. The sequence goes on along the minus strand of NZ_CP007121.1, from coordinate 893,435 downwards.
GCTGTATCTTCTGCTTTTTTGGATAACCTTGTTACGATAATCCTTATAGCCCCTATGATCTTTCTTATTACAGATTCACTTGGCTTAAATCCCATTCCGTTTTTAATGCTAACCATCTTTATAGACAATATTGGTGGAATGTCTACATTGATTGGTAGCCCTTTAAACCTTGTGCTTGGTTCAGTAAGCGGTTTAGGTTTTAATGATTTTATTAAAAACATGGGATTGATTACCATAATCTCATTTGCTATTACTATGCTTTTGTTTAAAAAATATACAGTAGTTGATAAAGATGTTGAAGAAAAACTTGAAAAGCTTTCAGATATTGATGAAACAATGGCTATTACGGATAAAAAGTCTTTGAGATTTACACTATTAGTTTTTCTTATAGTACTTTCCCTTTTTGGTCTTCATCAAGTAGTAGAGGTTGATCTTTCATTTGTTGCATTACTTGGAGCGGTAGCTGTGATACTGTTTCACAAGAAGAATTTTAATGATATAAGTAATGAGATAGATTGGGATACTTTATTTTTCTATGCAGGGCTTTACATTTTGTCATATGCACTTGAAGAAGTGGGTATTACACGCCTACTTGCAAATATGTTTTTACCACTTTCTGGACATCTATTTTACTCGCTTCTTGCAATATTTGCCTTTACTTCAATTGCAATTCCTTGGCTTAGTGCTGTTCCAGGAACTTTGATTATTGCACCTGTTATAAAGATTTTGGTGAATGCCGGTTTTTCACCTTCTTTTTGGTGGATATATGCGGTAAGCGCAAATCTTGCCACTAACCTTACGCCACTTGGTGCCGTTCAGAATATTGTGGGGGTTAATTTACTTTCAAAACAAATAGGTAGAGAATTTTCATTTGGTGAATATATAAAGTGGGCGTTTAAACCTTATCTTTTGACTAGTTTAGTTGGATTTACATTTGTTATGGTAAAGCTTTATATAGGAGGTTAACGATGAAGTGTAGAGGTTGTGGAGTTGAATTGCAATTTAAAGATCCAAAAAAACCTGGATATATACCAGAACATGTGCTGTTGGAAGAAAAAGAACCGCTCTGCCAGCGCTGTTATAAAATGATCCATTATGGAAAGTTGAGTGTACCGGTTGAAGAGGAAATATTTTTGGATAAATTAGATGAAATTTTAAAGGATTTTAAAAAGGTAATATACGTTGTTGATATAACGGATTTTGAAGGTACTTTTCGAAAGGAAATAATGAAAAAATTAAACGGAAAAGAAGTATATTTTGCCGTTACAAAGTTTGACCTTTTGCCAAAATCACTTTCATCTATTGAAGCTCAAGAATGGTTAAAAAACAAGTTTGGTTGCTCTTCTGAGCGTATATTTTTGTTAAGTAGTAAAAATAAATTTGGGTTGAGAAAGTTTGAAAAATTTTTAAGAAGTCTAAGGGAAGATATCTTAATTTTGGGTGTTACAAATGTTGGAAAGTCATCGTTACTTTCGCATTTTACAGAAGCAAAACCAACTATTTCCCCATTTCCGGGTACGACTTTGGGGATAATAAAAAGAAAAGTCTTTGATGTAAATTTATTTGACACACCTGGAATATTAACAAACGATAGAGTAACAGATTTACTTTCTGTAGAATGTCAGGCAAAAATTTTAAATACAAAGTCTTTTACAAGAAAAACCTTTAAAATAGACGAAAGTAGAGCAGTGTTGGTAAGTGCATTTTGTAAAATAGAGGTGGAATTTAAAACGAAAAAAAAGCCTATTTTCCAGATTTTCGCACCTGAGAAGGTAACTTTTCATGAAACAAAGAAAGAAAAGGCAGATGAGTTAATGAAAAAGAGGGCAGGGGATCTTCTAATTCCGCCGTGTAAAAAGCAAGATATAGATGAAAATTTTGTAACACACATATTTGAAGTAGATGAGGAGAAAGAGGTAGTAATAGCTGGTTTGGGCTTTTTGAACATTAAAAGGGGACCATTTACAATAAAAGTTACAGTTCCAGAAAAAATTAAGGTAGTTGTTAGGGATAGATTGCTTAAGCCGAAAAGAGGAGGGATAAAATGAATTTAAAACAACCTGGAATTGTAGCAGGTGTTAGTAACAGACATGTGCACCTTTCAAGGGAAGATGTGAAAATACTCTTTGGTAAAGATTACAAACTTACACCTATTAAAGACCTAGGGCAACCCGGCCAATTTGCATGTCAAGAAACGGTAATTATTGTAGGACCAAAAGGTGCAATTGAGAAGGTAAGAGTACTTGGCCCCGAAAGAAAAGAAACACAAGTTGAAATTTCCCTTACAGATGCGTTTAAAATAGGAGTTAGACCACCTGTAAGAGATTCTGGAGATTTAGAAGGAACTCCAGGAATAGTTATAGTGGGACCAAAAGGTAGTGTTATAAAAGAAAAAGGGGTAATAATTGCAAAAAGACACATACACATGCACACAAGTGATGCTGAAAAATACGGTGTAAAAGATAAAGATATTGTAAAAGTGTTAGTCGAAAAAGAAGGAAGAAGATTAATTTTTGATGATGTGCTTATAAGGGTTAGTGAGAAATACGCTTTGGAATTTCACGTAGATACAGATGAAGCAAATGCGGCACTTTTAAAAACAGGAGATTTAGTCTATATAATAGAAGAATAAGAGGAATAAGCGGCTGTATAGCCGCTTTTTTTATGATATAATTATCAATGTATAAAATAAAAAGGAGGGTCAAAACGATGAAAGAATACATTGAAAGAGTAAATCAAGCGGTAGCTTTTTTGAAGGAACACATTGATTCTATACCACAGATTGCCATAATCCTTGGTTCTGGTTTACATGGGATAGCGGATAGTATTGAAAATCCAAAGAAATTTTCATACAAGGATATTCCGGGTTTTCCCGTATCAACTGCGCCAGGACACAAGGGTGAACTTATATTTGGAAAACTCAATGGTAAAGATGTTATGTTAATGAATGGAAGATTCCATTATTATGAAGGATACGATATGAAGACCGTAACCTTCCCAATAAGGGTTATGCAACTTTTGGGTGTAGAAGTATTGATAGTAACAAATGCGGCAGGTGGAATGAATCCAGAATTTGAGATTGGAAGACCTATGTTTATTACCGATCACATAAACATGATGGGAGATAATCCGTTGATTGGTCCTAACGTAGAAGAATGGGGTCCAAGATTTCCAGATATGTCAAATGCATACGATAAAGATTTGAGAAAAAAGGCTATTGAGATTGCACAAAAACTTAATATACCATTCTACGAAGGTGTATATGTTGCAGTATCGGGACCAAATTTTGAGACTCCCGCTGAATTAAAGATGTTGAGATGGATGGGTGCAGATGCCGTAGGTATGTCAACTGTTCCAGAAGTTATTGTTGCAAATCACGGCGGTTTAAAGGTTCTTGGTGTATCCGCTATTACAGATAAAGCGGTACATGATGATTTAAAACCACTTACAGCAGAAGAAGTATTAGAAGTTGCAAATAAAACAGGAGGAATGATTGTAAGAATAATTTCTGAACTTGTTAAAGAAATTTAAGGAGTGAAAATATGTCTTTTAGGGTAAAAATAGTTTTGTTTGCAATAATTTTGGTAACGGTTCCAGTATTCTTGGTTACGTATTTCAATATCAGAGGGGTAAATTCTCAGATCGAAAATTTGCAAAAAGACATATCTTTATACGTTGAAAAAAACGTTATTTCAAAATATGAATCGTACATTGATAGTTTCAAAGATGAACTTTTGAAACAATCAGAGGAATATACGAAAAGATTAAGTGAAACGGTGAGAGAACAAGAAAAAAAGATACAAAAATCTTTTAATGAAGTTTACGAAAAGGCGCTTGAAAATCAAGTGAATTTCACATTTGATACGGTTGTAAATTTAATAAAGGAAAGGACAGAACAACTTTTAACAGGTGCACAAATTGCGGCATCTTTAAAGGAGACTGTAAATGCCGCAAATGACAAAGATTTGTCGTTAACTGAAAGAAAATCCCTTTTATTTCCCTTTATAGAAAAATTTTCTGTTGAATATGCTGCACTTTGGACAATAGATGAAAAAAAGCCAAAGATTAAAAGTAGATTGTATACAAAATACAATGGAAAATACATAGTAGAATATGCAAAATCCGTTTCATCAGGTGCAAATGTAAGTTTTTACAAAAAACCGCCATACATTAGGGAACTTGAAGAAAATTTTTCAAGTATAATTTCTGCAAAGTCTGTTTTTTATCGTTCTTTGATTTTTCCGTATGATAATTTTTTGTATTCAATTGTCATTGTTCCCGTAATGCACCCCATACTTGGTAACACGGTAAATGGTTTTGTTGTATTTGTTGATAAGATGGACAATAAATTTTTAGATGAAATAAAATCCGTTTCAAATGCAGAGATCACGTTGTATGTAAATGGTAAAGCGCTTATAACCACAAAGGTAGGGGAAGATGGTAAAAGACTTGTAGGAGAGCCTTTAAGAAAGTTAAAAGGTAATATAATTGAAATTTTGAAAGATACCTATTTTGCAAAAGTAGGTGAATTTAAATACCTTGGAAAGAAGATAGGTGAAATAGAAGTTGCTATTCCATTTAAGGCTATTGATACAAGTGTTGAATTGCCAAAACCCAAACCATTTGTTGTTCCAAAACTTGAAAAACCAAATGTTTCGATTAATTTAAAGATTGACAATTCTATTATTGTGAAAAAAACAATTTTATTGGTTGTTGTTGTTCTTGTTATAAGTGTGATTTTGATATTTGTTATAACAGATCAGCTTTCAAAAGCACTTGAACATTCAAAGACGGTTATTGAAAGATTATCCGAGGGAAGATTTGAAAGCTTTGACGGTGTGAAGGTTTCTGGAGAATTTAAAGTTATGATGGACTCTTTAAAAAATCTTTCTGAAAGGTTTAAAGATTTTGCACAAAATCTTCTTTCAAATTCAAATAGGCTTGTTTCTCGTGTAGATGGCTTAGAAGAATTGAGCAATATATTGGAAAAGACCTCCAGGGAGTTTTCAAGTACTATAGAGGTTTTCTCTAAAAATACCACTGATATTTTAGATGAGTTTGATAACCTAAAAAGTACAACAGAAGGTGCAAAACAATCTATAGAAAATGTAGAAAATACATTAGAAGAGTTGGTTAATGATATAATAGATACGGAGGAAAGGCTAGATGATAATACAAAACTTGTAAAGGAAATGGATAACAGTATAACAAGGTCGCTAGATGCCATGGAAAAATTTAACAGTTATATTAACCAAACTATAGGGCAATTTAACAGGGTTACTAGCGAGATATCAAAGATACAAAATGTTGCAAATCAGACAAATTTACTTGCACTTAATGCCGCAATAGAAGCGGCAAGGGCCGGAGAAGCGGGAAAGGGTTTTGCGGTAGTTGCAGATGAGATTATGAAGTTATCTATAGAGATAAACGATATTTCAAAAAAACTTGTAAAGGATATGGAAGAATACACACAAAATCTCAGTGGTTTAAACAAGGTATATGAAGATTCAAAGAATAATTTTTCAGCCCTTTCAAAGACAAAAGAAGAATTTTCTCAAGGTTTCCAAATTGTAATTGAGCGTATCCAAAAACTTGCGGGAACCACAAAGACGGTATCGGAAGTTTTAGAGCAAGCAAAAGAAGTATTTAACGAGATGGTATATATCTCAGAAAGATCTACAAATACGGTTTCAGAAGCGGTGAATAAATTAGCGATGGTTAACGAGAATATGTCAAAATTAGAGGAATTTTCCCAAAGATTACACGAAACAGTTAAAGCTATTGATTTGGTCTCTGAACAATTGAAAAGTATAGCAAATTGGTTTAAAATAGGAGGATAATGGATTTATATCAATTTGTAGAGACTCAATTTTTAAATTGGGGAATGCTAATAAGTAGAATAACTGGGATTTTTGTAATTTCGCCTTTACTGTCAGGAAGGTTTATTCCTTCCACAGTAAAGGCTTTTCTTGTGCTTGCATTTTCATATTCACTGCTTCCACAGGAAAGTGTTATAGCACTAGATACTCCTGTTCTTCATATAGTACTTTCCCTTTTAAATAACTTCATTGTGGGTTTTGCGATTGGATTACTGGCATATATGATTTTTGGAGCATTTGCCGTTGCAGGGGAATTGTTGGGTATAGAGTCTGGTTTTGGGCTTGCTACTTCTATGGATCCAACTATGGAAGAAAGTCCCATAATAGGGCAACTTATATTTCTTCTTGCAATTTTTGTGTTTATCTCTTTAAATGGGCATTTGTTAATATACGAAGCGGTTGTGGACTCTATTAAAGTGTTTCCACTTAACTTGGATTTTTTGGATTTTGGTTTTGTTAAGTTTATAACGTCAAAATTTATAGAATTATTTTTTGTGGCATTAAAGATAGGACTCCCAGTTATAGGCTATATGTTTATAGTAAACGTGCTTTTGGGGATTCTTTCAAGGTTGGTACCGCAAATGAATGTATTTATGGTGGGAATACCACTAAAAAGCATATTGGTTTTTTTAATATTTTTGGGGATGGTGCCGTTATGGGCGGAGACTTCTGCAAAGTTGACAGTTCTTTTAGAAAAAACCCTGCAGCATTTTCTTTCAGGATAGATATACAGCTATTTGCCGATTCAGATAAGACGGAAAAGGCAACTCCAAGAAGGCGACAAAAGGCAAGAGAAGAAGGCCAAGTTCCAGTTTCAAGGGAACTTACCTCTGGTTTTACATTCTTGGCGGCGGTGATTGGTTTTGCATTTTTAGGCAGGGGAATTATACTGGGATTAGAATCTGCTATATCCTTTTTTGCACAATTACCCTCCTATGATACGTTGACTATCAACGATTTGGGAATATACACATTTGATGCGTTTAAAGGGTTAATTGTTGATTTGATAATCTTTGTTGCAATAGTAATGGTAACGGGAATTTTTGTTGGAAGTTTACAAACAAGGTTTTTATTTACGTTCAAATCTTTAAAACTTGATTTTTCAAAGATAAATCCCATCAGTGGTTTGAAGAGGATGTTTTCATTGCGTTCGTTATTTGAACTTTTAAAGTCCATTTTAAAGTTGGTTATAGTGGGATATGTAGGATTTTTGGTAGTGAAAGTCAATTGGAATAAGTTGTTGCTTGCAACAGATACGAGTGTTTTAGAGGGCGTGCTACTTATTTGGAATATAACGTTTGAGCTTTTGATAAAGTGTGGTATAGCACTCTTTATTGTATCAGTAGCCGATTATTTTTATTCAAGGTACGAATATGAAAAGAATATAAGAATGACAAAACAAGAGGTTAAAGAGGAATTCAAAGAAGTTGAAGGAAATCCAGAAGTAAAAAGAAAGCAAAGGGAGATTATGATGCAATATTCTATGCATAGAATGATGCAAGAAGTTCCCGAGGCTACTGTGGTGGTCACCAATCCTACACACTATGCCGTTGCTATAAAATATGAAGTAGATGAAATGGAGATACCAATTGTTGTTGCAAAAGGTGTGGATAATATAGCAGAAAAGATAAAAAAAATTGCACGGGAAAATAACATACCTGTCTTTAGAAATCCAAAACTTGCAAGGGAGTTGTATTTTAACGTAGAAGTGGGAGACGAAATTCCAGAGAAATTCTACAGAGCAGTTGCAGAAGTACTAGCATATGTGTACAGCTTAAAAGGAGACTAAGATTTTTTTTATTTTAAACTTAAGAGGCTCTTTTGGAAGTACAAACCTTCCCCTGTAAGTTTGGATGTATACTATAGTTGCGGCGTTTTTAAATGAAAGAGTCGTTTTAAATGGACCAAGGTAGTTTCCCAGACCTTGTACTTCCCTTTTTAAAAACATACCGTCTTTTGTATCCAAAACCTTATATTTTACCAATTTTACATCGCCATTTTTCAATTTTTCTGTAAAGGATATGCATTTTTCATTTTCAAAATTTACACCAGATATACCACGAGTATAAAAATCGTGACGTATGTAATTTACCACGTAAAACGTTTCGAGAGATTTAATATAGTCCGTTTTCAAAAATATATACCATTCAATGGTTGAATCAAGAATAAGATAACACGCGTAGATTACGTATATTGAAATAAGCAGAGAAATGATGACCTCGGAAAAAGAAATTTTCCCCCCACCTTAGATTTCAAACTTTTCTTTTGGTGCCTCCTCTTTTGCTATTTTATCCAATACACCATTTACAAACTTTCCACTGTTTTCCGTACCGTAGGCTTTTCCCAGTTCTATCATTTCATCTAGTGTAACTTCTATGGGTATATCATCTATGTATAATAACTCAAAAGTTCCAAGCCTAAGTATATTTCTATCGGTAACAGATAGCCTATCTAGCGTCCAGTTTTTTAGATACTTGGATATAATTTCGTCTATCTTTAATATATTTTCCCTTATCCCCCTCACGTATTTTTTCGCAAGTTCTTGCAAAGAATCATCTAATACGCTAATGTGTTCTTTGGATATGTCTTCTAGATTTTCATCTTTGTTGAAATCCCACTGGAAGAGAGCTTTAAAAATAGCTTCTCTCATTTTGTGCCGACTCTTTATCAATTACTCTTCCTCCTCCGTTGTTTCAATCTTTTCAACAACATCAGTTATTGTAACATTAACAGCGGAAACTTGAAGTTCTGTCATTCTTTGTATATTTTCCGATATGTTTTTCATAATTTTTTTACCGAATTCTACAAGGCTTTGTCCATATGGTGCAACAGTCCTTACATATACTATTACGTTGTCGTCCGGTGTTCTTTCGATTTCGATACTTTTCTTTAGTTTTTTTACATCTTTTTCATCTGGTGCAAGTACTTCGATAAAACTTCTAAAGGCTATTTCTTTTAAAACATCATCGCTTATGTTTATACTTCCTTGCTCAAAATCCATATTTATCCCTCCTTTAGGCTCTTTCTATGTATTCGCCTGTCCTTGTGTCTACTTTAACTTTCTGACCTTTCTCCACAAAGAAAGGAACTGTAATTTTTAAACCAGTTTCCAGAATTGCTGGTTTACCTCCCCCTGAAACCGTATCGCCTTTAAAACCTGGTTCAGTTTCCACTACTTCAAGTACAACACTTGTTGGAAGTTGTATACCTAGTGGTTTTCCATCATGCATTATTAAATCCACTTCGGTGTTTTCCACTAAGTAATTTTTTTCATCTTCAATATCGGATTCTGGAATACCGTATTGTTCAAATGTTTCATTGTCCATGAAGTAATACATTTCACCGTCGTTGTATATGTAAGATGCCTTTCTAAAATTAACCTCTGCTTCTTCCACCTTTTCACCACTGTTAAAATTAACGTCTCTCATTAATCCCGTGGAAAGATTTTTTAGTTTTGTTCTAATTAACCCAGAACCCCTTGCTCTAAAGTGCTTGTTAACGTCTACCACTCTGTAAATATCTCCGTCGTACTTTATGTACATACCTTTACTTAATGCACCTACATCTATCATTTAACTACCTCCTATCCTAAGTATTTTATCGCCAAAATTGTCATATCATCGTGCTGTAGTGCACCTTGTGAAAATCTAAAGACATCTTTTTCAACACTATCGACTATATCTTTTGCAGGTAAAATGTGAATCTTACTTAGTAATCTTTCCAATCTTTCAAAATCATATTCTTCGTTGTTTATATTTCTTGCCTCTGGGATACCATCTGTGTATGCAAAAATAAGTGTATTTTCGGAAAGTTGTGTACGTTGCATTTCAAATTCCATGAATTCAAACATACCTATAGGAATGCTTGTGGAGTTTATCTTTGTAATTTTATCTTTTACTATATAGAGTGGATCATGTCCCGCGTTTATCACTTCCAGTGCTCCATCCCTATTTAATTTCACAAATACAGCGGTTACGAATTTGTCATCTCCAACGTCGTATGAGAGCATGTTGTTTAAACTTGTCACTGTTTTTAATAGATCGCCATTTGTACTTTCTATTAGCGATTTAAAAGCACTTCTAAGAGAAGACATAATCAAAGATGCGGGAAGCCCCTTTCCAGATACATCGGCTACTATACCGTAGAGACTATTATTTTTCAAGAACACATCAAAGTAATCTCCACCAACGTGTATAGCGGGGATGCTTTCGCCAAATGAATCAAAATTTTCATCTTGAGGGAATGCCTTCGGGAAAAAGTTAAATTGAATACTTCTTGCAATTTCAATTTGTTGGTTTAACTTTTCCCTTTCTATTTCTTCTCTTAAAGCTATTTCGCGTTCTATACTACTTGCAATCTGCTGTGCTGCAGATTCTATAATCTTTTTATCACCTGCTGTAAATATAGTGCCGGATTCCTTTCCAACAACAAGGATATACCCCATTCTTTTATTTGACGCGGTGGATATAGATTTGTATATTATACTTCTATTATTTAATTTCTTACAGGTTTCTTTGAATACAATGTCTGCATTTTCGTCTAAATTATCTTTTAATACCTCTTCAATGTTATTGGGACATTCTCCAATAGTTTCGGAAAATTTCCCATCAAAGTTTATACTAATTATTCCACATGAAAAATTAATTGCCTTTTTCAAAGTAATTAACACGGGCATTAGAATCTGCTTTGTTTCTATGTTGGATGCTACAATTTTACTTATTTCAAAAAGTGTTGAAATTTCTTCATACAGTCTTGAAATTTCTTCAAGTTGACTTTCAATAAGTATTGTAGATGATTCCAATTCCTGCTTGTAAGATAGAAATTCACTTGTAATTATATTAATTTCTTCTTCTACCAATGCCCAAAGTTCCTCTTCAGATGAGTATGATTTCTGTGGGTTTTTTGAAATTTCAAGTAATTTTAGGTATAGTTTTTCCAATTTTTCAATCATCGGAAATCAGCCTCTTTACCTCTTCGATTAATTTTGATGGGCTAAATGGTTTGGTCATGACTATTTGTGCTCCTAAGCTTTTGGCTACTTTTTCGTCTTCTGCTCCACCTTTTGCGGTGAGTATAATTACGGGGATGTTTTTTATTTCCTCTATGTTTTTCTTTTCTTTTAAAACACCAAACCCGTCGAGTCTTGGCATCATTATATCTAATATTATGAGATCAGGTTTTATGTCTTTCATCTTTTCGAGGCCATCTACCCCATCAAAGGCCTCGTACACTTCGTATCCCGCTTTTTTTAAGTTAAAAGACGTGATTTTTCGCAAAACTTCAGAATCATCCACTACGAGGATTTTTTTCATCTAATACACTCCCTTCAAAAAGAAAAGAAGGATAACATTCCTTTCTTATAGCTAAGAACACGGCATCTGAAATGATATACGGATTAAATGTATTTTCCTTTTCAATTATATAGTTTATCACAATATAGTCCTTTTTTTCAATAATTTTGAGATTTTCCAAAGAAGATATGGGGATTTCTCTAAAACCCCTTTTTGTCTTTTTTACTATTTTTTCCGGAAGATTAAAGTTTTTTCTTGCTATAATTTGAAATTCATATGAATGTATTTTTGAAAGGTTGACATCTTTTTTTAAAACTTTATCTACTACAAAATGCGGAGGTTGTACCCTTTTTATTTCCTCTTTTACAAAGGATGTGTTATAATCTTCCAAAAGTTCAATTGTAAGATAAAAAGCCCAATCTATTACCCCAGTTGCAACTGGATCAACATAAGTAAACTTGGGCTTTGGATGAAACCCTTCTGTAAATTGCATTTTAAGATTTGTTCTTCTAAATGTTCTCTCTATCATGGATATGGTATCAAGCCCCGAAATGAATCTGTACATTCCAAGTTTTTTAAATTTAATCAGATATTTATTCATTTTCCACCTTAAATACGTAAATTTTTCCCTCTTTCATATCTGGTACGTAAAGATTTCCATTTGAGTAGTATATATCAGCGGGAGATGAAAATCCATTCTTTTCACCAATCTTTTTCCAAGAAGAATTGTAAATTACCACGTTTTTTGAAGTATAACCCGATATGAAAAACATATTATCTGCATACACTATACCATCTCCACCTTTTACCTCGTTTAAGGTATATGTTTCAATGACTTTGTTTTCGTCACATTTGTAGACGACAGCTGGAGAAGTAAAGGATATAATGTATAAATATTCTCCATCTGTTGTAATACCATTTGGTCTTTTTAAATTGTATGTAACTTCTAATTTTTCATCGTTTAATTTGTATACTGTATTTCCATATGTATCTGTAACGTAATATTTTTCTTTGTATTTTACTATATCGTTTAAATACTTAGGAGAAGATGCAAAAAAGTTTTTGTACTTTCCCGTTGAAAGATCAAGCCTTACCAGCCTATCAAAATCTACAATCCAGAGGTATTTACCTTCTTTGAACATTCCCCGTGGATCTACCATTTTTAAAAGCATTTCGTTTTTTTCCTTTGACATATAAAGTACACTACCATCTTCAACGTATAGCTTTCCCATTTGAGAAATAAAGTAATCACCGTTTTTTACAACAATACTTTCTGGAGCGAAAAGCCCCCAAATTGAAAATAAAAAAGTTAAGATAACCTTCATGCTATCCCCCCAAATACACTTTTTTGACAATTTCATCGTTTAAGACAACGCTTGGTTCCCCACTTGCAATTATACCACCTTTGTGTATTACGTATAACCTATCCACAATATCTTTTAGTGCATCTACACTGTGGTCTGTTATAATTATCCCCAATCCCATTTTTTTCAATTCTAGTACCATCTTTTGAATTTCCTTTACCGTCTTTGGATCTATACCCACAAATGGTTCATCAAGGAGTAAGAATTTTGGAGAGAGTGTCATCATACGTGCCAGTTCAAGCCTTCTTTTCTCCCCACCAGATAGACTAAATGCCATTTGGTTTTTCAAATCAAGTAATCCAAAATTTTTGAGAAGCGTGTCTATCTTACCAAAATCTTTGTCGTAATGTTCTATAACGAGTTTTAAATTTTTTTCCACAGTAAGTTGTCTAAAGACAGATGTTTCCTGTTGAAGGTACGTTATTCCCAACCTTGCCCTTTTGTGTATTGGTACCTTTGTAATATCTTTTTCATTTAAAAAAACTTTACCGCTGCTTGGAATTACTACACCTAGTATAATATTAAATAAAGTAGTCTTGCCGGAACCGTTTGGTCCCAGCAAGCCCACTATTTCATTTGTGTTTACGATTAAATCTACACCGTTTAAAACTTGTTTTTTTCCAAATCTTTTTTTTATATTTTTACATACTATTTTCATTGTGCGGATTTCAAGTATTCAATAAATTTATCCGTTATATCGTATTTTGGAGAGCCATACGCCATTGATTTGCTGTTAAACACAAAGTCGTATCCCATAATTTCTGCGTATTCTGCTATTTTTTGGAGTATCTCCTGTTCAAGCTGTGAAAATTTTGGTTGATATTCGTTATTTAAAAGTTGTGAATATTGTTGTTGTTTTTGTGTGTATTCTGCTAACTTTTTATTTAACTCTTGTTCGCTTGCACCATCTTTTTTCATTTGATTTATTTCTGCTGCAAGTTCGTTGAGTTTTTTCTGATAAAATTGTGCATCTTCTTGATACTTGGATTGGAGTGTTATAAATTTATCGTACGATTGTAGTACTTTGTTTGAATCAATGTATGCAATTTTTGGACTTTGGTTTGTGTCTCCCCCTGCAAAGAGCAGTACAAATGAGAGTAAAATAGCTATAGATACGACTAGAAAACCCACTTTTTTCATACTTTTCCCTCCTAGTTTCTTTCTTTTGCTTTGGATATTAAGGATCTTCTCCCACGTTTTTTAAAGATTGATAGTATTATTTCCGCTTCTTTGTATGGAACGGTTATAAATGAAAATTTGTCCAAAACAAGTACATCACTTATTACTTTTGGATTTATGTTGGTTTTTTCAACGATAAATTTAACTAGATCTTTTTTGGTAAGACCAGCTTGTTTTCCTTTCGCTATAAACAACCTTACAACTTCTTTTGCTTTTGAAGTAGGTGATACTTTTTTGTAATTTTCCGGATTTAAAGATTTAAAAGCAGTACTTAAAAGCTTTGCTACAACTTCTCTTGGTTCTGCTTTTTCAAGGAGTTCATCAGCAAGGTTGTAGTATACTTTCTGTATATTTTTATTATGATTTAAAATATCTTTTTTTATTTTTTCCGATCTTGCCTTTATTATTTGTTCCACTGAAGGGATTTTACCTTCTTTGATCTTTGCCTTTGAAAATTTCTTTATTCTAAAGAGTTGTCTGTATTCTTTTGGGGTAACAAACGTTATGGCGATACCTTCTTTTCCAGCCCTTCCCGTTCTACCTATTCTATGCACGTAGTGTTCAGGGTTAAGTGGAATGGAGTAATTTATTACGTGAGATAAACCGGTAATATCTATTCCACGTGCTGCAACATCAGTTGCGACAAGTATATTTATCTTCTTTTCTTTAAATTTTTTCAATACCCTCTCACGTTGGTATTGTGAAAAATCTCCATGTAGTGCTTCTGCGTCGTATCCCCTTTCAATGAGTTTTGAAGATACAGTATCTACTTCTACTTTTGTTCTACAGAATACCATACCGTAGAAATCATCTTCCACGTCTATTATTCTGCAAAGTGCTTCAAATTTATCGCTTTCGTTTAATTCTATGTATATTTGTTCTGTAAGGTTTGTGGTGAGTTGTTTATCAAGTATCTTTATAACTTCATAGTTTTTGATGTATTTTTTTGCAAGGTCTATGATTCTCTTTGGGATCGTTGCAGAAAACATCAAAAAGAATTTTTCACCATTTGTATTTTTCAGTATTTTTTCCACGTCGTCTATAAAGCCCATATCAAGCATTTCATCTGCTTCATCTAAGATAAAGTACTCTACTTTTGAAAGGTCTATCGTCTTTCTTTCTAGATGGTCAAGGATCCTTCCCGGTGTACCAACTACTATATCAACACCTCTTTTTAGATGGTCTATTTGCCTCTTTATAGACTGTCCTCCGTATATGGGAAGTATCTTCAGCCTCTTCCTTTTTAAAGAGTTTATCTCCTCTGAAACTTGCAGTGCCAGTTCACGTGTAGGGGTGAGTATAATCGCTTGGACATACCCCTTGTTTTCCAAAAGTTCTATGAGTGGTATTCCAAATGCCGCAGTCTTTCCCGTGCCTGTCTTTGCCTGTACAATTAAATTCTTTTCCTTTTTTAGCAGTATAGGTATTACCTTTTCTTGCACAGGTGTTGGTGTTTCAAATCCTTTCTCGTAAATTGCGCGAAGCGTCTTTTCACTTAAGTTAAAATCTTCAAAGTTCACTTTGTTTCCTCCAATCTCATCCTCATTATTTTGGAAAGCTCAGGAGAAAGTCGTCTTTTTACAGTGGTTGGAAGGTGATCGATAAATAATATACCATCAAGGTGATCTCTTTCGTGTTGTACTATTCTTGCACTGTATCCTTCAAACAACTTTGTCTGAACTTTTCCATATTCGTCTTGAAATTTCAATTTAACCCATTTATACCTTTCAACATCGGCAAAAATGCCCGGAAGACTTAGACATCCTTCTTCTCCAATTTCTTTTTCAGTTGAATGTTCCAGTATTTCGGGGTTTACAACAAAAAGTGGTCCATTTCCATCATCCATAACAAAAAATCTTAAAGAAATACCCACTTGCGGCGCGGCAAGTCCCACACCATCTTCTATGTACATAGTTTTTAACATATCATCTTTTATACTTTGTAAGTATTCAAAATCTTCAACTTTTTTTGCCTTTTTCCTAAGAATTGGATCACCGTATAGCCTTATCTTCATACCTTTCCTCCAATCGCTTTAGATATTCTTCGTTTGTCAAAAATACACTAATTGGAGTTACCGATACGAAATTTTGGGTTAGTACTTTGTAATCTGCTTTTGGATCTGGGTCATTTTCTATTATGTTTCCCATCATCCAGTAATAATTTCCACCGGATGGGTCTTTTCGTTCTTCAAAGTAGTCTTCATACATTCTCTTGCTTTGTTTTGTTAGTTTCCAACCTTTAAGTTTTTCGTAAGGGATGGAAGGTACGTTTATGTTTAATGCGGTAAATTGCGGTATGGAATTAATATCAAATTCTTCTAGAAAATCTAGTATAAACTTTGCCGCTGTTTCATATATGGGATTTTCAAAACTAAAACTTGATACGGCTATGGCTGGAATTCCCGCTATAGCACCTTCTAGCGCGCCACTTACCGTTCCAGAATACACCACATCCGTTCCCAAGTTGTTTCCCCTGTTTATTCCACTGATTAGTAAATCTGGTTTTTCCTTTAATACGACATCTATACCTATCTTTACACAATCTGCTGGAGTACCAGAAACTGCGTAAATTTCAAAATCTTCGTTTATATCTATTTTTCTAAGCCACAAAGGAAGCCTCAACGTTATTGCATGTCCTACAGCGCTTTGTTCCGTTTCAGGCGCAACTACGGTTACTTTGTGTTTTTTGCTTAAATGTCTTGCAAGACACAATATGCCGTTTGCCGTTACCCCATCGTCATTTGTTACCAAGATGTTCATGTTTTTCCTCCTCATTTATACAAGTCTAATATTAAACCGTTTATTTCATCAACTTTGGCGGCAAAGTTGATGGTTCCACCTTCTGAAGTTATAAGCTTTTCAGCAAGGTTTTTTAGTTTTTCATCTATATCCTCTACAATTACGTGTAATCTCGGTGAATTAGTTGAATAATCCATCTTACCGGATAATTTGTACATTTTCTTTTCAATGAGTTTTAGAAATTTTTTAATTTTTTCCTTGTACTTTTTCAAAGTATCAGGTGTAGGGGATCTAATAAAATCATTTCCCGCATCCAATATTTCATTTACAATCTTTTCAAGTTCTACGTTTATCTTTTCTTCTTCTACATCCATTAATACATCGAAAAAGCCGGGAGTTTCGTTTGTGAAATTCACTTTTTTACCTTTTGAACCTTTTTTCTTTTTTATTTTTTCATTTTTTATTTTCGGGTCGCCTGTAGGTTCTATCCTCAAAATTACTCACCTCTAATTTTCGACTTTCCAGTTAAGAAAAAGGTTCTTCGTATGATTATATCATAAAACATTGAATTATGGAAAGAAAAACCCCCAGATTTGGGGGTTATTCTACTATCTGTGCAATTTTTTCCACTATTTTTCTAAATGCTTCTTCGACTTCTGTTTCCCTCATATACAGGGTTATAGGTTTTCCTTCGTCTGCAAGTTGAGCGGCTTTTGGATCAAGTGGTATTTGTCCCAAGAGTTCAACGTTGTATTCTTTTGCAATTATGTTCCCGCCGCCACTACCAAATATTTCTATTTTTTCGCCGCATTTTGGACATTTTACATAAGACATATTTTCAACTATACCTATGAGTTTTTTGTTCATAGAATGTACGAAATCAATTGCACGACGTACATCGTCTAACGCCACTTTTTGTGGGGTAGTTACCATTACTACACCATCTAAATCTGGGAGTGTTTGGAACAAACTTAATGCTTCGTCCCCAGTACCAGGTGGAAGGTCAAAGATTAAAAAGTCCAACTCTCCCCATTTTGTGTCACCCAAAAATTGCTTAATTGCAGAATGTTTAAGTGGACCTCTCCAAATAACTGCTTTGCCACTCTCAACAAGCATTCCTATTGAAAGTGCCTTTAAATTTGGTAAAATCTCTGCGGGAACAATTTCTTCTCCATCTACAGATGGATTTTTTTCACCAAGCATCCTTACAATATTTGGACCGTGCATGTCAAGGTCTAAAAGTCCTACTTTGTATCCACTTTCCGCTAGTGCAGTGGAAATATTCACTGCAACGGTTGTCTTTCCAACTCCACCCTTACCACTTAAGACCGCTATTTTGTGTTTTACTTTTGACATTTTTTCTTTTATCTTTGTATCGCCATTGTTTAGATTAAACTGTGGATTTGGCATTATATCACCTCCAAAATTTATCCACTTTAATTATATCACAGTAGAACTATTCAAATGTGAATAATTCTTGAATTTATCGTTGAGTTTGATGGTATAATGATACTTGGGAGGTGATTTATGTGAAAAAATTTTTTTTGTATTTTTTTTCTTTTCTCACCCTAATCCCCTTTGTTGCGCCTATAATATTTTCATTTGTAGCGTTTTTTAGTGTAGGACATTTTCTTTACGATTATTTAATGCCCGTTGAATTAGTGATATTTACTTTGATTGGTGGGATTGGTACTATGTTTTTTGCCTTTAATCATCAAAGAAAGATGATAATAATATTTATAGGCATAGAACTTCTAACTATACTTTTTGCACAACTTTATTCAAAGTTCACGGGTCTTTCACAAGGGAGTACAAGTTTTACAGGTGTTCATGTATTTGTAATATCGATTTGTATTGTATTGTGGCACATATTCTCCATACTTGTTTCAATTGAGTCTTTTAAAGTAGTTATGGGAGGTAAAAAGGTTGATAGCGTTAAATAACGTCTCAATACACTTTCCTGGAAAAGAGCTTTTAAACAATGTAACGTTAAATATTGCAGATGGTGAAAGGGTTGCGTTAATTGGGAAAAACGGAAGTGGAAAAACAACCCTTTTAAAAGCAATAATTGGTGAATTTAAAGACTATGCAGGACAGATAAATACCACAGGTAAAGCGGTATACCTTGATCAATACCGAACATTTAACAGTAGGACACCATATGAGTATTATCTGGAGGTTGCAGATACCCCCGAAAAGCAACGACTTGTTAGGAGTATTCTAAAAGGTTTGGGGTTTGCAGAAGAAGATTGGCACAGGGATATTAACACATTTAGTGGAGGGGAAAAAACACGTCTTCACATTGGAAGAATTTTTCTAGAAGATGCAGATTTTATCCTCTTGGATGAACCTACGAATTTTTTGGATATACCAGGTATACACTTTTTAAAAAATCTTTTAAAGAATTTTCGTGGAGGATACATAATTATATCCCACGATAGAAGTTTTTTGAGAGATACCTGTGAAAGATTTTTGGAGATAAACAATTCAAAAATTTGGGACTTTAGGATGAATTTTGACAACTATTTGAGAGAAAGGGAAACTTTAATTTTAAATCAAAAACGCTCAATGAAAAACAAACAACGTGAAATAGAAAGGTTAAAAAAGATAATTGAAAGGTACAGGAAATGGGGAAGGGAAAAGTTTATAAAGCAGGCAAAAAGTAAAGAAAAAATGCTTCAAAGGATGTTAGGGGAATTACAATCTGAGGTAACATTTGAAGAAGATGTGGAAAAAGAAGTTTCCATACCAATCCCCGAACCATCTGGATATGTTGTTTTAAGTGTAGATAATTTAAAATTTTTGGATATTTTAGAAGATGTGTCATTTAAAGTATATACGGGGGAAAAGGTGGCAATTCTTGGGCCAAATGGCTCGGGAAAGAGCACCATTTTAAAATTGTTGGCTGGAAGGTTAAAAGGTGAAGGAGTGGTGGAATTTGGTCATAACGTAAAGGTGGAGTTTTTAGACCAGTTTGTGGAAAACTTGGATGAGGAAAACACAGTTTTTGAAGAGCTTTCCGATGAAATGTCATTTCAACCTGATTATATAATCAGGGCTTATGCGGGAAAATTTGGTTTTAAAGGTGAAGATGTGTTTAAGAATGTATTTGAATTAAGTGGAGGAGAAAGACAAATTCTTGCACTTGCAAAAGTACTATTAAAAAGACCAAATCTTTTAGTGTTAGATGAACCTACAAATCATATGGATTTAGAAACAGTTGAGGCACTTGAAAAGGCGTTGAAGGAGTATAAAGGAAGTCTTATTCTTGTGTCTCACGATGAGGAATTGATTAAAAATGTTTGTAGTAGATATTATATGATAAAAAATAGAAGACTTGTTGAGGTTTCATCTGATTTTGAAATTAGTGTAGAAAAAAAAGTGGAGAAAAAATCACCCAACTTTGAATATGAACAGAAGAAAAAGATAAAAAATCAATTAAAAAAGGCAAAAGAAGAAATAAAAAAACTAAGGGGCATGGAGGAAAAGCTTTTAAAAAAGCTTGAACTTGTGGAAATAGAGCTTTTTGGGGTAGGTGCAGACTATGTAAAAGCTATGGAATTAACGGAGAAGAAGGAGAGTTTAGAAAATGAAATAATGGAAATTTTGGAAAAAATAGAAACACTCGAGGAAGAAATTAAATATTTTCAACAACATTTCTAATCCACCTTTTACTTTTGTATCGTAATAAAAGTATTAGAAATTTTGCAAGTTCATCTGTCATTGTAAGGAGTAATACAATTGGAAAACTTAGTTTTAATACAAGTCCTCCAAATGCGGCAAGAGGAACACCTAAAAACCAAAGAGTGGAGGCCTCTACTGCAAAGGAAAACCTGGTATCTCCACCTGCGCGTAAGAATCCTACGACGTTTAATCCATTGAAAATTTTCACAGGGACAAATCCCATGGATATAGCCATGGCTATTATTACCAATCTTTTAACTTCTTGAGAGACGTTAAATAAGTTTACCGCGTATATGGTTAATATGTATGTGACAAGTGCCGAAATAATAGCTACTATTTCCGTGAGCGTTATTATTTTTTTTGATATTTTGTATGCGTCATTGTATTTTTTCGCACCTAGGTAATTTCCAACAATAACGGAAGCGGCATTTGCAAGGGAAAATGAAAAAGCCCAGGCAAATCCTTCAATTGTACCTACTATATTTCGTGCGGCAATTACTTTAGTGCTCATATGTGCGTATATAACAGAATACATGGTAAATCCCAAGGACCACGCAAATTCGTTTGCAACTGTGGGGAGTGTGTAGTGAAAAAATTTTTTTATAAAGCCTTTGTTCAAGAGTTTTATGTGAGTTATAGAAAACATACCTGGAAGATTCTTTATTTTTATTATTGCAATTAGAACTATCAAACCTACTAATCTTGATATAACAGTTGCGATAGATGCACCTATTACACCAAGCCTTGGAAAACCAAAATTACCGAATATAAGTATGTAATTAAAAAGTACGTTTGTAGATAATTCTACAATTGTTGTATACATAGGAATATGTGCTTTGTGTATGCTGCGAAGCATAAAAGAAAATACCATTGAAACGGCAAATATTGGAAATGAAATGGATAATATTTTTAAGTATTTTATCCCTAAATCGATTACCAGTGGATCAGGTGAAAAAAATGTCATAACAAATTTTGGGGAAAATAGTGTAAGTAGAAAGAATGGAATGGAAATAAAAAGAGAAGATATGGTGGTAAGTGCCGTTGATTTAGATAGCCCTTCTAGATCCCCTTTTCCCCAGAACTGCGCAAAAAATATGGCACCACCTGATACAAGTCCAAAAATCACTAAATTGTAAAAGAAGAAAAATTGATTTGCAAGTCCAACAGCAGCGATGGAGTTTTCGCCA
Source organism: Thermosipho sp. 1070 (assembly GCF_001682135.1). NCBI lineage: Bacteria > Thermotogati > Thermotogota > Thermotogae > Thermotogales > Fervidobacteriaceae > Thermosipho > Thermosipho sp. 1070. The sequence continues at coordinate 872,113 of NZ_CP007121.1, read as the reverse complement.
AGTTTTCCTATCATCAACGTGTCTAAAAAGTTCACACTACTGAATAAAAATTGTTGTAGTGCAATGGGGATAGCAATTTTGAAGAGCTTTCTGTATATGTGCATATATTCCCTCCTTTTGTTTGTTAGGATTACTAACATTTTAGCAGAAAATTTTAACATTAAATTGACAAAAATAATAAGAGTTGGTTATAATAGACAAGAGGTGAAAAAATGGAAGAGTTGGTTAAAAAGGCAAATATCCTAAAGGCAATGGGACATCCCACAAGGTTGAAAATATTATATTTACTCAGCAAAAAAGAAATGTGTGTATGTGAGCTGCTTCCAAAACTAGGTGTTAATCAGCCAAACCTTTCACAACACTTAGCACTCCTTAGAAATTTAGGGATTGTAAAGGACGAAAGAAAAGGAAATACAGTTTATTATTCCCTTAAAGATGAGTTTGTAAAAAAAGTTATACAGCTTGTAGATTAATTTTTTTTGTTGACTATATTAGAATTTTCTTATATACTAATTTGTGAAATTATCATCAAAGGAGGTGGGTTTTGTGAAAGAATTTTTGGTGATATTGGGAATATTTTTAATTTTCTATTTTGTACCTTTTAATTTGGATGTAGTGAAAGATAGTTTGTTGAATGGTTTTTTTATGCTCCATGAATATGCAAGGGAGCATGTACTTTTATGTCTTGTTCCTGCGTTTTTTATTGCAGGTGCAATTTCTGTTATGCTTAACAAAGGTGCAATATTAAAACTTTTAGGACCAAAGGCAAAAAAGATAGTTTCATATCCTGTTGCGGCTATATCTGGAGGTATTTTAGCCGTGTGCTCTTGTACCATACTTCCACTTTTTGGTGGTATTTACAAGAAAGGAGCGGGAATAGGTCCTGCTACAACGTTTTTATTTAGCGGACCTGCGATAAATATTGCGGCTATATTTTTAACTGCAAAGGTTTTAGGTTGGGATTTGGGATTTGCAAGGCTTGTTTCTACTATCACCGCGGCAATTTTCATAGGACTTATTATGGAATTTATTTATCAAGAAAAGGGAGAAGGAGGTTTGGTAGTTGATGATGGGAAAAATTTTGGTAGAAAGCAACTAGTTTTTTTTCTACTTTTGCTTTCTTTTCTAATTGTTAGTGGTTTGAAGATAAGATTTAAGTATTATGTATTATTTGGAATTTTCCTTTCCATAACTTTTATGGTACTCTTTTTGTTTGAGAGAGAAGAAATAAAAGCTTGGTTACTGGAAACATGGGATTTTACAAAGAAAATTTTACCTTATTTATTTTTTGGTGTCTTTCTTGCGGGGATATTGACAAAACTTCTTCCACAAGAGGTAGTTACAAAACTTCTTGGAAGTAACGGCATTTTTTCAAACCTTTTGGCATCGGTTATAGGTATGTTTATGTACTTTGCAACACTTACCGAAGTACCTATTGTGCAGGCTTTATTAAAACTAGGTATGGCAAAAGGTCCAACACTTGCATTGCTAATGGCGGGTAATTCCTTGAGTTTACCCAGTATGATAGTTATTACAAAGCTATTTGGAAGGAAAAAGGCATTTACGTATTTTATGCTTGTTATTGTTTTTTCAACTATGTTTGGGATGATTTACGGACATATTTAAAGGAGGGATAATATGAAAATAGAAATTTTTGGAAGTGGATGTCCAAAGTGTAAACAAACGGAGAAGGTTGTAAAAATGGTTGTTAATGAAAAGGGACTTGACGCAGTTGTTGAAAAGGTGCAAGATATAAACGAAATTGTATCAAGAGGAATCTTTGCAACGCCTGCTGTTGCAATAGATGGAAAGATTGTTATTTCTGGAAAAGTTCCCACAGTGGATGAAGTAAGGGAATTTTTAAAGGGGGATTAGGTGAGAATTTATAAAATTGATGGAACAGAACCTGCGGTTTTTTTGAAAAGGGTAAATAAATTTGTAGGTGTGGTGCACTTACAGAAAGAAGAATATGTACATATCCATGATCCAGGTAGATTGAAAGAATTATTATACGAAAAAAATAAAGTGTTAATTAAGATGGAAGATAAAAAGGGGAGGAAAACAAAGTACGATTTAATTGCTGCGTGGAGCGGGAAGGAATTTGTACTTTTAAACTCCAAGTATCATCGATATATAGCAGAGAAGATTTTAAGAAAAAAGTATAAAATAGTAAAGCCAGAGGTAAAAGTGGGTAATAGCAGAATAGATTTTTTTGTTGATGGTAATAAATTTATAGAGGTAAAAGGTTGTACGCTGTCAAAAGATGGCGTGGCAATGTTTCCAGATGCCCCTACTAAAAGGGGTATTCGTCATATAGAAGAATTAATTATGTTAAAGAAAATGGGATATTGTGCGGAAATATACTTTTTAGTTTTTTCAGATGCAAAATATTTTTCACCAAACTACAAAGTTGATCCTGTATTTTCAAAGAGGTTAAAAGAGGCTCATAGAGCAGGTGTTGAAATAGTTCCGTTATTGTTTTCCTTTAAGGATGGATGGGTGATATTTAAAAAAGAAATTCCTTTAAAGTTTGATTGACTCTTTTTTTTAAAAATATATAATTTAGTTGAAGACCTTTTAAGGGAGGGGAGAGTATGTATGATGTGGTAATTTTAGGAGGGGGACCAGGGGGATATGTAGCGGCAATCAGGCTTTCACAGCTTGGAAAGAAAGTAGCGGTTGTAGAAAAGGAAGAATTGGGAGGTACTTGTACAAACAAAGGATGTATTCCCACAAAGGCCATGCTTACAAGTGCGCATTTGTATAGAGACATAAGGGAAAAAGCCAAAAAGTTTGGTATAAAGGTGGAAGGTGTAAGTTTTGAACTTTCTTCTATAATGAAACATATGCAAAAGTCTGTAACTATGTCAAGGAAAGGTATAGAGTTTTTGATGAAAAAGAATAAAATAGATGTATTTAAAGATGAAGGTGTGTTAAAAGATAATGAGACGGTGCTTTTAAAAAAGAGTGGGGAGGAAATTAAGGGAAGACATTTAATCCTTGCTCAAGGTTCTGTTCCTGTGATCTTTCCACCATTTGATGGCGTACCTGGAATTTGGACTAGTGATGATGTATTTAAAATGGATAAACTTCCAGAGAGTATATTGATAATAGGTGGAGGAGTTATTGGAATTGAATTTGCAACGTTTTTTTCCACATTTGATGTAGATGTGACAATTGTAGAACTTGCAGAGCATATTTTACCATTTGAAGATATTGATGTAGCAGAGGAGATAAAGAAGGAGTTGAAAAAGAAAAAAGTTAAGGTGATAGAAGGAGAAAAAGTTGAAGAGGTAATAAAGGGAGAAAAGGGCTATGTGGTGAAGTTGAAAGATAAAGAATTTGAAGTGGAAAAGGTATTACTTGCAGTTGGTAGAAGACCAAATATTACAGAAGATGTGATCAATTTAGGAATAAATGTAGATAAAGGAATAGTTACAGATAACCATATGAGAACTAATATTGAAAATATTTATGCAATTGGAGATATAAGGGGGCAGATAATGCTTGCTCACGTTGCCATGTACGAAGGAATAGTTGCGGCACACAATATTGCGGGAGAGAAAAAGGAAATGGATTACTCTGCAGTACCCTCTATTATCTTTTCAAATCCTGAGATTGCGTCAGTTGGTATAAAGGAAGGGGATGTGAATAAGGAAAGTATAAATGTTTGGAAATTTCCCGTTTCTGCAAATGGAAGGGCAAGAACTATGGAAGAAAAAGTGGGATTTGCAAAGGTTATCGAAGATAAAAAGACGGGAAAGGTATTGGGAGTAACAATTGTTTCACCTAGTGCAACGGATATGATAATGGAAGGAGTTTTAGCGGTAAGATACAAAATGACCGCACATCAAGTGGCAGAGGCCATACATCCCCATCCCACGTTGACAGAAACACTACTAGGTGCATTTGAAGGAAAATGGTCGATTCACATATAATTCTGGGGAATATCCCCAGAATTTTTTTGTGGTATAATTTATTAAAAATTAAGGAGGCTTGATATGTTTTTTGAAAGGCCAAAAGATGATAGGGAATTTGAGGTTATAGTGGTTGGTGCAGGACACGCAGGTATTGAGGCAGCGCTTGCACCTGCAAGACTTGGTCTTAGAACGCTTATTTTAACAACTAATCTTGATAGTGTGGGATGGGCTCCTTGTAATCCCGCAATTGGTGGGCCTGCTAAGGGAATTGTGGTAAGGGAAATAGATGTTTTGGGTGGAGAAATGGCAAAGACCACAGATGAGACCATGATAAATGTAAGGATGCTAAATACGGGAAAAGGCCCCGCGGTAAGGGCATTGCGAGCCCAAATAGATAAATATTCCTACTCTCAAACTATGAAAAATAAGTTGCAAACTCAAGAAAATTTGGTTTTAAGATTTGGAGTTGTAGAAGAAATATTGGTGGAAAATGGGAAGGTAAAAGGTGTTGTAGATTCATTTGGAATAGATTATTATGCAAAGGCTGTGATTATTACCACAGGTACTTTCCTCCGTGGAAAGATATTTATAGGAAGAGACACTATGGAAGCTGGTAGAATGGGAGATTTACCCGCAAAGGGTCTTAGTAAAAGTTTAAAATCTTTGGGGTTTAACCTTTCAAGATTTAAAACGGGTACCCCTGCGAGAGTCTTAAAAAGTAGTATAGATTTTTCAAAGATGGTAAGACAAGATACAGACGATGAGCCGCGCGCTTTTTCGTACTTTAGTGAGCCCAAAATACTTTCCAAAACACATCCTTGCTGGTTAACACATACAAACGAGAAAACGCATAAGATAATAAGGGATTATCTTGTGTACTCTCCATTGTATGGGGATGTAAAACTTATACAAAGTGTGGGGCCAAGGTATTGTCCTTCTATCGAGGATAAAGTAGTAAAGTTTAACAGAGATTCACATCAGGTGTTTGTCGAACCAGAGGGAAAAGATTCCCAAGAGTATTATTTAAACGGTTTATCTACAAGCTTGCCGTATGCTGCACAGATAAAAATGCTAAGGACAATACCTGGTCTTGAAAATGTGGTGATAGTAAGACCTGCGTATGCAATAGAATATGACTATATTGATCCATTGCAGTTGTATCAAACACTTGAGTCAAAATTGGTTGAAGGATTGTACTTTGCAGGGCAGATAAACGGTACAAGTGGATACGAAGAGGCAGCTGGTCAAGGATTAATTGCAGGAATAAATGCCGCAATGAAGATTTTAGGTGAAAGACCACTTATTTTAAAACGCTTTGAAAGTTATATAGGGATTTTAATAGATGATTTAACTACCAAAGGGGTAGATGAACCGTATAGACTTCTTACTTCACGAGCAGAGTATAGGCTTCTTTTAAGACATGATAATGCGCATTTAAGACTTACAAAGTATGGGTATAGGGTGGGACTTATACCAAAATGGTTTTACGAAAAAGTTTTGAGTCTGGAAAAAAGTTTAAATGCACAAATTGAAAGGTTGAGAAATGTAAAAGTACCAAAATCAGATAGGGTGAACGATCTTTTGAAAAATTTGGGTACAACACCACTTAAAGAGGGGACAAAGCTTTATAATCTATTAAAAAGACCAGAAATTAGATACGTAGATATAAAGGAATTAGACGATGAAAAAATAGAAAACAAAGAACTTTTGGAGCAGATAGAAATTTATATAAAGTATGAAGGATACATAGAAAAGATGTTGGAAGAGGTAAAGGTTTTTGAAGAATATGAATCCTTTGATATATCAAATATAAATTTTGATAAGGTTCCAAATCTTTCCACAGAGGCACGTGAAAAGTTGAAAAAAGTTTTGCCGCGTTCAATAGGTCAGGCAATGAGAATTCCCGGTGTTACACCTGCAGATATAGCAAATATAATAAGCTATATTGAGAGGTGAAAAAATGAAGAGGATTATCTTTGTTTTTTTGTTATTCTCCGTTATGTTATTTTCAAGAACTTTTATGGAAATTTTAGATTCAAGGGAAATTTTAATTGCAACGAGGAATATTCCAAGTGAAACTATATATTTTCCGGGAAATGAAAAGTATCCTGGATTTTGCTATGAACTTGCAAGTGGGTTTGCAAAATATCTGGGGATTTCTCCAAAAATTTATGTTGTGGAAAAATTTAGTGAATATTTTTCTCCAAATTTTTTTGAAAAAGTGGATATGATAGCAGATATATTAACTGTGACTCCTGAAAGAAAAAAGCTAATGATTATGATCCCTTTCGTTAAAAATAACGAAATATTTATCTCAAGAGAGGATATAAAAGCAACTTCTTTAAAGGATTTTAAAGGAAAAAGGGTAATAACATATGAGGATTTTGCATATTACAAGACTCTTTTGAATTTGCTTGAAGAAAATAATATAGATTACGTTATCAATAAGGTAATATATGAAAATAATAAACTTAAATTTATTACGCACAATCCCGTGGATAAAGATAAAGTTGAAATATTGCTTGTTCCAAAGGGATATAGATATTCGCCGTATTTTGTAATTATTCAACTTTTAGAGAATAACGCGGATATATCCATTTTTGACTCTTTATCTTTTGTTCAAAAGTATTTTAAGGCACAGTTTCTGAGAAATGAAGTAAAGCCACTTTTTTCAGCGTCTAGAGGTTTTCTTGCTTTTGGTTTTAAGGATAAACTTTTAGCAAGGGAATTTAAAAAATACCTTGAAAGTACAGACTTTAACGCGTTGTTTTTTAAGTATTTTGGCATCCACTATGAAGATTATCTAGAGATGATAGGTGATTAAATTGAAGTTAAAGACAAAGTTTTTTAGAACTTTTTTAATTTTTAACATTTTACTTTTATTTTCTTTATTTACTTTCTTTTTTATTACTTTTTTTCTGAGGGGATTGTCCGTTGAAAAGGAAAATTTAGATCTTTTTGCAAGAAGATTTGCAAATTGTGGGTTTATGGGGGCAATTAAAAATTATCAAACTGTAATTTCCCCTATTTTAGATGGAAATGATGTGCATCTTATTTTTGTAAAAAATAGGTTGCTCCAAGGTTTTGTTTACGCAAAATTGGGAGAGTACATTGATAGTGTATTGGTAAAGTTTCCCTTTGTAAAAGCACTAGCTATTGAGAAAGAAGGAGAAATTGTTTATTTTAAAGGGCATTTTAATATTAACGAAAGGATTTCTATAAATGATGGAAGGTTATATTTAGTCTATAAAAGTTCAAGTGTGGGTGTAAATCTTTATTCACTTTTGGATTTTACGGGTATTTTTTCAAGCTTTGTAAAAAAAGAAAGATATGAAGGACAAAGTTTTGCCATTTTTTACAATGGAACATATTATTTGTATAGCAATGGTAATATTAAAAAGGTAAAAGATTTGAAAGACTTTGCAAAATCCAGTGAAGAAAAAGTATTCGATTTTGTCTTTTACGTTGTAAAACCAAAATCAAAATTGTATGAACCATTACGGAAAACTATAGTTTTGATGTTTGGATTTTTACTTATCTTTATTTTGATTTCCTCTTTTGTTTCTAGGTATTTGGCAGATAAAATAACGTATTCTATTAGAAAAGTGAGTGAAAATCTAGAGAATTTTAGAAGAAAAGAATTTAAAAAGATAGACATTAATGATGATTTTGAAGATGAGATAAAGGTGTTTATAAAAAAATACAACCAGATTACAGAAGATTTGGAAAGATATGTAGAAAACACTGAAAGGATAATAGAAGAAAAAACAAAGGAAATAAAGAAAAAGAATAGTAAACTCAGAGAACTCTCCATAAGAGATGAACTTACAGGATTGTACAATAGAAGGTTTTTTAATGAAGTTTTTCCAGAAGATTATAATTTTGCACTAAGGGAAAATATGTATTTAAATTTTGCCATAATGGATTTGGATGATTTTAAGAAGATAAACGATACATATGGTCATCAGGCGGGTGATGAATGTTTAAGAGTGTTTTCAAGTGTATTAAGAAAACATTTTCATCGTAAGTCTGATAAACTTTTTAGATATGGTGGAGAGGAATTTGTAGTTTACTACATTTCAAAAGAAAAAACAGACTTTTTGAGTTTGCTTGAAAAATTTAGGATGGATTTAGAAAATACGCATATATTATATGAGGAAAATACGCTGTTAATTACAGTAAGTATTGGAGCGGTTTCAGAATTACCAAAAAATACAAAGTATCAGAATATAATATCAGAGGCAGATGAAAATCTTTACATGGCAAAGAGACTGGGAAAAAATAGAGTGTATTTTAAAAAGTGCACCTAAATAAGGTGCACTAGTGCTCGTGGAATTTTTCTTTTACCTTATATTCCATATCTTTAATATGACCTGATATGAATGAAGTGACAATTTCTTTGATGCTACCAGATGCACCTCTAATAACCTTGATACCGTATTGCTCAAAAAAACTAATAGCACGTGCTCCTATACCGCGAACTATTAAAACTTTTGCACCGTTTTTGTGAATGTATTCAGGGATCATGCCTGGGCCATGTTCTTCATATGGATTTTTCTCGATCTTTATTTCTTCTATCTTGTTTTCATTTACTTTGATAAAGGCAAAATAAGGTGCATGCCCAAAGTGTTCTGAAATTATGGAGTCTTCTCCTTTATTTTCAATTACTGGTATGGCAATTAGCATACTTTTCCCCCTTTAATGTTTTTTCTCATTTTTATTATAACATATCCCCACACTTAAGTGTGGGGATTTACCAAATTCTGTTAAAACCTCTTCTATATCCGAAATTATTTTTCCATCCAAAGCTTCTTCTGCTAAAACCATACCCTCTTCCACGTCCAAAGCCATATCCTCTTCCATATCCAAAACCTCTTCCATAACCATACATATATCCATTCGCTGTAGCTCTTAAGGTGCAATTTCCCCTTCTCCAACCAATTGGTCCTGTTCCAAATGGGCCCGTTCCATCAAAACCAGGCATGCTTTCACCTCCCTGAATCTAGTTCTTGCAATCTTTTTTCAACGTATTCTAATTCACTTCTTAAATAGTCTCTGTAATCTAAAAGCATTTCTCTTTCATCACGTATGTACATTTCTTCATCTTCCCATCCTCTTCCAAAACCATACCCTCTGCCGTATCCAAAACCTCTACCATACCCTCTTCCATATCCAAATCCTCTACCATAGCCTCTTCCAAAACCTCTGCCAAACCCTCTCATACTTTCACCTCCAAATGTTGTTCTTCTTTCATTATTGATTATATATCATTAGTATAAATTTGTCAATAATTTGTATGATATAATTTGTACGGAGGTGGGATTGAATGAAATTTATTTTGCTTGTTGTAATTTTACAAGTGTTGTGGGAGATAATACTTGAAATTTCCAATGTTTTGTATTCTAAGAAACACACAGATATACCAGATGTTTTAAAGGATAAAATTTCCCAGGAGCATATAAGGCAATCTTTGAGTTATTTAGTGGATAAGGCAAAGGTGAAGATTGCTTCAGATATTGTTAATTTGTTTGTTTTGTTGGTATTTATTTTATATGGTTTTCCATATTTAGAAAAATTAGTTTCTAGTGTGTCTAATTTTCTTATATTACAAGGGATGTTGTTTTTTGGAATATATTGGCTAATAACCTTAATTGTGGGTATACCCATTAATTTTTATTTGAATTTTGTTGTAGAGAAAAAATACGGATTTAATACCATGACCTATAGAACATTTTTTTTGGATGTGCTAAAAAACGCATTGATAACTGTTATCTTTTTTGTTCCTCTTATATATTTAATTATTTACGTAATAAGTGTAGATAACAATTGGTGGTGGAAAGTTTCTTTGGTTTTTATTGCATTTCAATCCTTTGTTTTGTTTTTATACCCTCTTGTAATTATTCCCCTTTTTAACAAGTTAACTCCTTTAGAAGATAAAGAATTGAAAGATAAGATTAGAAAACTTTCAACTAAGATAAAAGATGTATATGTAATGGATGCATCAAAAAGAACAAAAAAGCAAAATGCATTTTTAACGGGTATTGGAAAATCGAAAAGATTAGTACTTTTCGATACACTTCTCGAATATCCAAAAGAGGAAATTCTTGCGATAGTTGCACATGAACTTGGACATTACGAAAAAAGACACATTCCAAAACTTCTGGTCATTTCTTCTGTATTTTACACTTTTATTTTTTATATAACAAATGTAGTTTATACTTATGTGCTAAATTACGTTGATAAACCGTATACAGCTTTTATCTATGCTTTTATATTTGTTTCTCATTTAATGTTTTTTGTAATGCCATTTATAAATAAAATACAAAGAAAATTCGAATTTGAGGCAGATGAGTATTCCGTTGAAAAGTTAAAAACATCAAAATATTTAACATCTGCGTTAAAAAGACTTATGAAGGAAAATTTGATAAATTTAAATCCTTGGCCTTTGTACAAAGTTTGGTATTATAACCACCCTTCTGTTGATGAAAGGATAAAGTATTGTGCAAATAGATATTTATAAAGGTTAATTCCCTATGGTCAAATAGGCGGTGAAAGATATGAAAAGATTACCGATAGGGATACAAAGTTTTGTAGTAGTAAGAGAAGAAAAATACGCATATGTAGATAAAACAGGATATATAAAAAAACTGGTAGAAGATGGGAAATATTTTTTTCTATCGCGTCCAAGAAGATTTGGAAAAAGCTTATTTTTAGATACACTAAGGCAAGCATTTCTTGGAAAAAAGGAACTATTTAAAGGGTTATACCTTGAGAACAATTGGGATTGGAGTAAAAAATATCCTGTTATCTATATATCCTTTGGAGCAGGGGTACATAAAACAGAGGAAGAACTAAGAGAAACACAGGATATGATATTAAGGAAACACGCAGAAGGATACGATATAAAACTAGAGGAGAAAAGTATAAAGAATAGATTTATAGAACTAATAGAAAAGGTATACAAAAAAGAGAAAGAAAAAGTAGTGATATTAGTAGACGAATATGACAAGCCGATATTAGACAACATAGAAGAGAAAGAGATAGCAAAAGAGATGAGAGAAAGCCTTAAGAACTTTTATTCGGTGATAAAAGATGCAGATGAATATATAAAATTTGTATTTATAACAGGGGTAACCAAATTTTCGAAAGCATCGATATTTTCTGGGTTGAACAATTTAAACGATATAACACTTGATCCAAGGTATGTGAGCATATGTGGTATAACGCAAAAAGAATTAGAAGAAGGATTTAAAGAGTTATTAGAAGGGGTAGACAAAGAAGAGATGAAAAAGTGGTACAATGGGTACAATTTTTTAGGGGAAAAGGTATACAATCCATTTGATGTATTATTATTTTTGGATAAAAAGATATACAGGCCATATTGGTTTGAAACGGGAACGCCAACATTTTTGATAAAGCTATTAATGAAAGAAAGATACTACCTACCAGAAATAGAAAACCTACAAGTAGGAGAAGAAATACTTGAAAGCTTTGAAATAGAAAACATCCAACCAGAAGTATTATTATTTCAAACGGGATATCTAACAATAAAGAGTGTTGAAAGAGAAATAGGGATGAACATATACACACTAACATATCCCAACCTTGAAGTAAAAAGTGCAATTAACAGACACATATTAAATTACTGTACAGATTTAAGGTCAAAAGATAGAAACATGATAGGACTAATAAAAGCGATAAAGAAAGCAGAGATAGGAAAGATGAAAGAGATATTTCACGCATTTTTTGCATCGATACCAAGTGACTGGTACAGGAAAAATGATATAGAGAAATACGAAGGATTTTATGCAAGTGTGTTTTATGCATACTTTGCAGCGCTAGGGATAGAGGTAAAAGCAGAGGATGTAACAAATAAAGAAAGGATAGATTTAACTGTAAGGTTTGAAGAAAAATGTTATATATTTGAATTTAAAGTAATAGAAGGGAAAGAGAAAAAGGGAGCACTAGAGCAGCTAAAAGAAAAAAGATATCATGAAAAGTATAAAGGAAAGTGCAAAGAGATATACATAATAGGAGTAGAATTTGACAAGAGAGAAAGGAATATAGCATATTTTGAATGGGAAAGAGTTTGATAGAGAGTTTTAGCGAGGGTTGGAGAGGTTAGAGAGGTTGGGGAGATTGGAGAGTGTTGGGGTGTGTTTGTCATTCCAAGCGCTTTTCCTTTTTTGTCATCCTGAGGAACGAAGTGACGAAGGATCTTATTTCCACACCGTCACTCATTTCAAGATTCTTCGTGCGTACGCACTCAGAATGACAGGAAGAGGAATGTCATCCGAAAAGAGCGAGCGGGCGAAGAATCTTACCATATGTTAAAATATAACCACACAATATGTGATACAATTTAATTGTTCTTTAAATTATGTTGCTATTCAAAAAGGTGGTGATTTTTATTTTTGAAAAAAATTATAAAAAAATAGAAATAAAGAACTTTAGAAAGTTCAAACACATGTTAATAGATGATCTTTCAACTATAAATGTCTTCTTTGGCAGTAATAATTTAGGAAAAACCACAATTCTTGAAGCCATTTTTCTTCATTCATGTGGTTTAAACATAGGAGCCTTTTTCAATGGAATTTTTCTGAACAGGCAAAATGGAAATTTTATGGGACCCTATGATTATGGTGAAGCTATTTTGAATCTATTCAATAACTATCATTCCAATCCAAAAAAATTGTTAATTTTTATAGAATCAGAAAACTACAATAAAGAAAAAAACGAAACAGTTTTTGAGTTTAACTATTCAACTTTTTTATCTCCTTTTTTCGGAGGTCAAAGTGGGCCTCTTAGGTTATTCGAAAATAAACCTATGATAATAGCAGAAAAAAATAATATTAACAGAACTTATTTTGGGAAAATCAAAATAACATTAAATAATACTGAAAGTAGTTTTGACATTACATTACCAACCTACTTTGAAAATATTAAACCACTTAAAATGGCAATTTACCATGACTTATTAAATCATAGAGATCCTATAAAAGAAACAGTATTGTATGGTGCACTCAAAAGAGCCGAAAAACTTGAAGAATTTACTATAAAATTAAGAGATGTGTTTCCAAACATAAAGAGTATAGACAATATACCTCTTCCAGACGGCTCATCTAAAATATACGTATATACAAAAGATAGAAAAATTCCTCTTTCGGTTTTTGGGGATGGTTTTAGAAAACTATATTATCTTATTGGCAATATTGTTCTGCATAGAGAGGCCGTTCACCTAATAGAAGAACTGGACACCAATTTCCATCCAGAATCAATACCCATTTTGGCCAAATCCTTACTTAAATATAGCAAAGAATACAATAATCAACTATTCATAACTTCACATAACCAAGAATTTCTTGAAATCTTCTTGGAAAACCTCTCAGAAAATGAATTAAAATATGATATAAGAGTATTTACCCTTAAAGAACACGATAGAAAATTAAGATTGCTAAAATTAACAGGTCTTGAAGCCCTAAGAAACATTCAAGAATTTCATCTGGAGTTGAGATAATAATGAACAGACTTATCATATGTGAAGGAAATACAGACAAAGAATTAATAGGCTTTTATCTTGAAAAGAGAGGAAACTTCAAAGTTCAAAGTAAAAGGACATTTTTCAATGTAGAGCTTGAGAACAATCAATTCCAAACAAACTTATCCAGAAACACTAATGAAAATATAGCTATTGTTTCTGTTGGAGGGAAATCAAGAATAAAACCCTTCTTTACAAAAGCAAAAGAATACATCTCACAAACCAGATATGACAAAGAACTGATCCAAAAAATTATTATATTACTTGATAGGGACGAAGATACCGATGAAATACTAATCAAACTCATCGGCAATGGTATCAAAAATATCAATGCATGGCAAAAAATATCAATTCCAAATCAGCTGTTTGATGAAATCTTTGTTGAAGTACTTGTTCTTGTTATTCCACCAGACAACCCTGGCGCAATAGAAAGATTTGTTATAGACTCTTTAAGAAACAATCATACTTACATAATAGAAAAAATCGAAAACACTATTGATGATATCAGTATAAATAGATACTTGAGTAAAAAAGAAAGGATAAAAGACAAAGCAAAACTTGGATGTATTCTTTCTATATTGTCTCCTGAATGGAGCCTAAACAAAATAACTGAGAAAATTAAAACAATTGATTGGCTAAAAATAGAAACTTTTAATAAACTATATTCTAAAATTCTGGAGTGAAATCTTCAATTTTTCCATTTTTCCATTTCAAAGCTCTTCCATACCAACTTGAACATCGGGCTTGGAATGACAGTAAAAAGGGACGTCATCCTGAGCACGCAGTGCGAATGGGATGTCATCCTGAGCGTAAGCGAAGGATCTTATTTCCACACCGTCAGTTATTTCAAAAATCTTCGCGCATACGCGCTCAGAATGGCAAAAAGAGGGTTCTAACCTTCTCCAACTTTTATCAACTTGTATATTTTCTAAAGATAACTTTAGTAAATATATCTTTAGTAAATTATGGTATAATTTATTTGAGGTGGTAATATGTTCATAAACAGAGTAAAAGAAAGAAAGTTTCTTGAAAGAAAACTTTCCAGTAAAAATGCTGAATTGATAGTAATTTATGGTAGAAGAAGGGTGGGAAAAACCTTTCTTCTTGAACATGTAGTAAGAAACGGCCTTTTTTTCACTGCAGACCTTTCCGGAAGTACCATGTTAATGAACAGATTCCTAAATGAAATAAAAGAACTCATAAACCTTCCAGAAACTCTCAGGATTAATTCCTGGGAAGAATTTTTTTCTTTTTTGAACATGGCAATTGACTTGCGAAAAGTAACTTCTATTGTTATTGACGAATTTCAATACATCCCTTATAGAGATGAAACTTTCCTATCTGTATTTCAAAGATGGTGGGACAAAGAATTTTCAAAAAAGCGTGTGAATTTCATTTTGTGTGGATCATACAGTGGTATGATAGAAAAAATAGCTCTTTCTCATAATAGCCCGATATACGGTCGCAGAACGGGGCAATACAAAATACTCCCAATGGATTTTGGGGATTCTATGAAATTTTTTAAGTTCAAAAAGAAAGAAGATAATGTTCTTGCATACGGAGTTACAGACGGTATCCCACTTTATTTATTGGAATTTTCCGAATATACAAATTTTTGGGATGCACTAAAGGAAAAGCTTTTAACTCCTGGAGAATTCCTTGTTGAGGAAGGAAAATTCCTAACTCTTGAAGAATTCAAAAAGGATCCATCAAATTACTTTTCCATTTTAACTGCTATAGCAAATGGAAAAACTACCCCAAATGAAATAGCAAATGAAAGTGGTGTGGAGTATAAAAATATAGGTACGTATCTTGCAAGGCTCCTTGAACTTGAGCTTGTAAAAAAAGAACAACCATTCTCTTTAAAAAAACCCAGAAAAAAGGCATTCTATTACATAAATGATGAATATCTCAGATTTTTCTTCCGTTATATTTATCCCTATCAAGAAATGATATACAGAGGTCTTGGAAGTAGGCTCCTTGAAAAAATAAAACTCACCATTTCTCAATACGCCTCTTTCACGTTTGAAAAGATATCAAAACAATATTTAAAAAGACACATCGGTGTTGAAAAAGTAGGAAGATGGTGGGATGCTGGTAATGAAATAGATATTGTTGGCATTAAAGACAATATTCTATACGTCGGTGAATGCAAATGGACAAATAAAAAAGTAGATGGAAAAGTGTTGAATAATCTTCGAAAAAAAATCCCATTTCTTTTAAAAGACCTTAAATATGAACCGACAAAAATCATTTATTATTTGTTTTCAAAAAATGGTTTTAAAGATTTAGAAGAAAATGATGAAGTAAAATGTATAGATTTAAATAAAATAATCTCCATTGATACTCTTTAACCTCGCTAGTACTGCTATTAAGTGTTAGAATATATATGTAAAAAAATAGGCGGTGGAAGATATGAAAAGATTACCGATAGGGATACAAAGTTTTGTAGTAGTAAGAGAAGAAAAATACGCATATGTAGATAAAACAGGATATATAAAAAAACTGGTAGAAGATGGGAAATATTTTTTTCTATCGCGTCCAAGAAGATTTGGAAAAAGCTTATTTTTAGATACACTAAGGCAAGCATTTTTTGGGAAAAAAGAACTATTTAAAGGGTTATACCTTGAGAACAATTGGGATTGGAGTAAAAAATATCCTGTTATCTATATATCCTTTGGAGCAGGGGTACATAAAACAGAGGAAGAACTAAGAGAAACACAGGATATGATATTAAGGAAACACGCAGAAGGATACGATATAAAACTAGAGGAGAAAAGTATAAAGAATAGATTTATAGAACTAATAGAAAAGGTATACAAAAAAGAGAAAGAAAAAGTAGTGATATTAGTAGACGAATATGACAAGCCGATATTAGACAACATAGAAGAGAAAGAGATAGCAAAAGAGATGAGAGAAAGCCTTAAGAACTTTTATTCGGTGATAAAAGATGCAGATGAATATATAAAATTTGTATTTATAACAGGAGTAACCAAATTTTCGAAAGTATCGATATTTTCTGGTTTGAACAATTTAAACGATATAACACTTGATCCAAAATATGCGAGCATATGTGGGATAACGCAAAAAGAATTAGAAGAAGAATTCAAAGAGTTGTTGAAAGGAATAGACAAAGAAGAGATGAAAAAGTGGTACAATGGGTACAATTTTTTAGGAGAAAAGGTATACAATCCATTTGATGTATTATTATTTTTGGATAAAAAGATATACAGGCCATATTGGTTTGAAACGGGAACGCCAACATTTTTGATAAAGCTATTAATGAAAGAAAGATACTATCTACCGGAAATAGAGAATCTTAGGGCGGGTGAAGAGATAATAGAAAGCTTTGATGTAGAAACCATGAACATAACAACGCTTTTGTTTCAAGCGGGATATTTAACAATAAAAGGATACAAAGATATATTTGGGAAAAGGACATATTATCTTACATATCCAAATATAGAAGTAAGGACATCATTTATGGATCACATACTAAACTACATAACAAAAAAACCGGAAAAAAAGGCAGAAAGTGAGATAGAACTTTCAGAAGCATTAATAAAGTCAGAAATAGAAAAGATGAAAGAAATATTTCATGCATTTTTTGCATCGATACCGAATGATTGGTACAGGAAAAATGATATAGAGAAATACGAAGGATTTTATGCAAGCGTGTTCTATGCATACTTTGCAGCGCTTGGGATAGAGGTAAAAGCAGAGGATGTAACAAATAAAGAAAGGATAGATTTAACTGTAAGGTTTGAAGAAAAATGTTATATATTTGAATTTAAAGTAATAGAAGGGAAAGAAAAAAAAGAGGCATTAAAACAGCTAAAAGAAAAAAGATATCATGAAAAGTATAAAGGAAAGTGCAAAGAGATATACATAATAGGAGTAGAATTTGACAAGGAAGAAAGGAATATAGCATACTTTGAATGGGAAAGAGTATGATGGAGAGGTTGGCAAGGTTGGAGAGGTTGGAGTTTTCTTGTCATTCCGAGTGTACGCGAGGAATCTTGTCCCTTTCTCATCCTGAGGAACGCAGTGACGAAGGATCTTAGATTCTGCTCCTCAGAATGACAAAAAAAGAATCTCATTTCTTTTTTAGAAGTCTTTATTTACAATTTTCTCTTACCATAGGAACAATTATGCCTATGAATATATAAAGGAAAGCTGTTGAAACTTGTATATCTAACGCAACCATTTCAAAAAATAAAACTATAGCAAAAATTCCCCATATGATTTTTTCCTTTTTTTCTCTTAATGTCAAGGTTAAGCTGGAGAACAAAAATGGCGCTGCCAAGCCAAATAAATCAAAATTTACCTTTAAACCAATGGGTAACCATATAAGCATTGAGAGAAATAATATACTATTACTGAGTAGTTTGTTTGTGTTTAGTGAAAAATTTAAAATAAGTATTATACCAAGAATAGAAAAATAAAGCTCAAAGACTTTAGATGAAAAAAATCCAAAAATAGCTACAAAAACAAGAATAAGAATTAATATCTTAAGACTAAGAAACGTATTTGCTTTGATCATATTACCCCCCTTAGATGATATAAATTATTTTTCTTTCAAACTGTAATCAGCATCTATTTTCGCATCTGGATAGCTTTGTCTTAAAAATTCATAGTATCTTTTAAAAAACATTTTAGCCTTTTCAAAAGCTTTATTCCAGCTATAAGCTAAAAATTCTTTAACGTAATTAAATACCTTTGACTCAACTTCACTGTATGTGTGTTCAACAAATCTTTGCACTAAATAAACACCTATCCAAATAAACGAACTTCCTATTCCTCCGCCTCCATTGCCTGGGGTAAGTTTTTGATCTTCTGAGCCGTAAATAATAGTTGAACCTTTTTTTAATCACATTTTGTTGTGAGAATCCATGAGTAACTAATAATAAAAATACAAATACAAAAAATAATACTATAAGTTTTTTCATAGTTTCTCCCCCCTTTTAATATAAATATTTGATAATAAGAGATATTTGCAGATTTTAATTAAACTTCAAGTTATATTATACAATTTATGCAATATCATAACAATAGAAAAAAGCAATTAATATGTCACATTTTTGTTTATCAAATATTATTATTTATAAAATTCTTTTTGTTTTAAAGTGTGGGCCTGTTTCAAAAATAGTAAGAGATTAATCCAAAAGCACAAAATAGATACAGAAATATAATAAAATACTCTGGGAGTGTTTCAAAATTTTTTCTTATCACCCTAGCGAAATTTGGGAGGATGTCATCCTGAGGAACGAAGTGAGGAAGGATTTTATACATTCGGAAAATCATCCAAGATTCTTCGCGCATATCGCTCAGAATGACAAAAAACTCCAACATTTTCCAATTTCTCCAACCTGTCGAATGCTGTCAAGCCCTGACGAACTTGTCGACTGTGTCGAATATGATATAATTTGTTTAAAGCACCAACGGGGGGGTGTTGTTGTGGGCCTTTCAGAAGTTATAAAATACATAGTAGACAAACCACTTGAATTAAAAGAAAAAAGTTTATTGGTTGACAGAAGCAAAGAAATTAAATACTTGAATAATATTATAAAATATCATCCCTTTGGCATCTTTGGAATATCTGGAGAAACTGGCATAGGAAAAACAACGGTACTCAATTTCATAAAATGTGAAAACGTTTTTTCACAACGCATTACACTAACCTTTAGAGAATCTGTAGAAAGTATACTGTATGATCTTCTCTATAATTTATCCAAAGGCTTGGAAAAAGACAAAAAACTTTCAAAGTTTGCAAAAGAAACAAAAGAATGGGTGATTGAGGAAGTTTCTACGGTAAAAGTATTTTCTCTTGGCATAAGCTTATACGGATCTGCTAATACCAATCTTCAAAAAAGCAAAACGCCAAGGTTTAACTTTTTTGCTGCAAAAGAAAAACTTGGAGAGCTACTTAGGAAAATAGTCTCTGTAAAAGGAAAATTTGCACTTATTATAGACGAGTTAGATAAAGAAAGTAAAAGTGATACCCTTCAAATAGTTGATGCCCTAAAAAATGAGCTTCTATTTGAAAACATAATCACAATAATGACATTACCTTATTCTATATACAGAGAATACAAATTTGATCGACTAAGATGGAACGAATCTGGAAATTTGGAAAATATCTTCAAGGACATAATACTCCTTGAAGAATTGACAGATAGCGACATAAAAGAACTCCTTTTAAGAAGAATTCACAAATTTATAGATATCATCCCATCAGAATCCCTTGATCCAATAATCGAATTTGCCGATGGAAATCCCAGAGACGCTTTATGGATGCTTTCCAAAGTCATTTTTGAGAACATAGAAAAAGATATTCTCAAAAAAGAAGATACAATACTTACAATAAAGAAAATTACAAACGAATACCTAACCGAATTAAAACTTACACCACTCCAAAAGAAAGCTTTTGAATTACTCAAAGACCTCACGGGAAGCAGGGACGAATTCTTAACAATTTTACAGCAAAACAATATAAAACGAACAACCGCATATTCCATATTAAACACATTCATAGAACGAAAAATAATAATTACAAAAGGAATAAAACTAAAATTTTCGGGAAAATACAAATTTCTCAATTTGTAAAGCCCTTTGTCCTTTGTCGAACACTGTCAAGCCCTGACGAAGTTGTCGACGGTGTCGAAAATAATATTGCCATCCCAACGCCCCGCCTTGTTTACTTGAAATAACAACAAGAAAGATAGAGAAAATTGAAATTGAATTTCAATAAACTCCAGTAATTCTAGGAAAACTACTTTTTAAGTCCATGTTGTTTTTAGCAAATTGTTGCGATTGTTTTAAATAATTGTTATAATTATTAAGCAATTATTATACATAAAAACAACAAATTATCAATTGTGTTGACATTGTTTTATTAAAATAGACAAATTTTGAAAGGGGTAATTGTTTTATGTATAAAAATCTAAGTTTTAAATGTATAGTTATAACACCTATGATTTGTTATGGTGCAACTAAAGACCCAGAAGTTCGCCCGCCATCTTTTAAAGGAATAATGCGCTTTTGGTGGAGAACTCTAAATGGGCATTTATCTATTGATACTCTAAGAAAAAAAGAGGCAAATATATTTGGTGGAGTAGGAAAAGATGATGGGAAAAGTAAATTTTCTATAAAGATTGTAGGTGTTAATGGAAAAACAAAATATGAATATGTTCTACCTCATAAAAAAACGTTTAAACGTAAAGCATTCATTCCTTATGAAACTAGTTTTAATGTTGAAATGAAATTTTGGAAGAAAGACGAAGAATTAGTAACAACTATAAAAGACTTGTTTATTTTAATATCAATTTTGGGGGGAGTTGGTAGAAGAACAAGACGAGGATTTGGAAGTTTTAAAATAGTCAAACTTGATGGTGAAGATTTTAATTACAATGAGTATATTGATTTAGAAAAAATAGTAAATTTGATGAAAAAGATAAATCAAAATGGACAGTTTGAGGTAGAAAAAAACGATAAAGGCGCAGGAATAAAAACAAATTTTTATAAGAAAAAAGATAAAGATAAATATCCATATATAAGATTTATCGAATTTGGAAAAGAGTATGATAATTATGATGAGCTTTTGAGAAAGATCAGTACAGCTTCTCATAATCACAATTCAGATTTTACAGGGTATGCAAAAAACGGAAAAAGACTTGCATCCCCTGTGTACGTTAGTGTTGTGGAAAAAGATAATAAGTTTATACCTGTTGTTACTCAGCTAGAATTGTCTGAAGATGTTGAAGGTATAGATAGAAGCGAAGAATTTATAAGAGAGGTGTTAGGATGAAAAAATATCTTTTTCTTTTTACGATAGGACCTGTTCAATCTTTTATAGCACAAGCTAGGAAAACCCATGATTTGTGGGCAGGAAGTAAAATTCTTTCAGATTTAATAGAATATGCAATATATGCTTTAGAAGAAAAAGTTAAAACTTGTAAAATAATATTCCCACACAAGGAAATAAAATCAAAACCCAATAGGTTTATAGCTATTATCGAAAGTGATGATCCAAAGGGGATAGGAATGGATATAGAGAATAAGGTAAAGGATCAATTAAAAAAACTTTCTTTTGATATAGTGAAAAAATATGCAAATTTTGATATTTCTGAGATTTTTTTTGAGCAGATAGAAAATTTTCTTGAGATATATTGGGTTATTTTACCGTATGAGGAAAGTGATTATTCTGAATTGTATGGAAAGATAGAGGGTTATTTAGGATCAATAAAGAATATTAAAAGATTTAGACAAAACTCTTTAGATTGCGTTGAAAGTTATAGAAAATGTTCTGTGTGTGGTCAAAGAGAAGCTTTATTTTACAGAAAAAGTGATAAAAAGCCAAGAAATATAAGTTTTCAGGCACAGGAAATAAATGAATTTAGATTAAATCAAGGAGAAAGTTTATGTGGTATATGTTTTATTAAGAGGTTTTATAAAACCAAAAGCTCTTCATTTTCTTCAACTGCCAAAATAGCTTCTTTGAGTTGGGTAGAAAAATTAACACAAGTTGAAATAAAAGAATACAAAGATTTTTTCAAAAATTTTGACGAAGAACTTTTTTTTGATGAGAATTTAAGAAAAGAGCATTTAATAAAATATGATCATTATAAAGACGACGAAAATTTAGAAAAAGCCAAAAAATACCTAAATAACCTTTATAAGAAATACGGTGTTCCATCAAAGTATTATGCTATTGTTATGCTTGATGGAGATTCAATGGGGAAGTGGTTATCAGGAGAGTTTTTGTCTGATAAATCACATCTTAGAGATTTTCATTTGGAACTTTCAAAAAAGCTGGGAGAATATACAGACAAGACAAAAGAAATAATTGAAGGAAAAGGCGAGTTAGTTTATGCTGGAGGAGATGATGTGCTTTCTTTTGTAAACATTGATCATCTTCTTTTTGTTATGAAAAATCTAAGGGATTTTTTTCCAAAATTTGAAGAAATTAAAAATGTAAAAAACAGAAATAAATCTTCTGCTTCTATGGGAGTTGCTATTGCACATTATAAAATGCCACTTTCTGAGGTAATAAAGTGGGCAAGAAAAATGGAAAAGGAAGCAAAAGAAGATAAAAAAGATAAAAAAGATGCCTTTGCCATAGCAGTATTAAAACGTTCTGGTGAAATACACAAAATTAAGTACAAATGGTATTTAAATGATAAAAGCACAGTTGATATCATAAAAAATATTGTCAAAAGTATAATTGATAAAAAATTTTCAAGCACTTTTACAAAAGCATTAGCTGATGAACTCAGGAGGTTTAAATACGATGTAAACGAGAAATTCATCAAATCAGAATGTAAAAGATTGTTAAAGAGAGCTTCAAATCCCAATGGAGTATCTTTAAAATCAAATGAAATTGAAGAGTTAAGTGATAAATTATTAGATTTGTTTGTAGAATCTTATTCTTTACAAAACTTTATATCTACTCTAAACATTATAAATTTTCTTTCAAAAGAGGTAGGTGAATTAAATGATAATTGAAATAACACCTTTAGATACACTTTTTTTTAGAAATTCAAAGACTTTTTTTAAAGGTGAGGATACATGGGGAGAGGGAATTTTTCCTCCGTATCCTTCTGTAATATACGGTGCCTTAAGAACACTATATTTTGCAAATAATATGGATACCTTTGAGTACGCAAATAAAGAAGATGACCCAACCAAAAATTTGAAAATAACAAACATAATTTTAAAAAATAAGCATTATTTACTTTTTCCAATGCCTTTGGATTGTGTTGTTTCAAAAGATTCAAATGATAAAAAAGCGATAGTTTTAGATTTGCAAGATGTAAATAATATGTTTTTTTCAAATTATCCAAATTTGTCAAAAATTTTGGTTGCAAAAGGTAAGGTAGAAAATAAAAAAAATCTATATTTATCTGATGAGTACTTTAAAGATTATATAAATGGAAAAAAAGAAATTTATTATAGTGAACTTGGTATAATGGATGAACCAAAGATAGGTATTGCCCGCTCAAAAGAAACCCATGTTAGTGCTGAGAGTGCACTGTATAGGATAGATATGAAAAGGTTGAATGATGTAAGTATTGTGGTTGAATTTGAAGGGTTATCTATCCCAAAAAAAGGGCTTTTAAAGCTTGGTGGTGAATCAAAAGCAGCTGAATATAAAGTAGTTGAAAACAATTTGGAAAGATTTGATGTAAAAATTGATAGATTTTTTAAGGTTGTTTTAACTACTCCTGCAATATTTAAAAAAGGATGGATTCCTTCTTTTATAAGTGAAGAAAACTTTGAATATAAGAGTGAAAATATTCATTTAAAATTATTAGCTGCAGTTGTTGGAAGACCTTTAATAGTGGGCGGCTTTGATATGAAAAAAAGAAGGGCCAAACCATTGTATAAAGCTGTTCCTGCAGGAAGTGTGTATTATTTTGAGTTGTTAAAAGGTGATGTTAAAGATTTAATCAGGAAATTTCATAAAAAGGCAATTTCAGAAATTTATCAAAAACAGGGGTTTGGAATATCGTATTTAGCTAAGATTTAAGCTAGAAAGGGGGAACGATATGAAAAAGGTAATTTCAATGGTGGGGACATCTATTATTACCAATGTATTAGAGGAAGAAGAAGGATTATATAATTATTATGATGAATTAAGAGATAAGAGCTATTCTGATTGGGAATATTATGAGAGAAAAATAAGAAAGATAAAAGATGGAGTTTTAGAGTATTTGAAAGACGACGAAAATTTTGAAAAAGCTTCTGCAGAAATTGAAAGTATCTTAGAAATATCAAAAAAGTATAAAGATGAAAATAAAAAAGTTTATTTGTTAACAACAGATACGATTTTATCATATTTATCTGCAGAAATTATAAAAACTATATTTGAAGAGTATGTTGAAAATAGTGATATTGAAATTAAAATTCACTTGGTTAAATCACTTAATGTAAATGAAAATTTTGTAGAAGGACTTAATAATTTAATAGGAAAGATTGAAAATATCGCAGGAGGTTATTATGAGAATTTAATTTTTAATATAACGGGGGGATATAAGGGAATAATACCATATTTAACCATTATGGCCGTTGTTAACGAGTGTGAAATATACTATATTCACGAAGAGTCTAATAAATTAATAAGAATTCCTCAAATTCCTTTGAAGATTGACTATAATCTTTTTGAAAAATATGAAGAATTAATAATAAAACTTGAAAATGGTATAGAAAGTTATCAAAAATTAAAGGTTGAAAATTATAGAGCCTGCGAAAAATTGGAAAAAAGTGGTTTAGTGGAAATAGTTGATGATATTGCCTTTTTAAGTCCAATAGGTAGGATATTGTTTAATAGGTATAAGGGTCAATTTGTATATTTTTATGCTACAGATGAAATTTATAAAGATATAAAAAACAAAAAAGAAATAATGCGCATATTAAAAAGTAAGTTTTTTGAAAATTATAATTCAAAGACACAAGATAAGTCAGGACATTTGGTGTATGATGACGGAAATAACCAGAATCGCATTTTTTATTTTAAAGATGGGGATGAAATATACATATATAAAGTGTTTGAAGATCACGATAAATACGAAAAGTATTTAAATAGTGAGAAATTTACGAATGAATTCAAAGAAAGTTATAAAAATTTGTCAAAATTAAGAAGAATCAAAAAGGAGGAATAAAGATGTACAAAATTGCAAAACCTGTGTTTTTAAAAGTTGTTACACCACTTCATGCGGGAAGTGGACAAGATTTGGGAATAGTTGATTTGCCTATCCAGCGTGAAAGACATACAAAATTCCCTAAAATTGAATCATCATCTATAAAGGGGTGTATTAGAGAATCCTTTGAGGATTTGGAAAAAGAAAATAAATTAGAAAAATATGGAGTAGATGATATTATATCCTTGGTTTTTGGTCCAGAAAGTGGAGATGTACATGCAAGCTCTATTGCATTTACAGATGCAAGAATTTTACTATTTCCCGTAAAATCGGTAAAGGGAGTATATGCATATATTACATCTCCAAAGGTTTTGGAAAGGTTTAAAAAGGATTTGGAAATATCAAAAACATTAGGCGGTATTAAAGAATACTTTTTCGATGAAGAAAAGAAATTAAAAGAATTAACAGTTTCAAATCGTGAAAAGCTATGTATTTCAGAAAAAGTAATTCTTGAAGAATACGCCTTTGAAGTTGAATTTAGTGAAGATACAAAAGAATTTGCAGAATGGCTTTCAAAATTACTCAATATAGAAGAAATAAAAGACAAACTTGTTATCCTTCCAGATGATGTTTTTGGGGATTTTGTAAATCTTTCAACAGAGGTTATAACAAGGATAAAGATTAACCCTGAAACGGGTACAGTAGAGGGTAGTGCGCTATTTACAGAAGAATATTTGCCTTCTGAAACTGTAATGTATTTTCTTTGCATGGCAAGTCCGATTTTTTTGAAAAAGGATAAAAAGGAAAAAATTTTAAAAGAATTAATGAAAAATGAAAAGTTTTCAGAAGAAAAATTTGTGATGAATTTTTTTGAAAAAAACCTACCAAAGATAATACAAATAGGTGGAAATGCAACTATTGGAAAGGGAATCTCTGAATTAAAAGTATGGAAAACTGAAGGTGATAAACAATGAGTAATGAGAAAAAAAGTTTAAAAACACTTGAGCATGGAAGGGCCCAATTTGCATTTAAATGTGTTGAAAATGCCATAAATGTTCTTGGCAATAAAAAAGGAGAGTATAAATCCTATGTAAAAAAGATTCCCATGCTTATAAAAACAAACGGATTGGGACTAACATTTGCCTTTATACTTTCTAAAAAGGCGAAAAGTAAGGCATATGACATAATTGGAGAAAATATTTTAAATTGGCTAAAAAGAGATGAAAAAAGGATATTAAAAGACGCAAGTAAAATAGAAAATTTTGATGGATTAGTTAAGACCGTTACAATGTTGGAGTCTTCTGAATACATGGCCCTTTCCTATGAAGTTTTGGCTTTTTTTAATTGGCTTAGAAGGTTTGCAGAAGGACTTATAGAGGATGAGGAAGATAAAAATAGAGGTGATGGAAATAATGAAGAATAATAAAAAAAATAATAACAAAGAGGAAGGAGAATTTGTTTTACCTATAGATACTTTAAAAATTTTTAAATTAAATAATGAAAAGATTGATAATTTTAATTTGTTAATGAATAAGTTCATCATATTAAAAAAACATTCAAAAGAAAAGAAATTTGATAAGAAAATAATAAATAATTTTGATTTTACAGTGTTTAGCAAGCTTATAAAGAAATTAAAAAAGGATTATTATGGTAAAATAGAAGAGCTTTCTTTGGATTTAAAATCATTTGAAAAGGAAATTCAGTGGAGAATGATAGTTGGATTAGGTGAACCATCTGTGTGTGAAACGTCTATGACTTTGCATCATATATATGGATTGCCATACATACCTGGTCAGGCGCTAAAAGGTATGTTGAGAAATTATGTTATTTTAAACTTTTTTTCATCAGAAGATGAAGCGTTGAAAGATAAAGAATTTTGTAAAATTTTTGGAGATAAAGAGAATAAGGGTGAAGTACTATTTTTCGATGCATTTCCAATTGATAGGATAAATATAAAACGTGATGTTATAAATGTTCATTACAAAGAATATTACGAGGGAAAAAGTGCACCGTGTGATAATTTAAATCCTAAGCCTATATTTTTCTATACAGTAGAAAATACTAAATTTAAATTTATAATAGGTTCTAAAAAAAATATGGAAAATTATAAGATTATGGGAAATAGCCTTTTAAAATTATTTAAAAAGGCGTTGGAAAACCATGGTGTGGGTGCAAAAACTTCTGTGGGATATGGGTATTTTAAATAAAATGTCCATTTTTGATGATAAAAATCGTATATTAAATAGAAATGTGTGTTAATTTTAGAAACTTATTTTTTTAAAATTGTTTTAAAATTTATATAAACATCCATTTTTTTATATGGAAAACGCGTTTTTATTGTGATATAATTGGATTGCATATATTGTATGATTTGGAGGAATTGAGGTGAATTTTTCAAGAATAATAATTTTAATAGACCTTTTCTTAATAATGGTTTTTAACTACTTTTTAACTTCTTCTGTGTTTTCTTCTGTTTTCCTTTCTGTTATAATATGGATGGGAATATATGCTTTTAGGGTTTATGATTATGATTATCTAAAAGATTACAACGAACAATTGATAAGGGTTTTTGCAGGGATAGTAATAGGATTTATTGGAATATTAATATTTTATCCATTAATGGATAAAATATTAAACCGCTGGTTTTTCATCTATAACCTTATAATCTTGCTTTTAACTATTCCGATATTGCATAAAATAGAATATCTAATATTAATAAAAAATACTTCTCGGAAAAGATACCTTGTAATAGGGAGAAAAGATGAATTAAAAGATATTCTACAGGAGATTGAGAAAAAAACACAAGGAAAAGTTATTTTTTCTGAGTTTTTAAATCCATCTCCAGCAGTGCTTAAAAGTAAAATTGCACAATATGATGCTGTATTAGTTGCTGACCAGGAACTAGAAAAATACGTAAAAAATCAGTTAAACGAGCTAAAGGAAAAATACGAAATAGAATATCTTCCAAATCTTGTTGAAAAAATACTAAAAAGAATTCCAATAGAAGTTGCAATAAAGTTCAAAGATTATTATGAAATAGCTTTTCAAAATACAAAAGAATCACCTGCAAAAAGAATACTCGATATATTTGGATCAATACTCGGGTTAATTATATTTTCCCCATTTATGCTTATAACGGCAATTGCCATACTTATAGAAGATGGAAGGCCAGTTATATTTAAACAATTGAGGGTTGGAGAAAAGGGGAGATATTTTACTCTTATAAAAATTCGCTCTTTAAAAGAAGGAGCTGTTGACCCTGAAAATCCAAATAAGGCAATAGAACAAAGACCTTTAAAAATTGGAAAAATCATACGGAAAGTCAGGCTTGATGAAGTTCCACAATTTTTAAATGTATTAAAAGGCGATATGAGTGTAGTTGGTCCACGGCCAGAAATGATAGAATTTCACAGAAGAATGAATAAACAAATTCCATTTTATAATTACAGACTCAATCTAAAACCAGGAATAACTGGTTGGGCTCAAATAAATTACAAACACACAACAACGCTTGAAGATTACAAAATAAAAACTGAATATGATTTATATTACATAAAAAACAGAAATATATTCCTTGATTTAAAAATATTACTTCAAACCTTAGAAACGATTTTGGGAATGAGGGGAGCGAAGTGAATATATTATTAGTTACTCAGCATTTTTATCCAGAGCAATTTAGAATCAATGATGTTTTTTTTGAGTTATCAAAAAGGGGGCATAGCATAACGGTTCTTACTGGCTTACCTAATTATCCTCAAGGAAAAATATTAAAAGATTACAGATTTTTCAAGAACAGAAAGCAAATTATAAATGGAGTAAAAATTCTAAGAGTTCCATTGATAAGTAGAGGTAAAAGTTTATTTAGGCTTTCTTTGAATTATATAAGTTTTGCTATTAGTTCTTATTTAAGGGCATTGTTTGTGAAAAAGGATTTTGATATTATCATAGGACACCAAACATCTCCCATTACTCAAGTAATAGCAGGTGTGTTGCTCAAACAACTGGCAAAAAAACCGTTTATAATTTACTGTTTCGATTTATGGCCCGCGAGCTTGGAAACAGTTAATTTGAAACCGGACAATGTTATATATAAGATATTATCGAAAGTAAGCAACTGGATATATAGACGGGCAGATTATATATTAATGAGCTCTTATTCGTTTAAAAAATATTTTAACGAATACCATGGTATTTATTCTAATCTAATATATTTACCTATGTATGCCGAAAGTATTTATGAAAATGTTAATGATAGTAGTAAGAAAATTAATGATAAATTCAATTTGTTGTTTGCGGGAAATATTGGTAAAATGCAAAGTATAGATACTATAATAAAAGCTGCTGAGATTTTAAAAAGGTATAATGATATAGTTTTTCATATAGTAGGAGATGGTTCAGAGAGAGAAAAAGCAGAAAAATTATCTAAAGATTTAGGATTACAAAATGTTATATTTCATGGCTTTCACAAAGTTAATGAAATGAAAAAGTTTTATGAAATGGCTGATGCATGTTTGGTAACATTGAAAAAAAATGAAATAATTTCTTACACATTACCCGGGAAAGTCCAATCTTATATGGCTGCAGGAAAACCAATTGTTGGAGCAATTGAGGGAGAAACCAAAGAGATTATAGAAAAAGCAAATTGTGGATTATGTGGGCCTGCGGAAGATTACAAAACGTTAGCAAATAATATTTTAAAGTTGTATAATGATGAAAAGCTAAGAAAATTATATTCTGAGAATGCAAAGAAGTTTTATAAAAAATATTTTAGTAAAGATATTTATTTTAAAAGATTAGAATGTATTTTGAATAATGTATTAGAAGATAAAAATATAAAGGGGTGCGATAATGTTTAAAAATAAAATATTACTAATAACAGGTGGGACTGGATCATTTGGAAATGCTGTAATAAGAAGATTTTTAAACACTGATATCAAAGAAATAAGAATACTTTCAAGGGATGAGAAAAAGCAAGATGATATGCGAAGATATTATAAAAATCCAAAATTAAAATTTTATATAGGCGATGTGAGAAATTATGAATCATTAATAGATGCATTTAAAGGTGTAGATTATATATTTCACGCAGCAGCGTTGAAACAAGTCCCTTCTTGCGAATTCTATCCCATAGAAGCAGTACGAACTAATATTTTGGGAACAGAGAATGTTTTGAATGCTGCAATAAATTCTGGGGTAAAAAAAGTTATTTGTTTAAGTACAGATAAAGCAGTTTATCCTATAAATGCAATGGGAATGACCAAAGCATTAATGGAAAAAATTGCTATTGCAAAATCAAGGATAAATAATGGAACTACTATTTGTGTAACACGTTATGGAAATGTTATGGCTTCACGTGGTTCTGTCATTCCATTATTTATTAACCAAATTAGAAACAATAATCCAATAACTGTTACTGATCCGAACATGACAAGATTTATGATGAGTTTAGATGAAGCAGTAGATTTAGTATTATATGCTTTTGAAAAAGGTAAGAGTGGAGATATATTTGTTCAAAAAGCACCAGCTGCAACAATAGGGTTATTAGCTGATACTATAAGGAAAATGTTGAATAGACCTGAACATGAAATAAAAGTAATTGGGACAAGACACGGAGAAAAATTATATGAAACATTAGTTACAAGAGAAGAAATGGTAAGAGCAATTGATTTAGGTAGATATTTTAGAATACCCGCTGATACAAGAGACTTGAACTATGATAAATACTTTGAAAATGGTGACGAAGTAATAACACAAACACAAGAATATAACTCCCATAATACCTATAGACTAAATGAAGAAGAATTGACGGAAATGCTATTAAATTTAAGAGAAATTCAAGAAGATTTGAAAGAGTTTGGAGTGAAATAGCATGAAAATTCTCGTAACTGGTGCAAAAGGGTTTATAGGGAAAAACTTAGTTGTTGAGTTAAAAAATAGGGGTTACGAGGAAATTTTTGAATATGATAAAGACACAGGCAAAGACCTGTTGGAAAAATACGCTAGGGAATGTAATTTTGTGTACCATTTGGCCGGGGTAAATAGGCCGAAAAATGAAAAAGAATTTATGGAAGGTAATTTTGGTTTTATATCTGAATTATTAAATTTGTTGAAAAAATATAATAACAAGTCTCCAATTCTAATGACATCTTCCATACAAGCGGAAAGAGATAATCCGTATGGAAAAAGTAAAAAAGCAGGGGAAGATTTGCTATTCAATTATAGTGCAGAAACCGGAGCAAAGGTTCTCATATACAGATTACCAAATGTGTTTGGAAAATGGTCAAGACCAAATTACAACAGTGCGATAGCTACTTTTTGTTATAATATTTCTAGAGATTTACCTATAAAGGTTAATGATCCAAATGTTGTTTTGACTTTAGTTTATATAGATGATGTGGTTAATGAGTTTATAAATGCTTTGGAAAGTAGAGAAACTAAACGTGGTAAATTTTGCGAAGTACCTGTGAAATATACGAAGAAACTTGGTGAAATAGTAGATTTATTATATTCATTTAAAAAAAGCAGGGAAGAAAAAAATATTCCTGATATGTCAGATGAATTTACTAAAAAATTATATAGTACATATTTAAGCTTCTTACCTGAAAATAAGTTTAGTTATGAACTAAAAATGAACATTGATCACAGAGGTTCTTTTACAGAATTTATTAGAACAATTGACAGAGGCCAAATTTCTGTAAATATTATTAAGCCCGGTGTAGTTAAAGGTAATCACTGGCATCATACTAAAAATGAAAAATTTTTGGTAGTGAGTGGTAAGGGAGTTATAAGATTAAGAAAAATAAATTCCGACAAAGTTATAAAATATTATGTGAGTGGTGACAAATTGGAAGTTATAGATATTCCACCTGGCTATACGCATAATATAGAAAATATTGGGAGTACAGACTTAGTAACCATAATATGGGCAAATGAACTGTTTGATCCCGAAAAACCGGATACATATTATTTGGAGGTTTAACGTATGAAAAAGCTAAAGGTAATAACTGTTGTAGGAACGAGACCAGAAATTATAAGATTGTCGCAAGTAATAAGAAAATTAGAAGAGTGTGAAGCTATTGACCATATTTTGGTGCATACTGGGCAAAATTATGATTATGAATTAAATGAAGTTTTTTTTAAAGATTTAAATTTAAAAAAACCAGATTACTTTTTAGATGCTGCAACAGGAAATCCAATGGAAACCATAGGAAACATTTTAATTAAGATAGATCCAATTTTAGAAAAAGAAAAACCAGATGCGTTTTTAGTTTTAGGTGATACTAATAGTTGTTTATCAGCTATTGCTGCTAAAAGAAGACACATACCAATATTTCATATGGAAGCAGGAAATAGGTGTTTTGACCAAAGGGTTCCTGAAGAAACAAATAGAAAAATAGTTGATCACATAGCAGACGTAAATTTACCATACAGTCATATAGCCAGAGAATATTTAATAAAAGAAGGATTTCCTGCGGATAGAATAATCGTAACAGGAAGCCCAATGTATGAAGTAATTATGAAAAATATGGAAAAAATAGAACATTCAGATATACTTGATAGGTTAGATCTTGAGAGTGATAAATATTTTGTTGTATCTTCACATAGAGAAGAAAATATAAATTCCGAAAGAAATTTTTTTAACTTAATAGAGAGTTTAAATGCAATTGCTGAAATTTACCAGTTGCCGATTATAGTAAGTACTCACCCTAGAACAAGAAAGATGATAGAGAAAAAGGGAATAAAATTTAATCCCTTGGTTAAAACTTTGAAACCATTAAGTTTTAGTGATTATATTAAACTTCAGATTAATGCGAAAGCAGTTTTAAGTGATAGTGGTACGATAAGTGAAGAAACATCAATATTGAAATTAAAATCATTAAACATTAGAGAAGCTCATGAAAGGCCAGAAGCGATGGAAGAAGGTACGGTGATGATGGTTGGTTTAAAAAAAGAGAGAATACTACAAGGTTTGAAGATTTTAGAAACTCAAAAAAAAGATACAATAAAATTAGTCAATGATTACAATGTACCAAACGTTTCAGAAAAAGTGTTGAGAATAATTTTATCGTATACAGATTATGTAAATAGAGTAGTGTGGGGGAAAATATCATGAAAATTCTTCAAATAAATTCTGTTTGTGGAATTGGAAGCACTGGAAGAATAGTTGCTGGAATCCATGATATTCTAATTAAAAATGGTCATGAAAGTTATATTGCATGTGGAAGAAATTTATACAAAAACTTTGATAACGCTATTAAAATAGGAACTAGCTTCGATGTGTATATGCATGTTTTGAAAACACGAATTTTTGATAAGCATGGATTTGGATCTAAAAAAGCAACTATTAAATTTATTAACAAAGTAGAAAACTTGAATCCGGATATTATACATCTTCATAATATACATGGGTATTATGTCAATATAGAAGTATTATTTAATTATTTAAAAACAGCTAATAAACCAGTTATTTGGACTTTGCATGATTGCTGGGCTTTTACAGGTCATTGTTCGTACTTTGATTATGTTAATTGTGATAAATGGAAAACAGGTTGTTATAAATGTCCTCAAAAAACTAAATATCCTAAAAGTATTTTATTAAGTAACTCTAAACATAATTATTTAAAGAAGAAAGAAATTTTTACTGATGTTAAAAACATGATCATTGTTACTCCTTCTAATTGGCTTGCAAAATTAGTTAGACAGTCATTTTTAAAGGAATATCCAGTTAAAGTTATAAATAATGGGATTGATTTGACAGTTTTTAAACCTGTTAAGAGTGATTTTAGAAAGAAATATAACCTTGAAGGGAAATTTATAATATTAGGTATAGCAAATGTCTGGGAAAAAAGGAAAGGATACAAATATTTTATTGAGTTAGCACAAAAATTAGAAAAAGATGAAATAATTGTAATGGTGGGATTAACCAAAAGACAAATTAAAAAACTTACTGATAATATTATAGGAATAACCAAAACTAATAGTGTTAAAGAATTAGTTAAAATTTATTCCTCTGCGGATGTTTTTGTAAATCCCACTTTAGAAGATAACTTTCCAACAACTAATTTGGAAGCATTAGCTTGTGGTACACCAGTTATTACATTTAATACTGGGGGAAGTGTAGAAAGCGTTGACAGTAATACTGGTTTTGTCGTTGAAAAAGGAAGTATAGATGGATTGTTGAATGCGATAAAAGTGATAAAAGAAAAAGGGAAAAAAAGTTATTCTTACTATTGTGTAGAACGAGTCAGAAAATTGTATAATAAACATAATGCGTTTAATGAATATATGAGTTTGTATAGAATTACTTCTGAGAAAATTTTGAAGTGCTTAAGCAATTAATTGAACTTACTTATGAGTATTTTGTTTGATAATGAGAAAATATAAAGTTGCTTTTTGCGCGCAAGTTGATAGTAAAGTAATATAGAAAAATAAGGAGTGGTGTAAATGAAATTCATAGTTGCCATGTTAGGTTCAAGAATGCATTATGCAGTTCCTAGAATTTTCCAAGAGTTAAATGTTTTAGAGAAGTTTTATACCGATTTTTATATAGGTAATAAAAAAGGCTTTGAAATGTTACTTTCCAAAATTTCTACAATTATAGATAACGAATTTTTAAAAAAAATCCTGAGTAGAAAAGAAGAAAAAATTCCTAGAGAAAAAGTAGTGTCGTTTGATCTATTGGGTATCAAAGCAACAATTGCAAGGAAAAGAGCTGTAGATAGCATTAAGTTAGAAGAGGTTTTCTTAAAATATAATAAAAAATTTTGTCGGAAAGTTGTAAAATCTGGTTTTTACAATGCTAGTGCAGTTTATGGCTTTAATGCGGCTTCGCTTGAAATTTTTGAAGTGGCTAAGGCAAAGAATATAAAATGTATATTAGAACAAACTAGATATCCTTATAACTTTTATTATGAAATATTACAAGAAGAAAAAATTAAATGGCCAGGTTGGCAGGATAATTTGATAATTCCAGAAGTAGGCAAGCTTGCAGCGAGGAACGAAAAGGAGATGAATTTGGCTGATTTAATTGTGTGTGGATCTGAGTATTTAAAAACTGGTTTAAAAAAATTAGGAATTCCTGAAAAGAAAATTACTGTAGTAAACTATGGAGTTGATATTAACAGATTTGAATATCATAAAAGAAGATTAAGAAAACCAAAAGAACCATTAAAAATATTATTTGCAGGAGAAGTTTGTTTATTAAAAGGTGTTCAGTATTTGTTGGAAGCAATTAATAGTTTTGGTGCCGAAAAAATAGTAGCGGTTTTTGCAGGAAAAATTTCGATCAATAAAAATAAGTTAAGAAAATATATGAAAGGTGTCCAATTTTTAGGTCATGTTTCCAAAATTGAAATGAAAAAACTGTTCAATTGGGCAGATGTGTTTGTTTTTCCTTCCTTGTCGGAAGGTTCTGCCACTGTTGTTTATGAAGCTTTAGCATCAGGACTTCCAGTAATTACAACCTACAATTCTGGAAGTGTTGTAGAAAATAATGAAAACGGATTTATAATTCCTGCTAAAGATATTGATTCTATTGCAAAAGCTTTAGAATTATATTATGAAAATCCAGACTTAGTTGTAAAACATAGTGAGAATGCTTTTATTTCAAGGTATAAAGTAAGTTTAGATAGGTATAAAAATGATTTAAGAAAAATTATACAATATCTGAGAAATATGTGATCCTGGTAAATGTTCAAAAGAGCAGTAGATTGTTTCAATGGGAAATTAATGAAGTGTTTACAATAAAATTAAGAAATGCTTTTGGAAGTAGTGTTATTTGGAAGATTCAATTGGGGTAAGAACTAAAGTATTATTGGAATTTTTCTAAAACTTGGAGGGAATATTTAATGTATATAGGCGTATTGAAAATCAACAAAATATATTTCTTGTTTTTGATATTATTAAGTTTTTTATTTTTAATCCCTTTTATATTTCTAGTCGAAGCAGAACATCTGTCTAATTTTTTAATACTTATTTTAGGATTATTTATGGTTGGTACGATATATTTATTAACAATTTTCAGCGGACAAAATTATTTGTTTGAGCCACTTCATTTAGTAACTTTGATATATATTTTAGAATTTTCAATTTCGCCAATTATAGATACAATTAACGGAAATACGAGTTTATTTGGTATTAATGTTTTTGGGAGTTTAGGAAAATCAACTTTAATATACGTCATTTCCTACTTTTCTTTTATTTTTGGATACTTATCCAATAGTTTTTCGAAAAAATTTAGTTGGAATAATCAGAATATAAAGGTTAGGGAGTCAATTAATTTTAAAGTCTTTGTTAGTTTTTTATTCTGGATGGTTAGCTTTTCAAATGCCATTGCGTTGTTTTATACTAAGGGAAGTGTTGTTTATTTTCTTACTTTAGGATTAATAAATACTGGTAAAATAAATCTTGTTCAGGCTGATGTAGGCTTTTTGTATATGTTAACCTACATTATGATTGCTCCTTGGCTTTATTTGACGGTTCTATTGCCCCTTAGAAAAATATTTAAAATAATATTGACGTGTCTTACATTTATTACTTTCTTTTCACTAGGTTTTAGGTACATATTTTTGGTAATGTTTATAGCTCCATTAATATTTCATGCTAAGTCTAATAGAAGATTTAACAAACTCTTTATTATTAAATTAATTATAATTCTGTTAATTTTATTAATTTTTTTTGCACTTCTGGGATCAATTAGAGGAAGTTTGAAAAGATTTGAAAGGATTAAATACACAGGTTCTTTATTTGATAGTATTATTCAAGTTTTCATATCAAATTTAAATGATACTTACAAAGCTTTTTATGCTTTGGTTGAAAATTATCCAGATAATTATAATTATACATTTGGTAAACAAATGAGTTATACCTTTATATACGTTATTCCAAGGATATTATATAAATCTAAACCA
This sequence comes from Thermosipho sp. 1070, assembly GCF_001682135.1. Classification (NCBI taxonomy): domain Bacteria; kingdom Thermotogati; phylum Thermotogota; class Thermotogae; order Thermotogales; family Fervidobacteriaceae; genus Thermosipho; species Thermosipho sp. 1070. Next base: position 835,107 of record NZ_CP007121.1, on the reverse strand, counting down.
TTACCTGAAATAAAAAATGTTTTATACAATTCTTTAGGTAAAGTAGGTTTAACAAGCGGTGTTGCATGGCCAAATATTGGTGAATACTATGTAGAATTTGGTATTTTAGGAGTAATAATTTTTATGTATTTGTTTGGATATTTTTCAAAAATAATTTTTTTGAGGTATTATTTCTACACTAACAGTTATGACGATATAATCTTTTATTCAATGTTTTATCCTCTTTTAATTCAAATCATAATGCGGGGATATACTCCTTCTAATTTTTGGTTTTTGTTATTTTTGTATCTTATTACCCGTATAATGCATAGGATCTGATTTTAAAACATAAGATTTTAAAAAGAATGTGACCTATTTATAGATTTTCAAATTTAACACCAATGGATTATAAATTGAATATTTTGTATCTTCTTGGCAAAAAGGAATATGGGCTATATTATTTAAGTAATTATATTTTGAAAAATGGAAAGTATAAAAAGAAAAAAGCTTTGAGTTTTTAAGGATTTAAAAATTATTTTCTTTATATAAAATTATTGATTGCGTTAAAAAACTCATTTAGTTTTCAAAAAAGATATAAAAAATTTTCAGGCTTCAAAAATTAATAGGAGTTGATAAATTGAAAATTCTACACATTTCACAATATTATAATGATGAATATGGCTATCAAGAAAATTTGCTTCCTTTTTATCAAAGTTTGCTAGGTCATGAAGTTATTCATGTAACATCAGATAGGATGTCATCTTTTGTAGATAAAGCAAAAAGAATAATTGGAGCGAAGAAATATATTGAAAAAAATAATATTAGAATTATTAGGTTACCAATTAAGTGGGAGTTTAGAGGACGGTTTGTTATATTTAAAGACTTATATAGTGTGTTAGAAAAAGAAAAACCTGATTATATATTTCATCATGGTTTAATTTCTCCTTCAATATTGGAGGTAATAAAATATAAGAGGAAATATGGTATATTTTTAGCTACCGATAACCATTCAGATTTGAATATATCTGGAAAAAATAGGCTATGGTTATTTTTGTATTATAGAGCTTTTTGGACAAACTTGTTAAAGAAGCATTATAAGTATATAGATTTGATATTCGGTGTAACTCCTCTAAGATGTTTATTTCCAGTAAAATATTTAGGAGCTCCTATGGATAGAATTAGATTACTTCCTATAGGTGCAAATGTTTTAGAAGTTCCAAAAGTTGATAAGGAAACTTTACGAGAAAAATATGGAGTTAGTGAGAATAAAATTATTTTTGTAACTGGCGGAAAAATAACTCCAAAAAAGCAAATGGATAAAATATTAGATGCATTTAAAATGCTGAATAGTGACATAGTTGAGCTAATTGTTTTTGGAAAAATATTAGACAAAAAATTCGAAGAAAAAGCAAAAGAACTGAAAAATTTAAAATTTTTAGGATGGAGAAATAGAAAAGAAACTTTGGAAATCCTAAAAATGTCAGATGTTGCTATTTGGAATACTATTCATACCACTTTGATAGAAGATGCAATTGCTGTTGAAACACCATTAATTTTAAGATATTATGGTTCTACTGCGCATTTTATAGATGGTAATGGTTTATATCTTTATAGTGATTCTGTTAAAGAGTTATATGAAAAAATGAAATTTATCATTAAAAATAGAGAAATATTAGAAAAAATGAGAAATAGTACAAAAAAAATCAAAGAATTGTTATCTTATGAACAAATTGCTAAAGAAAGTATTGAGTATTTTTATGATTTAGCTCCTAAAGAAACTCATAACCACTTTATGAATGATAAGTTTTTGGATTTTAACTATGAATATTTTGAGAAAATATTGTAAGGGGGATAAAATATGAAAATATTAGTAGCAGGAGCAGGATATGTAGGTTTATCACTTGCAACAATGTTGGCCCAAAATCATGAAGTTAAAATATTAGATATTTCTTTGGAAAAGGTTAATATGATTAATAACAGAATTTCTCCAATAAAAGATAAAGAAATTGAAGAATTTTTTAAAACAAAAAAGTTAAATTTAAAAGCAACTTTAGATAAAAAAGAAGCATATAAGAATGCTGATTTTGTTATAGTTGCAACGCCAACTGATTATAATCCAGAGAAAAATTATTTTGATACAACTTCTGTTGAGCAAGTAATAGAAGATGTATTAAAAATAAATCCAAATGCAACTATAGTAATAAAATCAACTATTCCTATTGGTTTTACCCTTAAAATGAGGGAAAAATATAAAACAAATAATATAATGTTTTCTCCAGAATTTTTGCGTGAAGGAAAAGCATTATACGATAATTTATATCCTTCAAGAATAATTGTTGGTGATACAAAATCAGAAAAAGCAAAAATATTTGCAAATATATTATTAGAAGGAGCAATAAAAAAAGATGTTCCAATATTATTTACTAATCCAACAGAAGCAGAAGCAATAAAATTGTTTGCAAATACATATCTTGCTATGAGAGTAGCTTTCTTTAATGAACTTGATACATTTTGCGAAATGAAAGGGCTTAACACAAGGCAAATAATAGAAGGGGTTTGCTTGGATCCACGTATAGGAAATTATTATAATAATCCATCTTTTGGATATGGAGGTTATTGTTTGCCAAAAGATACAAAGCAACTTCTTGCAAATTATAACAATATTCCTCAAATGTTAATCAGGGCAATTGTAGAATCAAACCAGGTCAGAAAAGAGCACATAGCAAATATGATAGAAAAAAGGAATCCAAAAACAATAGGTGTGTATAGATTAATAATGAAAAAAGATTCCGATAACTTTAGACATTCTGCAATATTAGATGTTATGGATATTCTAAAGAAAAAAGGATACGATATAATAATATATGAACCAGTATTGAAGAAAGATACATTTAATGGAATGAAAGTAGAAAACAATATAGAAAACTTCAAGCAAGTTTCAGATATAATACTTGCAAATAGAATGTTTAAGGAATTAGAAAATATAAAAGAAAAGGTATACACAAGAGATTTGTTTAATAGGGATTGATTTAATGAAAATAAAATGATCATTTAAATGTATTATTTAATTTGTGTTAAAATAAAGAAAGTTTTAGTTGGAATTATATGCTTTATTTAATACAGTAGTTATTGTCAAATTTTTAGTTTGTAAATAAAAAACTATTATAGGAGGTAATATTAAAATAATGGAGTTAACTGATGAAAAAATTTTAATTTACACGGAGGACACACATTATGGATTTACTTTATGTATAATGGAAATTTTATTGCGATTGGATTATAAGAATTTATTTTTAGCAACTTACGAAAATAAATATTATGTTTTAAAAAAAACAAGACCAGATCTTATTGAGAAAATAAGATTTATAAATCTGAAAAATCTACCTAGTTTTAAGAACAATCCTATGATTCGTATCTATAATGCCTTCCATAATTATCAAAAAATATCTGGAGTGATAAACAATGAAAATATTAAAAAAATTATATTTTTGGAATCAAATGAAGTACTGTTTAAAATTTTTAATTCGATAAAATCTTTTAGAAATGCGGAAAAGATACTGGTAGTTCACAATTTAAATGATTTTATAAGTTACAAAATAATAAAAAAATTTTTTTTCGAGTACAAGTTAAGAAAAAGCACTTTTTTTGATAGAATATTTTTCAAAAAAATGAATAAATTTGTAGTTTTAAATGAAACATTAAAACAAAATTTTGAATTATATTTTGATAAAAAAGTCTATGTTTTACCATTTAGAATAGCGGAAAATCAAATTATTAAAGCTAGATCAAATTTTTTATTAAAACGACTGCCTATTTTGAAATTTACTGTTCCAGGGTTTGTCCATTGTGACAAAAAAAATTATAAAGAGATTATTGACTCTTTTAAAAAATTTTCAAAAGATGATTACATTTTAACCTTTTTGGGTAAAGTTGTTGATTACAACGTAGTAAGATATGCTATAGAAAATGGTGTTAATGTAAAATATTACATTGATTATGTTTCAGAGGAAGAGTTTAGGAAAGAAATGATAGAATCACATTTTTTGCTTGGAATAATTTCAGATAAGTTGCCATATGGTCTTTTTAAAACATCAGGTATAGAATTTGAGGGGCCATCATTTGGTATTCCAACAATAGTAAATAATGAAAACATTATTTCGGAAAAAGGGATTTTTATATATACTGATAATTTACAAGATACTTTAAAAAAAATTTTTGAAGATTTTAAAGATGGATTATATTATGAAAAATATGGAAAACCAGCATATGAAAAAATGTTTTCTAATACTTTGGAAAATTATTTAGATATTATGAAAAGGATATTGGAGGAGTGATCTTATGAAAACAGTCTTAATCACGGGCATTACAGGCCAAGATGGTAGTTACTTAGCAGAGCTTTTGCTTGAGAAAGGATACGAAGTTCATGGAATAATAAGGCGTTCAAGTAGTTTCAACACAAGAAGAATAGAACATTTATATAAAGATCCTCACGAAGAAGGAGTAAAATTATTCCTTCACTATGGCGACATGACAGATTCAACAAACCTTATTCGTTTATTACAGGAAATCCAACCAGATGAAATATATAACTTAGCAGCACAAAGCCATGTAAAAGTTTCATTTGAAACACCAGAATACACAGCCAATGCAGATGCACTGGGAACACTTCGCCTACTTGAAGCAATTAAACTTTTAGGATTAGAGAAAAAAACAAAATTCTATCAAGCATCAACAAGTGAGCTTTTTGGGAAAGTTCAGGAAATCCCCCAGAAAGAAACAACACCATTTTATCCACGAAGTCCATATGCAGCGGCAAAGTTATATGCATATTGGATAACCATAAATTACAGAGAAGCATATAACATATTTGCCTGCAATGGAATACTATTTAATCATGAATCACCAAGACGGGGTGAAACATTTGTAACAAGAAAAATCACAAGGGCAGCAACAAGAATCCTTTTAGGGCTTCAAAAAAAGCTATACCTTGGAAATCTATCAGCAAAAAGAGATTGGGGATATGCACCAGATTATGTAAAAGCAATGTGGTTAATGCTCCAGCAAGACAAACCAGATGACTTTGTCATAGCAACAGGAGAAACACACAGCGTAAGAGAATTTTGTGAAGAAACATTTAAATGCCTTGGAATTAAACTTCGCTGGGAAGGAAAAGGAATAGAAGAAAAAGGAATAGCGGAAAGCATAAATACAAGTTATGAAACACCACTAAAAGAGGGAGACATAGTAATAGAAGTTGATCCAAAATATTTCAGACCAACAGAAGTAGACATACTTATAGGAGATCCAACAAAAGCAAAAGAAAAACTTGGATGGGAACCAACGGTGACATTTAAAGAACTTGTAAAAATAATGGTAGAATATGATTTAAAATTAGCATTAAAAGAAAAAGACAGAGGAGAATGGATAAAAGAATAAAAAGTAAATAGAGGTGGAAAATGAGATGAAAAAACATTCAAAAATATATGTAGCGGGGCATAGGGGATTAGTTGGTTCAGCAATAGTAAGAAAATTAAAAGAACTTGGATATACAAACATAATAACAAAAACGCATGCAGAACTTGACCTTACAAACCAAAAAGCAACAAGGGAATTTTTCGAAAAAGAAAGACCAGAATATGTATTTTTAGCAGCAGCAAAGGTAGGAGGAATAGAGGCAAATACAAAGTATCCTGTAGAATTTTTGTATGAAAATACTATGATACAAAATAATGTAATAAAATGTTCTTATGATTTTGGAGTAAAGAGACTTCTATTTTTCAGTAGCGCTAATATATATCCAGAAAATTGTCCCCAACCTATGAAAGAAGATTATTTATTCTCTGGTAAATTGGAAGCTTCAACTGAAGGTTATGCATTAGCTAAATTAGTTGGACTAAAATTGTGTGAATATTATAATAGAGAATATAATACTAATTTTTTATGTATAATTCCTTCAAATGTTTATGGACCTGGGGATAAATTTTATTCTGACGAGGCTCATGTTATTCCAGCATTAATAACAAAATTTTATGAAGCAAAAACAAATAACGAGCCTTATGTAAAAGTTTGGGGTTCTGGAAAGGCTAAAAGAGAGTTTTTGTATGTTGAAGATTTAGCAGATGCTGCTATATTTTTAATGAAAAATACACAAAAAATAGGGTATATAAATGTGGGAAGCGGCTATGATATTAGCATAGAAGAATTGGCAAGTATGCTCAAAACAATCATAGGATATACCGGCAATGTAGAATTTGACACAGCCATGCCAGAAGGAGTGTTACAAAAATTATTGGATGTTTCAAAAATTCATAATTTAGGTTGGAAATGTAAAGTAGAATTAAAAGAAGGGCTAATCAAGACTTACAAATGGTTTTTAGAAAATTATCACAAGAAAGGGGGGTAATATGAAGAATTTCTATTACGAATTAACCGATGATACTTGGGGAAGAGAAGAAATAGAAGCTATTCTAGAGGTTATTAAATCACGAAAGTTCACTATGGGAGATAAAACAAAGGAATTTGAAAAAAGATTTGCTGAATATTTTGGATGCAAATATGCAGTTATGGTAAACTCAGGTTCTTCTGCAAATTTGTTAGCAATAGCTACGTTAGTATATTCTGGAAAATTAAAAGAAGGTGATGAAGTAATAGTTCCAGCAGTTTCTTGGAGTACAACATATTATCCCGTTTTTCAATTTAACCTAAAGTTAAAGTTTGTTGATATAGATTTCAAAACATTAAATATAAATGTCAAGGAGTTAAAAAATGCAATTACTGATAAAACTAAAGCGATATTTGTGGTAAATTTATTGGGAAATCCCAATGAATTTGATGAGATTAAAAAAATATGTAAAGAAAAAGGTTTAATATTAATAGAAGACAATTGTGAGTCAATGGGGGCAAAATATAAGGGGAAATACACAGGAACTTTTGGACTAATAGGAACTTTTTCGACTTTTTATTCACATCATATATCAACAATGGAAGGTGGAATTGCGGTAACAAATGATGAGGAGTTATATCATTATATGCTCTCAATAAGAGCTCATGGCTGGACAAGAAATTTACCAAATAACAGCTCTATTTATACCAAGCATATCGACGAGTTTTATGAAATGTTCAATTTCATTGTGCCAGGATTTAATATAAGGCCTTTAGAAATTGAAGCAGCTGTAGGTATTAAACAGCTGAAAAAATTAAACATTTTTATACATAATAGAAGAAAAAACGCAGATTACTTTGTGAATAAAATCAATCAAATGGAAAATTACTCGACTCAAAAAGAAATAGGTGAAAGTTCATGGTTTGGATTTCCAATTATATTAACAAATGATTTAGAAGGAAAAAGAAATATGATAGTAAAAAAACTGAAAGAAAATAATATTGAAGTTAGACCAATTGTTGCTGGAAATTTTACAAGGCATAAAGTAATAAAATATATGAATTATGAAATCTACGGGAAACTTAAAAATGCAGATTACATCCATGAAAATGGTTTTTTCATTGGTAATCATTCTTTTTTAGATATAGAAAGATTAAAAATCATAATTAATATATTAAAAAATATATAAAATAGCTAGTGGAAGTAAATAGGAAACCAAAGTTTTTGACCAGTTATCATTTTCAGAATGACCATAAAAAAGAATGTAATTTGATGAACAAAATTATAAAGAAATCTGCTTCGGTAACAAGGGATTAAGAGAATCTGAAAAATTTTAAAGCAAAAATAAGTAGTGTAAAATAAAAGCTGTAAAAATATAAAAAACCTTGTATTCTAGAATAAATAAAAGTGAGGTAACCTATTATAAAGAAAGGATACAGAGTTGCGGAAATCAACGATATTATAATACAATTTCTTATAGAAAGTGAAGAGGAAATAAGAAATCTTTTGACCTGGTTTTTGAATACAGTTATGGAATATAAAGCATTGTTGCGGGTAAGGGCGGACTATTACAAAAGAACCGGAAATAGAAGAAAGATAAAATATCCGAAATTTTATTGGAAAAGAATAAAAACAACGAATATGATAAAGCGAATAAACAAAAAGCTAAAAAGACGTACTAAAGTAGTAGGAGCTTTTCCAAAGGATAGAATATTTTTAAGATTAACTGTAACAATTTTGTTTGATACTAGGAAAGAATGGTTACTCTAAAAGAGATGCTTGGATACGGATCATTAATCTGTTTTGGGGTGCAGGGGTATTTTTACAGCATTTTCTTGACAGAACCGCGTACGTTTTATTAAAATTGTGACATCAACTATAAATTTTTGAAAGTCGGATAAGTAATAAAAAATTTAAAGCAAATTCTAATATTTATAAGTTTGAAATGGGAGGTATAATAATATTAAATGTTAGCATTTTAAACAAAATATTAAAAAATAGTATAGTAATAAAATCAGGTATATGGTATATAACAACAGAGTTTTTAGTAAAAGGGATAGGATTGATTACTATCCCAATTTTTACTAGATTGTTATCAGTCGAAGAATTTGGTATAGTATCAGTTTATAAAACACTTGCAGCAGTCTTTGGAATATTAGCTTCATTATACATATACAGTTCAATAGGAACAGCTATAAATGATTTCAAAAACAATTTTAGAAGTTTTTTATCTTCTATTTTATTTCTATCTCTAATAAGCTTTACAACACAATTTATTCTTATATACTCTTTTAAGCAAAATCTTTCAAAGCTTTTTAATGTACGTCCAAAAATTTTAATGTTATCAATAAGTTCTGGATATCTAAATTCTATAATCATTTTTTTTATAATGATAAAAGTTTTTGAAAGAAAATACAAACAAAAAACATTAATAAATTTAATAGATATCTTACTAAACACCGGATTATCAATTTTATTATTAACAACTATTAAAAACAACAAATACCTTGGCAGAATTTATGGCGAACTACTTTCAAAAATATTATTATCATCAATTTTATTTTTGGCAATAATATTTAAAGGGAAAAAAATTGTGTGGCTAAAGGCATGGAAGTATTCTTTATCAATATCAATTCCATTAATACTCTCAGGAATTTCAGGAGTAATTTTAATTCAGTTTGATAGAATAATAATACAGAAGATCCTTAACTCAGAAAAAGTAGGATTATATAGTTATTCATATACTTTAGGCATAATTCCTACAATTTTTTCAGGAGCAATGAATTTGGCCTGGGTCCCGTGGTTTTACGACAAGATGTACAAGAATAAAAAAGTTGAAATATTAAAAAAAATTCCATATTATAACGAACTGTATGTTGTACTTCTCTTATTAATCTTTATGTTAGTTCCAGAATTAGGTTTAATAATGGCACCAAAGCAATACTACGCATCATTAATCATATTACCTATTATAACAACATCATATTATATGCAATTTTTGTACACTATATACGTTAATTTTGCATTTTTTTATAAAAAAACTGGTTCAATTTCAATAGGAACATTTTTGGCTGGATTAATAAACATAATACTTAATATATGGTTGATACCAATATTTGGATACGAAGTTGCAGCGTTAACAACACTTATTTCATACTTTTTCTTGCTTTTATTCCACACATTAAACGTTAAATACCATTTAAAAGATAACACAATATCTGCAAAATATATATTTTCGTGGGCATTTTTGATAATTGTCTTAAGTTTAATACAATATTATATATCCAAAAGATTTGGTATGTTTTCTTTGACAGAAAGGATTTCAAGAATAGTAATTTTTGGTAGTTTTGGTATTATTGTTATAACAAGGCTTTATAAAAGGTTGAAGCATTATTTAAAGTAGAAAAATGATTTTGTAAAGTGTACAAAAACCACAGAATATTCTGTGGTTTTTGTTTTGTTGGTACTATCGCCTTATGGGTCTTGGGATGATAAAGGGACAGGATTCCTCGTCGCTATGCTCCTCGGAATGACAGTGTTAGCAAGTGTTGGCGAGGTTAGAGAGATTGGAGAGATTGAAGTTTTTTGTCATTCTGAGTACGTATGTGCGAAGAATCTTGGATTGTTTTTCGAATGTGTAAGATCCTTCACATGCGTTCAGGATGACAATCCTTTTTTGTCATTCCGAACCTGTAAGGGTAAGGAATCTAAGATCCTTCGCTTACGCTCGGAATGACATCTCCTTCAATTCGTTTAGAATGACAGAAAGGAGAAGATGCCACTCCCATTAACTATGCTAATAATGTGTTTTATACTATGTATTCTCCTTGGAATTCTTTGAATGCACAGTTGTTTTCATCATCTCCTGAGATATATTCCATCTTTAATGGCGTAAATGGGGTTTCTTTGCAATATGGTGGTTTCCTGTTGTATTTTACGATTGAAATCAATCCATCAAATTTTTCTATTGCGCATAGTAATATATAACATATGGTTTGTTTCAAGTCTTCATAAGAGTCACATTTATAACCATACCGTTTAAAATATCTTCCCGCTACCATTTCAACGTCTTTTTTATATTTCTTATATATCTCCATCCATGACACCCCCCGGTAAAATATGAAAAGCACACACCATACGGATTAATATAAAGATATACATAAGTATACCATATTTGTTAAAAGGCAGGAGGGGATAATCCCCTCCTGCAAAATGTTATTTAATCAAAATAAAATACCAGACAGGTAATCTATCGCAGGAGATAAAATAGCATAAAGCATTTCTCTTGGAATGTTGATGTTTAAGTCGTCAAATATTTCGTCTATTAAATTTATTACTTCTTTCTTTTTGTTTTCTCCATCTCCTGGTCTTTCTACAAGAATCATAAAAAGTTTAACCACATCCCACAGCATACAATTCACCTACTTACTGAATTAAATCAAGAACAACGTTTGTGTTTGTTTCAATAACGCGTGCTTCATCAAATACGTATCCTGCTGGAACAAGCCCGTTGTCTATTAAACTTTGTGCGTCTTGTTCTAATTCAGCAGAATCAATATTGTCTATTGGTTCTGGGATATTGATCCTTAAACTTTTTCCTTCTGCTTCATTTCTATAAACCAAACTTAACCTTTTCATCTTTATCCCTCCTTATTTATTTTTGGTGTTTTTTTAAATAAGATTCCTCGCATGCGCTCGGAATGACAAAAGAAGGGAACTGCTTGGAATGACATTCCTTTTTGCTGTCATTCTGAGCACGTACGTGCGATTAAATTACTGCTTCGTAAGTTACAACCATGGCACTATCTACGGAATAATTTGTGTATTTGTCAATAATCTGGACAATAGCGTTTGCCTTAACAACATCCACAGTATCTTCAACATTTAATGTTTGTCTTTTAAAAACTGGTTCTCCATTTGCATCTGTGCCTGTAAGATACTTAATAGAAAGCTTTTTCATATCAATACCCCCCCAAAAATTTTTCTGCACGCTGCCGGCCACGTACATATAAATATATCTACACAAGAAATTGGATTTAACGTAATATATACAAATGTATAGATGTTGTTACACATAATTAGCGAGTGTTGGAGAGGTTAGAAGGTTAGAGAGATTGGCGAGGTTGGAGAATGTTGGAGTTTTTTGTCATTCTGAGGTGCGGAGCACCGAAGAATCTTGGATTGTCTTTCGAATGTAAAAGTCAAGATAAAAATGCATAAAAAAGGGAAAATAAAAATGTACAAAAAACTGTCCCCGCTGATATTTTTTCTACTCCTAAACTATATACTATTTCTTTTATCCTACGTGTAGATACACCCTGAAGATATGATTCGACAATAGCATTCTTTAACGCCTTTTCTACCCTGCGCTTTTCTATTCGCGGTTCTTTCATAATATCCCGCACCAGCTTGCAAACGAGCTTCATACTCCATAACTATCTTCAAAAACCAGGTGAAAAGATTTTTCATTCCTTTTTTGTTTTTACAGCTTTTATTTCACACTGCCAAATGCTATCTACCAAACTTTATTAATGGTTAAAAACAAATAATTAAAATTGAATAAATATTTAAGATAAACACGCGATTTGCAAAAAGTGAACAAATTTTGATTTTATAATACAAATATGATAGAATATAAGTGCTTATATTTTTGCATTCTGGGAGAGTGGTAATATGTTGGTTGATTTCAAGGTTTATAATTACCGTTCTTTTAAAGAAATAACAGAATTTTCCATGATAGCAGATGGGAAAGAAAAGCATCCAGCGGTATTCGAAGAAGGAAAATTCAATTTACTCAAAAGTGCTGCTATTTATGGTCCAAATGCTGGAGGGAAGAGTAACTTTATTAGAGCCTGGAGTATTTATAGGTTTTTTATTTTGAGTTCTAACCTTTTTTCCGAAGATTTGTTTCCGGTTGTTGAAAAATTTAAGTTAAATCACAAAAGCTTAGAAGAATCTACAATATTTGAGAGTAGGTTTATCAATGGAAATTTCATATATAGATATGGATTTGAAGTTGATGGTAAAAAAATTAAAAGCGAATGGTTGTTTCGCGCAAATCTTGAAAACAAAAGATTAAAAGAAGCTAAGATATTTGAAAGAATAGACCAAAAGATAGAAAGAGGGAATTTTTCTGAAGCAAAAGGTGTGGAAGAGAAAACAAGTGAAAACACACTTTTTCTTTCTTCTCTTGCTCAATGGAATAGTAAGCTTGCAAGACAAATAGTTAGTTTTTTCAAAAAGATTAACGTTATAACGTGGGAATTTCCTTATTTTTCTTCTCCGGCTCAAACTCTAAATTTATTTGAAAAAGGAAAAATTACAAAGGAAGAAATACTTAGTTTTTTAAAAAAGGCAGACTTTGATATAGTAGATTTCGAATATACAAAAAATGAAATAGATATATCGAAGTTGCCTGATTTGGTAAAAAATGCGATTGTAGATGCTAATATTGGAGAACCAGATAAGCTATTTAATGTAAAACTTTATACATATCATAATGTATACGATAAAAATGGAAATGTTATTGATGTAGAAAAATTTAATTTTGAAGAAGAAGAATCTGCTGGAACAAAAAAACTTTTCAATATAATTGGTGAAATTATTTATGCATTAAAAGAGGGAAAAATATTGTTTATAGATGAATTAGATACCCAGCTTCATCCCACGTTATTAAAAGCAGTAGTCGAGTTCTTTAACTCCGAAAAAAACAAAAATAATGCTCAGCTGGTTTTTACTACACATAACACTTCCATTTTAACCCCTAAAATTTTTAGAAAAGATCAAATCTGGTTTGTTGATAAAAATAAGAATGGAAGCTCTGAATTGTATTCTTTGCTTGAAATAAAATCTGTCAGGAAAGAAGCTAATTTTGAGAAAGAGTATTTGAAAGGAAGGTATGGAGCAGTACCTTTTGTAAAATATTTTTTAGAAGGGTTTGACAGGTATGGGAAAGAAAAGTAACTTTTTTAAAAGTAAAAATAGACGTAGGAAAAATATTCGGCCTCCAAAACCTATAATATTAATAGTTTGTGAAGGTGAAAAAACGGAGAAGTTTTATTTTGATGGTTTTAGGAAAGATGCAGGAATTTCAAACGTAGAAATAGAAGTCATAGGGAAAGGAAGATCCGCCAAGTCTCTATTAAAATTTACTCAAAGTAAAATAAAAAATGAAAATATAACATATGACCAAGTCTGGATTGTTTTTGATAAAGATGATTTAAGTGATGAAGAATTTGATAGCATTGTTAGCAAGGCAATTTATGAAAATAAGATAAACGTTGCATATTCTATTCCATGCTTTGAATATTGGTTTTTGTTGCATTTTGATTATTATAATACACCATTAACAACTAAAGATTGTATAAAAAAACTAAAAGATAGATTTCCTGTATACAGGAAAAATTTTGGTGATGTTTATTATAGATTTGTTGATAAAAAATATGTAGCTATTGAAAATGCAAAAAGGATGGAAAATGAGCACAAAAAGCAAGGTAATACAAAACCTTCTTCAAAGAATCCTTCTACTCTTGTTTATAAATTAGTTATTGAACTTGAAAAATTTTTGAAATAAAAACTTTAATAAATAAAGATGATATTTTTCAAAAGAATCATATTTGGGTAATAAAAGAAACTAAAAAAAAACTACTTTCGATAATGAACAAAGAGATTTATAAATTAGAAAAGAATTATGCCAAGTTTTTAAATTTGTTTTTGGACTCTAAGGTGATTGAATAATACTTAATGAAATTAAGAAAGGTGAAAATAAAAATCTTGAGTTTAAAGAAAAACTTTCTAGTAGAAATAAAAAGTCATTTTTAAAAACTGTTGTTGCATTTGCAAATGATTTAGGTGGAAATGTAATTTTTGTAATAAAAGACGGAACAAAGGAAATAGGTGGTGTGCCAGATAAAGAACTAGTTCATTTAATGGATAGAATAAATAATATGGTACGTGATAGATGATTATACTTGATATATGTTGAAAATAGAGATGGTAAAGATTTACTTGTAGTTGAGGTGTATCTAAAAGTCAAGATAAAAATATACAAAAAAAGAAAAATAAGATTCATTATTGTTATTTGGATATTATTGTTTAGAAGAATTAGAGAAAAATTCAAATTTTTCCTTTAATTAAAATTACGTAAGAATGGTGCAATAATCTATTTAATATTGTTTGATATAGTATAGGAAAAACAAGTATATCGCTTTATTCTGAGAACGGAGTATTAGTTATTGTTATTGTTATTGTTATTGTTGAATGTTTTTCATGTTTCAGTAAAGTCAACAACAGATTTCATGTTGTCAAATCTATTTGAGCTTAAATACCATTTCTCTGGTCTTCCCCATTCCCTTTCTTGGTCATTCGTACATTTGATAGAACACTACAAAAATTTTTATGTAACAATCTCTATACATTTGTATATATTACGTTAAATCCAATTTCTTGTGTAGATATATTTATATGTACGCGGCCGGCAGCGTGCAGAAAAATTTTTGGGGGGGGTATTGATATGAAAAAGCTTTCTATTAAGTATCTTACAGGCACAGATGCAAATGGAGAACCAGTTTTTAAAAGACAAACATTAAATGTTGGGGATACTGTGGATGTTGTTAAGGCAAATGTTATTGTCCAGATTATTGACAAATACACAAATTATTCCGTAGATAGTGCCATGGTTGTAACTTATGAGATAGTTGAGTGATAATGATATTTGAATGAAAAAATATTAAGGGGTGATAGGGATGAAAAGGTTGGCTTTGGTTTTTAGAAATCAAACAGAGGGAAAAAGTTTAAGAATTAACATTCCTGAACCAATAGAAAATATTGATTCGGCAGAACTTGAGACAGACGCACAAAGTTTAATAGACAATGGGCTTGTACCAGCAGGATATGTTTTTGATGAAGCACGTGTTATTGAAACAAACACAAACGTTGTTCTTGATTTAATTCAGTAAGTAGGTGATTAATATGTTGTGGGATGTGGTTAAACTTTTTATGATTCTTGTAGAAAGACCAGGAGATGGAGAAAACAAAAAGAAAGAAGTTATTGAACTTGTTGATAACATATTCGATGATTTAAACATTGATATATCAAGGGAAATGCTGCACTTGATTTTATCTCCTGCAATAGATTATCTTACAAATGTGATGTTTTAATTAAATAAAGTTTTGCAGGAGGGGAATGTCCCCTCCTGTTTTTTTGGTATGTGTGGTATACTTATGTATATATTCTTAATTTTTTGTGGGAGGGTTTTTAATGAATGTATATGAAAAGTATAAAAAAGAGGTTGATATGATAGCAGGGAGGTATTTTAAAAGGTATGGTTATAAATGTGAGTCATATGAAGACTTAAAACAAACTATATGGTATATATTACTATGCGCGCTAAAAAAGTTTGATGGAAGAGGAAATGAGAGGATGTTTGTATTAAATTTTGTAAAAAATAAGTTGATTTCGATATTAAAATATAACAGAAAACCACCATATTGTAAAAATTTCCCATTTACACCATTAAAAATGGATTATATTTCAGGAGATGATGAAAAAAGCAAAATTTTTAAAGAGATGCAAGGAGAGTATGAATAATAAAAAATTATACCATCTTTTATAACCTTTATAAAAAAACATGGGGGATTTTATGAAAAAACTTTTAACATTTTTGGGTACGGGAAGATATGGTGAAAGTTCAAGTAAGACAGAGAATTTTTCCATTAGCACTTTTTGAGTATTAAAAAAAAGATTCGAAAAATTTGGAAATCATCTTCTTTTTAACTAAAGATGCAAAAAGTAATGAAAATTGGATAAAACATGCAAAGCCTGAATTGAAGAGAAAGAACGTACATTATGATGTAATTGATATATCAGAAGAAATATCAATAAAAGATTTTTTGAAAGAGATTTTAAGGGTTATAGATGAAAATGATGAAGTTGAAATAGATATTACCCATGCATTTAGATGGTTTCCAATGGTTTTACTTGTAGCGGCTATGTATTTAAAAGAGGCGAAAAATTCAAAAATTACAGGAATTTGGTATGGGAAATATTATAAAGATAAAGATGAAACAAGGGCTTTAAATAAAAGAGAAGTTTTAGAGTTCATAGATTGGTTGTATGCGGCAAAGTTGTTTAAAGAGTATGCTTATACAAAGAGTTTAGCAAGTTTGATTAAAGTAAAAATTAAAGAAGAAAAATCAAAAAATGGTAAGTTTAAAAAAGATATTAAAAAATTAAATGATTTAAGAAAAAATTTAGAAAGACTTAGTTTTTATTTAAGGCTTGGTTCAGTTGAAGAGTTAAAAAAGAATATAAACAATCTTGTGGAGTGTTTGAATAATAGGGAATTTTTATATGAGATAGAAGAGTTTATCCCTGAACTTTCACCGCAAAAGGTATGAAAAACTTGACGCAAATAAAGGAAAAGTAATTTTAAATAAAGATGAGCTAGAATCTGAAAAAGAACTTATAAAGTTTTACTATGAAACAGAAGATATAGGTATGGCCTTAAGACTTGCAAGGGAATTTTACATAAATATTGTTCTTTATGAAAAAAATTTAAGTGATAAATTTTTTGATACACAAACAAGAGAATTTCAAGGTTGTATAAATGAAAGTATTAGAAAAGCACGTAATTATGTTTCCCATTTTGGATTTTCTAAAAGTACCTTGTGTGAAAGAGTTAAAGAGTTGATAGATACGCCGTTAGATGAATTTAAAAATAACAACTTTATGAAAGAATGTCTGAAAAGAGATGTCTCAAAAACAGCTATACTATCACCTTTTGGTACAACGCAAGGAGCGCTTTTTACTGTGTTAAAAAATACAGTGCAGAAAAACTTGTAGTAATAACCTCAAGGGAATGTGAAAAGCTTTTAGATGAAATTAAAGAGGAAGCAAATTTTAGAGGAGAATGTGAAAAGCTTTTAATAGATGATCCATTTGAAGGGATTGATGAACTTAAAAGTGCAATTGATAAAGCAAAAGAATTTCTGAAAGGCTTTGGAAGTATTGTAGTTAACTTAACAGGTGGAACAACTCTTTTGGGGTATATTGTAAAAGAAGTTTCGCATAAATTAAATTTTGGAAGAAAAATTTCGTATGTAATAGCAACAGATAAACGTCCAATTGATGAACAAAAAAAAAATCCGTATGTAGTGGGAGAGATTTTGGAAATTGATATAAAATAGGGTATTTTAAGATTGTTTTAAGGTTATTTGTGTATTATTTATCTAGGAGGTGATAGTATGTTAAAAAAACTTAGTGTGGTAATATTTTTGGGAATTGTTTTGGTGTTATTTATAGCAGCTGGACCTAACGTGCCTTTAAATAATGGGATGAATGCTGGTTTTGATTTTGCTTCTATAAAAGATCAGCTTATTTCTATGCCGAAACAAACACTTTCATCAGATGAAATAAGTGGGCTTTTGATTATGAGAGAGGAAGAAAAACTTGCAAGAGATGTGTATTTCAAGCTTTATGAACTTTGGAAAGTACAGATATTTTTGAATATATCAAAATCTGAGCAAACACATATGGATACTGTAAAGATATTACTTGACAAATACAATATAGATGATCCCGTGAAAGAAGATGTAGAAGGAAAATTTGTAAATCAAGAAATCCAGGAGCTTTATAATGAACTTATTGAGATTGGTTCAAAATCCTACAAGGACGCTTTGGTGGTTGGTATGATAATAGAGGACCTTGATATAGCTGACCTTCAATCTTGTATTCAAAAGACAGACAACGAAGATATAAAAGCTGTATACAAAAATTTAATGAAAGGTTCAAGGAATCACATGAGGTCTTTTTACAGAAATCTTAAGAATATAGGAGGAGATTACACACCACAACATATAACAAAAGAAGAGTTTGAAGCAATAATATCCACATCTATTGAAAGGGGGCCGGTAAAATAAATTTAGCATCTAGAATATTACCTTCTGTGACTAGTGTAACGACTGTATACAAGCTGTGAAGATTATGGCGGGTTATTTGGGAGGGAGTGATTTTTTGAAGAAAGTGGTTGCAACAGTTGAGAAGGGGGTAAATTATATATTTCATGTTCTTGCGGCTTCTGGTGTAAATTTTCAAAATGATTATACTAAAGACTATTCTTGTTTTTTGAGAAAAGAGGACCTTGAGTTTCTTAAAATGAATAGAGAGATTCTTAGTTTTCAAAATGGGACTGCCTCAGAGCTTGTAGATCCATTAATTTTTTTCCCAGCATACCTCAATCTTGACTCAGAAGAAAAGCTGCAAAAGTATTTTTATTTATTGCTAAAGGCTTTAAAGAGAAGAACAAAAGGGGATTTTTTAAGAGAGTATGCTGATTATGTTAAAAAGAGAAGGTTTTGGTTTCCAGAAATAAATGATGAGTGGTTTAAGAATATAGAAGATAAAGCAGAGCTTATTGAAAAAGTGGGAAAAATTTATAAGGAAAATTTCTCGTCTTATGAATCGATGGTATGGCCAGATGTGAGTAGAAAACTTGAGGAAAAAGCAAAAGTTGTAAATCAAGAGTTAGAAAAGTTGGATCTTATCAGGTCTTGGGAAGAGGTAACTGGGCTTGATTTTAAGTTTGAAGAATATCAGATAGTTTTTGTATTTTCCATAGAAAATGGTCCAAACGCTAATTCCTTAGGGTATGATAGAAATGTTTTTTATTCTGGTTCCAGGTTAGATTGGTTGCTTGATTTTATAAGTCATGAGGTTGGTACTCATATATTGATAGATTTGGGCCTTCCTATGATAAAAAAATTTATTTCCAATGATAGATTGCAAACCCAAGCTGAGGTAAAGCAATTTCAACAGTTTTATATGGCATATGAATGTTTGGCACAATTTTACAATACTATGGTACTTGCAAAAGAGCTTACTTATGATTTAATCCAATTTAAATCGGATAAGTATTTAAGAATTTATGGAGAATTATATGACACGGGGAAGTATTCTGCAAAAGAAATGTTAGAAATAGCTATGGAAAGTTTAGTGTAGGGTAGTAAAGTAGATACTGTTATATATTTTTATAGAAGTAGGAAGTTAGTTGTTAATCTGCACAAATATTATGAAAATAATGTAGAAAGTTTAAATAAGGCAAAATAATATAGATAAGTTCACTTTTTCAAATAAAACATCCATATGGGAAAAGTAGAGGGTATTTAACAAGACAAGTATTGGATTTTTGTCATTCTGAGTGTATATGCACAAAGAATCTTGAATGTTTTTTCGAGTGTGTAAGCTCCCTTTGCATTACGTGCTCTCTTTTTACGTAGATTACTCAAAACCTTGTCATTATCTATACACTATTTTTTATGAAAAATCCTGCTTTGTTTTCATACAGTGTGCCTTCTATTTTAATTACATCGTCAATTTCAATCGTATTTCCTCTTACAATTTTTGGTTTTTGACTTGAAAAGAAAATAATTTTTTTGTATTTCCATACATTATTATCCATTTCAGATACAGCAGGACCTTTTATAAACAACTCTTTCTCTTTAAATTTAATTTTCAAGAATGTTTTGTGTAGCAGCAAATTATTTTTTTTGAGAATGTTCATGGGATCAAATCCCGATAGATTAAATTCTCCTTCTAACACTATTTTGTAGCCGTTGTTTTTTTCAAACGTTTCGAATGCTTGGACTATGTCATTTTAACGTTTTTGTATTAGTATTTGCGCTAGTTTTTTAGTTTGTTCATATGCAAGTAAATCTTTTAAGTCAGATGGTTGATATTTTACAATATCAAGCAAAAAGTTATAAAGATATTATTTTTTGAAAGTTGTATAGTTTGTTTTCCAATTGGGAGTTATTTGATCAAGGAGGAGTGAGATATACATGCCTGTTGAGTAACAACTGGCTTTAAAGTTTTTTAAATCTTTAATTTTTATTAAATCTTCACCAAACAATGAAATTAAGAAGCTTTTTGGAAACTTGCTTTCATCTAATAATGCTCTATATTCTACATACGTTGCAGTTCCCTCTGTACTTTCTAATCAAAGCTCGTAATCTAGGAAATTATTTATTAAGTGTCGTCTTTTTTCTCTAAAGGATATGAATTTTTTCACATATTCTGTTTTTAATTGTTTATTTGTTTCAAAAACACTTTTTAAAAGGTATTTTCTTTCTAAGATTTTCAGGGCAATGTTTTCCAAGGTGAATGGATATTGAAAGGCAAGAAATTCATTTGCAAATCTTTTATCTTTATTTAGAAATTGAAAACCATGGAAGAGTTCGTGTACTATTTTCGAATAAAAAAATGGAAATGTTTCGAGCTTATCCATTGTTGAGATATTCCATATTCCCATATATTTTCCGTTGAAATTGATAGCAGTATTTCCTACAAAGTTTTCATTCTATCCATTTTCCTATGAAAATCCCTTGTTCTTCTATAAAGTTTTTAGGAGGATTGTCAAAACCTATTATGTATACATATGAATTGTCATAAAAAGCTATGGAAAGTGGTTTAAAGTTATCCCAATAATCTGAAAGCTTACCGCTATTTGTTTTTTGTGTATAGTTTTTAAGATTTGAATAATTTCTTCTGTATTTAAACAAACAACATTATTTAATACCTAAATTATATCAAGAATGAAAAGTTATATTTAGATTTATTGGAATATTCCAGATGATAATAGTTAATGAATATGTTCAGAAAATAATGAAAAAAAGTTGGAAAGATTGGTAAGTATTGAACTTTTTAATCATTTTGAGTGCATATACTCAAAGGATCTTAGATGACATCCCATTGAATACGCTTTTTATAATACTTGTTTCTTCTTTTTTTAGGGAATTCTAACTTTAATTGACGTTCTTATAACGGTATGTTAAAATGTGTGTGATGTTTTGTTTTGTGTGTGAAATATATAACAAATAGTGGTGGGGGGATTGATGATGGGTTTAAAGGTTTGGAAGGAAGAGTTATCTGTAAAGTGTAAAAATGGAATAGCGTTTTTACTATCTGCTTCTGTGGTTTGGGGAGTTATGCTTGTTATATTGTTATCCCCATTTTCATTAGAAACAAAAAATTCATTGATTTTATGGTCTACGGCTTTGTTATTTCCGCTTGCAATGTTTTTTTCAAAAATCTTTAAGGCACAATGGAAGATAGACGATAATCCTCTTTCTATTTTGGGATTTTATTTAAACATAGCACAGCTTATATATTATCCAATAGTGATATGGGCTATGATAAAAAGGCCCGAAGAAATGATAATTTTTCTTGCCATGATAACGAGCGCACACTTTTTTCCATATGGCTGGTATTATGGCACTAAAATTTTTATGGTGATGTCAGTTTTTATGTCAGTATCAATTTTACTTGTTAGTCTTAAATTAGCTTTGGATACTTTATGGGTTGTACCTGCAGTAATGATAGCTTTTTTAATTGTTCTTGTTATACTTTTGTATAAGGATTATAAGAAAAAAGAAGCTTAGAAAGATTAGTGAGATTGGCAAGTGTTGAAATTTTTTTGTCATTTGAAAGGTGTAAAGCGCTGAAGAATCTTGAATGACACTTCCTCTTTTTGTCATTCTGAGTAACATAGTAACAAAGGAGCCTACATCCTCAAAATGACGGAGAAAGATTCCTCTGGCAATGGTTAGTAGTTTTGTTTATAAACCTGAGAAGTATTATTTAAGTTTGATGACTCTAAAATCAAACTTATTCTTTGAAGATATTTGAAGTTATATTAGAAAATATAGTGCTATAAGGTTTACAAAAATTAATATGTTTGTTGACCGTTATTATATATAACATTATGGTAGTTGCCATATAATTATAGATGAGGTAATATGAAGCTTTATAATCGAAGAAAGAAATTAAAGAAGTTAAAAAAAAAAGATGATAATATTTTTTTGAGATTAGTTGAAAGAATATATTTACTACATCTCTATCTATTATCAAATATCCTATTTTATCTATACTGCTATTAAGTGTTAGAATATATACGTAAAGACCAAATAGGTGGTGGAAGATATGAAGAGATTACCGATAGGGATACAAAGTTTTGCAAAACTAAGAGAAGATAAAGAGTTTTATTATGTAGATAAGACGAGATTTATAAAGATGTTGAGTGAAGAGACATCGGGATATTTTTTTCTCTCACGACCAAGAAGGTTTGGAAAGAGCTTATTTTTAGACACATTAAGGCAAGCATTTTTGGGAAAAAAGGAACTATTTAAAGGGTTATACCTTGAGAACAATTGGGATTGGAGTAAAAAATATCCTGTTATCTATATATCCTTTGGAGCGGGGGTAC
Organism: Thermosipho sp. 1070; assembly: GCF_001682135.1. Lineage (NCBI taxonomy): Bacteria > Thermotogati > Thermotogota > Thermotogae > Thermotogales > Fervidobacteriaceae > Thermosipho > Thermosipho sp. 1070. The sequence goes on along the minus strand of NZ_CP007121.1, from coordinate 812,487 downwards.
ATAAAACAGAGGAAGAACTAAGAGAAACACAGGATATGATATTAAGGAAACACGCAGAAGGATACGATATAAAACTAGAGGAGAAAAGTATAAAGAATAGATTTATAGAACTAATAGAAAAGGTATACAAAAAAGAGAAAGAAAAAGTAGTGATATTGATAGACGAATATGACAAGCCGATATTAGACAACATAGAAGAGAAAGAGATAGCAAAAGAGATGAGAGAAAGCCTTAAAAACTTTTATTCGGTGATAAAAGATGCAGATGAATATATAAAATTTGTATTTATAACAGGAGTAACCAAATTTTCGAAAGTATCGATATTTTCTGGGTTAAACAATTTAAACGATATAACACTTGATCCAAAATATGCGAGCATATGTGGTATAACGCAAAAAGAATTAGAAGAAGGATTTAAAGAGTTATTAGAAGGGGTAGACAAAGAAGAGATGAAAAAGTGGTACAATGGGTACAATTTTTTAGGGGAAAAGGTATACAATCCATTTGATGTATTATTATTTTTGGATAAAAAGATATACAGGCCATATTGGTTTGAAACGGGAACGCCAACATTTTTGATAAAGCTATTAATGAAAGAAAGATACTATCTACCGGAAATAGAGAATCTTAGGGCGGGTGAAGAGATAATAGAAAGCTTTGATGTAGAAACCATGAACATAACAACGCTTTTGTTTCAAGCGGGATATTTAACAATAAAAGGATACAAAGATATATTTGGGAAAAGGACATATTATCTTACATATCCAAATATAGAAGTAAGGACATCGTTTATGGATCACATACTAAACTACATAACAAAAAAACCGGAAAAAAAGGCAGAAAGTGAGATAGAACTTTCAGAAGCATTAATAAAGTCAGAAATAGAAAAGATGAAAGAAATATTTCACGCATTTTTTGCATCGATACCGAATGATTGGTACAGGAAAAATGATATAGAGAAATACGAAGGATTTTATGCAAGCGTGTTCTATGCATACTTTGCAGCGCTAGGGATAGAGGTAAAAGCAGAGGATGTAACAAATAAAGAAAGGATAGATTTAACTGTAAGGTTTGAAGAAAAATGTTATATATTTGAATTTAAAGTAATAGAAGGGAAAGAGAAAAAGGGAGCACTAGAGCAGCTAAAAGAAAAAAGATATCATGAAAAGTATAAAGGAAAGTGCAAAGAGATATACATAATAGGAGTAGAATTTGACAAGGAAGAAAGGAATATAGCATACTTTGAATGGGAAAGAGTATGATGGAGGGTGTTGTAGTTCTTTTATCATTCTGAGGTGCAAACCGCTGAAGAATCTAAGAGTTTTCGCCTGCCTGCTTCTTTCGGATGATATTTTTTTTGACTCCGTTACTGTTTTACTTGATATAAGAGAAAAAATGTAAAAGTAAAGATAAAAATGTATATATAAAAGAGGGAAAATAAAAATGTACAAAAAAAGGATAAATAAGGTTCATTATTGTTTAGAAGAATTAGAAAAAATTTAGGTTTTTCCTTTAATCTATAAAAATATTACATGGGAATGGTGTAATAGTCTAGCTAATATTGATTGAGAGAACATTTTTATTTTGTAAAGTGTTTTAGTATTACTTCCGATGGACTATTAATTCTTGAAGGTGTGAACACCTTTTTTGTCATTCCGAACCTGCAAGGGTGAGGAATCTAAGAGGCTTTTTGTCTTTTTGAGTAGCAAGCGGGTGAAGAATTTTATCTGTGACTTATGTGACAATTGTCTACAAATTGTGACAGTTGTGACAGATTATTTGAATACTACTTGGATATTATATAAAATATTTTACCGGAAACTTTTAGTTGTCCATTCCTTTCAATGATTAATCCATTTTCTTTTAGACGATTTATATAGGTATACGCTGTTTGTCTTTTTATACCCTTTTCCTCCAGCTTTTTCACAATTATATTTCTGTTGCCATATTGGGTTATGGTGTTTAGCACTGCCTCTTGAAGGTCTGTAAGTTGTAATGAATTTTCAAAATATTTTTTTGTGATTTTTTTAATGGTTTTTACAGCGATATTGCCTGTTATTCTTTTCTTGTGAAGGTTGTTTAAAACTATTTGCTGAGAGATCCATAAAGCATCCCTTGGGTTTCCATCACTATATCTTGCTATTTCGTATAAAGCATCGCTATCTAAAAAGTCAGGATATTTTCTTAGCCTTTTTAAGATTACTTCTTGTATTTGTTCATTGCTAAGAGGTTCTAAAAAATAAGTGTCTTTTAAAATATTTTCCAGATTACCAGATTCGTTCCATCTTAATCTGTCTTTTGCATATTCTCTATATATAGCAAATGGGAGAGATAGTATTACTATCAATCCCTGTTTATCGAATATGTTTTTTAATGAATCTAAAATTATTAGTACTTCTTCTTTTTTTTCTTTGTCAAGTTCGTCTATAAGTAATATTATTCTGTTATATTTCTCAATTAATAAGTTGAGAATATCATCTAACAACTCATAAGCATGATAGATATTAAATTTTCTTGTGTGAGTAGTAGTTTTTGAGAAGTTTCCACTAACAAAAATTCCCCCACTTGCTCCTATAGACCTGGTCTCGCTTCTTTCCTCAATAATAAACTCTATTGATTTTTTTGCAGTAGTTAAAAGCTTGCCTTTTTCTTCATGCTTTTCTATCTCTTTGGCAAGTTTGTACAGCATATCACCAATTATTATTTCTTTACTTTCTTTTTCTGTAAGCCTTACGTAAACTCTTTTTCCCACACCAGGTTCGATAAAGTTCAGTATTGTTGTTTTTCCCACACCAGTCTCACCGCAGAGACCATACACCCCTTTTGGTTGATAAAAACATATGGCATTAAGGGAGTTTATTTCTTCATCCCTATTAACAAGCAGATTTTTTGAAGATAAGGGAGTATCATAAAGCGCTTGAAGGATTTCTCTTATTTCATTTTCATTCACTATCTCACCGCCATTGAAAAACTTATTTACCGTTCAAAGATATTATAGCACAAATTGTGACTTATGTGACAACTGTCTACAAATTGTGACAGTTGTGACAAAAAAACAAATGACAATTCCTATAAGAATTAGCGAGATTAGCAAGGTTGGAGAGGTTGGAGAGAGTTGGAGCTTTTTGTCATTCTGAGGAACGAAGTGACGAAGAATCTTGAATGATTTTTCGAATGTATAAGATCCTTCACATGCGTTCAGGATGACATCCCATTCGACGCTTTGTTCCTCAGGATGGCATACCTTTCGCATATGCTCAGAATGACAAAGTAGGAGTTTTAATTTTTATTTGTATTTTTGATGTTATTTTATGGTGTAATATTACTAACTCACAAGTTACTTACTTATAAGTTAGTAACTTATAAGTATATAGATGGGGTGACAATGTGTTCATAGGCAGAGAAAGAGAACTGAAAAGTTTGAATGAATTATACAAAGATGATAAATTTCAATTTGTTGTTGTATATGGTCGAAGACGAGTTGGAAAAACTACTTTACTTTTAGAGTTTTGCAAGGAAAAACCTTGTATTTTTTATGTAGCTGATGAATCTGTAGACAGTATATCTTTAGAGAAGTTTTCAAAAGAAGTTTTTTCATATTTTCATTTAAATGGTTTAAGTAGTTTTAGAACATGGGAAGAGGCATTTAATTTTTTAGGTGAAAGGTCAAAGGAAAAAAGGCTGGTTGTGGTAATAGATGAGTTTCAATATCTTGTGAATTCCAACAAAAGTATACCATCGATTTTACAAAAATTGATAGATCATCATTTAAAAAATACTAAATTATTTTTGATTATCTGTGGTTCGTATGTTAGTTTTATGGAAAAAGAGGTTTTAGGATATGAAAGTCCATTGTATGGTAGGAGAACCGCACAATTTGAAATCACAACATTTGATTTTTTTGATAGTAAAAAGTTCTTTCTAAAGTATGATTTGAAACGTCAAGTTAGTGTGTATGGGATTTTAGGTGGAACACCTCAATATCTAATAACTTTTGATGAAAATTTGGATGTTTTTGAAAATGTAAAACAAAAAATTTTAAATAAGTTGTCCTATTTATACGAAGAGCCAAGATTTTTATTGCGTGAAGAGTTAAGAGAGCCAATGTTGTACAATTCTATTTTAGAAGCACTTGCGACTGGAAGAACAAAATTAAATGAAATTGCTACAAAAATAAAAGTTAATAATGCCAAGGTTTCGAAATATATAGATACGCTAATTAATTTGAAAATAGTTGAAAAAATCAAACCAGAACCAATAGGCAAAACTGGAAGAAGCAGCATTTTTAAAATTAAAGACAATTTTTTCAGATTTTGGTACAGATTTGTCTTTGAAAATAGGGAATTAATTGAGCAAGGATTGTTGGATACCGTGTTAGAAAAAAAGATTAAACCGTTTATAAATGATTACTTGGGGGTTGTATTTGAGGATATAGCCTTTGAATATCTAAAAAAGATGAATAAAAATGGAAAATTACCATTTGTTTTTGAAAGAATAGGAAAATGGTGGGGAAATAATCCTATAAAAAAGCAAAAAGAGGAAATAGATATAGTTGCTTATGATAAAGAAAATATCCTTTTTGGAGAATGCAAATGGAAAAATGGTTTGGTTGATATGACTATTGTAAAAAAGATGATAGACAAAAGTGTCTTGTTTGATTTTAAAAACAAATTTTACGTATTTTTTTCAAAAAATGGTTTTACAGATGAAGTTGTTAATTTTTCAAAGGTTAGTGGAAATATCCTATTGTTTAGTTTAAATGATTTGATTAATCTTTTTTAAAAATAGAGAAATAAAAAAGAGAGTTGGAAAGGTTGGCAAGATTAGCGAAGTTAGTGTTTTTTTGTCATTCTGAGCAATACGTGCAAAGAATCTTGGATGGTTTTTCGAGTGTATAAGATCCTTCGTCACTTCGTTCCTCAGGATGACATCCCCTTCGTTGCTTCACTCCTCAAGATGTCATCCCGAGCGTAGTCGAGGGATCTTATCTTTTTCTTTCTGTCATTCTGAACAAAGTTAAGAATCTTAGATAGCGAGTGTTAGCGAGATTAGATAGATTGGATAGTGTTGGATAAGTTAGAAAGTTAGTAAAAATATAAGATTCTTCGCGCATACGCGCTCAGAATGACAAAAAAGTCCCAACACTCTCCAACCTCTCTAATCTTGCCAACTTATCCGAGTTTATAGGATTTTGGTTTGTTATAATGAAACAATATAAATAGAAAGGAGGAATAAAAGATGTGCATATCCAAAGATGCAATTATTGGAAAAAATGTGACATTTGGCCACAATGTGGTTATAGAAAAAGATGCTGTGATAGGTGATAATGTTATTATAGGACATAATGTGGTAATTCATTCTGGAACTATTATTGGAAGTGGATCTGTGATATCAGATAACACAGTTCTTGGAAAAAAGCCATTTAAAGCATCTACTTCAGCCACTACTGAGGATAAGGAGCTAAAACCGTTAAAAATTGGTAACTTTGTGACGATGGGTGCAAACTGTGTTATTTATAAAGGAGCTATTCTTGAGGATTTTGTTTTTGTTGGGGATTTGGCTAGTATACGAGAAGAGGTGAGAATAGGTAAAAAGACTATAATAGGTCGAGGAGTAACCGTTGAAAATAAAACTCGTATAGGAAAATATGTAAAAATAGAAACAGAGGCGTATATTACTGCTTTATCAGTAGTAGAAGATTACTGTTTTATAGCTCCGGAGGTTACTTTTACAAATGATAATTTTCTTGGTAGAACGGAAAAAAGAAAGAAATTTTTTAAAGGGCCGATTATAAGAAAGGGAGCAAGAATAGGGGCTAATGCAACAATACTCCCAGGTGTGATTGTCGAAGAAGATGCACTTGTAGCAGCTGGTTCTGTAGTTACAAAAAATGTTCCTGCAAAAAAGATAGTGGCAGGTGTTCCTGCAAAGGTTTTAAAAGATGTACCAGATGAGCAGCTGTTAATAAATCAAACATATTACAAAAAATGAAATGAGGCTGGAGAGAGCGGCGAGTGTTGTAGAGATTAGAGATAGTCATATGGTTCGATTTAAAGAAAAAATGTATGTTGTTATGTTGAATGTGCAATAACGTTGGGAGGGGTAGAGTGAATATTAAGAAATTTTTAGCAAACGGAGAATACAAAAAAATTATAGAACTTCTTGATGGAAAAGCGAAAACGCCTTATTAATATAACGCACTTGGTCTTGCTTATTACAGTACAAGCAGAAAAAACAAAGCGATATTAAACTTTAAAAAAGCATTATCGCTTGACCCACAAAATTTGGATGCGCTTTTTAACCTTGCAGAAATGTTTCTACAAATTGAAAAATACCCTAAGGCTAAAGAGTATGCGTTGAAACTTCTCGACGTTTCACCTAAGGAATGGATGGTGCATGATATACTGGCTGAAACTTACATGTTTGAGGGTTTTTTCGACAAAGCAGCTGAGCATATAAACGAAGCATTATCATACGCTCCAGCAGAAAATTTAGAAGCTTTGAATGCGAAACTGAAAAAATTAAAGAGTCGGATAGAGAAAGCAGAGAAGCAAAAAAGACTTGCGATAATATGTTTAATGGGGCTTGATAACTTCATAGATGATATGATCAAAGGTTTATCAGATGAATATTGGATCCAACGGTGGGCAGTGAGGAACGATAAGGAAATAAAGGCAAGTATAGACTGGGCTGATATAGTATGGTTTGAGTGGGCCAACGAAGCAGCAGTGATAGGAACAAATTATCCAGGAATTGTTGAAAAAAAGTTCTCGTGAGATTACATAGTTACGAAGTGTTTACCAATTTTCCTTTAAAAATAAATTGGAATAACGTGAACAAAATAATTTTTGTAGCTCCGCATATTCGAGAAATTTTGAAAATGACATTTCCAAGTCTTGCAGGAAAAATAGATAGTAAAATAATTTACAATGGAATCGATTTAGAAAAGATACCTTTCATGGAAAGAAGTAAAGGATACAACATAGCGTGGGTAGCACATATAAGTCATAAGAAAAATCCTGCTATGATACTTCAGGTGATTAAAAAGCTAACAGAAATTGATAAACATTACAAAATTCATATTGCAGGAGATTTTCAAGATAGCAGATACGAGTTGTACTTAAAATATATGGTTGAAGAAATGGGGTTAAAGAATAATGTAATCTTTTATGGGTGGGTAGACGATATGGAAGAATGGTGGAGAGATAAAAACTATGTACTTTCTACAAGTATTCATGAAGGACATCCCTATAATATTATGGAAGCAATGGCAAGAGGAATAAAACCTGTGATACACAATTTTTTTGGGGCAAAAGAGCTTTATGAGAAGCGTTGGATATTTAATGATATAGAAGAAGCATGCAGAATAATTACTGAAAACAACTACAATTCTATTTACTATAGGCAATATGTTACCAATAGAAAATGGACATTTAAAGATCAAATAAATGCAGTAAAAAAGTTTTAAGTGATATTTTAGCAGACGAGGAGAGTTTTGAGAAAAAAAATTAATAATACTTAACAAAAACCCAAAAAAGGAAAGATTAGATACATCTAATAATAAATTATCCGCATATGAAGATTTTGAAAAACTTAAACCATATCTTAAAGGAAAATATTTTGACAAAGGTCTAATAATAAACTACAATGTTACACCTCAGTACAAAGATTTAAAAAATTTTATAGAATCTCGATTGAAAGATAAAAGAGTTTTGCATATAGGATTTGCTGATCATAAGGATATAATTGGTATGAAAATTAAATCTAAACAGTGGATTCATAATTTCATACTCAAAGTAGCTAGAGAAGTTTGGGGGATTGATATTGATTGTGAAGCAGTGCGTTATTTGAAAGATGTGTATGGAATTCAAAATATAATTTGTGCTAATATTGAAAATTATTATGAATTACCAGATATTATAAAACAAACAAACTGGGATAGTATAGTTGTTTTTGATGTAATAGAACATCTTCATAATCCAATAAAATTTCTAAAAGCTATTAAGAAACTTAAAGCGACTCAACTTGTTGTATCTGCTCCGAATGCCTATAGATGGGAAAATATAATACAAGGGTTTAACAATATGGAAATTGTAAATACTGACCATAAATATTGGTTTTCAGGTTTTACTTTGATGAAAACCGTAACTTTGGCAGGTTTTAAGGTAAAGAATCTAGTATTTCTTGATAGATATTTGAAAAACATACCAGAAAAATTTTCAAATTCAATTTTTAGAGATACAGTGCTTGTTATTGCAGAATTTTGAAACGGAATTGGAGTAAAACGTAAAAAAGCATGCAGATTAATGAAAGAAGTGATATTTTAAAACGTTTAATTTACCTATGAAATGTCTAGAAATTTCATTGAAATGATTTGTTAGTAAGTTGTTGTAAATGAAAAGCAACACAGGTTTTCCTTGTGTTGCTTTTTTATAGCAATAGTTTTAGTAACTAGAATGATTCTTGCTATAGCACTTTTGGGGAATGTTGAAGAACATTCATTTAAATTTTAGGGTAACAAAAAATATGTATAGAAAAATAATACGTGAGAGGTATGGAGGTGGGAATTTGAAAAAAATAATAATTTTATTGTCCGTTTTACTTTTTATTGTTATGGCATGTACAACAAATGATGATAGTTTTAAATTAGAGATAATTGCACCTGATGTGGTGGAGGCTTCAAAAGAAGCGCAGATAGTCGTGAGTGGAGATTTGATCGGCGCAAAAAGTGGAACCTTGGAAATAGTTGATGAGTACAATAGAAAGATAGTAAAAAATTTTGGAAAAGTTCCAGAAACGATAAATGTCTCCTTTGATAAGCCTGGAAAATATTCACTAAAGGCAAGTGTTATATCTCTTTTGGATGGAAAAAAATACGAGGATTATAAACCAAAACTTTACGTTTATGATCCATCACAGCCATTGATAAAAAATATATCTGTTATTCCAAGCAAGATTTTTGTAGGTGATGATGTAATATTGTATTTAGACGTAAATTCCAAAAATCCAGAGGTGAATATAGAAACAGAAGGTCTTTCAAAATATGGAAAAAAAGAAATTTCAACTATGCTAAAACCTGGAGAGATATTTTTGAATTTGGGAAAGTTCGATGAAAGCGGTGATAAAGAGTTTTTCATAAAAGTCGATAATTTAATAGGTGCTGAAGATTCCACAAAAATTTCTTTAAATATTTTACCTATTGATAATGAGGCACCGCAAATTGTAATACATTCAAAATTCTCTTACCCAACAAATTCAAATATTTTAATAAATGTCGATATCTCAGATGATGTAAAGCTTTCAAGTTATGAGGTTTATTTGGATGGAGAGTTAAAATTACAAGATAGTGTGGATCAAAAAGAATTAAAAAATATCCCGGTACAGTTAAACAAATTAGAAACAGGAGATCACTCGTTAATAGTTAAGGCAACTGACTGGTTAGGTAAAAAATCTATGATAGGAAAAAGAATATTAATAGGGGATACTTATTTAAATTTTGAGATAGCAATTTCCAATGAATCAAATCTTATCCCGGGACATTCTACGATAATTTCTGTGGTGCCGGTTGAAAGTATAAATTTTAGAAAAATTATATACTTTATAGACGGTAAGAAATATTTTGAAACGGTAGATCAAACGTATGTTGAGTGGATAGTAGAAGAAGGTGGACACTATATAACGGTATATGCAGAAGATGAAAGTGGAAGAGCAGGTATAAATGAAATATTTGTATCTGTAAATGACACTAACGCACCTAAGTTAAAAGCTATGACCGTTAATGGGAAGGTTTTAGATAAGACGGATAATAATAGGATACCTATTGGTAGTAACACTATAAGCGTGTGTTTTGAAGATCCAGGAGGTATATCAAAGACTTCTACACCTGTGTTGTATATAAGAGAAGATCACTATTCAGATTTTTACGATGTTTTGGAGATGAATTTAAGTGAGATTTCAAACGATGAAAAACAGGCAACTTTTACAGTTAACACGTCTATTGGGTATGGATATTTTTACCTATTTGTTAAAGGAGTGAAGGATAAAGAAGGGAATGAATATACAGGAGAAGATGTATTTACCGTTATAACAGGATACTGATTTTGGAGGTGTGTAAGATGAAAAAATGGGTTTTTTTGTTTTCTATTATTTCAGTTTTTGTTTTAGCTATTAATATATCACCGCTTTGGGAAAATGATTATATCGAATTGTCTCCTACGGGATATGTCCAAGGTGGTGGTGTTGCAGTAAAGCAGACGGGAGATATACATTTTTTAAGTAAAGATTCGTATTACTATGTTATAAATAGATTGGGGAATATAACGGGGAATTATGGAACTCCAGATGGAGGAGTTGGTTGGAAACATATAAGTTATCCTATAATACTCAATAATAATTACATTGTGTATGTTACTTCAAATTACAATGGAAAAAGCTATGTTAATGTAAGGACAAATGCCACAAGTAAAAAAGTAGAAATTAGCGGTAATGTATCAAGGGCAGCTGTAGCATTTGCAGATGGAAGTAACATCCACATATATGTTGGAATAGGTTTGGATGGAGGGCATGGAGTCTACCACTTGGTTTACGATATGGGAACTGATACATTTACCACTACAAATGATTTTTATGGAACCGATGGACCTGTAGAAATAGCACCTATTTTATCTCCAAAAAAAGACGCATTGTTTGTTTTAGATAAAAGTGGTAATTTTTACAAAATAGCGCTTGATAGTTCTTTTAATTTAACGGCAAACGTTAATAAGATTCAATTGGGTGGAGATTTTGAAACACCAATGGCATATAGTGAAGGTTTTATTTACGCTGTAAGTCGTGGAGGTACATTGTATAGGATTCCACCTGAAGGGGTAAACTCAGATGTAGATTTTATAAAATTGGGAAATTCCAGTATGGCCGCTGGTGTTTTGGTTGACTCAAAAGGATACGTTTATGTTTTTGATGACCTTGGAACAATTCATGTAGTAAGAGTTTCTGATGACTTGTTTAAAGTTGCCTCATATTCCATTTACAACGATTTTGGATCTGGATATAGATTTGCCACTACACCTCTTTTGTTTAAAAAATCTTCAGAAAATAAGATTTATATTTTTACATTACTTAATGCGGAAAGCTCTGGTAAGATAGTGGTTTATTCAATGAGCTATGATGATTATAGTTTTGCTAAAGAATGGGAAAAAGATGTAAGTGAAACATTTTCAATTATAAGCTCTCCTGCAATGGTTCCACTTTCTTCTGTAAATGAAGAAGTTTATATCATAGCATTTACAACAAGCCATGATAAAGTGTATGCATATACTGTAGATGCAAAGGGACCATATGGTTTTTGGGCAATGGAAGGTCAAAATTCGTATAGAACAGGTTTTGTTGATGCCGATGCACCAACATTCCGGACTAGTATCACTTTAAAAGCAAAAGATTGGTATTCTGGAATAGAGCTTTCTAAGGAGAATTTAAATGATACAAATGGTAAATATGGAATATTGTTTGATGCGACAGTTGTTTCAATATCTGATAGTGGTGATATTTCATCGCATACAACGGTGCAATACACAACTAATCCAAATTTGAATAACACAGATCAATCGGTAAATGATCCAATACCATCTGGAAGAGCTGGTCTTGATAAATTACTAATAAAATTTGCAACAGAAACTACTACAACCTTGCTTTTTAACGATTCTTTTATAAGCAACGTAACAAATAATGTTATTAGTTCTCCAATTGTGGATGCAACGTTTGCATTTAGACAATTTGATTCTGGGATACCAGGATTGGATGTTCCTTATCTTGAAAGTAATCAAGCAACTATTTTATTTGGATATGATGATAAAGAAGCAGATATTTTAGCAGATTCTACGTATGCTATACTAATAAAGTACAACTTACCGGATAGCGTTGCATCTGAAATGGTAAATTTTGGAAAGGGCGAAACGGTAAAGACGATAGATGCATACACACCATTTACCAGTATTACTATACCTTCTACTGCTTTTGCGTATAAGTGGAAGGTATATCAATGGGATTCAAATAGTTTGTGGGGATATAAATCTTTTGACTATAAATCTATTGATACTTTAAACTTAGGAGTTGATGATACCAAGCGTGCGCCTACTTATATTGAAATTTACTACACGGAACTTACAGGTACTGTAACCTTTGTTGTGCCAATGTACGCGGAAAGCAAAGCAAGGGCGTTTATATTAATAGATGCTGCAAAAGGAGCTTTGTCAAGTACATTGTATGCAACACTCACAAGTCCTGAAATTTCCATGTCTCTTTCCACAATAACTTCTATTGATGTAAATCCATCGTTTGTGGAAAATACGGATTTAAGTGTTACAAGAGATGATTATTTAAAGCTTGTTTTTGAAGAAATTTCAAGGAGTGGAGTTTCACAAGATACGAGGGTTGCTACTATAAGTTTGTGGTTGGATTTTGCAACTAATACTTATCTTTACTTTAATAATCAAGCAAGGTATTTTGATTTATTTAACATAGAACTTTATACACAACTAAAAAACAACCCTGTTGAAAGAGGATTACTTTCAAAGAATAAATTTATTGCAAATAAATATTTAACGCTACCTGGAGATTTTAATTTAGATGGAGTTGTGGATATAGATGATTATCTAATGTTTAGAAATGCTTTGTATAATTATCAAAAAAATGGTGTATATGATCCCACATATGATATAGGGCCGCGTGTTGATTTTATGCCACCAAATAGGGGATATATTCCTGGATTTTCTGAAAAAGATGGAGTAATAGATGAAATGGATTTAAACGTATTCTTGGTTATGTATGGATATACACCGCCTTCTACTAATATAGAGTATTCTGGAAATTAAGGGAGGGAAAATTTATGAAGAAAATAATATATACTTTGGGTATAGCGTTGCTAGTTATTTTAAGTAGTTGTGGTATTTTTAATAGAGGTGTGAGTAATTCCACAGATAAGGTAGTAAATATTCAAACATTAGTTGAAATAAAAGACCCATATGGAAAGGATGTATACGTTAGTGGAAAGATAAATGGCTTTGATATTGTATTGGCTAATAGGCAAGTTGGGGTAGAAAAAAAGATTTCAAAGATAAATAGTGTGGTACTTGATACAAATATGTTTGATTATACATACACATTTGATGGAAAAAAGGTAACTATTAACCTCAAAATAAAAAAGGATTTACCGGAAAACTTTGCCGAAATTCAAAAAAACCTAAAAGGTCAAATTGTACTTTATACATATAAACTCAATGCAGCAAAATTTAACGTTTGGCTGGATGATATGCTTGATAAAGAGTGGATAGAAAATAGAGACATTTTATCAAGTGATGAAAATATAATAGCGGGGAATTATTTGATATCTGTGTTAAGTAAAAGTATAGTTGGAACAAAACGGATTGAAACAGAGGCTTTGGGCGATGTTAAGGTAAAAAGGATTCAAATTAAGTAAGTAAAATGGGCACATTGTGTGCCCATTTATTTTAAAATTTGTAAGTATAAATAAATATTAAAGTATTAATCTTGGATAAATATTCTATTTTAAAGATGTAGTATTTGTGATTGTTTTTGTTTTGGTAGAGAAAAAATTCACACTCAACCGTAACTTTCTTTGAAAAAATGTAAAAACACTTAAAAGTAAAATTAATAAAAAAGGTGTAAAATAGAGGTGAGATGTTGTAGCGGAGGTGGTGTAGTATGGCAAAGAACGTTAAGATATTATCACAGATCGAGCTTATAAAATTAACCTCCTCAGGTAATAAGGAAGCGAAAAAGGAGTTGGAAAAAAGATTGAAAGATATGGTGAGTAGTGGTGGAAAAAATGGAAAAGAAAAATCTTGAAGTAATTGATTTTTCCGCCTATTCAAATAATATCCCGCTTTTTGAAAACATTAATTTCTCTTTAAATACAGGCGAAATCATGGTACTTTATGGACCCCGTGGTTCTTCTAAATCTGCCCTTTTGCGCTCTTTTGCACGATTAAATGAAGAAGTGTATAATGATATAAGGTATGTGGGAAGTGTAAATATATGTGGAAAGGACCTTTTTGAGTATGATGTAAAGGATTTGAGGAGTAAGGTTTTATACATTGACACGAACTTCTTTGAGGCGTTAGATTATTTAACTTTTGGTGAATTTTTGGAACTGGCTACAGATGAGGAGTTGCTTTCTTTTGATAGTTATCTTTCAATATTGGATGATTTTGGTATCTTAAAATCACTTCCCAACGGTTTTGAGACACGCCTGTCATCGTTTTATGTTTTGGAGAAGATATTAACTCTTCTTTTTGTCTCATACCTGAAAAATTCTCAGATAGTTATTTTAGATTGCATATTAGACCACTTAGATGATGATCACTTGCAGGTTGTTTCTAAAATTTTAAAGCAAAACGTAGTTTCAAACGAAAAATCGTTAATAATTGCCACGCGCTTTTTTAAGCGTTTCCTTCCTTTATCGGATTTGTTAATTTCAATGAAAAATGGTAAAATTGAATTTGAGGGAAAGCCAAAAGATTATACAATTGTGAGGTGATTTTTTTGTCAGTCCTTGCCGTTTGTTTGAATCCTGCATTAGACAGGGAGTTTTATATTAACAATTTTACAGTAAATAAACTCCATAGATTAGAACCTGAATTTTCAAGAATGTCACCTGGTGGAAAATCCATAAATGTTGCGATTGATTTATCGTCATTTGGCGTAAAATCTATTGTTACAGGTTTTATTGGAGGCTATGTAGGAGACATAGTTTTATCTGAGCTACGGAACATTTCAAATTTAATAACAACGAATTTTGTACATATTGAAAATGAAACAAGGGAAAACATAGTGATTGTGGATGAGGAGAATCACACGCTTACTGAGCTAAATTCCGCAGGTCCGAGGGTACCTATTGAGGATATAAATCATTTTTTAAGAAGGTATACCTTGATAGTACCTTCCTCTGATGCAGTTGTTATTTCTGGGAGTATCCCTCAGGGAGTACCAGTACAATTCTATGGTGATTTGACAAAGATAGCAAAAAAACACGGAAAAAGAGTTTTTTGGGAAACAAGGGATGAAATTTCAAGGGAATCGATAAAGATAGATTCTCCTTGTATAATTAGGCCAGATTTCAGGAAAGATAAAGTGCTCTTTGGTAAAGAATTAGAAAGCGAACAGGATTATATTGATGGTGGAAAAGAATTAATAAGGTACGGTGTAAAGATGGCGGTTCTTTCGTACAAGATAGATTACGATATTATTGTGACATCTGATGGAGTTTGGTTTATAAAACCACTTGTTGAAATAGACCATGCTCATTTATTGGGAACTGGGGATACCTATATGGCTGCTATGGTGTATAAATGTTTTGAGACAGAAGATCTTATCGAAATTGCAAGATTTGGATATGCAGCTGCACTTGCAAAGACATGGTATAAAGCGAAAGTTCCACCAAAATTTGAAGATATAGAAAAGGCATTAACAATGTTTAAGATTGAAAGGGTGGAGTAGAATGAAGGTAAGGGAATTTTACATAAGAGATATAACTGCGGTTTTAGAAGATGAGTCGGTATCAAGAGTTTTAAAAATACTTTCAAGACAAGAAATAACAGGCGTACCTGTGGTTAATGAAGACTACAAAGTTGTTGGGTTTATAAGTGAAAACGATATAATAAGGGCATCATTACCTAGTTATTTTTCGTTGTTACAGACCGCGTCTTTTATACCGGATTTAAACCAGTTTGTGAGGAGTTTAAAGAAAATTTCCAATAAATCTGTATCGGAAGTTATGACAAAACCTGCTATTGT
The DNA here is from genome assembly GCF_001682135.1 of Thermosipho sp. 1070. Taxonomy (NCBI): domain Bacteria; kingdom Thermotogati; phylum Thermotogota; class Thermotogae; order Thermotogales; family Fervidobacteriaceae; genus Thermosipho; species Thermosipho sp. 1070. The sequence goes on along the minus strand of NZ_CP007121.1, from coordinate 796,680 downwards.
AATAAAAGAAGATACACCACTTTTACATGCAGCTGATTTAATGATAAGGCATAGTTTGAAAATCCTTCCTGTGGTGGATGATTCCGACAAATTAGTTGGTATTATTACTAGAATGAGGATTTTGGACGCAGTTAGTAGGGAGGATTAAGATGAGAGTTAGTATAATTACGTATGGCTGTAAGTTAAATCAATATGAATCTGAACTTATGACCGAGAAACTTGAAAATGAAGGTTATGTAGTGGTGAGTGGAGAAGTGGAATCTGATGTGTTTGTTATAAATAGCTGTGTTGTGACAAATGAGGCTACAAGGAAGATAAAACAACAAATAAGGCGTATAAAGAAAAAATTTCCAGGTTCAAGAATTGTTGTTGCAGGTTGCTATCCTCAAATTGCGGCAGATGAATTGGCTAATGAAGAAGTAGATTTGATCGTGGGAAATAAGGAAAAGAAAAACATAGAAAGTTTAATAGGAAATGTTGGTGTTTTTGTTGATAAAACCTATTGGAAGGCAGATGATCTTGAAGAAGAATATGTGTTTTCTTCGCTTTCTGAAAGGACACGTGCTTTCATAAAAGTGCAAGATGGATGTACAAATGTTTGTAGTTATTGTGCAATTAGATATGCACGAGGTACGAAGATAAGGAGTAAACCCATAGAACTTGTGGTAAGTGAGATATTGAGAATGGTAAATAAAGAATATAAAGAGATTGTGATCACGGGATTAAATCTTGGAAAGTATGGAAAAGATAAAGATACCACACTTTTAAAACTTCTAACGAACGTTGTAAAAATAAAGGGAGATTTTAGAATAAGGTTAAGCTCTATAAATCCAGAAGATATAGACGATGAATTGATAAAATTCATTGTGAATGAAGAAAAAATTTGTAATCATTTACACATTCCTCTTCAAAGTGGAAGTAATAACGTCTTAGAGAGGATGAGAAGGAACTATACCAGAGAGTATTATTTAAATCTTGTTGAAAAATTAAGAAAAGAGGATAAGAGTTTTTCAATAACTACGGATATAATGGTGGGATTTCCCGGTGAAACACAAAAAGACTTTGAAGATACACTGAATGTGGTTAATTTTTCAATGTTTTCCAAAGTTCATGCGTTTAGATATTCTGATAGGCCACATACACTGGCGTCCAAGATGGATAACAAGGTACCTGGAAATATAAAGAAAGAGAGAGTTATTGAACTTGAAAAAGTAAGTAAGAAAGTGGCAAAGGAATATAGAAAAAGGTTAATAGGAAGACAGGCAAAGGTTTTGATAGAAAGCTGTAAAAATAAAATATTTACGGGGTATGATGAGTACTATGTATTACATGAAACATCGAAGGGAACTTTTGGAAATTTTGAAGAGGTAACTGTTATGACGGTTACAGATGGAGGAGTGATTTCCAGAATATATGACCGAAAGCTTTCTAGTCAATAAAGTTTTAAATGGGATAGTTGTGTATGAGACTTTGAGGGTGTATAATGGAAAGCCATTTGCAGTTAAAGAGCATTACGAAAGGTTTTTAGGCTCTTTAAGTTATTTGGGGGAAAAGGTTTCATACAAGCAATTTTTATGTGAAGTGGAGAATAAATTAGAATTTGATAGAATTAAGATATATGGAATTGTAAACAACGGAGTTACTTTATATTCTATTGGTGAGTATTTTGAAAAAAAGAAAATTTTGGATGTAAAAGTAGATATTTCAAAAATTAGGCATGCGGATCCTATATCGATTCCCCCAAATTTTAAATCTTTGGGGAGAGCAGATTTACATCTTGCAAGAAAGCGCAAAGGCGAAAACTATGATGTTATTTTATTAAATGGTCAGGGTTTTGTTTGTGAGGGAAGTTTTTCAAACATTTTTCTTGTAAAAGATGGTATGGTCTATACGCCTTCTATCGAAAGCGGAGTATTAGAGGGGATTACAAGAAAATATGTAATAGAAATGTTAAAAGAGATGGGATATTTGGTAAGAGAAACAAAGATAGAGTTAAAAGAGCTTTTTTTTGCAGATGAGCTTTTTTTAACTCATACAAGTGGTGGGATTGTGCCTGTAAATTACTTAGGAAAATATAAGTTTGAGACATCTCTTTCCAAAGAACTTTCCAAGTCTTTTGAGGAGTATATTAATGAAAAAATTAGCGGAAGTTTTTAAAGAGCTTTCCAAAAAAAGTCCTCTTTTTAGAAAATTGTATATTTCGTCTATTTCAAGGGATCATTTTAAAGAAGTGATTGGTGTACCTTTTAATGAGCATTGTAAGGTAACTTACTTTAACAGAGGAAATCTTTATATAGAATGTGATGAGATGTATGCTATTGAATTGCAATTTTTTAGGGAAAAAATACGTGAAAACATGAATAAAAAGTTAGGAGAAGATTATGTGAAAAAGGTAATAATAAAAAAGAGGAGGAATTAAAATGGATTATAATGCGCAGAATATAAAAGTGTTAAAAGGTCTTGAACCTGTAAGGCAAAGACCTGGAATGTATATAGGTTCAACAGGAAAGGCAGGCCTTCATCATTTGGTATATGAAATAGTGGATAACAGTATAGATGAAGCCTTACAAGGATATTGTGATACAATTTATGTAACTATCTTTGAAGATGGTAGCGTTGAAATAGAAGATAACGGTAGGGGAATTCCTGTAGATATCCACCCTGAAACGGGTAAAAGTGCGCTAGAAGTGGTAATGACCACATTACATGCGGGTGGAAAATTTTCGAAGGATTCCTACAAGGTAAGTGGTGGATTACACGGTGTTGGTGCTTCCGTTGTAAATGCATTATCAGAGTGGCTGGAAGTAGAAGTGCATAGAGAAGGTAAAATATACTATCAAAAGTATCAAAGAGGGGTACCACTAACTGAAGTAAAAATAATTGGTAATACCGAAAAAAGAGGAACAATTGTGAGGTTCAAACCAGATTCAGAAATTTTTTCCACTGTAGAATTTGATTCTGATACGATTTTAATAAGGTTAAGGGAACTTGCGTTTTTAAATCCACAAGTTACAATAGTCTTTAAAGATGAAAGGGAAAATATAGAAAAAACATACCACTTTACAGGTGGTTTAAAAGAATTTGTAAATTATTTAAGTAAAGGTGCAAAGAGTTTGCACGAACCTATTTTGGTTTCTGGGGAATACAATGGTATAAAGGTTGATGTATGTTTTCAATATACTGCATCAGATTTTGAAAAGATTTATTCATTTGTAAATAACATAAGAACGGTTGATGGTGGTACACATGTTACGGGTTTTAAAACCGCATTTACACGTGTTGTGAATGAATTGGGAAAGAAAACGGGTCAGTTGAAAAAAGATACTTTAAGAGGGGAAGATGTGCGCGAAGGTATTGTTGCTATTGTTAGTGTGTTGATGTCTAAAACTCCAGAATTTGAAGGACAGACTAAATCAAAACTTGGAAATGAAGAGGTACAAGAAGCAGTTGCAAAGGTTGTTAGGGAAAAACTTTTGGAATATTTTGATAATTCAGAAAGTACTTTAAAGATAATAATTCAAAAGGCTTTGGAAGCAAAAAAAGCTAGAGAAGCGGCAAAGCATGCAAGGGAAATGATAAAAAGAAAAAGTGTTTTTGGAAGTTCTTCATTGCCTGGAAAGTTGGCAGATTGTATAACAAAGAAAATGGAAGAGTCCGAGTTGTTTATAGTTGAGGGTGATTCTGCTGGAGGATCCGCAAAACAGGCAAGGGATAGAAATTTTCAAGCTATTTTGCCGTTAAGGGGAAAAATTTTGAACGTTGAGAAAAGTGGTTGGCTTAAGTTATTAAAAAATGAACAGATTAGGGATATAATAACAGCACTTGGAACGGGAATAGGAGATGATTTTGATACTTCAAAGCTTAGGTATGGAAAGATAATTATAATGACCGATGCAGATGTTGATGGTGCACATATAAGGACTTTACTTTTAACCCTTTTTTACAGGTATATGAGAAAGTTAATTGATGAGGGTAAAATTTACATAGCACAACCACCTCTTTATAGAGTTAATATGGGAAGAAAATCGTACTATTTTTACAGTGATGAAGAATTAGAAGATTTTAAAGAAAGTATAAAAGATAAAAAAATTGAGATACAAAGGTACAAAGGTCTTGGTGAAATGAACCCGCAGCAACTTTGGGAAACTACGATGGATCCGGAAAATAGAAAGCTATTAAAAGTGCAGATTGAAGATGCAGAGGAAGCAGATGAACTTTTTGAAATGCTTATGGGTAGTGACACTGAGAGTAGGAAAGAATTTATCTTTAGACATGCACTTCAAGTAAAGGAGATAGATATTTAAAATGAAACGTGTAATATTGCTCTTTTTGCTTTTACCTTTCTTTTCGTTTTCTATGTTTATACAGTTTTTAGATTTTTCAACGGTAACCACTAATTCTATTACTGTATACGATGTAGCTGCCACTTTTACTGGTATTGATGCAACATCGCTAAAAAATATTACCCTTGCGTATATTCCAGAAGATACGACATTAGATGTAAATGTAAAGTATGTTTTGCAAAGATTGTCTCGAGTAGCCACTCAAATTGAAGCTACTCCTACTTTTGGTTATATAAAAGTATATTTTCCGCCTGTTTTAACAAATGAAAGTACGACTGCCACGTTGACAGAGGATTTTGCAAAAGAACTTTCAAAAAAATTGGTACTTTCAAGGCTTCCAGATGGTGCAACTGTCAAAATTGTATCAACATATGGTTCAATTGTACAACACGATAACTTTGATTACGATGTTATTGAATCAATTGGTGGTAGTTTTCTTGTACGTTTTTCTTTAAAGGAAAAAGGTAGAACGAGGGGATATTTTAACGTTAATTTGATAGCCGAATATATTAGGAAAATACCTGTTGCTGCGAGAAATATTAATTATGGAGAGCAAATAAAGAAAGAAGATATTGTATACAGCGATATAAATATTTTATCATTACATGGTACACCGGTTGATATATCTAAACTTCCCATGATTTCTAAGAAGTATTTTAAAATAGGTGAACCTATTTACGAAGAGTATTTAGAAGAAATTCCGGATGTGGTTGTAGGACAGTTAGTATTTGGATACGTAGAGCTTCCAGGTGTAAAGGTGCATGCATTGCTTAGGGCTATGGAAAGTGGAAATGTGGGAGACGTAATTAAGGCAAGAAATGTGGATACTGGAAAAATAGTTTACGGATTGGTTGTTAAGGGCCCTATGTTGAGGGTTGTGGAGGTGTCAAAATGAAAAAGATTTTAATAATATTTTTGATTATTTCAATTTTTGTCTTTTCAAATTCCATATATAACCCAAATAGTAAATTTGGAAATATAATAGCCAGCAAGAGGGCTTCCAAAGTGGGAGATGTGGTAAATATACTGGTATATGAGACACCGAGGTTTTCTACAAGTTCAGAGGTGGATTCTTTTAAAAATACGATATTAGGTGCAATAAATAGTGGGGCAAAGATTTTAGGAACGGATTTATCTAAATTTTTGCCAATTAAGGATTCTGATAAAGTAAAGAGTTCAAATAAGAGCCAAACAAGTGTTATACTCCAAATAACGGCAATTGTGAAAAAAGTAGATGAGTATGGGAATTTATACGTTGAAGGTAGGAAAAATATAAAGGTTGGGAATGATTTAAGAGAGATTATAATAACAGGGTGGGTAAATCCTGAAGTTATATCGCCTAAAAATACAGTTGATTCCACCGATTTGATGGATGCACAGATATGGGAAAACGGAAAGATAATTTTTGAAGATGATCCAAATGAGGGAAGTTGGTTGGGTTTGGTTCTTTCATCAATTGCAGATTTATTTAGATGAGGTGGAAGGTATGAAAAAAAGGATAATTTTTACGTTTTTGATAGTATCTTTAATTTCATTTTCGGCGGTTGTAAGGATAAAAGATATTGCAAAATTTAGGGGAGCCAGAGATAACCAACTTTTTGGAGTAGGTATTGTCGTAGGTCTTAACGGTACTGGTGATGGGGGATCTTTAAATTCTCCACTTCTTGCAAATATGTTTAAAAATTTTGGAATTCCCATCTCAGAAAGTGATATAAAATCTAATAATACCGCACTTGTTATGGTTGTAGCTGATATTCCACCTTTTTACAAAGAAGGAATGAGATTAGATGTAGTTGTAGCGTCTCTTGGAAGTGCAAAAAGTTTGGAAAATGGGGTTTTAATACAAACACCTCTTTACGGTGCGGATGGTAATGTTTACGCAGTTGCCCAAGGTCCAGTGTCAACAGGTGGTGTGGAAGTAAAATCATCTGTTAATTTGCAAAGCAGATTTAAAGTTACAGGTTATATACCAAATGGTGCTTTGATAGAAAAGGAAATCCCTTCAAATATTGTTTCTGAGAACAGTATAACTATTCTTTTACAAAATCCAGATATTACAACATCTGCGAGGGTTGCAGCCGCTATAAATCAGAAGTTTGATTTAAAGCTTGCAAAGGCAAATGATCCCGCATCTATTAAGGTGCAAATACCAGATGCTTTCTTGGATGATTTGATAACGTTTTTGTCTATAATTGAAGAACTTGAAGTAGTTCCAGATCAAGCTGCAAAGGTGATTATCAACGAGCGAACGGGAACCGTCATTTTTGGAGGAGATATTAGGATTTCGGATTTTACATTAAGTTATGGGAATTTTGTGGTGAATATTCAAAATGGTGAAATAGAGGGACAAGAAGCTACTATTTCCAATTTGATATCTGCACTTAAAGCACTGGGAGCTACACCTCAAGACATAATAGGGATAATTCAGGAGTTACATAAAGCAGGTGCGATATTTGCGGAAGTTAAAGTAATGTGAGGTGATAGTATGAGAGTTGAATCTGTTAATCAAGTAAAAGTTGATAAATTGAAAAAGGTTTCAGAAGAATTTGTTGCAAATTTTTTCTTTCAAATTTTTAGGGAGATGTATGATACTATTCCAAAATCATCTTTGGTTCCAGAAAGTTTTGGGGAAAAGTGGTTTAGAGAAAACCTACTTTATGAGTACTCAAAAAACGCCGCAAAGACAGATTTAAAAGGTTTAACAGAAAGTGTGTATAAATATCTTGGTGGGAAAGTGTATCAAAAAAAGTAATTTTATGGACAAAATTACATATAAAGTTTTTGTAAAGATAAAAACAATCCCTTTGGGGATTGTTTTTTTAATAGGTAAAACAGTGGAGTTGATTATTTTTCTTTTGTTAATTTAAAATGTATAAAGAAGATGAATAAAGATATAGAGAGATAATAAATAATACTTACATAATTTCTTGGAAAAAGCGTAAATGTGTAGGCAAGTAAATAAGAAATCCCTAAAAAGGCACTACCCATTTTTTCATGTAGGATATGATGAAGGTGTTTTCTGTCTGCAATAAAGGGGTTTTCTTTAGATAAAATTCGCCTTGTAAAACTTGCGACAACTTCGTAGAAGGGATATCCAAAGAATATAGTCAAAAATACCATTTCGTTTTCCATTTTCAATATAGAAGAAAGAAGTAAATACCCCGTAATTAGTACACCGCTTTCTCCCATAAAGAGCTTTCCATAGAAGTTGAAAATGAATATAGGTAAATACATTAAAGATATATCAAATTTTCCAATTGTTGAAAAGTATATAATGGAGACTCCTGTTGAAAGTCCGTTGAATCCGTCTATCATGTTAATTCCATTAAAAAACGCAACGATCCAGACAATTGCAAATATGTCAGTGAATATATTTTGATACCCAAATAAGGTTAATTTATGTTTCCATACGAAGTACACAGCTATTAAAAATTCAAATACAAATTTTTGTTTGTAGGATAATTTTATCATATCGTCTAATATTCCAAAAAGAAGAAGCAATAAAAGAATAAATATTGAATTTTTGGAATATATTGCAAGTAGAATAAACAAAATTATTCCGCCTATTTGTGGAGTGGGAAGTGTATGATTTTTTCTTTGAGTTGGATAGTCCATAAAAAGGTTTAATTTTTTGGATATTATTAATACAAGTATTGTTACAAGAAAGTATATGATTATATTCAACTTTTCACCAGCCTAATACTGTAAGTGCTATTATTAGATTTATTGCGGAAAATACCCCTACTATCTTTTCTTCTTTCCATCCCAGCAATTCAAAATGGTGGTGTATAGGTGACATCTTAAAAATTCTTTTTTTGAAAATTTTAAAAGATGTTACCTGTAGGATAACACTTATAGTTTCTATTATGAATATACTTGATGAAAATATAAGTTCTTTTTCCAAACCGTGTAACATGGCGAATGTTGCGATAAATGCACCAAGTGAAAGAGAACCTGTATCACCCATGAAAATTTTTGCTGGTCTGGTATTGAATAACAAGAATGCTAATACTGTGGAAATCAAAAAAACAGTTGAAAAATCTTTTGCATATATTGAAAGTGGTATGATGGAAGTAATCCAAACCCATCCAGCAAGTCCATCAATTCCATCGGTTAAATTTACGGCGTTTGAAGCACCGGTGATTGTAAATATCCAAAATGCGTAATACGTTATTTTTGAAACGTTTAAGCCAAATATCGTAGAATTTGTTGAATATGAAATGATTAATATGGAGAATATTATTTGTAAAAATAATTTTTGATAAGCTCTAAGCCCCAATGCCTGCTTTTTTAAGATACTAGATATATCATCTAGAAATCCAATAAATCCAAATAATATTAAAGAGAGTATAAGCGAGAAGGGGATATTGTATATAATTCCAAATATTACAGCAATACTTACAAAAATTATTCCACCAGCTGTTGGGGTACCTGTTTTGTAATTGTGAAGATCTGGGCCTTCTTCTCTTATATACTGTCCTAATTTTACTTTTCTCATAAATTTGATGTATAGATAAGTCAAGAATGCAGATATAGAAAAAGATAAAATATGCAGTACAATCACTCCTCTATGAGTTTTTCTATAAAAAATATGGATAGCATAAAGTGAAGTAACTCTTCTGTATTAAGGCATTTTTTGAATATAAAGATGCCTTTTTCCCCATTTAGATTTAACAAATATCTGTGAAAATCTTTTGAAGATTTGTAATCTATAACAAAATAGTCGCCATCTGTGATGGATATCTTGTATTCTTTATCTAGTTTAATTTTTATAATCTTTCCGTCTTTTTCTATAGTACAATCCACGGGAATGTTGATAAATGATTTATTGTCTTTCTTTACAATTTCTACATCTATTCCTAAAAAGTTTTTTAAAAGTGATATATTTACGTTTTTTAAGCAAATCATTTGAATGTCTTTTCCCCTTTGTTGATCTTTTTATAGATAATATCTATTGTAACATCCCTGTCTTTAAACGGTACTTTGTAATTTTCGTTGAACACTTGGTATGGTTCGTGTCCACGACCTGCAATTAAAATTACATCTCCCCTATTTGCGAGTGTAATTGCCGTATCAATTGCTTCTTTTCTATCGATTATTGATAGGCTTAAACTTCCAGGAACAATTCCCATTTCAATGTCTTTTATAATTTCTTCTGGATCTTCCCCACGTGGATCATCTGTGGTGATTATGGAAATATCTGAATATTTTGAGACTATCTTTCCCATAATAGGTCTTTTTCCAATATCGGATTGTCCTCCTGCACCAAATACCGTTATAATTCTTCCTTTGGTAATTTTTCTAAGTGATAATATGACTTTTTCCAAGGCATCAGGGGTATGTGCAAAGTCTATTATAATTTCTATTCCCAATTTTTTTGCTTCTGAGATTACTTCAAGGCGTCCGTCTACACCTCTAAATGTGGAAATGGAGGATATTACTTCATCTATGTCATAACCTATTTCAGATAGAGCTGCAATCACAAGTGTTATGTTAAATGCGTTAAAATCTCCTAAGAGTTGTGATGCTACTTTTTTTTCTCCATAAGGTGTTTCTAATCTAAAGTAAATCCCAGACCAGTTTGAATTTATTTCGTGAATTACATAATCTGAGTCGTTATCGATGCCAAAAGTGATAATTTTAATGTTTTTATTTGGTATATCTTTTAATAATTTATGGTTTATAACTGCAATGCCATTAGGTTTTAAAAGGTTTAATATATGTAGTTTTGCCTTTTTGTAATTTTCAAATGTTTGGTGAAAGTCAAGATGATCCCTTGTTATATTTGTAATTCCCACTATATCATACTTTATACTTTCCACTCTGTATTGTGAAAGAGCATGAGAAGAAACCTCCATTGCATAGTACTTTCCGTTTTCACGGACGGTTTTGTACATATTTTTCGTTATTTCGATAGCCCCCGGTGTGGTGTTATGATGGTAAAATTTGTCTCCCATAATATCGTTCATGACGGTACCGCTTATACTTCCTTTTATACCAAGTTCATGCATTATGTGGTGAAATAAATGTACAGTTGTTGTTTTCCCATTAGTGCCGGTCACTCCGAAAGTTATTAATTTTTCGTATGGTTTGTTGAAAAAAACATCCGAGATTATCGATTCTGCTATTCTTGAATCAACAACTAAAATATAAGGATAGTCTTTTATCTCTTCTTCAACAACGAAAACCTTTGCCCCTTTTTCTGAGATGTCATCTACTAATTTGTGAGAATCAAAGTTAAATCCTTTTCTACAAATAAAGAGTGAGTTTTCTTTAATATCTTTCGAATTTGACGAAATATAATCAAATTCCATTTCTTCATCGCAATTAACTTTTAAAACGACAGAACTTAAGGCTTTTAAAATCTCTTTTATTTTCAAAAAAAATCACTCCCTTGATAAGGGTTCTTGTAAAAATTATATAACATATTTTTAAAAATTTCAATATTAAAAAACACGACTGATAAATGTTTCTATGTCTTTTAATTTTACATCTATACCGGGGTGAATATCTGGCGTGTTTTTTCCGTGAAAATCTGATCCAGCAGTTTTTACAAGATTGTATTTTTGAGATAGTTTTTCGTATGTTTGGATCATGATGTTTGTGTGTTTTGAATAGTATACTTCTATTCCATCTAAACCCAAAGAAACGAGCTTTTTAATTAAAGCTTCTAATTTTTCATTATCGGTTGTAGTTTGATATGGATGTGCAAGTATTGCTATTCCGTTTGCTTCTTTTATTATTTTGATAGCTTCATCAATATTTAAGCGTTTTTTGTTTTCGTAGAGTGGTTTGCCTTTTTTTAGATATTTTTCAAAAGCTTCTTTTTGACTGTTGACATATCCTTTTTTTACCATAAGGCTTGCAAAATGTGGCCTTCCAATAAGAGTTCCCTTTGCTTCTTTTAACGCTTCTTCAAAGGTTATATTAAAACCCATTTTTTGCATTTTTTCAATTATAATTTTATTCCTTTCTAATCGATACTTTTTTAACATTTCAAGGGTATCGATTAATTTTTTGTTATTCAAATCTATTCCATATCCTAAAATGTGAAGGGTGGATTGGTATTCTACACTTATTTCCAAACCTGGAACAAAATTTTCTTTGGAGATTTTTTTAATACCGTCAATGGTGTCGTGATCTGTTATGGAAAAATATTCTATGTCTCTTTCTTCTACAATTTTGACTAGAGATTCTGGAGAAAATGTACCATCAGATGCAGTGGTATGCATGTGAAAATCTACTAACAAAATTTACCCTCCCTTGTAGTTATCTAGTGCGTTTAAAAGTAAGTTGTAATCGTAAAAATTCAACCAGATTCCTTGATATCTTCTTATATTATACTCCTTTTGAATGGGTACGAAAAGGGCATGGTATATCTTTTGTACGTGTTTCTTTTTTAGATGGATTCTTAATCCTTCTGGAAGGAGCGCTAGTAATATATCAAGGTTTAAAACGTTAAAAAGTCCATCTATAAATGCGTAAAATTCATCGTGTGTTTTAAATTGTGTGATGCATATTTTTAAGTTGTTTTTGTTTAAAAATTTTGCATTTTTAATGGAGGATATAAAATTTTCTTGTGAAATTTCTTTTTGATATATTATTTCGTATATATCTTCAAATTTTTTGTTTCCCAAAAACTTTGAAAAGTACAAAAATTCGTTTTTTCTTGCAGTTCTGAACATTGCGGTGTCCGTATAGAGTGCAATTGCAAAGGAAAAAAGTGTGGTTTCATCTAGTTCTATTCCAAGTTCTATAGAAAGGTTGTACAGATTTATAACATTTGCACTGGAAGTAATCGAATAACTAAAGAGTGCGTTTTGAAAAAATTCATGGTCTCTTTTGTTGTGATGATCAAATATGACATAAGGTTTTGAAAGATTAATATTTAAATCTTCTCTTTTATCTGTGTCGTATACAAAGATGTAATCAAAATCATTTGGGTGGGTAAAAGAAAGATTTAGATATTTTAACAGCCCATATGCGCTGCGTAATTCATATGGTGGAATGTAATAGGTCCCGCCAAATACTTTTAATCCCCAGTATATAGATGCAATTCCATCACAATCTGCCATTTTGTGTGTAGTGTGTAGAATTTTTTTTGATTTAAAGTAAAGTAAATCCAAAGTATTCACCCCCTTAAAAAATTATATCATCTATGATAAAATATAACTTGAAAAAATGTCTGGGAGGGAAATATATGAAAAAATTATTAATTTTAGCTATAGTTATAGCTAGTACTTTTGTTTTAGCCTATACTGTAAGACCAGGAGATGTTTTAAATATAGCTATCTTTGAACATCCAGAATTTCCAATGCAGGTTACTGTTTCTGTTGATGGAACTATTTCATACCCATTTGTTGGACAGGTAAATGTTGTGGGAAAAACCACTAATGAAATAGCAGAGATTATAAAGGATTCCATAAAAAAAATTATAAAAAATCCAATAGTATCGGTATATATAGAAAAATACGCACCTATGTATGTTTACGTACAAGGTGCGTTAAACGTTGCATTTGATATTTCGATTGATCCTGAAATGACCATTTCAAAACTTGTTTCATTTTTGAATTTATCTACAAATACCAGTATTGATTTCTCAAATGTAAAGATAAAAAGGGGAAAAGAAATTTTTAATGTGGATCTTGAATCTTATTACAATGGTGCAAACTTTGATGTAGATGTATTACTAAAAGAAGGGGATATCATATATATCCCGAAACAAAAGAGTAAAGTGGCTTATATCGTTGGGCCTGTAAAAGAACCTGGAGAATTTTCTTTTTCAGATACGGAGGATATCACTTTGTCCCTTTTAATTGCAAAGGCGGGTGGAGTAATCGATGAAAAAAAGAAGTACATAAAAGAAGTTGAGGTTATTGAAGATGAAATTTCTAGAATTTATCCACCAGATATATTAGAAAAAGATTTATCCCTTAAAAGGGGTGCAGTTGTCAATATAAAGACATACTCAGAATTTTATGTTTATTCAGAAGGACAAAAGATTGAATTTTTACCAGACGAGCCAAAAACACTAAAGATGTTACTTGCAAAAACTCCGATAAATATTGATAGACAAGAATTGATAAACGATGGTTTTGCAATCATAAACGGGAAAATTAAGGTAAAGTTAAGTGATGATATAGATAAAATAAGTTTAAGCTGCGGAGATGTAGTAGATTTAATATATGCCCCTTTTACGGTTAACGTTGTGGGGTATAAGGGAGGAGTAATTACTTTAACTTCTAAAGAACCAAGAACTTTATCTTATCTGGTAAAAAAATTGGGAATAGATAATATAGAAAGTATTTTAGACATTTACGTTGTCGGAGATAAAGAATACAAAATAGAGGATTTGATTTTAAATAAGGTTGATAAGGTTTTAGAGAGAAACGATACAGTTGTTATAAAATCTTTGGCGGAGAATGCCGTTTATCTTGTAGGAGATGTTTCAAAATATGTTGTATTTCCGTATTCTGAAAAGATTACCCTCCACAAGGTTTTAGCAAAAGCAGGTGTTTCTGATTTAAAAAGAATTGAGAAAATAAAATTAAATGGGAAAATTTTGGATACTAGTAAAGATGAAGTAATAGAGAGCGGTGCAATATTAAATGTTGTTTTGAAAAAACCAATATACGTCACAGCGATGGGGTATATAAGAAATAGAGGAACAGTTAAAATAGATTACACGGAATCTCCAGATTTAATTACCCTTTTTGGTAAGTTGGGTGGTCTTTATTTAGGACCAAATTTATACTTTGTTTCTGATAAAGTTTACGTTGTTAGAAAAAATAAAGTTTTTGCAGAGGTAGATGCAAGAGATGTATATGAAGGTAAAAAGAATATTGAGTTAGAAGATGGAGATTTTGTCTTTGTAACTGAAAAAGAAATAGGACATGTTTATGTGCTTGGATATGGTAAAAAAGATGGAATTGTAAAATTCAATAGTAGTGAGGAATTTGATTTAAAAACTTTATTGGCAAAATTAAGAGGAATAGAAAAGGGAATTAGTAAGAAAATTACGATTTTATTTGATAATGAGGCAACTACTGTAAAATGGGATGAAAACGTGAAATTAAAAAGTGGTGCAACGGTTTTATTTGAAAAAGACACGGAAAATTATATTTACGTAATTGATGAGAATGGAAAACCAAACATGTTTTATACTGAAAAACCTATTACTTTGTATGAGCTAATTTCAAACTTTAACGTGAATAAAAACTTTAGATTGATAAAGATTTTAAATAAAGATGTTTCAATTGATGTAAACGATGTGGAAAAGGCATTGGGATACATTGTAAAACCAGGAGATGTTGTAAAGATAGTTGATGCCCCACAAAATATTGCATACGTTTTGGGAGAAGTGAGAAATCCTGGGATAATTTCCTTAAATGATGGAATGGATGTTTTAGAAGCTGTTATACGTGCGGGATACTTTACTGATAATGCCGCACCATCATCTGTGTTCTTGTACAAAGGAGGAGTAAACGGTACGGCAATAAAGGTAAACTTAAACGATGCAATAAAGAAAAATGGAAGTGTTCCAAAAGTTGAACCAGGAGATGTGGTTTATGTGCCATCTGATCCGTTTAAGACAGCACTTGAATGGGTTCCTGTTATAAATAACCTTATAGGACTATACAACAACATTAAAACGATAAAATAAGGGAGGATAGAGCATGGAAAATCAAGTAGAAGAACTTACATTGTCCGATATTTTGCATATATTTAAAAAAAGACAATTTTGGTTTTGGACTATATTCATTTTAACCGTGATTGCAACAGGTGTTTATTTATTTTTTGCAACTCCAATTTATGAAGTTAGTGTAAAGATAAAAATTCCTGCAAAAAGTTCAGCTCCATCCTTTTCATCGCTTAGTGGTGCTGCGGCTTTGATACTTGGTGGTGGTACAACGGCACCTGGAGTTTCAGATGAAATGGAATTGATAAAGAGTAGGAAAACACTTGAAAAGGTTATTAAAGAGTTAAATTTGATGGATTATTTTAAAAGTAAGATTAAAGATAAAGAAGAAAGAGAGAAGTTAACTTTAAATTCTGTTATCCACAAATTACAGGAAGATGTTATTTCCGTGGAAATGGTAAAAGATACATCTTTTATTGAAATTAAAGTAAATCTTGATGATAAAGAGCTTGCATACAAACTTTCAAAGGCAATACTTGATGCGTATACTGAAGTTTCCAAAGAATTAAATAAAGACCAGGATGAATATATGGTAGAGTTTATTGAAAAACAACTTCCAGAGACGGAAAAAGAACTAGAGGAAATAGAAAATAGATTAAAAGAATTTAAGAAACAAAAGTCCATATTACCATCAAAAGAAGCAGAACTTTTAATAGAGAGTTTTTCAGAGTTGGAAAGTAAATACTACTCTATGCAACTTGAGTACAAGTCCTTGAGTGTAAAACTGGAAAGTTTAAAGGGGGCTATTTCTCACTTTAAGGGGCTTATAAGTAAACTTGATTATATTCCAAATAGTCCAGTAATATCGAGTTTGAGGGAAAAACTTGTTGAATATCAAGTTGAGTATCAAGGGATGCTCCAAAGATACTCACCAGATTCGGTTGAAATTAAGGAATTAGAAGCAAGAATAAAGGAAGTTGAAAAAAGGATAAGAGAAGAAATTTATAGTATAGTAAAAAGTAGTTTCAATGCAGATGATCCGGTGCTTTCAAGTGTTTACACGCAATTAATTGAGACACAATCTATGCTAGAAGTTTCAAAAGCAAGTTTAAAAGCACTTGAAAAATTGCGAGCAGATTTGGAGAATCGTTTAAAGGGTTTACCGGATATAGAAGTTGAGTATATAAACCTTCAAAGGGACTATCAATTAAAACAGAATGCATACGTACTCTTAAAGACAAAATTAGAAGAGTTGAAACTGTCAACCGCGGGCTTTAATTTTAGTGCACCTGTGGTGGTAGATGAACCATTTATACCGGATAATCCTGTAAAACCAAATAAAAAGTTAACTTTAGCCATTGGTGGGGTTTTAGGAATTTTTCTAGGAATATTATTCGTCTTTGTTGTGGAATCTTCTGATAAGAAGGTAAGAGATTGGTTTGATGTGGAAAAATTAATTGGAAAAACTCCCGTTCTTTTAGAAAAACCAGATGTGAAACTTTCAGTCTTTAAAGCGCCTGGTTCTAGGTACACCAATGTGGTTGAAAAAATTGGCATGAAACTAATTAGTGAGAGTAATCCTAAAGTTTTTGGGGTTACATCATCTGGAACTTTTGAGGAAAAAGATATATTCGTTGCAAATATTGCGGGATTTTTATCGAAAAATTCCAAAAAGACTTTAATTTTGGATTTTTCAAATACCATGTTCAAAGTGTTTGATATAAATAGTGGAAAGAGTTTAGTTGAATACATGAAAGCTCCGGGAAATATTCAAAGTGTAGAAAAAAATCTTTATCTACTTATAAAGGGAAAAGAAAATGTAAATGATATTTTGTTATCAAAAGAGTTTGAAAGTTTAATCGAGAATTTTAAAGAAAACTTTGATTATATAGTTATAAATCTTCCAGAAGCAAGTTCTCCAAATATACCTTTATTAAAGAAGCTTTGTGAAGAAACATTGCTTATCTTAAAATCAAAAGTTACTGAGAAAGAGAAATTTTTGGAAGCGTTAAAAGAAATAAAGACGGAATATATAATACTTAGCGAATAGGAATAAGCCCGGTTCTCGGGCTTGTTTTTTATGGGAAAATTTTTTGGGGGTGAAATTTTGAATTGTGCGCTTATAATGGCTGGTGGAAAGGGAGAAAGGTTTTGGCCTTATTCAACAGATGAAAGACCAAAACAATTTATAAATCTTTTTGGAGAAAAAACTATGATCCAACAGACTGTGGAAAGATTGGAAGGATTTATTCCAAATGAACAAATTTTTATTGTCACAGGAGAAAGATATGTAAAACTTGTAAGAGAACAATTACCAAATATACCGGAAAAAAATATCATAATCGAACCTGAAGGAAGAAATACTGCGCCTTGTATAGCGTTGTCTGCTTTTTACATAAAAAAATTTTTGGGAAATGTTAACCTTGCTGTTTTTCCCGCTGATCACTTGGTTAGAAGGGTGGATGATTTTAAAAAAGCGTTATCACATGCCTTTGAATTTGTAGATTCAAATGAAGATGCCATAGTTACTTTAGGGATAAAACCAAATAGACCGGAAACGGGATATGGCTACATAAAATTTATAGGAAAAGAATTAAAGATTAATGAAACTATTTTAAAGGTAGATAGGTTTGTTGAAAAACCAGATAAAGAAACGGCAAAGAAATATATAGAAGAGGGCAATTATCTTTGGAATGCAGGGATTTTTGTTTGGAAAATAGATACCATATTGAAAAATACAAAGGTATTTTTGCAGAATACGTATAATGTATTAAGTAAAGTCTTTGAAGATGAAAATTTTAAAGATAAACTAAGAAAACTCTATGGTAAAGTGGATAAAATTTCCGTTGATTTTGGTATTATGGAAAAAGCAAAGAATATTTACGTAATTCCATCAGAATTTGGATGGGACGATGTGGGAAGTTGGACTGCGGTTGAAAGATACAGTAAAAAAGATGAAAATGGAAATGTTGTGGGTGAAAACATGTACTATTTTGGATCAAAGGGAAATATAGTAAAGAGTAAAAAGAAGACCATATTAAACGATGTAGAAGATTTAGTTGTCATTGAAACAGATGAGTATATAATAGTTTCAAAAAAAGAAAGTGTTCAAAAATTAAAAGAAATAAAAAGTTACCTACGTAAGTAGGTAACTTTTTTTTTAGATTAAGTTTATGTTAAAATAAAAAATAGGTGAAAAAAGGGGGGAGAAAATGTTTCAAAAACAACCTATGATGAGAAGGATGCTTTATGCTTTAATTCCCATATATGTGTATGCTTTTTTATTCTATGGTTTTCGTCTAATATTTTTAAGTGTTTTTGTATTTATTTTTGGGGTATTAACCGAATATTTTTTTGAAAAAAGAAAAGGTAAGAAGGTTACGGAAGCAGTTCTTGTAAGTTGTATGTTGTATACATTATCCCTTCCTCCAAATATATCGTGGTGGATGGCAGTTATTGGAATAGTTTTTGGAATTGCCATTGCAAAAGAGGCCTATGGAGGCTTTGGAAGAAATGTGTTTAATCCAGCTATAACGGGAAGGTTGTTTATATATATAACATTTCCATCGTATATGACAAGTGGATGGATGCTACCAAGATTTGGTTTTTTTGGTAGCGATGTAGTTACTTCTGCAACACCTTTGGAGATTTTGAGATCAGGTGGTGTAGTTAATTTAAAAGATTTATTTTTTGGATTTAGGGCAGGTTCATTTGGTGAAGGAGCCATATTTCTTATTATCTTAGGAGCTATATATCTTGTTGTAACAAAGACTGCAAGTTTTAGGATAATGCTTTCAACATTTTTGAGCGCGTCTGCACTTATCCTTGTCTTTGATTTGTTTTTGGGAAAGATGGATTTTTGGTCTGCTATATTGTCTGGAAGTTTAGTATTTGTTTCTGTGTTTATTGCAACGGATCCAGTTACTGCTCCTAAGAATAAAAAGGCACAGTTAATATATGGAGTTATAATTGGTGTTTCTATAGTGGTTATAAGGTCTTTTTCGTTGTTTTCTGAAGGCACAAGTTTTGCCGTTTTGCTGGGAAATACCTTTGCACCCCTTCTTGATTTTTTAACAAAGAAGGTGAAAAAATGAAAACGGAAAATAAATTTTACGTTATCTTGTTTACTTTTACTATAACTTTCGTTTTTGTGGTTATTCTTTCTTATATAAATTCCCTTACTTATGATAAAGTTTTGGAAAATCGTGAATATTTTAAGGTAAGAGCTATACTAAACGCCATGAGAATTGATTTTAGTGACAAAATGGATGCCATTGAAAAGTTTAAAAAGTATGTAAAAAAAATAAACATTGGAGGGAAAGATTTTTATGTTTCAAATGTAGGCGAAAAGGTGTATGCTTATGTTTTTTCGGGTAATGGATTATGGGGGACAATTACAGGTGTTGTTGCACTAAACAAAAATTTAGATAGAATTGTGGGTGTTGATATTATATCTCAAAATGAAACACCAGGTCTTGGTGGAAGAATAGAAGAGGATTGGTTCAAAGAGCAATTTAGAGGAGAAAAAGTAGATAAAGAGATAGGAATTAAAAAATCTGAGAAATTAGGAGATAGTAATAAGGAAAACTACTCTGTTGATGCAATTACAGGTGCAACCCTAACCTCGAAATTTTTCATAAAGATTATAAATAACACGATTAGTGAAATGAGAAAAGTGCTAAGAGGTGATACGTATGAATAAGTATAAAGAAATATTCTTTAAAAATGTGTGGTATGAAAATCCTGTTTTTGTACTTGTTTTGGGGATATGTTCTACTCTTGCAGTAACTAATAATTTAAAAAATACATTGATTATGACGATTGGTGTTTTACTTGTTACGGGTTTTTCAAATTTAACAGTGTCGTTGCTAAAATCTTTTATTCCCGGAAAAGTTAGAATGATAACTCAAGTTTTGATAATTTCTTTTTACGTTATAATAGTGGATATTGTTCTTAGGGCGTATTTGCCAGATGTGAGTAAAGCCTTAGGTCCATATGTTGGATTGATTATCACTAATTGTATTATTATGGGAAGAGCAGAAGCTTTTGCACAATCGAATTCTCCCCTTTTATCGTTTTGGGACGGTGTTACAAGCGGCTTGGGATATATGGTGGTTTTAATGGTTATAGCGTTTTTTAGAGAACTTTTTGGCTTTGGTACTGTGTTTGGATATAGGATAATGCCAGAAGGATTTGTCAATTGGACGATTATGGTTATGCCGCCTAGTGCGTTTTTCATGTTGGCACTCTTTATTTGGATTGTAAAGGGAAGGGGGAATAATAATGCCTGATATTAACCCACTTGTATTATTTTTTGCTTCAATTTTTACAAGTAATATTCTTCTTTCAAATTTCCTTGGTATGTGTTCTTTTATATCTATCTCAAAGTCTTTAAAATCGTCAAATGGTCTTGGCATGGCAGTTACAATGGTTATGACTGTAACAACTGTTTTGAACTGGGTTGTTGAGAAATATATTATTGTACCATTTCAACTAGAGTATTTAAGGTATATCATATACATAATAGTGATAGCAGCGGTGGTGCAAATACTTGAAATGGTAATAGATAGGGTTTCACCGAATTTGTATATAAGTTTAGGTATATTTTTACCACTAATTACGGTAAATTGCGCGATCTTAGGTGTTGCTCTGTTTATGCAACTTAGGAATTATTCTCTTATTCAATCTGTTTTCTTTGGTTTTGGTTCGGGAATAGGGTGGTGGCTTGCCATTGTTTTACTTTCGGCGATTAGGGCAAAGGTGGACAAATCTCCTGTACCAGCTCCCTTAAAAGGTGTTGGAATTACTTTGATAACTATTGGAATAATGGCAATGGCTTTTATAGGTTTTGCCGGTATGATAAATGTTCAATAGAGGTGATAGTATGGATATATTAGTTGCTCCTTTGATAGTAGGCCTTATATCTGCTGTACTTTCTGCTTTGATAGTTGTAGTGGATTCAATTGTAAATAATTATGGAGAAGTCGAGATTGACATTAACAGTGGTAAGAAAAAATTAAAAGTTCAAGGCGGAAGACCTCTTTTATTTACACTTGCATCTGAAAATATCTTTATTCCTTCAGCATGTGGAGGACGAGGAAGTTGTGGAGCTTGTAAGGTTAAAGTATTAAGCGATGTAGGAGAATATCTTCCAACAGAACTTCCGTATATGTCAAAAGAAGAAATTGCGCAAAATATAAGGTTATCTTGTCAGATAAAAGTAAAGAAAAATTTAAAAATTGAACTTCCAGAAGAATTATTTAATGTGAAGAAATTTAAAGGGACGGTTATCTCACTTGAAAATGTAACACATGATATAAAGGAGGTTAAGTTAAAGCTTTCGGAAGAAATAAATTTTAAAGCAGGACAATATGTTCAATTGGTAATTCCACCGTATGATAAAATAAAACAACCTATACAAAGGGCGTATTCAATTGCTTCAACTCCTAGTAAAAAAGATGAGATAGAGTTGTTAATTAGATTAGTACCAGGTGGTATCGCAACAACGTATGTTCATAATTATTTAAAGGAAGGAGATGTATTAGAGGTAATAGGTCCATTTGGGGAATTTTACATGAGGGATACAAAAAAGGATATGATATGTGTTGCAGGTGGTTCTGGTATGGCTCCAATAAAGTCTATTATTTTTGATATGTATGAGAGAAATATTTTAGACAGAAATGTGTGGTATTTCTTTGGAGCAAGGACAGAAAAAGATCTGTTTTATGTGGAGTTGTTTAGAAAACTTGAAAAGGTGTGGGATAAATTTCATTTTATTCCTGCACTTTCTGAGCCACAAAAAGATTGGGATGGAGAAGTTGGTCTTATAACGGATGTTATGGTAAAGTATTTGGAAACTGTGGTTGATAAGGAAACGGAAAAAGAAGGGTATTTATGTGGAAGCCCCGGTATGATAAATGCATGTGAGACTTTATTGAAAAAACATGGGATTAACGAGGTATATTACGATAAATTTGCATAAGGGGTTGAAAGTTATGAAAATGTCACCTGAGATGATTAAAGCCCAAGAGAACATGAAACCGGGCGTAATTACAGCTGATGGTTTTTTAGGAAATGATGATAGAAATATAGTGGATATTATAGCCGAAGATGAAAGGGAATTTGCAAAATTGGGAATGGATTTTGACGAGATTTCGAATATGATGAGTGAATTTTTAAATATTGGAGAAAAGGGATTGGGTGAACCTATCAAATACAAGGATTTTGAGATATTTGTATATGAAGCTAGAGGATTTATTCCTTGTCCATTTGAGGATGGAATTTTTAGGAAGAAGGTAGCTACTGTAAAAAATTTGAAAAATGGTGAAAAGATAATGTATAGTGAATTATCCATTCACCTTTTGAAAAAGCATCACTTTTTACAGGGAAAGGGTTCAAAATTTCGTTTGGAACCGAAAATCCTAAAGAAAGTCTTTTTGGGATAGTTTTTTGTATTCAAGTACTATTGTACCTTTTGAATTTAATACGTTGGTAGCGACTAATTTAAATGATGTTTTTGGAAAATTCAATTTTTGTGCATTCTCAAGTACAATAGGTTCGATTGTTATATATAGTTTATCTACAAACGGAAAAAAATCTTCAAACACCTTTTTTCCGCCTATAATCGCTGCAGAATGGATTTTTTGATTTTCCAAAAATTTTATAATTTTTTCTGGTGAGCCTTTAGTAAATATTATATTTTCTTTGTTTTCTTTTTTCTGAGTGGTAAGTATTATATTTAATCTATCTTTGAGAGGATGTCCTATACTTTCAAATGTTTTTCTTCCCATTATAACTGTTCCAATTTCTGTTGTAATCTTTCGAAAATGTTTTTTATCTTCTTTTGAACCCCAATTTATTGGATCATAGTCTTTTGTGGAAAATCCACCAAAAATGTCTGTTACAACTATCATTGAAAGATGCATGTTTTCACCTCCAGTATTATATTATTATTATTATGGTATAATATGAAAAGGGGGAAATATCATGGGAGACTTACTTGTTAAATTATACAACTTAAACTTTGAAATTCAAACACCAAATGGAATATTACTAAAAAGACCTATTGGTCCTGAGAAGATTTTTCTGGTTAATTGGATTGAGAAAAATTTTGGAAGATTATGGGCAAGTGAAGTAGATGTATCCTTTTCAAAACCCCCTATTTCAATGTTTGTTGCCTATGAAAATAAAACTAACAAGGTTGTAGGTTTCTCTTGCTATGACACGACTTGTAGAGGTTTTTTGGGACCTATAGGTGTTTTGAAGGAGTACAGAGGAAAAGGTATAGGCAAAATATTACTTTTTAAAACTTTGGAAGATATGTATAGAGTGGGGTATGCGTATGCAATAATTGGGGATGCAGGACCAGTGGATTATTACAAAAAAACTGTTGGAGCAATTGAAATTGAAGGTTCATCACCGGGAATATATAAAGATTTACTGGGTATGTGAGGAGAGATATATTGGTTTATATTGTTATTGTTTTCTTATTTTTCGTATTTTTGATTTTTAAAGACTATTTTTATGTATGTTTTAAGCTATCTTGTTTTAACCTTAATTTAAAATTACAGATAAAAAATAGATTTATTTCAGTACTTTACGAAATACTTCTAAAAAACCTGAGAAATGAAAAAGAAAATTTGTACAATGTGTTTGAATATATAAAAAAACTTCTTGGAGCAGATTCGTGGTCTTTTCTTTTTACACCGGAAAATAAGGAATGGAGGTTCTTACTTTGGTCATCTACTTTGGATGAAAAACCTCTTGAAATACTTGGAGAGTATTTCCAAAAACAATCACCGAATAACTTAAAAAAGATAATACTTTCAAAAGAATACTTTTATATTGAGGATGTAATAGGGAAGAGTTATTGGGTGGAAGTGAAAGAAATTTCCGTAAAGTCATGGGTGGGAATACCTTTAGTCTATAACGGAAAGGTTTACGGTATCTTAAATATTGATTGGTATAAGTTAAGAAGAAAGAAAAGTACAGATGATATCATATTTAAATCGATTACGGAAAATTTGTCATTTATTTTGTACAATTATTTAAAATTACACGAAAAAGTAAACGATGTAAATAGGGATATTTTAACAAACTTATATAGTAGAAAAGTACTTGATGATGTTTTAATTGAAAACTACACGCATATTTTGTTTATAGATTTAAACAAATTCAAAAATATAAACGATACGTATGGTCATTTAATGGGGGATGAAGTGTTAAGGATAATTTCAGAAAGAATGAAAAGGACAATAAAAAATGGTGATTTGCTTATAAGATATGGAGGAGATGAGTTTGTTTTACTTATTAATTCTTCTGAAGAAGGTGTAAAGGTATTGGTTAAAAGATTAAAAGAACATATTTCAAAAAGGATAAACATTGGAAATAAAGATATATGTATAGGTGTGTCAATAGGAATTCAAAAAGTTGTAAGTGGAAAGTCGTTGGATGAATTAATAAAACTTGCAGATGAGAAGATGTATGAAGATAAAAACAAAAAATTAAATTAGATTTTACTTTTGTATTCTCATAGAAACTTGACATAACTAAAATGATATGATATTATTTTAATCGGTTCGCAGCGATTGACCTGGTAGCTCAGCCGGTAGAGCACCTGACTTTTAATCAGGGGGCCGCGGGTTCGAATCCCGCCCGGGTCACCAGAGGGGCGAGAGTGGCGGAATTGGCAGACGCGCTGGACTTAGAATCCAGTGGGCTCGGCCCGTGTGGGTTCAAGTCCCACCTCTCGCACCAAAAAAAGTGTGCGGGTGTAGCTCAGTGGTAGAGCGCCTGCTTGCCAAGCAGGAGGTCGCGGGTTCAAATCCCGTCGCCCGCTCCAAAAAATGAAACGATAAGGTAAGAGGCTCCGTTTGGGGCTTTATTTTTTTGTTTTTTATCAAAAAATTAAATATCTATTATTTTTTTGCATAAAAAGAAAAACACCCCTTTATTGGTTTTATTTTGCCAATTCGGGGGTGTTTTTTTATGTTTGACGTAAAAGTTTTCTATTGTAATGTCGTAGGATCTACCTTTATACCAGGTCCCATTGTTGTTGAAAGTACTACTTTTTTTATAAATGTACCTTTTACAGCAGCGGGCTTTAAGTTTAACACTTGTTCGTATGCAGATTTTATGTTTTCCGTTAATTTTGCATTATCAAATGATGCTTTTCCTACTGGTATGTGTAGGTTTCCAGTTTTATCTGTTCTAATTTCCATTCTACCCTTTTTAAACTCCTTTACAGCGGAAGCTACATCATTTGTTACAGTCCCTGCTTTTGGATTTGGCATTAATCCTCTTGGACCAAGGATTTTACCCAATTTTCCTATTACCCTCATCATATCTGGAGTAGCTATTGCAACATCGAAATCTAAAAATCCTTCCTTTTGGATCTTTTCTACCAAATCTTCTGCACCGACATAGTCTGCACCGGCTTCTTTTGCTTCTTCTGCCTTGTCACCTTTAGCAAATACAAGTACTTTTACTTCTTTTCCTGTACCATGTGGTAGGGAAATGGTGCTTCTAATTTGTTGATCTGACTTTCTGTAGTCTATGTTTGTTTTAATGTGAAGTTCTACTGTTTCATCGAATTTTGCTGTAGCAACCTTTTTAGCAAGCTCTACTGCTTCATTTAAATCGTACTCTTTTGACCTATCAACTAACTTTTTGATTTCATTATACCTCTTGGAGTGCTTCGGCATTTTGCCTCCTCCTTCCTAAATATTTATTAGTCTACTACCTCAATTCCCATACTTTTTGCTGTTCCTTCAATTATTTTCATAGCCGCTTCAATGTCATTTGCGTTTAAATCTTCCTTCTTAATTTCGGCTATTTCTCTAATTTGATCCCTTGTAACCTTTCCGACAATCTTTCTCTTTGGTTCTTGGGATCCAGAATTTAACTTTGCCGCTTTCTTAAGTAAGAAAGAAGCTGGTGGTGTTTTTGTTATAAATGTAAATGATCTGTCTTCGTATACTGTAATAATAACCGGAATAATCATTCCTGCTTTGTCAGCTGTGGCTGCATTGAACTTTTTACAAAATTCCATCAAGTTAACACCACGCTGACCAAGTGCAGGTCCTACTGGGGGTGCCGGAGTAGCTTTTCCAGCTTCAAGTTGCAACCTGACTTGCGCAACTACTTTTTTTGCCATAATACAACCTCCTTTTTGTGGTTATAGGGTAAACCCTCCCACTGACTTAAACAACTTTTTCTACTTCGCTAGTATGAACAGTTACAGGGGTCTCTCTTCCAAATATGGTAACTGTAACTTTTAATTCATTGTGTTCTGGGTTAATTTCCTTTACAGTTCCTACAAAACCTTCAAATGGACCTGAGATAATTTTAACGGAATCACCAATTTCAAAATCAAATTCGATTTTTACTTCTTTTGCCTTTTCTTCTTTCGGTGTTTCTTCTATACCGGCGATTCTTAGTAATATTTGAGCTTCTTTATCACTTAAAGGAAGAGGTCTTCCACCAGAAGAAACAAAATCAATTATTCCAGGGACCGTTCTAACAAAATCCCAAAATTCATCGTTCATAATCATCTCTACAAAGATATAACCTGGAAACAATTTTTTAACCTTTACTTTTTGAACTCTAATTTCCTTTTTCGTTGGATAATCTGTTATCTCAATTCTTCCGGAGCTCTTTGCCATAATCTTTTTTGGTTCTGCTATTATTTGTCCTGCTTTTATATGAACCCCTTTTTTTACAACATCGGAATTAAAAGTGTCTATGGGAACAACATAAATATCTACTTCACTTACGGAATTTCTAACAACGATTCTTTTCATATTTTCGGTTTGAATAATTTTTCCATCGATTTCACATATTATTTCCCCATCAGAAGAAAGGGGCATTCCTTGTCTCACCATACCACCGACTTTTAATCCAGTAATAGGTTTATTCTTTTGAGGAATGACATATGTTTTAGTGAATTTTTTGTCTAAAGTTTCAATAACTATCTTTTTTGCATTTCTTACATCAGATACAATTCCATCTCTTCTTGCTCTAACAGAAGGTTCTTCCGCAAGTACATCTCCTTTTTTTACAAGATCACCATTTGATACAAAAATTTTCGCATTTAAAGATATAATATGCCTTTCGACTGATTTAGCCGAGGCATCGATAACTACTTCTTCTGGTAAAAGCACACAAGAAACAACGTGCTCAAGTCCTTGAGCCTTTACCTTTGCTTCCAAATTTTCTTTGGCAGATGTTTCGTATCCTGCCAAGGTTTGTAAAATATACCATCTTTTTTTCATTTATACCACCTCAAAATTTAGAAAAGCTTAAAGAGGGCGCTTAATGCACCTGAGAATATCAAATCAAGTGCAAAGAAATAGACACCGGTTACCAAAAGAATAATTAGAACAACGCCTGTTGCTCCCCATAACTCTTTTTTATTTGGCCAATGTGTCTTTTTTATTTCTGCTTTAACTTCTCTAAAAAATTTTCTAAGTTTTTCCATGCTATCTCCCCCATAAAAAAATTGGCAGGGGCGGCAGGACTTGAACCCGCAACACCCGATTTTGGAGACCGGTGCTCTGCCAGTTGAGCTACGCCCCTGCGTGTGGATTAAGCTTTTGTCTCGATATGTTGGGTGTGTTTGTTACATTTTGGGCAATATTTTCTAAGAGAGAGTTTTTCTTTTCTGTTTTTTTCGCGAGTCGTGTAATAATTTTTATTTCCACATTCTTTACATTTCAAAGCAACTTGTATTCTCATTTTTCCTTTCCCTCCTACTAAAAAAATCTGGTGGTGAGGGAAGGATTCGAACCTTCGAAGGCATTCTGCCAGCGGATTTACAGTCCGCCCCCTTTGGCCACTCGGGCACCTCACCACCCATATTTGGAGCCAGCGGAGGGACTTGAACCCTCAACCTATTGATTACAAATCAATCGCTCTACCGGTTGAGCTACGCTGGCTCGCCGCGAGTAATATTATATCTTATTTCAAAGAACTTGTCAATACTTTACGTATGGTAGGAGTGCCATATGTCTTGCCCTTTTAATTGCCGTTTTAACCATTCTTTGGTGTTTTGCACAATTTCCAGTAAGTCTTCTTGGAACTATCTTTTCCTTTTCAGTTAGAAATTCCCTTAAAAGTTTTGTATCTTTGTAATCAACGTATTCAACTTTTGCCTGACAAAGCTTACATACTTTTACTCTCTTTTTCCTTCTATATTTCATACGTATTACCTCCTTTTTTCAAAGATCAAAACGGTGGTTCGTCATTATCGTTTTCATCGAATAATTCATCGTATTCTACTACACTTTCATCTGTGCTTTCGTTGATAACGTCACTTTTCTTTTCCATAAAAACAACCTGATCAGCCCAAATTTCAGGTGTACTTCTATTTTGTCCATCACTTGTTTGCCATCTATTTATCCTTAATTTCCCTTCGACAAGTACTAATCTTCCTTTTGTTAAATAATTTTGTGCAAACTCTGCTAATTTATTAAACGTAACGATTCTTATAAAGTCTACATCATCGTTTCTTATTCCTCTATTTACCGCAAGCGTGAAATTAACAACCAAGGTACCATTTGTCGTTTGTCTTGCTTCAGGATCCCTAGTTAGCCGCCCAACAAGGACGACCTTGTTATAATTCACTCTTCCACCTTCTCAGGATTCTCAGACACCTCTACTTTCTTTGATTGCTTACGCTCTTTTTTTTCAAGGTCTATTCTTCTGAATGTTTGCCATCTTAAAAATTCAGGTCTTACCTTGAAATAAGATTCAAGACTCGTAAGTTCTAATCCCTCTCCTCTGAAATAAACCACGGTATAATCTGCTTCGTTATACTTTTTAAGTGGATATGCTGTTTTCCTTATACCCCATCTGTCTACGTTGTCAACTTGCGCGCCGAGTTTTTCTTTTAAAAACTCTACAACACCGTTTGCAATATTTTCGCGTTCTTCTTCTGCAATATCTGGTTTTACAATAAACATTGTTTCGTAAATCCTCATTTTTACACCTCCTCCCTCGGACTATTAAGGTCCCGCAAATTCCTTGCGGAACGGGACTTCAGAAATAAAGGGAGCTTAAGCTCCCTTTCTGGTGGGCTCGGGAGGAATCGAACCCCCGACCATCCGGTTATGAGCCGGACGCTCTGCCAACTGAGCTACGAGCCCACTTCCTTTTGGAGGCGACGGTGGGATTTGAACCCACGAATAGGGATTTTGCAGACCCCCGCCTTAGACCGCTTGGCCACGTCGCCTCGCAAGTCACATTTTAACATAATATGTTCTTGATGTCAATAACTTTTTTTAACTAATTAGTTTAAATTTTGTGATATAATTTTTTGGGTGATGTGTGGTGAAAGAAAATAAAAATTTTGATTTAGTAGTGTTTCTTTTCATGGTAATTTTAATGATTTTTGGTCTTTTAAACCTGTATAGTGTTTCAAAGACACTTTTTTTAAAACAGCTTATTTGGGATTTTTTAGCTGCATTTGGCGCTATATCTGTATATTTTTTAAAAGAGAATTTTTTACGTAAAATGATATTTTTGCTTTATTTTTTATCAACTATTTTACTTTTAGCTGTGTTATTTTTTGGAACAAGAATATATGGTTCAATTAGATGGTTTAGAATTTTTGGAGTTTCTTTTCAACCATCTGAACTTTCAAAACTTACTTTGATACTTTTATTAAGTTATATCTTTTTAAAAAGAGATGTAAAAAGTATATTTATTTCTATTGTAGCTACATTAATTCCCGTTTTTCTTATCTTAAAGGAACCTGATTTGGGAATGACGATTTTGCACTTGTTTATTTGGTTTATATTGTTGTATTTTTCAGGAGTATCTTTAAAGATAATATTACCACTTATAGGAACGGGTTTTACTATGATACCTATTGTATACTTTTTTTTCTTGAAAGATTATCAGAGAAACAGGATTTTATCATTTTTAAATCCTGAAAAATACGCAAAAGGTGCGGCATACAACGTTATAATGTCAAGGAGTGCGATAGGGTCTGGTGGATTATTTGGAAATGGATATCTAATTTCACCAGCTGTTAAAGGATATTATGTGCCAAAAATGGAAACGGATTTTATATTTTCCGCAATAGGAGAGCAGTTTGGTTTTTTGGGAAGTATAATATTATTAAGTGTGTATATTTTAATAGTCTTAAGGGTTTTTTCAAAAATGAAATACTATAAAGATGATTATTGGAAATTAGTTTCTGTTGGGATTCTCGCTGTTTTTGTTTTTCACGTATTTGAAAATATCGGTATGAACATAGGTATAATGCCAGTTACAGGTATCCCTTTACCTTTTATCAGTTATGGTGGGACATCTACGTTTATTTTTGGATTAATGGTGGGTTTTTTGCTAAAGGCACTGGCGCTTGTAGATAAAAGCAGGAAGGTGGTTTGATGAGGAGAAAAAAAGAATCAATTTGGCCTTTTTTGATTGTGCTATCTATTGTTTTGATTTTTGTAATAACTGTGTTTTTTGCATTTGGTAATTTTTTTAGATACAGGAAAATATTAAATGACTATAATGCGCTGAAAAATTACGTAAACAAAAAACTTGAAAGTTATGAAGTAAAGATAAAGGATTTGGAGTCAAAATTAGGCCCCAATTCCATAGTTGATAAATACATTCTTTCGGTTAATTACTTAAGAAATTTTGGCGCAGACCTAGAGCAAGTTTTAAACAATATTTACGATGAACCGGGAACAGGTTACTTTATGGTCTTTGTGGTTGGTCAGGAATCTAGTTGGTTTACCGTTAAAAGAGGCAAAAAGACGTATTTTTCAAGAGAACTTTTACCAGGTCTTTCAAAATACAAATTTTATTATTTTAAAGAACCTAGAATAAAGACAGATTACGATATTGTAGTAACACCCGATGTGGATATAGTTGTGGGAAAAGCGGGAAAGGTATACCTTTTATTCTATGGAGTAGGATCTTCTTACCATCCTACAAAAGTGGTGCACATTACCGATATGACTGTTAGTAATTTAAAAAAGACGTATAATCTATACGTTCCAGGTAGATAAGGGAGGATGAAAAGGTGTATTTGCAGGATATAATAAGGAGATTAGATGAATTTTGGGCTAATCAAGGTTGTTTTATAGACCTTCCGTACGATATGGAAATGGGTGCAGGTACGTTTCACCCTTCAACTTTTTTTGGAGTTTTGAGAAAAAGAGACTGGAAGGTGGCATTTGTTCAGCCAAGTAGAAGACCTACAGATGGAAGGTATGGGGAAAACCCTAACAGAATGCAAAGATTTTTGCAATACCAAGTTATATTAAAACCAAATCCCGAAGATTCACAGGAGATATATTTAAAATCTCTTGAAAGTATTGGAATAAATCCAAAAGATCATGATATCAGGTTTGTAGAAGACAATTGGGAATCTCCTACACTTGGAGCGTGGGGAATAGGTTGGGAAGTTTGGTTAGATGGTATGGAAATTACCCAATTTACCTATTTTCAACAAGTAGGTGGAATTTCTTTAAGAAAAATACCACTTGAGATAACGTATGGGATTGAGAGAATAGCTATGTATCTACAAGGTGTGAATAATGTCTATGATGTAATGTGGAATAAAGATGTAAAATACGGTGAACTATTTTTGGAAAATGAAAGACAATTTTCCGTGTACAATTTTGAAAAAGCAGATGTAGAGAAATTGTTCAAGTTATATGAAATATACAGAAAAGAATTTGAAGCTTTAATAGAAGATAATCTCTTTTTACCTGCTTATGAACAATTGATCAAGTGTTCGCATACATTTAATTTACTTGATGCTAGAAATGTAATTAGTGTTGCACAGAGGCAAAATTACATAAGGGATATTAGAAATATGGCGACATTGTGTGCAAAAAGATTTATAGAGTACGAGGAAGGTGAGGAGTAATGTATATATTTGAAATAGGTCTCGAGGAACTTCCTACAACAGAGGTAAATAACATTTTGATACAACTTTATCAAAAGGTTAAGGATTTTTTTGAAAGCGAAGGGTTAAATTACGAAGGTTTAACAGTTTTTTATGCTCCAAGAAGGTTTGGTTTTTTTGTCTTAAAAGTGGACGAAAAACAAAAGGATAAGATAATTGAAAGAAGAGGACCTTCAAAAAATATAGCTTTTGACGAAAACAACAATCCTACAAAGGCGTTAAATGGTTTTTTAAAATCAAATAATGCAAGTATTGAGGATATAAAGATTAAAGATAACTACGTATTTATATCAAAGAAAATTGAGGGAAAAAGCGCAAGAGAATTGTTAAAGGAAAAAATCCCTGGAATTATTTACAGCCTTAGTTTTAAAAAGCCGATGAGATGGGGGGACGGAAGATTTTCCTTTGTTAGAGTTCCGCATTGGGTTTTATCCGTTTACAATGGAGATGTTTTGGAATTTGAATTGTTTGGAATAAAAGCATCCAATAGAACGTATGGACATAGGTTTGTAGAAAATAACATTGTGGAAATAAAAGGAGTGGAAGATTATCTTGAAAAGTTAAGGGAATTAAAAGTAATAGCATTGCATACGGAACGAAAGGAGAAAGTTCTTGAAAGTTTGAAAAAATACAAGTCAAGCCTAGATGATGATTTAATAAATGAAGTAGTAACTTTAACGGAATATCCCATTTTACTTGAGGGAAGATTTTTGGAGAAATATCTTTCACTTCCTGAAGAGCTAATCACAACTACAATAAAGCATCATCAAAGATCGTTTACTGTATATGAGAATGACAAAATTACAAATAAGTTCCTTTCTTTTATTGATTCACCAAATGGTAAAATAGAGTTAATAAGAAAAGGGTATGAAAAGGTTGTCAATGCGAGATTAGAAGATGCAAGGTATTATTACCAAAAAGATTTAAAAAAACCCCTTGAGAAGTTTAATGAGAGTTTGAAAGATATAGTTTTTCAAAAATCACTTGGAACTCTAATGGATAAAGTTGAAAGAATTCAAAAAATTTCGGAGAAATTATCAGATGATTTAAAAATAGATTTTTCAGATAAAAAGAGGGTTTTAAGAACAGCTTATTTATGTAAAGCAGATATTGCATCTAATGTGGTATACGAATTTCCTGAATTGCAAGGTGTAATGGGAAGAATATATGCGCTAAAAGATGGAGAAGATTACAATGTGGCATTGGGAATAGAAGAACATTACAAAGATGTTCCAAAAAATGTTTCAGGCGCAATAGTTGCCATAGCGGATAGGTTAGATACAATTGTGGGAAATTTCATAGTGGGTAATATTCCCTCTGGATCAAAGGATCCTTTTGGATTGAGAAAAAAGGTGGATACGATATTTGATATTGCTGTACATTTTTCTTGGGATATAGATTTAGAAGAACTTATAAAATTTTCTTCTTCGTTATTTGAAAAAGAAATCCCGAAAGAATTATTTGAATTTTTTGAAACAAGATACGAATTATTTAACACATCCGCAAGGTATGATATTGCAAGAGCTGTAAAAAAATTCTGGAAAAGACCGCTTAGGGGAAGATTAATTGCTGATGCGTTAATGAACATTGTGGATAAAGAAGAATTTAAAACACTTCTTACGGGGTTTGAGAGAGTTCACAATATATCCAAAAAACACAATTCATTCGATTTTGATAGTACAAAGTTTCTCGATAAAGCGGAAAAAGATTTATTTAACAAATATATCGAAGTAAAGCCAAAAGTTTTAGAATCATTGGAAAAATTAGATTTCAAAGCGGCGCTTTCTTATTTAATAGAATTTAGAACATATATAGACAATTATTTTGATAACGTCTTTGTAATGACTAAACAGGATGATATACGTATGAACAGATTAGCATTTTTAAAAAATCTTGATAAACTGTTCTTAAAACTTGGTGATTTGAATTTAATTGAGAAAAAATGATATAATGAGTTGTGGGAGGTGAAATAATGAGAGATATGACAAAACAGTTTTTAGAAGCTGCTTTTGCAGGTGAATCCATGGCACATATGAAATACTTGATTTTTTCGGAAGAGGCGGAAAAGAAGGGGTTAATAAAGCTTTCGAAACTTTTTAAAGCTATTGCATATGCTGAGTATGTTCATGCCAAAAATCACTTTAAGGTATTAAAAAAACTCTCCGATGATATGAAAGAAAATGTACAAAGCTGTATTGATGGAGAGACTTTTGAAATCGAGGAGATGTATCCCGTATACAAAAATGCAGCGGAATTTCAAGAGGAAAAGGAAGCGGTAAGAAGCACAAATTATGCACTTGAAGCGGAAAAAATACACGCAGAGATGTACAAGAAAGCCAAAGAGTTAGTTGAAAAAGGAGAAGATTATCCTGCAGAAAAGATTTATATATGTCCAATCTGTGGATATACAGTAGAAGATGAAGCACCTGAAAAGTGTCCTGTATGTGGTGCTCCTAAAGATAAATTTGTGGAATTTTAAGAATAAGGGGGAATCCCCCTTATTATTTTGGAGGTGGTTAAATGTGGAAGAAAATAACCGTATGGATAGTTTTAATTGTTATTATCTTAATCTTTTTGGGAACAGGAGTATATCAAGTAGGGCCTTCTGAAGTTGCTTTGATAAAGACATTTGGTAAATATACACATTCAACGGGACCAGGTATGCATTATCATTTACCTTATCCAATACAGTCTCATGTTATTGTTGATGTAGAGACAATAAGAAAGGAAGAAATAGGGTTTAGAACTATTGAATTGCGCAGTGGTGTAAGTTATAGAACAATTCCCGAAGAATCTTTGATGTTGACAGGTGATGGAAATATTATTAGTGTAGAAGTTGCGGTGCAGTATAAGATAAAGGACCCGGTAAAGTTTGCATTTAACATAATTAATGGAAAGAATATAGTGCGGTTTACTACTGAATCTGTTTTAAGGGAAAGGGTCGCGGTAAGGAATATTGACGATGTTCTAACCGTTGAAAGGGATAAAATTGCCATAGAAACTGCAGAAGAAGTACAAAAAATTCTAGATGAATACGAATCGGGAATTTTGATTAACAAAGTGTATTTACAAGAAGTTGCTCCTCCCGATCAAGTAGTAGAGGCATTTGACGATGTTAACAATGCCAAACAGGATAAAGAAAGGTTTATAAACGAAGCAAATAGATATGCAAATGATATAGTACCTAAAGCAGAAGGTGAAGCAGAACAGATACTAAGAAAGGCCGAAGCCTATGCAAAGGAAAAAATATTAGAAGCAGAAGGTGAAACAAATAGGTTTTTAAGCGTTTTAAAAGAATACGAAATAGCACCAGATATTACAATGAAAAGATTGTTAATTGAAAAGTTAGAAGAGGTATTTTCAAATACGAAGAATGTATTTGTGTTAGATGACAGTGGAGCGTTGAAGTTGTTAGATGTCAACGAGTTGATTGGTGGTGGTACAAAATGAAAAAGTCAATTACGTTTATTTCAATATTAGTGATTGCTTTGATCTTTTTATCCCTCTCCATGTTTGTTGTAGATCAAACACAACAGGCAGTAGTGTTAAGGTTTGGACAGATTCTAAAGGTTTATCCAACACCTGGTGTTCATTTTAAAATGCCGTTTGTGGATAATGTGGTAAAGTTTGAAAAGAGGATATTGTTGTACGATATAGAGCCTGAAAAGATAATAACGCTGGATAAAAAAACGCTTATTGTAGATACGTATGCCTTGTGGAAAATAAATGATGCCAAAAAATTTATTGAAACCATGAAAACAATTTTTCTAGCAGAATCAAGGATAGATGATATAGTATATTCTCACATAAGAAATGTCTTTGCAAAGCACACTTTTGATGAGATTATTTCCGATAAGAGGGCAAATTTTTTGAAAGAAGTTACGTTGCTTTCAAGAGAAGATTTAAAGGATTTTGGAATAGAAGTTGTTGATGTTAGGGTGAAGCATGCGGATCTTCCGACTGAGAATGTTAGGTCGGTGTATGAAAGAATGAAAGCAGAAAGGTATAGTATAGCTGCGCAAATCAGAGCAGAGGGGCAAAAAGAGGCACAAAAGATACGTGCAGAAGCGGATAAAAAGGTTACCGTTATTTTAGCCCAAGCAAAGAGTCAAGCGGAAATTATTAAAGGTACAGGAGAAGCCAGTGCAACGAAAATATATGCGTTGGCGTTCAAGAAAAATCCGAAATTTTTTGATTTATGGAGAAGCTTAAGTGCATACGATGAAATTTTTAAAGATGGAACGATAATATTCGGAAAGAATTTGGAGATATTTAAGTACATTTTTGGTGTAAAATAATAGGGGAGGTTTCCCCTATTATTCTTTTAAAGAGGTGTAAAGTATGGATATATTGGAAAAGGTGCAGTCGATATTTTCACATATGAAAGTCGTTGAATTTATGAATAGCGATGTTATTTATGTTTTACCCAATAGGACAATTGCACAGGTTAAGGAAATATTGAGATTAAAAAGGATATCAGGGGTACCAGTTGTAAACAGCCAGAAAGAGGTTATAGGGATTATCAGTATTGAGGATATAATAAGGAGTATTGAAAAAAATCAGCTTGAAAGTCTTGTTGAAGAGCAAATGACCAAAAGAGTTGTTACTGTTAATTTGGATGATACTTTAAGAGATGTTATAGAATTATTTGAAAAATACGGATATGGTAGATTTCCAGTTGTAGACAAAATTGGAAAGTTAGTGGGAATTGTGACGAAAAATGATATTTTGAAGGCGGTTGCATTAAAATTGGGTATTTTGTATTTACACGATGAAAGAAGAAAAAAAGCCCTCGATGAAGATG
The DNA here is from genome assembly GCF_001682135.1 of Thermosipho sp. 1070. Lineage (NCBI taxonomy): Bacteria > Thermotogati > Thermotogota > Thermotogae > Thermotogales > Fervidobacteriaceae > Thermosipho > Thermosipho sp. 1070. The sequence goes on along the minus strand of NZ_CP007121.1, from coordinate 759,967 downwards.
TGGAAAAATCACTAATTACAGGAGTTAATATAAATAAAAATGACAGTGATTTTTATTTTAAAATAGATTATTACGACATTAATTCTATTGGAATAGGTGCAGCGCAATTGAAAAAATTTCTTCTTTCAAAAGGAATAGAAGAAAAACTTGTAAGACGTATTGCAATAAGTGTGTATGAAGCAGAGGCAAATGTTGTGATTCATAGTGGAAGTACAGGTGAAATTTACTGTTTTATTAAAGATGATAGTATTGTTGTAAGGATAGAAGATAAGGGAAAAGGTATAGAAAATTTAGAACTTGCAATGAAAGAGGGATTTTCAACGGCACCTGATCACGTAAGAGAGCTTGGATTTGGTGCTGGTATGGGACTTCCAAATATAAAAAGATATTCGGATAAAATGGTAGTTTTGTCCGAAAAGGATAAAGGTGTAATTGTTGAAATTATCTTTTTTAGAGCTTGAGATTTGGAATAGCATCTATGTGAATATTTGATTTTCCATCAAACAATTTATATCCCGCCATAGCTATCATTGCGGCATTATCCGTACAAAAGTCAAGTGGTGGTATAAGTATGTTTATCCCCAATTTTTGTGCCTTTTCTTGTGCTTTTTTTCTAAGGTATTTGTTTGCCGCAACTCCACCTGCAAGCACTACCGTATGGATATCTTTTTCTTGTGCGGCTTTAAAAGTTTTGTGCAAAAGTATTTCCGTTACAACCTTTTGGAAAGAGGCGGCAATATCAGCAACTGGAATGTCGTCTAATTTTCTTACAGTGTATAGTACGGAAGTTTTAAGTCCTGAAAAACTGAAATTGTAATCTTTGGAGTTGTACAAAGGTTTTGGGAAATTGAATTTGTTTTCATTTCCAAATTTTGCTATCTTTTCAATCTCAGGACCACCGGGATATCCCAAACCCAATATTCTTGCAACTTTATCAAATGCTTCACCTGCTGCGTCATCCAAGGTTTTTCCCAAAACTTCTATTTTATCTTTTGTTACTTTCAAAATTTCAGTATGACCTCCCGATACCATTAATACTATAAAGGGTGGGGTGAGCTCTGGATATGTAATGTAATTTGCATACACGTGTCCAATAATATGGTTAACACCGAATATAGGCTTGTTTAATTTCAAAGCAAGACCCTTTGCAAAAGATATCCCAACGAGTAATGCACCAATTAGTCCAGGGCCTTGTGTTACTGCGATCAAGTCTATATCTTTTAGTGAAATATTTGCTTTTTTTATTGCCGTTTTAAAGATGATCGGTAAATTTGAAAGGTGGTGTCGCGCCGCAACTTCGGGTACAACACCACCAAATTTTTTATGTATTTCAACTTGCGAGGATACTATGTTGCTTAGGATTTTTCCATCTTTTAATATAGCAACTGAGGTTTCATCGCAAGAAGTTTCTATACCCAAAACAATCATTTATGCAGACTCCTTGACTATAAGTTTTGGTTTTTCCTTTTTTGTAACGCATGCTTCATTTACTATAATCTTTTCTATGTTTTTGAGATCAGGTAATTCAAACATTACGTCTATCATTACCTCTTCAAATACACTCTTTAATGCACGTGCTCCTGTTCCCCTATTTGTTGCTCTTTTTGCAATAGCATAGAGCGCATCTTCGGTAACTTCAAGCTCAACGTTATCGATTAAGAACAATTTTTTGTATTGTTTTAAAATGGCATTTTTAGGTTCTGTAAGTATCTTTACCATTTCCTTCTCTGAAAGGTCTTCAAGTGTGCCAATAACGGGGAATCTTCCAACAAATTCTGGAATTAATCCATATTGTACTAAATCTTCAGGGGTTATATGTGAAAGTATTTCACCAAGTTTCATTTCTTTTTTACTTTTTATTGGAGCGTTAAAACCTAGAGCGCTGCTTTGTATTCTCCTTTTTATAATTTCTTCAATCCCATCAAATGCTCCACCTACTATGAATAGTATATTTGATGTGTCTACTTTTAGGAATTCTTGATACGGATGTTTCCTGCCACCTTGTGGTGGGACGTTGGCTATAGTACCTTCCACGATCTTTAATAGTGCCTGCTGTACCCCTTCTCCTGATACATCTCTTGTTATAGATGGGTTTGGGGATTTCCTTGCAATTTTGTCTATTTCGTCTATGTATATAATACCGTATTGTGCGCGTTCTACATCGAAATTTGTAACTTCAAGTAACCTTAGGATAACATTCTCCACGTCTTCACCAACGTATCCTGCTTCAGTAAGCGGAGTAGCATCTGCTATTGCAAAGGGCACATCAAGTATCTTTGCAAGTGTTCTTGCAATTAAGGTTTTTCCACTTCCCGTGGGGCCTATCAATATTACGTTTGATTTTTCTATTTCTACATCGTCAAAATCTAAGTTTGAAAAAACTCTCTTATAATGGTTGTATACGGCAACAGAAAGTATTTTTTTAACCCTTTCTTGACCAATGACGTATTTATCAAGTTCTGCTTTTATTTGTGATGGTTTTGGAAGTTCTTCTCTTTCCCTCTTTTGAGGGATTGCTTGTTTTTCTTCATAAAGTATGTCGTGGAAGATTTCCACACAATCGTTGCATATGTATACATTTCCGGGTCCGGCTATTAGCTTTTCTACCTTGTCTGCAGATCTCCCACAAAAGGAACAAAATTTTTGTGCCATATTTTTTCCTCCTTAAAATAATTCATCATAATTCTATCATAAAAAATTGATAGTGTGTTTCTAAGGTGTATCTTATTTTTTTCAAGATAATAAACACCCTATATAATTTTAAAGAGGTGTGAATTACACGCATTATCATCAGTTGCACCAAATTTCTTTATATGTGGAAATTTTTGAGAAAGTTTGCATGCAATATTAGGCTCAAGTGATTTTGGACCATTTATGAGTATTGCACCGATAATTTCTACATAGGGGTGTGAAGTGATATAATCTATATGCCAAAAGAGTTTTTTCTCTTTTAAAGTATGTCTTTTTATCCTTTGTTCTAGATTATTCTGAGCAGAACCTACATAAACGTATAGTCCATTTTTTATTTTAATTTCTCCAAGAGATCCAACTTTTACTTTAATGTCTTTTTTTACTGTTATAAAGAGTAAATATATCCCTTTTTTCATTAATATCACCACTAATAATTATAATATAAATAAGGGGGAGAAAAAACATGTACATTTTTGTAGATTACGATGGAACTTTAATAAAAAACGATGAAAAGGAGTTTATGAAAGAATATTTTAAGTTACTCTCAGATTTTTCCAATATAGATTCAAAAAAGTTGATGGTTTTGGTAATGGAAAGTATAAATGAAATTTTGTCCAATTTAAATACTTCCAAGAATTTATTTGAAAGGTTTTTGGATGAGATTTCTAATAAAAGTAATCGGTCAAGAAAATATTGGAAAGATTTATTTTTTGAGTTTTACGATGAAAAATTTTTGAATTTGAAAAAAATAATAAGAAAAAATCAATTTTTGGTGGACTTAATAGAGAACACAAATAACAAGGTTATTTTTGCTTCAAATCCACTTTTTCCAAAAGTTGCAGTGGAAAAAAGAATTGAATTTGTAGATTTAAACCCAGGTGATTTTTTCTATATAACTTCTATGGAAAATGCGCACTATGCAAAACCAGACCCTAGATTTTTTGAAGAGATAATACAAACTTTATCTATCAGCCCAAAAGATTGTGTTATGATAGGTGATTCTGAAAATGACAAGGCGTGTGAAAAAGTAGGTATAAAATTTATCCATGTTGATGAAAAAGAAAAGATAAAAAAGGCATTTTTGAATGTTGATTATTCTAAAGTTATAGGAAAAATAAGAAAGAATGAAGAGCAAAAATTGGCCGTTATGTGTTATGCAGAATACAATGACAAAGTGTTATTTATTTCTAGAAACAAAGAACCATTTGCAAACTTTTTGGTACCACCTGGTGGAAAGGTGGAAAATGGGGAAGAAATTGAGAAAGCAATGGTAAGAGAATTTTTTGAGGAAACGGGATTGAAGTTACATAATTTGAGGTTGAGAATGGTGACTACCGAAATTGGTCCTAAAAATTACAATTGGATCTTATTTGTCTTTAGAGGAGATGTATTTTCAAATGATGTAAAAGAGAGCGATGAAGGAAAACTACTTTGGATCAAAAAGGAAGATATTTTAAATGCAAACCTTACGGATATAGACAAACATTTAATACCGGATATTTTTTCAGATGAAAATGTAAAAATTGTCGAAATTGTATACGATGAAGATAAAAATTGGAAAATTTTGTCTAAAAAAGATTTATTGACATTGCTTTAATATATGTTAAAATATTTAATGCGATGCCGAGGTGGCGGAATTGGGAGACGCGGTTGACTCAAAATCAACTGGGGTTGACGCCCCATGCGGGTTCGAGTCCCGCCCTCGGCACCAAAAACAAAAGAGCCGGAAGCATCCGGCTCTTTTTTTATTTTTCCGAGTCATCCAAGAAGCCTTAACACAGACCAAGCAGATACGTTTGACTGGGTGGAGAGTGAGAGAAGGTTTTGAGTTAATATATTATTTTTAGTTATTTCCAGCAACGTTTTTGCTATATCTGTATCGTGTATTATACTTGCATTTGATGTAATATTTTCAAGGGCACTTGCTGCAACAGAACCATGTTGTTTTAGAGAATTTACATGTGCACCTATGTTGCTCCTTATATTTGATATATTAGAAGTAATATCATCTATTTTTTTTAATGTGCTTTGCGCATTTTCCACACTTAGTAAGTTTGAATCTTCAAGTGTTGTAGGGGTTACATCTGGAATTGTTATACTTTCCGATTCACCATTTGGATTTATGGTAATTTTTAGATTCTCAATTTCACCATTTAAAAGCTGTTTGTTATTAAATTGGGTATTTTTAATCGTATCATTAATCTGATTTAACAATTGATTGTATTCCTCGTTTAGAGCGGAACGTTCGTTTTCTGTCAATGTTCCATTTGAGGCCTGCAGTGCAAGTTCCCTCATTCTTTGTAGGTTATCTTGGATTGACGAAAGAGCAGAATCTGCTGAATTTAACATATCTACACCACTGTAGATATTTTCAATTACTTTTCCATATCCTTCTATTTGGCTTTTCATCCTTTCATATATTGTTGCCCCTGAAATATCCGATGTAAGAAGCTTTTGTGCATCACTTACTTCAGCTAGGTTTGTTCTGTTTTGGTTTTGAATCGATAAAAGCCGGTGGGTGATCCATAAATTGATGTTGTTGTTTATTCTCATTTTTTCACCCCCTTTTCCGTATAATTTTGACTAAAGTAGATATTATTTTGTTCTATGTTATAATACCTTGGGGGGAGAGAAGATTAAAAAGGTAATCTATAGCGTATTTTTAGCATTAGCTTTGTATTTTTTTATTTCTTTTTTGTTAAATATTTCGCCACCAAAAGAGAGAATGGATTTAAACTTTGATCTTTCTCTTCCTTTTTATAATGCAACTGGAAAAGCAAAGAGTGTTACTCTAAAGTCCCACTTTAAGAATGTGGGATATGATACTTTAGTGATTAATCGCATTTCGGGAAATATGTTGAAAGTATATTTAAATGGAGAGCTTGTATATAAGTTTGGTGATGAAACTGCTAATATTTGGAATAAAGTTTTTAAGATAGAATTGAAAAATTTAAAAGAAGAAAATGAGCTAATTATTGAGATTTTCGGAATATACGATGTGGGTTTGGCAAATATTCCATTTCTAACAAATTACAAAATAGCAACAAGGTATGTTATATACAAGGAGTTTTTCAAAGAAAAATTTGTTTATATTTCAATTGGTATAAGTTTGATTTCGGCTATTGTTTCGTGGATTTTTGGAAGTTCTATTAAAGATAGAAATTTGAAAATTTCATACTTAAGTTTTGGAATTTTTTTGCTTTTTACCGCTTTGCATCTTTTTCATTTTGGTGTACGTGAAACTATGTTTAACCCAAATTTTTATCTTCTGTTTTTAAAGGTAATCTCTCTTGCAACGTATAGCTCTATAGTTTTTTACATTTATGCTGTTGAAGTGTATGAAAGAAATTTTTTCGTTTCAAAATGGATAGTTTACGTATTTGTGCCTATTTTATTTTTAGTTTCTATGTCGTATGATTTTGTTTTTTATGTGAAAATAACGCAAATTTCAAATATTATTATGATTTTCTTTTTAATATATGCTGCAATTAGAGTGTTTTATTTAAAAGTTGAGTGGTTGTACTTTTCTTCTGTTTTTTCCGCAATATCTGTTATCCATACAATTATTTTGTTGTTTTATCCTTCTGTAAGGGAATTGCTTACAGGATATGCATTTTCAGCATCTGCAATTTCTGTTATCATTATGATTTCTAGAGATTTTAAAAGAGTAGTATTAGAACATAGTCTTTTAACAGAAGAAGTGTTAACTGATCCTTTAACCGGGGCATACAATAGAAAGATAATTGATAAGTTGAGACCCGGTGGGTGTTTTATTTTAATAGATTTGAACGATTTTAAGGGGCTAAATGACAGATATGGACACGAATATGGGGATAGGGTACTAAAAGATTTTTCCAAGATAGTTGTAGAAAATTTACCAGAAAAGGATTATTTTATAAGACTTGGTGGAGATGAATTTGCCATAATAACGTATTTTGAGGATCCAAAAGATTTAATAGAAAAAATTAGACTACAGGTGAAACGTAAAATAAATTTGGATTTTTCCTACGGTATTTCACAATATAGTCAATTTGAGAGGGCGTATAAAAAAGCAGATGAAAAATTATACAAAATGAAAAGGCAAAAATCGTTAAAATATAAAAATAAAATGTGATATAATTTAAATAGAAAGTTAATAGATTTTAGGCAGGAGAATAGGAGATGCCATATACCACATATGTGGTATATGGCTCTTTTTGTTATGGAGGTGTTATTATGAAAATCTTTATTGTAGGTGCAGGCATTTCAGGTAGTCTTATAGCTAGAGAACTTTCAAAGTACGATGTTGAAGTACATATTGTTGAGAAAGCACCTGATATTGGTTGGGGTGTTACAAAGGCAAATTCTGCGATAGTACATGGAGGGTACGATGATCCACCTGGATCAGTGCGGGCAATGTTTGCATCATATGGAAACAAGCTTTACGATGATCTAGCAAAGGAGTTGGATGTTAGTTTCAAACGTGTGGGATCATTTGTTGTGGCGTTTAAAGAAGAAGATGTAGAGTATTTAAAAGAGTTAAAAAAGAAAGGAAGAGAAAACAAAGTAGAAGACTTGGAAATCTTGGAAAAAACAGAATTAAAGAAGAAGGAGCCAAATTTAAGTGATAAAGTCATTGCCGCTTTGTGGTGTCCCACTGCAGGTATAACTGAGCCGTGGGATGTGGCGATGGCTGCAATTGAAAATGCAGTTGAAAATGGTGCTATGCTACACCTTGGTGAAAGTGTAAAAGATATTGTAGTAAAGGATGGGAAAGTTTCAAAAATTATTACGGATAAGGCAGAGTATAAAGTTGATGTGATAATAAATGCAGCGGGATTGTTTGCAGATGAAATTGCAAAGATGGTGAAAGTCGCAAATTTTGAAATATTTCCCAGAAAAGGAGAATATATATTATTAGACAAAAAATTAAAAGGACTTGTAAATAGTGTCATCTTTCCAACGCCTACTAAAAAATCAAAAGGAATTCTTGTTGTGCCAACGGTAGATGGTGGAATCTTGTTAGGTCCTAACGCAGTTGATCTACCAAAGGAGAAGAAGTACGATTTATCAACGACAAGGGAAGGATTAGACGAGGTATATGTGAAATCAAAAAAATTGGTACCAAAGATTGATATTTCATATACAATAAAAACATTTGCGGGTTTAAGACCTGAGACAAAGGAGAAAGACTTTATTATTGGACCTACAAAGGTTTGGGGATTTGTAAATGTTGCGGGTATAAGATCCCCAGGACTTACTGCTGCACCTGCAATAGCTAAATATGTAGTGGAAAAGATTTTTCCAGAAGACCTAAAGATTAATTTACAAAGAAAAAAACATTTTAATCCTTATAGAAAGAAGATACCGAATATAAAAGAGGTTGGATTAGAAGAGTGGGAAAAATTGGTGAAAAAAGATCCAAGATTTGGAAGAACAGTATGCTTTTGTAATAATGTTTCAGAAGGAGAGATAGTAGAGGCGATTAGAAGGGGCGCAAGAACTTTGGACGGTGTTAAATTTAGAACTAGGGCATCTTTTGGAAGATGCCAAGGTGGTTTTTGTAGTTTGAAGATTATGGAAATAATTTCTAGAGAGTTAAATATCCCCATAGAAGAAATAAAATTAAATTATGAAAAATCCTGGATAATGGATGGCAAGGTGAGAGTATGAGAAGAGAAAAGGTGGATGTGTTAATCGTAGGTGGTGGTGCAGCAGGCCTTGCTGCTGCAATTTCGGCTACAAAAGAAGGTGTTAAAACTGTATTGTTGGAACGTGATAGGAGTACTGGAGGTGTTTTAAACCAATGTATACACAATGGATTTGGATTACACGTTTACAAAGAAGAACTAACAGGTCCAGAGTTCATGGAAAGAATGTGGGATGAATTAAAGGAAGATGTTATACGCCCTAATTACACGGTTTTGGAGATAAAACCAAAGACAAGAGAAGTTGTAACTTTATCTGAAGAGGGATTAGTTATTTTTGAAGTAAAGGCCCTTGTTATGGCAACTGGAGCAAGAGAAAGACCTCTTAGTTCTTTGCAAATACCTGGTTCAAGGGTAGCTGGTGTATACACTGCAGGTGTGGCACAGAAAATGGTGAATATTTATAACAGATTGCCAGGTAGAAAAGTTTTAATTGTGGGATCGGGTGATATAGGACTTATTATGGCAAGAAGGTTGAAAATAGAGGGAATGGATGTTGTAGGTGTAGTGGAAATTATGCCAGAACCAGGTGGACTTATTAGAAACGTTGTACAGTGTTTGGAGGATTTTGAAATACCACTTTGGTTGAGTCATACAGTAGTTGAAATTCATGGGGATCAGAGACTTAATGCGGTAACTATTGCAAAAGTAGATAAAAATAAAAAACCTATACCAGGTACGGAAAGAAAAATCAAAGTAGATACGTTAGTTACTTCGGTGGGATTAATACCACAGAATGAGTTAATAGAAGGTTTTGTTGAAATGGATCCCATAAATAAAGGACCCATAATAGATGAATTTATGAGAACTAGTATTAAGTGGATATTTGCAGCGGGAAATAACGTGGCTATCCATGATCTTGTAGACTTTGTATACGAAGAGGGAAAAATAGCAGGGTATTATGCGGCGCTAATTTCAAAGAATGAAAAATTACCAGATTCAGATAAAAGATTTCTAAGGGGACAAAATGTAGGAGTATTACTTCCGCAAAGATTTTCACAAAAAAAATCTTTCAAAATTTATTTAAGGCCTCTAAAGAGCTTTAAGAAATCCATTTTAAAGTTTGATGATAAAGTAATAAGAAAATTTAATTGGCGGATTAGACCAAGTGAGATGATAGATTTAGTTGTAAAGGATTTTAACAATTTTGGTCCAAATGTCACCGTGGAGGTGAATGAAATTGATTAAAAAGATGACATGTATATCGTGTCCTATTGGTTGTGAGTTGACGGTATTTGTAAATGGTGAAATAAAAGTTGAGGGTAATCGTTGTCCAAGGGGATTGGAATATGCAAAAAATGAGGTTACTAATCCAAAAAGAATACTTACTATTAGTGTGAAAGTTGAAGATGGAGTAATGGAACTTGTTTCGGCAAAAACTGATAAACCAGTTCCAAAGAAAATGTTGCATGAGATAATAGAATATATTAAAGGGTTAAAAATAAAAGCTCCTGTAAAACGAGGTGATATAATAGTTAATGATATATTGTCAACGGGCGCAAATCTTGTTGCTACGCGAACAGTGTTGAAAAAGGATTGAAAAAGCAAGGGGGGATATGGTGTTCATATTGGCGCTTGATCAAGGAACTACAAGTTCCAGAGCTATTTTGTTCGATGAAAGTGGGAAAGATGTTTTTGTGAAAAACAAAGAATATAGACAAATTTATCCAAGGCCGGGATGGGTAGAACATGATCCATTTGATATTCTAAATTCACAAATAGAAGTGGCAAAGTTAGCAGTTGATACAGTAGGTGTAGAAAATATAGCGGCAATAGGTATTACCAACCAAAGGGAAACGACAATCCTTTGGAATAAAAGAACAGGGAAGCCTGTGTATAACGCAATTGTTTGGCAATGTAGAAGAACAGCTGAAATTTGTGATGATTTAAAAGAAAAAGGATATGAAAAATTAATTAAAGAAAAAACGGGATTAGTAGTTGATGCGTATTTTTCTGGAACAAAAATCAAGTGGATTTTAGATAACGTTGAAGGAGTAAAAGAAGACGCAAAAAGAGGTAATATTTTGTTTGGAACAGTAGATTCTTGGCTTATTTGGAATTTAACAGGTGGAAGAGTACACGTTATCGACTATTCTAATGCATCAAGAACTATGTTGTTTAATATTAATACGTTACAATGGGATGAAGAAATTTTGGAAATATTAGATATTCCAAAAAGTATTTTACCAACACCTGTGCCATCTAGCATGGTGTACGGATATACGGATATTTTTGGTGGGAAGATTCCAATTGCTGGTGATGCAGGGGATCAACAGGCATCGCTTTTTGGTCAGACGTGTTTTGATAAAGGGATGATAAAGAACACATATGGTACGGGTTGTTTTATATTAATGAACACAGGAGAAAAACCTTATTATTCCAATTCTGGATTGCTTACAACAATTGCTTGGGGTGTTGACGGAAAGGTGGAATATGCACTTGAAGGAAGTATTTTTATAGCAGGGGCCGCTGTACAGTGGTTAAGGGATAACTTAAAACTCATTGATGCAGCATACGAAACTGAAGAAATTGCCATGTCTGTGCCTGATTCAGGAGAACTTTATTTTGTCCCTGCTATGGTAGGACTTGGTGCACCGTATTGGGATATGTATGCAAGGGGACTTTTAATTGGAATAACACGTGGTACGACAAAAGCACATATTGTTAGAGCAGTACTTGAATCAATAGCATATCAAACTAGAGACGTTCTTGAGGTTATGGCAAAAGAATCGGGGATAAATATGGGGACTTTGAGAGTAGATGGAGGAGCATCTAACAATAACTTTTTAATGCAATTTCAGGCGGATATCCTTGGTATTCCCGTTGAAAGGCCGCAAATTACCGAGACAACGGCGTTAGGTGCCGCATATCTTGCAGGGCTTGCAACTGGTGTGTGGAAAAGTAAGGAAGAAATAAAGTGGAATCTGGATAAACGATTTTTGCCACTGATTGAAGAAGGAAAAAGAGAAAATATGTATAAAAAATGGAAAGAAGCAGTTAAAAGATCCATGAAATGGAGTGATTAATATTGCATCCATTTGTATATCCAATAGTCCCTGCAATAAGAGATTTAAGAGCTGTTGAAAGGATTATTACCACACCTGTTTCTTCGGTTTTTTTGTTAGAGGGAGATATTTTTAAAATAAAGAATGCAACTAGAATATTAAAAGAAAACGGTAAAATCGTTTTTGTACATTTGGATCTTGTAAGTGGTTTGGGAAGAGATGAGGCAAGTGTGAAACTTGTCAAGGAGTTTGTCGGTGCAGATGGAATAATAACCACAAGATCAAACCTTATTGTTATCGCAAATAAATTAGGGTTAATGACTGTTCAAAGGATATTTTTGATAGATTCTAAAGCGGTAAAGACGGGAATCCAACAAATAAAAAAACATAATGTTAATTTTGTGGAGGTTTTACCAGGACTTATTCCAGAATTTATAAGGTATATAAAAGAAAATATAGAGCAACCAATTATTTCAGGAGGACTTGTTAGTAAAAAAAATCAAGTTAAAAAAATACTAGATGCAGGAGCAATAGCTGTATCTACCAGTAAAGAAGAATTGTGGGATATGTTTTAGAATTTTGAAAAGTTAAGAAAGTGTTATATAATAATTTTGCTGAGCTTTATACAAAGGAGGGATTTTATGAAGAAATATGTAGGGGTAATTTTGGGTGTTATATTGGTTTTTGTCTTATTTAGTGGATGTTTACAACAAAATCTTCCACAAGGTGGAGATGAAGTTGTTTTAACAGGTATTGCAGGTGCTAAGCTAGATTATCTTTTAAATGATACATCTTCTGCGACTGTAACAGGTATACTTGTTTATAAATATAATTATTATGGAATATTAAGTGATTCAACTTCTGGAATATACATCAAGGATATTTCTTCAGCAGGCTTAAATGTAGGTGATAAAGTAACAGTTACAGGAACGTTGTATAAAGATACTTATAATGGAAATTTAAGGATGAAGGATGTTACAGTGGTTTCAACTGAAACAGCTAGTGAATGTGAGCCAAGTGTTTTAAATGTAAAACTTGATAATACTTGGTTATTTGATGCTACCGGTAATACGGCAGATGCAACTGCTCTTGCGTTGTGGAATTATAGGTTTGTAACGGCAAAAGGTACATTAACTTCTTTAGATACCACTGGTAAAAAATTTGAATTTGAATATCCAGTAGATTCTGGAACTGCAACAGTTACAGTGTATACTTATACAGCTGTAAGTACATGTGAAAATGCACCTGCAACGGTAACAGGATATCTTGCAGGATATAAATATGAATGGCAAATTTATCCAAGAACAGCAGAAGATATAGAATTTTAAGTCTTTTAAATTAATAAAATTTTAGGGCCGTAGAGGCCCTATTTTTCTCGGAGGTGAAATTGTGAGAAGGATTTTTATTTCTTTAGCTTTGCTTTTTTTTATACTTTCTTTTTCGGGAAATTTTTCTCTTTCTATTTTAAATTTAACTACGATGGGTTTAGATGATGGAGCATTTGATTACTTTCCCATACTTTATGTTACATACCAACCATTTGATTTTTTGGCATTTAAAGTAACTGATTATTTAGAACTTTCCCATGATTCTTGGAATTTGGGAACATATTCGATTTTCAAGCCAAGATATTATTATCTTGAGGGAAAATTTGATTTATTTGGTTATGATGTAAAACTAGATGTTCTAAAGACAAGGTTGAAAAAAAGTCAAACGGAAAAGCTAGAGGGTTTGAGGGTTGGTGGATTGAAATTTGATTACTATGGTGCAGGTTTGGATGTTAAAATTGGAAAAATAAATCTTGGAGCAGCATATGATTTAGATCTAGGAAGTGTTGCAGGATATGTCCAGGCTGATTTGTTTGGTTTTAAATTAGGTGGCTATTATGAAACGAAATATAATCAAATTTCATTGGATGTAAATAGAAGCTTTGATTTAGGTAATTTTTCAATTTTGGCTTGGACAGCTTTGTCGGCTAAATCATCTGATATTGCCAATTTTTCGTATTTGGTGGGTGGAAAGGTAAACTTTAATAATTTAGCATTAAGCACACAATTTTTAAGTTTAGGTGTTAATAGATACGATGCAGATTTTCAAACCGGTGATCCAAATGATGTTGCGTTTTTGCCAAATGCATGGGCATATTATTTGGATGTTGATTATGCTTTAAACGATTATGTTTTAGGTGTGTTTTTAAGGTATAACAGTGTTTGGGCATCGGATCCAAATTATTTGCCGTTGTATGGTTTGAAATTGGCATATAAAGATTTTACTTTAAAAGTGGGAAATGGAGATTTAGAAAGCAACATAGCAGGAGAACAAAAGATAATAGCAGAGCTTAATTACTTCTACAGCCTTGAGTTTGATAAATTATTCTCGTTTAATTCTAAGCTTGTTACTCCAGTTGAGGAAAAAAAGAAGGAATTTAATTCTATAATGGATGTAATACTTGGAGAAGAAGGAAAAAGTTTTGTAGTTAAAGGTATAGTTACTTCTCCAAAAGATCTTTTGGGAAAAGGTAGCTTTTATATACAAGATGAAACTGCAGGACTAATGATTTATTCTCCAGTATTAGGAGGAGATTTAAACGTAGGAGATGTTGTGGTGATTTCTGGGAAGAGTAAATTGTGGAATGGTGTGATTGAATTGGTTGCAAATAATGTTGAAAAAGTTGGCAGTGCAAAAGTTATTCCAGACGTTTTAACAAGTTTGTCTAAGACATTTATTTCTGCATTTGTGTATGTTGAGGGAGTAGTAAAAGAAAAAAATAAGTATAACTTTAAAGTTGACACAGGGGATTTTATTATAAAGGTGTATTTGAAAAAGGGTACAAATATAGACATATCAAATTTAAATGTTGGGCAAAAGGTAAAAGTCCAAGGTATTTTAGCTGTTTACAAGGGCGAGTATGAAATTTTACCTAGATGGCAGGAAGATATTGAAATAAGGTAGTTTTAATACGCGCCGCATTTGCAGCGTATTTTAGGAGGTAAGGTTAATGGATGTAAAAAGGCTGTTTTTGTATGCTTTTTTAGTTTTTTTGATTTTAACTTCTTGTGTTAATTTGGATATAATTAATCTAGACGGAAGAAGTGGAGTTTTAGTTAGTAGTGTTGTTGACGGAGATACATTTCATACAGTGAGGGATAAAGTGAGGATTATTGGTATTGATACTCCGGAAGTCCATAAAAGTAGTAAACCTGTAGGTGAGTTTGGAGTACAAGCAAAACAGTTTTTAGAAGATTTTGTAAAAAAGTATGAAATTTATTTGAAAGAAGAGGGAAAAGATAGATACGGTAGAGTCTTAGCATATGTATTTGGAAAATCAAAAGATAAAACGTATTTTTACGAAGAAGAAATTTTAAAAGCAGGTCTTGCAAGGCCATTAATATATTTTGAAAATGTTGATCCAGAATTAACTTCCAGAATTGTTAGTGCGTACAATTATGCTTTTGAAAAAAAAGTAGGGATTTTTTCAAAATGGAGTACAGCACCTATTTTGAAAAATTCAAGTAATTATAAATCATATATTGGAAATATAGTATTTCTTGAGGGAAAAGTTAGTAATGTACACCAGAGTGGTGGAATGTGGGAAATATATGGCGATTGGTTTACAATTAAAATAAGGGAAGAAGAATATGATTATTTTTTCAAAGATTACAACTTGTATGATTTAAAAGATAAAATTGTAAGATTTTACGGTGAACTTTGGGATGATGGTGAAAAGCCTATAATTCTATTGAGAAGTCCAAATGAAATGGTAGTACTTTAGATTTTTTTTACTTGACATCTAAATGAAATTAAGTTAAAATCTATACGTGATAGTATGGAGAGGTGGCCGAGTGGTCGAAGGCGCTTGCCTGCTAAGCAAGTGTGGGATTTTTCCCACCGAGGGTTCGAATCCCTCCCTCTCCGCCAGGTTTTTGGGGGATGTATTCCCCCATTTTTAAATTAAAAGGAGTTGTGCCCGTAGCTCAATTGGATAGAGCGTCAGACTGCGGATCTGAAGGTTGGGAGTTCGAATCTCCCCGGGCACGCCAAAAATGCAAGGCTTTTTGCCTTGCATTTTTTTTTGGAATTTTTCCATAAATTTAGCTTATTAAAAGGAGGGATTGTTGTGAGAAAAAGTGTGTATCTTATGGTTAATCTTTTATTAATTGTTTTTGTATTTTTTGGTTGTGTAAATCCTGAGTTGAGTAAATAAGTGCAAAAACCGGGGCTTTCTTTTAGAGTACTCTTGCCAGATACAACTACCGCTACTCAGATATATGTTGTTGGTGAGATGAATAATTGGAAATTGGATAATGTGTGGGTGCTTAATGTAACTGATGTTGATGGAAAGAAATATGCAATTGGAGAATATGATCTTCCAGAAGCTTCCATTACTGGTGGAGTAGAATTTCGATACAAATATTTGATTGGTAAAAGTTGGGATAATGTCGAAATGAAAAAAGATGGTTCAAGTGATATAAAAAATCGTTTTGTGTACGTAAATGAAAATTTAAGAAATATTGTAAATGATGCAGTTTTAAATTGGAAAGGCGAAGATCTTGTAAATCCAGCTACATCTACAATAACAGTTAAATTTATTGCTTATGTACCTGATACAACTCCAGATGGTTCGGTAGTACAACTAGTTGGAGATATGAATGGTTGGAATGGAGAAGATATGGTGAAAGAAGGTAATGTATGGACTATAACAAAACAATTGGAATCAAACACTTATTATGAGTTTAAACTAAGATTGAAAAATGAATCAAATGCCTGGGCATATCCAGAAGGTAATGAGACCGGCGGGTATGAAGATAATAGAGCTTTAATTTTAAACGACGATGCAACCATAGTAATACTAAAGGTGCATAGTTGGGAAAATATGTAAATTGTTTTTATATTTACCTGATGACGAAAGGGGGACCTTAAGGTCCCCTTGTTATTATGAGTTTTGGAGGTGATTAATTTGAAAAAAATATTTATATTTTCTTTTTTTGTCCTGGCACTATTATTATCAGGTTGTATGAAACTATTTAATTTATCTTTAGAATCGGGTGTATATGTGGCAGGTGAATGGAATAATTGGGTCCCAATGCAAAACGATAGGATGGTTTTAAATAATGGAATTTATGAATTTGAAATTCCTGTAGCATCTATTACTTTTTACCCTGGAAGTCTTGGAAATATTGGGTGGTATAAAGTTATATACGTAGGTGGTGTGACAAAAGTTCAATCAAGTGTTCCTGTTTGGAAGGAAAATTTAGCTGATGCTACTTCAATAACTGTATTTGCTTCACCTAATATTATGCGTGATGGATATGCTGTGGGTGCAGGGGATATTGAAAAAGAAATAGGTGATTGGTATTGTGCGGGAGATTTCAACGGTTGGTCTTTAGAAAAGATGGAAAAAATTGATGGAAAATTTGTATATGAGCTGAATATAGATGTTAATAAGGGTGATAGTTTTAAGTATAAAATTGCCAGGGGAATCGATTGGAAACCTTATGAAGAACAGTTTGATGGAAAAAATTATAACGCCGGGTATGGACAAGATGCTTTATTTATTGCGGATAAATCTGGAAGTTCTCTTTACATAGAATTTGATCCAAAGTTTAGCATTTTGAATGTTTATGTTAAGTGAGGTGGTAATGTGAAAAAATATATATTTTTTGTTTTGATTATTTTTTCGCTGTTTTCATTTGGTATGATTTCTCCATCTTATTCTTTTAAATTTGTATACTTTGCAGATTTTTCAAATGGTTTTCCAGTATTTGTTCCAAGTTATAATATGTCGACAGAGTTTAGATTCAACATGAGTGTTTTGGGAAGTGATTTTTCTGGGAATTTTTCTTTGAATGGTGAGAATTTGGAATCTGCAGAATTGGATTTTTCAAAGAAAACGTTTGGACTTTATTTGTATAAAAATAGAATTTTTGGGAACTTGGATGATTTTCTTGGTTTGTATAATTTTAGTACGGGCTCAGATGGGGTAATGATGAATTATTCGAACTTTTATTTGTTTTTGTATAATAGTCTTTCTTTGAATTATCTAAAATACAAGTTAAATAATGGATTAATATTAATTGGTATAAGAGATCAATTGAAAGATTTTTTATTTCAAATAATGTTACCTACTTTTGTTGATATTCAGTTTGAAGCGGTTTATACGTATGATGGAAGTGTTGATTTTGAAAAGGGAATTTACCAATTTGGATTGGTGGATAAGAACTTAAGATGGGGGGTAAAATCCACTTTTTTGGGTAAAAATGTGATGCTACCAGATTTTACAAGTATAGATAAATCAAATAGATATTTTATAACTATGTGGTATAATGCTGATAATTTTGGGGTTTGGGGAAATATTAAAAGTGATGAAAATGGAAAAAATTTTGAAAGTTTAAGTGAGGTTGGGCTAAATTTTAATGTTTCTAAATTTTCAGTTTCTCTTTCAAAAATAGGTTTTGATAGTATAGGTTTAACACCTGATTTATGGGAAAAGTTTAGTTTTACTTTGAAATATGACTATTCGTTATTTGATTTTAACGGAAAGATCTCTTATTCTTTTGGGAAACCTGCACATAACACAATTGGAACTTTGGGAGAAGTGTATTATATTGAAATTTCAAAAACTTTTGGAAATATTTCATTTTTTGGAAAGGCACAGAGAATAGTAGATGTGTATGAAATAAGAAATACGGTATATGCAGAAATGAAAATTACTGGATTTTCAAACGGAGAGGTAAAACTTTCCATTGGAAATGGAGATTTTTACAATGTGAATAATTTCAAAAAAGTTGCTTCGTTGGAATTTAATACTTGGTGGTAATGGAGGTGTGAAGATGAGGAAAAAATCTTTATTTGTATTTTTAATTATTCTATCTGTTTCAATCTTTTCAAATGTATTTGTTAAAGAGGAAATGGTTTATTTTACGTTCGAAGTTGATGCAGAACAAGTGTACTTAGCTGGAAATTTTAATAATTGGTCTACAACATCCACAGAAATGGAATTTAAAGATGGTGTATGGGTGGTAGCACTTGAACTTGAACCAGGTGAGTATCAATACAAGTTTGTTGTTAATGGTGAAAAATGGGTAGAGGATCCGAATGCTCCATCGTATGTTGATGATGGTTATGGGGGAGAAAACGGGGCATTTAAATTAGTCTTACAGGATGGTTCTCTTGTAATAGAACCTATTGGGAAGTTAATGGAAAAAGAAAATGGTGCAAAAGAGTATGAAATTAACAAAGAAAGGAAAGACACTATATTTGTCGATGAGGAAGGTTATGTAGTTATTAGGTATTACAATCCAGATGCTGATTATGTTATGATCGCAGGGGACTTTAACAATTGGGATGCAGAGAGTGATGAAATGTACGGTTTAGGTGATGGATGGTGGGAAGCAATCTTGGAACTTGAACCAGGAGAATATCAGTACAAGTTTGTTGTTAATGGTGAAGAATGGGTAGAGGATCCAAATGCATTTGCATACGTTCCAGATGGTTTTGGAGGTAAAAATTCTGTTTTAAAAGTTTGTAGAGGGGGTGAAAGTCTTATTGTTAAAGCACCGGAAAGTGTAGTGGAAGGAAAAAAAGAGATACCATTGGGTGTGAGTGTAGTTGATGGTAAGGTATATTTTAAAGTAGAAAAAAGAGAAGCAACAAAAGCATTTTTGGCTGGAAGTTTTAATAATTGGGATTCACAGGCAATTGAGATGAAAAATGTAGATGGATATTGGCAAGTTTCGATGGAATTAAATCCAGGTAAGTATCAGTATAAATATGTATTCTTAATTAATGGTAATCAAGTTTGGCAGGAAGATCCAAATGCTCCTGGTTATGTACCAGATGGATATGGAGGAAAAAATGGAGCGTTTGAACTTGTTTTAGAAGGCGGGAATTTAGTGATAAAAAAATCAGAAAATTCAAGTAAAAGTTCTGTGAATTTGAGTGGAATTTATAACTTTACTGTTACTTATAAATACGATTCTACGACTTTAATAAAAGGTATAGGATTTTCAAATAAATTATCTTTGATATTTAAACCTTCAGATGAACTTGAATTTTCAATAGGTTATTCAGGAGCTAATATCGAATACGGAGTAATTAATTTTAAAGTAGACAAATGGAATATTATGGCACATTACAATTTGCCAGTTGATTTACCATTTAACGGTATCCAAAGTGGTGTATATCTTTCTTTTGCCGGTGTTTTTGTAGATTTAGGAGCAGAGTCTGGTGCTGTTCCATTTATAATTGGAGCAAGATATAGCGATTTCTCACTTTTATACGGAGATTTCTACGATAGGAATGGAATACTTTTGGGATATAACTTTAGTATTTTTGATGCAGATGTGGAATTGTACGGTGGATACTTTTTCAATTTAGGAGAATTGGGATTTTATTGTGAGGCGAAATCAAATGATTGGAATACAACGTTGCAATATTTCAAAAATAAATTTGCTATGGATTTAAGTCTATTCAATTGGGATCTTGTAACAGACTTTTCCATGACAGATTTGAATTATAATATTTCAATGTATATACCAGTTGTGAAGAATTACAAAATTTTTGGAGGATACAGTCACACAAATTTATCGGATAAATACAATTTTGGATTACTATATGACACCGATTACACACTTGGTTTAAAAGCGAGAATGGAAAACTCTAATATTTACTTTGACATTTTTGGAAAAGTTGTGTTTTAACGTTCTAATATTGGATAAAATTCCTCCGGTTGCAAACATAGCCAATTAATTTTTATATGTAGATTTTTCGTAGAGAAATATAAAAGCTCCCAAAAGGGAGCTTTTATTTAACTACATTTACTCCAGCCACATTTTTTGCAGCTCATACAACCCTCTTGTTTGATAATACTATTTTTAGATAGACATGAAGGGCAATATACATTTCCATTTTCATCTACATAATATCCTTCACTCCACTCTAGGTCATTTGCCATTACAAATTTTTCTACCTCTTCTGCCGTTTTTATCGTTCCATCTATTACAAAAACTTCGTCATCTTGTATTTCTGTATTTCCCCAAAGTTCTATAAAGTCATCTATGGCTTTTTTGATTTCCTCTGCTAAGCCATTTGTGTATTTTCCATTAACTTTTTGAAGTTGTTCAAGAATTTCTTCAATTGACACCCCTGCTCTTAAAGCAATAGACGATAATCTTCCTATAGATTCTGCAAGCTCGGTTCCATTTGAGAGGAATATTTCCACAGCTTCGCCGCTGTCATCAAAAGAAACGGTAATGTAAGTAGTATTTTCCAGTGATTTGTATTTTCTCGTTACACTACGTAGCGTGTTTTTACGTGGTTTTGGTCTAAGTTTATGTTTTTCATCTAAGAGGAAAAATTGTACTTTTGGTGCATCTTTTGTTTTTACATGTTTGGCAGATGTTAATACCTGTGTTTGGAGTGATCCGTCTCTGTATATTGTAAGTCCTCTTACGTTTAATCTAAACGCTTCAAGGTAAATATTTAATACATCTTCTTCAGTTGCTGTTGATGGCATATTAATAGTCTTTGATATATTGTTATCTGTATATCTTTGAAAGGCATCTTGCATTAAAAGATGGTCCATTGGGGAAATATCCATAGCTGTCACAAAAACTCTTTTTATTTCTTCAGGAACGTCAAGTTGTTGTAGAGAACCTTTTTCAATTAATTTATCTCTTATCTTTTCAAGTATTGATGAATCTAACTTTTCTTCAAGTACCCTATTAACGTAAAATAAAGCTTCTTTATTGCCATCATGCTTATTCATATACCTAACGTATGCAAGTAAGAAATTTGGTTCAAGTCCGCTACTTGTATCTGCTATATTTGAGATAGATCCCGTTGGAGCAATAGTTAATACTGCAACGTTTCTTTTTCCATGTTTAGATTCTTTCATAACGTTTTTTATTTCATCATCGTATTTGCTTAATCCCATTGCAAATGGTACAAATCCATCTTCGGTGTAAAATCTACTTTTTTCAAATAATGGAAAGTTTCCTTTTTCCCTTCCCAGTTTATTTGATTCATCATGACTATGGAGTGCAATGAATCCCATTAAATCAACAGCAATCTTTCTTCCTTCTTCTGAATTGTAAGGGATATTTAATTTATATAGCAAATCTGCAAACCCCATTATCCCTAGTCCAAGTCTTCTGCTTTCTCTGACGGCTTTGGTAATTTTTTCAAGTGGAAATACGTTAACGTCAATTACGTCGTCTAAAAATCTTACGGCAAGTCTTGCGGTTTTTTCCAAC
Source organism: Thermosipho sp. 1070 (assembly GCF_001682135.1). Taxonomy (NCBI): domain Bacteria; kingdom Thermotogati; phylum Thermotogota; class Thermotogae; order Thermotogales; family Fervidobacteriaceae; genus Thermosipho; species Thermosipho sp. 1070. The sequence continues at coordinate 738,331 of NZ_CP007121.1, read as the reverse complement.
GCTTTCCAATCTATTTCACCATTTTCATTTGCAAATTTTGCAACATCTATTGATCCAAGATTACACGCCTCATACGGTGCAAGTCCAATTTCACCACATGGGTTGGTAGAAATAATTTCTTTTTCTGGATAAAGTGGATAGTATTTGTTCATTTCATGTAAAAATGCAAGTCCTGGGTCACCTGTTTTCCATGCATTTTTAGCTATTTTTTCTAATATATACCTTGCTTTTATGCTTTTTTTATTGTTAAATTTTGGATGAGTTAGAATTATTTCTTTATCATCATTGTACAATTTTAGAAATTCTTCCTTCTCAAAGGGAATTCCCACTGAAATATTGAAATACTTTAACACTTTTTCTCCGTCATTATTTTCTTTTGCTGCTATAAACTCTTCAATATCAGGATGATTAATGTTTAAAATTCCCATCAAAGCGCCGCGTCTTTTATATCCTTGTTCTACTACTCCAATTGCAGAGTTAAAAACGTGCATGAAAGAGATAGGACCGGATGCTTGGCCATGTGTGCCTGCAACAAAACTTCCTTTGGGTCTTAAACTAGAAAAGTTTGAACCAATCCCACCACCAGCTTTTGTAATTAAAGCATATTCTTTTACGGCTTCAAATATACCTTCGATACTATCTTCAACAGGAACTACAAAACAAGCAGATAACATGTGAAGGTGATTTCTTGTATTGTAAATTTCCTCGTAATCTTCCAATGTCATATTTTCAATAGGTTTCCACAAAAGTTCTGGTCTTACTCCCATTCCCGCATTGAAAAGTGTTGGACTGTTTGGAATAAAGATTCTAGATTTGAGCATTTTGTAGAATGTTTCTTCATATTCTTTTACTTTATCCAAATTTTTGTTGTAGAGAATTTCAGATGTAGCTACAACCCTTGCAACTCTTCTGCAAACTTCTTCCCATTTTGTTTCCAAAAACTCCCCTTCCATATTTTTATAAAAGTACCTTTCTGAAAGTATTTTGTAGGCGTTTTTTGATGGTTTAATGTCTAACCATCTGTTTAGTACGTCTTCATACACGTCTTTCTCCTCCTTGAAAATTTCACATATTTTTGATTTTTAGATGCGGGAAATAGTAAGTTGCCGTTTTCATCAATGTTTCTTTTATCGTGCTCATATGGCCCCAATATACCTTCATCCATATATGTGATGTAATTGCGTAGATTTTGAGTATCAATATCTTCTAGTGTGCGCCATGTATATATGGTGTTGACTATTTTATCTGAGAATTCTTCTTTTAAGGCTTTTGATATTTCAAAGACGGCTTTTCTATTGTATGGTGCAAGTGGTTCTCCACCCAAATACACAACTGCTAATTTGTCATATGAATCAATGATAGTGTTGATTTTTTCTTTTAGCCGTTTTATTAGAGCCTCAACATCGTATTCAAACCCTTTAAAAGGTTCCCATGTGTCTTTGTTGTGACAAAGAGGACATTTTGGTTGTTTGTCGCAACCTTGAAAGTATATAGATAATGCGAAATATTTGGGGTGATCAATTGTGTTAAAAAATACTCTATTTACATACACTTTCATTTTTTCACCTTCATACATTATAGAATTTTCTTTCTTTGTATTCATATTTTCTCCTTACTTTGTTGAACGAAGAATATGGTACTAGATATCCTACTATTCTAAGGTATTCTTCGACTTTTTCTTTTCCACATATTGGACATTTATTTCCTATAAATGCATGACCATTTTCACATGTGCTTATCTTTTGGTTAAACGCAAAATACATAACATTCATTTTTGCAATGGCATTTACTAATTTCCAGGATTCTTCTTCGTTTTTTAAAGGTGTTCCAAGGTTGATGTGTAGAATTGCTCCTCCTGATACTTTTTTGTCAAATTTACCGGAATATTTAGCCCTATTCATCATATCGGTTTCCGCTGTAAGTGGGATCCATTGATTTGAATAAAGTTTATATGGTTGTTTGTCTTTACCATAAATATAACTATCCTTTTCAGCTAAAACAATAGCAGCCTTTTCAGCGGGAACCTGTTCAATGTTAAATGTGAATTTGTATTTTTTAAACCCATCTTCTGCCATTTTCCTTATAGTGTCAAGAATTTCTTCTACAAAGTTTTCTCCTTCTTTTGTATACTCAAGTCCTTCGGGCGTTACCGCGGTTAGTTCCATAAAGTCGGCTGCTTCCCATACTCCTGTAATTCCAATAGTCCCGTATTGTCTTTCAAGTTTCATAAGTCCTATTGAGTATAACGGAAGTACCCCTTGAGCGATTCTTTCTTCTAGTATTTTTCTAATAACATAAAGGGTTTTTTGAACGATATCTACCCTTTCCTTTAAAATTTCAAAGAATTTTTTTCCATCACCGTTTGCTTCAAGCGCAATTCTCGGTAAATTAATTGTAATAACTTTAAATGACCCTATGTTTAGATCAGAACCACCTATTGAATTTGCCATACCTGTTAGTTTTGGTTCATCTTCATCCAAAGAAAGAGATAACTTTAAATCTTTGGTAGAGGATGTTAAGCGACAGCAAGAAGCAACAGCATCAACTGAATCTGAGATGTACCAATTTGTGTCCTGCCATTTCATATTAACTTTGTTTATAAATCTTGCTGAATCTTCGTCTACAAATTTTCCGTCTTTGTACAAAAGTGTGGCAGTTAGTACGGGGAATGTAAACATTTGTCTTTCCCTTTCTTTGGCTACCCATTCCCAGTAATGTTTTTGAAGGTTAATAATATCCTCTACATAATCTGTTATATACGTTCCATCTGGATACTTTTCCCCTTCAAATATCGCTTTTATATAATTCCTATCAAGATATGTAAAATTTGTGTAAGGACTTTGATTTGTTCTAATTGGTTGATTAAATGAATAAGTTAAAATTTGAAAATGTTGTTCTATATACCACTTTGTTTTGTCTTTTGGTATAACTCCGTCTTTTAAGTCTTTTTTTATGTAATACCACATCCACACAAAGAAATCTGGTAATCCAACAGCGCCAGAGCTTTGATTTGAAGCAAACATAACAAATTGAATAACATGTTGAATAAACGTGCTAAGGTGCTTTGCTGGAGTGGATTGGATAGTATCTATAAATGGTAATCCTTTTTCCACAATGGGTTTTAGGGTGTAGGCAAAACAATATGGCATAAATGCCGCGTGGTGCGCATCATGCAGGTATATGGCACCGTTGATTTGATATTCTAGAAATTTGTCAGCATAGTCTCTTCCAAAATGTTTTTTTAATTCTTTCCAAATGACGTAGAGAGAATTTAACTTTGTGAACGGTTTGTATATTTCGGTAAAATATGTACCAATGTGTTTTGATCTAACATTTGCATTTGAATCAATAGAAATATCTCCTACAAGTTCAGATTGAAAAAATGTTTTATTAAATTTGTCAATATCAAGATGGGAGCCAAGACCTTCAAGTTCTAAGATATATTCCCCGTATTTATTTTCAAGTTCACGTAGTTTTCTATCAAAATCTGTTGAAAAACCAAAATTAATGAACATAAAATCCCCCCCTGTTTTGTATTTATTGTATTTATAATCGGTATTTGAAATCATATTATACCACAATATATTGTGTATTAGTTGCTTTACATACACAATATATTGTGTATTAAGATTCTAAAACAACGGATAGTAAAACTTTAAAAGTATTCCAAAATAGGGTAATTTTTATAAAAAAAGAAACTTAAAACACCTGGATAAGTGTAAAAGATGTTACAAAGAATAAAAGAAAATGTTAAAAACATGAAATTGACGGTTTGGAATAAGTATGGTAAATTAGAAGACGCGAGGTTGAGGAGGTCATTGAAAAATAGATAGCAGCTCTGCGGATAAGAAGGACGAGCCCGAGATAGAGATGGAGGGTTTGATCCTGGCTCAGGGTGAACGCTGGCGGCGTGCCTTACACATGCAAGTCGAGCGAAGCTGCTAACTGGAGTCCTTCGGGGTGAAGGTTAGTAGACTGAGCGGCGGACGGGTGAGTAACGCGTAGGTGACCTACCCTTCAGAGGGGGATAACTGTGGGAAACTGCAGCTAATACCCCATACGTTCGCTAGGGAGAGGTACTAGCGAAGAAAGGGGCGTAAAGCTCTGCTGAGGGATGGGCCTGCGTTCCATCAGGTAGTTGGTGAGGTAAAGGCTCACCAAGCCTACGACGGATAGCCGGTCTGAGAGGATGGCCGGCCACAAGGGCACTGAGACACGGGTCCTACTCCTACGGGAGGCAGCAGTGGGGGATATTGGACAATGGGCGGAAGCCTGATCCAGCGACGCCGCGTGCGGGAAGGAGCCCTTCGGGGTGTAAACCGCTGTGGTGGGAGACGAATAAGGTAAGGAGTGGAAAGTCTTACCGATGACGGTATCCCACTAGGAAGCCCCGGCTAACTACGTGCCAGCAGCCGCGGTAATACGTAGGGGGCGAGCGTTACCCGGATTTACTGGGCGTAAAGGGGGCGTAGGCGGTCGTGGAAGTCCGGTGTGAAAAGCCACGGCTCAACTGTGGAACTGCGCTGGAAACCACGCGACTTGAGGGCGGTAGAGGGAGACGGAACTGCTGGTGTAGGGGTGAAATCCGTAGATATCAGCAGGAACGCCGGTGGGGAAGCCGGTCTCCTGGGCCGTACCTGACGCTGAGGCCCGAAAGCTAGGGGAGCGAACCGGATTAGATACCCGGGTAGTCCTAGCCGTAAACGATGCCCACTAGGTGTGGGGGAGTGATTCCTCCGTGCTGAAGCGAACGCGATAAGTGGGCCGCCTGGGGAGTATGCCCGCAAGGGTGAAACTCAAAGGAATTGACGGGACCCCGCACAAGCGGTGGAGCGTGTGGTTTAATTGGACGCTAAGCCAAGAACCTTACCAGGGCTTGACATGCTGGTGGTACTGACCCGAAAGGGGAGGGACTCTCGCCGAGAGGTGAGGGAGCCGGCACAGGTGGTGCACGGTCGTCGTCAGCTCGTGCCGTGAGGTGTTGGGTTAAGTCCCGCAACGAGCGCAACCCCTGCCCTTAGTTGCCAGCGGTTAGGCCGGGGACTCTAAGGGGACTGCCGGCGACGAGCCGGAGGAAGGAGGGGATGACGTCAGATACTCGTGCCCCTTATGCTCTGGGCGACACACGCGCTACAATGGGTGGGACAGCGGGATGCGAGCCAGTGATGGTGAGCGAAACCCTGAAACCCACTCGCAGTACGGATTGCAGGCTGAAACTCGCCTGCATGAAGTCGGAATCGCTAGTAATCGCGGATCAGCCACGCCGCGGTGAATACGTTCCCGGGGTTTGTACACACCGCCCGTCACGCCACCCGAGTTGGCAGCGCCCGAAGGTGGTTACTCCAACCTGAGAAGGAGGGGGGCTACTGAGGGCGAGGCTGGCGAGGGGGGCGAAGTCGTAACAAGGTAGGTGTACCGGAAGGTGCGCCTGGATCACCTCCTTTCTAAGGAGAGTAAGCGGAGCTGCTATCTATTTTTGAGTGGCATGGTCATTGAAAAATGCATAGGGGAAGTAGAGGTGAAGGTGATAAGGGCGCGCAGTGGATGCCTAGGCGGCAGGAGGCGAAGAAGGGCGTGGCAAGCTGCGAAAAGCCTGGGGGAGCTGCAAGCGAGCGTAGATCCCGGGATACCCGAATGGGGCAACCTGTGTAGCTGGTGAGGCTACACACCCGAGAGGGGGCGAACCGGGGGAAGTGAAACATCTCAGTACCCCGAGGAGGAGAAATCAAACGAGATTCCCTGAGTAGAGGCGATCGAAAGGGGAGGAGCCTAAACCGGCGAGGGATCGTCGGGGTAGTGGGACAAGTCCGGGCGTGAGCCGGGGAGTAAAAAATTCTTACTCTAGCCGAAAGGTCTGGGAAGGCCTACCGGAGAGGGTGAAAGTCCCGTAGGCGAAAGGGTAAGGACTCTCTGGGGCTTGATCCCGAGTACCACGGGGCACGAGGAATCCCGTGGGAATCAGGGGGGACCACCCTCCAAGGCTAAATACTCCCTGCCGACCGATAGAGGATCCAGTACCGTGAGGGAAAGGTGAAAAGCACCCCGGAAGGGGAGTGAAAGAGACCTGAAACTGCGTGCCTACAAGAAGTCGGAGCTCCGTATAGGGGTGACGGCGTGCCTTTTGATTAATGAGCCTGGGAGTTGTCGTACCTGGCGAGGTTAAGCCGGTAGAGGTGGAGCCGTAGCGAAAGCGAGTCTGAATAGGGCGAGGAGTCAGGTGCGGCAGGCCCGAAGCCGGGTGAGCTACCCATGGCCAGGGTGAAGGTAGGGTAAAACCTACTGGAGGCCCGGACCGGTGGATTGTGAGACATCCTCGGATGAGCTGTGGGTAGGAGTGAAAAGCTAACCGAACCTGGTGATAGCTGGTTCTCCCCGAAATGCATTTAGGTGCAGCCTCAAGAGGTCTGTGCAGGAGGTAGGGCGCTGATAGGGCTAGGGGGGTGACCTCCAACCCCTGTCAAACTACGAATGCCTGCACACAAATCTTGGGAGTGAGCCTGTGGGGGATAAGCTCCACAGACGAGAGGGGAACAACCCAGACCGACGGCTAAGGGCCCGGAGAGATGGCTAAGTGTGGAAGGAAGTTGTGCGTCCCAGACAACCGGGATGTTGGCTTAGAAGCAGCCATCATTAAAAGAGTGCGTAACAGCTCACCGGTCGAGACGCACAGCGCCGAAAATGTACCGGGGCTGAAGCCATCCCCCGAAGCCGCGGATCAGCGTATATGCTGGTGGTAGGGGAGCGTTCCGCGATAGGGAGAAGGTGGACTTGAGAGAGCCACTGGACGAGGCGGAAGAGAGAATCCAGGCATGAGTAAACGAGAGGAGAGTGAGAATCTCTCCCCCCGGAAGCCTAAGGGTACCTGGGGAAGGTTCGTCCGCCCAGGGTTAGTCGGGGCCTAAGGTGAACCCGAGAGGGGTAGCCGATGGGGAACCGGTTAATATTCCGGTACCACCTGCATACTGATAGGTAGCGGGGGGACGCAGGAGGGTAAGTTCCGAGGTCAAGTGGCAAGGCCTTCCAAGCGGTTAGGCGTAGAGGGCAGTAGGGAAATCCGCTGTCTGAGCTGAGCCGTGAAGGGGAGGACCGTATGGTCCGACGGGGCTGATCCCACACTGCCGAGAAAAGCCTCGCTAACTGGTATGCGGGTGCCCGTTCCGCAAACCGACACAGGTAGGCGGGCTGAGAAAGCTAAGGGGAGCGGGATAACCCTTGCCAAGGAACTCGGCAAATTGACCCCGTAACTTAGGGAGAAGGGGTGCCGCGGTAGGTTGAACCCAGGGGAAGGGGAGACCTGGAAACTGGGGGAGGCCGAGGCGGTTGCAGAGGCAAGGCCCTGGCGACTGTTTACCAAAAACACAGGTCTCTGCGAACTCGTAAGAGGAAGTATAGGGACTGACGCCTGCCCAGTGCCGGAAGGTTAAGGGGAGGGGTGAGAGCCCCGAACCGAAGCCCCGGTAAACGGCGGCCGTAACTATAACGGTCCTAAGGTAGCGAAATTCCTTGTCGGGTAAGTTCCGACCTGCATGAATGGCGTAACGACTGGGGCACTGTCTCGGCAGGGGGCCCGGTGAAATTTCAATCTGGGTGAAGATGCCCAGTACCCGCAGCTAGACGGAAAGACCCCGTGGAGCTTTACTGCAGCCTGGTATTGGGCTTTGGTGCACTGTGTACAGGATAGGTGGGAGGCGAAGAACCCGGCTCGCCAGGGTCGGGGGAGCCGCTGGTGGGATACCACCCTCGGTGTACTGGAGTTCTAACCTGCGTTTGTGAAGAGCAAGCGAGGGACAGTGCCAGGTGGGTAGTTTGACTGGGGCGGTCGCCTCCGAAAGGGTAACGGAGGCGCGCGAAGCTCGGCTCAGGTGGGTTGGAAATCCACCGTAGAGTGCAAGGGCATAAGCTGGGCTGACTGCGAGACCGACGGGTCGAGCAGAGGGGAAACCCGGTCCTAGTGACCCGGCGACTCCGAGTGGAAGGGTCGTCGATCAACGGACAAAAGTTACCCCGGGGATAACAGGCTAGTCTTGCCCGAGAGTTCACATCGACGGCAAGGATCGGCACCTCGATGTCGGCTCATCCCATCCTGGGGCTGAAGCAGGTCCCAAGGGTTAGGCTGTTCGCCTATTAAAGGGGTACGTGAGCTGGGTTCAGACCGTCGTGAGACAGGTCGGTCCCTATCTGCTGCGGGCGTAGGAGGTTTGAGGGGGCTCGCCCATTGTACGAGAGGACCTGGGTGAGGGAGCCACTGGTGTACCGGCTGTTCTGCCAAGGGCATACGCCGGGTAGCTACGCTCCTAAGTGATAACCGCTGAAAGCATCTAAGCGGGAAACACGCCCCAAGATGAGACCTCCCATCCTGTAAAAGGAGTAAGGCCGGTTCGAGAAGAGGACCTAGATAGGCTGGTGGTGGAAGCGCAGTAATGCGTGGAGCCAACCGGTACTAATCGGCCGAGGCCTTCACCTCTACGTGAACCCTATGCATTTTTGAGTGACCAAAGGTTTCCCGGGTGACGATACCAAGGCGGGAACCACCCGGTTCCATCCCGAACCCGGCCGTTAAGCCGCCTTGGGCCGATGGTAGTAAGGGGTACGCCCCTTGCGAGAGTAGGTATCGCCCGGGTTTATTTTTTTTTCGCAGGCTTTCGCCTGCTTTTTTTTTTTATTGTATGGGTAGTAAAAAAAATCTTCCACTTTTCAATTTATTTAATACTTTCCAATGCTTTCCAAATTATTTTTGCTTAATTCCTTGAAATAGCAGTGTGGTTATAGTAATATGAAATTTACTTTTTTCAATTTTCCATTCTTTTTGGAATGATTCCATTATTTTATACGGTAATGGAAAAATTTTGATAAAAAAGTAATAGGTGAATTTTTTTTATAGGAGGAGTTTGTTGTGAAAAAGATTTCAGTGATTTTTATTTTGTTTTTTTCTGTTATGTTTTTGGGAAATTGGCAGGATAAGGTGTTGTATTTTATAATGATTGATAGGTTTAATGATGGAAACGTTTCTAACAATGATCAAGGTATGAACGAGTATAATCCGTATAATGGTGCAAAGTACAGTGGAGGTGACTTGGAAGGAATATTACAAAAGATTGATTATATAAAAGGTATGGGAGTAGATGGAATTTGGATTACGCCTCCTGTAGCCAATCAATGGTGGGATCCCTGGGTACACTATGGAGGATATCATGGTTATTGGGCTCGTGATTTTACAAAAGTTGATGAACACTTTGGAAATTTAGAGATTTATAAAAAATTATCGAAAGAATTGCATAAAAATGGGATGGTGTTAATTCAGGATATTGTCGTGAATCATGTGGGAAATTATTTTAGATTTAAAAATGGAAAATTTGAAATTAATACTAAAAGTGTCCCAACAAATGCCCCAACGCAATATCCTTTTAATCTGAATAATTATGATATTTCTGACGTAAGAAAGAAGTCTATTTATCATTGGACACCTGATATAAATAATTTTGCAGATCCAAATCAAAGGCTTAATTATCAACTTTCAGGACTTGATGATTTAAACACAGAGAATCTTGAAGTACGAAAAACTTTAAAAGAATCGTATAAATATTGGATTAAACAGGTTGGAGTTGATGGATTCAGGGCTGATACTGCTATGTATGTTCCAAAAGATTTTTGGAAAGATTTCTTTTTGAGCAAAGATGGAATTTATTCGCAGAAGGATAATTTCATATCTTTTGGGGAAGTTTGGTTAACTTCAAAACCATTTGATGACTCTGCTGAAAAAGAAATCGAGACGTATTTTGAAGCAGGATTTAACGCAATGCTTGATTTCCCACTAAATGAGGAAATAAAGAGGGTTATAAAGGGAGGACAACCAACAAAATATCTTGCTTATAGAATAGAACGTCGTAATAAAACGTTGGAAAAAGGATTGTTAGTTACATTTATTGACAATCATGATATGGAGCGGTTTGCTAAAGGTACTACACCAATAGTCACAAAATTGGCACTTGCATTTTTGATGACATTACCTGGAATGCCAGTCATATACTATGGAACTGAGCAATATTTTGAAGAGACAAGAACTTCAATGTTTGAAAAAGGTTGGGGTTCAAAAAATAAGAATCATTTTAATCCAGAAAGTGATATGTACAAATTTATTTCTCAAATTATAAGTTTTAGAAAGTCTTATACGGCGACAAGGTATGGTAAAGTTAAAGTTCTTTCGTTTGAAGAAAGTGGTGCGGGGATTTTGGCATATTTGTTAAAAGATGACAAAGAAGAGCTTGTTGTTATATTAAACACATCAAATGATACAAAGATTACGAAAATAAAAACTAGTTTAAGTGAGGGAACGGTTTTAGTTCCAGTATTTAATTTAAATGGAAAAACAACGAAGCTTATTACGAAAAAAGATGGAGAGTTTGTTGTAACCATTCCGGGAAGGAGTATAACGGTATATAAGATATCAGATGAAAAAAGAGTGATAAAAAAGAGTAATCTTTTTGTTAAGACTAATTTAAAAGATGGGATGATTATAAAAGATAAGTTTACTATAAAGGGGAGAACAAATGCAAAGTATGTTTATATTTATATAGATAGAAAGTACGATAATAAAATAAAATTAAATGTGAAAAACAACCAGTTTACTTATGTTGTAGATCCACTACGCTTTGATCCAGGAAAACATACTTTACTAATAAAAGCTCGAGGAAGTTCGATGAAAGATGTAATTTATACGGAGGAAACAAATTTTCTTGTTGAACTTGAAGTGAAAGATTTGGCATTTTCTATAGATCCCAAAGGTGATGATAATGGTCCAAATGGCACTTATGTTTACCCAACTGATCCTACTTTTAAACGGCAAATGGATATTCTTGCCGTAAAGGTACAGTCAATAGGGCAAACGTTGGTAATAAGTATAAAGCCAAAAGAAATAACAAAAAGTTGGAATCCAATAAATGGATTTGATCACGTAACGTATCAAATATTTCTCGATGATCCAAGCAAAGTAGGAACTACATATTTGCCATTTCAAAATTATAAAATCAAAGATTGGGATTACGAAATATTCGTAACCGGGTGGTCTTCTGCGTTGTATTCTTCTAAAGGTGCAAATAAAAACAAATTTGGTATGCAAATAGGTTCACCAGAAGTAATTGTAGATGATGGTTGGATAAAAATAATAGTAAAAGGTGATAATCTTGGAAATCCTAAAAGTTACTCTGGATGGAAGATATACTTGACAAATTGGGACTATGACGGTATATCATCAAGATTTAGGCCTATCGAGCCTGAACCAAAGGCATATATCTTTGGTGGAGGAAATGAAAACGCAGCGTATATAATGGATGATTTGTGGATAGAAATCCGTAAATAAAACTTAATTATTCTTTGTAATATGTTTTAGTGGGTTCCTTGTTCGTTAAGGAGCCCACTATTTTATTTTGTTTTAATTGTACTATTTGGTATAATATAATAAAATATTTCGTTTTACGAACTAAATAATGGGGGAGGGGGTATGATGGAGTTTTTGACAGTTGGATTGCCTGAGGATATTTTAAAAGAAGAATATTCTGGTAATTTTGGAAGGGCTTTGGTCTTGATTGAGAAAAAACTTAAATATGAACTTCCAGAATTATTGCAGTTGCGTTTACTGTACGAAAAAGAACGTATAAATAGATTGCTTATTGATTATCCATATACTATGAAAGAGGCAGTTGAGATTGCCAAAAATAAAATAGCAGGTTTTACCAATATAGAATTTGAAAAATTATTTTATGAAGGAATGTTAGATTATATATACATCAACGGTGAATATCGTTTTGAAAGCAGATTTGTTGAAAATTTAGGTTTTTCCTACAAGCATTATAAGGATAGGATAGTTCAAGAAGATAGTGTTAAAAAATCTAAAAAATTACTAGATGAGCGATTAACAGCATTAATCAATGGTGATATGCCAAAAACATACAAAGTACATGCTCGAATTACTTTATATCCTGATTATAGTAAAATTTTAGGAGAGACTATAAAAGTGTGGCTTCCTGTTCCCAAGAAGGAGTTCCAAATAAAAAATGTAAAAATAATAGATGTAAGTCATGAAAATTTCGTATTATATCCTAAAGGGATTTTTCAAAATACTATATATTTTGAAGATGATGTTGCCAATAAAAGTGATTTTTATGTCGAATTTGAATATGAAGTACATGAGTGGATTAATAAAGTAGAGTTAGATAAAGTGGAGCAAAATTTGCCAAGAGAATTAGAAAAGTACATACTTGAGAAACCACCACATATTTTGTTCACTCCTTATTTAAAATCACTTGTTTATCAAATAATTGATAAAGAACCAAATCCATATTTAAAAGCAAAATTGATATATGATTGGATAACTACACATGTGAGTTATTCGTATGTTAAACCTTATGGAACATACGAAACAATTCCTCAGTTTGTTGCAACAAATTTGAAGGGAGATTGTGGGTTTCAAGCTTTATTGTTTATAACTATGTGTCGAATAGTGGGGATACCTACAAGATGGCAATCAGGTTGGTATATAAATAAGTATTTTGCGTCTCCACATGATTGGGCTTTGTTTTATGTACAACCATATGGTTGGTTACCAGCTGATCTTTCATTTGGCGGAGCTAGAAGAGAAGAAGACAAAAAACGGGAATTTTATTTTGGTAATCTTGACGGATTTAGAATGGTTGCAAACACCGAATTTATGGAACAATTTTATCCAAATAAAAATTTTTGGCGTTCTGATCCATACGATAATCAGGTTGGAGAAGTGGAAACTGAGATTGAAAATGTATATTATGATAAATTTAAATATTCAATAGAAGTACTTAATTTTGTGGAGGTGGAATAATGAGTAAAATTGTTGATGTAAAGTTTGAATTGAAAACTTATAAATATTACAAACCATTTCACATTACCGGCAGTGTTTCAGATAGTTCAACTAACATAGAAGTTGTGGTTATAACAGATATAGGTATTAAAGGATATGGAGAAATATCTCCATCTTTTAGAGTAAATGGAGAAAAGGTGGAAGGTTTGTATAAACTTGAAGCGGCAATAAAAGAAAGTATTGTCAACATGGATGTAAAAGAATATAGAAGAATTTTTGATGTTCTTGATAAATTCTTTGCAACTCCGAGTGTAAAGGCAGGGGTGCAATATGCCGTTCTTGACGCATTTTCTGAAGAAATAAATACTCCTGTATATTATTTATTGGGTGGTATGAAACGTGAAATCGAAACGGATAAAACTGTAGGTATAGATACTATTGAAAATATGGTGAAAGAGGCCAAAGAAATTTTTAGTGAAGGTTTTAAAAATATAAAGATTAAAGTAGGTGAAGATTTACGTAAGGATATAGAAACAGTTGAAGAAATTGCCCGTAATACCAAGGGGGCTAAATACATTGTGGATGCCAATATGGGATATACTCCAAAACAAGCTGTTGAGTTTGTAAGAGTTCTTTATAAAAAAGGTGTAGATATTTCGGTTTTTGAGCAACCTGTTGTGGCAAGTGATATAGATGGATTAAAGTATGTGAGGTTTAATTCTCCATATCCAGTTGCAGCTGATGAGAGTGCCAAAAGTAAGTACGATGTTTACAGACTAATAAGGGAAGAAGCAGTTGATTTTGTAAATATAAAGTTAATGAAATCTGGATTATCAGATGCTTTGGCAATAGTTGAAATGGTTAAAACAGCAGATCTCAAGCTTATGATAGGTTGCATGGGCGAATCAAGTCTTGGGATAAACCAAAGTGTAAATTTCGCACTTGGTACAGGTGCATTTGTTTTTCACGATCTTGATTCTCATTTGATGCTTAAAGAAAATAAATTTCGAGGAAAATTTAAACAAAATGGTTCTAAAATCACTATATTGTAACTAAAGTTACAGACTGGAGTATATAATAAAAAAAGAGGTAGATAATATGAACAACAAGTATTCTTATAGAAATAACAAACCTGTATTGGATAAAGAAGGAATTATTGGGACGAGATTTTTTGAAAATAAAAAGATCCAGATAGTCCATATAAGTATTGCCCCTTTTTATGAATTAAAAGCGCATAGATCAGATGTAGATGCGTTGCTTTATGTTTTGTCTGGAACAGTTGAAGTAGAAATAGGAAATGAGGTTTTAAAGTTAGAAAAAGATGAGTTGGTTGAATTTCCAAAAGATGTGCTTCATAGTGTAAAAAACATAGGAGAAAAAGAAGCAAAAGTTTTAGTTATGAAAATTCTTGGATAAAAAATAGTAATGTGCAAAAAAATTATTGTTTAGAAAAATTCAAGTTTCCTTCTAATCTATAAAGTTTTATCTTAATATATAATTGTGTGGGAGGGGGATTTTATTTTAGTCTCTGCCAAGAAGATTAATGTTAACTTTTCAAACTCTCCACATGTTTTTTACATTTATTAATATTTACGTAATTTTCTTGCCGTTTCAAACTTCCGGGATCACTACTTTATCGTATCTTGTGTATTAAGTTCTAAATGATACGTAAAGGTTTCTTCTTTCCACACTTACTTTACCTACTTTCTTTAGATGATACCAGTAAAAGCATGATTTAAAATAAAATTATGTCTAAAAAACTAGGGAGAAAGATATTTATCTTGACAAGAATTATCAAGGTAAAATAATTGAGGGTTATGACTCAGTGTTTCAAGAAAGTTGAAAGTTTTAAAGCTGTAAAATCAAGTCAAATGTTAGGTGACATTATTCGAAACACGGCGGATACTCTTTCACTTATAGTATCTGGGTATTTTGTTTTAATTGGAAAGTTGAGTTTTGGAGGATTTGTAGCGATAATAAACACATTCTGGAGAGTGATTTTATCTTTTTGGAATTGTTCAAGCTATTCCAGAATTTCACAGATGCTCACAAATACTTGAAAGAATAAAAAATTTATTAAATACTGAGAAGAAAGAATATTTTGAGTGGGATAATAGAGTAATTTTAAAAAACGTGAAACTTTCTTATGATGAAAATAAAGTAATAGAAATAGATAATTTGGAAATAACCCCTAAGAGTAAGGTATTAATATTTAGAGAAAATGGGGCGGAAAAGACAATTCTTTTAAATATAATCTCTGGATATTTGTCACTAGATAATTGGACATCCGAAAAATCCTATAAAATAACTATTCTTTCACGTGATTGGCATTCCTCTTCAATTTTTCAAATATATTCTAAGGTAACTCTAAGATAAATATAAGGATTTGTTAAGGAAAAGTATGTAGTATAGAAATTGTAGAAAACACATTAGGAGGTGGGATTATGTTTAAAAAGATTAGTGTAATTTTGTTAACTGTTTTAGTATTGGCGGCAAGTGCATTTGCGGTAAGACCATGGAATAACTATGTACAGACAGCCCCAAGGAATCAGGTAGAACCGCTTTATAGGAATTTACCAGAAGGTGCAACGGTTTCTGAAATAAGTATATCAGGCATAGTAAAGGAAATTGAGTTAATACCGGGTGAAGGGATAAAAGTAGTTGTAGAAGCAGAAGGAAAAGAATATGAAGTACATACAGGACCAATTAGATTATACGAAGGATTAAAAGAGGGAATAAATATAGAAATTATTGGCAGAAAGGTAGAATTAGGAGATAATACATATATAGTAGTATACAAAGCAGTAATAGAAGGAAAAGAAATAGTTATAAGAGAAAATGGCTTTCCAGTATTCACAAGAAAAGGAGGGGAAGTTAGCAGAGGAAATGCTTATTCAAAAATGGGAAGAAAAAATGTAAGAGGAAGAAATATAAACAATTCAAGAAATAATGTAAGAACACATGTGCACGGTCGTAGAAAATGATAAATATTTAGTTGTGTAAAATACAAACAAGGCTCCAATATATCATTGGAGCCTTGTATTATTTTGAAAATTTAATTAAAGTGTGTAGTGTTTTAAATTTTGTGTAAACACCAAGATATATTAAAAATCGCACATGGTTTTTCATCTAATTAAACTAATAGAAATAGTATAAGGGCTTGTTTAAAAATTTTTTCTTGTCATCCTGAGCATGTAGTGCGAAGGATCTTAGATTCTTCGCTCCTTGTTTCTCAGAATGACAAAAAATGAGAAAAGTTTATACCTTTTCCTTTCTATTTTTGAAGCAGACTCATAATATCATTAGTTTTCTTATTTTAAATTAGTGTGTTAATTACTTGTTTATTGAATAATTTTCAGCTTCATGGGTAATTTTGTCTACCGATGCTTTAACCTTTTCTATAGTTGCTGATACTTCTTCTATAGAAGCACTAACTGTATTTAAAAGTTTTTTTATTGTTAAATTCAAATGTTAGTTTGTCAGAAATGTTCTGTGTTATATCTTTTATTAATTCTACTCCTTTATGTATACGTATTTTTTGTTCATTTTTAACCATCTAAATAGAATTAAAAATTCAAATATCAAAAAATTTTAACAAAGAAGTGTTAAAAGATTAGGTATAGTTTTTTAATCTTGATCAAATATCCAAATTTATAGATAAATAGTTGTTAAGATGGCTAAGAATAAATTTTTGAGAGTTTTCTTATGTTTTCTCATTTGACTTTGATAAGCATTTTTTGATAAAAATATGTTGAAAACGTTTTCGAAAACGTTTTCTAAAGGAGGTAAAGGATGAAAAAAACAGGAATATTTAATTCTGAAATAGCTAGGATAATAGCGAGTTTAGGACACAAAGATATGATTGCAATTGTTGATATGGGATTTCCTATTCCTCGCAATGTCGAAAAGATAGACTTAGTTCTTGATTATGGAAAACCTACGTTTGAAGAAGTTTTAGATGTTGTGTTAAAGGAATTGAAAGTGGAAAAAATAATAATTGCCGAAGAATCTTCTAAATCCCTCGAGGAGGTTTGTAGACAAAAACTTTCTTTTGCACATATTGAAAAGGTTACACATGATGAATTGAAAAATATAAGTAGTAAAGTGGTAGCGGTTATAAGAACGGGCGATGTAACTCCTTATAACAACGCGATATTGGTTTCTGGGGTGATATTTTAAATGAAAAAAATATTAGAATTAAAAAATGTTATTAAGACATTTCCTGGAGTTGTTGCGTTAAATAATGTAAATTTTGATCTTTATCAAGGAGAAGTTCACGCTTTATTGGGCGAAAACGGCGCCGGGAAAAGCACGCTAATTAAGATAATCAGTGGAGTTTATAAGCCTGATTCGGGTGATATTTTTCTTGATGGAGAGAAAATAAATTTTTCCAGCCCTACTGAAGCTATCAAAAAGGGAATAGCTACTATCCACCAAGAATTGAATTTGTTTGAAGAATTGAGTGTAGCAGAAAATGTATTTGTTGGTAGGGTTGATAAATTTATTTTTTCTAGATCTAAAATGGTTAAGGTTGTAGATGAATTATTGAAAAAGCTAAAGTTTCCTATTAGAGCAAATGAAAAGGTGAAAAATTTGAATACTTCTGAAAAACAACTAGTTTCTATAGCTAAAGCGTTATCATTAAATGCGAAAATAATAATAATGGATGAACCTACTGCAACGATTACGGACCATGAAACAAAAAGACTTTTTGAGATAATAAAAGATTTAAAAAGAAAAAACATATCGATTATTTTTATTTCACATAGGCTTGAAGAGGTTTTTGAAATAGCTGACAGGGTAACTGTTTTGAGAGATGGAAACTATATAAATTCAATAAGTATAAAAGAAGTGTCAAGAGAAGATTTGATTAAAATGATGGTAGGTAGGAATATAGAGGAAATGTATCCAAAATTTAATGTAATAACAGGTAAGGAGTTATTTAGAATAGAAAAATTACAAGTCAAAGATTATGTAGAAAATGTTACTTTTAATGTAAATAAAGGAGAAATATTTGGCATTGCTGGTTTGGTTGGTTCAGGAAAACTTGAGATTGCTTTAGGAATATATGGATATTTACGATCTAACTGGGATAAGTTGGTATTAGATGGGCGCACATATTTACCAGGAAAAGATATGCTTAAACATGGTATAGCACTTGTTCCAGAAGATAGGAAAAAAATGGGATTAGTTTTGGATATGGATGTTGTGAAGAATATAGTCTTACCAAATGTTGATGAGATATCTAAATTTGGAAAAATATCGTGGAAAAGGGCAAGGGATATGGTAGCTAGCGAAGTGAAGAAATATTCAATAAAAATTTCTTCTATTAAACAAAAGGTAAAAACACTATCAGGAGGAAATCAACAAAAGGTTGTTCTTTCAAAAGTTTTAAGAAAAAAGCCAAAGATTGTTTTTTTAGTTGAACCAACGAGGGGAATTGATGTTGGAGCAAAAGTAGAGGTTTATAATATTATAAACAAATTGGCTAATGATGGGGTAGGTGTAGTTTTTATTTCCTCTGAACTTCCTGAAATAGTAAGTTTATGTGATAGAGTATTGGTAATGCACAGAGGACGTTCAATGGGAATTTTGGAAAAGGGTGAAATTACTCAGGAAAGCATATTAAAATTGGCAACAGGAGTTGATATTAAATGAGGCAAAAAGTTTTTTTGAAAAAACTTAAAGAGTATCCGGCAATCGTAGGTTTTTTTGGAATAGTGATATTATTCTCGTTATTAAGTGACAGATTTTTGACGGTTTCTAATTTTATTAATGTATTTAGACAAGTTTCTATCCAAGCAATTATTGCGTTTGGTATGACTTTAGTAATCATATCAGGTGGTATTGATTTGTCTGTGGGATCTGTTTTGGCATTTTCTGCCGTTGTAATGGCTTCGGTAGTGAAAAATGGTTCGGTATTTTTGGGAATTTTGGTTGCGTTATTTGTTGGAGCTTTGCTGGGAGCTATAAATGGGTTCATTATTGCCAAAGGGAAGATTCAACCATTTATTGTTACATTGGCTACCATGGCTATTGCAAGATCATTAACGCTAGTTTATTCTCAGGGAATGCCTATAACAGGTTTTCCGCGGGCTTTTAGAATAATAGGGAGGGGAGATGTTTTAGAAATTCCTGTCCCAATAATTATAATGTTTGCAGTGTTTGGGATTATTTATTATATATCAAAATATACAAAATTGGGACTTTACACTTATGCGATTGGTGGAAATGAAACCGCTGCAAAATTAAGTGGTGTAAAGGTGGATAAGTATAAAATTATCATATATACGATTAGTGGAGTTTTGGCGGCGGTAAGTGCCATTATTTTGACTTCAAGATTAAACAGTGCGCAGCCAACGTTTGGAACGGGATATGAATTAGATGCGATAGCAGCTGTTGTACTTGGTGGGGCTAGTTTAGCTGGAGGGAAAGGAACGATTGTAGGAACATTATTCGGGGCATTAATTATGGGAATTCTTAATAATGGGTTGAATTTGCTTAACGTCTCTCCGTTTTATCAACAAGGAGTAAAAGGAGTTGTTATTCTCATTGCTGTGTTGCTTGAGAGAGAAAATTGAGGAGGTGTAAGTATGAAAAGGATATTTTTGGTAATGTTTATTTTGGTGATTTTTGTGGCAACTGTGTTTAGTTATAAGATAGGGTTATCGTTGTCAACACTTAACAATCCGTTTTTTGTAGCTCTTAGAGATGGGGCGATTGATAAGGCAAAAGAATTGGGGATAGAGCTAATAATAGTAGATGCACAGGATCGACCTTCTAAACAGCTTAATGATATTGAAGATTTAGTCCAGCAAAGGGTTGATTTAATAATTATCAATCCTACAGATAGTGATGCAATTGTTGCCGCTGTTGAGGAAGCTAATGATGCAAAAATCCCCGTAATAACTGTTGACAGGGGCTCAAATGGAGGAAAAGTAGTGGTACATATTGCTTCTGATAACGTCTTTGGTGGAGCAATGGCTGCAAAATTTATTGCAGAGAAATTAAATGGGAAAGGAAAAGTAGTGGAATTGGTTGGTATACCTGGAACATCTGCAGCAAGAGATAGAGGATTGGGATTTGAAACAGAATTGAAAAAATATCCTGGTCTTGTTCTTGTGGCAAAACAAACGGCTAATTTTAATAGAGCAGAGGGGTTAACAGTTATGGAAAATTTACTTGAAGCATATCCTGATATTGATGCCGTTTTTGCACAAAATGATGAAATGGCACTTGGAGCAATTGAAGCAATAAAAGCAGCCGGAAAACTTGATGATATAATTGTTGTAGGTTTTGATGCCATACCAGATGCAATTGAAGCTGTAAAAAAAGGTGAAATGGCTGCAACTATAGCACAACAACCGTATTTAATGGGACAATTGGCTATTCAAAAGGCTTTTGAATTTTTAGAAACACAAACTGTTTATATACCTGTTGAATTAAAACTTGTAACTGAATAATTACTCAGGGGGGGCATCCCCCCTAAGTATATATTGGAGGGGATCATGCAAAGGCCGGGTATTAAAGAAGTAGCTAAAAAAGCTGGAGTTTCAATTTCTACAGTTTCTAGAGTTTTAAATAATTCCGCACCAGTTTCAGAAGAATTGGAAAAGAGGGTAAAAAAAGCAATAGAAGAGTTGGGATATTATCCAAGCAGTATAGCTAAGGGATTAAGAAAAGGACGAACAGGTACAATAGGGTTTATTTTACCTGACATTACAAATCCATTTTTTGCAAACATTGTTAGAGGAGCTGAAGATTATTTGAGGAAAAAGGGATATAATTTAATTTTGTGTAATTCCGACCAAGATAGAAAACAGGAAACAGAACTTTTAAAAATATTAATTTCCAAACATATTGATGGGTTACTTTTTACAGGTACCGGATCTTCCAATCCGCTGTTAGTAGAAAAAATAAGAAAAGGTTTGAAAGTGGTTTTTTTGGATAGGATCTTTGAAGAGATTAATTCGTCTTATGTTATTGTTGATAATAAAATAGGAATGAATTTGCTATTAGATTATTTGATAGATGTTGGACACAGGAGTTTTATTTTTATTAACGGAAATAAAGAGACCTTTAGTGCAAAAATAAGGTATGAGGCATTTGCTGAAAGGGCAAGAACTGAAAAGTTGGAATTTAAACACTATTTTACAGAATTTTCTTATGACGCAGGGTATAAAAAGGCTAAAAGGTTGAAGGGGTTACCAGATGTAATATTGTGTGGGAATGATTTAATTGCCTACGGTGTTATAGATGCTCTTGAGGAAAAGGGATATAAAGTACCTGAAGATGTTAGTGTAACAGGTTTTGATGATATACCTTTTTCAAAACACTTTAAACCACCACTAACCACTGTCTATCAACCGATGTATGAAATGGGTAGAAAATCGGCAAAGCTATTATTGGAAATAATTGAAGAAAAAAAAGTGTCTAATAAAGGTATAGTTTTGTTACCAAAGCTTGTAATAAGAGAATCTACTAAGGAGATGAGAAGATGATAGCGGTTGTGGGTAGTTCTAATATGGATATAGTATTATCTACTGAGCGATTTACAAGACCTGGTGAAACCCAAAAAGCAAAAAAATTAGAATTTTTTCCAGGTGGAAAAGGTTCAAATCAAGCTGTTACAATTGCAAAATTGTCAGATGAAAAGGTGTATTTTTTAACTTGTATGGGAAATGATTCATATGGCGAGCTTTTAAAAAAACGATACGATGAACTAAATATCTCAGGTTATACCGTTGTAGATGAAAATAATGGCCTTGCTTTTATTGAAGTTACGCAAGAAGGCGAAAATAGAATAATTATATATCAAGGAGCAAATAAATATTTAACAAAAGATATAGTGGATGATCATATACAAAATTTAATAAAAGCTGATATAGTGCTTCTTCAAAATGAAATACCATTTGATACAACATTGTACGTTGCAAGTTTGCTAAAAAAAGAAGGGAAAATAATAATTTTTGATCCTGCACCTGTTGAAGGTGTAACTAAGGAAATATTAAAGTATGTTGATTATTTGACTCCAAACGAAGAAGAAATTAAGTTACTAAGTATCAATTTTTTTGGTGATTTTATTTCACTGGAGGATAGTTATCAGAAATTAAAAAAATTAGGATTGAAAAAACTTGTAGTTAAATTAGGAGATAAAGGGGTTAAATATTTTGATGAAACACAAATAATTGAGCAACAATCATTTAAGGTGAAAGCTATTGATACAACTGCAGCAGGTGATGTATTTAATGGGGCTTTTGCAGTAGCCTTATGTGAAGGAAAAAACATAAAAGATGCGCTTAAATTTGCATCTTTATCAGCGGCTGTATCTGTAACAAAAAAAGGAGCACAAAGTTCTATACCAACAAGGCAGGAAGTTGAGGAGTTTTTTTAATAAAGATATTAAGCTGGTAAATATATTTATATGTAGAAAAAGCACATGACTTCGGATATTTACCGAAGTCATTTTTTTGTTTGACAACGTGTAATTATACAGAAAAATTAGCCATTTTTGAAAGAACATTTATAGATTACTAAGGTTTTAGTTATTATAATCATTAGTTTAGCATTTTTGAAGTTTATTTGGCAGATTCAAACCAAATATCCGAATTTCTGCAAAATATATTTATGTAGTATGGCGTAATGAAGGCATATTAGTAATAGACATAAGTGATCCAGCTAATCCAACTTTAGTAGCAGATATGGTGTTGTTTAATGTTTCATATCTATGTAAGAAAAAAGAACGTAAATATAAAATCTTGTAGTGTTATGAAAAAGGGTAATTTTTTTATAATTATTCCAGTCTGAATTTCTTAAAGAGTAGGTATGATACTGATGAACCTATAGCAGCTGGTATAAGGGCTTTATATCCAAAGAGCTCTAAAGGGAAAATGACAGCAGCTATTGGAAGATTTAACATAGAAGAAAGAAGAGCAGATAAACCAACTATAGAAAAAATGGAGCTATTAAAGCCAAAATTTCCTACTACAACTCCTAAGTTCATTCCAACTATTGTTAGCGGAGTAAAATATCCACAACTTCCCAAACTTTCTATAGTAAATACTGTAGCAAGTATTTTTCCTATTATAAGTTTTTCAACATTTTCACCTCCAAAAAAGACTTTTAAGCCAAGGATTGTACTTCCAAAAATTATACCTGTTAAACTAACCAATAAACCAGAAGTAAGAGTTTTTTTAACGGAATCTAAACGGTTTATATAGTTTCTAAAATAAAATTTAAGAATATATGCAAGCATACCTATGCCACCAAAAAGCATAGCAAAAATTATTGAAAAGATTATATCAATTGTTGTTACATTTTCAATATTTAATTTTGAAAACTTTTCTATGAATATCGGTGTAAATCCAAGTATTCTTACATGAAAAATACTTATCATGGAAGATAGTAAAGCAGGCATTAAATCTTCGTAGCTAACAGTGTCTTTTTCGAAGTATTCTACAGATAGGAATGCTGCAGAAAGAGGGGTTCCAAGATAGTATGTTAACATGCCCGAGGCAAACGATATAGTAAATATTCTGCCAAACTTCTTTGAGAAAATTTCCGATAAACCTTTTCCAATAAATAATATCGGGGAAACTAAACCACCACTTCCTCCAAATCCTAATGTAATCATTGTTGAGATGTATTTTAAGATTAAATCTTTTAGAGTAATGTGTATTTCTTTGTTTTTGTAAGAATTTACACCAGTTCCAAGAATAAGTTTAGAGTGTTTTTCCAAAAGACCAACTATCCAGAATGCTATAACTGGTGCAAAAACAATGTAATTTCCCCATAGGATATTTATTAACTCAATAACATTAACAAGCGTTTTTGCCAAAAATGGAGAAATAAATCCAGAAATTACACCGGCTATCAAAACCCATATAAGTTCTTTCATGTTGTTATTATAACATGAAACAAGATAAAGAGATGAGTATGTTTGTCATTTTGAACGCGAGAAGAAAGTCAGCCAAAAGAAGTAGGTGAGCAAAAGGGATGTCAGCGGTAACGCAGTGACAAAGGATCTTAAAAGGCTAGTGTTAAATAAATTAGATAGGTTAGAAGATTGGAAAAAATAAAATATTTGCACCTTTAAGAAGATATTTACGTGGAATATAGATATTACGACACTTTTGGTGTGGAACCACTATTAGAGTTTGGATATGGACTTTCATATAAAACTTTTGAATATTCAAATCTTAATTTAGAAAAAGATAAAGAGAAAATAAAAGTCGAATTTGATGTAAAAAATGTGGGAAAAATATCCGGGAAGGAAATAGCACAAATATACGTAAAAGCACTAAAAGGAAAGATTGATAAACCATTTCAAGAATTAAAAGGATTTCACAAAACAAAGCTACTACAACCTGGTGAATTAGAGCATGTCAACATCTTAATACCAATAAATAATTTGGCGAGTTTTTGTAATGTGGGATGGGTTGTTGAAAAAGGTGAGTATGTAATAAGAATTGGTGCATCTTCCAGGGATATACGCCTTGAAGGAAGAGTTAAAATATAAGTTTTAGTATAATTTTTTACAACATGGTTCCAGTACTCAAAGTGAATCATGTTGTTTGATTTTTATTTTTTCCATTTATGTGTTTTGAACTATTTTTTGTCACCCTTTCCTTGTACAAAATAAAGCATTTGTTTGCAAATATCATTTCTTTAATTTTTAAGATTTTCATGAGACGTTGCAAGACCCCTGAGGAAGTGGTGTTGTTTACTTTGTTGTTTCTTTTAGTATTCATGTTGTTTACCGGTTGTGTATTTGGATGTTACAATTATACTGTAAAATAATAATCGCTGTGCAATAGAAAAGGTCTTGAAAAAGAGGACGGAGTAAAGGTTGCAGACTGGGATGCATAAGTCGTGGTTGTAACAACGTTGAAATAAAATTAACCTATCTGTAACTTGACTAAAAAAAACAAACGTGGTAAATTAGATACCGTGCCGCAAATAATTGGGTGTAAAAACGGGTCATTGAAATGTGGATAGCAGTCCTTTGAGAAGTAAGAAATCAGGATAAGCCCGAGATAGAGATGGAGGGTTTGATCCTGGCTCAGGGTGAACGCTGGCGGCGTGCCTTACACATGCAAGTCGAGCGAAGCTGCTAACTGGAGTCCTTCGGGGTGAAGGTTAGTAGACTGAGCGGCGGACGGGTGAGTAACGCGTAGGTGACCTACCCTTCAGAGGGGGATAACTGTGGGAAACTGCAGCTAATACCCCATACGTTCGCTAGGGAGAGGTACTAGCGAAGAAAGGGGCGTAAAGCTCTGCTGAGGGATGGGCCTGCGTTCCATCAGGTAGTTGGTGAGGTAAAGGCTCACCAAGCCTACGACGGATAGCCGGTCTGAGAGGATGGCCGGCCACAAGGGCACTGAGACACGGGTCCTACTCCTACGGGAGGCAGCAGTGGGGGATATTGGACAATGGGCGGAAGCCTGATCCAGCGACGCCGCGTGCGGGAAGGAGCCCTTCGGGGTGTAAACCGCTGTGGTGGGAGACGAATAAGGTAAGGAGTGGAAAGTCTTACCGATGACGGTATCCCACTAGGAAGCCCCGGCTAACTACGTGCCAGCAGCCGCGGTAATACGTAGGGGGCGAGCGTTACCCGGATTTACTGGGCGTAAAGGGGGCGTAGGCGGTCGTGGAAGTCCGGTGTGAAAAGCCACGGCTCAACTGTGGAACTGCGCTGGAAACCACGCGACTTGAGGGCGGTAGAGGGAGACGGAACTGCTGGTGTAGGGGTGAAATCCGTAGATATCAGCAGGAACGCCGGTGGGGAAGCCGGTCTCCTGGGCCGTACCTGACGCTGAGGCCCGAAAGCTAGGGGAGCGAACCGGATTAGATACCCGGGTAGTCCTAGCCGTAAACGATGCCCACTAGGTGTGGGGGAGTGATTCCTCCGTGCTGAAGCGAACGCGATAAGTGGGCCGCCTGGGGAGTATGCCCGCAAGGGTGAAACTCAAAGGAATTGACGGGACCCCGCACAAGCGGTGGAGCGTGTGGTTTAATTGGACGCTAAGCCAAGAACCTTACCAGGGCTTGACATGCTGGTGGTACTGACCCGAAAGGGGAGGGACTCTCGCCGAGAGGTGAGGGAGCCGGCACAGGTGGTGCACGGTCGTCGTCAGCTCGTGCCGTGAGGTGTTGGGTTAAGTCCCGCAACGAGCGCAACCCCTGCCCTTAGTTGCCAGCGGTTAGGCCGGGGACTCTAAGGGGACTGCCGGCGACGAGCCGGAGGAAGGAGGGGATGACGTCAGATACTCGTGCCCCTTATGCTCTGGGCGACACACGCGCTACAATGGGTGGGACAGCGGGATGCGAGCCAGTGATGGTGAGCGAAACCCTGAAACCCACTCGCAGTACGGATTGCAGGCTGAAACTCGCCTGCATGAAGTCGGAATCGCTAGTAATCGCGGATCAGCCACGCCGCGGTGAATACGTTCCCGGGGTTTGTACACACCGCCCGTCACGCCACCCGAGTTGGCAGCGCCCGAAGGTGGTTACTCCAACCTGAGAAGGAGGGGGGCTACTGAGGGCGAGGCTGGCGAGGGGGGCGAAGTCGTAACAAGGTAGGTGTACCGGAAGGTGCGCCTGGATCACCTCCTTTCTAAGGAGATATAAGGACTGCTATCCACATTCCAGTGTTCCGTGGGCTCGTAGCTCAGTTGGTCAGAGCGCACGCCTGATAAGCGTGAGGTCGGAGGTTCGACTCCTCCCGAGCCCACCACTCTGGGGACGTAGCTCAGCTGGGAGAGCGCCTGCTTTGCAAGCAGGAAGCCAGGGGTTCGAATCCCCTCGTCTCCACCAGGGGTTGGTCATTGAAAAATGCATAGGGGAAGTAGAGGTGAAGGTGATAAGGGCGCGCAGTGGATGCCTAGGCGGCAGGAGGCGAAGAAGGGCGTGGCAAGCTGCGAAAAGCCTGGGGGAGCTGCAAGCGAGCGTAGATCCCGGGATACCCGAATGGGGCAACCTGTGTAGCTGGTGAGGCTACACACCCGAGAGGGGGCGAACCGGGGGAAGTGAAACATCTCAGTACCCCGAGGAGGAGAAATCAAACGAGATTCCCTGAGTAGAGGCGATCGAAAGGGGAGGAGCCTAAACCGGCGAGGGATCGTCGGGGTAGTGGGACAAGTCCGGGCGTGAGCCGGGGAGTAAAAAATTCTTACTCTAGCCGAAAGGTCTGGGAAGGCCTACCGGAGAGGGTGAAAGTCCCGTAGGCGAAAGGGTAAGGACTCTCTGGGGCTTGATCCCGAGTACCACGGGGCACGAGGAATCCCGTGGGAATCAGGGGGGACCACCCTCCAAGGCTAAATACTCCCTGCCGACCGATAGAGGATCCAGTACCGTGAGGGAAAGGTGAAAAGCACCCCGGAAGGGGAGTGAAAGAGACCTGAAACTGCGTGCCTACAAGAAGTCGGAGCTCCGTATAGGGGTGACGGCGTGCCTTTTGATTAATGAGCCTGGGAGTTGTCGTACCTGGCGAGGTTAAGCCGGTAGAGGTGGAGCCGTAGCGAAAGCGAGTCTGAATAGGGCGAGGAGTCAGGTGCGGCAGGCCCGAAGCCGGGTGAGCTACCCATGGCCAGGGTGAAGGTAGGGTAAAACCTACTGGAGGCCCGGACCGGTGGATTGTGAGACATCCTCGGATGAGCTGTGGGTAGGAGTGAAAAGCTAACCGAACCTGGTGATAGCTGGTTCTCCCCGAAATGCATTTAGGTGCAGCCTCAAGAGGTCTGTGCAGGAGGTAGGGCGCTGATAGGGCTAGGGGGGTGACCTCCAACCCCTGTCAAACTACGAATGCCTGCACACAAATCTTGGGAGTGAGCCTGTGGGGGATAAGCTCCACAGACGAGAGGGGAACAACCCAGACCGACGGCTAAGGGCCCGGAGAGATGGCTAAGTGTGGAAGGAAGTTGTGCGTCCCAGACAACCGGGATGTTGGCTTAGAAGCAGCCATCATTAAAAGAGTGCGTAACAGCTCACCGGTCGAGACGCACAGCGCCGAAAATGTACCGGGGCTGAAGCCATCCCCCGAAGCCGCGGATCAGCGTATATGCTGGTGGTAGGGGAGCGTTCCGCGATAGGGAGAAGGTGGACTTGAGAGAGCCACTGGACGAGGCGGAAGAGAGAATCCAGGCATGAGTAAACGAGAGGAGAGTGAGAATCTCTCCCCCCGGAAGCCTAAGGGTACCTGGGGAAGGTTCGTCCGCCCAGGGTTAGTCGGGGCCTAAGGTGAACCCGAGAGGGGTAGCCGATGGGGAACCGGTTAATATTCCGGTACCACCTGCATACTGATAGGTAGCGGGGGGACGCAGGAGGGTAAGTTCCGAGGTCAAGTGGCAAGGCCTTCCAAGCGGTTAGGCGTAGAGGGCAGTAGGGAAATCCGCTGTCTGAGCTGAGCCGTGAAGGGGAGGACCGTATGGTCCGACGGGGCTGATCCCACACTGCCGAGAAAAGCCTCGCTAACTGGTATGCGGGTGCCCGTTCCGCAAACCGACACAGGTAGGCGGGCTGAGAAAGCTAAGGGGAGCGGGATAACCCTTGCCAAGGAACTCGGCAAATTGACCCCGTAACTTAGGGAGAAGGGGTGCCGCGGTAGGTTGAACCCAGGGGAAGGGGAGACCTGGAAACTGGGGGAGGCCGAGGCGGTTGCAGAGGCAAGGCCCTGGCGACTGTTTACCAAAAACACAGGTCTCTGCGAACTCGTAAGAGGAAGTATAGGGACTGACGCCTGCCCAGTGCCGGAAGGTTAAGGGGAGGGGTGAGAGCCCCGAACCGAAGCCCCGGTAAACGGCGGCCGTAACTATAACGGTCCTAAGGTAGCGAAATTCCTTGTCGGGTAAGTTCCGACCTGCATGAATGGCGTAACGACTGGGGCACTGTCTCGGCAGGGGGCCCGGTGAAATTTCAATCTGGGTGAAGATGCCCAGTACCCGCAGCTAGACGGAAAGACCCCGTGGAGCTTTACTGCAGCCTGGTATTGGGCTTTGGTGCACTGTGTACAGGATAGGTGGGAGGCGAAGAACCCGGCTCGCCAGGGTCGGGGGAGCCGCTGGTGGGATACCACCCTCGGTGTACTGGAGTTCTAACCTGCGTTTGTGAAGAGCAAGCGAGGGACAGTGCCAGGTGGGTAGTTTGACTGGGGCGGTCGCCTCCGAAAGGGTAACGGAGGCGCGCGAAGCTCGGCTCAGGTGGGTTGGAAATCCACCGTAGAGTGCAAGGGCATAAGCTGGGCTGACTGCGAGACCGACGGGTCGAGCAGAGGGGAAACCCGGTCCTAGTGACCCGGCGACTCCGAGTGGAAGGGTCGTCGATCAACGGACAAAAGTTACCCCGGGGATAACAGGCTAGTCTTGCCCGAGAGTTCACATCGACGGCAAGGATCGGCACCTCGATGTCGGCTCATCCCATCCTGGGGCTGAAGCAGGTCCCAAGGGTTAGGCTGTTCGCCTATTAAAGGGGTACGTGAGCTGGGTTCAGACCGTCGTGAGACAGGTCGGTCCCTATCTGCTGCGGGCGTAGGAGGTTTGAGGGGGCTCGCCCATTGTACGAGAGGACCTGGGTGAGGGAGCCACTGGTGTACCGGCTGTTCTGCCAAGGGCATACGCCGGGTAGCTACGCTCCTAAGTGATAACCGCTGAAAGCATCTAAGCGGGAAACACGCCCCAAGATGAGACCTCCCATCCTGTAAAAGGAGTAAGGCCGGTTCGAGAAGAGGACCTAGATAGGCTGGTGGTGGAAGCGCAGTAATGCGTGGAGCCAACCGGTACTAATCGGCCGAGGCCTTCACCTCTACGTGAACCCTATGCATTTTTGAGTGACCAAAGGTTTCCCGGGTGACGATACCAAGGCGGGAACCACCCGGTTCCATCCCGAACCCGGCCGTTAAGCCGCCTTGGGCCGATGGTAGTAAGGGGTACGCCCCTTGCGAGAGTAGGTATCGCCCGGGTTTATTTTTTTTTCGCAGGCTTTCGCCTGCTTTTTTTTTATTGTATGGGTAGGTTATTCAATTTTTTGGTATAGAGCATAAATATAAAAACAAAAAAAGATGTTTTAATTTTGTTACATTTGTAAGTCTAATTTGTGGTAAAATTTTATTAGACTTTTTAATAAGGAGTGTTATTGCGTGCTCAAACTGGAAAACATTTCTTATAGTGTTTCAGATAAAAAGATTTTAGACAATATATCTTTAAGTTTTTCTGTAGGAAAGAAATATTCTATTTTAGGTACTAATGGTGCTGGAAAAAGTACTATAGGATATTTAATTATGGGATTGGAAGATTACAAACCAACGGAAGGAAAGATATTTTTAGATGGAAAAGATATAACCCAAAAAAATGTGTATGAACGTTCAAGATTGGGAATAACTTTAATGTGGCAAGAACCTGCAAGATATGAAGGATTGAATGTTTATACTTATTTAACACTTGGTGGTAAGTTGGATGTGACAAAAGATGAAGTAGAGGAAGCCTTGGAGAAAGTAGGACTTGATCCATTTCTTTATATGAAAAGATTTGTGGATAAAAGCTTAAGTGGAGGAGAAAGAAAGAGAGTTGAACTTGCTTCAATCATTCTTTTAAAACCAAAATATGTTATATTTGATGAACCTGATTCAGGGATAGATATAATGAGTCTTGATATGATAAATAATATAGTTGATTATGTTGTATCTTATGGTGGTACGCCAATAGTTATTACCCATAGAGAGGAAATGGCATATAATACAGATGAGGCGTATCTATTATGTGCGGGAAAGATCCTAGCACATGATAACACGAAGAAAGTTATTGAAATATTTAAAAATTTATGCAATGCTTGTGATCACCCCAACGTTCCTGTAACTAAGGAGTTGAAAATCGATGGACGTTAAAAGAGAATTTGAAACTATTGTAAAAACAGTTGAAAAATTAGGAACAGATGCATCTAAATTTCTAGATAAGAGAATTGCATCGATTATTATAAGTGGTGATAAAGTTTTAGGTTTGAACAATGTTGAAGGAATAAAACTTGTTCCAAAACAAATAAAAAATGGTGTGCAAGTTGATATGGAAATAATGGAAAATACTCATATTCCAATGCCGATACACGTTTGTACGGGATATATTGAGAAAACAGGATTGCAAAATGTGGTTTTTAATATCAAGGTTAGAAAAGGTGCAAGGGTAAAGTTTTTATCACACTGTGTTTTTCCACAAGCAGAGGATTTTACTCACAATGCTGTTTCAAATGTTGTAGTTGAGGAAAATGCCGTTATGGAATATATAGATGAACACTATCACAGTGATTCTGGGACTATAAATCTTATTACAAAGACTTATGCTGTAGTAAAAAAAGGCGGTGTTTACAAGAATTCCTTTACTTTGACAAAAACACGAGTGGGAAAATTAGACGTTCTCATGGATGTAAAATTAGAGGACTTTGCCGTTGGTGAAATGATTTCTAAAGTGAAAGCCTCAAAAAGTGATGAAGTAAGCATAAATGAAATATTAAGGCTTGATGGAAAGAACTCAAAAGGACTTGCAAAAACAATAGTAGTTGCTTTAGATGAATCAAAGGCAAAAGTTTTAAATGAAGCATATGGTAATGCTCCTTATTCTAGGGCGCATATATCATGTGAAGAAATAACTAAAGGTGATAAGATAGAAGTTGCAACTGTGCCAGTTTTAAAAATAAAAGATGACCTAGCAGAACTTACACATGAGGCATCTATTGGAAGGGTAAATCAAAAGCAACTAGAAATGTTAATGGCAAAAGGTCTTACAGAAGATGAAGCAACAGAATTAATTATAAAAGGACTTTTACACGATTAACCCAGCATGATGCTGGGTTTTTTATTCCAAGTATTTAATCAGCGAGAACTTAGTTTTATTCCAGTAGTCTAAAATATGGATATAAAATTTAGTTTTTGGGGAGGGTAGAGGTGCGAAAAAAGATTATTTTTCTTGCGTTGATAATTTTTGTGTTTTTTAGTTGTGTGTTTAGTAAAGAATTAACTGTAGGTTTGTATAACAACAAACCATTAGTTTATTTTGGAAAAGAAAAACCTAAAGGTTTTTTTGTTGATATTTTAAACGAGATAGCTAAAAGAGAAAATTGGACGTTAAATTATGTATATAACGATAATTTTTCTGTATTGTACAATAAATTAAAACAAGGAGAAATAGATATACTTTTGGATTTGGCATATTCAAAGGAAAGAGAAAGAAAAATTCTCTTTAACAGTGAAAGTGTTTTTGTTAATTGGGCACTTGTATACTCGTATGATAAAAAATTGAAGTCTATATTGGATTTGGATAATAAAACTGTAGCGGTTTTAAAAGATGATATTTATTATGTGGGAAAAGAAGGAATAAAAAAACTTGCAGAAAGATTTAAACTAAATATACAATTTTTAGAGGTTGCATCTTATGAAGAAGTGCTTAGGATGGTAAGTGAAAAGAAAGCATACGCAGGAGTAGTTAGTAGAATATATTTGGGGGAGACGTATTCTTTGTCCAAGACACCGATAATTTTTTATCCAGTTGAGATTCGTTTTGGATTTTCCAAAGATATTGATAAAGAAATAATAGATAAAATTGATTTTTATTTAAAAAAATGGAAATCCGATAATAGTTCTATATATTATATATTACTTGATAAATATTTGTTAATTGGTAATGAAACGGTACCAATTTGGGTAGAAATGGTTGTTTTTGTAAGTTTGATTTTAGTTTTTACTGTTTCTTTTTTGCTTTATTTACATAGAAAAGCATTGAAAAAAGCAACTAAAGAACTTTTGGAGAAAAACAAAAAATTGAAAATTTTGTATAAAGAAAATAAAAATTTTTCTGAGAGTCTTTACAAAATGATTGATTTGTTGTCTAAGATGGTGCCTGGACAGGATTTAGAAAGTTTTTGTAAATATGTACTTGAGACTGCTATACAAATTGTTCCAGAAGCAAATTATGGAAGTATAATCCTTGTAAATGAAAAAAACAAAACTGCAAAGTTTGTTGCAGCATATGGTCATGATTTAGAAAAACTCAAGCAGATTAATATGTTTGATGCAATGCCTTTAAGTGAGAATATAAGGATAGTGAAAGATATTATCAATACTGAGAAAATAAAAGAACTTTCAAAAAAAGAGTATGAAATATTGGTAGATGCTTCAAAACCTATGAAAGAAACTTTGGTTAATGAGATTCAGTTAACCCCTTATTTGTGGATAAGGCTTTTGCTAGATATAGACGTAAATAGCAAAGAGGCTTTTTCTGAACAATCAAGAAAATTGATAAAGGGGTTGGGTAATTTAGTAAAAGCCTTTTGGCTTGAGAAAATGTCAACTGAAGAGATAAAGAATGCATATATGAGATTTGCAGAAAAACTTTCAACTATAGCAGAAGCTTATGATGATGTAACTGGTGAACATATTTACAGAGTTGGAAAAATTTCTGGATTTATTGCAGAAAAGTTAAATCTTCCAATGGAAAAAGTGAAAGAGATAGAATCGTTTGCCCCTTTGCATGATATTGGTAAGATATTTGTCAGTAAAAAACTGATTAGGAAAAACGGAGGATTAACATATGAAGAATTTGAAGAGATGAAAAAACATACAATATATGGTGCAAAGCTTTTGGATGATCCATATTTTGAAACAGCAAAAAAAATAGCCTTATACCATCATGAAAAATACAATGGAAAAGGCTATCCATTTGGCTTAAAAGGAGATGAAATACCAATAGAAGCACAAATTGTAGCTATTGCAGATGTATATGATGCATTAAGATCTCCAAGACCATATAAAAGGGGATATACGCACGAGGAAGTAGTAAAAATAATACTTGAAGGTGATGGAAGAACATCTCCGGATGATTTTAACCCAAAGATTTTGGAGATATTTAAAAAGTATCATTTAGAGATCAAAAAAATTTACGATGACCTTTCACAAGGTATTGCTTCTTGATCGTTTGTTGTAAATAATTTTTTGTATTGTTAAAAGTGTTATTCCATCCATGAGATTGTGGATGATTGCTGGATAGATTAAACTTTTTGAAAGTTGAAATGTGTATCCAAGGATTAGAGAAATTACAAATCTAATGGGAAAAAGTTGTAAAAAAACCCTAAACGTTTCATTTTTAGTCTTAACATTTAAGATGTGAAACAGTGAAAATATTACACTAGTTAAAGTAATAGAAATAAAAAGATTGATGCTTTTATTTAGATATGTTTGTATTAATCCTCTGAAAAAAGTTTCCTCAGTTAACCCCACAAAAAAAAACACATAGATTATCTGCCATTTTGACCTTATTTTTAGATAACTAAAATTTTCTATCTCTTCTTTTTTCGCTTTTTTTGCAAAGATATAAGAGAGAATAAAAATAGGTATTCCAAATATTGCTATGAATGTTAATCCTGTTTTTAAATCACCTATTTGAAATCCCATTTCTTTAATGTTTATCTTTAATATGTAAGCAAATGTTATAGAGTATAATATAGTTATGGGAGAAAGTATTGTTTGAATTTTAAAAATATCCCTTGTGATCTTAAATAACTTATTGGATATTTTTTTAGAAAGTGTTATGTACAAAAGAATTATTGCAAAGATATTTATTAAAGGGAAAAGAATTTTCATTTTATCACCTTGTGTTAATTATATCAAAAAAAGGGGGGGATTAAATGGTAAAGTTGATAAAGAATGCCACAGTTTATGCACCTAAGTATATTGGAAAAAAGGATATTTTAATTTTAAATGGAAAGATTGCAATTATTGAAGAAGGGATAAATATTGATAATTTTCCATTGGATATTCAAATGTACGATTTTTCTGGAAAAATTGTTGTTCCAGGGTTTATTGATGGGCATGTCCATATTACTGGCGGAGGTGGTGAGGGGGATTTTTCAACTAGAACACCGGAAATTAATTTGAGGCAATTAATAAAGGGAGGAATTACTACTGTAGTAGGTTGTTTAGGAACAGATGGTATAACTAGAAGTCTTGAAAATTTGTATGCAAAGGCAAAAGCATTGAACAAAGAAGGTGTAAATGCTTTTATTTACACGGGTTCTTATGCAGTTCCACCTGTAACCTTTACAGGTAGTATAGCAAAGGATATTGTATTAATTGATAGGGTTATTGGTGTTGGAGAGATAGCAATTTCAGATCACAGATCAACTCAACCGACTTTGGAAGAGATAAAAAAGATAGTTTCAAATGCTAGATTGGGAGGACTTATTTCTGGAAAAGCAGGTATTGTTAATTTTCATGTTGGTTCTGGTAAATTTGGAATAGATTATTTGTTTGATATTGTAAAAGACACAGAAATTCCCATAATCAATCTATATCCCACCCATATGAATAGAAATAAAAAATTGTTGGAACAGGGGATAGAATTTGCAAAAATGGGTGGTTTTTTTGATTTAACCACAAGTTTTTCAACAAATGAGGATAAAATTAGAACGGTAAATTATTTAATGGAATGTTATAAATCCAAAGTAATTGATAGAGTTACTTTAACTTCGGATGGTCAGGGAAGTCTTCCAAAATTTGACAAAGATGGTAATTTTATAGGTTTGCAAATTGGAGAAGTTACCTCTTTATATGAAATTGTAAAGACAAGTGTGAAAAAAGGATATTTGCCGTTAGAAGAAGCGTTAAAGACTATAACGGTTAATCCTTCTAGGGTGTTAAAACTTAAATTTAAGGGTAGATTAGAGAAAGGTTACGATGCGGATTTAGTTGTGTTAAATGAAAATTTGGAAATTGATAGTGTTGTAAGTCGTGGAGATTTTTTGATGTACAAAGAGAAAATAGTGAAAAAAGGTACTTTTGAAGATTAAGAAGGCAAACATTTTAACAAGATATTTATAAGGGTAGAAGAGAAAAATAATAAAAATAATGATGTTAATGTAAAAGAATGTAAAAAAATCTTATTCGAAAGTAATAAAAACGGATATTTTATGATATAATATAATGTTGGAACAGTTTCCAACAAGTTGTAAACTAGTTTTTTTGTTGTAGTAAAATAATCTTGGAGTATTTTAAAAAAGGAGGGGAAAGTGTATGAAAAAGTTATTAGTATCTCTTTTAATGATTCTGATGGTTTTCAGTGTATTTGCAGTAAAAATTACCATTTGGACATCTGAGGCACAAGCACCTATTCTTACGAAATTAGGTGATGAGTTTAAATCTATTTACGGAATTGACGTAGAAGTTGTGCAAGTTAACTTTAACGATATAAAATCCAAATTTTTAACAGCAGCCCCAGCTGGTGAAGGTGCTGATATTATTGTTGGTGCACATGACTGGGTTGGAGAACTTGCAGCAAATGGTCTTATTGAACCAATTCCAGTTCTTCCGGAAAAAGACAAGTATTTACCCACTCCACTTAAAGCATTTACTTATAACGGAAAGCTTTATGGTATTCCATATGCTTTTGATGGACCTGCTTTGATTTACAACAAAGATTACGTTGAAAATCCACCAAAAACATTTGATGAATTAATCAAGGTTGCAAAGCAAATTCAAGAAGAATATGAAGGAGAAGTAAGGGGATTAGTTTACGATTTCAAGAACTTTTACTTTAGTAGTTATGCAATCTTTGGCTTTGGAGGATATGTATTTGGTGAAAAAGATGGAAAAATAAATGTAAAAGATATAGGTCTTGCAAATGAAGGAGCAGTAAAAGGATTGTCTTTGATAAAGAGATTAGTTGATGAAGGGCTTCTTGAATCAGGTGACAATTACAATGTTATGGACAATATGTTTAAAGATGGACAAGCGGCTATGATTATTAATGGACCTTGGGCAGTACCTGGATGGAAAGAAGCAGGTATAGACTTTGGAGTTGCCCCAATTCCTGAACTTGAACCAGGTGTGAAACCAAAGCCATTCTTTGGTGCACAGGGATTTATGGTAAATGCAAAATCCCCAAACAAACTTTATGCAATTGAATTCTTGACAAAATTCATTTCAACAAAGGATGTAATGTACAGAATTTATCTTGCAGATCCAAGGGTACCATCTAGAAAAGACGTATTGCCAATGGTTGATGACGTAACAAAGGCATTTGCAGAATTCCTTGGAAATTATGGGCTTCCAATGCCAAATGTCCCTGAAATGGCAGGCGTATGGGGAGCAATGGGAGATGCACTTTCAAAGGTACTTGACCAAGGAATACCAGT
Organism: Thermosipho sp. 1070; assembly: GCF_001682135.1. Lineage (NCBI taxonomy): Bacteria > Thermotogati > Thermotogota > Thermotogae > Thermotogales > Fervidobacteriaceae > Thermosipho > Thermosipho sp. 1070. The sequence goes on along the minus strand of NZ_CP007121.1, from coordinate 701,337 downwards.
AGAACAAGCTTTGAAAGAAGCTGTTGATACGATTTTAGCTGGAATTAAGTAAAAAATATTTAGGGGGGAGTAGCCCCCCATTTTTATCGGGAGGAGATGAAATGATTAGGTTTTGGAAATTTATAGGGTATGTATTTCTAGCTTTGTTTAATGCTTTTTCTATCTGGGGAGCATTATTTTTATTTTCCAGAGGTTTTTATGAACTTTCCATTACTTTTTTTGTTTTGGTATTTTTAATTGACTATTTTATTTTCAGTAAAGGTGCGTATCCATATAGATATATGATTCCTGCCGTTATTTTACTTTTTATCTTGGTATTGTACCCTATTGCTTTTACAATTAAAACGGCCTTTACCAATTATGGAACAGGTCATATAATGACTCGTCAAGAGGTAATCGATAGGCTTTTAACGGATCCGGTTTATACGTATGTACCCGATGAAGGGAAAAATTACATTTACGAAATTTTTGTTAGATACGAGGGAATTAATCCTACGGGAGATTTTAAGATGTTGGTTTACGATAAAAACGGAGAAAAATATGTTGTTGGAAATATAAAGCCCATTAGAATGCAAGCGGGAAAGATGATTTTAGGTGAAGCACATTTAATACCACTTGAAAAGTACGAAGTTATGAAGGAAAATGGAAAAATAATTACGATAATGGACGGGGATAAAACGTACAATTATTTTTATTCACCTGTTGATAAAGAGACGGCTATTAATGAAGTTTTTTTTAAATCGAAAATTGCATTTCCTATATTAAGTAAAGTTGAAATTGTAAATAATAGAAGGGAACGCCTATCTTTGAGGTTTAGTAACGATGGAACTTTAAAGTTAGTTGAAATCAAGCACCTTTATAGAATGGCGCTTTCAGAAGTGGTAGAAAATGGAAAAACTGTTGTGAAAGCAACGCTTATTAACGATTTGACTAATAGACCACTTTTGGAAGAAGATGGTACTTTTTATGATTTTGATGAAAACGGTGATAAAGTTCCCATTTTGGGGTATATTTCTTACTTGGGTGGGGAAAATTTCACAAAAATATTTACAGATCCAACAATTTCAGGACCATTTACAAAGATCTTTTTGTGGAATTTTACATATGCGGCACTTAGTGTGGTATTTACATTTGCAATAGGACTTATTTTTGCCTTGGTTTTGAATAACAATACTTTGAAAGGAAGAACCCTGTATAGAACTTTACTTATTATTCCATGGGCTATTCCCGCGTTTATTTCCGTTTTGATTTGGAAGAATGGATTTTTCAACGAAACGTATGGAGTTTTGAATAGATTTGTTGTAAATGGCTTGTTTAACAAAGAATCTATTAAATGGATGACCAATCCATTCTGGGCGAAGGTTTCTGTGTTAATAGTTAACACATGGCTTGGCTTTCCGTATATGATGACGGTGAGTTTAGGTGCATTGCAGAGTATTCCAGAAGAGTTATATGAAGCCGCTTCAATAGATGGTGCGTCTAAGTCTAAAAGGTTTTGGAAGATTACTTTTCCACTTTTAATGACGACTATTGCACCATTGCTTGTGGGAAGTTTTGCCTTTAATTTCAACAACTTTGTTAACATATACCTATTGACTTCAGGTGGGCCTGCTATTCCAAACACTAGTACACCTGCAGGTGCTACAGATATCTTGATATCTTATACCTACAAACTTGCATTTGAAGCAGGAAGAGGACAAGATTTTGGCTTTGCAAGTGCAATATCCATACTGATATTCTTTATAGTGGCGGGCATTAGTTTTGTTAACTTTAGAATATCAGGTTCTTTTGAAGAGGTGAATAGATAATGGTTGTAAAAAAGGGCAATTGGTTGGTTCATATAATTTTAATAATCTTGATTGTTGGTATATTATTTCCCGTGGTGTGGGTTGTTTCAACCTCACTGAGGAGGGATAATGCTGCTTTTTCTTCAAAATTGTTTTCTTCTAGGATGAGTTTGCAAAATTACAGGGACCTTTTATTTCCAGAAGAAAATGTTTTAAGGTTATTAAGTGACATAGAATCCATTACCACCAATTCAAGACCATATGATGAAAAGCCAGTAGAATTTTTGGTGGAAAAATTCAATGAGGATATAAAAAGGTTAGAAGGTTATTCAAAAGAGTCTAGAAAATTGGTTGATATTACGGATAAAAAATTTGGTGAAATCCAAAGTTTTGTGAAAGAAAAATCAAGAGATATTATCCAAACGATTTTAGACACTTCAAGTAAGATTAAAGACAAAATAGATATTGAAAAGCCTTCTGAAAAGATGTTTTCTTTTGCGATGCTTGATCTTTTGGATGAGGGGAAGATAAAAAATATAGACATAGATCAAAAATACAAAGAAATGTGGATGAAGGAAGTAAAATCTTTAAAAGAGGATGTTTCAAAAAAAGAAAGCGAGATAAAAAGTATTGAGTCACAAATTAATATTTTAAAGAAAAAAATGGATAATCAAAAAGTTGAATATGAAAGATTGAAGCCTATAATTGAAAGTTCAATTATTCCACAAATGGAAAGTTTTAATAGAACACTAATGGCAGCATACGAGATATTGGAAAATCCTTCAAATATCAGTACTTTTATCACAGAAAGTGATGAATTTTCACAATACTTGAAAGTTTTTGATGTAATAAAGAACATTTCAAAGATACAACTAAAGGATAAATTTAAAGACTTAATTGATGAATTATTAAACAATGCACTTAAGGTAAAAACTTTGTGGGAAAACTATAACCAAAAAAATGTCACAAGCTATGGTGATTTTTTGTCTATTATTAACCAATTTAACATGAAATCTTTTAAACAGTTAAATGAAGCAAAAAATGTGCTTGAAAATTTTGCAATTATTGAAAAAGACTATTTAGAAACTTCAAATGAATATTTGCTTCTTTCAAATAGACTAGAAAGTAAAAGAAAAGAATATGAAGACTTAAAAGTTAAACTTGCCGATGTAGAAATGCAACTTTTAGATGCAAAGGCATACATATTATCTGATAAATTATTTAAAGATATCGAAAGATTTGAAAGTAAGGTATCAAAGTATAGCCTTCCGAAGGATATTAATAAACTATACATAGCTTTAAAGTCTTTTAGAAAAAGTATAAATGGATTTTTAAGTTATGTTTCAAACAATGAGTTAAAAAGTAGTGTAAGAGGTGAATTAAGAAAGTTGGAATGGATTGATGATTACAGGGATTTAATCAAGAGGTATGGAAAGTTTTCAAAAGATGTTAAAGTATTTATCGATAATTTTGATAATTATGTCAAGTCTATTAAAAAAACAGGAGAGAATGCAATTTATTCTGCAAAAAATGGTGTTAAAATTAGAATATTATCTCTTTCTCAACTTTTTACAGAAGTACAATCAAAATATCCATCTAATATAGCATCTAGTATGAGTATTGCTTCAAAAGCTGCGGCTGACTTGGTTGATAAATTTCCCGTTGAAGGGTTAAATGTAAAATTTAAGGAAATTGATAAAAGACTTTTTAGATTTGATCAAATATGGAAACAGAAGCAAAGACATTATCTTTGGAAATGGATATTTAATAGTGTTGTAGTTGCAGGACTTGTTTCAATAATTACCACATTTGTAAATGCATTGGCCGCTTATCCGTTCAGTAGAATGAGGTTTAAGGGAAGGAAATACGGTATAATGTCGTTGTTATTAATTCAGATGTTCCCAGCTATTATGTATATGATTGCACTGTATGGATTTTTAAGCTTCTTAGGAAGGTATATTCCATGGCTTGGATTAAATACATTGGGTGGATTGATCTTTGTGTATCTTGGGAATATAGCGTTTAATATGTATTTGATAAAGGGATTTTATGATACAATTCCAAGTTCTCTTGAAGAAGCGGCAATGATTGATGGTGCTACAAGGTGGCAGACATTTTGGAGAATAGTTATTCCACTTGCATCTCCTATATTGTCTGTTGTGGTAATATTAACCTTTATGGGAACATTTAACGAATTTGTTTTGGCAAAAATAATTCTCCAGGATGTAGAAAAGTACACTTATGCGGTAGGACTTTGGACATTCTCAACAGGGCCATTTGAGACTGAATGGGGACTTTTCTCAGCTGCGGCACTTGTAGGAATGCTCCCAATGGTAATACTCTTCCTTTCGATGCAAAAGTATCTTGTTGGTGGTTTGACAAAGGGTTCGGTAAAAGGATAGTTGAAATTATCCCCGGTTTTTTGAAAAATAAAGCCGGGGATTTGTTTTTTGGAGGTAGGTATATGAAACCCGTATATGAAAAGAGTATTGTGTCTTTTGTAAATGTCTTATTGAAACACTTTGGTGTTTCTCCATATCATGAATTTAAGGAAATGGAGGAATATCTTTTCCCATTTCTTGAAAAAAAAGAAAAGATTATAGTAGTTATATTGGATAGTTTGGGTTTTAAAAAATTTAAAGAATTAGGTGTAATTTTTGAAAATTACACAAGATTAAGTAGTGTTTTCCCCACTACAACAGTTGCAGCTGTTACGAGTATTATGACCGGGCTTACACCAAAAGAACATGGTCTTTTAGGATACGTCCAATTTTTACGTGAAATAGGAACATTGGTTAATATGATAGATTTTAGTTTTCCAGGGATGAGTGAAAATAGTTTTGCAACCCTTGTAAAGAAAAATATCAAAAGACTTCCAAACGTTTTTCAACTTTTAAAAAAAGAAGGTTTATATGGTGGAGTGCTTACCGCTCAAAATATTGCAAATTCCGGGCTTTCTTTTCTCATACAAAATAACGCCAATGTGTTAACTTATTATTCCACACTAGATATGCTTGTAAAGTTGGAAAGAATGTTAAGAAAAGATTTTAAGGGAATTTTATTTACATATTATGGAACTATAGATGGGATAGGCCACAAGATGGGACCAGATAGTGATTCATATGAATATGAGGCAAAGTATATATTAGAATGGTTTAAAAAATTAAATGCAGACAAGAAAACAAGAATATTTATATTGGCTGATCATGGTATGATTACCACACCAAATGAAAAAAATAAGTTTATGGGGAGTGAATTATTAAAATTCCTAAAGATTCCACCAGCAGGTGAGATGAGGATGATGTATTTTTATGTACAAAAAAATAAAAAGGAAAGGTTTCTAGAATATATGGAGGAAAAATACTCTGGAAAATTTGAAATCTATCCATCTAAAGAGTGTTTAATGGAAGGATATTTTGGTATAGGAAAGGCGCACCCTGAAACGGTGCACCGGATAGGAGATTATGTGCTTATTTGTAAAGATAACTATTCGTTTACTTATACCTACACAGGCGGAGAACAAAAACTCAAGGGAATGCATGGTTCTCTTTCTTACGAAGAACTCTTTGTACCACTAATTATAATCTAAATCTTACTACCTTCACTGTACATATCAAATGTATCGTTTTCATTTAATTTTAGAGTTAGCTTTTTCATGTGCTTTTTTTCTTCTTCAATAATTTTTTCCAGTGCATCGTTATTTAAAATGAGCATTTTTATATCATTGTAGAATATAATAGAATCTTTTTCAACTTCTATTGCAAGTTTTAAAGCTTCCTTTATACTTTGTGGAATCTTGTCGATATTTAATTTTGGAAATATAATATCATCTGCAAAAGCTTTTAAATATCCGATTTCCTCTTCGTTTAAATTTAGGTTTTCATCTTCATGTTCTTTTAATATATCTTCAAATATTTTTGCATGTTCCCTTTCCTCGTTAGCAAGTTCTAAAAATAACTCTTTTAATTTTCCAGAAGAAATATTTGATAGTTTTGTATAGTATGAATATCCCGCACCTTCAATTTTTAGAGCAACTCCCAACAATTCACTTGTTGTCATTTAAAAACACCTCCTTTTTAAAAAGGTGTTTCCTAAGAGGAAACACCTTATATATGACTTACATATTATAATTTAAAATTTGATAAGTATTGATTTAGACCTTCTACAGCGTTATTTAAATCATCTGAATATATTTTTACTTCTGATGCTTGTTTTGCTTGATTTTCCACTTGTTCTGCCATGTGTTTTATTTCTTCTTCCACTTCCATCAACGTCTTTGTTACCCTATCTATTGCCGCACTTACTTCTTCTGATGCTCCACTTTGTTCTTCTGATGTCGCTGCCAAGTCATTTGTCATTCCGTATATGTCTTCTATCTTTTCCAATAATTCCACTATTGATTCACTTACTTTCTCCGATGATTCTACTGAATCTTCTATCTTTTCCCCTACTTCTTCTGTGTATTTTGCCACGTTTACCGCTTGATCCTTTATTGCATTTAATACTTCTGCTATCTTTTGTGTTTGACTTTTACTTTCTTCGGCTAGTTTCCTTATTTCATCCGCAACTACTGCAAATCCCCTTCCTGCTTCTCCTGCTCTTGCCGCTTCTATTGCTGCATTAAGCGCTAGTAAATTCGTCTGTTCCGCTATGTTTGATATTGTTCCTACTATTTCCCCTATCATATTTGATGATTCTTCCATCTCACGTACCGATTTTTCTGTCTCCTTCATCGTTTCGTTTACTTTCATTATTACTTCTTTTAGTTCTTTTACTCTTCCTGATGAGTCTGTTGCCTTCTCTTTCATCTCTTCTGCTTTCCTTGCCAAATTCTCCGCATAGTTTGCTATGTTTTGCGCGCCTGATGCTATCTCTTCCATTCCACTGTTTGCCTCTTCTGTCGCCGATACTACTTCTTGTAATTCATATGTCGCTTTGTTTACCGTTTCTGTTGCATCTTTTGCTGCTCTTTCTGTGTCTTCTACTAGGTTGTCCAATAACTGTGATACTGAGTATACTTGTGAGTTTAGTTTCATTACTTCTCCTACCGTTTGCTTGAAATTATCCACCAATATCTTAAACGCATTTGTTAGTTGACTTATCTCATCTTTCCCTTTTCTTTCTTTTATCTCTACCGTTAAGTCTTTTTCCGATACTCTCTTTGCTATTTCACTTATCTCTATTATTGGTTTACTTATTGATTTCGATACAAAGTATGCTATTATCGCTGCTATTAATGCAACTATTATTCCCGTTAGTATCCCTAGATTTACTATATTTTTCGCTTCCTTTATCACTTCCGAGTAATTTATTGTAGCCATTACTTTCAACGGTAAATCATCTATCTTTATAAAGCTTGCAAATTTTTCATATCCATTGTATTTATACCTTACACTCCCTTTGTCTTTTGATAAGAGTTCTTCTTTTAGCTTCTCAAGCCCTTTTTCCTTTGCTATGTCTAGTTCGTTTATTTTACTTTCATCTGGATGTGCCACCACTAACGTGTCGTATATTATACTTACTATTCCATTTTCTCCTATCTTTGCCCCTTTTATCATATCTTGTAGTATGCTTTGTGGATATAATCCAACTAATACCGCAACTACGTTATCACTGAAGTCTTTTACTGGTACAGCAACTGCTATGGTGCTTGTAGAATTGTATTCAAATGGTATGTATATGTCATATTCTTTTTCCTTGTTTTTTATCTTGTCAATTATATCTTTTAACTTCTCTGGAAAATTAATTGATAACTCACCTGTCTCATCAAGTACTTCACCTGTTTCTAATACGATAAATGTCTGAATGAAACCTTCATTTTTTAATGTATTTTTTGCGTTTCTAATTCCCCATGCAAGTTGTCTTTTTCCTAAATCACTTGTTATATTCATCAAATATGGAGCAAGTGATCCTTCCGTTGCATACTTGTAAATTGGATCGATAATGTTTTCTAGTTCTGCATGTACGTCTTTGGAGATCGAGGTAAGGATGAGTTTGTTTATAGTACTTGCGCTTTTTGAAACGTTTTTGAAGGCAAGATATGATGAAATTGAAACACTTGTTACCGTAGCAATTATTGCTACCAATACTAAGGATAGTATGAGTTTAAATTGTAGTTTCATTTAACCACCTCCGGAAAATATACCTATTCACTTTAATTTTAACACAAATTTGAAAAAAAAAACAAAGGCTCAATATGAGCCTTTGTTTATTCTTTCAAAAGTTTTAAAAAGCTTATATTTTGCATTTCATTTTGATCTTTAAAAAGTAATATTGCGGTGTTTTTAAAATCCCCATCAAGCAGTGTAAAATACTCAAAGGTATTTCCAGGTTGGAAAGCTACAGCTTCTGGAGGCAAAGTTGCTATCCTATTACCATTGCTGCTATAAACCGCAATATTGGAGTTTTCACGGTGAGGCGAAAAAGATAAATCTTGGCCAAGTATGTGGAACCAAACATTTTGTTCACTGTCTATACCGTATCCGCATGTGTGAAAGTCATAATCTTGGTACTCCACCCAATATGTTGAATACCACATAATTGCCGGAGTAGCTGAGGTAGTTTCTTTAGTTTTTGGATCATATATTGTGTAGAAGATACTTTTGCTTGTGCTAAGAACAACATTTTCATATATAACTTCAAAAAAGTTCCATATTTTTCCTGAATTTTCCAAGAGAATGTCACTCCCAGTTGGATATGCCCAATCTGGTATGGGTATGTTTATAGTTGAACTTGCAAGGGTGTTGGTTGTTAAATTTGCTTTGTAAAGGACAAGATTTTTATCTTTGTAAGATGTTATATACAAATAATCTTGACTTTTGAGGATACTGTTGGATATTGCTTCGCTTTCTTCTCTTTTAAAAAAGGCGACTATTCTAGGAATAACATCTATTGATATTAGTGAATAATAATTATACGTATACGATTGTAGGATATATACGTTATTTTCGTAAAAGTAGGCATCTAACGTCAAATATATTTCTATATTGTCTTTTGGGGTGGGGATATTATAGCAATTTATATTATATGCATTTTCTGAAATTTTTATTACACAATATTTTTTTTCGTTGTAAAAACTTAAAAGTACAGTGTTTTGGTTGTAAAAGATGTCAAATAAATATTTGTACGGGGATGTTAGATTACATGCTGAAAGTAAATCTACGTTATGCCATCCATTAGAATTATAATAGGAAAATGTGAGGTATTTTCCTTGAATTGTGATAGTAGTATATATAAACCAAGGATTCCCATTTACAGCGCCAAGTGCAAGAATATTTGAGTCTGACGTATAGGGGATATTTCTAAGATTAGTTAAAGTTGATTCACTTGGTGTGCTCTTTAAGAGGTACTCATAAAGAAGTAGTTTTTTTTCATCTTCATCTTTTAATGAAATGAATAACTTTTTTGAATCGTTATCTAAAGATGCTTTTTGATAAGTATAATTAAATCCTAATTTCTGATTAAAAATCTCTGAAATTTTATACGAAGGATTTTCATAAGAAGCTGGCGTGTTTTGTATTTTTGTACATGAGACCATGAATATTGTTAATACAAAAAGTAAAAAAATAATAAACCTCTTCATAATATTCCCCCCTTTGGTAATGTTTATGAGAAGTTTATTATTTTAAATCCTTTTGATTATATATTTTTATGATGCGAAAAGGTAATAAGGGAATTTCTCTGAAATATTTTGTTTTTTATAAAAAAAAGACCCAGTAGGGTCTTTTATACATTCTATTTTTTTATCCTATATTATATTATACCATATTTTAAAAATTTGTCAATAAAATCACTTAAAAACAATATAACAATTATAGTTATTACCATTATAACATAAATAATATGTTCTGTTAAGTTAGAATTAGATTAAAGAGTTTATATGGAGGAGGGGTTTCATGAAAATTTATTGGGAATTTTTAAAGACAAAGAGATTTGAATTTATCTTACTTCTTATTTTTTCAAGTATTTTAAGTTTCTTTGAAGGATTGATTCAACCATTAATGGTAAAGTGGTTATTTGATGAGGCTGTATTAAAGCTTAATTTTCAAAAATTTGTACTTTTAAGTGTGGTATATCTTGCACTTGGTCTGATATTTGTACTATTGTTTTATATAAATAATCTTTGGAAAAAAAGGTATGAAAATAAAGTAGTATTAAATCTTGAATCTGAACTTTTAAAAAAGACTTTTAATTATGATTTAAAAGAATTTACCAAAAAAGGTGCGGGTTATTTTATAAATTCCATTCACAAAGATGTTAATGAAGGTGTTGTTCCAATGATTAGGATGACAATAAATATAGTTTCAATGATTGTATCAGAAGTGGCATTATTACTTGCGATGTTTTTTATTTCCTGGAGAGCTTCATTGGTGTTGTTTATTATTATTCCTCCGTTAATGTATTTAGCGAATGTTGTAAGTCAAAAAGTTAGGAAAAAAACAGCACTTGAAAGGGAAAAAGAAGGAATTTATACAAGTTTTCTAACAAGTGTTCTTAAATCATTCAAAGTTATGAGAACTTTTAGTTTTATATTTGACATTGCAACATTAAAGCATAGGAGAACTTTAGAAGAGTTATTTAACTATTTCCTTAAGTACTATTCGCAATTTTGGTTTAATTTTAGTTATTTCGGTTTTTATAACGTAATTAAAAGAATGAATTCAAAATCCTCTCCAGTCTCCCCCTCACCCTTTTGTCGTCTTCACACCAGTATGCTAAAAGCGTCGGTTGTATCTCCAACCGGTACTTCTTCGCAAAACCCCTCACTACCTCAGACCCATTCACCCTCATTCCAAACCTTATCCCATCGTACCTGCCGTAATTTCTCATAAACCTGTCCAGTAACTTCCTGTCGTACTCGTCAAGTTCTATGTATCTCCGGATAAATTCCCCCAGCTTCTTTACTCCCATCCTGTCCACCGCTTTTCTCACCGCTGTTTTCCGTCCTTCCACATAAGGGTGCGCTTCCACCATGTCCACCACGAATTCCATAGTTTTGTATCTTCTTGCCATATACTTCCCAAATTCCTCAACATTCTCAAGAAGTTTGTAAGATTTTTTGAGTTTGTCCTTTCTTGAAAGGTAGAACTTCTCTCTCTCAACCTGTGCTATGTACGTCGATATGAAAAGCCGTTTTCTTTCAGAAAGTGTAAGCTGTTTTAACTCCTCCAGTGCTTTTTCAAACCGCTCTTCTACCTTCAGCTTTATCCGTTCGTTATATACAGGATATGGAACTTCTAAATTTTCTACTTCCTTCCCTTCTATTATTTTTTTCAACGTGTTGCCTCTGATCCTCTTCGTCTTCCCGGTTATTATCTCCGATATCCTCCCAGCCGATATCTTCTCTCCCCTGCACAACCCTACGATTTTGCGTATGAATCTCCTTAAATCTTTTGTGTTTGCGTAGATTGACACGTTGAATTTTGGGATGTATCTCTCCACTTCTTTCAAAAGTTTTTCGTATTTCTTTGAAACTCCTAACGAACGTATAACCTTTGATGTTCTGTAAATGGAAAACGTGTTGATCTTTTTTTCAATCACGAACAGGGTATCGAGGGCACCGAACAAATTGCCTGATGTCTCACGATAGTATCCAAGCCAGTATACCGCTTTTTGTGAAATGGAATAAGCCCAGAGTGGGTGGATGTTTTTTATATCCCACGCAAGATCGTTGAGAGAACTAACGACACCAGATGGGTGTGGGATAGTTTTGGATAGTTTATATGCTTGGATGTAATGATGCACCGCATGAGGTACATCATTTTTAGCTACACTATTCCGCGCTTTTCCAAGATAGTAAAATACAAAGGCAGAAGAAGTCTTGTTACTTCCCCAAATTCTCGGTTCAGATACTGACTTTTTTTCATATCTAGCTTTGACATTTATGAGTAACATTTCTATCTCTTCCCGTACCTTTCCGCTTACCTTGTTTAAATTTGATTTTAAACATCTATAGAGTTGCGGGTCAAATTCTCCAAGCTTGGACTTGCACGATAGTTTCCTCGCAAGAAGGAAAAATCTCATACTTTCGCTATTACAAAATCTAATAGCTTTGTTTACATACTGAATTGCTTGGCTGTACTTTCCTTCCCACGTATACAGCAGCGATACAGCGGAATATTTTACAGCTTTAGGTAATTTCATGTTGATCATTTGAACTATAAATGGCCTTGCAAATGCTCCGTATTCGAAAACAGGTATGAACATATCAGGTGTTTTTTTCATGTTTTCAAATCCCTTGTTTCTGTTATACATTGAAAATCTACATCTTAAAAAATCATACAAATTTACGTTCTAGAACCCGCATGAAAAAAGAATTTCGAAACGCATAAATTTGAAAAATCACATGGAACATGTTATCCTCTCAACAGGGGTGAGAATATGAGAAAGATTGTAGGACTTGTATTAATACTGATGCTCCTTTTTTTATCAGTAATTACATTTGGTGACAAGACAGATTCAGATAGCCAAACCGAAAGCACACCACCCGTTGTATCTCAGAGTGTTGATGAGTGATTTATTTTATTTTACCACACAGGTGACGGTACACATAGCCAAAACCCTGTGATTGAGCAGTATGTGGATGGGTAGGTGTTATCTTGCAGCTTCCCGCCGGCGGGAAATAAGAGGAAAGGAGGGGAAGAGGATGAAGAAACTTAACAGCTCCAAAAAGAATCAGCAAGTACTGGGTTGTGGGTGCGGATTAGGTAGTTGTGGAAAAAGTGAAATATTGTAGGTAGTTTTAAGAAAACGATCCCCCCAAGCTAAGCTTGGGTGGAGTCTGAAGGAGGGATTTAATGGAAAAGTCATGGACGGTTATCCGTAAAGACATCTTTGCGGTGTGAAAAAAACTTAGGGAACTATCGAAGTTTCTGACAATATTTGAGAGTGCCAATAATGAAAATGCTATTTTATTCAATAAAAGAAGCCTTTCAATGTTTTTATTAAATTCAGAACATCTCAAGTTTTATAAGTTGATAATTTCTTCAGACAGTGAGGAGAAATTCTTTAAATCGGTAAGGAACTTTTCAAAAAAGCTTCTTGTGAACCTTATAGAAGATTTTTATGAATTAATCCAGGACTTTGAACAGAACTCTGAAAGCAGCGAGAAAATACAAGTTTTTCCCAATACTTTGTTGAGACGATTAAATTTACTGATTTCACAAACCTGTAATTTAGGATGTGTGTATTGCTATGGAGCTAAGGGAAGCTATGACAAAGAATCATTAATGACTGAAAAAATTGCTGCAAAGACCTTAGAAGTATTCACAAAATTATATATTGGAATACAAGATGTGAATTTCTTTGGTGGGGAGCCCCTCCTTAATTTGCGTTTAATTGAATATGTTTTGAAGTGGTTTAGTACTCGTTTGGGAGAACAACCGTCCTACGTAATAGTAACAAGCCTGGCGGTACCTCCGCGGGTAGTCGAAGAGCTAACAGGTTTAATTTCAAGATATAAAGAGTGCAATATTGTAGTAACTGTAAGCATAGACGGCCCCCCAGAAATTCATAATTTAACTAGACCCTTCAAAAATGGTTATTCTTCTTTTAACTTGATTGATGAAAATATCAAAAAGTTGAGGTATATAAATCAACCTAAAGCATTTGAAGTGACATATACCAAATTACATCAAGATCTTAATGTAAAGCCCGAAGATATCATTGATTTTTTAGTAAAGAGATACCATTTAACTCATGAAAGGATTTTCATCGTTCCTGTAGTGTCAACAGATCCAAAAATAGCTGTACAAGACACGTGTTTATCAAGTTTTGGCATTTGGAATCGATTGTTTAAACTTCGAAAGTGTGATCCTTATATAAAAGAACAAATCCAACAAATTTTTGATAGGATTACTAACTCGAAGCCAAATACTTATTTCTGTGATGCAGGAATTTCCAATTTTACAGTCACTGCAAGCGGTGAAATTTATCCTTGCCAAATGTTAGTTGGAAAGGACGGTTTTAAAATTGGAACGGTATACGAGAATATCGGAACATTGAAGGAAAAGATGAGACATAAACATTTTGAATACGCAAGGATTTTTTCGAAGCATTACAAAGAATGTGAAGATTGTTTTATGGAATATTTGTGTTCTCAATGCACCGCGGGAAACTACATCTCAACAGGACAATGGATAAGTTTTGATGAATGTGTGCAAAAACGTAATTTTGTCACGCAGGTTCTGAGGTCCTATCTGGACAGGATTTAAAAGCGAAGTAAGGAGGATGGTACAATGACAGATGATACGCTTTCTGTTCTAAAGTACTCCGGAAAGTACATTCGTTACCAGCTGCCGCTTTTTTTGATATCTCCTTTTATACTTCTCTTTAGTGCTGTAAGGCCTTTTCTAATAAGGTTTTTGATCGATGACATCGTTGGAAAGAGCAGATTTGAATTTCTTGGAATTTACATCGCTGCTCTTATTGGCGTGACTTTTATTGAACATTTGTTTACTTTGATCGGAAATTACATGTACTACAAAACGGCTAACCGAGTGGTTGTTGATGAACAAAATGCCCTTTTCGAAAAGCTACTTAAAGTCCCAATGTGGAAGCATACCTATCTTAACACGGGAGATTTGATGTCAAGGGTTTTAAACGATGTTCCAGAAATGGCAGAAGTTTTGGGAATAGCTATAGCTGTTATATTCTCAAATGTCTTTACTTTGTTCCTTGTAAGTGGTGTACTTATTTATTTCTGCTGGAAGCTCGCACTTGTCACTTTCATTATGCTTCCTGTATATTACTTCTCCTTGAAAGCATTCAACAGGAAAATCAGAGAAACAGCGAAAAAAGAAAGGGAGAAGTATGCAAAGCTCACGGAAAGTTTTCGTGAGAAGATAGAAGGTATATGGGCGATCAAGGGTCTTAACAAAATAAGCTTTTTTAAGGATCTTTTTTCAAAAAATGTGAACGAATGGTTCAAAGCTAAAAACAGGTACAGCTTTTTCTCGCGGTGCGATGAAGAAGTAGTTGGATTCATAGCCAGTTTGACACCAGCTTTGGTGCTTGGTTTTGGAGGGTATTTAATAATGAAGGGGCAATTGACACTCGGAACTTTGATAGGTTTTTACTCATACGTTGGATGGTTGTACTCACCAGTTAGAGTCTTAAGTCAGTATTACGTTTCTTTGCAGCGTGCTGGTCAAATTCTAAGACGGATAGACGATATCTATAAACTCCCAGAGGAGAATGAAAAATCTGGAGAGGTGCTTTTAGGAAGCGATGTAAAAACCGTTGCTTATGAAAATGTCTCTTTCTCCTACAACAATTCACCGGTTTTGAAGGATATAAACTTTATCATTCGTGGAAGAGAAAGAGTAGCCATAGTGGGAACGAGTGGAAGCGGAAAGAGCACAATATTGAACCTTTTACCGAAGTTCTACGAAGTTTCATCAGGGAGAGTGTTGGTAAACGATAAAAACATAAAGGAATATGTTTTGGAGAACCTTAGGAAAAATGTGATTATCGTTAGACAGAACGATTTCCTGTTCAACATGAGCATTAGGGAAAATATCATTCTGGATGACGAGTTCAGTGAAGAAGAATTTAAAGAAGCTGTGAAGATAGCGTGCGTGGATAAATTTGTGAATGAACTTGAAAATGGCTACGAAACTCTGGTAGGCGAGCGAGGTACGAAACTTTCGGATGGTCAAAGACAAAGAGTAGCAATAGGGAGGGCCGTTATAAGAAAACCGAAGGTGCTAATACTTGATGAAGCCACATCAGGTGTTGATTCAAAAACGGAAGAGGAGATATTCAAAAATCTTCTTGAACTGAATACAACCTTGATAATCGTTTCGCATAGGCTATCAACTATAAAGAAGGCGAATAAGATTTTTGTTGTGGATAACGGAGAAATTATTTGCGAGGGAGATCACGATGAGTTGCTTAAAAACTGCATGGAATATAGGCAGATAATTCAAGGGCAACTTATTGAGCAAATTGAAACCGCAAGGCAGTAATTATGAAGTCGTTTCTTACCTTCTTCGCTAAAGTACGGGAAAAATTTTGAGAGGCTATTTAATTCAATACTATACTTGCTGGTTTTAAATATTTCTGATTAACAGAACCCCCATAATCAAGGAGGGAAAGTTATGAAAAACACCCGAGTATTTATGGAATATTTTCAAAGAAATCTGGAAAGATTGAGGACGAATTTTATTCTTTTTCCCGTCGTTAAACAAAACAGAGCGATATTATTTCATATACCTACACTAAGTATTTATGAGATAGATGAAAATTACAAAAATTTTTTCGAATTTCTACTAAATACATCTGCCGAAAAATTTAAAACTATGTTTACAGAGTACATAAGCAAAGATAAAGAGAATTACAAAATAATCAAAGATATATTTACAACCATAAAGGAAGTAGAAAAAATGGCAGAAAAAATCAAAGATATAAGTGCTCAAAGACTATCCCAGTTGACCTTATTGGTTTCCCAACGCTGTACTATGGATTGTTTATATTGTTACGCAAAGGGAGGGACATACGGGCAAAACCATCTGATGAACGCGGAAGTTGTAAAAAAGTCAATATTAGTTTTTTACAAACTATACGATTCTATAGAAAAGATAAAGTTCTTCGGCGGAGAACCACTTCTAAATATCAGAGGAATTTTAAGCGCCATTTACCTTCTGAGAGAACTGCATCAAAAAGGTTTTATCAAAAAATTCCCTGTTATAGAAGTGGTCACAGGGCTTGGCGTTGAAGAAGAGATTATAGGTTGCTTAATCAAGATGGTCATGGAGAATACGGGTTTTAACTTTGAAATACTTGTGAGTATGGATGGACCGGAAGATATACAAAATTTGCTACGTCCAATGAAAGGTGGTAAGCCTTCGTTTGAGATCGTGGATAAAAATTTACGGATGTTGCGTAAAATAAATCAGCCAAAAATGATTGGTGTAACATTCACAAAAAAGCATTTAGAAATGGGGTTCACAGAAGAAGTCTTGATAGAGTTCTTTCACATGAATTATGGGATAGATACCGTGAAAATCGAACCGGTGATTACCGATAAACCTGAACTCGAAGTTCCTAAAAATTACATTAATGATGATATTTACGAGGTATTTACGAAAATAAGTAAAGGCAATATAAAAGTTTTAAATGACCCGGAGGATATTAGGATAAGGATTCGGACAATAGTCAATAAGATTATATCATCTTTCCCGAAAAAATATTTTTGCGATGCTGGTATTACAAGTTTTGCTGTAACAGCCATTGGGGATGTTTATCCATGTTACATAGTTGCAGGGAATGGTCAATACCTTATTACAAACGTAAATGAACCAGTGGAAACCATAAGGCAAAAACTTAAAGAAACCATCAAAAACTATCGTAAATTATCTGATAAAGATCAACATGGGAAGTGTAAAAAATGTTATTTAAGGTACTTTTGCAATGCTTGTACTTTTGAAACAATAATAAAAGATAAAGAAAAATATTTTGCAGATTGTAAGAAAAGGAGGGATATAGTCAGAATAGTGTTTGAAAATGAACTATGGAGAAAAATATAGATATACAATTAATTCGCCTGCTGAAGAGTTGAAAATGAATTAGCGATGAGTCTTATTTGGCTATTGCATTCGCTAAATTTGGCCTAATTTAGCGAACAGATTTGCTAAATAAGGACTTATATGGTAAATTATTTAAATTATTTAACGGGGTGATTGCATGGACAAACTCCTTGAAAAAAATGTTGATCCGATTCGTGTGCTGTACCTTCCCTGCGACATGATTAAAGACAACGAGGAACTGGCTAATGTACTGATTTTTTACAAGAAGTCATTTGATTTTAAAAAGAAAAATTCTTTCATTTTTCTTGATGAGACAACAACCGTACCTGAATGGCAAAGAGCGATTAAATTCCTTGTGGATTCTGGAATTGTAAGCGACGATCTGGTCGTTCTCACAGGATCGTCAGCCAAATCAATTGAAATGAGACACAAAATAGAAATGATAATATTGAGGCATCTTTTTAAAAAGCGGGAGATTTCCATGTTTGGGTTGGATTTGGTAAAAGGTCCATACTTTTGGTATTCCGATAAAGGTAAAGAAATAGATTTTGTGGTAGATACAAAAACCGCTCTGCTTCCGCTGGAAGTTAAGTATCAAAACACCGTAAGTCCCGGTGATTACGTGGGAATGAAAAAAGTCTTCGGTAGTGGGATTGTGATAACAAAGAATACGATATTTAAAGATGAAGATGTAATTGGTATTCCCGCATGGCTGTTTGTAAGCTTGGTTAAATAGAAGCGATAGATTTCAAAATCCTCTCCAGTCTCCCTCTCACCCTTTTGTCGTCTTCACACCAGTATGCCAAAAGCGTCGGTTGTATCTCCAACCGGTACTTCTTCGCAAAACCCCTCACTACCTCAGACCCATTCACCCTCATTCCAAACCTTATCCCATCGTACCTGCCGTAATTTCTCATAAACCTGTCCAGTAACTTCCTGTCGTACTCGTCAAGTTCTATGTATCTCCGGATAAATTCCCCCAGCTTCTTTACTCCCATCCTGTCCACCGCTTTCCTCACCGCTGTTTTCCGTCCTTCCACATAAGGGTGCGCTTCCACCATGTCCACCACGAATTCCATAGTTTTGTATCTTCTTGCCATATACTTCCCAAATTCCTCAACATTCTCAAGAAGTTTGTAAGATTTTTTGAGTTTGTCCTTTCTTGAAAGGTAGAACTTCTCTCTCTCAACCTGTGCTATGTACGTCGATATGAAAAGCCGTTTTCTTTCAGAAAGTGTAAGCTGTTTTAACTCCTCCAGTGCTTTTTCAAACCGCTCTTCTACCTTCAGCTTTATCCGTTCGTTATATACAGGATATGGAACTTCTAAATTTTCTACTTCTTTCCCTTCTATTATTTTTTTCAACGTGTTGCCTCTGATCCTCTTCGTCTTCCCGGTTATTATCTCCGATATCCTCCCAGCCGATATCTTCTCTCCCCTGCACAACCCTACGATTTTGCGTATGAATCTCCTTAAATCTTTTGTGTTTGCGTAGATTGACACGTTGAATTTTGGGATGTATCTCTCCGCTTCTTTCAAAAGTTTTTCGTATTTCTTTGAAACTCCTAACGAACGTATAACCTTTGATGTTCTGTAAATGGAAAACGTGTTGATCTTTTTTTCAATCACGAACAGGGTATCGAGGGCACCGAACAAATTGCCTGATGTCTCACGATAGTATCCAAGCCAGTATACCGCTTTTTGTGAAATGGAATAAGCCCAGAGTGGGTGGATGTTTTTTATATCCCACGCAAGATCGTTGAGATGTAAATGGTAAAATACAAATGGCCAAGAAGAGGAAAATAAAAATGAACAAAATTGTACATAAATGGTATCCTTCCAAAGGAAGGAGGGATACCAGAGATGGAAAAAGTCAAACAACATTTGGAAGTGTTAAGGGGGATGGATTTGAGGCCGAACTTTTCTGAATTAGGCAGGATATATGGGATAGACAGAAGGACAGTAAAGAAATATTGGGAAGGATATTAGGGGAAGCCTAAAAAAAAAGAGACATGTCAACAATTATGTGTCAGAGTTAAAATATCTAATATCAAACATTTAAGTAATCTCATATAAAGAAGCTCTAATCAAAGGGATAGGATTTTTCCATTTACCACGAGATTTCAAACGTTCATAAGAAAGAAGGATATTTATTTCAGCAATTTCGACAGATTGAAAGAACCCACCGGTGCGTATTCTTCTATTTTCAATCATGCTATTAAAGCTTTCCACATATCGAAAATAAGAAAGTTTTATTACTAACATTGTATAAGACTTGAAAAATGGTTTTCATTTTCTTGATTTTCATACCTCAAAAATAGTTTTTATTTTTTTGCTATTAAATTTGACTTTTAGGATTTTAAAAATTTTTGATAAGATAACGATCAAATCTTTCTCCAAACTCCCGATATTTCTATGTATTTTTATAATATATTTTTTAGTATATGAACTACAAAACTATACGTATAATTAATTAAAAACTTTATTGATTAAGGGGGGAACATGGAATTTTTAAACGAACCAGTTGTAAACGATAAAGTATATCTTTCCTTTTGTGATGGAGAAAGAAGACTTTGTGGAGATGTTAAAAATTGCGACGGTTGTGCAAACAAAGATGAATGTTCACCAAATGTTTGGTGTAACGAAGGCTGTAAAAAAAGACATTGGTGGAATTGGTTATTTCCTTGGCTTTATGAGTAAGATAATTGAACAATAAACTTTAAATCATAAAACTTTAATACGTAAATATACATTATTCGTTAATATATTTTAAATAAATTAGAAATATTTTAAAATAAAAAGCATTTTGCAAATAATTATGGTTAAAAAAAAAAAAAAAAAAACTTATAATTGAAATTTTTCGAGGTTGTTATATTTTAATGTGATTTATATAATAAATTGTAGAAGTGGAATAAATTAATAAGGAAGAGTGAAAATATGGAGTTCAAACTTATAAATCATTTTGGAAAATATCTTCTTTTTCTGTCAGACGATACATACAACCAGAATCCTGTGAGCGAACAGAGTGCTTATGGAGAGTGTGAAATTTACTACCGAAAAAGTTGACGAATGTTAAATTTTAATAAACATATTATTTTATAATTAACAAGAAATCAAAATAATTATAACATAAAATTGTAATATAAATATATTCTATTATTTGTTATATAATTCACAAATATGTTGGTAGAAGGTAAGTTTTTAAAAATCCATAAAAGAAATAAATAAACTAAATTTTTGAAGTTAAAAAATAATAATTATTTTAAGTTTTCCTGCGGCCGGCTGCAAAATAATAAATGGAAAAAGGGGGAGAATACTATGGAGATATTAAGATTACAACAACTAGAAGTAACTGTTAAAGACACTTCTACGCAACTAGCAGGTAGTTGGACAAGTAGTTGGAGTGGTTGTTGCAATTCTTCTTCTTCAAAAGTTACTGATTAACATTTTATGTAATAAATATAACAGGTTAGGACAAAAAGTCCTAACCTGTCTTTGATAATTTATTTTTTGCTGTTTGGATAATGAGGAAAGTAAGCTTTGTGGGGTGTGAATAATGAGAGAATTAAGGTGGGTTGATAGATATTTATATGTTCTTGAGAAATCATTATTCTATGTTCCTTTTGGATCAAATGAAAATAAATTAGAATGCGATTATTCAAAAATATTACCTGAAAAGTATAAAATGATGCTATCGAAGGATAATTTTTGGTATTTTTTGTATTTGAATGAATTTCCGGAGCAAGGCTGGAAAATACACATAAGTGCAAAATTAAATAATGCAGAGAGGATTTTAAGAATTGTAAGCGAGTATTTAATTAAAAACAAAATATCGTTTAAATTTGCGAAAAGCAAAAAGGTATTGTATGTACTTAACTCTAAACAATTTCCCAGGGGAAGTTCTGGGAAATTTATTACTATATATCCAAGGGATGAAAAAATTTTTGAAAAGGTGCTTGAGGATTTGCATGACAAATTATATTTTGAGGAAGGACCATATATTTTAAGTGATAGAAGATACAAAGATGAAGGTATTTTGTATTATAGATATGGGGGATTAAAAAAACATTTTATGATAGATATAACTGGGAGAAAAATTCCGATCATTTTTGCACCAAATGGTCAAAAATTGAAGATAAGAGACTTCCTTATTATAGAACACCATATTGGGTAAAAGATCTTATTTTTTCAAAAAAGAAAAAGATTTTAAAAGAATTAATATTGAAAAAAAGATATAGAATACTTGAGGCAGTACATTTTTCAAACAGTGGGGGAGTTTATAAAGCATTTGACGAATTAAAAAGATGTTTAGTAATTATAAAAGAAGCAAGGCCATTTACTAACCAAAGCTTTGACGAAAAAGTCCATTCAGTAGATCTTTTAGAAAAAGAATGGAAAATTTTAAAATATTTAGAGCGATTTAATTTTACACCAAAACCTGTTGATTTTTTTAAAGAATGGGAACATTATTTTTTAGTTGAAGAATTTGTTAATGGATATGATATTAGAGAATTAATATTTAGAAAATATAATCCTAGTATAAATCCGTTTGCTACAAAAAGAGATTCAGAAAAGTTTTTAAAGATGTTTTTTAAAATTTTTAGAAGTTTTCTTGAAGTAGTACAAGTTTTACATGATAAAGGGATATTATTAGGTGATATATCAGCAAGAAATATTTTATTTAAGAAGAATACATACAAAGCTATTTTAATTGATTTAGAAGGAGCAGTTAGAAAATATATTGATACCACAGTTTTAACTACTCCTGGTTTTAGTAAATATGATATAAATTCTAATCGTGCATATAGTTTAAGCGACGAATTGTACAGTATTGGATCAATAATGTTTTATTATATATATCCAATAACTGTGTTTTCAGTTCTAAGAGATGATATATTCAAAAAGGTCTACAAAGAAATTGTAGATGATATTGGTTGGCCCAAGGAGATATATTATTTCATATGTGACCTACAGGAATCTAAAATTTCTCTAGATGATGCTTTGAATTTTTTTGAGAATAATAGACATACAATACGTGAAAAAGTAAGTCAACCATTTAAAATGGTTAATGATTTAGAGGAAAAAAATGATAAAAATAAATTATTTGATGATATTACAAAAAAATACAAAATTAAAGATGTGTTAGATGGTTTAACTAATTTTTTGTACGATGTTGCCAATCTTTCAACTCAAACGCTTTTCCCATGTGATCCAATAGTTTATTCAACTAATGAAATTTCTTTTGGTTTTGGAGCAGGTGGTATATTATATTCAATTAGTAAGTATAAAAATGATATACCGAAAAGGTTTAAAAACTGGTTTTTAAATAAAGTTAAAAACATTGATTTTGAATTATTTCCACCAGGATTTCTTACGGGTCTTTCTGGAATTGTTTTCGTTTTACTTGAATTAGGAGAAATTGAACTTGCAAATTGGTTAATGGAAAGATGTAATAAACATCAGATGTTATACGAAGATTATTCTTTGTATTATGGAGCAAGCGGTGTTGGGCTTACTAATTTAAAAATGTATAGGTTAACAAAGGAAGAAAAATATTTATCTGAGGCATTGAAAATTTATAAATGGTTAATAAAACATGCAAAATACGATAAATTTGGAAAAATATTTTGGGAAAATAGTTTTAGTAAGAAAAATACCTTTTACGGGCTTGGATATGGTGCTGCAGGAATTTCTTTGTTTTTACTAAGGTTGTATGAAGTAGTAAAAGATCCCAAAATAAAAAAAATCGGAGAAAAAGCTATTAACGATGAGATTTTAAGATCAAGTGTTGTTTTTGAAGGCTTGAGAAGCTTTTATAACGGAAAAAATTACGAGCCATATTTAGAAGTAGGAACTTCCGGCGTTTTAAAAGTAGCTCTTAGGTATGATATAAAAAACAAGATATTCGAAGAGCTCCTAAATGATCTTAGAAGAAAGTATTTTGTTTTACCTGGATATTTGTTTGGTACAACTGGTATTATTGACACCTTAATTGACATAGTAATTTATTATGAAAGAAAAGACATTTTAAAAGTTTTAGAACAGCAAATTGAAGGGTTGATAAATATGCATATTTTCAATCCGAAAAGCGTTTGCAGTTTTAAAGATGAAAGAATAAAACAAGAAAAAGTTTTGGCAGTTTTGGGCGAAGGTGGTATAAGAATAACGTGTGACTTTGGCACAGGAATTGCTGGTGTTTTGAGGACTTTAAATAGGTTATTAAAAGGCAAGGAAGATGAGTTGCTATTAGATTAAGTTTCTGGATTCATTTTATAGAATAGATAGGAGGGGTTTTATGAAAATTTATTGGGAATTTTTAAAGACAAAGAGATTTGAATTTATCTTACTTCTTATTTTTTCAAGTATTTTAAGTTTCTTTGAAGGATTGATTCAACCATTAATGGTAAAGTGGTTATTTGATGAGGCTGTATTAAAGCTTAATTTTCAAAAATTTGTACTTTTAAGTGTGGTATATCTTGCACTTGGTCTGATATTTGTACTATTGTTTTATATAAATAATCTTTGGAAAAAAAGGTATGAAAATAAAGTAGTATTAAATCTTGAATCTGAACTTTTAAAAAAGACTTTTAATTATGATTTAAAAGAATTTACCAAAAAAGGTGCGGGTTATTTTATAAATTCCATTCACAAAGATGTTAATGAAGGTGTTGTTCCAATGATTAGGATGACAATAAATATAGTTTCAATGATTGTATCAGAAGTGGCATTATTACTTGCGATGTTTTTTATTTCCTGGAGAGCTTCATTGGTGTTGTTTATTATTATTCCTCCGTTAATGTATTTAGCGAATGTTGTAAGTCAAAAAGTTAGGAAAAAAACAGCACTTGAAAGGGAAAAAGAAGGAATTTATACAAGTTTTCTAACAAGTGTTCTTAAATCATTCAAAGTTATGAGAACTTTTAGTTTTATATTTGACATTGCAACATTAAAGCATAGGAGAACTTTAGAAGAGTATTTAAACAGTAGGTTTGAAAGTTTTAAAGCTGTAAAATCAAGTCAAATGTTGGGTGACATTATTAGAAACACAGCGGATACTCTTTCACTTATAGTATCTGGATATTTTGTTTTAATTGGAAAGTTAAGTTTTGGAGGATTTGTAGCAATAATAAACACATTCTGGAGAGCGGTTTCATCCCTTTTTGGGATTGTTCAAGCCATTCCAGAATTTCATAGGTACTCGCAAATACTTGAAAGAATAAAAAAATTATTAAATACTGAGAAGAGAGAATATTTTGACCTGGATAATAGAGTAATTTTAAAAGATGTAAAACTTTCTTATGATGAAAATAAAGTAATAGAAATAGATAATTTGGAAATAACTCCTAAGAGTAAGGTATTAATATTTGGAGAAAATGGAGCAGGAAAAACCACGCTTTTAAATATAATATCTGGATATTTGTCACCAGATAGTGGAAAAGTGTTAAGACCAAAAAATGTTGTATCAATAACTGCACCGGTTGAACTTCCAGAAATTTCTATAAGAGAACTTATAAGGGATGAAGAATTAATAAAAAAACTTGGTTTAGAAAGGTTAAAAGAAAAAACACCATCTAACCTTTCTGCAGGGGAAAGACAAAAAGTTGCTATTGGTATAGCACTTGAAAAAGATGCAGATTTATATATTTTTGATGAACCACTTGCAAATATAGATGAGCAAAGCAAAGAAAAGATAATAAAGTTAATATTTGAAAAATTGAGCTCTAAGACGTTAATAATGGTACTTCATGGGGAAAAAGATTTTCACAGTTTATTTGATACAAAGATTAAGTTATAATATTGAGGTTATCTTTGTCACTTTATTACCATTAATTTATTATTTTATGCATAAGCTTACATCATTACTATAATATTCAAGAAAAGTTATATAGAGAAGATCAAAAATCACACGTCTTGAAGGTTATATGTTATAACTTTATAAAGGTGCAGAACTTTTTACAGAAAAAATTAATGGGAAGTATGTACTTGAAAGTTATTGACTAACTAAAAAAAATGTGATATATTACTTTCTGGAAGGTGTTCCGGCGTAGCTCAATAGGCAGAGCGGGTGGCTGTTAACCACTAGGTTGGGGGTTCGAGTCCCTCCGCCGGAGCCAAGAGGGGAGAAGTATTCTCCCCTTTATTTTTTTCATATTTTTAAACGTTCTTAAAATACGGATTTTTCTTAAATAATGTTTTTATATTGCAATATGCAGCATGTCCAGGAAGTATCAACATATTTTCATCTAATTCCCTAAATATATTGTTTAGCTTTTTTATAGATTCAATCATTAGTTTTTTTGAACCACCTAAGTCACTTCTTCCAACGGTATTACAAAATACAGTATCTCCTGTGAATATTAAATTATCAAAAATTACTATCCTTGAACCTAAGGTATGACCTGGTACTGCTATTGTATCAAAGTATAAATCTATATCTTTTGCATCTTTTTCAAAAATAAATGTCTCCCCAAAAAGATGTGAAAAATTCTTGGATGGATCGTACAACATTTTCTTATCTTCTTTTGAAATGTAAACATCTTCTACATTCAATTCTAAGAGTCCTGCTATATGATCATAATGCCCGTGTGTCAAAATTACTTTAACAGGGATTTTTCCTAGATATTTTCCTATTCCGAATCCCGGATCTACAACAAAGTTTTCAAAAATATATGTATTAATATTAAAAAAACCGGATGTTTTGTAAACTTTAAACTTCATGTGATTCCCTCCATTAAAATTTTTTGACTTTTTATTTATATTTCATAATTTTTGTGACCTGTTTTTTAATCATATATCAAATAGAAGCTCTTGCAAATATATTTTACTATAACTTTAACTTTTTCAAGAACTATCTAAAATCTAATAAGTACTCGTATAAACAAACGTTTGTTTAAGTTATTTTCTATTTTGCGAAATTATCGAAAGTATGAATTTGTTATTTACTACTCTTTGGAGTGGCAAATTTATTTTTTGATGTATATAAGTAATTTTACATTCAAGAAATAGAAAGAGCTATGATGTATAAGACTTTTTAGTTTTTTAGAGTTTGTATTGTTTACAAAAATGATAAGGTTTGTTTTAAAATTGTAAATTTAATTGACTCTAATTTAAAATGGCTTTAGAATAAAAGTTAGGAGGGGGTATAATGAAAAGAAAATTGATATTGTGGAAAAAGGCTATAAATAAGAGATTTTCCCTGTTTGGGAAGTAATATTTTGTGGTTGATGAGGAGCTTTTGCTCCTCTTTTTCATTTTGATAGTGGAGGGGTGTTATGTGCGGGATAGCAGGTGTTTGGAATGTAGATGATTCTTATAACATTTTACATGATATTTTATTAGGTCTTCAACACAGAGGGCAAGAAAGCACGGGGATTGTCATTGAGGGTTTCAAATTTTTAAAGATGCAAGGGTTGGTCTCACAAGTTTTAACTAAGGAAAATTATATAAACGGTAGAAGTGGTATTGGACATGTTAGATATTCGACGTTTGGAGAAAATAGTGAAATTCAACCCCTTATGGGTTTAACTTCAAAAGGCAAATTTGCAATTGCACACAACGGGAATATTCCTGATGCAAAGATTAGGATGAAATCGCTTGTCGAAAAAGGAGCAGTTTTTAACACAACAATTGATTCTGAAGTATTCCTCCATTATATTTCCCTTGCTCCTTATTCTGACCCAAAACTTTCCATTCAATGGTCTCTTTCAAGGATCCCTGGAGCTTATTCTATTGTGATATTAACTGACAGCATGCTTATAGCCGCAAGAGACAGCTATGGCTTTAGACCGCTATTTTATGGAAAATTCAAGGGTGGATTTGTTGTATCTTCCGAGGATTCTGCTCTAACGGCGTTGGGTGCAAAAGAAATAACAGAAATTGTACCAGGTGAAATGGTTATTTTTTCAGATATGGGTTTAGATAAGGTAAAGTTTGCAACAACAAAGATGCGTTTTTGTGCATTTGAATATATTTATTTTTCAAGACCAGATAGTAATTTTTACTATGGAAATGTACACAAAGCAAGGTTTAAAATGGGGGGGATTCTGTATCGTGAAAGTCAAATGACGGGAGATATTGTAATTCCAATACTTGATTCTGGTTTTTCAGGTGCGTTAGGATTTTCACTTGCCTCAAAAATTCCCATAGAACTTGGCCTTATGAGAAACAGATATCTAGGACGGAGCTTTATAATGCCCGAAAATAGGGAAGAAATTATTAAAAGAAAATTAATTCCCATTCCTCAAGTAGTAAAAAACAAGGAAGTTATTGTAATTGATGACTCAATTGTAAGGGGAACAACTATGAAGCAGATAGTAAAGATGTTAAGAGAAAGCGGGGCAAAGAAAGTAAAAGTTGGTATACATTCACCACCGGTAATAGGGCCTTGTCCATATGGTATTGACACCTCAAGGAAAAATGAGTTAATTGCCAATCAAAAAGAAATTGAGGAGATAATTAAGGAAATAAATGCAGATGAGCTTTATTATTTGTCTATAGATGGACTTAAAGAAGCTATTGGAGGAGATAAATTATGCCTAGGATGTCTAAATCTAAATTACCCAATATAGTGATTTTGGCATCTGGAAATGGTTCAAACTTTGAAGCAATAGTAAATGCGACAAGAAAAGGAATTCTTAATGCTAACATTTTAAGGTTGATTACCAACAAGAAGTGTTTTGCAGAAGAAAGGGCTAAAAAACTTGGAATTTCTCATACAAGGCTTAAAGATAATTGGGCTGAGGAATTATTTGTGCTTTTGAAAGAACTTGCACCAGATTTAGTAGTTCTTGCGGGATTTATGAAAATTCTTCCATCAAAGATTGTAAATAATTTTAAAATTGTAAACATACACCCTTCTTTACTACCTGCTTTTCCGGGAAAAGATGCTATAAAACAGGCATATGAATACGGAGTTAAAGTAACGGGAATAACAATTCACTTTGTGGATGAGGGTGTAGATACGGGACCTATAATTTTCCAAAAGGCCTTAGAGATAGATGGTTTAACATTAGAAGAGGTGGAAAAGGAAATACATAAGTTGGAGCATAAGCATTATCCACAAGTTATTGAATCTATTTTAAATTCGTGAAAGGAGTGAGTGGGGGTGTATCTTGAAAAATTTGATATGGAATTAAGGTATGGGGAAAATTCTCATGAAAAAGCGGAAATGTTTGGAAAACCTGCATTTAAAATTTTGCACGAAGGAAAACAAATTTCTTTTAACAACATATTAGACGCAGAATCAGCATTTGTAATTGCAAAAAATTTGAAAAAATTAAATGGCTATGGAAGTGTGGTAGTGAAACACCAAACACCTTGTGGTGCATCTGTAAGTAAAAGCAAGGTGGACTCCATACTTTCCGCTATTTTAGCCGATGAAGAATCAAGTTTTGGTGGAATACTTTCGGTGAATTTTGAATTTGACGAAGAATGTGCATTGGCTATAAAGAAAAAATATCTTGAAGTTGTAATTGCAGAAAACTTTACAAAAGAAGCAATAGAAGTATTAAAATCTAAGAAAATACGTATATTAAAAGTTAGAGATTATGAACCAAAAGTTGGAAAACCTGCATTTGGAGCTTTTTTAATAGGTGAAAGGAAATTACCAGATTTAGTTTTTAAGCATGTAGCAGGTCCTAAACTTTCAGAAAGTGAAATGACCGAACTAATTTTTTCATATATAGTTGTTGAAGGGGTAAAGTCAAATGCCATACTTATTTCCAAAAATCTTACAACAGTGGGAATAGGTACAGGTCAACCTTCAAGGAAAAGGGCGGCTTGGATTGCCACATCACTTGCAGGTGAAAAGGCTATTGGGGCATATGCTGCTTCTGATGCATTTTTTCCATTTCCAGATGGTTTGGAAATTCTTGCAAATGCAAAGGTTAAGGCAGTAGTTGCACCCATGGGATCTATTAGAGATAGTGAAATAATTGATGCGGCAAATAAACTTGGAATATCGTTCTATAAAGCAAATGGTAGAGTGTTTAGACATTGAGGTGAGAGTATGAAAATATGCATATTGGGATCAGGTGGAAGAGAGCATGCTATAGGTTATTCATTTGAAAAGATTGGATTTGAAGTGTTTTATGCGCCTGGGAATGGGCTAACTGGAAATAACATTGATGATATAGAAAATTTCAATGGATTAATAATTCCAGGTTCTGAAGAATACCTTGCAAAAGGTGTTGCAGAAAAATTGAAAAATGTCTTTGGTCCAACAATTCAAGGGGCAAAATTGGAGAGTTCAAAGATATTTGCCAAAAAATTTATGAGTAAATATAATTTGCCTACACCAAGATTTGAAATAGTAGAGAGCGAATTAGAATTAAGGGAAAAGATAAAGAAATTTTACCCTCCATATGTTTTAAAAGCAGATGGACTTGCAAAAGGTAAAGGTGTTTTAATTACAAGTGATGAAAGCGAAGCAATAGCACTTGGTGCAAAACTTATTAAAGGTCAATTAATAAAAGGAGTTTCAGGACCTATAATTTTGGATGAATTTATTCCTGGAAGGGAACTTTCTGCCATGGCAGTTGTTAATGAAAAGGGCTTTTCATTGTATCCTTTCATACAAGATTACAAAAGGGCAAATACAGGAAATATGGGACCAAATACCGGTGGTATGGGGAGCTTTGGACCTATCAGTATTGACAAGTCAATAAAAGAAAAGATAGAAACGCTCTTTGAAAAAACGTTATACGGTCTTAAAAAGGAAGGGATAAACTATAGAGGATTTTTATACCTTGGACTTATGCTCTTTGAAAAAACACCTTATATTTTGGAATACAACGTTAGACTAGGTGATCCGGAAACAGAGGTAATTGTGGCTACAAATCCAGAAAATTTTGCAGAAACAATTTTGAAAGCCACAGAGTGTGAGAAGATCCCGGATTTTTCCCCTGAAAATGTAGCCTTAGATGTTGTATTAGCAAGCAAGGGATATCCTATTTCATACAAAAAAGGATTGGAAATAAAGAATATCACGAAAATAGAAGGAGAAAATTTCATTATTTTTGGAGCAGGTGTTAAAAGGAATGGAGAAAAACTGTACACAGACGGTGGTAGGGTGCTACACTGTGTAGGAATTGGCAAGACAAAAGAAGATGCAAAAAACGTAGCATATGATCTTGCAAATAAAATAGATTTTGAGGGTAAGTTTTTTAGAACGGATATAGGGGTGATTTACGCATGAAGTATACCTATAAAGATGCGGGGGTAGACGTGAAAAAGGGCGATGAGTTTGCAAGGGAAATAAAGAGAAATGCAATTATTCCAGAATGGATAATAAAAGAGCCTACAGGTTATGCGACAATTTTAAACTTTACAACCCCAAAGATAGCTGTAACTGCAGATGGAATTGGGACAAAGATATTACTACACATAGAATTTCAAACTTGGAATGATGCTGCGAAAGATTTAATAGCTATGAATTACAACGATCTAATATGTGTTGGTGCAAGGCCTAAGGCTTTTTTGGACTATTTGGGGGTGCACAGTATAGATGGAAATTCAAAAGAATTTGTAAAAGCTTTAATAGTAGAACTTGAAAAGCACGATATGTATTTAGTTGCTGGAGAAACAGCGGAAATGCCTGATTTATATCAGGAAAATCACATGGATGTTGCAGGTTTTGCCATTGGTGAAGTGATAAAGTTATTTGAACACGAGAAAATAAAACCGGGGGATTACATATTTGCGTTGGATGCTTCGGGATTTCATTCAAATGGTTGGAGCTTGATTAGAAAAATTTTAAGGAAAGAAAATATAAACATAAATGATTTGCCTTTCAATCTATTAGAGGGAACGAGAATATACTCAAATATTATAGAGCATTTCGACAAGATAAAAGCTATGGCACATGT
Source organism: Thermosipho sp. 1070 (assembly GCF_001682135.1). NCBI lineage: Bacteria > Thermotogati > Thermotogota > Thermotogae > Thermotogales > Fervidobacteriaceae > Thermosipho > Thermosipho sp. 1070. The sequence continues at coordinate 670,159 of NZ_CP007121.1, read as the reverse complement.
AACAGGTGGTGGTATTTTAAGAGCACTTAGAAGGCTTTTAAACGGAAGAGGTTGTAATGTAAATCTTGAAAGAAAGGATTTTGTAGATTGGATTTTGAAATATGTTGAGTTTAGTGAAGCTATTTCCACTTTTAATATGGGATATGGGCTTATTTATGTGTCAAATAGTAAGGATCTACCAGGAAAGATAATAGGAAAGGTTACAGAAGATGAAAATCTTAATTTGATTTTATGACTCCGATGCGGAGTCATTTTTTTTTAGATGTGGTATAATCTATAGGAAGGGAGGAGATTGTTTGAAAAGATTTTTAACATTTTTCTTTATTTTTCTCTTAACTATTTCTTTTGCCGTGAAATTTGGTTTTTCCACACAGGATGGTGTGTGGTTGAGGGGTAGTATAGAAAATTTTGGGTTTAGATTAGGTTATCCACTTTCTTGTGTCTCATTTTCATTAAATAGTGATATATTTTTATATAAAATTTTAACTGGATATGTATTTAACAATAGTACATATCTTGTGAGTTTTTATTTTGATACTGGGATTGATAATTTTTCTTTTTCAAGTTATGTAAAATCTACTTTCCATAAGCCTTTAACAACGGAGACATCTACTGAGACAGGAAGAATATACCTTGGAATTTTACCTGATTTTAGGTTTGATAGACTATCTTTGGGATTTAACGTTGAATTTTCTTGGATTTACATATATTATGACCCAGGTGTTAATGTAAACTTTTTGTCTTTTGTTAATCCCGAAGACATTTTAAGATATCATCTTTCTTTTATTGTGTCGTATGATTTATTTGAAAATATGACGTTTTTTGTAACTCTTTCAACAAAATACAAGTGGATATCGTATTTATCCACACCTCTTTTTGAAAATCAGTTTATCAATTTTGGAATAGAGGTAGAATCGGATGGTTATAAATAGAGCATTTGAAAACATTGTAAAAAAGAGTCCTTTTTACGCGTATCTACTTCTTGGAATTTCTTTTCAAAAGGATGAAAATGTAAAGAATATATCTATAAAATTCACCAAGAATGGTGAAATTGTTTTTTTGTATAACCCTTCTGTTAATAAGAAACCAATATGGTTCGTTGAGGCGATTATTTTGCATGAGTTAATGCATATAATAAACCAGCATTTTAGGATAAAGCCGAGAAATAAAAGGGAAAAAAAGATTTGGGACCTTGCAATGGATGCAGCTATAAACCAATATATTCCTGAATTAGATGCAAGAGGTGTGCCTCTAAATGTCCTTATTGAAGAAGGACATGGAGTAGATAACGAGGTAATATTTGCAGCTCCACCAGCTTTTTTAATAGATAAGACTGCTGAAGAATATTTTGAGTGGATGATGAAGGAATTTGAAAAAAAAGGTGATTTTGATATAGAAGCATTACCTGATTCAATAGATGATCACGATTTTCAATCTGAGATTCCAGTTGAAATGATAATAGAAATTACTAAAGATAAAGTTGGAAAAGCTTTTAACATGTTTGGAAAAAAACTTGACTCTGGTTTAAAGCAGAATATAGATGTAATCTTGCAAAAATCTACATTAAATTGGGAGACGATTTTAAGACGTTTTTCTAATGCATCTATAAAAGGAGATAAATACATGACACCACTAAGACCAAATAGACGATACGATGATCAGCCAGGTTGGAGATATGAATATAAGTCAAAGTTAGCCGTTATCTTGGATACAAGTGCAAGTATAATAGAAGAGGAAATGAATCAATTTTTAACCGAGATTGAAAAGATAGCAAAACAAGATTCCCAGTTGATTTTAATACAAGTGGATAAATCGGTAACTATGGTGACGGAATACAAATCTGGAAATTGGAAAGATTTAGAAATATACGGTGGAGGAGAAACTAATCTTCAACCTGCGGTGGATCTTGCACAATCAAAGGTAGGAGTGGAGGGGATAATAATCTTTACAGATGGGCACGTGGATGTTCCCGTTGTAAAGAGAAGAGTTTTGTTTGTGCTCTCTTCAAAGCACAACCCAGAATTCATAGAAGATGCTGTAAGAATTTATGGAAAAAATTCTGTAATTATTCTTAAATAGAAAGGATGAAAAGGTGAGAGTTTGGTATGAATTTAAAAGACTTATTGGAAAACCTGTAAATATAGTACTCATCATCCTTTTACCTGTTGTGCTTACAGTTGCAAGTATAATATTTTTCAATGGATTTGGAGTCTCGAATGTTAAACTTGGGGTGTACAACTTGGATGATTCTGCACTGTCGCGGTTTACAATAAAGCTTGTTATGTCCTTTTTTAAGGGTGGTACACTTAGGTATGTAGATGAAAATTATGTGGAGCTTTTGCAATCTGGCGAAGTGAACGCCGTTATGATGATTCCGAGTAATTTTACAGACGCACTATACAACGGACAAAAGGTAAACATTGATTTTATTCCAAGTCCAGTTGACTTGCAATTGTCCGTCGGTATATACAACGTATTAAATTCGATATTTAACGATTTGAATGGTTCACCATTTTTCAATCCTCAAGTTTTAAGGTATTTATTTGTAAGTAATGAAACACCAGCACCTCAATTCGTACCAAAAACCAAGAATTTTAAAACGGATTTTGGCAATTTATTTTCACCGGCAATTTTGTTTTTATCTGTGATATTTTTGCTACTTGCAATAGGTGTATTAACTGTAATTAATGATAGAGAACTTGGACTTATTACTATCTTTAAAGTTAATAACGAAAAATGGTATAAATATTCCGTTGTAAAATTTCTAGCATTGTTTTTTTTAGGTTTGTTTGTGTCATTTAGTGTTTATCTTGTTGGGAATTTATTTGGTGTAAAAATACCTTTTAGTATCTTTTTTCCGCTTTCTTTAACGGCAATAATATTTCATTCTGCTCTATCAATATTTATTTCGAGTATTTCTCCTAATAAGGCGGTAGCTAATATATTGGGAATATCCCTTTCCATGTTTTTCTTTTTTACAAGTGGAAGTATTACACCTGTCACCACACTTCCCAAGGCAATGTTTAAATTAGCATCTTATACGCCATCGTATAAACTTACCTATGCATTGAGAAATTATCAATTAAACAACATTGGTATATCACAAGAATTAAAGTATTTAATTGTAGTTTCTATCATTGCCTTTGTAGTAATGATATTTACTGTAAGAAAAGAGTTTTTGAAAAAGTAGCTCTATATATCGTCTTGTACATCTAAGTAGTAATCTATAATTTCCTCATCCTTAAAGAATATTTTGTATTCTCTTTCAAAATTTTCTTTTGAATCACTTGCATGTATGAGATTTTTGGTTGTAGTTAATGCGAATTCTCCCCTAATTGTTCCAGTTCCCGCTTTTAGGGGGTCGGTGTTTCCGATTATGTGTCTAACCATTTCAATAACCCTTGGTGCTTCTACTACCATTGCAACTATTGGACCGCCTGTGATGAATTCTATTAAATCTTTATAAAAGCTCTTTTGCTTGTGCATTTTGTATAATTCTTCTGCTTCTTCTTTTGTTACCCAGTGCATTTTTAGTGCAACTATTTTTATTCCCCTTTGTTCAAATCTTTTTATTATTTCTCCGATTAGTCCCCTTCTTACTGCATTTGGTTTTAAATAGACAAACGTTCTTTCCATGAAAGCACCTCCACGTATTTGTAATTTGTAGATAAAGCTTTTAATACTTCATACATCTCACCTTTTGGATACTTTGTAAGTACAAAAGTGTAATTGTCAAATTGTGGCAATACTTTTATTAAATCTACAAATCCATATTCTTCAGGAAAGATTTTTTTGCCTTCTGAGTTTTTACATTGTTTTATGTTTTCCTGTCCTAAAAGTTTTTCCAATGGTATGTTGTATGTTTTTGAGTATAATTCTTTAAATGCTGCATCAATTGCAAATATTACTTTTGGATGATTTGGAAAGTGTTTTGATAGTGAATATGCTATATTGAACGTATCCTCTATTGATGCCTTTTCCACAATGTATCTATATTCTTCGATTGCACCCATAATAACCTTGTAGTTTTCTCCCTTTTTTCTTTCAGGTACAATAGCGCCAATTCCACTGTTTTGGTCATCTGTAACTTCTATTGTGACATATTCTCCAAACTCTGATCTTTCAAGGTTGTAGAAAAATTTCATTACTTCCCACCTCCGAGTATATTCCATAGTTTTATTGTAAATTCTTGTGAAACGGTATTCAGGTATGATAGAAATTCTATAAGATATTCTCTATCAAATGTCTTTAAAATTTCTACAAGCTCGTCCATACTGAATTTTCCAGTTTTTATTAAATTTATTAGGTATTCGTAATCTATATATTTCATAGGATTTGTCTTGATAACTTTTAATTTTCGATATACAGATGAAATGGTAAAAGGATTTTTCCCTATATTTGTTTTTAATGCGATTTTCCTCCAAAGTGGTGCTACATCTCTTCCACCCAATAAATCTTTTCCGTCTTGTGATATTATCATTAATATTTTCCCATCTGCTCCTAAAAACCAAGCATATTGCTCTGCTGTTCCAGTTTTTCCTACTATAGTTCTTCCCGGTATTTTTGCACGTATACCTGTTCCGTATTTTACTACTTTTTTTAGTATGTTAATAATTAAATAGCTTGCTTCCATGGGATATCGTTTTGATGGGGAAACTATATTTAAAACTTCTGGTGATGCTTTGTAAAATACCACTCCATCACTATTTATCACTTCATCTATTATGTGTGGCTTTATAACTATTCCACTGTTGAAGATTGCCGAAAAACCTTTTGCAATTTCTTCATGTGATGTTTCCAAAGTTCCTAAAGACAACGTTAAATCTTTTGGATAATACCCTTTTATTTTCAATTCATCTTCCAAAAAAAATCTTACAGTGTTATCACCTAGCATAAGGTAAAGATTAACAGATGGGATGTTTCTTGAATGTATTAATGCGTTTTCAAGTGTAATTTCACCATAATAGTTTCTTTCAAAGTTTTTTGGAGTCCAGTCACCTATTTTTATAGGTAAATCAAATAATTTGGAGTCCAAGTTATATCCTTCTAGCAATGCTTTGTAATAGTAAAGAGGTTTTATTAGTGATCCAATTTGTCTTCTACCGTTGTTGGTACCTTTACCGTGCATTGCAAGGATTTCACCTGTTTTGTAGTTCAATATTAATCCAGCGTTGTTTTCCCCCAAGTTTTTGCTGAGTAATGTGTAATATTCTTTATTTAAAGTAGTTTTGACTACAAATCCCTTTCTCAATAGATCCAAGGTAAATCCCTTTTCTTTTAATTCTTCAATAACCCTCCAAAATATTTCTTCATCGTATTTTGATTCAAATATGTTATACGATTTTACTTTTTGGAGCATTTTACTGTATTTTTCGTATTCTTTTTGGCTTATATAATTTTCTGTTAAAAGCCTTCTTAGAACCACATTTGCCCTGCTATGGTTTTTCAAATCTTGTGGATTGAAGTTTTCAGGAGATTTTACGGTATTTACAAGGAGTGCTATTTCTGCTAAGTTTAGTTCTTTTGGTTCTTTGTTAAAATAATATTTAGCAGCTGTTCCAAAGCCGTATATTCCATTTCCCATATACACGGAATTTAAGTAAAGTTCTAAAATTTCTTTTTTGGTTCTTATTTTTTCTATGTAAAGTGATATAAAAATTTCTTTTATTTTTCTTTCAATGGTCCGTGCTTGTGTTAGATACAAACTTCTAACAAGTTGTTGTGTAAGAGTACTTCCACCCTGTGTATTTCTTTTAAATACCGTGTAAAATATTCCCCTTAGCATTCCTAATATATCTATTCCGGGGTGTGAAAAAAAATCCTCATCTTCAGAGATTATAACGGTAGTTATAAGACGTTCTGGATAGTCTTCTAGTTTGTACCAATAGGCTTTCGGAAAATAAAAAGGTGTACCATCTGAATATTCTATAATAAGACTCGATGGTACTAGAGTTTCTGGATCTGGTAAATGTGCAGTGATCTTTTTGTACATATAAAAGAGTGTGAGAAAGATTGAGAGAAAACCAATTAAAAAATATGTAAAATATTTCATATGTTCCCCTCAATAGATTCCATATAGTCATCCATTTCATTTTCCAAGTTTTCAAAACCTTCTTCAAAAATTCCTATAAATTCTTCAAAGTTTTTTTCAAATTTTTCTGGAGTTAAAAAGGTATTATCTATCACTTTTATCATTTTCTGATTTGTTATTTCTACAATTTTCTTTCCATTAAAGACAAAAACACTTCCATCAAAGACAAACCATTTCCACGAGCCAGCTTCACCTTCACAACCAAATTTTGTTCCACGCACACCTGCTGTAACAGAACCACCTTGTATTTGAAATCTAGATTTTGACATTAAGAATTTTACAACATCTGCTATAACACTACCTTTTTCCACACTTAATTTAACGTCAAATTTATCATCTTTTTGCCTGCTTTTTTCTATTTTTACAATTGTATTTTCTTTTATATAGACTTTTCCCCATTTTCCGGAAATGACTGCATAAGAGTTGTTTAGTGTTCTAAGATAGTAATTTTCATACAACTTTACATTATTTGAAACTGCTATCCATTCTTTTTTATTTTTTGAATAAGCAACATTTCCGGAAAATTCTTCTAATATAACCGGTGCAATATCTTTTGGATAATCATATTCAACTATCTTGAAGTTGTATTTTATTTTCTTTCCATTTACGTCTAATATGAGATAACTTTTTATGGGGACAATTGGAGCTATATATGTAACAGTTGCAATATTTTTGAAAGATACTTTATCTATTAGTAGGTCTTCTGGCAGAACTCCTCCAAGTGCATCAACTACCGTTATTTCAATTTTTCCAGGTATTTTAAAGACTAAATTGGTAGACTCACCAGTATGTAGTGCAAAGGAAAGTAAAGGGATTAAAAGAAAAAAATACAGAATTTTTTTCATATATATCACCTCGCTTTGACTTTACCATATTTATATTCTACCACTATATCGTATAGATCTAACTTTTTTGCAAAATCTAAGTCTTTATCAAAATGTAAAGATTTTAGTTTTTTGGCATGGACACCAAAAAAGTTTGGTTTTTTTAGACCTTCCCACATGTACATAGAAACTAAAGCGCTATCGGATAACATTTTATTAGATAAACCATGGACAAAAGCACCTGCTACCTGAATATCTTCAAATGAGATTTCTCCGTTATTTCCAGCACATACAAATAATATATCTGAAAAATTTTGGAGAAAATTTAATGTGGCGGTAAAGTTTACAAATGCTCCCAGAATTATGTTGTTTGATAATTTTTCAACCTTTTTTAAAGTTTTAGTACCATTTGTTGTGGTTAGGATAAGCTTTTCCCCTTTTACGTTAGTATACTCTAATGGGGAATTTCCACAATCAAAGTCTCTGGGCTTTATTCCATCTCTTTCACCACATATGAGAAATTCACCTTTGAATTTTCGAGCTTTTTCAAGTGTTTCCACAGGTTTTATGTATTTACAGCCATTTGCAATGGCTGTAACCATTGTAGTAGTAGCTCTTAATACATCAATAACTACAATTACCTGAGCTTTTCTTAGTTTTTCAGGTAAAAATTTTACATCTATCATATTTTCACCTCAAAAAATAAATGGGATTACCCCCTTAAGAATTCTTCAAGTCTTTCAAATGCTTTTTTAATATTTTCAAGGGAATTTGCAAAAGACATTCTAACAAATCCTTTTGCATTAAAAGCACTGCCTGGTACCAATGCTACTAGCTTTTCTTCTAAAAGTTTTTTGCAGAATAATTCATCATCTATATTAACTTCAAAGAAAAGATAAAATGCTCCCTTTGGCTCTACAAATCTAAGTCCCAGTTCTTTGGCTTTTTTTACCACAAAGTCTTTTCTTTTCTTAAATTCCTTTATCATATACGAGTTGTCCGCATTTAGTGCTCCAAGTGCAGCATATTGTGCAATAGAATTTATACCTGAAGTGCTGTGGGCTTGTATTTTTGCAATCCTTTTTAGGATGGATTTGTTTTTTGTTGCAACGTATCCAATTCTCCAACCAGTCATTGCATATGATTTGGAAAAGGCATTGATATATATGAGATTTTCGGGATTTACAAATTTTGTCAAAGATGCGTATTTACCGTCGTATACGAGTACGTCGTAAACTTCATCTGTTATGACAAAAATATTGTTTTTATTTGCAATATCTGCAATTTCTTTTATTATATTTTCTGGATAGACTGTTCCCGTGGGGTTATTTGGAGAGTTTACAACTATGGCTTTTGTTTTTTTAGAGATTAAAGATTTTAGTTTATCTATATTGGGGTGGAAATTGTTTTCAAAACTTGTTTCTAGAATTTTTATAGTGGCCCCGGCGAGAATAACCATAGGTGGGTAGCTGACCCAAAATGGAGATATTAGTATTATTTCATCACCTTTTTCGGCAATGGATAACAGGGAATTAAATAAGGCTTGTTTTCCTCCATTTGTTACGATTATTTCGTCTTTTGAAAATGAAATATTTTTTCTTTCCAAAAGTATTGAGATGGTTTTTCTAAGTTCAGGGATTCCCTTGCTATCCGTGTATTTTGTAAAATCCTTTTCAAGTGCTTCAATGGCTTTTTTCTTTATTATATCTGGTGTGGGAAAATCAGGTTCACCCGTTGTGAGGTTAATTACGTCTTTGCCTTGACTTATTAGCTTCTTGGCAGTTGCGTTTATTTCTAAAGTCTTTGATGATGGAATTTCATCGATGATATTCATTGAAAGACCTCCTTTAATATTAAATAATATCTTACATATTCTTTTTTATCCTTTCCCCTTACACTTATCATTAAACTATTTACCCTATTTTGAATTTCAAAAGGGCCGGCTTCTAGTATGTCATTTTTAAAGGAGCTTTCCACTATGCCCTTTTCCCTTATGTATACAACGGGATTTGAATAGCCTTTTAGATTTGTTTTAACGTATAACTTTCCATTTTTCCAAAAATAAGGTTTTTTCTTTAAAACTAGTGGTTTTCTTGATAGTACGTATATTAGATGCGATTTTGTTGCCCAGTCTTGTAATAGTGGTTCTCTGGGTATTTCGTATGCTGATATTTCCCTTGTGAAAGGGCCAGGGAGTTGTATAAATGCAAGTTTGAAGTTGTATTTTTTTAAAACTTCTATCATCTTTTTGTTGTAATATCCATATGGATAGGCGTAATATTTTAATGGAGTATCCATATGCTTGTTCCAAATTTTTATTCCCTTTATTAAATCTTTTTCAAAGTAGTCAATATCTTTAAATGGGAATTTATCGTGTGAATAAGAGTGATGACCAAATTCAACACCATACTTTGACATTTCTTTTACCATTTCCCAGGTAAGATATTCCTTTGATATACCTACTCCTTCAAAGTACAAAAATACGGAGAAAGGCACATTGTATTTTTTGAAAACGGGGAAGGCTTTTGTATAGGTAGTTACGTATCCATCATCAATTGTAAAAATTACGGCATTTTCTTCTTCTTTTTTTCCATAAACGTAATCTTCAAGGTCTTTTAGTGTCCATATTTTATACCCTAATTTTTTAACGGTCTTTATGTGCATTTCAAGTTCACTTGTCCAAGTATTTGTTGTGGGATATCTTTCATCGTCAAACCTGTGATAGATAAAAAGTACTATGTTTGAGAAAGAAATGTAAGATAATAACAAAAATAAGAATATTAATTTTTTCACTATATCACCTCATTTAATATTTTATTCTATGAATAGGAAAATTCCTATCAGAGAATTGCTTATTAAAACTTAAAAAAAACTTGTAAAAATTAAGTAGAAAAAGATAAAAAGAATTCTTTAAATGCCAGTTTTAATTCTTCAACATCTTCTATTTTCATAACTTTTGCTCTAAATTGTCTTGCCATTGGTAAGTTTTTTGTATATCCCGATACAAACTTTCTAAATTCACATGGTGCTTTATTTCTTACTTCAAAATAAAGCAAGTCAATGTGATGTAAGATTGTATCTTTTTTTTCACAAATTTTTGGTTTTTTTCCACTAAATATCCAGGGATTTCCTATTGCGCCTCTTGCTATTAAAACACCATTTGCTCCAGAAATTTCCATTGCAGCTTTGATATCATCAAAAGAAAATATATCTCCGTTGATATAAAAAGGTATATACCCTTTATTTTTTATATTCCACTTTGCTTTACCCGTGTACATCTGTTTTGCAGTTCTGCCATGTACGGCTATCATATCAGCACCTGCTTCAACAACAGTGTCGTATATTTTTTCAAATTCATCTTTTTCAAACCCCAGACGTACTTTAACGGAAACTTTTGTTTTTACATTTTTTTTAACTTCTTCTATAACTTTTTTTAGTTTTTTTAAGTCTTTTAATAGAGCACTACCTGCCCCTTTTTTTATAACTTTTTTCACAGGACATCCTGCATTTATATCTATCCAGGCACCTCTTTTTTCAACAATATAAGCTGACTGTGCCATTACAAATGGATCCGAACCAAATATTTGGATTGCCACTTTTTCTTTTTCTTCTTTTCTGGGAAAGTATTTTTCATTTACACTTAATTTTCTGATTATACTTTCCGCACTTATCATTTCTGTGTATGCAAATTCTGCACCGAATTCAAAGGAAAGGGTTCTAAAACTCCAATTTGTGACACCTGCCATTGGAGCAAGTCCCACCTTACCTATCACAATATACCTCCTCAATTAGTGGGATGATTGATTCTGGGACAAAACCGTATACGCTAAGTCCTTTCTTTATCCTTTCTCTGATAGTTGTGGAAGAAATCTGTATTAAAGGTAAATCTAAAAGATATATCGAATTCCACTTTTCAACTTTTTTTACCAAAGATTTATCTTTGAATCTGGGATATACAATCATTTTTGCTTTTTTTAATATATCTTCGTATCTATACCATTTTTCAATGGAGTATAAGGCATCTTCTCCCACGAGAAAAAAAATGTTTTCATATGTTTTTTCGTAATGTTCGATGGTATTTATTGCATAACTTATACCGCCTAATCTGTGTTCAATGTCGCTTACTTTTACATTTTCCATCTTTTCAAAGGCCTTTTTGGTTAGAAGATACCTTGTTTTAAATGGTACTTCTACACTTTTGTGAGGAGGAGTTGCACTTGTCACAATGTGAAAATCAGCACTTTTAAACATTTCCCTTACAAGTTGTGCAATAACTATATGACCATTGTGTGGTGGGTTAAAGGAACCACCGAAAATCACAAGACTATTCTTTAAATTCAAAAGCTCTTTTGGCAATCCAAACTGTGTCTCCATCTTTTGCCCCTGCCTCCCTTAATTTTTTGTCTAAACCATTCCTTTCAAGAAGTTCCATGAATTTGTTAAAACCATCTTTTTGAGATAAATTCAATCTTTTGGCCCATGCTTCAACATATGTGCCTGTTACGATAAAGTCGTTATCTTCTTTTTGAATTTCAATAACGAATTTTTCTGGAAGTTCTATCCAAACAGGTTTTGGTCTTTCAATTTTTTGATTGGTTTCTTTGGAGACATTAAGTTTTTTACTTTCTTTTACTATTTCGGCAAGTTTGTATAAAACTTCTTTTATGCCTTCTCCAGTGTATACACTTATTGGATAAATTTCTTTTCCCAATTTTTCTTTTAACTTTTTAATCCTTTTTTCAAGTTCATCTTTATCGAGCAAATCTATCTTGTTGGCTATTATAATTTCATCTTTTTGTGCTAAATCTTTGCTAAAGTATTCTAATTCATTTCTAATATCAAAATAATCTTCTATTGGATTTCTACCTTCAATACCTGAAATGTCCAATATATGAGCTATAACGCTGCATCTTTCAACGTGTCTTAGAAAAACATTTCCCAAACCAACTCCTTTACTTGCCCCTTTTATTAACCCCGGTATGTCTGCAACAACAAATTGAAATTTTTCAACTTGAACTACACCTAAATTTGGAATTAATGTGGTAAAAGGATAATTTGCAATTTTAGGTTTTGCATTACTTATTCTTGAAATAAAAGAACTTTTTCCAACGTTAGGATAACCAACTAATCCAACATCTGCAAGAAGTTTTAATTCCAATAGTAATTTTCTTTCTTCTCCTTCTGATCCTCTTTCGGAAATTTTTGGTGCACGCATTGTTGGAGATTTAAAGTGTACATTTCCCCTTCCACCACGACCACCTCTAGCTACACAGACAATCATACCGTCTTTATTTAAGTCAGCTATTATTTCACCAGTTTCAAAGTCTTTTACGATTGTTCCAACAGGCACATCGATTATTACATCTTTTCCATTTTTTCCGTGCATCTTTTTTCCCTTCCCGTTTTCACCATTTTCTGCTATATACTTTTTCTTTTCGGAAACGGGTAAAAGGGTTGATAAATTTGAATTTGCTTTCAAAAAAACATATCCTCCATTTCCACCATCACCGCCATCTGGACCACCTTTTGGCACGTATTTTTCGTGTCTGAAACTTGCAGAACCATCTCCACCTTTTCCACCTTTTACATAAATAACAACTTTATCAATAAAGTTGCTTTTTTCCATTTTTATCACCTCACATATATTTTACACCAAAATAAAAAATCCCCCTAATTAGGGGGGACGGAGCCAACGGCGGGACTCGAACCCGCAACCTACGCATTACGAATGCGCCGCTCTACCGATTGAGCTACGTTGGCACTATTCTAGTGTAATTTTATCAAAAATCATTTAATTGTCAATAAAGACTGAGCAAGTTTTTGTTTTAAATAATTTTTAGGTTATTAAAAAAATTTTTGTTTGCTTGACATATTTTTTTGAAAAGAGTATAATTTTTTTGAAAAAGGCATGAAAAATTTTGATAAAGATATGGATGTTTTACAATTTTTTTGTTTGATATGACTAAATTTTTAAAGGGGTGATAAATTGTTACCAAAATGTCCTGTATGTGGAAATATTATGAAAGTCACACAGTTGAAATGTCAACATGATAATGTGACTGTTTCTGGGGTTTTTACAGTTTCCCCCCTTGCATTTTTAGATGAAGAAGATATGAAATTTATAATTCTTTTCTTAAGGAGTAGGGGGAATCTGAAAGAAATGGAGAGGATTACTGGTATAGGATACTTTACGCTTAGGGGAAAACTTGAGAAATTGTTAAATAAAATGGGGTTAAAACCATTTGAGAGTTCTGAAACAGAGGGATCAGAGGATGTATTTGAAAAATTGAAAAAGGGAGTTATAAGCGTTGAAGATGCTCTTAATATATTAAAGAAAAAAGGGGAGGGAGATAAAGATGGATGATATAAAAAAAGTGCTTGAGGCACTTCAAAATGGGGAAATATCAGCAGAAGAGGCTGAGGCGTTAATAAATGCAATTAAATCAAAAGAAGAAAACAAGGATTTTTATCAGACGACAGACACTTCAGAGGAGCCTATAGTTGGTGAGGTAACTGTAATCGATGAAACAGAAAATTTTCAAGGGGATTTAAACATTGTAAATGGAGAGGCTATAATAAAGGGAAAAGTAGCAGGAGATTGCTCCATAGTTTTTGGAAAACTCACCTTTTCAGGAGAAATAGATGGTGATCTAAACGTTGTTGGTTCTAGGGTTAATTGGAATGGAGGAATCATACATGGTAGTCTAAATATAGTTGCATGTAGAGAAAGTGGAAGACCACCTAAGGTATATGGTGGGTTAACAAGAGTTAACAACCTGCTTTTAAAAGGTGTCTTTAAGATTATAAAACCATTTTTTTCGGGTATGAAGATGAAAGAGGCTAATGGTAAAAAGAAGAAAAAATATAATACATTGATAGTTGAAGAAGGAAAATCATTGAAGATTGAAGAGGATATAAATGCAGAAGAAATAATAATTAAAGGAAAACTTGTTTGCAACAACATATATACGGAAAATATGATAGTTATTGGTGAAGTTGCTTGTGGCAATTTACAAGTTGAGGAATTAGAAGTATCTGGTTTGCTAAAGTGTGGGAATATAAATGCAGAAAAAATAATAGTAAATGAATCTGGGAAGATAAGCACTGGAAATGTAAACGCAGAAGAAATAATTCTCAATGGGACTCTTAGTGCAGGGTTTATTGGTTGTGAGACTATTTCAGGAAGAGGTATTTTAAATTCAGGAGTGATAAACTGTGAAGAAAACAATCTTGAATAAAAATTTTGTACTATTTATATTTGGAAGATTTGTTTCACTTATAGGTTCTGGAATTCAAATGATAGCAATTCCATTGTACATATTGGATAAAACGGGTTCAGGAGCTGCAATGGGTATATTTACACTCCTTGGAATATTGCCAAGACTTTTTGCAGCCCCCTTTTCTGGGGTGCTTGGTGACAGGTTTAACAGAAAAAATATTATGGTATTAACTGATCTAATTAGAGGTGGATTAATACTATTACTTTCTGCAATGTCATTTGGAAACCTACTCAATATGGTTGGTTTATTTGTGATTCAGGCAATTGTTTCCGTTTTGGATGGTTTTTTTGGTGCGGCTACAACTGCAATGCTTCCGGATATAGTTTCAGAAGAAGATTTAAGAAGTGCAAATTCTATTTTAGGTGGTGTAAACTCATTTTCAATGATAATAGGCCCAATTCTTGGAGGGGTAGTGTATGGGTTTTTTGGGATTTCTTTAGTATTCTTATTTAATGGGTTATCATTTGTCTTTTCCGCGTTAAGCGAAATGTTTATTAATTACAGACCGCATCTATCAAAAAAAGAGGAACTTTCGATAAAGACGTTTTTTGTAGAATTTAAGGAAGGACTTTTGTTTATTGTAAACAAAAGAAGCTTAAAGTTTTTGTTTACCTTTGCAATGGTTACCAACTTTTTGATGGCTCCTTTATTGCAAGTAGTAGAACCATATGTTTTGAGGCAGGTTGTGAAGATGAGTGCACAACAATACGGGCTTGTGCAAACGTTTTTTACATTTGGTATGCTTTTGGGGAATATAGCAATTGTTTCATTCTTAAATAAACTAAAGAATAGAGCACTGATGACACAAGGGTTAATCATTCAAATATTGCTACTTTTTGCATTTTCGTATTTTATATTCCCAGATGTCTTAAAGAATTTTTCTGTGATGCAATTTTTCTGGATTGTAGGTGTTATATACTTCTTTTTTGGTTTTTTCAACGTGCAAGTTAATGTTCCTATATCTACTAATTTACAACTTATGACTCCATCGAGTATAAGATCAAGGGTTTTTTCAACATTGGAAGTTTTTTCTCAAGTTATGGTTCCATTAGGTGCAGTAATATATGGCTTTTTACTTGATCATATTGCTGCACACTTTATATTTCTTTTTGCAACTATTATAACTGCGATAATTTCGGTTGGTTTTTTAGTATTTGCACCTTATGAGGTTTATGAGCCAAATGAGGGGTAAGATTGTGCATTTTAATAAAAAATATATGAAATAATTTTCGTTTCTTGGTGAAAGTAGTGTTGTCTATCTCATTTTTTGTTTTCCTTAATATTTGATTTTTAATTGTATAAAAAGTCTTGGAAAAATCCAAGACTTTTTTGTTGACAAATATATTTTCTTGTTTTACAATTATAGTGAAAAAAATAACGTTATAAATTTCACGATAGGTGAAAATATGGTTATAAGAATATGTATGGGAAGTTCTTGTCATTTAAAAGGTTCATATGAAGTAGTGGAAAAGATAAAAGCTTTAAATATAGAAAATCTGCAATTGTATGGATCACTTTGTTTTGGAAAGTGTGAAAAAGGAATAAATATTGAAATAAACGGAAAGCTTATTTCTAACGTTTCCCCAGAAAATGTCCAAAAAATTGTGAAAAAATTCATTAAAGAAGGGGAATAATATGGAAAAATTTATTATTTCAAATGAAGCGAATTGTAAATATTGTTATAAATGTTTGAGAAATTGTCCTGTTAAATCCATATCTTTTTCGGATAATAAGTCTTTTGTAATTGATAGTGAATGTATACTTTGTGGTAAATGTATTGAGATTTGTCCTCAAGATGCCAAGAACTATTTGAAAAATGTTGATTTGTTGACGAAGTTATTTGGTAAAAAATTTGTAGTTTCAATTGCACCGTCTTTTTTTGCTCATTTTGATAATCCATTTAAAGTTATAGCTTTTTTAAAGAAGAATGGTGCTATTGTGAATGAGACATCACTTGGAGCAGAATTGGTATCAAAAGAGTATAGAAAATTTGGAAAAAGTGTAATTTCTACTGCATGTCCCGTAGTTGTTGAATTGGTGGAAAAATATTTTCCAGAAAAGTTAGAGTTTTTAGCACCTGTTTTATCGCCTGCAATTGCACATGCAAAAATTTTGAGAAAGTTATTTGGAGATCTTCCACTTGTTTTTTTAGGACCGTGTATTGCAAAAAAGAGAGAACTTGAAGATTATTTTGACGTGGTACTAACATTTGAAGAGCTTGAAGAAATCTTAGTCAATATTGATACGGAAGAATATCCTGATCCACCATATCCAACTAATGGCAGATATTATCCTATTACTAGTGGAATAGTTAAAAACGTAAAATTGGAAAATCACTTAATTGTCGAGGGAATCGAAAATATTAAAGATTTTCTTTCTAGACTAAAAAAACTTGATAACAACTACTTTATTGAAATGTCTGCTTGTGTGGGTGGTTGTATTGAAGGACCTGCAACAAGAAAAGATATAAGCCTTATTGAGAAGAGAGTGAAACTTAATAAATGCATTGAAAAATTGCCAAAAAGTGATGTTTTTTTGAATTTAGATGTGAATCTTAATAGAACTTTTTCAAATAAAAAGAAAGAGATGTTTTTTTCGGAAGAAGAAATTCAAAATGTGCTTAATTCCATGGGGAAGAGTGATAAGTCTAAGGAATTAAATTGTAGCGCTTGTGGATATGATACCTGCCGTGAAAAGGCAATTGCCGTGCTTTCAAATAAAGCGGAAAAGGAAATGTGTGTGACATATTTAATAGAGAAGGTTTCAAGTGTGAGTAATATGGTAGTTGAAGAAACTCCAAATCTTATAATCATATCGCAAAACGGAAAGATAACTTACAAGAATAAAATTGCAAGATTAATATTTATGAGTCTTTCAAACAATAAGGTTATGGAATTAATTAAAGACATAAAAGATAATTTTCTAAAAGAAATAGAAATAAATGGAAAATTACATAAATTTTTGGCAAAGAGGTTTATTCTACCTGAAAATAGTGGGGAAGTATTCATTTTAACGGATGTTACAAAGCAATTAGAACAAGAAGAGAAAATGAAGCGTTTAAAAATACAAACGATAGAGAAAATAGAAGATGTGTTGAATAAGCAAATGTTGTTAGCCCAAGAGATAGCAGGACTTCTAGGTGAATCGATTGCCGAAACAAAATCCCGTTTTATGGAATTCAAGAAATTCATGGAGGATTAGTAATGATTACGTGTGAAATTAACTTTTTATCTAAAAACAAACGAGGAGAATGGGTTTGTGGAGATTCTATAAAGATCAAGAGAAACGAGGAAAAATGTGTAGTGAGTGTTTCTGACGGTCTTGGAAGTGGTGTGAAGGCAAATATACTTTCAACTTTAACTGCAACAATGGCAACAACCATGGTCTTTAATAATATTCCAATAGAAGAGGTATTTAGTTCTATATTATCCACACTTCCAACATGTAAAGTAAGGAAAATTAGTTATTCTACACTTGCCACTTGTTTAGTTGATTATAGAAACAAAAGGTGTACCATCTTTGAATATGAATTTCCATTAATATTTTATTTTAAAGGTGATAGACTTGTACCGTTGAAAAAGATAAAAAAAAAGGTTGATGATAAAAGTTTGTACATAAGCGAAATAGAAGTGAATATAGGAGACTCAATCTTTTTGATGACAGATGGGATTTCTCAAGCTGGTATGGGTTCGGATAAATATCCTTTTGGTTTTGGTGAAAAAAACATAAAATTTGAACTTAAAAATTTATTGAGGAATAAAATTGCTCACAAAAACATAGTTAATCATATGATAAACCTAGTAAGAAGGTTGGATAAGGGAACAAAGGGGGACGATGCACTGATAGCGGGGTTAAAAATTAGAGAAAAGAGAATACTTACAGTCATGGTAGGTCCTCCTGAAGATGAGAAAAATGATGAATTAGTGGTAAGAAAGCTTTTGTGTTCAAAAGGAAAAAAGATAGTTTGTGGAGGAACAACTGGTCAAATTGTTGAGAAAATATCGGGTAAAAAGATTGATATAGATGTAAGGAGTATTTCAAAGATATCACCGCCTATAGGGTATATGGAAGGAATAGATTTAGTAACAGAGGGAATTATTACACTTACACAGGTATTTAGATACTATGAAAATCAGTCTAATGAACTGGGAGTGGGGGCAAAAAAGATGATTGAACTGTTTGAATGGGCCGATATAATAAATTTTTTTGTTGGACGAGCAATAAACCCTGCTCATCAGAATCCACTTTTTACACATGATATTTCTTTAAAATTTAGGCTCATTAGCGATATTTCAAAAATACTTGAAGAGAAAGGAAAAATTGTTAACATTGAATATTTTTAGGAGGTGACTTTGGTGGAGAGGACCTTTGAGAAGGTTGAAGAAATTTTAAAAAAACATAACTACGAGAAAAAGAATTTGATAAAAATATTGCTCGATGTACAGAAAGAATACAGACATATACCAAAGGAAATAGTAAATTATTTGTCAGTCGCACTTGAGATACCACCTGCAAAAATATTTGGCGTTGCTACGTTTTATGCACAATTTTCTCTTAAGCCTAAAGGAGAATACACAATTTTGATTTGTGATGGTACAGCGTGTCATATGGAAGGATCTATGAAACTTGTTAAAGCAATTGAAGAGGAAATTGGTATTAAACCTGGAGAAGTAACTCAAGATTTGAAGTTTAGTCTTGATAAGGTGGGGTGTTTAGGGGCA
Source organism: Thermosipho sp. 1070 (assembly GCF_001682135.1). Classification (NCBI taxonomy): domain Bacteria; kingdom Thermotogati; phylum Thermotogota; class Thermotogae; order Thermotogales; family Fervidobacteriaceae; genus Thermosipho; species Thermosipho sp. 1070. Next base: position 651,243 of record NZ_CP007121.1, on the reverse strand, counting down.
TGTGCGCTTGCACCTGCTATGGTCATAAACGGTGAAGTATATGGAAAACTCACTCCTGAAAAAACTAAGGAGATCTTAAGAAAAATTAAAGAAGGAGATGATAGATAATATGTTTAAAAATATTACAGAAGCACTTGAATACATAGAAAAACAACAAGAGTTAAGAGAAAAAAAGTTAAAAGAACAGAAGATTTATGTATGTGTAGGTACAGGTTGTACTGCGAGTGGTTCAAGAAAAGTATATAAAAGATTTGTTGAGGTTTTAAAGGAAAAAGGATTGAATGTAAAAGTTGAAACAATGGATGATGATTCTGATCATCCGGTAGTCAAAAAAACAGGATGTTGTGGACTTTGTTCTCTTGGTCCTCTTGTGAAATTTACCCCAAGCGGGATAACATATCATCATGTAAGAGTTGAAGATGTAGAAGAGATAGTGGAAAAAACCATTAAAAGAGGAGAAATAATTGAAAGGTTATTGCTTACAGATTCTGTAACCGGTAAAAAGGTTAAAAGATTGGAAGATGCGACTTTCTTTAAAAATCAGACTTTTTACGTCATGGAAGGAATTGGGACAAGTGAGTGTGAAAAGATAGAGGATTACATGGGGCGTGGAGGTTATAAATCGTTGATTAAGGTAATTTCTTCTATGGATAGAAAAGAGGTTATAAAGACCATAAAGGATTCGGGATTGCGTGGTAGAGGCGGAGGAGGGTTTCCAACAGGACTAAAGTGGGAATTTGCATATAATGCAAAGGGAGATAAAAAGTTTGTAGTGTGTAACGCCGATGAAGGGGATCCAGGTGCGTTTATGAACAGGACGTTACTTGAAAGAGATCCACATTCAGTTCTTGAGGGAATGATTATAGCTGCATATACAATTGGAGCACAAAAAGGATACGCGTATATACGTGCGGAATATCCAATAGCAGTTGAAATGTTTAATAAAGCTATAAAAGATGCAAAATCTTTGGGACTCCTTGGTGAAAATATTCTTGGAACAGGTTTTTCATTTGATGTGGAAGTAAAAGAAGGTGCAGGTGCATTCGTTTGTGGTGAAGAAACGGCACTTCTTGCATCAATTGAGGGGAAAAGAGGAGTTCCAAGACCCAGACCTCCATTTCCTGCTCAAAGAGGACTTTTTGGTTATCCAACGTTGATTAATAATGTAGAAACATATGCAAATGTTCCAAAGATAATAAGAGACGGTGTCGAAAAATATAGAAGAAATGGAGTGGAAAAATCTCCAGGTACTAAAATGTTTTCTGTAACAGGACCTTTGAAACTTACTGGGATAATTGAAATACAATTTGGAACTACAATTAGGTATATTCTTGAGAATATATGTGGTGGTACAACAGATGGGAAAAAACTCAAAGCAATACAAATTGGTGGGCCATCTGGAGCATGTCTGCCTGAAAAATACTTTGATTTACCATTAGATTACGATACTTTGAAATCGGTTGATGCGATGGTAGGTTCAGGTGGAATTGTTGCTATTACGGAAGATAGTTGTATGGTGGAAGTTGCAAGATTTTTCCTTGATTTTACAAAGAGGGAGTCATGCGGAAAGTGTGTACCATGTAGAGAAGGTACAATGCAAGCATATAGCATATTGGAAAAATTTACACAAGGTAAGGCAACGGAGGAAGATTTGAGAAATCTAGAAGATCTATCTCAAATAATCAAAAAAGCGTCATTATGTGGTCTTGGGAAAACCGCTCCAAATCCGATTCTTAGCACTTTAAAGCACTTTAGAGATGAATATGTTGAACATATAAACGGAAAATGTCCAAGTGGAACATGTACAGCCTTAAGGAAGTATGTCATAAACCCGGATTTGTGTAAAAGTTGTAGCCTTTGTGCAAGGGCATGTCCACAAAATGCTATTAGCGGGGAAAGAGGAAAACCATATGTAATAGACCAGGAAAAATGTATTAAATGTGGCATTTGTTTTGAAAAGTGTAAATTTAACGCTATAGAATTGGTATAATAGGAGGCGATTGTAGTGAAGATAATAGTTAATGGTAAAGAAACCATTATTAATGATAACGCTAGAAACCTTTTAGAAGCTTTGAGAGATGTTGGTATTGAAATTCCAAATCTTTGTTATCTTTCTGAAACGTCCATATATGGTGCTTGTAGAATGTGTATAGTTGAGGTAGATGGGCAATTAATGACTTCGTGTTCTATTAAGCCATACGAAGGTATGAATGTAAAAACACATACACCTGAGATTTATGAAATGAGGAGAGGAATTTTAGAATTACTACTTGCATCACACAACAGAGATTGTACAACGTGTGAGAGAAATGGAAATTGTAAACTGCAAAAGTATGCAGAGGAGTTTGGAATTAGGAAAGTAAGATTTGACAAATTAGATAAATCTAATATTATAGATTATTCTTCTATAATAATCAGAGATAATTCAAAGTGTATCCTATGTGGAGATTGCGTAAGAGTTTGTGATGAAGTTCAATCAATTGGGGCTATAGATTTTGCATTTAGGGGTTTTGAGGCACAAGTTATGCCAGCATTTGGCGAAGAACTTGCAAATACAAATTGTGTCCTTTGTGGACAATGTGTTGCTCACTGTCCAACTGGTGCATTAACATTTAGAAATGACATACAAAAAGTTTACAAGGCCATGGAAGAGGGAAAATACATAATTGGAATGATGGCACCGGCTGTCAGGGCATCTATTCAAGAGGAGTTAGGACTTGAGAATGATGTAGTAACAGCAGGAAGAATAGTAAATTTCTTAAAGTCTATAGGTTTTAATAAAGTATTTGATGTGGCCTTTGCAGCGGATTTGGTGGCTTACGAGGAAGCACATGAATTTAAAGAAAGGCTAGAAAAAGGTGAGAAATTACCTCAATTTACATCTTGTTGTCCGGGATGGGTAAAGTTTGCCGAACACAATTACCCGGAATTTTTGGAAAATTTATCTTCTGTTAAGTCTCCGCAACAAGCTTTGGGAAGCATAATAAAGAGATATTATGCAAAAGAAATAGGAATAGATCCAGAAGATATATACCTCGTTTCGATAATGCCTTGTACTGCCAAGAAATTTGAAGCAGAAAGAGAAGAACTTTCTGGTGAAGTAGATGTTGTAATTACAACTAAGGAATTGTCACAAATCATTAGATCCAGTGGTTTTAATTTAAAAGACATACCACCTGTTCCATTTGATAGACCATATGGTCTTTCATCTCAATCAGGGCTTAGCTTTGGAAAAACTGGTGGAGTGTTTTCAAGTGTACTAAATGTTTTGGAAGATGAACTTGAAGTTGAGAGTGTTAAAACAGAGGAATTAGAAAAAGGAATAAGGATTACAACAGTAAAGACAAAGAATGGAAAGAGTATAACTGGAGTTGTGGTTTTTGGACTTGGAAACACAAGGAAGGTTATAGATAAAATAAAAGAAGGAAATTTAAAAGTGGATATAGTTGAGGTTATGGCATGTGATTTTGGATGTATTGGTGGAGGAGGACAACCATATCCAAATGATACAAGGGTAAGGACAAAACGCTCAAAAATATTAAGTGAAGTAGTAGGTATTGATGTTTTAATATCACCGACTGAAAATTATCACATGTTGTCGCTATACGAAAAATATTTAAAAGAACCACTTAGTCATATAGCACATGAAGTGTTGCATACAACCTATAAAAATAGAAAAAGGATTAACAATGGTGATATAGAAATTCTCCCATTACCAATTGAAAAAGAAAAGAAAACAACGGTAAAGGTGTGTTTGGGAACATCTTGTTATTCAAAAGGTTCATATGAAATTCTTTCAGAACTTATTAAACTGGCAAATGAAGAAGAATGGGCTAAAGACTTGGAGATAAAGGGCACATTTTGTTTGGAAAATTGTGGAAAGTCTCCAAATGTAGTTGTGAATGATAAAATAGTATCTGAGGCAAACATCGAAAAAATAAAAGAGGTGTTAAAGGAGGATGTCAAAAAAGGATAAATGGCCCATATATGTGCCTAAACCCACTTTTGAAAGACTAAAAAAGTACTATGCGTATTTGATGCAAATCGATGAAGATTATATATCATCTGATGAGCTTGCAAAGAAATTTAACATAAAACCAGAGCAAGTGAGAAAAGATTTTACGTATCTTGATATTACGGGAAAACCCAAAAAAGGCTATCATATCCCTCTACTTGTAGAAGAACTTGGTAAGTTGTTTGGGACAAGGGTCTTAGAAAATTTAATAATAGTTGGTGCAGGAAACCTGGGAAGTGCTCTTGCAAAATATATGGGCTTTGAAAAGATGGGAGTAAAAGTTGTAGCAATATTTGATAATGACCCAAAAAAAATAGGAAGTTTTGTGGGAGAACTTTCTGTTCTCCCCTTGTCTTTCCTTGAGAGGGTTATAAAAAGATTTAAAGTAAGGATAGGTATTATCTGTGTTCCAGAAGAAAGCGCTCAAGAGGTAGCAAATTTACTAATAAAAAAAGGGATAAAGGCAATCTGGAATTTTTCGCCTGTCCCACTAAAAGTGCCAGAGACTATAATAGTAGAAAATCAAGATATTACTTCTGGAATACTTACTATAAAACATATTTTGGCAAAAAAGTGAAAAGTGCCAACATGGACACCACACCATCCACCCCCCCGTTTTGGGGGGTTATGCGTAGTTATCGGGAAGATCATTTTCAAATAATATTACATCACCTTGTTTTAGAAATGTTTTAAATTTTTCGATAACTTCATCCAAGGAATTTACAACAAAGACTTCTCCTTTAAACCCAGCATCATTTAGTCCTTCTAAAATCTTTTTTGTTCTTTTTTTATCCACCAAAAATACAACATCTACGTACTTTGATATTAATTTTCCCAATTTGTAATGTTCGTCGTCTTCTCTTTCTCCTAATTCCACAAAACCAGGAGTTACTAATATCTTTCTTCTATAATTAAAAAGTGATAAATATTCAAGTGCCATTTTAAACCCCTTTGGATTCGAATTAAAGGTATCATCTATTACAGTTATTGTATCGTCTCTAACTATTTCTAGTCTGTGTTTTGGTTTGACTATATTTTTAGCCCTTTCTATTATTTCCTCTACTGGTACCTTTAATTCAAAAGCGCTAACAATGGAAAGTAGTAAATTTATTATATTTTCCTTTCCGTATACATTCGTTTTTATTTCAAACTCTTGGTTGTTGGGAGTTTTAAGTATAAATTGTGAGCCATCTTTTTCCAGTCTTAAATCTTTTACCTTGTATTGTGCTTTTTCATTTTTTATTCCACAAGTTATAACCTCTGCACCTATATCTTTTATTAATTTTTCTATGTTTTCATCGTCTAAATTTACTACAATTTTTTTCCCTATCCTCTTATCTGTTAGGTAGTTTTTAAAATTTTTTATTATATTTTCCATACTGTGAAATTCTTCAAGGTGTTGTATACCAATAGAAGTTAATATGGATATATCTGGGTGAAGTAAGTCAAGTAATTTATCATATCCGTAGTTGTCATTTTCCGCAAGCTCTACGACAAATATTTCGTGCGACTTATCTAGTTTTTCGCGGATTACTTTTGTAATTCCCATTGTAGTGTTGTAGCTTTCCGGCGTCATAAGTGTTTTGTAGTGTTCGCTAATGAGATGGGTAAGAAAGTATTTTGTACTTGTTTTCCCATAGCTTCCCGTTACGGCTATAATTTGTGGTTTTAGATGTTTTATCTTTCTTTTAGCATCTTTGTAGTAGTATTCATTGATTAAGCGTTCGATAGGAAGCATTAACGCATTTATTAAAAAATAATAAAATGAGTTAAATAAGCTTATGAAAAATAAAATAGATTCGGATAATAAACTGCTTGAATGTATAGTCCATAGTAAACAAAAACCAAAAATTGCGTATGAAACGTATAATAATCTTCTTAGGCGTTTTGTGAAAACAAGTGGTTTTTTCTTTTTAACCAAAACAAAGTATCGCAAGTCAACGTATATTGAAATTACCAGCAACGCAATTGCAATGTACAGGTTGAAAAAATAAAAGACAATAGATAGTACAAATAGTAGATTAACCAAGTACCTGTTAAGATGTGAAAATATCCATTTTAAATATTTTTTTTCGGAATATTCTTCAAGTTGTAGCATATGAAGAGAGTAAAGGGATCTAATTACAAAATTTGAAACAAATAGGAGCAAAAATATCTTTTCAAGCATATTATCCTCCTAAAAATATTTTTAAATCGTTTAAGAATCTGTCGTAATTTTCCAAAAATGGAAAGTGTGAAACATTTTTATAGATTATAAGCTTTGAATTTTGGATTAATCTTTCAAATTCTTTTACAACATCAAAGGAGACAGCATTGTCTAGGTCGCCCCAAATAATTAGCGTTTCACTTTTTATTTTCTTTAATTCCTCGGATATGTCTTCATTTACCACGACTTTTAAAATTTCGCGCATTATACCTTTAGAATTTTTGAAATCTTCAGAACCAAATCTTTCTCTTAAATATTGTGTGTTGAGGTTTAAAAATTTAAATACTTTTACCAGTAATTTATAAGTTAATACTTTGCATCTTAACTTTAAGTTTTTTCTTCTTATACCAGGTGCAGAAATTATTACTAATTTATCAAGCCATTTTGGATTTTTTGAGGCCAAAATAGCGGCAATCTTTCCGCCAAAAGAGTGTCCTATCAAAGATATGCTATCTAAGTTCAATGATTCAATAAAATTTTCAATAGTATTTGCATAATCAAAACTAGACATTACAAAAGGAGGTTTTGAACTTTTTCCAAAACCGGGTAAATCAACCAGTATTGAGGTATATTCTAATTTTTCTGCAATTGGTTTAAAATAAGAAAAATCTGCACCCCAACCGTGCAAGAAAAGTATATTTTTTTTACCTTTAGGGATTATTTCATAGTGTATCATTTACCCACCTTTAAATTTAAAAGATTTGTATTGATAGATAAGATTTTATTTTCTTTATCTTTGGCCCTTTCAAGTCCTATGTTTATCATGTTATCTATTATTTGTGAAAATGTAAAACCACTTTGTTGCCACAGATAAAATGCTAGTGCACCTGGTATAGAATTTACTTCGTTTACGTATACTTTGTCTGTTACTAGAAAATCTATCCTTACATTTCCTGCACATTCCAATGCCTTGAATGTTTCTATAGCTACTTTTTTTACCTCTTTTGCTAATTTTTCATCCAGGTTTGCCGGAATAATATGATTGGAAAATTTTTTTCCTTTTTTAAAGTATTTTTCCTCAAAGTCAAAAAGTTCTTTTTCTTTTACTATTTCTTCAAGCTTTGACACCAAAATGTTTTTATAACCCATTACTGCGCAATTTACTTCTTTTGCATCAATCCACTTTTCCACCAGTACTTTATCATCAAATTTAAGAACAAGCTCTATTGCCTCTTTTAGTCCTTCTCTATTGTCAACTTTTGAAATACCTATGCTTGAACCTAATCTTGCAGGTTTCACTATCATGGGATAGCTTAATTCTTCTTCGCATTTTTTAAAAAAATCTTCACTAGGTTTTGTTGTATATTTAAAATCCACCATCGGTATACTATTTTCTTTTAATAGAATTTTTGTTATAACCTTGTCCATTGAAAATGCAGAAGAGTAAAAATCACTTCCAGAGAATGGAATGCCAAAAAATTGACACATACCTTGAAATGTACCATCTTCTCCATTTGTTCCGTGAAATGCAAGGAAACAAAAATCGATATAGTACTTTTTTAATCCTGATTTTAAAACTAATTTGTTTTTTTGGGGAAGAATAACATCAATTTTTTTGGCTTTTTTTAACATGAAATCAATATCCTTAAAATTTTCTATATTTTCGAGTATTTTTCCCGTAAACCATTCGCCTTTTTTTGAAATGTAAATGGGAATGACATTATACTTTCTCCTATCTATGGAGGATAGGACTTGATTAGCTGTTATTATTGAAATTTCATGTTCAACGCTTTTTGAACCGAAAAAGATTCCAACGTTTAGCATATATGCCTCCTATAACAGGTGTTTTTGCAACATTTCGGCAATAATGGCAGATGGAAATGGCGCAAGCCTTTTGAAATTACTTTTTATCTCTATTTCACTGCTTTCTAGACCTTTGTCTACTACTATTTTCAACGAACAAAATTCTATACCATTTTCTGCACAAACCTTTGCTATTGCCGCACTATCCATATCTACTATTTCTGCTTGTGTTTCTTTGTAAATTCTTTCCTTTTCTTCTTTTGAGTTTATAAAAGAATCACCGCTTGCAATAATCCCAAAGATTGTATCGTTGTATATATCGTATATTCTTTCAACTAAAAGATCAGAGGCCTTAAATGATGATACTGTTTTTTCTCTAAACCCTATATCGTGTTCTACGTACTTTGTTCCGCAAACTATATCCCCAATTTTTCTTTTTTCGTTTATTGCACCTGCTGAGCCGCAATGTATTAGGTATTTAGGATTGAATTTATCTATTAAAACTTGGGCCATCATTGCAGATTCAACTTTTCCAATTAATCCATATACAAGTAGTACTTCATTTGCACCTATTAATCCCCTCATATAAGGTCTTTTTAATATTTCACCATTTTCCAAAACGGGAAGTAGTTCCCTAAAAGCCCCTAAAATTTCTTCCCTTAAGACACTGGTTATAACAATCATTATTTCCCTCCACCTCTAATTACCATATGTACTTCAAAATCTCCTTCTGAAAAGATATTCAAAGGAAGTTTTAATATTACACCTTCTGCGGTAACTTGGATATCTTTACCTGTGATTACAGTGGGAGGTGTAATATCTACTTTATACCCTACTTTTTCAAGTTCCATTGCAATTGATCCACTAGTCATGTTTCCCAACTCACCTAATGCGCTCAATGCAAGTTCATCTAGATTCTCATATGGCATTCCCATCATGGTACTAACCACTTTAATTGCTGTGTTTTTGTTAAAAGAATAAATTAAGTTACCATCTATGTCTCCATTAAAACCTATAACTGTAACTATGGGGTATTTTGGTTCAATTCCTTTGGAGATTGAAGGTTTTGAAACATTAGGTTCAACTTTAAGTACCATTTTAAAGGTAGATTTTACCGCTGAAATTAGTGAGTTAATTATTTTTGCATCCATAGATTCACCTCCTTATCATATGTAAACCGTCCAAATTTTCCTTCTGAAATTGATTTGAATATATTATTTTTGGTTCTTTCAAAGTCCACAATTCCACCTTTTGAGATAAATCCTCTTTGTTTTCCATATTCTTCCAAAAATTCCTCAAAGCTTTTATTGATGTTTAATTCATCTTTAAAAAGTTCATATGCCCGAGTAATTATATCATATTTTTCTATTGATTCTACAGGTAAAGAACCAATAAGGAGTAATTTAGCAGCTATGTCTTTGTTAAATAGCTTTGAGTATAATATTCCAGGGGTATCGAGTAATTTTACATTTCCCAAGTTTATCCATTGTAACCCTCTTGTTATACCTGGAGCCATCCCCGTTTTTGCCAGCTTTCTACCTGAAATTTTATTTATTATAGACGACTTTCCCACATTTGGAACACCTGCTATTAATACACGCGTTTCTTTTAATTTTTCTTTTGAAAAGGATTTAATAAATTTTTTAATTTTGTTTACAGGTTCGTCTTTTGAAAAAGATATAACAGGTGATGTTTCACTTATTTTTTTTATCCACAGATTTGTGTAGTTTTCATCTGCTAAATCTGATTTATTTAAAATATACAGGACCTTTTTTCCAGAAAATAATTCTCTTTCAAAAGCAGTAGTTGCAAGTGGAGCCCTTGCATCTAAAATAATTAAGATTGTATCAACTGCTTTTAGAAATTCTTTTATTTTCCTTTTTGCCTTACTTATGTGCCCTGGATACCACATTATTTGGGCACCACCAAAGTACCTACATTTTCCTCTCTTACAGCGGAAAGTAGATTATTCTTTTTAAAGAAGTCCATAACGAGTATTTTCATATTATACCTTTTACATATGGAAAATGCTTCGGTATCCATAATTTTTAATCCTTTTTCTATCGCTTCATCGAAAGTGAGCATATTAAATTTCTTTGCATCGTTGTATTTTTTTGGATCTTTATCGTATATACCGTCTACTTTTGTACCTTTAATTAGTATGTCTGCTTTCATTTCAACAGCTCTCAATGCGGCAGCTGTATCTGTGGTAAAGAATGGATTACTCGTTCCGCCTGCAAATATTACAACGTATCCTGCATCAAAGTATAGGTTTATATCATCGTAATGTATAGGTCTTATCGACGGTAGAGATGTTACTTGTGAAACAACGACAGTTCTTAGGTGATTTTTTTCAAAAATATCTTTCAGATACAATGCGTTTATTACAGTTCCCAACATACCTATTTGATCTGCAATAGTTGGGGATAACTCTTGCATTTCTCTGCCTCTAAATAAGTTACCCGCACCAATAACGATTCCCATGTTTGTCCCGTATTCTAGTATCTTTTTTAACTCATCAACAAGGTATATGATATTTTCATGGTTGAATCCTTTTTCACCTTCACCGCTTAGTACTTCCCCACTGAGTTTTAAGAGGATTCTTTTGTACATATTATCCCTCCAACTTAACAATATCCTTAAAAGTATTTACCAGTCTAATGTCACTTGTTAATAGTATTATTTGTCTTCTTTTTGATTCGTGATTTAAGATGTCTATTACTCTTTTTAGTCTTTCGTTGTCGTACCTTATAAAAGCGTTGTCAATTATCAATGGAAGGTTGTGTTCTGCCATGGTTTTAAAGAGTGCAACTTTGTATGCGAATAACATTTGATCAAAAGTAGCAGCACTTAAAAACTCCTCTGGATTTAATTTTTCACCGTTTATATTTAACCTTACAGAAAGGTTATCCTCGACAATAATTGGCATGGTTTCATTTACTATGGAAAGTAATATCTTAGTAAATTCTTCCTTAAATTTCTTTCCATAGGTTTCCACATATTCTTCTAGTCTTTTTCTTAATATTTCTTTTGCCTTTGAGATATTTGATAAGTATACTTTTAGAGATTCGATTTTTCCTATAATTTTTTCTTTTTCCTGTATTTTTTCCAATAAAGTTTCAAAAGAGGGAATTTGTTTTAGTTCTTTTGAAAGTTCCTCTTCAATTTCCTTATTTTTCCTTTGTAATTCTTTTATTTCAAATTCCAAATTTCTGATTTCTTCGGGTAAGATTTCGTTGTCCAACATAGATTGGTATTTTTCAATATCAGATTCTACCTTTGTAATATTTTCCGTTATAGTTAGATATTTACCGTATAGATTATCAAAATTTTTGATTTCATCAAGTGAGAGCTTTAGTTCTTCTACTAATTTATTGAGGGTAAGCGTTGTTTCATCTTTCTTCTTTAGTTGATTTTCCATTTCGGATTTTACTTCATATAGTTGTTTTTCCAACGAGGATTTTGTAAGAATTAGCCTTTGTACTTCATTTACCAACCTTTCAAGGTAAGAAATACCAGAATCTATAATTTGGGCGGCACTTCCCAAATTAAAATCTTTTAATTCCTTTAAAATTTCAGACTCTAATTTTTTAAATTCTTCACTTGCACTTTGATAATCTTTTTTTCTTGCCTTCCATTCAATAAATTCGTAGTATCTTTGCCTTAATTCTTTTAGTGACTTTAGATTGTATTCTCTTAGCAGACTTAAATACCTAGGTCGTATTATTTTTTTCTTCATCAACTCATCTATTTCATTTCTTATTATTTCTGCTGTTCCTTCCTTTTTTCTCCAGAGAACTGTTTCAATAAATCCAGCAATACCCGTAATAATTGCCCCACTAAATAGCCAAAGTGAAATGTTTTTCATAACAAATCCCAAAATCAACGAGATTAAAGCTGCAAAGAAAAAGACAAAGGAAAAATCCTTGTGAATTTTTATAGAAGAAGAAATTTTATTTAAATTTTCTTTTAGATCGTCAATCTTCTTTTGTATTTTGTTTTGGTTTTCTTTGTGTTTTGCTTCTTCTTCTTCCAGTTCATCAATTAAATTTTCCTTTTCAGTAAAGAGTTTCCAAAGTGGATTTTCCTCTAGTATATCTTCTAATTTATTTTTCTTTTCGTCATACATTTTCTTTAATAAAATTAAATTTTTAATTTTAAGGTTGACCGTTTCAAGTTCTTTTTCATCTTTTATATTCAAATTTTTCATTTTTTCCTCTAATAGGGTTTCAATATTTTTTAAATTATTTAAAAGTTCATTGTATTGTTTTGAAATTCCATCTATGTTTTTGTTGAGTACTTCTAGTGTATTCATAAATTCCCTAACTTGTACTATTTTTTCCCTATCAATTTTGGAAATTCTTGAAAATTCTTGTAAAGACATGTTTAATTCTTCTTTTTTTAAACTTAAGCTTCTTATTTTGTCATTTAATTCCTTTATGTATTTTCCCTTTTCTTCTTCCAATCTACTTTGTTTTATGATTAATTCATTTTCAATTTTTTCCTTTTCTTTTTTCAATTCTTTTTTGTACAGTATATTTTTATTGTATTTTTCAATTTCTTTCTTTATATCCAAAATTTGTGCGTCAAGTTCAGATATTTTTTTATTTAATTCTTCAATGCAATATTGGACTTTTTCGAAATAATTATTTGAAGCTGCAATAGCTTCAGTTAATCTTATTCCCCACTCATTTTTTTGCATTTTCTTTTTCATATAACCTATAACAAAAGAATCTTTTTCCCTTAACAGGTCTAATTTTTCGTTTTCCTTTATAAACCCCACTGTTTCAAAGAGTTCTCTATCAACAAGAGTGTTAAATTCTCCATTTAGAAAATCCACTTTGAATGTGCCTTCATCCGTTGTTATTTCACCACCAAATTCGTAATGGTTCCAGGGCTCGTATTTTTTGATTTCATCGCCTGGTTTTGATAAAGCGTTAAGAATAAAGTAGGCTATAGTTGTTTTTCCAGAAGCGTTAGGGCCAAATATAACGTTTAATCCAGGTTTGAACTTTAATTCTTTGCTTTTTATCTTTCCAAATCCATTTATTTTTAATGATTTAATCAACATACGCTACCACCTCGCAAAAGATCAAGAAGTACAGCTTTTGTGGTGTCGTTTTCTATATCCTCTAGTACTTTTCTCTCAAATAAATTTTTGTAATCTAATTCTTTGTTTTGAGAAATTACAATATAGTCGTCTTTTAAGGCATCTATCCTTTTTTTATCAACTAGTTCATTTACAACAAGTATGTTTTTTGAATATTTTTTTTCTGGTAATTTATTTAAGTTGTTTAGGTAATAAATCCCCAATGTTTCACAGTCGAGTCTTTCTAATTTTCCATCTTTTTCAATAACCGGTAAATTATTAATAGGAGAGGTGCTAAACTCAAGTTTTTCATCTAGTATTTCAAAGTCTTTAAAATAAACTGAAAGTATTTCCTCCACCTTGTCGTATGTTCCATATTCACCTAATGCATTATAAAAGATAAAGTGGGCATCTTGGTATTGTTTCGAGAGCAAATCTAAAACAGAAAGTTTTAGTTGATATATTATATTCCATAACATGCTTACCCGAAAAGGCACAGAATACAGTTCTAAATTTGCGACTTTAATTTCCATATATCTTAAACCCCCTTAAAGAAGATTAGCTGCTTCGGTGGCTAATAAGGACCTTTCACCTTTTTGCAAGATTATATGTGCTGAAATTTTACTGTTTAAAAATCTACTTGCGGCATATACAAGTCCATTGCTGTCTTTATCTAAGTATGGAGTATCTATCTGATATGGATCACCCAAAAGTACTATTTTTGTATTTTCACCTGCTCTAGTTAAAATTGTCTTAACTTCGTGTGGAGTTAAGTTTTGTGCCTCATCTATTATTATAAACTGATCAGGGATGGATCTTCCCCTAATATATGTTAATGCTTCTATTTCAATTATACCTTTTTTCATGAATTCTTTCATGTTTGTATTGGAAAGTCTAAAAAGATATTCTAGATTATCGTAAATAGGTGACATCCAGGGTTTCATTTTTTCTTCGTAGCTTCCCGGTAGATAACCAATATCTTTTCCGCCCATTGCCACAAGTGGCCTTGCCACTATTATTTTTTCGTATTTTTGTTCTGTAAATGTTTTTTGTAGCGCACAAGCAAGCGTAATGAAGGTTTTACCAGTTCCTGCCATTCCAATTAACGAGACTAATTTTATGTTGTCATTTAGTAGAGCGTCCATTGCGAAAAATTGTTCCCTGTTTCTTGGCTTTACATTCCACGCTGTTATTTTTCTGGACATTTGTAGTAGGTTTTCTCCATCGAATCTGTAATATTTATCCAAGTTGTCTATGTATGCGTTTGGATATAATAAACTTTTGTCCAAGGTTTCTATGTTATGAAATTCAAAATATCCGGGAGTCAAAGATTGAAGTTCTGATCTATCGGAAAGATAGTCTTGGGAAGGTATGCCCAAGGAATCTGCCTTAACCCTTAAGTTTATATCTTTTGATACTAAAAAAGTGGGTTGTTTTGTGGATTTTAAAATGTGTAGTGTATAAACCAAAATCCAGTTGTCTATGTATTTTTCGTATAGAAAGTCTATATCTTCGTGATCTTTTTTCTTTAAAAATACGACTTGTATTTTTCCACCATTTTTTAGTTTAACACCTTCTGATAACTTACCTTTCTGTCTTAAACTATCTAATTCCCTTATTGCATGCCTTGCAGATTTTCCAAGACTTCCCGTTTGTCTTTTTAAATTATCAAGTTCTTCAAGTACGGGAAGTGGTATTATCACATTGTTGTCTTCAAAGGCATAAATAGATTCTGGATCGTGTATTAATACATTTGTATCTAATACAAAATTTTTAATCATTGTCCATCCCCCCATATTCTTACAAATTCTCGTAAGTTTTCAATACCAATTTTTTCCGATAGTTTTAAAAATACTTTAGCGGTTAAAATAGCATCTTGCAGCGCCCTATGTGGAACTTTACTTCCTAGTTTAAATTCTTTTACAAGACTTTCCAAACTTCTGCGTTTTCCGTATAAACTTTCGGATATTTCCAGGGTATCTATGTATTTTGCATTTATAGGAAATTGACCTACTTCTTTTGTTGCAATATCCAAAAATGAAAGATCCATAGTTGCATTGTGCATCACTAATATAGTGTCTTTTGTATATGCCCTTATATTATCCAAAACCCTTTCCAAACCTGGTGCATCTGCAATTTGTGCATTTGAAATGCCGTGGATTTTTTCGGATAATGCTGGAATAGGGATACTTGGGTTCACCAATGAATGATATATCCAGCTATTAACTATTTTTCCTTTGTATACAGGTACAATTGCAACTTCAATGATTCTATCGCCAAACCAAGGGTTAAGGCCTGTTGTTTCTGTATCAAGAACGCAATATACATTTTCTTCCACGATTTACCTCCTAAACTATTAACTCTTCTCCTCCACCCCTTGCAATTACTATTTCTCCTGCTTCTTCCAATCTTCTTACGATGTTTATAATTTTTTGTTGTGCTTCTTCCACGTCTTTTACCCTTACAGGTCCCATAAATTCCAGTTCGTCTTTTAAAAGCTGTGCAGCCCTCTTGGACATGTTATTGAATATCTTTTCTTTTAGTTCTTCTGATGCACCTTTTAGTGCAACGGCAAGATCTCTTGTATCAACTTCACGTAGCACAAGTTGTACTGATCTATCATCAAGTTTAAGCAAGTCTTCAAAGACAAATAGTCTTCTTCTGATTTCTTCTGCAAGTTCTGGAGATTCATACCCGAGTTTTTCCATAATACTTTTTTCCGTTGCCCTATCTATATTATTGATAATTTCCGCTGCTGTATCTACACCACCCACTTGACTTAACGTTTGCATACCGATTCCACTGAATTTCTTTTCAAGGTTCTTTTCTATTTCCCTTACCACATCAGGTGATGCACGTTCGAGTAACGCTATTCTCTTTATCACTTCTGCTTGAATATTTTCTGGAAGCGAGGACAACACTTTAGCTGCAAGTGGTGGTTCTAAAAAGCTCAACACCAAAGCAATTGTTTGTGGATGTTCTGATTGTAAAAAATTAACAACTTGCATGGGATCGGCAAGTTTCATAAATTCAAATGGTTTTACTTGAAGATTTGAGACAAGCCTTTCAATAACCTTCATTGCTCTTTCTGGACCGAAGGCTTTAATAAGCATTTCTTTTGCATAATCTATACCGCCAGAAAGCAACATTTCCCTTGCTTTTGAAAGTTCTTTAAATTCCGATAGAACTTGTTCTTTTTCGTCGTCTGTTACTTTACCAAGATTTGCAATTTCTATTGTAAGTGTTTCGACATCTTGTTCTTCAAGTTGTTTTAACACATTTGCTGCATTTTCTGGACCCATTAAAACCAAAAGTATTGCAGCTTTTCTCTTTCCAGGTATGTTAATTTTATCTGGCATTAGCTCACCCTCTTTCAGACATCCAAATCTTGATTATGGCTGCAGTTTCCTCAGGTGATTTTACTGCAAGCTGTTTTGCGTAATCTTTTAGTTCTTCTATAACCTTTTATGCTTCGCTGAGTATTTCTTCTGCTTCTTGTCCTCCTTCTTCTTCTACTAATTTCTGTGCTTCTTCTTCTAGCATTTTGTACCTTTGAAGTACAAGTTTTCTTGCTTTTGATTTTCTAATTTGTAGTAATATTCCATATGAACTAAAGAACATCAATACCGTTGCAATCAAAAGGAGTGTTATTTTAAAAACAATATCCTTTTTTAATTGTTCTGTTTGGATTAGTTGTTGGTATTGTTCTTCAAGTTCTCTGCTAAATGGGATAAAGGCAAGAGAATAAGAAATATTCGATGGGCTTGCGTTAGCTGCTATACTTTTTTGGATTATATTTGATACTAATTTGTTGATTTCGTCTTTTGAGACTGTATTAAAGACTGTTGAAGAAGAATCTATTATAACAGAAACAGATATGTTTTCTATTTCTCCTTCCATATTTTGTACGACGTTTTCCACTATTTGGTTTAATTCGTAATTTGTAATTTCATGTGATTTTTCATACAGTGAACTATTTGATCCCTCTACACTTTGATAGTAAGTTGTTGGAATATTTGATTCTGTTCCTACAGGTCCACCGTCTGCGGGTTTAACGGTGGATTTCTCAGTTTCTGTTTCTTTGCTCCTTAAAAGTCCTCCTTTTGGAGAAGAATAAGTTGTGATGGTTTTTTCGATCTTTTGCCAATTAAGGTTTATATCGGTTATTACTTCTACTTTTCCAAAGCCAAATACAGTTTCAAGGGCAGGTTGTATTTTGTTTCGATAATAGTTTTCAAGTTGCATTTTTAATTCCGTTTTTGTGTTGGCAGCATATGTGTTTTCGTCAAAGTTTACAAGGTCACTTAACGCCCTTCCAAAATTATCCACCACTTTTACATTTTCCGGTTTTAGCCCTTCTACTGCTCCTGTTAAAAGGTATATGATTCCCTTAACTTGTTCTTTTGAAATGGTTGCTCCAGGTTCTAGTACCAATTGAACAGATGCGCGTGTTTCAGCCATTTCACCACGCACATAGTAGGTATATTTAGGAAGAGTTAAGTGCACTCTTGCATACTTTACACCGTTGATAGTTGCAATGGTTCTTTCTAGCTCTCCTTGTAAAGCCCTCTGATAATTAACTTGTTTGTCAAAACTTGTTGCACCAAAACTACTTTGATCAAGTAGTTCAAATCCCTTTGAGGATGCACCTAAAATTCCACTGGAGGCAAGTTTCATCCTTACTTCGTATACATTGTAAGAAGAAGGTATAAATATCCTATTACCTGCTTCGACTTTGTATGGTATTCCCTGCGATTCCAGTTGTTGGATAATTGCGCCTGCATCTGTTTCGTTGTTTGCGGTGATTAACAATACATATTTTGGAGCATTTAAAACTACGGCAACTACTAATGCAAAAACTATTGCTAAAATTAATGAAGTAAATGCTATTTTTTGGTTTTTGTTGAGCTTTTTCCAAAAATTTGGGATGTTTGACAAACTATCTAAGAATTTTCTAAACCATTCCAAGGAATATCACCTCAGTATAGAAATCTAAGATAAAAGTTTTCAAAGTCTGGATCAAAACCAAGGCCAATACGCCAATACTTATTCCCGTATCCCACTTCAAATTGGAAATTTTTTAAACTAAATCCCTTTGAAAAATCATAAGATAACTCATAATTTGTGCCGACAGGTTCAAAGTGCGAGTAACCTAAAATGGGACCAATTGATATATTAATATTATACCTTAAATTATATCCGAAAACAATTGACGAAAAATGATCTAATCTAAAATAAGACTTTCCACCAATTTCTATAGGATAGTTATTCTCTTGGATGATTAACTTTGAAGATATATCAAAGTAAATAATTCCTAGATAATCAAAAATACTACCAATTTCAAAAAACGAAGTATTTGTACTTTCGTTTAAGAAACCACTTTGTAAGTATAACACATATCTATCGTACAAATTTGTATTTCTGCTAATTTTCCTTGAAGCAGTGATTACTTTTCTTGCGTAGTTTTTTCCCGCATCTAGATATTTTCCTTTTTTGTAGTTTGTTTCTCCAATATTGTATATCGCCAAAACAGTATATATATCTTGATATTTTTGGTAATAGAACCTTATCATTCTATCAGCACCAAGAAGCGCTTGCTTTGGGTTCCATGCGTTGTTTACCCCATAATCTAATGCCGCATTTGCCTTGAATTGAGCAACCCCCATTGCACCGATATTTGAAAGGGCATGTATGTTAAAACCAGATTCTATATATGCTAGTCCTTTGACTATTTCTGGAAATCGCATGGTGTCGGTAAATGTATTGTATGAAACAATTTTGTAAACATAAGGGGTGTATATGGATATTTTTCCCGCGTTGTTATAAAATTGTACTTGCAAACCAAGGTTAGATTTGGTAATATAATTCAAAGGATCCAGCATAAAGGCATATAGAGTTGATGTGACTATTAAAAGAAAAATGTAAAATGCTTTTTTCATAGAATCCCTCCTAATTAAATATGATACCATAAATTAGAGGTGATTTAAATGATTTGGAAAATAAAAGTAAAAGATATTATAGCGAAAAGACATATGAAAATAGAAGATGATTATTATACAGAGACTATTAACTTGCACACTGGAACTTACAAAGTAATAGATAACGTATTTCACGTGAAAATCTCTATAGTTTATACAGACAACACAATAATAGTAGGTGGAGTAGTGAAGGGAAAGATCGAAAGACCTTGTGATAGATGCCTTGAAACATCTATTTTAGAACTTGAAGGAACAATAGAGGGAATATACGATTTAGAAAGTGAACCAAATTTTAAAGATTCTGAAATAGAAAATCTAAAAAATGTGATATACTACAAAGGAGAAGTAATAGACCTTGAAGAGCGAATAATAGAAGCACTTGTTGTAAGTGCTCCTGATGTTTTTGTGTGTGATGAAAATTGTAAAGGTTTGTGCCAGTATTGTGGTGAAAATTTAAATTTACATCCGGATCACAAGTGTGAAAAAATGGAAGAGTTTTCGATAGACCCTAGATTTGAAAAACTTTTGAAGTTAAAGGAAAAATTAAGCAATAATTAATCAAGGGAGGGATTTTTCATGGCAGTACCAAAGCAAAAGAGGTCAAGAAGTAGAACCCATCACAAGAGGGCAAAAATCTACAAAGCATTTTCCGTACCCGTATCTGTTTGTCCAAATTGTGGTGCACCGAAACTTCCACACAGAGTTTGTTTGAACTGCGGACACTATGGTAAGAAACAAATTTTTGAAGTTGCAGAATAACTATGAAAAAAATAGCTATTGATTTAATGGGTGGTGATTTTGCGCCAGCGAAGATTGTGGCTGGCGCTTTGGCTTTTGCAAAAGATAATCCAGATGTTGAACTTTACTTGGTGGGTATAGAGAAAAATTTTAAGGAAATTTCCCTTCCAAGTAATTGTAGAAAGGTTGTTGTGGAAGATTATCTGCCCATGGATGTAAAACCCACAGAAGCTATAAGACGCAAAAATAGTACTATGTATCAAAGTTGTAAATTGGCGAGAGATAACGTAGTGGACGCAGTTGTAAGTGCGGGGAACACAGGTGCACTACTAGCTTGTGCTACATTTGTTGTAGGAAGGATAAAAGGAATAGAAAGGCCTACACTTGCCGTGCCAATTCCTACAAAGGATGGTTTTTGCATACTTGCAGATGCGGGTGCTAATATTGATGTTAAACCATTTACACTTTTGCAATTTGCTATAATGGGCGTTGAATATGCAAAATTTATGGGGATAAAAAATCCTAAGGTTGGTTTATTAAATGTAGGAACTGAGGAAAATAAAGGCACAAAAAAAGAGCAAGAAGCTTTTAGACTCTTGAGAGAAAAATTTGGAGAAAGTTTTAAAGGAAACATTGAGGGAAATGATATAAACATGGGAAAGGTAGATGTTGTGGTTGCAGATGGTTTTCATGGAAATATTGCCATGAAAACAATGGAAGGTTCTGCAAAACTAATAATTGAAATTTTAAAGTCAAACATAAAAAAGAATGTAATTTCCGCACTTGGCGCACTTCTTATGAAACCCGTTTTTAACAAGTTAAAAGAAAAATTGGATCCGAGAAAATATGGTGGAACATTTTTTGTAGGAGTGAATGGAATTGTGGTTAAAGCCCACGGAAATTCGGATGAAGTTGCAATATATCACGCACTAAAGGTTGCAAAACAAGGTATAGAAATTTCGTTGACCTCGAAAATTGAGGAGGCAATAAAAGATGTGTGGAATAGTAGGGATAGTGGGAACTGAATTTAATTTAAAAGAGCTTGTCGAAGATTTGCAAAAACTTGAATACAGAGGATATGACTCAGCAGGAGTTGCATTTTACGATAACGGAAAGATATCAATACAGAAATCCATAGGTAAAATTAAAAATTTAAAATCAAAGATACCTCAAAAGAAGACGTCAATTGGAATAGCACACACAAGATGGGCAACGCATGGGATTCCAAATGATATAAATGCACACCCGCATACGGATTGTACTGGTAAAATCGCCATAGTACATAATGGAATAATTGAAAATTACTATGAATTAAGAGAAATGTTAAAGTCAAAGGGTCATGTTTTTAAATCGGATACAGATACAGAGGTTATAGCACACTTAATTGAAGAACACTTTAAAGGAGATTTATATATAGCGGTTTTAGATGCTATAAAGCTTTTAAAGGGTGCATACGCGATTGTGGTTATGCATTCTGATTTTAGTAATATGCTTGTAGCTGCACGCAAAGGAAGTCCGCTTGTTTTGGGAAGAGGAAAAGATAAAGTTGTGCTTGCATCGGATGTTACACCTATTTTGCGGTATACAAAAGATGTAGTCTTTTTGGAAGATGGAGATGTGGTGCTTTTAAAGGATGGAGAATATAAAATAACTGATTTAGGTGGGAATGTAGTTTTGAGAAAAGTATACCATATAGATTGGGATGAAGCATCTGCTGAAAAAAGCGGGTACAAACATTTTATGTTAAAAGAAATAATGGAGGAACCAGAAGCAATAGAAAGTGCACTTGTGGGTAGGGTAACACTTGAAGGACCTGTTTTAAATGAATTAAAGGAATTCAACGTTGAAAGGGTTGAAAAAATAAAACTTGTGGCGTGTGGCACTAGTTATCATGCAGGTCTTGTATTTAAATATTTTTTTGAAAAGCATTCAAATATAGATGTAGAAGTGGATGTTGCGTCTGAATTTAGGTATAGGAATATACATGTAGATGATAATACATTTGTTATTGCTATATCCCAATCCGGAGAGACTGCAGACACGCTTGAATCGGTAAGGCTTGTTAAGAGAAAAGGTGCAAAAGTTATTTCAATTTCAAATGTAGTTGGCTCTACTATTACAAGGGAAAGTGATGTTACTGTATTTATGAATGCAGGTCCTGAAATCGGTGTGGCTGCTACGAAAACTTACGTTAATCAACTTATAGTGCTCTATATTTTAGGTATGCACCTGTTAAGAATAAAAGGAATTTGGAATGAAGAACTTCAAAGAGATTTTGAGTTTTTAAAGCAGGCACCTGAGATTTTTAGAAAAATTCTAAACAATATAGATCTTGAAGAAATTTCATCGTATTACAAAAATTATCATCACTTTATGTATATTGGACGCGGGATAAATTATCCAACAGCACTTGAAGGAGCGCTAAAGTTAAAAGAAATAAGTTATATAAATGCAACGGCGTATCCTGCCGGGGAGTTAAAACACGGACCAATAGCGTTGCTTGATCCAACTTTCCCGGTGTTTGCAATAGCACCAAAAGATAATTTGTTTGAAAAAACAAAGAGTAATATAGAAGAATCAAAGGCAAGAAATTCTAGAATAATTGCGATTACAAACGAGAGCAACAAAGAACTGGAAAAGATAGTAGATGATATTATATACGTTCCTGATAGTCCTGATGATATGTATCCACTCACGATTTCGCCGGTGATTCAATTGTTTGCATATTTAATTGCGGATATGAGGGGATATGATCCGGACAAACCTAGGAATTTAGCAAAAAGTGTTACAGTTGAGTAAGATAATAAATACGGAGTGAGTTATCACTCCGTATTTTTTTATCATATCATGTTATTTTTAGGTTAAATGTGTTAAAATTAAATTACCAAGTATTACAAAAAGGAGGGGGTAGTATGAGAAAGTTGGTCGCTGTTTTATTTATTGTTTTTATAGTTTCAGTGTTTTTTACAGCAAGTTTATCGAAGATAAAAGAAAGGGGAATTTTAATTGTTGGTACGGAACCTACCTTTCCACCATTTGAATTTGTGGATCAAAATAACAATATTGTAGGTTTTGATATTGACATTGCAAAAAAGATAGCAAGTGAGCTTGGAGTTAAACTTAAAATATTAAATCTTCCTTTTGATTCACTTATTCCTGCGATTATGTCTGATAAGATTGATTTAATAATTGCGGGTATGACGATAACAAATAAAAGGGCGAAAGTGATTGACTTTTCTATTCCATATTTTAACGCAAACCAATCGATAGTTGTAAGAAAAGGTGAGAATTTCTCTCCAAAATCACTTGAGGATTTGAAAGGAAAAAAGGTTGCTGTTCAATTGGGAACAACAGGTGATTTGGTGGTTTCCAAGATTAAAGGAATAAAAGTTACAAGATTTCAAAAATTTACAGATGCGTTTCTTGAACTTCAAAACAAACGTGTTGATGCAGTAGTTTTAGATGAGGCAGTGGCTAATGCGTATGTAAAGAAATTCCAAAAATTCTTGATTTCTTCTGTAATAGATACAGGAGAAAAATACGGTATTGGAGTAAAAAAAGGAAACAAAGAATTGTTAGATTTTGTCAACAGTGTTATTTCAAATATGTTTAAAAGTCCATATGATATTTTAGTTGAAAAGTGGTTCTAAAGGGGGAAAATAATGGAAGCAATAGAGGTTGTTTTAGAAAATTTACCATTTTTGCTTTTGGGAGCTTGGGATACCTTAAAACTCACTTTTTTTTCAGTTTTAATTGGATTGATTCTTGGAACATTTATTGGTATGGGTAGATTATCCAAATTGAAGGTAATTAATATACCATCAACTGTTTATGTTGAATTTTTAAGAGGGACACCTCTTTTAGTTCAAATATCTATAGTTTATTTTGGACTACCGCAACTTGGAATACAACTTGAAGCATATCCAGCAGCAATTGTAGCTTTGGGTTTAAACAGTGGCGCATACATTGCAGAGATAGTTAGAGCTGGTATACAATCTATACCAAAGGGGCAGTATGAAGCTGCAAGATCCCTTGGAATGTCCCATTTTCAAACTATGAGGTATATTATACTTCCTCAAGCTTTTAAAAACATTTTACCAGCCCTTGGGAATGAATTTATCACACTAACAAAAGATAGTTCGCTTGCATCTATAATTGGAGTTACCGAACTTATGAGGCGTGGTCAATTTGTGATAACACGAACCTTTCAAACATTTTCCATATACTTTGGTATAGCAATAATCTATTTTGTGATGACGTTTACAATATCTAGAATTGTAAGGGTTATAGAAAAAAGGATGGAGATAGCATGATTTTGGAAGTTAGAGATTTGCATAAAAGTTTTGGAGAGTTAAAGGTATTAAAAGGTGTGAATCTAAGGGTTGAAAAAGGAGAGACTATAGTAATAATTGGTCCAAGTGGAGGTGGAAAGAGTACTTTTTTAAGGTGTATAAATCATTTGGAAGATTACCAAAAAGGTGAGGTAATCTTTCTTGGAAAAAAAATAAAAAAAGATAAGAGTATCAACGAAATAAGAACAAAAATTGGTATGGTTTTTCAGCACTTTAATTTATTTCCACATATGACTGTTTTGGAAAACTTGATCCTTGCACCTACAAAGGTTTTAAAGATGCCAAAAGAAAAGGCAGTAGAAAAGGCAAAGAGTTTGCTAGATAGGGTGGGGTTGAGTGAAAAGATAGAATATTATCCAGATAATTTGTCAGGTGGTCAAAAACAAAGGGTTGCCATTGCAAGGGCATTAATGATGGATCCAGTGCTTATGTTATTTGACGAGCCTACATCTGCTCTTGATCCAGAACTTGTAGGTGAAGTTTTAGAGGTAATGAAGGATCTTGCAAAATCTGGTATGACAATGATAGTGGTAACACACGAAATAGGATTTGCAAGAGAAGTAGCAGATAGGATAATCTTCATGGACAAAGGAGTTATAGCAGAAGAAGGAAAACCAGAAGAAATTTTTAAAGAACCAAAAAATCAGAGGACAAAAGAATTTTTAAGACATATATTAAAATAATTCGCAATTTTAGATTTACTTTTAAACAGCATGGCTTTGATATTCTACCAAAGTCATGCTGTTTTGTTTCTGTGCATTTTTTTAGAAAAAAATCGAAACATCATGGAATTTTGCTGTTTTTTGTGTATATTCTTTTCAAATTATGTGAAATGATATCTATCATTTCCCTTTGAATTCCATTCCTCATAGGTATGTTCTAAACTGATTGATGATGTATATACGTCCATAAAAGAAAAAGTTTCCATTCCTCATAGGTATGTTCTAAACCGGATATATCGCCTTCGATAAGGAAGGTGGCGTGATTGAGTTTCCATTCCTCATAGGTATGTTCTAAACGAAATAATAAATGTAATGAAACTCTTCCCCTTCGAGATTGTTTCCATTCCTCATAGGTATGTTCTAAACGAAATTGGAGGAACAATTTAATAGCTTCATTGGGGATATAAGTTTCCATTCCTCATAGGTATGTTCTAAACAAGAAATTTTGGAAGCTCCTATTATAGATGATTTTGATCGTTTCCATTCCTCATAGGTATGTTCTAAACTGAAAATATTTTTCAATGTGTTGCAAGAGAGCTTAGTTTCCATTCCTCATAGGTATGTTCTAAACGAAAAAGACGTAGAAATCAGTCGCGGCATCATAAGGCTTGTTTCCATTCCTCATAGGTATGTTCTAAACAAATTAAAGACGTAATTAAATCCGTGTACGATGAAAGTTTCCATTCCTCATAGGTATGTTCTAAACAGAAATGGGGAGAAATTGGAATTGGTGGTGGCCACAGTTTCCATTCCTCATAGGTATGTTCTAAACAAATGTTCCCCTTTGAAATTTTGGAGGGGAAAATGGGTTTCCATTCCTCATAGGTATGTTCTAAACGAAATAATAGATGTTATAAAGATTTTCCCCTTCGAAATGTTTCCATTCCTCATAGGTATGTTCTAAACTGGAGACTTCCCAGTCTTCGGGTGCAAGTCCCGTCGGGTTTCCATTCCTCATAGGTATGTTCTAAACAAGATAAAAATCAAAGATATGTCAAGAAACGGTGAAGTTTCCATTCCTCATAGGTATGTTCTAAACGAAACATGGCAAGAAAAGAAAAAGAAATGGAGCTTCCGGTTTCCATTCCTCATAGGTATGTTCTAAACATTTTAGTCAGATTTAACGATGATTTGATTTTAGTAAATAAGTTTCCATTCCTCATAGGTATGTTCTAAACTGGCCGAAGACTCTGGCTTCACCGCCTTCGAGAAGGAGTTTCCATTCCTCATAGGTATGTTCTAAACTTATAGTTCCCCGTCTTTTTTTTTAACTTAAAACCATGTTTCCATTCCTCATAGGTATGTTCTAAACCAATTAAAAAACCTCATAAATTATTATAAACCAAGATATTTTCATTTTGATTAACTGGAAGTTACCTAAAAGTAAACATGTTATTTTAAGCCACATACAAGCTTTTTGTTAACGGAAAAGGTCGTTGAAAATCTTATATATTTTTTATCTTAACCTAAACGTTACAATTGGTTACAATTAATATATTATTAAATAAGGTATTTTTGATGAGTTTGTGTAAATGGAAAACCTATTAGTTAATTTATTTTTATTTATTTATAATTAACAAATTAGATTAATTTTTATTTTGTTTTACATTACGTAATTTTATTTTTATTGTTTATAATAAACGATATTCTTTTTGTTTAAAAGCGATGTATATGTTATTAGATATTAAGTAATATAATCATAATATTATAATAATTAAATGATTTGTTGTTAAAATAAATAAAATATATAATTAACTATAGAAAATAAAATTTAATATCATTAAAAACAAAGAAAAATAACTTATGTTAAAAGATAAAAGTAAATAAGACGGTAAGATTTTCATCCTTTTTTGCAAAAAAATACCCCCTTATCGGTTTTATCACCGTGGGGGTACTTTTTATTGTTTCATTTTTTTAGTTTTATAGTTTTAGAAGTTATTTTTACCTCTTCATATTGCTTGCGGTTCTTAACATTTCATCTGCAGTTTGAACGGTTCTTGAATTTAATTCGTATGCCCTCATTGCACTTATCATATCTACCATTTCTTTTACTATATCAACATTTGATTTTTCCACATATCCTTGGAGAATTGTTCCAAATCCATCTTGTCCTGCTGTGCCCTCTACAGGTGCGCCACTTGCAGGAGTTTCAAGGTATAAATTATCACCTATAGCTTTTAGACCTGAAGGATTTATAAACCTTACTAATGTAATTGTTCCCAAATTTTGTAGAGTTCCGTCCTGAAGTTCAGCAGTAACAATACCATCTGGTGATATACTTAGTGCTACCGCATTTTGTGGGACAACAATATTAGGTGAGAGTAGATTACCATTGCTTGTAATTATTCTTCCATTACCATCTACTTTGAATTGTCCATCTCTTGTGTATGCTATTCTACCATCTTGGAGTTGTACTTGGAAAAAACCATCACCAGAAACTGCCAAGTCTAATGAGTTTCCTGTTCTCTCAAGATTTCCTTGTGTAAAGATTCGTGTTGTTGCGGATAATTTTGTTCCATGTCCTACATATATGCCGGTAGGATGTAACGAATTTTGAGCAGTTGCAGCGCCGGCGTTTTTAGAGTAATCATACAAGAGGTCTTGAAATTCTGTCTTTACCTTTTTGTAACCTGCAGTATCCACATTGGCGATATTATTTGAAAGAGTATCCAATTTAAATTGTTGAGCCCACATTCCCGTTGCTGCTGTGTAAAGACCATTAATCATTTCTTAAACACCTCCTATTTTAAACTTCCCGCAGAGTTAATAGATTTATTAAGCAGTTCATCGTGAACTGTAACGGCCTTTGATAGAGTTTCATAATGTCTTGTTGCTTCGATCATCTTAACCATTTCACGTACTATGTTTACATTTGATTTTTCTATATAACCTTGTAAAATCCTAAAATTCTTCTTTGCTTTTTCTTGTCCTTCGAAGAACGTATAACCTATCTTTTTAGGATTTTCCAAATCAACCACCAATATTTTTTCAATTAAATTATCATCTGCCTTAAGTTTTTGGCCATCTTTTCCTAAAACATAGGCTCCATCAGAGTTTACTAAAAAGCCTTCATCATTTACTTTAAAGTTTCCAGCACGCGTGTATAACCTTTTTCCATTATTTTCCAATACGAAGAAACCTTCGCCATCAATTGCAAAATCTAATGCATTTCCCGTATGCTCTATTACGCCTTGTGAAAGATTGGTTTTCACCTGATCCAGAATGAGTGCTTGTTCAAAATTACCTATTTTTTTTATTTCCACTTTCTTTTCTTGTGGCATAGGGTTGAAAGAGTACAAATTTTTATCAAAATATGCTTTAAATGCCAAAGAATCAGATTTATACCCAGCTGTTTCAGCGTTTGATATGTTGTTTGAAAGGGTATCAAGTTTTGTAATATCTGCTAGCATTCCCATGGATGCAAGATAAATTCCTTTGTACATATTTTCACCTCATTCGTATGTTACTGCCACCTCATTTAATAATTCTTCATCCTCTAGTAAAATTCCTGTACCTCTTGCAACACATGTTAATGGATCTTCTGCGATTTTACATGGTACACCTATTTCATCGTAAATGGCCTTATCAATACCCCTTAACAATGCCCCGCCGCCTGTTATAACAATACCTTTTTCCATTATATCTGCAGAAAGTTCTGGAGGTGTTTTTTCAAGTACCACTTTTATTCTGGATATTAAATTTTCAATTATTGGTTTTAAAATTTTATAAACGTCATTGGAGTTAAGTTTGTCTGTTCGAGGAAGTCCTGTTACCGCATCTCTTCCCTTAACATCCATTTCAAAATCTTCTACTTCTGGATGTGCTTTTCCTATTCTTTTTTTGATTTCTTCAGCTGTTGATTCACCGATTATTAGGCCAAGAATTTTTCTTACACTCTTTACGATTGAGTCATCCATGGAATCTCCTGCAAGTTTTACCGAATCACCCACAACGACTCCACCCAAGCTTATCACCGCAATATCCGTTGTTCCACCACCTATATCGACGATGATATTTCCTTCTGGTTTTGTAACGTCAATTCCCGCCCCAATTGCAGCTGCAAGTGGTTCAGATACAACATATACTTTTTTAGCACCAGCACTCATAGCTGCATCAAATACCGCTCTTTTTTCCACTGTTGTAGTTTTTGCTGGTATTCCAATAACCATATTTGGTTTTAGGAAAAATCCCTTTGTTACTTTCTTTATAAACATCTTAAGTACTTCTGAAATAATAGTATAGTCGGCTATAACCCCGTCTTTCATTGGCCTAATAGCAACGATACTTTCTTCAGGGGTTTTACCTATCATTTCTTTTGCCTCATCACCTATTGCAATGATTTTACCCGTTTTTTTGGAAATTGCCACCACAGAGGGTTGGTAAAGTACAATTCCCTTTCCTTTTTGATACACCAAAAAGTTTGCAGTTCCAAGGTCTATTCCTAAATCATTCTTTCCCATATTTTTCTCTCCTTTCTTCGAACTTTTCAAAAATATATACTCCTGTAACAACTAATATTATACCTGAAACTAGCAAAAATGTTGGCCATCTTTTAAAAAGAATATTTTCAAATATGGCAGTTACAATCGGAATGATATATACGGCATTTGTTGTTGTTCTATCTCCTAGTATTTCAATTGATTTGTTCCAGAGAATGTATCCCACAGCAGAGCAAAGTATACCAAGGTAAAGTAATCCAAAAACAACATTAATTGAAAAAATAATCTTTGGAGTAAAATATGCATATTCAACAAAGGTAAATGGTATTAAAGTAACTACACCCCAAAAAGTAATTTCAAAGACGGCAGTTATCGATGAATGATCGGAAAGTTTTACAATGTGGTGTGTATAAAATACCCAAGAAAGTGCAGCTCCAAATGCAAGCAAATCACCTATAGGGTTAACGTTAAGGTACAATCTACCATTTAAAATAACAAGTCCTACTCCAACGATTGCAATGGTGGAGCCAATATATTGAAATATATGTGTTTTTTTCTTGTGTACAATTTGGGTAAAAAGTATATACCAAATCGGTGCTGTAGAAACTATCATTGCGGCATTTGTGGGGGTGGTAAATTTTAGAGAAAAATTTTCTGCGACAAAATACATTGTAATTCCCCAAAATCCCGCAAGTATTTTATGAATGTTGAATAAATCTATTTTTCTCTTTTTAGGTACTATAAATAAAACCAGCAATGCTATTAAAAACCGCATAAATGCAGCAAAAAGTGGGCTTATTTCCTTTACCACCACACTTGTTGAAATAAAAGAAAGCCCCCAAAAGAGGACTACTAAGGTTAATGGAAGATATCTCACATTAAATCCTCCAATATTTTTAGTATTTCTTCTATACTACTTGCGATTTTGATTTCAACGATCTTTCTATTATCTAAATATTTACCTTCTATTAGTACTTTTTGGATTCTATCAGTCCATCCTCCGGTTTCATTAAACAAAATTAGTGGTTTTCCATATGCATATGCCCCTAGTATTTCTATTGCTGTACCTATTTCACCGCCAACGGAAATTACCGCGTCTGCATTTTTTAATAGTATAAAGGATCTCATTTGAAAATCAAGACCTGTTGTAATATCCAAAAAGTTATAGGCATTGCCCTTTTCTTCAAACGGTAAAATGCCTATACATGTTCCATTTTCACTTTTCACTCCCTTTGAAACTGCTTCCATTACTCCATCTCTTCCGCCAGTTAGGACGATGTATTTTTTTGAAAGGGCTTTTCCAAGCAAAAAACATATTTTTTCAAGTTTTTGGTCTATTTCTCCAGAGTAACCTATTACAGCGACTTTTTTCATATGCTCCTCCTTTCGAAAAAAGCGGGGAATTCCCCGCTTATTTTCTTTCACCTTTTAAAACAGCTGCACACCTTGGGCAGACATTTTTGTAAACTTCATCTTTTCCTACATCTTTGCTATATTTCCAACATCTTTGACATTTTTCACCTTGTGCCTTTTCAACTTTAACACTTGAAAATTCACCTTTGATATTTCCACTTCCCACTTTCACATCTGAAACGATAAAGAATTCTGCTAGATATTCTTCGTACTTTTCTATTATATTTTGTACATGTTCGTTTGCCCCTTCAAGTGTTACATTTGCATCTAGTGAGTGACCAATTATATTATTTTTTCTTGCTTCTTCTAATGCCTTTAAAACATCATCACGTACGAGTAATAACATTTTAAAGTCTTCCATAATTTCTTTGTCAATGAATTCTTCTTTTACTTCAGGCCAGAGTTCCAAGTGTACTGTTTCGTATTTTTTGAATGGACTTAATTGATACGCTTCTTCTGCGGTGAATACCAAAATAGGTGCGAGCATTTTAACCAATGCCTGTAGTATATAATACATTACAGTTTGTGCTGAGCGTCTGTATATAGAATCTTTTGCTTCAACGTATAACCTATCTTTTATAATATCAAGATAAGTTGCACTAAGTTCTACTGTACAATATTTATTTAACAAGCTATATACTTTTGAATATTCGAACTTTTCAAAGTGATCTGTTACTTGTGAAATTACTTCTTGTAATCTGCCAAGTGCCCATTTATCAAGTGGTAATAGCTTTTCAAATGGGAGTATGTGTTTTTCTTCAAAATCACTGAGATTACCAAGTAAGTATCTTATTGTGTTTCTTATTTTTTTGTACACTTCAACTTGTTGTTGAATGATATTTTTTCCAACTCTGATATTGTCAAAGAAGTCAATGCTTGATACCCATAGTCTTAGGATATCAGCACCATATTTGTCCACAATTTCTTTTGGATCTATAACGTTTCCCAGAGATTTACTCATTTTTCTTCCGTGTTCGTCTTTAATAAATCCATGGGTGACGACGGTCTTGTATGGAGCCATGTTTGTATGGGCTACAGACATGAAGATAGAGCTTTGAAACCATCCTCTATGTTGATCGTCCCCCTCAAGGTATAAGTCCACTGGGAATTTTTCACCATTTGACCGTATAACCGCTTCAAAAGAACAACCAGAATCTATCCATACATCTAATGTGTCGTAGGTCTTTTCAAAAGAAGTACTATTACATTTTGGACATTTTACATCTTTGGGTATTAGTTCTTCTTCTGAAAGTTCAAACCAAGCATCTGTGCCTTTTTCTTGTACTATTTTTATGAAGTTATCTATAACCTTTTCGTCTAAAAAGACTTCTCCGCAATTTTTACACTTTATTGCAGGTATTGGAGTTCCCCATACTCTTTGCCTTGAGATGGTCCAATCTGGTCTTTCTTTTACCATTGCCGTGATTCTATTTTCGCCCCATTTTGGATGCCACTCTACTTTTTTAATTTCGTCCAAGACCTTTTCCCTTAATCCGTTTTTATCAACTGAAATGAACCATTGTGGAGTTGCCCTGAAAATAACGGGATTTTTACATCTCCAACAATGTGGATAACTGTGTTCTATTTTGTGTGTCTTTATTAATGCACCACTTTTTTCGAGGTCTTCAATTATTACTTTATTAGCATCCCATATTTTTAAACCAGCGTATTTTCCAGCTTCTTTTGTAAATACTCCTTCTTCATTTACTGGTGAAAGTACGGGTAAGTTATATTTTAACCCTGTTAAATAGTCTTCTGCACCGTGCCCTGGTGCTGTGTGTACACATCCCGTACCATCTTCCAGTGTAACGTAATCTGCAAGCACTACAAGAGAGTCTCTATCGATAAAAGGATGTTTTGCCTTTTTGTATTCCAAGTCTTTTCCTTTGAATTTTTCTACAATTGTGTATTCTATTTCCGTTTCAGCGGCAAATTTGTTCAATAAACCTTCGGCAACTATCCAGTATTCGTTGTTTACTTTTATTTTTACATAATCATAATCTGGGTGTACCGCAATTGCAACATTCGCTGGAAGAGTCCATGGAGTTGTTGTCCATATGACTATATATGTGTCTTTTTCAAGTTCGAATTTTACGTATATAGATGGTGATGAATGATCATGGTATTCAACTTCTGCTTCTGCAAGTGCGGTTTTACAAGTTGGACACCAGTATACGGGTTTGTTTCCCCTATAAACATTTCCATTTTTTACAAGTGTTTTGAAAATGTTCAAAATGTGTACTTCGTATTTGGGATCAAGTGTAAGGTATGGATTATCCCAATCACCACGTACTCCCAACCTTTTAAATTGTTCCCTTTGGATATCTACAAAGTTTAGTGCAAATTCTTTACATTTTTTTCTGATTTCAACTGGTGACATTTCCTTTATCTTTTCACCCATTTCCACTGACACCCTATGTTCAATGGGAAGACCATGGGTATCCCAACCGGGTACGTATGGTGCATAATATCCACGCATGGTTTTGTACCTGATAACTATGTCTTTTAGGATTTTGTTTGTAGCCGTTCCAATGTGTATGTTTCCATTTGCATATGGAGGGCCATCGTGTAGTACAAATTTTGGTTTACCCTCTCTTGATTGCAATACCAATTTGTAGTCATCCATTTCTTCCCATTTTTTCAACATTTCGGGTTCTTTTTTTACAAGGTTGGCCCTCATAGAAAACTGGGTTGAAGGCAAGTTCAACGTTTCTTTGTAATCCATCTTCTACACCTCCATATATTTTAACTTGTATTATTAACAAAAAAGGTGGCCCTCCCGCCACCTTTTATTGGGGGAGGGCTTATCTTACATATTAATTATTTTTGCAATAGTATCTTTTAATTCCGTTAAATCAGAAGATTTAACTACGTATGCATCTGCTGCCCATGAAGCAAGATCGCTTTTATAATGGGAATAGGCGGTCAAAATAATGATTTTTGCGTCCTTTTTCATCTCACGAATTTTTCCAGCAACCTCAAGCCCATTCATGCCGGGCATTTCAATATCCACTGTTACAAGGTCGTACTCTTTTGATCTAAATTTTTCCAATGCTTCTTGTCCGTTTCTTGCTTCATCTACTTCGTATCCACTTTCTTCGAGCTCTTCTGTTATTAAAAGTCTCATATTATCTTCGTCTTCTACAACTAATATTCTTTTTTTAGACATACTATCACCCCTCAGAGAAATACTACATTAAATTATATCACAATTATTCATTCTTGTACAAAACATAGGCGGAAATTCCTTCTAATACTAGTTTACCAGAAACTGTCTTTATTACTTTAGTGCCTGCTGTTTCGCCGTTTACAACTAAATTCCAATTACCTTCTGGTAAATCATATTCTATAGAATTTACATTACCGTTGTATATAACCAAAATGTCTTTCCATGTGTCATTTCTTGCGTTGTCGTGGATTATAAAGGAAACAACCCTTCTTTTTCTACTGGATAGAATTTTTAGATGTTTTTTAATTTCTTCTGCTGTTGTCATTCTAAACGCAGGGTGTTGTTTTCTAAGGTTAATAAGTCCCTTGTAGTATTCAAAGACATCCAAATATTCATATTTTCTTTGGTAGTCAAGGCCATTTATAGAAATAGGTGCATTATATGAATTTTCGTTGAATTTCTTTGTTCTAGCAAAATCTTGACCTGCGTGTATGAATGGTATTCCTTGAGATGTTAGGAGTATAGCACCTGCAAGTTTTTGAGAATTTTTGAGCATTTCATCTGTCCATTTGTATTTTTTGTCGTATTTTGCGGCAAGTGCATTTTTATCCCAAAGTGTATGGTTATCGTGACATGCAACATAATTAATAGTTTCTTCTGGATCACTTGCGAAGCTTTTGATTCTTGAGTCATAATGGATACTACCCACAACCCCTCTTTTTACGCGTGTTTCTTTTCCTATTGCCCCCATTAAAAATCCTTTAACCTTTTCGTTGAAAACAGAACCTCTTAGAGCGTCCCTAAACTCGTCGTTGAATGCTGCAATATGTGTGTTTGCTACATCTGATTTACCAAACCTTATTGGTGCACCCCAGCCGCCCCAAGGTTCACCGTACAGTATAATTGTTGGGTCAATTGCATGAATTTTTTTCTCAAGTGACAACATTGTTTTTTTATCCATTAGTCCCATTTGATCAAATCTAAATCCATCAACGTGGTATTCGTTTATCCAATAAAGTAGTGTATCAATAATGTATTTTCTCATCATAGGTCTTTCAGTTGCAATAACATTTCCACAACCGCTTTCGTTTAGGTAGGCTCCGGTTTTATCTAATCTGTAGAAGTAATAAGGAACAGTTTGATCAAATGCGGAAAGTTGGCCAATTCCAAATGTATGTGGAAAGACCATATCAAGTATTACCCTTATACCTTTTTCGTGTAATTTTTGAACCATCTTTTTGACCTCAAAGATTCGTGTGTATGGGTTTTTTGGATCTGTTGAATATCTTCCTTCTGGAACTGTAAAAAGGTAAGGATCATATCCCCAATTATAACTTTTTTCGAAATCCTTGTTTTCTTCATCTCCTGTGTAAAAATCAAACATTGGAAGAATGTGAACGTGTGTAACTCCAAGTTCTACAAGGTGTGATAATCCCGTTGTAACTCCACCGGGACCTGTTGTGTTTTCCTCAACCAATCCCAAGTAAGTAGCTTTATTTTTCACACCTGAATTATCAAGTCCTGTCATATCTGCAATATGTATTTCATAAATTATGGCATCTTCGAGTGCTTCCATGTAAGGTCTTGTATCATTTTTCCAGTCTTTTGGATTTGTTTTAGAAAGGTCTACCACGGCGCTTTTTAAGCTATTTTTATAAACGGCGTTGGAGTAGTAGTCCACAGTTTCTCTAACTTTACCGTAACTTTCAAATCTGTATTTGTAAAAGATACCATCTAAGTCACCGTCAACTTTTGCTTCCCAAACACCATTTCCAACGTACGTCATATTAACAACTTTGTATGGCTTTTTGTCTTCTCCATTTTTGTATAGTAAAACTTGTGCCGTTTTTGAAACGGGGGACCATGTTCTAAAGAGTGTACTGTCTTTTGAGTAGATATAACCTAGTTTTCCATCGAAGTATAAATTATCTAAGATATCTAACATGTAAACAGTAGACGGTGAGAAGCCCTCTATTAACAATTTAACATCTTTTCTAAAATCATCTTCTGTAAGTGGTGTTTCTAAAACTATTTTTATATAGTTTGTCTTAGAGAGGTCCGTTGGATCTGCCTTTTCAATTTTAGATACCTTTTTTTCCTTGCCGTCGACCGTTACCTTAACTCCTTTAAATGTTTTTGTGTCAATCGCATTTGTTAAATATGCTTCTATGATGTTTGAAGCTTTTGCAGCTGCAAAAAATACTCTTGGTTTTGTATCTGGCTTTTTTGTGTATATTTCTTCAACTCCTTGCAAAATCCACACCTCCGCTTTTCCATCTTTAATGTCTATAAATCTATCTTTGGCTACATCTTTTGCTTGCCATTCGTTAAGTCGTACGATAATTCCAACTTGTTCAAGGTCCATATCAAGCACTATCTTGGCAACCACACCAAAGTCATCTTTTTCCGTGAATGCGTATGATTTTCCATCCATGGCAACGGGTTTCATAGGCCATATCCATAAATTCCATCCGTTGTAGTTATCATCAAAGCGGTGATAATGGACAACAATGGTTGTTGAGGAAATAGCAATCAATGAAAGTAAAACAAACAGAAAGACAAACACTTTTTTCATAGAAAACTCCCTCCTTTATTCGTTGACTATTATAAGTGCAAAACCGCCAGATTCTAGGTTTAATTTAACAACTTTTTCCGGTGGATAAAAGCTTTCATCTCTATTCCAAATTTTTATGTTTTTAACATCTAGATTTTTTCCGACGGTGTTTTCTAGATAGATTTCAACATTTCTTTCCCAGGAAAGGTCTAAATTTCCAACTATGATTATTCCTTTGTCCCCTATCCAATAGGAGTAATTTGCCAAAAACCCATCTTGATAGTTAAAGTACACGTATTTGAATTCTCCGTTTAAGACGAAATTATCGTATTTTTTTCTAATGAAAAGTAACTTTCTTAAAAACTCAAATGTTTCTTTATCGTATTTGCTCCAATGTAATGCATAGTGATCAAAAAACGCAAGTTTTGAGTAAAATTCATCATCTGGTGGTAACAAAGTTTTACCCCAGATGGTGTTATCAAGCCCAAGGTTCATTGGTTGTATTTCACCAATTTCTTGACCTGAATTAATATACGGGATACCATTTGGCGAAAAATAAAGTAAAAACGGAGATAAATATTTTAATTTGTTGCCAAATTCCCTTGCCATTATTCTCGGGGTATCAGGCGTTTCGACGGAAGCTATAAATGGTATAACAAGTTTTTTTGCCTTTTCTTCTATAAATTTGTATATTTCATCTTTTCTTGGAGCAACATACCAAGAATTTCCTAAAATTACATCATATCCATCTGCCTTTGATTTTTTGTCGTTTTCTATTTCAAGTTCTTCTGCGATAAATACAAAATATGGATCTATTTTCTTTGCTTTAGAAATTATCATCTCTTGCAATTTTGCAGGAAGAGCGTGTCCCATATCTATTCTTGCACCATCTATTCCAAATTTTTGTTGGTAGGTGGGAATAATATTTGAAATATATTCCCAAAGCTCTTTGTTTGGTACATTTCCTGGGAATTTACTAGATTTTATAACATCGAATAAAATGTATGGTTTTTGATCTTTTGAAATGTAATCTTTTGCATCCGCTGGATTGTCAAGATAAAGTCTTAAAAATGTAACGTCATCCCAAGTGGGCTGTGGGTCGTTAATCCAATCTGAAAAACCAGGAGGAGTTACAACTCCAAATTCTTTGATTATATTCACAAGGATATTGCCATCCATGTTTTTTACTTTTTCCCATTTTTTTGGATCAAGTTTATCCGGTGAATCTACAAATTTTTTTAAGTGTTTTCTCACTTCTTTGTTTCTGTACAACAATTGTATATCTTCTTTATCTGGTATTTTAAAGGGAAGTTCTTCAACTTTTGGTGGTTTGTATTCGGATAAGTCATCTATCTTAATCCAATAAAACCAATCTGGATGCTCTTTTATTAAGTCGGAATCCCTTGAAGCTGTTCTTGGAATAAAGTCCAGTACTACCCTTATACCCAAAATATGTGCAGCCTCTACTAAAGCTTTAAATTCATCTTCCACTGTGAAATCTTCAAGCAAAGGATCATGGTAACCTTCATCAAGTTTTAATGGGTTTTTTACAGCATATGGAGAACCAATACTTCCTTTTTTGAATAAATTACTGTTTTTACTAATTGGAAGCATGTATAGTGTATTAACATTAAAGTTTTTCAAATACATAAGAAAAGCGATCATTTTTAAAAATGTTCCCGCTTCTTTATATCCAAGAATGTCTACTTCTTCAAAATTCCCGAAACCTTTGTGATTAAAGGCAGTTGTCATTCTTGGAAGTGTTCCGTACATTATTGCCTTTTTTTCCCAGTTTTTTTCTTTTGTGTGGAAAGATATGGGTTTTGCATAATCTAAATTTTCCCTTTGTTGATTGATATATGAAACCACTTTGTAGAAAAACTCAAAGGGATCAACAAAAATGTTTTCCCCTTTTTCTTCAAAAATGTTACCATATAAGTATTCATATCCTTTAATCCAAAGTTTTGGAATGGCATAGTTTTTGTGACCTGTTATCTTTGATTTTAAATATTTTTCAAGATTTTTTAGCATATACACACCTCCATAGAAACGGTTCCAATGTTAACAAAAAAATTATACCACAAATACTTAATATTTTGATATTCCGTATTTTATAATTTTTATAACATTTTCAAATTCTGATAACATTTTATCAGGTATATAGCTTGTATTGTTGTACCTTCTTGAAAACGTGTCAAAAAAATCTAAAACTATTGAAAAGGTAAATTCTCTATCAAGTCCTTCTTTTAATTCTACTTTTTCAAATTTTTCTCTTAAAACAGGCATGTATTTTGTGTAATTTTCTCTTAGAATAGTTTGAATTTTCTCTTCCAAGCTTTTTGGAAGATTTTTTGTGGTTTCAAGAAAATCAAGTATATATTTTTGTTTGTTTATAATTTCTATCTTCTTCTTACTCCATTTTAATATAAGGTTAAAAAAATCTAGATTTGGATTTTTTTTAAGGAAAAGATCTAATTCTTTCTCAAAAAGACTAATAATGCTTTTAAAACAAATCAAGTATAAATTTTCTTTGCTTTTGAAGTGATAAAAAATTGCTCCTTTTGAAACATGGGCGTTTGTAGAAATGGTATTAGTAGAAGCTGCAAAAAATCCCTTTTTTGCGAATTCTTTTATTGCAACCTCTATGATTTTGTTTTTCATAAATCACCACCTTATATCTTTATATCTTCTTTTCTGAATATAACTTCTCCAATTATTAACATTACAAAACTTATAAGTATTAAACAAATAGAATTTTTAACGAAAACAGTATTTGTCTTTAAAGTATCGCCAATAGAAATATATTTAAATATACTAAAATATCTTATGTTTTCCATTTTTTCCATGGTAGTTCCCACAAGATCAGTTATATACATTATAACAAATAATCCAATTGAAAGGGAAATTGAAAACGTGGATTTTTGAAATAAGACAGAAAAAAGTAGTGTTAAAAATCCAAAAAATGTTTCCACAACGTATAGGTATAGTGCAAATCCCAACAATATACGTGCGTTATACTCAAAGTTTACGTAAACGTTGAATAAATACAAAACGCTTAACCCAAATGCAAGCGCAAAGGTGCTGTAGAACAAAAAAAGCACGAATGTTTTATACCAATATACTCTTTTTCTGCTTATAGGTTTGATGAGTAAATATTCGATAGTCTTGTACTCAAATTCTTGTGAAAAGATACTTGACGCTAGTAATACAGAAAATATTGCGGCGAATATCTGAGCCATCATCATAACTTTTGCACCAAAAAAACCTTCTGGAGTTATAAAGCTTTCCGAAATATTAAATGCTTTTAACATAAATTTTGGAAGTGAGTTTACAAATTTTAATATTTCTTCAGAATCGTTCATTACAGTATCTATAAATGGTGCAACCATATATGAAAACATAAACAAAATGGCAAACCAAATAAAAAAGACCTTTAAGTTATGTTTTAAATCTTTTAAAAAAAGCATTTTTTCACCCCTTATATCAAAATATCTTGTGTTTCAAAAGATTTTTTTGATACTAATATCAAAGCAAAAGATATTAAAATTATAAAAAATACAGCAATATAGTTTATTGTATGTTGATTTACTAACTGTATTGTGGATAGGTGATAAAACATACTAATTTTTCTCAAAAATGCAAAATTTTTTACACCTTTGGTTACTGTATCCAAAAAATAAAACAAAAACAAAATGGCTATCGAAAGGGAATTTACAACCTTTCTTTTTTTTATGAAAATAGAAAGAAGAATTGCAATTGAAGAAAAGAAAATTGCAATTGATAAAAGGTATAGAGCAAACCCAAACATAACTTTTACACTGAATTTTTCAACAAAGGTTTTAAAGAATATAACTTCAAATGTAAAAAAAGCAAAAAATAAAAGTATGTTGTAAATGAATATGGCCAAGGTTTTTTCAAAGAAAATCTTTTTTCTTTTTAAAGGTTTTAGTAAAATATATTCTATTGTTTTTTCGTCAAATTCACTTGCAAGTATCTTACTGGAAAGTAAAATTGAGAATGTTCCAAATAAAATGAACATAAATACCATACTTTCTGTCCCAAAAAGTCCCTCAGGTTTTGACAGAATTTCCATATCTATGTTAAAGGTCTTTAATAGATTTTTTGGGAGTTTTTCAATGAATTTTAGAGCAGAACTGTTTTGTTGCAAGAAAATATTTGTAACGGAAGCATACAAAAAGACGAACAGAGAGATTATAACACACCATAGAATAAAAGTTCTTAAATTGAATTTTAACTCTTTTTTTGTAATATGCATTTTTATCACCACCTATATATACATCTTTAAAAATATGTCTTCAAGTGCTTGACTTTTAATCTCTATATCTTTAAATTCACACTTTAAAATGTTGCCTAAAAAATCTTTAAGTTGATTTTGTTTTATCTCAAAAACGTAATTTGTTCCCTCTTTTTGATAAGGATAGTTTTCCAAGAATTCACAAAAATTCAAACCATATACAAATACTTGTTTTAAAGAAATATCCCTCAATTTTGAAATCTCACCACTTATTATCACCTTTCCTTCTTTTATCATTGAAAATTTGTCACATAATTTTTCTATTTCAGATAATATGTGAGAGGAAAATAGTATTGCAGCTCCTCTTTTTTTGTGTTCTTCAAGTAATGCGTAGAATTTTTGTTGCACTAATGGATCAAGTCCACTTGTAGGTTCATCTAATATCAAATACTTGGGGTTGTGAACGAGAGCTTGTAATATTGCTACCTTCTTTTTGTTTCCAAGGGAAAGTTCTTTAAATTTTTTATTCAAATCTATTTCCAGTGTGTTGATTATATATTTTTCATATTCCAAATCTATATTTTTATAAAAAGAACGGTTGAACTTCAAGAAATCTTTTATTTTCATATCACCGTAGAAATTGACCTCTCCAGGTATGTAACCTATATCCTTTTTTACTTGATCTATTTCCATTGGCATCTTTTTATTGGAAATTAATGCCTCCCCACCGTCAGGTGTCAAAAAACCAGTTAATATACGTATTGTAGTTGTTTTCCCCGCACCATTTGGACCTATCAGTCCCAAAATTTCTCCTTCTTTTATTTCAAAGCTAACATCTTCTATACCTATACGTTTTCCATAGCGCTTTTTCAGGTTCTTTACTACAATCATATATATGCCCCCTTTTTTAGAGTTATCTGACCACATGGTCAGTATAGATTATATCATACGTTTAACGTAAATGCAAATGAAAAAATTCTATTTAAATTGGAAAGTAAAGGATTAAATCCCTAGCGTGGGTGGTGGTGCTTCTTTTTGTGGAAAGATATGGGTTTTGCGTAATCTAAAT
The DNA here is from genome assembly GCF_001682135.1 of Thermosipho sp. 1070. Classification (NCBI taxonomy): domain Bacteria; kingdom Thermotogati; phylum Thermotogota; class Thermotogae; order Thermotogales; family Fervidobacteriaceae; genus Thermosipho; species Thermosipho sp. 1070. The sequence continues at coordinate 609,501 of NZ_CP007121.1, read as the reverse complement.
TTTCGCTTTATTGATTGATGTATGAGACTACTTTGTAGAAAAATTCAAAGAGATCAAAATGTTTTCCCTTTTTTCTTCAAAAATGTCACCGTATAGGTATTCATATCTTTTAATCCAAAGTTTTGAAATGGTGTAATTTTTGTGACCTGTTACCTTTAATACTATCTTAGACTGCGACTGACCATTTGAAATTAAGAAAATATTTGAATCAGTAAGGTTTTCATTAAAATATACGATCTGAATTTACCGCTTATTTTATCTTATTGATTAATGATTACAAAGGTATAATGTTATAATTTATTAGTAGAAAGTTTGAAATTTTTCGTATGCTTAAAATGACAAGAAATTTTCTAAGAAAGAGGTGTGTAGTATGTTACGAGGAAAAAAGCTTGGAATAATATTACTTCTAATAATATTTTTGGCATTTTTGGAAGGTTGTTTAACAAATGCAAATCAGCAAATTGAAAGTTCTGCAAAATATATTTATGCGGCTGGATATAGTAAAGGAATATTTGTGTTAGATGTAACAGATCCAGTAAATCCAAAGAAAGTAGGATGTTTAGATACGAAAGGAAGTGCAATTGGAATATACATCTCAGGAGAATATGCATACGTTGCAGACTATGAAAATGGTTTAGTGATAGTAGACATAAGTGATCCAACAAATCCAAAGAAAGTGGGGCATTTAGATACGTATGATCTTGCAAGAGAAGTATACGTTTTAGGAGAATATGCATATATTGCAGATTATGAAAATGGTTTAGTGATAGTAGATATAAGCGATCCAGCAAATCCAAAGAAAGTGGGATATTTATATATGAATGGCTTGGCATTTGGAGTATACATATCAGGAAAATATGCATATGTTGCAGATGGTCCTAATGGTTTAGTAATAGTAGATATAAGTGAACCAACAAATCCAAAGAAAATAGGACATTTAGATATGGAAGGTTATGCAATTGAAGTATACATATCAGGAAAATATGCATACGTTGCAGATGGTTCTAATGGTTTAGTGATAGTGAACATAAGTGATCCAGCAAATCCAAAGGAGGTAGGATGTTTAGATACGAAAGGGAGTGCAAATGGAGTGTACGTTTCAGGAGAATATGCATACGTTGCAGACTATGAAAATGGTTTAGTGATAGTAGACATAAGCGAACCAACAAATCCAAAGAAAGTGGGACATTTATATATAGATGGTTCTGCAATTGGGGTATACATATCAGGAGAATATGCATATGTTGCGGATAAGTATAATGGTTTGATGATAGTGAACATAAGTGATCCAGCAAATCCAATTTTAGCAGCAGATATGATGTTGTTTAGTGTTTGGGATATATCTATGCAAAAGTGATGCGGTGTGAAAAAGGGAAATCTTTCCTTTTTCTAAATTTCCTATAGGATTCAATTTTACAAATTATCAGAGATAAAAAAAGCATGGCTTTGGTGGGATTCCAAAGCCATGTTGTTTAGAAAAGTTATAAATTGATTTTTATCCTAATTTATGGTGTTTATTTTACGTTGAATACTACTTCTTTATCTTTTATTTCCAAAACGTTAATGTTTAAATTTGGAATGTTTTTTACTTTTTTGATTATTAATTCTAAATTTTTGGATGTTTCAATTACAAACACTCCTTTTTTTGGTGTTCTTTCAATCAAGTTTACTTTTTTAAACATCTCATTTAAATAATCTTTTAGAACTAATACATAGGTAGAACGTGAAACATTAAATATTAGTTTTACTTTATTTTCCCCCAAATCTTCTTCTTTTCTTAAGTTACCTACTAGATTATTCATGAAATTTACAAATTTTTCTTTATTTAACACTTTGGAAAGAGCAGATTGTTTTGTTGCACCTGCTCCTGTATCTTCAAAGGTAAGACTTTTTATTATTTGCCCAGAGAATGTATCTATTAATTGGACATTGAGTAGTAATCTTACAGACCACAGTTCATAGTCTTGTAAGTATTTTTCACCATAACTTACTTTAACATTTATAACGTATTTGGCTGCGGATAAGAGTGCAAGTTTTGATAAAAGGTTTGGATCTTTGTAACCTACTAAGTTTTTGGAATATTCTTTGGAAACAAGTTTTATACCGGAGTTGATTAGCCTTTGTTCAATGTATGGTTCTATATAGCCATATTGATCGTTATTTACCACTAAGACAGCATATCCAAGGGGTTTGTTATTTATTATCTTTTTTACTAAATCCTTGAATTTATCTTTTTCAAAGCTTACGCTGAGTACCACATGATATATCCCATTTTTTGTATCTTCGTTGACTATTTCATATTGTAGAACACCAATTAGAGAATCGATTAATTCAGCGTCTACGGGTAAACTCAAAAGTAAATTTACATCATTTGCAAATAACATTCCCATTGCTTTCTTTACAGCTAGTATCAATGCTTTTTCTATTGCTTTTTCACGTGTGTTGCCTGCACCTTCGGCAGAAATTCTCAGTAATTTACCTGTTTCTTGTGAAGAAATACCAGTTCCCTGGGTTGTTCCAGGTGCGTATTTTTTGGAAATTACGCCCCCAAGTGAGATTTCCACTTCTATGTTTTTATTCTTCACTACACCGCTTAATATTGCTTTACCATTTTTTAGTGAAATATTTTTTGGAAAATCTCCATTTTTAGATGTTACTTTTAAAACAATATCATCTATATTTGGAGTTAACTTTACGGTTAAATCTATTCTCATTCCCACAGACACTTTATCAGGACCTTCTATTTTCAATACAACATCTTTTAAAAAAGGTTGTGCTTTTTCCCTTAAAGAAATTAATTTGTTTTCGGGAAAGTCTTTTGAAAATTCCTTTATCTTATCTATACCCTCAAGCAATTTAAGTGCTTCATTAGTGTTCTTTATTTCCTTTTGTGATAATTGTCTGTATAGTTCGTTAACCTTTTCCCATTCAATCTTTATTTCAGATACGATTTGGGTTAAGCTAGAAAACATATTTGCAGGTATTTGTGTTTTGTTTTGTGATAAGAGTATTTCGTATTCTTTTACTATCCTTTGAGCACTGTATATCATCTTGTCTTTTAAAAGTGATTGGCCAAGTTTTATTGCAAAATATACTTTGTAAGTATTTAGTGCTGTGTCTTTATCCAGTAATCCTAGAACTTTTGTGTAGTATTTTCCGTTTTCATACCTTTTATCTACTAATGTAAAGTCTACGTTTACAAGTTCAATACTCACGTTTGTTTGTATAACACTTTCTAATTTTGTTTCAATTTGTTCTTTTACTTTTTCATCATCTGTTATTTGAACGAGATTTTCGTACAGCGTTGAATTGCTTTTTACTTCAACAAATATTTGCTCGGAAATCTTTCTTAGAGCTTCTTTTCTAGCTATTTCTTCAGACTTTCCCTCTGAATCTGAGATGCCTTCTCCAAAAGCGCCGATAAACCCATATGGAATGGAAAAATCATTATTTGTGGTAGTTTTACTCTCAGTGTTGTTGCAAGAAAAGAGAAAAAATGCCAAAATGAGTAGCATTATATACGTAATTTTTTTCATATTTTTCCTCCTTAGAATGACATAAAGTATCCAAGACTAATTTGTGTAAACGATGTTTTATCTATTCCAAATAGTTGTTCATAAATATATTTTACAAGGTCTCCTGGGAATAACATAGTATATCCGACGTTTACCAATACACCATTTTTTGGTTCAAATTCATACTTTAGTTGTATTCCACCGCTAACTCCAAATACGTTTAAGAAAGAATCACTACTTTCACTGTTTGTATCATATATTCCAAGAATTTGTAATCCTCCAAATCCAGAAAAACTAACTTGTCCCATTTCAAAAAGTTCTATTATTCCACCGACAGTTGAATAACCAGGCACATATCCAAGTTCAGAAGATAAAATAATGCCAATATCCGCAAATATATTTTTGCTATATCCAAAGATTCCTAAGGATATTTTTCCAGCGTACATTCCAATCGAAAAACTTCCAAAAGTATTGGAAATAGGATATTCTAAGGCAGGATCATATACTGATGGGTTACCGCCGTACTTTATTTTTGCAATGACGAGATTTTCATTTCTATCCACGCCTATAACTTTAGCGTATACCACATCTCCTTCTGAGGTTTCGATTTTGAATATAAATCCCTTTTTGACGATATTTGGATCTAGACCTGCAAGGTATACTTTCCCGTTTTCCACGCGTTTTACATATGCTTCTACTTTAAAAAATTCCCTTAAGGTAATCCAAATATCTTCAGATATCAATTCTAATAGGCTGTTTATAGCCTTTTGTGATGTTTCTTCTTCAACGTAAGTACTTTTATCAAAGGTTTTTGCAGCTAGAAGTTCTCCTGTGCTTAAATTGTAAAGTTTTAAGGAAAGACGTAGGCTTGCGGTGTAGCCGTTTTTTTCGTATTGTGCGGAAAGTTCCGTTAATGTGAGCAAAACAGCGTATTTTGCTCCCAAAATCTTTCCCGCTTCAAAGGTTTGTTCTACTATTCCCAGATCTGCAAGGTTTCGTTCTTTTACTATCATATCTAAATCATTTCTTGAAAAAACCCTAAATCTTCCAAGGGATAATGCTTTTTCTTCAAGTAGTGATATTAAGTAATCTGCTTCATCCATATTCCAACCATTTCCTACTTTTGCAGGTAAGATTACCAAACCCGTTTTTTCACTTATAGTAATACCAAAAGCTATTCCAAAAAAGAGTAAAAATAAGAATACAATTTTTTTCATTTTTTCACCCCCTTATTTAAATTATATCATAAATTTAGAATGAAGATTCATAACCAAATATTAACTTTTTGCTTAATAAATTTATCCCTAACGATATACCACTACCAATTGGTAAGAACTTAGACTTTCTTTTAAAAGAGGTGATTGATATTTCTGGGGAAATGTAGTATTCGGTTTCTTTTAGAAATAATTTTACTGAAAAGTCAAAAGAATAGATTCTTTTGGAAATTCCTATATAATAGACTTGTGGTGAGAAACCAAATAAAATTGAATAATTTTCAGAGCCGTATAAGTCTAAAAAGTTTATTTTTGCACCTACCATTGGAATATCATTGTATTCAAAAGTTATTGAAAAGCTTAAATTAGAAGGATAGTAGAAACTTTCCATGGCAAGTGAATACTTCCTTATTGGTTCAATTGAGCGGAATATATTACCATTTGAATTATTTTGTCCTACCTCTTTTATTCTTATATATCCTTGTGTTAGGTGATTGTTGAAAATTCTAAAAACTTGCCCTTTTTTTATTCCAATGTTTTCTCCGTCGTAGAGAAAGACAGTTAACCCCTTTACATCTTTTACCACACTTGATAAGTAGAAGACTTCTTTTAATTTTTTATTAATGGCTTTTGAGATATCTTTGAAAAGGTTGTTTATTTTTTCAATCTTTTCATTTCGTATTACCAATCTTTTTGAGTAGAATGTTTGTGGAATATTAACAGAAGCTTTAAAGGTTTTAGCGAAAATTATTTTTGCATTTTTTGTATCTATGATATTTAGTAAAATAGATAGATGGTAGTTGATATATTCAACATTTTTTACAAAAAACAGATCATAGAAATTACTTGCAAGTTTAAAACGCTCTTTTCTCCAAGGAAAGTTTAATATCTTAACGTAATTACCTTCTTTTTTATCTAGAATGTAGCTGTTATCATCTCCTTCTTTGTAGTATCTTCCCAATTCTACTTTTTCACCACTTATTAGGCATCTTCCTGACATTTCATTGGGAAAAAAGTCGACTAAGTCTTTTTTCGTTATTCTTTTTTGAAAATTTATGGTTTTAATGTTGATTATGTATTTTGGTACACGAAAGTCAAACGATATTTCTCCAAATAGGTCTTTTATTGCTACGTCTTTTAATATTTCTCTTATGTAATCTCTATCGTAGATGTTGTACCTTTTATCTTGTTGTAGCTTTTCCATAATAAATGCCTTTAGTTTGTTTTGAGTATTTGAAAAATTTACAACTACATCGTATTTGTCACTGTAAAAGTTGTTTTTGTTTTTTTTCAAATTTAAGAGTTTTTTTTCTACTTCATCGAATTTTTTTACTTTAAACACAAAAGGTGTAAAAGATTTTATATAAAAAGAATCTATTTCGGTTAAATAACCTGAAACATAGTACTTTTCTTCTTTTTTATTTATTATTTCTTTTCTGTAAAAATCACTTATTATGTATTTTTGATGTTCGTCTCTTGCCCAAGGAAAGTTGGTTGCATAAACATAAATGCCATTTTTGTCAACTACAAACTTATCATCTTGAAGGTTATATCTTTTTTTATCATTTGTGTAATAGTAGTTTCCATTGTAGGTTATGTAATGCCCTTTTTCATCTTTGATATAATTTATAACTTTCTTTAAAGTAATTTCTTTTTCAACGGAGAATATTTCTATTACTACAAGATTATTGCTTTCAAAAAGCTCTTTTTTTATGTTAAAGTTATAATCGGATTTTATTATTACTGTTTGAAAAGAAAGAATTGGAAGCAATAAGATAAGAAATATTGCTTTTTTTACCACGATATTCCACCTCCTATCGTGTAATTTTCTTTGTTAAATTTGATGAAAAAGTCCAAAAATTGATATCTCAAAAGTATTCCAGGGGCATTTATGGAGTATGTTAAAAATACTCCAAACTTTTCAAAATCGAAGATTCTAAATCCCATATCATATCTAGAAATTTTAAAATCCGATGTTTTGATATCTAAAAATGCGATTTTTTCGTTGTGAATATTTTTTTGGACAAGACCAAAAGAAAAGAGAAGACCTTCTGTGGAATAATAAATTCCAAGTTCAAATGGTAAAGAAACCATTTTGGAAGATTCTTTTGCCAAGTCTTTTGGGATTATCTTTTCTCCTTTTTTTAAATAAATAACTTCTGCTTCTGAAAAATTTTTTTCCACATTTCTTACAATTACCTGTGCTTTTTCATCTACACTAAATACCGTGTTTAATTTAACTCCGTCATTTTTTCCAACGTCTAAAACTACTCTATTATCCTTTAATGTAACTACATTTGCTTTAATATTGTATTTTAGTTTATTCAATAGATTATATGCAATTGTTTCTGCAATTTGATCTATAAAAAAGCTATTTTCTTTTTTTATAGGACTTTGGATTGATTCGTTCCATTCATACCACGATTTTTTAATTTTTTTGTTTATTTCTATTTCCCCATCTTTTCCGGCGAAGTTGTAATATATTTTACCTTTTACGATAAAATATTCCAAGATGTGGTAGAATTTTGTGAAAAATGATGTTGCAGAGTATAGATTTCCATCATATCCTTTTACAAAAATCCCATCTTTTCCGCCATTTGCATCGTACCATTTTCCAACGTATACTTTTATGTATTTTCCATTTACATTTATGTAGTTTCCAGATGCATTATTTTCCAGAAAAAATTTTTCTTTACTTTGAATAGTTACACTAAAATTTTTTAAATACAAATTCAAAACTAAAGGAGATTGTACGTTTTCACTGAGGATAATATTTTCACCAGAAAGTAGATCCTGAAGTTTTACTTCAAACCCCAATTTTTTTAAGGCATCTTTTAGTAGTATTTCAAATTTATTTTCACCGAAGATACCTTGTACATTTGCATAGAAAATCTCAGAGTATTCCGGTGCGTGTACGTTAATTATTATTAACGGCTTTGAAAAAATAATTATTGGGATGAAAAAAAGTATGATAAGTTTTTTCACATAATCCCTCCTTGTTTTAATAATTATAACAGAATTTGGTGGTATAATTCTCAATAGAGTGAGAAAATATATAAGGAGGGATTGTTTTGATTTTTAAAGATTTGTTGCTTCAAATTACTATTGTGCTAGTAGCGTTATTTGCAAGTCCAAAATATACTTACGAATTTAGTGTTCCAAAGTATGCTATTTTAACACTTTCAATTTCCATATTATTTACATATCTTGCAGTCAAATGGATAAAAGAAAAGAAAATTTCATTTTACATTTCAACTGCGCACGTAATTTGGTTTTTCTTTGCAATTGTATCTATAATTTCAAGTTTTAACGTTTTAAGGTATAATCCCTTTTACTTTAGACAATCTTTTGATATAGGACTTTATGTGCTTTTTAACGTATTAGTTGCTTTTTATATAAGTAGTGAGTATAAGGAGAAAAATAGAATAAACTCACTTCTTTTTGTTTTTATGATAACGGGATTTATAATCTCTATTGATGCACTTTTAAATTTTTATACGGGATATGACTTTTTCCTTGGAAGGGTGGGTGCACCTTTTACAAGGGCTTCAATTAAAGCAAGTGTTGGGAATGTTATTTTTGCGGCAAACTACATAGATATGCTTCTTCCTATTGCACTTTATTTCTTACTTGCATATAATATGAATTTAACAAAGTTTTGGCAGATTTTAGTTTTAAAGATTTTTGCTTTAATTAGTTTTTTAACGGGATTTGTCGCGGTAATAGTTTCGCAGACTAGATCAGAATATCTTGCGATAATTATCATGAGTGTTATGTATGTAGTGTTTTACTTTATTTGGAAAAAAGGAAAAAAGTGTGACTCTGATAGAAATGTAAAGAAGTTAACCAATGTGTTGTTTGCAATATTGATAGTTGCTTCTATATTTTTAGTAGTTATATACAACACGGAAAATCCACTTACCGGTCAAGGAAAGGTAAATATGACAAAGAGATTTGAAGCTATGAGTTCTGTTTCGAGTAAAGATGAAAGGTTTTTGTCATGGTTTACCTCACTTGAATTGTGGAAGGATCACAAAATATTTGGGAGTGGTATAGGAACATACCAGTTACTTTCTCTTTCAAAGATGGGAGAATATTTGAAAAAACACCCAGAATTGTACTATGGATGGAATAATTTTAAAAGAGCACACAACGATTATTTTCAAGTACTTGGTGAAACTGGTACCGTTGGATTTGTTTTAATAGTTTTACTATTAGTTATACTTGTGTATTACTTTTTTACAATTCCAAAAAAAATAGATGAGAGGGATGATCTACTACTTTTTCTTTCATTATCCATTTCCATAGTGGGATTTGCCATTCAAAGTTTCTTTAGTTTTCCAGGACATCTTTTGCCAAACGCACTTGCCGCAACGGTATTTGCAAGTTTAGCGATTGGTCCATACTTTACGAAGAGGAAATTAAAAGAAGTAACAGGAGGTAAGGCAATATTAATATCAATACTTGCTTTGACTGTATCTTATTCTTCAACCTATTTGAGGTGGAATCATTTTATATCAGAAGTTTATTTTAAAGATGGAAATGCGGCATACCTTACTTTTGCAAAAATTATCGAAGAATATCCAAAAGCTTCTGAATATATATCCAGTCTTGAATCAAAACTGGACGCATTGGAAAAACAACAAGGTGAGTTTTCTTATCTAAATAAAAAAGTATGGGAGCAACAAAAGATAAGAGAATACAAAAATAAAAATATACCGTTTAATGAATTTGAAATAGAAAACCAAAGGATTGCACAGATAGAAAATATAAGGAAACAGTTAAAAGCTCAGCTTGAAAAAATAAAGATGCAAAAAGCTAGTATGCCGGCATTAGCTAAGCAATATTATACCCAAGCAAAGGAAAAATTGCTAAAAAGTGTAAAGATAAATCACACGTATGGCAAGTCGTATTTTTACCTTGCAACACTAGCGGTACAGGAATTTGAAATAGAAAATTTAAAGAAAAACTTGGACCATAACTACAAGGAGATATTTAATCAAGAATTTAGTGATTTCCAAAAGGTTGTGAAAGTCAAACATAAATGGCTTTCTGTTCTTATACCTTATATTGAAAAAAACAAAGATATTTTAGATAAATTTGATTTTGCAACCACACAAGCACTTATAGATTCCATAAGTTTGTATGAAACTTCACTTCTTTGTTTTAACGAAAGAAATACGTATAAAGCACTTGCGATGAGATTTCACAGTTTACATATAATGATGAGAAAGTTGCTTTCTTTAATAGATGAAAAGCAATATAAAGAAGAAGTTAAAAAACTAGTTGTACTTACATTTGATAAGTACGTAGAATATGCCAAAAAGACGATAATTAATATGCCAGGTGGTTGGAATAGATTTCCCGATTGGAAAAATCCAAATATTACAAAGGCTTCGCGCGGAGAAGATATATATAGATTTTTTACGGGAATGATATTTAAACTTCAACCCCCCACCGTTAAACCTGTAAGTGATTTTATTTATTGGCTTGCAAATATGGAAATAAAGGCTGTAAAGTATATGAACTTAAAAGGTGTCTGGGGGGTACCAAATGGTGTAATTGACTTCTTGCACGCATCTGCCTTTGAATATTACAAAAGTGGAATGATGCAAGAGGCCATATACTTACTTGAGAAACTTAAAGATGTGTATAAATCTTCATATGGTATGGCAGAGAAACAACTTTCAAAGTACAAAAAATCACTTGACAATCAGATAAATTACTTGAAAGAAAAATACGGTAAAAAAATAGAGGATATCTTGACAGAAAACTCTATCCCAAATAGTGCAATAAAAGTGATCAAAGATGAATTTGAAAGAGCTTTAGATAACGCAAATAGAGATTTTCAAAATTACAACTATCTTTCAGTTGAAACAAATTATATGAAAAAGGTTGTGTTAAGGAATCCTTCAAGTTGGTATGATGTTCCTAAAAACAGTGTATGGGGTGCAATAATTGTAAAACACTTAAATGAATTCCTTTCAGAATTACAAAAGATGGGTGTAAGTACAAATATTATATTAAGCATCAGAGAAAAGATCCAAAATCTTATTAACAATCCTACATATGTAAGCGTATATGAATCCTATGCAAGGTTTATAGCACATTATGCTTTAATAGAAAACGATTTGAAATTTAATGCAGAAAAATTGCTTGATACATATTCTAAGATGACAGATAATATGTGGGAAAATGTTATAGATGATTGGAGTAATGTTTTGTTTGATGCAACACCTTTAAAAACAAAAGAAGAAATTTTTGAGTACCTTAAAAGTATTTCAAAATGATAAGGTGAAATGAGGTTGAATTATCTGAAAATGCAACACTAACACAGATAAGGTTATGATGGAGCAACTGTTACTATAACAGGCATGAAATTTTGTATTACAATTCCAGATGAGGAAATTAAGATTCAAAAAAATTAAGGGAAAAGATTTGAAAATTGATTTTGAATTATAAAAATAAGTCCTTCCAAACGGAAGGACTTATTCTTTTAAAATTGCTTCTAGATATTTTGAGATAAGAATACCCAATACAAAGTATACATATGAAAACCATTTTGTAGTGACTGGGAAGATCAAAAATGTACCTGCTAAGGTCAAGCCTATTAAAAAGGAAATAACTTTTTCTCTGAATTTTTCCATTAAAATTTCTAAGAGTTTAACGATTAGTATCAATCCAAATAAAACGCCAAGACCAAAGGGTATCAAAATTTTAAACTCCAAACTTGAAATAGCATCTATGACTTGTTTGTATATTCCCAATATTAATAACATGGAAGAGCCACTAATGCCTGGGAGAACCATGGTGGCTGCACCTATTATGCCACTAACAAACAAGTAAAACAAATTTGTATTTGATTTTTCTACAGATTGAGTGAAAGATAATATAAAATACGTGATAACAAATGAGAAGGTAATTATTGAAAAATTTGAGATTTTTTTTATCTTTATTTCTTTTAAAAGGTAAAAAAGTCCACCTATAATGAGGCCAGAGAAAAGACCATAAGAATATTCTGGATATTTTTCAAAAACTTTTGAAAGAATTTTAGAAAGTAGCAAGATGGATATTGCTATACCAAAGATAAGAAATGCAACGGTTTTTAAAGAATTTTTTTTAATTTTAAAGGACAATAAATCTGAAAATGCTTTTAATATTATATCGTATCTTCCTGAAATTGCCGCAATAGTACCACCACTAATTCCAGGGAGTAAATTTGCAATACCCATTAAAATACCAAGCAAAAAATCTCTCATATCTAATCCTCCATGAGTTTTTCTTTAATTATACATATTTTTTTGTTAGTTGTAAACTACGTGGAGATATCAGAGGTTAGTATAAACTTGCTTTTGTGTTTTCCAAATGAAAATTCCACTGTGGGAAGATTTTCTCTAACGCTAAATTTTACGGAAATTACCCCAGGGATTGAAACTATTTTGTAGTATTTTTTTCCATCAAATAATTTAATAACTTTTTCCGTATTGTTACTTTCTAATATGTATTTATATTCTTTTCCCTTTCCATCAGGCGTGGAAACGATAAATGAAATTTCATTTTCTAAAACTTTTACTCCATATGATACATTTGCATTTTTAAAAAAATGTTGTAAAGTGTAAAAAGAATATATTGTACATTGTTCTAAACTGCAATTTTTAAATGTAACTTCTAAATTTTTTGTCAAAAGTAAAAAAAGAGATAAAACAGTTGCAAATAATATTACAAAGATAAGAAGAAAAGAGATTATTCCGGAAATTGAAAAGCTCATATTCTCCCCCCCTTTATGGTCTTCCTTGGAATATTAGAAATTCTTCTGTCTTGTTTGCGGTTTTTAGTATCGTTACTTTTAATATCCTTGCAATAACAATATTTGAACTTTTATATACTTTTTCTACCTTAATCCTTGAGAGTTTTGGATATATGTTTGGATCTTGTGTCCCGTAAAATTTTTTGTTTAGTATATTTGGCAGAGATTCTATGCTTTTATCTTTTACGCCACGTATTAGTATTTCATTGACTACAAATTGTTTGAAATTTGAAAGTTTGTTTTGAAATTTTAATTTTCCATTTTGAAATGAAGAAAAAGAAACCAGGGAGAATACCCCTGTTGATATTAAAGCTATAAGCAATAATGAAACAAGTGTTTCGGTTAGGCTAAACCCTTTTTTCAAAAAAACCCCCTCCTATCCCCTATTTATAACATTCTCCAAATAAAGTATCATGATACTCTGTTTCTTTGATGGAGTGGCATTTGTTCCAATTCTTCCAAGCAAAGCCCTTGAGTCATGGACGTAAAACTTGTAATAACCAGGAACATATTGCCCAACAAGTCCCACTGGTCCCCTTTTTCTTTGCATAATACTTCCGAAAATAAAGAGTTGCTTGTTTTTTTGACCATTTTGATAGTCTTCTACCCTAAAAGAGCCGTTGAAAGAATATATATTTGCAAATATTTTGTGGTTGTTTATTCTTGAAAAATCTTTATTTGATCTTATAATTACATCGTTTTTTGCAACTAAATCCAAAGAGGAATCTTCGTTATTTAACACGAAATTTTTAATTTCCTCTGTTTTTTCTAATGATATTTCTTTATTCAAATCAAAAGAAACATTTAATAGGGTTTTATACGGTACTATACGTGTGTTGATGTAGATATTACTTTTAGAGAATATGGTTAAGTTTCCATCATAGGTAAATAACCTTTTTTGTAGGGGGTTATTATCCGTCAGTTCTATATCGTAATCAGAAGTTATAACCCCATTAAACTTTACGTTATTTGATTTACCGTTGTATCTTATTCTTGCTTTTGGAAGTTCTCCTACTTCCCAGGATAGTTCATAACTTTTACCATTAGTATATATAGTTAATATATTTTCACCATTTACAACCTTTGAGGTAATAATTGCATTATTTGGCAATTTAATTCCACACTCTGTAGATGTATTTAAAAAATCTTCTAAAGGGAGTACAAGTTTTGATGTAGCACTAGAATAATCTTTATAAATATTTGTAAAACCTATATCAGAATCTACAAATTTTACAGGTGGATTTCCTTTTAATTTTAATAAATCGTAAACCATGTCTGGATTGTGTTGTGAATCATATGTAGTTGATGTATTGTTGCTTTCATTATAGTATTTGATCCCAGGAACTTCTAATGTTCCAAGTACGGTAAATTTTTGATCGGTTCCTGAATATTGGTACACGTTGATATAGTCATTACTCTTTAATGGACCGTATATTATCTCATTGCTTGTAAAGTAAATTAACGGTTCTTCTTGAGAATAGTAAATATACTTGTTTAACTTTTCGGAGGTAAATATGGCAATTTTGTTAAATTCAGTGTTTTCTTTTTTTATTCTAACGTAAAGTAGGTATTTTCCACTATTTTTGATTTTATATACAGCAGAAAATACCGAAAGATTAGGAAAGCTTTCTATATATTTTTTAAATTCTTTGTAATAATCTTTGAGGGAAAGCTTTTCAAATGATGAAGTGCTTAATTTTTTGTTATTTGAGAATATAATTGTTGCCTTTTTTGTGTCTACTTTTTTTTCTATAAATTGCTTTGTTTGAGTAGGCCACTTTACATTTTTTATATAGGAGACTTCTTGTGAATAGTCTTTAAATGAAAATATATCTTCTCTTAAATTACTTGAGTTATCTACCCCCATCTTAACAGTTGCAATGGAAAATTCTAAAAGATTATTTGCGATAAATTCGACGTTTTCTTCTTTTATTTTTCTAAAATACATATTTTCTGTGTTTTTAAGTATGCTAAATGTAGCAGCAGAAAATATTGTAAAAACTACAAGTAACATTAAAAGAATGATACTAATTGACCCTTTTCTCAAAAAAAATCCCCCCACAGTATAAAAAAACATCCTAATTTATATATAACAAAAAATAAGATGATTGTCAAAAATATTGCAATGAAAATATTAGTATATATTAAAAAAGTCTATATACACATAAATTATCTTTTTGTTTAATTTATTTGTAACATTTGAAGTTTTAAAAAAAGGGGAGCTACCTCCCCTTTTTTTATCCTCTAAGGAAGATTAAATATAGGATGAATAAAAATGCAAGGAGCCAGTTTAGGATATGGACATCTTTTGTTTTGCCGCTAAATGTCTTTACAATTGGATATACAATTAATCCCAATGCAATTCCATTTGCAATAGAGTAGGTAAGTGGCATTACAATCATTGTAATGAAGGCGGGAATAGCCTCTGTTATGTCATCCCAATTGATTAATTTTAAACCTTTTAGCATTAATGCTCCGACAAAGATTAGTGCAGGTGCCGTTGCTGCGGCAGGAATTGTTAATCCAAGAGGTGCAAAAAAGAGCATTAAAAGCATTAAAATAGCCACTGTAACAGCTGTAAGTCCTGTTCTCCCACCTTCTGCTATACCCGTACTACTTTCGATATATGTTGTAACAGTCGAAGTTCCAAACAATGCACCTACTGTGGTACCAATGGCATCTGCTAAATAGGCTTTGTTTGCTCTTGGAAATTCTCCTTTTTTTATAAAACCAGCACTTTCAGCAAGTCCCGTTAAAGTTCCAAGTGTGTCAAAAAAGTCTACAAAGAAGAAGGTGAATACTACAATCCAGAAAGTTCCAGAAGCAAGATCTGTCCAAGAGAATTTTTCAAATAGTTTTAGAAATGTTGGGGATATATCAGGTATTTTTCCCACGATCCCTTGGAATTTTGTAACTCCAAATATGGGGATTGCCCCAATAAATGTGGAAGCCAAAATTCCTATTAATATTGAACCGGGCACTTTTAGTGCAAATAAAATAGAAATAATGAAAAACCCTATAATAGTAACTAATGCGGTATGTGATGTTATATCACCTAATGTTACAAAGGTTGCGGGATCTGAAACAACGATACCTGCACTTTTAAGACCGATAAATGCGATGAACAATCCAATACCTGCACTTGTTGCTATTTTAACAGAATTTGGAATTGCCTTAACTACAAAGCCTCTAACACCGCTTATTGTGAGTAGTATGAATAGAATACCTTCAATAAATACCGCGGCAAGTGCAACACGCCAGTCAATACCGAGCTTTCCACAAACTGTAAATGCAAAATACGCATTTAGTCCCATACCAGGTGCAAGTGCAAATGGATAATTTGCCCAAAGTCCCATTATTAACGTTGCAGTTGCAGCACCTAAAATGGTTGCAACCATAAATGCACCGAAGAATTGAGCATATAGCGGATTGTCTGGGCTTAATCCGGGGATCACGTTGATTAAGATGTTTGGGTTGATGAAAATAATATATGCCATGGTAAGAAAGGTAGTGATACCAGCAACTATCTCGGTTTTTACACTTGAACCACTTTCCCTAATTTTGAAAAATTTTTCCATACTTTCTCCTCCCCCTTGAGATATGAGTGTTACTTTATGTTTATTTTTGTTTTTCTTGTAAATTCAATTAAAACCCCATCCACAACGATATTGTCGATATCCATGTGTTCAACGAAATCAACTATCATTTCTTCTAGTTCTTTTTTCTCCCTATTTAATTCTTTTATAGTTTCCTTTACTTTTAGATACCTCTTTAAAAGTTCTTCAAGTGTCTGATTTTCCATATTCTACCTCCTTAAAGCTTTTTCTATTTCATCTACAATTATTTCTACTTCTTCAAAGGACAATTCAGGAAAAATTGGTAAAGCAAGCGTTGTTTTTGATAGTTTTTCTGAAACGGGTAAACTTCCTTCTTTGTAACCTAGATATTTGAAACAATTTTGAAGGTGCAAAGGAACAGGGTAATAAATGCTAGTTCCAATTCCTTTACTTGCAAGATGTCTTTTTACCTTTTCTCTTTTTTCATTTGAACCAAATTCAACCACATACTGATGAAAAACGTGAACCTTTAATTTTCCGCTTGTTTTGGGGTATTTTAAGTCTAATTTGCGCTTTTCAAATTCTTTTGCGTATTTTTTGGAAATTTCTATCCTTTTTTCAGTCCACTTTTTTATGTATTTAAATTTTACGTTTAAAATAGCCGCTTGTAATTCATCGAGTCTGGAGTTATAGCCTATTTCATCATGAAAGTATTTCTTTTTTGTACCGTGAACTCTGAGAGATTTAGCATTTTGATAGATATTTTCATCATTTGTAACTATTAATCCCCCATCACCATATGCTCCCAAATTTTTTGTGGGGAAAAATGAAAAGATGGAAGCATCTCCTATACTTCCACTTTTTTTTACGGTATTGTTAATGATACCTTCAGAACCTATAGATTGTGCACAATCTTCCAATATTTTTATACCGTATTTTTCTTTTAGAAAGTTTAAATCCTCCAAATTAACAGTTCTTCCAAAAAGGTGTACGGGTATTATGCCGAATACTTTTTCTTTTTTTAGTACATTTTCAACTTGGTTTAAATCTATGTTGTAAGTTTCTTTATCTACATCAACAAATATGGGAATTCCCTTATTTCTCACGATAGATGAGGCGGTTGCAAAAAACGTGTAAGGTGTGGTGATAACTTTATCTTCTTCTTGGATTTCCATTGCTCTAAGTGCTATAACCAAGGCGTCGCTTCCATTTGCAACACCTACCCCGTATTTAACACCTATGAAATTAGCTATAGTCTTTTCTAGTTTTTCTACTTCTGGACCTAAAATGACTCTTCCGCTTGATAGAACGTTGTCAATGGCGTTTATTATTTCTTCTTTTATTTCCTTGTATTGTCTTGTGAGATCAAATAGTGGTATCACTTTTTCCCCTCCCATTTACAATACTTATAAATTGGACAAATATTACATTTTGGTGCTCTAGGTAGACATACATTTTTCCCAAATTCCACCATCGAACCGTTAATAGGCCCCCAAAGATTTTTGGGAAGGATTTTCATAAGTTCAAATTCTGTTTCTTCAGGAGTCTTAGTCTTTACCCAGCCAAGTCTGTTTGAAATCCTATGGACGTGTGTATCTACCGCAAGGGCAGGTTTTGAAAAAGAAACGTACAATACTATGTTTGCAGTTTTTCTTCCAACGCCAGGCAAAGAAATTAAATCGTTTAGATTATCTGGAACTTTGCCTGAGAATTTTTCTACAATTATTTTTGAAATTTCTATTATTCTTTTAGCCTTTTGTCGGTAGAGTCCTGCGGGTTTAATTAGTTCATAAAGGGCTTCTTCTTTAGCTTTTGAAAGTTCTTCCACTGTTTTGTATTTTTTAAATAAATTTTTAGCTGCTATTTCCGTGTTTTCATCTTTGCTTCTTTGGCTTAAAACGGTTGTAATTAAAACTTTAAATGGATCTTTTTCACTGTGAATTCTTGGATATTCTTCGATAATTTTTTTTGCAATTTTTTCAATATTCATATTCTCTCTCCAATATCTTTCTTGCTATTTTTTTGTCTTCGTGCATTTGTTTTATCAATTCATCAATTGAGGAAAAATTTTTTTCTTCTCGTAAAAAATCAAGTAATTCTACTCTAATTTCTTTTCCGTATAGATTACCTTCAAAATCTAAAATGTAAACTTCGTATTTTACATTTTTAGTTTTCTCAATAGTGGGTCTTAGTCCTATGTTAATGAGCCCGTAGTATCTTTTTGGTGTATAAACTCTACATAGGTAAACACCAAATTTAGGGATAATAAGTTCTTTACCCCTTCTAATATTTGCGGTGGGAAATCCAAGTTTTTTTCCAAGTTGCTTGTCTTTATAAATCCTACCATAGATGGGATATGCCCTTCCAAGTAGTTTGTTTGCTTTTTTTACTTTTCCTTCTTTGATCAACTTTCTAATTAATGTACTACTAACCCTTTTTCCGTCTACTATTAAATCATCCACTATTTTTAATTTAATTCCTTCTTCTTTTGAAAGTTTTTCAAGTAGTTTAATATCTCCTTTTGCATTTCTGCCAAATCTAAAATCTTTTCCAACCACTATGCCAGTTGTGTTTTTTGATAGAAATTCAAAAAAATCTTTTGCTTCAATATTTTTTATTTCCTCCAGATTTAATGTAAATACATCTCCATATAGTTCAAGTAATGTTATTCTATCTTCAAGTGGTATCAAAAGTCCATCAAATTTACCAGTATAATATTCCATAGGAAATACTATAGTGTATATTTCAGGTTTAGATTGAAAAGTCTCTGCCATTTTTTTTAAAGTGTTTAAAATTTTTACATGTCCAATGTGTACTCCATCAAAAACTCCGATAGTCAATACTCTCAAACAAATCACCTCAGAAAAATTATACCATATAAAAAGGCTCTGTTTCCAGAGCCTTTAAAATGCAAATCCACTTGCTATGTAATACATTTTTCCAAATTTCATTCCCAAGGAATTATCTTCTAATTTTTTTACTCTTCCAATAACACCTGCTTCTAGTTTGAAAATGGAAAGTTTTAATCCCAAACCTACTTTTAAATTTAAGAAGTCAAATTGCTTCATCGAGATTGCCTTAATAAGTGGTATGTCAGTGGAAAGCCTCATATATAGATTTTTTGAAAAGTTTGGGGTAAGTTGAAGTCCAATTCCCAAAAAACTTTTTACATAGTTAAGATCAATATTATCTTTTAGATAAAAGCTACCATCTTCGTTATATGTACCAAATGGTAACATAAAATACAAAATACCAAAGTCTGCCCTTGCAAACAACTCGATTTGAGATGCGGGATATTCTGGAAAATCAATTTTCGGTAATGTAAGTCCTTCAACACCTATGAAAAATGGAAATGCCGAAATCGAAAAAAGCAACAAAACTATTAAAAAATATTTCATGTGTTCACCTCCCGTTAAAGTTGAAGTAACTTTTATAATATAATACCATATGAGAATACGAAAAAACAAGATGATTGTTATGTTATGAATTTAGATTACAGGTTCAATTATAATTTTTATTTTTTGGAGATGAGGTAACTTTTGCAAATTCAAAAAATTAGGAAACTATTAAAAAATCAACGAAAGTACAACAAATGATATAAATGACACAAGCACAATTGATGGACCTGGTGCAATATCAAAAAGATAAGCAAAATAAAATCCTACAAATGAAACTGAAGTGTTAAATAGTATGGATATAACAAACAATCTTTTGTATGATTTTGCAAGTTTTTTTGCAACAATCCCTGGGATTATAATTAACGCACCTAAAAGAATAACTCCGGATATTTTAACGATACTTACCACTACAACTGAAATTAAGCTCAACAATAATGCCCTTAAGAATTGTGTTTTTACACCGTAGAATCTGGCCATTTTTTCATCTGCAAGAAAGTATAGTATTTCCTCTTTATAAAAGAAAAAAAATAGTGATTCTAAGATAACTACAAATATCAAAAAGTACACATCTTTCATGTTTACAAGCAGAATATCACCGAACAGATAACTTGTTATATTTTGAGTATAAGTTGAACTTTTTGAAAGAATAATTACGCCAATAGACATAAAAACTGGAAGTAACATACCAATTGCACTATTTTCGTGTATTTGTTTTTTATTTGTGAAATAACTTATAAGTAGAGAAAAGATAATAGCAGTAATTATTGAAATTAACCTATAATCTAATCCAAAAAGAAGTGCAACTGCCAACCCTGCGAAAGCCGCATGAGCGGTTCCATCACCTATAAATTCCATTCTTTTAAAAACAATAGTAGGAGACATAATAGAAGAGGAAATAGCTGCTAAAATAGTTGCTATTAATGCCGTTCTTAAAAATTCAAGTTCAAATATCTCCATTTTCATGCTCCCTTTCGTAATGATTTTTTGCACGAAGCCATAGATCAAAGTCCGGGAATAATATTTTTAATTCGTCTGGTTTGATTTTTTCGGTAGGCCCATGGCAATGTAATGTTTTATTTAAACACATTACAGAGGTACACTTTTCAAAAACCATACCTATATCGTGTGAAATCATCAAAATTGTTAAGTTTTTTTTCTCTTTAACTTTATACAAAAGTTCGTAGAACCTAGCTTTTCCCATTTGATCAACACCTGCTTCTGGTTCGTCTAAGATCAAAATATCAGGGTTGTATAAAAGTGCTCGTGCAAGTGAAAGTCTTTGAAGTTCTCCACCTGACATTGTTCCAACAAGTTGTCTTTCTTTTCCAGCTAGTCCTACGTTTTTTAGAAGGGTTGATATTTGTTCTTTACTTACCTTTTTCTTATACGCTCCCATTTTTGCAAATTGTAAAGCATTAATAGGTACTTCTCTGTTAATAGTTTGAACTTGGGGAAGATAACCAATTTTTCCATTTACCGATATCTGTCCCGTGTAGCTTTTGATTTCTCCTACGATTATCTTTATAAGGGTGGATTTACCCGCACCATTGGGGCCTATAATCCCTACAAATTCGCCTTTTTTTATCTTAAAATTGATATTTTTTAGGATTTCCTTTTCACCAATTTTATAATTTAAATTTTCAACTGAAATGGCGATATTATTCATTTTCCAACGCCTTCCTTATAATTTCAAGGTTTTTGTAATATAAATCCACAAAATTTTTTGCATCTATTCCCAATGGATCAAGAACATAGTATTTTTTCTTTAATTCTTTTGAGATTACTTTAATTTTACTTTCAGGTTGTTGTTTTTCAGTGAATAATGCGATAAGTTTTCTCCCCTTTATGGTATTTATAATCTTCTTAAGACCAATGGATACGTTGTGTCCCTCTTCTAACCATTTTATTTTTATTCCAAATTCCTTGAAAAAGTAATAAAAGCTTGGATGATTTACAAGTACCAATCCGTCAGTTTTTAATACTTCCCATGCATCTTTTATAAATATATCTATTTTCTCCAATAATTTTTTTTCATTTTCCATTATTTTGTTATCTTTATACATTTTGTAAAATTCTTCAGAAAGTGAAGGTATGATATAGAACTTCACAAAGTATGGATCAAGCCAAAAATGAGGATTTTTATGTTCTATAAATACTTCTGGAATGTAGTTTTTTACGTATAAAACATTATCGTATTTTTCTAAATTTGGTTCTAAATTTCCATTTGCAATTATTAAATTTGCTTTTGCTAGTAATTTTACATCACTTACTTTTAGGGAATAAACGTGTGGATTTACGTTTGGGGGTAATAATAGCTTTACATCGTCTACACCTTTTAAAAGTTCACTTACCAACAAATAATATGGATTTATAGTAACTACTACATATGAGAACATAACAGAGGAAAATAGCAAGAAAAGTAAAAAAAACTTCTTCACAATCATTCCTCCTCTCTACATTTTTTGCAAATTCCTTTAAAATAAAACACGTGATCTAGTATTTGATAGTCAAATTGTTTTTCGATTTTCATTTTTATTTCTTTTGCCGTACATTCGTTAAAAACTTCAATGTTTCCACATTTAATACAATATAGAAAATGAATATGTCTTTCTTTTGGGAAAAAGTACTTTGTGGAATTTTCAAATGATACAGATGAGATAATATTCTTTTTCTCAAGGTAATTAAGCGCCCTGTAAATAGTCGATAGATTCGGTTTAAAGCCATTTATTTTGTAAATCTCTTCTGCACACAGTGGTTTTTTACTATTTTTAAGTATATCCCAAATGGCTTTTCTCCACTTTGTCAATTTTCACACCCCTATTTTTGCAAATGCAAATTATTTGCAAAAAATATTATAGTAAAATATTGAAAAAAAGTCAAGGAAAATTGCATATTTACTAATTTTTGTGTTATAATATTCGAGAAAAAGGGGGAGTAAAAATGCTTTATTCTTTTGAGGTTATGACAAGATCTAGAAATTCTTTGATTGATATCACAGAAAAAGTGAACAAAGTGGTAAAAGATTCTGGTGTAAAATCTGGAATTTGTGTAGTGTTTATCCCACACACTACTGCAGGTATTACCATTAATGAAAATGCAGATCCATCTGTAAAAGGTGATATAGAGAGGACTTTGAGCAAAATAGTACCACCAAATTGGGAATACACACACTTAGAGGGTAATTCAGATTCTCATGTGAAGTCTACACTTGTTTCCCCTAGTATTACTTTGATTATAGAAAGTGGTAAAATTTTACTAGGAACTTGGCAGGGAATATATTTTTGCGAATTTGATGGTCCAAGGAGAAGAAAGGTATTTTTGAAAATAATTACCGATTAGGGGGGATATTTTGCCGTTGTACATAATCGGACTTCCTGGGAGTGGAAAGTCGGCTGTGGGTAAAATTTTAAAGGAAGATTTTGGTTACGATATAATCGATTTTGATGAAATTTTAAACCTTGAAACGGGAAAGAGATTTAATGCAATACTTCTTTCCAATGGGTTTGTTACTTTAGAAAACCTTGAAAGAAAATTTTTAAAAAGGTTTAAAAGGTTTGATGAAAAGATAATAGTTACCCTTGGTTTGATAGCGGAAAAGGATCGCTACAAGGGAAAGGTAGTATACATAAAGGTCCCCAAAGAAAAATTTATTAGAAGGATAAAGATGGTCTCTGAGAAATTTCAAAATTTAGACGATTTGTATGAAAAATTTCATTTTACATTCTCAAAGGATGCGGATCTTGTTATTTCTTCTGAAAACAAGACAAAATTTGATATTGCAAAAATCATAGATGATTTCTATAGAAAAAGTTTTAGAAAATAATTTGCATTCTGATGTAAAAAAATGATATATTATATACGTATTTTAACTATCACATGTGAGGAGGGAAAAGTTATGAGTAAAAAGGAACTTGTAAACAAGGTAGCAGAAAAGATGCCAGAATTAAAGAAAAAAGATATCAAAGCAGTTATTGATGCGGTTTTTGAAACTATAACTGAGGCTTTGTCAAATGGAGAAAAAGTTCAGCTTATTGGTTTTGGAACGTTTGAGGTAAGAGAAGCAGAGGAAAGGACAGGAGTTAATCCAAGAACAAGAGAAAAAATAACAATCCCTGCAAGAAAGGTCCCAAAATTCAAACCTGGTAAGGAATTAAAGGAGAAAGTAAACAAATAAGTAATTCCCCCCGAAAAACTGGGGGGGATTTTTTAGAAAGTTGAAACCATTTTAGAAACTATATGTGAAACTTTTCTGTGATATCTGTAGCTTACACTATTTCCTTTTATTATGTTTCTTTTAAAAAGATTAATGATTCTAAATTCTGATTCCTCAGGTGGGAGTGTGTAGTTGATAATGTCATTTCCAAGTCTGTGAAAGTGTTTTAGTGCTGATTCTGTCCACCCCATAGCATCTGGTAGTATAAAATAATAAAAGGTTTTTCTTCTATTTTTTACGTAAAAGTCTGTTTTTAATACTACCTCGTATTCTTTATTGTTTATCAAAAAAATCTTTGAAAATTCTTTTGGGATAGGATTTATAAAATTGAAAAATTTTGTTTTGCAAATTGTTTCTTTGAAAATTTGAAATAAATTTTCAAATTCTTCATCCAGGATGTGCTTTGTAAGTTCTTCATCTTTTGTTTCAAGGAAAAGTTTTGCCGCTCTGTAAAAATTGTCGTATTTTTCCCTATAATTTAAAGGTTCTTTTCTTGTTCCCGCTAGACATATAGCAATATCTTCGGCAAATATCCTTTTTTTCATATTTTTCACCCCCACAACGTACATTTACAATCGGATTATAACAATAACTTTAAAATAAATCAACAATTTAACCATTACTTAATAATATGGCAATATAAATGAAATTTTGTTGTGTTGGAGCATTTTGTTTACTTTTCTACTAATTTTACGTTGTTGTAGATTTCGAAATTTTTGCAAATTTCGTAAAAATGGCAAGAAACGGCATAAGATTTGCAAAATCTTTTTTTACTTTGTATTTTAAATCCCATATCTTTTAAATACATCATAAATGGTTTTACGTTGTTTTGCTCGACGAATATAGGGGTTATATCTCCACTTGTTAGCTTTTCCAGTATACTATCAAGCCAAGATAAGTAAATATCGTAGTCTATTTCTTTTTCTGATTTATAATAGTTATAGTAAATTTTTTCTTTAATTCTTTTAATTTTATAACTTTTTCTATCTTCTATTCCCAAAAATAACAGCGTAGTTTCAAAATCTTTGTTTATATTACTTTTGAAGATATAGTCGTACAAGAGAAGTTGACCCATATCACTATTTTTTGAATTTTTTTTGTAGTCTATAATTGTATAAGAATCTTTATCTTTATCTATTCTATCAATACGTGCTTCTGCCAAAATATTTCCCCTTAATTTAGTCATGTATGTTTTTTCAAGTTGGTATATATTTTTAGATTCCACGTTTTCATGTAAATGCATTAAAAATTCGTTTAGTTTTTTTGTATAATTTTCTATGTTTATCGACTTTGGTATGGAATATTGAAAGAATTCTTCTATAAATACTTCATCGTATACTTCTTCGACTAGTTTTTTTAATTCAAAAACAACTTCTTCAAAATATCTTTTTAGAACCCTGTGGTAAAAAATACCTATGTATAGATTGGATTTGTCACTATCTATGTTTCTTACATTGGCTTTTTCCGATAAAAAGAGTTTGAACGGACAATTAACATATGTTGAGATTAAACTGTGACTTACTTTTTTTACGTTTAAACTACTTTTCCATTCTACGTTTAATTTTAACTTTCTTTCTTCGTTAAATGCTTTATACAAATTTTTATCAAATTCTGAGTATATTTTGCTGGCTTGTGGAATTATGTAAAAACTTGTTTCAATATCTTTTACTTCTCCAAATTCAGTTGCGTATGTAGAAGGTAAAATGGGTTCTCCTGATAGGGTTGAATGAGGAAATGATATATGATTATTTTCCGAAAAGATCAACGAAAGTATTACGTTTCTTCTTTCTATCTCCTCATTAAATGATCTTAATTTGTTTGGATCAGATAAAACGTTTAAGATAAGTGGATTAATATCAAAATTTGGATAAAATGCGTCAGTGAAATTAACAAAAAATTTGAATTTTTTCCGTACAAATCTTGCTTGGGTTATATCAAATATGTCTATTGCATTTTCTTTTCTTTCGGAGAATCTGTATTTTTCAACGTTTATAATACTTGTTAGTATTTTATAGAAAGTTCTCCAAGAGTTTATTTTTAAATTATAACTTTTTAGGTTATTTAGTACTTCTATGAATTTTATAAGTGCATTTTTTTCTTCTTTTATTTCAAAGAGGTATTTATCGTTTGTAAATATATCAAACTTTTCTATTGAAAATTTTATGAATTCAATAAACCATGTGATGAAGTCATTAGTTATACCGTTTTTGACCTCTTCCAATAAATTGAGCAAATTCTCCAGAATTTCTATAAAGACTTTGTATTCTTCTATCTTTTCCATTCTGTCTTGGTATGTATCATCATCTTTTATTTCTTCAAGTTGTTTTATATGCGCAGATATTTCTTGTATTTTTTCTTTTGAAAATTTTTCATCTAACATACGGAATTCTCTAAAGAATTTTTCTATCTTTTCTATTGTGAGTTGTCTTGTATCTATATATGGAGATTCTATTAATGCTAGAAGATCTTCTGTTTCAAAGTTGTAATAAATGGTTTTTATTGGTTGGAGTAAGATTTTTACAATTTTACTCTCCGAGAGTTTTGATTGTAAATTAACGTTGTTTGGTATACCAATTTCCGTTAATTTTTCAGAGAATTGTTTTGCAATTGAAAAATTTGGTACGACAATTGCTATCTCATTTGGTGATTTACCATTTATTAAGAGTTCCTTTATTTTTCCAGTTATTTCGTAGATTTCCACAATAGAGTTTTTGTAGGAAGTTACTTTTGTTTTATCTTTTAATTTGAGTGTATGTGGAATTGTCTCTTCTATTTTGAAGCCTTCGCTTTTCAAAAAATTGTATATGTCGTTGAGTTGATTAAAGGCCCTATCGTTTATTTGTTCCCAAACGTAAAAATAGACATTTTCAAAGTTTTTAAACATCTTTTTAAAAACGTCTTTTAAGATGGGTGGAATATCGAAAAAGCCACTTAAAACAAGATTTTTCTTTTTTTCTTCAAAGTATTCTTCAACGTACCATTTGTATGTGGTTATCTGATCAAAGATATTTCCAGATTTTTGCATAATAAGGCTTGTATCATTTAGTAGATTTAAGATTAGTTTTGAAATTTTTTCGTTTTTTTCAAGTAATTGATTTATTTCATAGTAATACGGTGTGAGAAAATCTCCGCTTGAAACTTTGATTTCCCATGCTTTTTCAAAAAGTTCAAGTATGTAATTTAAAATGCCTTTTGATCTTGAAACTGTCCTTAAAAATTCCAAATATTCATCGTCTTTTTCATTTTTAATATACTCTTCTATTTGAGAAGCTATAAATGCTTTAAAAAAATCCCTGTCGAAAAATACCGTGTCCATATTGTTTAGTTTTAAAGTTTCAACAACATATTGATTTATTACCCTAAAAGCATCTCGGTTTATTGTCTTTCCAAGTTTTTCTGAAAATTTATCAGATATTTGCCTTACATAGTATCCCGTGGGTCCGATAAATAAAAAAGAAAATGGGTCATAGTATTTTTCCATTTCATTTGCCATATATTCAAAGTGATTTTCATCTAATTTTGTAATTATAGCTCTTTTCATTTTTCCACCTTCTCAAAATTATCTATAGCTTTTTTTATCATCTCTTCAAATCCTTCTTTATACGATATTTTTAGCATATCTCCTGTTTTAGTGGAGATAATGTATGCTTCTTTTACATTTCCAAAATCTTTTAAGAGATACATATAAAAATTTACTTGGAATATGTATTTTTCATCGTCTAAATTTTTTGTGTTTTTAAAATCAAGAATGTATATGAAATTGTCTTTAAAGATTACTTTATCTGGTATACCAAAGAGCATGTATTTTCTGTTTTTATGGAAAAAAGGCTTTACTATTCTCCACTCTGGCAAGATTTTTGAATTTTCAAAAAGATGTCCTATTTTATGTGAAAGTTTCACCTTTATTTCTCCAGTTTCTTCAAGGTATCTCAGTTGTGAGAGTGTATTTGCGTTTGAGAGTTTTCTGTGAATTTGCGATCCTTTAAAAGTTTGTTCGTTTAAATCCAATGTTATCTCTTCTTTTGCCTCGTTTTCATTTCCTAGATATCCGTATAATGTAGTGGGTGAGATGTACGATTTATACGATAGATGGGAAAAATCTTTTAAATTTTCTTGTGGAATATCTTCTTTTTCCTTTGTGTGCTTTTTTTGTTCTGTTGGAATTTCTACATTATTAATTTCTACGTATTCAAAACTTTTAATTTCCTTTTTTAATTCTTCTATTTCGTCATCTGATAATTTTAGATATTTTGCAACGTTTTCTTTGTTTTCGTTAAAGATTATTGGGATAAACATTTCAGAAGCCCTCGTTATTGCAACATATATTTTTCTTAATACTTCTGTTTCATCGTATACCTCATCAAGGTAAAATTCCTTTATCAATTCCAGTGTGTTTTTATCTAGGTTATCCATTATTTTGGTCAACATAAAATAATTTTTATCTTTCTTGTTGTAGAATTTTAAATCTTTGGAATTTTTTGTGTTTAAATTAGCGAAAAGATCGCCTAATAAGACAATTTTAAATTCGAGACCTTTAGATGCGTGAATGGTCATTAATTTGACACTTTCTGATGTTTCATCTTCTGTAGAAGCTTCTGCTTCGTTTGTATCACCTATTTTTTGAATTAGCTTTATTAACTCAGAAAAAGAATCTGCAAGTTGATCAAAGTTTTCCGCTTCCAAGATAAGTTTTTTGACGTTTAAGATAGCGGATTCTTTATCTTTAAAATAGACTAATTTTTCAAAATAATTTAGGTCTTTAATTAATCCCTTTAAAATTTCTGTTGGTCTTATGTAGTATTTTAAATGTGCGTATTTTTCAAGTACTTCTAGTGTATGACTTTTATGTATTCTCTTTGCCGCTTCAAATAATGTTTCATTTTCTTTTTTTTCGCTTACAATTTTCTCGTAGTCTTTAAACTTTCCTAGTACAAGTGGTGAGAAGAAAAATCTTGTAAAATAATAGTTGTTATTTGGATTTTGTACAGCAAATAGTGCGTTTAAAATTGTTTGAATTTCTAGTTGTTTGTAGAAACTTTTTCCGCCTACTATGTGTAATGGAATATTGTACGCTTCAAATACTTCTTTGTAGATGCCTTCTGCATTTGACAGTCTGGATCTTAATATAGCAAAATCACCGTATGTGATCTTTTTGTCTATACATTTATTTTTTACATTAATGGTTAATTCTTTTCCAACGAGTTTTTTTATTATGTACGCTGTAACTAGCGCTTCTTTTTTTTCTTTTTTTTCTTTTTTTTCTAGTGATACAATAACGTATTTTATCCTTCCGTTTTCTTTGTTATTTAATGAAGGAACTTTTCCTTTGCAAAAAATAGTGGGGTTTGACGTGTCTTTTTCATCATCAAACCATAGTTTTTTGTATATATTTGGTTCAAGTACTTTAAATGTTTCGTACTTATCTATGTTATTTGTTTTTTGGACTATATGTTTGTTGAAAATTTTGTGTTTTGATATGAAATTGAAGTATTTTACAAGTTCGCTGTTTGATCTATAGTTGTCTTTTAGTGCCAAGATTTTTTCACCATTTTCTTCAAATTCATTTTGAGTTTTTAAAAATACGGAGACGTCTGAATTTCTAAATCTGTATATTGATTGCTTTCTATCCCCTACGTAAAAGAGATAATTTTCTTTTGTGTGTAATTTATCGAATAGTTCTTTTTGTAGGTAGTTTGTATCTTGAAATTCATCGATAATTATATATTTAAACCTTTTTTGGTATTTTTTTCTTATGTTTTTATCTTCTAAAATGTCTAGTGTTTTTTCTAAAATACCTTTAAAGTCGTATTCAAAATTATCAACTGTAAAAGCTTCATATATTTCTTTTGAAATCAGAAGCATGTCTTTAAAGGCTTTTAAGGCTAGTGATTCTTCTTTTGCAGTTTCAAATAGCTTTTCTAGAATAGTTGCATTTTTCATCTCTGTTCTCCAATTTGAAAGTGTATATTTTAGCAAATTTTCTACTTCGTCTATGTTTTGATATATTTCAAAAAGTTTTTTTATGCTATTTTTGTTTTTTTTCAGACTTTGTAGTATAATCTCGATTTGTTTTTTTCTTAACTTTGAAATGTTTAGGTTTATGTCTGTTTTATCATAGTCGTACAGTTGAAAGACAAATTTTAAAGTCAAATATACAGATCTTTCTATTAATTTATTCATTTTTAAATCACTGATTATGGTAAAATTTGGATCTATTTTTGCGTTTACATTTTCCTCTCTTAATATCCGTTGACAAAAGCTATCTATTGTGGAAATTATTGCACGTGGCAGATAGTTTTTTATTTTCTTCCAATATGGAGAATTTTTCTCTTTTACAAGTTGAAAGATTCTTTCTTTCATTTCTGAAGCCGCTTTTTTTGTGAATGTGGCAACAACTATTTCATCGACTATTTCTGGATAATTTATTTTTTCGTATTCGTTTAGTATTTCCACGTAGTAGTGGGTAATAGTATAAGTTTTTCCCGTACCTGCTGATGCGGAAATAAAGTAATTTCTGTTTATATTGCTTTTAATCTCATCGAGTACGCCCATTATATCTCTCCTTGTGCCAAGTCCAAGCTGTTTTAATGATATCATCTAGTGAATATTTTGGTTCCCATGAGAGTATTTTTTTTGCTTTTTGGTTGTCTGCAATCAAGTATGCAGGATCTCCCGGCCTTCTTTCTACTTCCTCTACTTTGAAATCTATATTTGTTATCTCTTTTACCTTCTCTATGACTTCTCTTACAGAATAACCATTACCACTTCCCAAGTTAAAACAATCGGTTTTGTTTTCTTTTAAAAGATATTCAAGTCCTTTTATGTGTGCATTTGCAAGGTCATTGACATGTACAAAATCTCTGATACATGTTCCATCTTTTGTTTCATAGTCTGTTCCGAAGATCTTTATACTTTCTCTTTTTCCAAGTGCTGCATCTAATATTAGCGGTATAAGGTGTGTTTCTGGGTTGTGTGCTTCACCTATTTCCCCTGATTCATCTGCTCCTGCTGCGTTAAAATATCTAAATCTTATACTTTTTAGGTTATACGCTTT
Organism: Thermosipho sp. 1070; assembly: GCF_001682135.1. Taxonomy (NCBI): domain Bacteria; kingdom Thermotogati; phylum Thermotogota; class Thermotogae; order Thermotogales; family Fervidobacteriaceae; genus Thermosipho; species Thermosipho sp. 1070. The sequence continues at coordinate 578,743 of NZ_CP007121.1, read as the reverse complement.
ATCAAAATCGTCCAAAATTTCCTCTACCATATATTTACTCTTTCCGTACGGATTAATGGGATTTTTGGGGGCATCTTCTTTTATGGGAATTTTCTCTGGCATGCCGTAGACTGCTGCTGTGGATGAAAAAATAAATTTATTAACGTTGTGTTTTAACATTGAATTTAAAAGAACAAGTGTATTTGAAACGTTGTTTTCATAGTATTTATATGGGTTTATTACAGACTCTCCAACTTCTATATATGCACAAAAATGCATAACTGCAGCGATGTTGTAATGTTCAAAGATAATATCCAAAAGTTTTTTATCTGATATATCACCTGGTATGAACTTTCCGTATTTTGCAAATTCTCTATGTCCGTTTGATAGGTTGTCAAGTACTATTACGTTATATCCCCTTTCATTTAGCATCTTACAAACGTGTGAACCTATATATCCTGCTCCTCCTGCAACCAAAATATTCATGCTTTCCTCTCCTTTAGTTTTAATAGTTTTTTTAAAAGCTTTCCCTTTATTTCTTTTATATCACCTGGGTTTGGAACAAAGGAGATATCAATTGGTCCATGTGAGATTCTTTTTAACTCTAACACTTCGTGGTTTATGTTTTTGAATAATCTTTTTACTTCATGTTTTTTTCCCTTTATCATTTCTACTTTAACCGTGGAATAATTAAATCCCACGTCTAATATTTCAAAGTATTCCAATCTTAAAAATTCGCCGTTGTCCCATATTCCTTTTTTTAAAGTTAAAAGTTCTTTGAACTTTATTTTTCCATTTACTTTTACAATATAAACTTTTTTTACCCTGTATTTTGCACTAGTTAGAATATTTATTAACTCTCCATCATTAGTTAAAATTAAAACACCAGTTGCATCTTTGTCTAAGCGTCCTGCCACTTTTAGTGGTTTGTCTTTGAAAAATTCCTTTATTGTTTTCTTTTCCTTTGGATCGTAGAGGGTAGTAACGTATCCCTTTGGTTTGTGTAAAGCGTAATATTCAAAGTTGTTTGACGTTAATTTTTGATTGTCTAAAGATACAACATCACTATTTTTAACTTCGTACCATGGTTCTTTAACCACTTTGTTATTGACTTTTATCCTTCCAGAAAATATAATTATATCTGCCTTTCTTCGAGCGTATCCACAAAGTTGAAGGTACTTTTGCAACTTAATTTTTTCACCCCTTTCCAATATATTTTATCATTATAAGGAGGGATTTTATGTTTTTTGATTTGCCTTTTTTGATACTTTTAACTATTTTTGTATTGACAAAATTTATTTTCCATTCTCCACTTGGAATTCTTGCAACAGGTGCATTGGTAGGATATATTACAAATATGCTTGCAATTTGGATGCTTTTTAACCCTAAAAGAAAAATTTTGGGAATTCAAGGGGTAATTCCAAGGAAAAAGTATGAGATTGCCCAAAATCTTTCAAGGGTGATAGAAGACGAATTTATTAATACTGAATCTCTTAAGAATTTCATGAAAAGAAATTTAGATCAATTGAATTTCAAAGATGACATTATGCGTTTTATTGTTGGAAATTTTTCAAAACTTTTGAATGAAGATACAAAAAATGCTATTTTGCGATATTTATCTTCAAAAATAAGTATACCTTTAATACCTGTTGATAGGATTGTTTCTTCTGTTTTAGACAATGTTTTTAAGGATATAAAAGTAGATCTTGAAAGTAAAGGAAGTATATACAAAATGATTGAAAAGAATTTAACGGATGGAGAATATGATATAATAAAAGTGTTGGAAAAAGTCTTCGAAAGAATACCCTTTAAAGATATTGTAAGGGAAAAGATAGAAAATTACACAGTCGATGAGATGGAAACTGTAATTTTGAGGATAGCAAAGAGAGAGTTGCGGTATATAGAACTTTTAGGTATTCCACTTGGGATTTTAATAAGTGTTATACAAATGATTTAATGATTTAAGAGAGGTGATTGTATGAAGAGTTTTGTTATGAACATTTGGATAAATACTTGGAAAAGACTATACGGTGAAAGTCTTGTAGATTCTCTTATTAATGAATTCAACGTAGATTTAGACATACTCCAAAGTCCAATTAATGATGTAGATGATGAAATGGTAATTAGATTTTCAAGAAAACTTGCAGAAAAGACTGGGAAAACATTTGAGAAAGTTTGGGAAGAAACAGGATATGAAAATATTAAAAGCTTTCATAAGTATTATCCAGGGTATTTTAAAAAAGATGGTATTCTTTCATTTTTGAGCACTATGGATATGGTCCATAGGGCACTTACAAGGAGAATTAAGGGGGCAAAGCCTCCAAGGATTATATACAAATATATAGACGAAAAAACTGCGATTGTAAGGTATCAATCAAATAGGGATTTTAGAAGTTACTTTTTAGGGTTAGTGAGGGGAGCTTCTGACTTTTTCAAAGATCCCATAACTATGGAAGTGCTGGATCAAGGTACAAATAATAGCACTTCTTTTGTGGAAATAAGAATAAAGGCTTCAAAACCATACGGAAAGTTGATAAAATTAAAGTCGTTTAGATTGGTATCATTTGGTATTTTGAAAAATATATTAAAGAGTAATGTTATTTTCCTTCCGTTAATTGTATTTATTGTTTCGTTACTGTCTTCAAGCTTTTTATCACCGGTTGTTTCTTCGATAATAGTGGCGCTTTCCACATTTGCTTTGTCTTTGCCTATTGTTTTAGATTTAAAGAAGGGATTTAGTGCACTAAAATTTGAAGATCTTTCCTCTGTTACATATGTTTCTGGTGAAGAAAACTTTGAGAAAATAACACATGAGTTAAACAAGGCAAATGAAAAAATCAAAGAGTTGTTGATATCATTCCAAGGTGATACCGAAGAATTGTTGAGTTTTTCCAGCAAGACAATGTCATCAATTGAAGTTGTTGAAGAACAGATTGATACGATGAAGGAATTATCTTCACAGGTTGCGGATACCGCCGTTCAAATAAGTAATGATGCAGAAAGGATTTCAGATGCAGTAACATCAAATGTGGATACTATTTCACAAACGATAAGTGTTCAAAATGAAATAGTGCAAAATTTAAACGAGGCGGTTGAAAATATTATATCTGCGGCAAAGAGTGTTGAAAATGTATCATTTAACATAGAAAATGTAAGTGATGATTTTGAAAAAATAGCAAATGAAAGTAAAGAACTTAGAAAACAAGCAGATGAAATAAAAGAAATTGCCGATACTGTTATGAGCATAGCAGAACAAACAAATTTACTTGCACTTAACGCTGCAATTGAAGCAGCAAGAAGCGGGGAAGCTGGAAGAGGATTTGCAGTAGTTGCCGATGAAATAAGGAAACTAGCAGAAGAAAGTAAAGAATCTGCAAATAAAATATCTGATTTCCTAACAAAGATTTCAAGCGGTATAGAGAATTTGAGTGTTGGAGTTGTTTCTGGATATGAAAATTTAAAAGCACAGACAAAGGCACTTTCGGAAAGTTCTAAAAAAAGTAAGGAATCTAGTCAGGTGATATCGGATATTACCGGACATTTAAATTCTTTGATTGAATCGTTAAATACAGAAGCAAGTAAATTGGAAGATATAACAAATAGTATTCAAAATCTGTTGGCAATCTCAGAGGAAAGTAGTGCAACAGCAGAAGAAATAAGTGCATCTATTCAAAGATTTTTGACGGAATTAAGGACAGTCTTTGATAACGTAAGCAAAACTATTAGTTTGCTAGAATTGATACAAGAAAATATAGAGAAGATAGATATATAAAAAGGCTCCCATTGGGAGCCTTTTTTTTAGTCAAATTTTAGTCTCATTAAATCTGATTTTACACCGGGTATTTGGTTTAACTTTTCCTTTAATTCATCGTGTTTTGATTCATCATCTACTAGTTCTAGAATGATTAGCCCAGAATTTGAACAGTATTGAGGTACTCCTTCGTGAAGTCCTAGTCTAGTTTTGATGTAACATCCATATTCTGTTAATAGTTCTTGCACTTTAGTTGCAGATTTTTCCCTGTTATCGATTAAAATGGCCATGACCGTTCTGACTGTTATATCCATAATGCCCCCCCTTTTTTAGTTAAGTTTAGAAATATTTTCGATTAATTCATCTAATTTTTCATATTCTTCTTTTGTTATAAGTCCCTTTACCACCACTTCACCTACTATTTCTGCCTTTACATTCTTTATCATTCCTTTTAATTCTTCTATAAACCTTCCTCCCCATCCATAGGAGCCCAATATCCCTATGTATTTTGTCTTTGGCCTTAAGGCATTCATTAAATATACCACTCCTGCTATCTTTGGGTGCATACCTCCCAATACCATTGGCGTCCCCACTACTACTGTCGATGCCTCTACCAAATCTATCGCTATCTCTCCTATGTCGCTTTTTACTACATTGTGTAATTTTACTCTTACTCCCTTTTCCATTAATCCTTCCATTACGTATTCCACCATCTTTCTTACACTTTCATGCATCGATACATACAATATTATTACTTCTTTTTTTGTCTCGTTACCCGCCCATTTTTTGTATTCTTTTATTATTTTTTCTGGTTTTGTATATACCGGCCCATGACTTGGCGCTATCTTTCCTATCTCTATCTTTTCTATCTTTTCTATGTTCTTTATAACGTGGTTTCTAAACGGCATCATTATTTCTGCGTAGTACCTCTTTGCCATCTCTATTAATACATCGTCTCCTTCTTGTTCTATGTCACTTGTTGCATAGTGTGAACCAAATAAATCACAACTAAACAATATCTTTTCTTCTTTTAAGTACGTTACCATCGTCTCTGGCCAATGTACCCACGGCGTTAAGTAAAATTTTAACGTCTTTCCCCCTAAATCTAGCTCTTCTCCATCTGTTACCTCTATTATATCTTCTTTACTTACATGTACGTGTGTGTGCAATAATTCTGCACATTTCTTGTTCGTTACTACCTTCGCACCATACTTCTCCACCACTTCTTTTATCAAACCTGAATGGTCTTGTTCCGCATGATTTGATATTACATAATCTATATTCTTTATATCCAATTTCTCTAAATTGTTGTAAAACTCTTCTTTCTTTGCAGGATCAACGGTATCTATTAAAGCTATCTTTTCCCCTTTTACTATATATGCATTGTACGTTGTCCCATTTGGAAGAGGAATTAATTCGTCAAATAATTCCCTATCCCAATCAATAGCTCCTACATAGTATACCCCATCACCTATCTTCTTAACCATCTTATTCCTCCCCTTCTCATTAAAAGTGGGACATAATGTCCCACTTATTCTTCTACTTCAAATTGGTCTTTGCCTACCCCACATACTGGACATACCCAATCTTCTGGCAATTTCTCAAATGGTGTCCCTGGCTCTACCCCATTGTCTGGATCCCCTACTTCTGGATCATATACATATCCACATACACTACATACGTATCTCTTCATGTTTTCCCCTCCTTTTATGAGAAAAAAATCACTATACAATTATATTATAGCATTTTTTAGAGTGAAAAAACAAAGTTCTATTGATTTTAGATTTGTTGTCTTTATATTTTAGTTTAGAATAAAAAATAAGGGGCGACTTGCCCCTTATTTTGTAAGTTCTTTTTCCTTTTCAACTGAGATTATTCCGTTGTTTACATCAACTAAAACTATATCTCCTTCTTTAATTTCTCCAGCTATAATTTTCTTTGAAAGTGGTGTTTCAATTTCTCGTTCTATTAATCTTCTTAGTGGTCTTGCTCCAAAGGCTGGATCATATCCTTTCTTTGCAAGGTATGCTTTTGCGTTATCTGTTAGTTTTATTTTTAGGTTTTTTTCTTTTAATCTCTTTTCAAGCCTTAAAATCAATTTTTCGACTATTTCTTTCATATGCTTTTCTGTAAGTGGTTTAAATATCACAACGTGGTCAATTCTGTTTATGAATTCTGGTCTAAAATAGTGCTTTAAATCTTCCCTTACAGATTCTTCTATCTTTTCAAACTCTATTCCCGCTTCAACCTTTCTCAATATCTTATCACTTGCAAGGTTACTGGTCATTATAATTATCGTGTTTCTAAAATCAACTGTGTTGCCTTTTCCATCTGTTAATCTACCATCATCAAAGACTTGTAGTAATACGTTAAATACTTCTGGATGTGCTTTTTCAACTTCATCTAAAAGAATTACGCTATATGGTTTTCTTCTTACTTGCTCTGTTAATTGTCCTCCTTGATCGTAACCTACGTATCCTGGAGGTGCACCAATGAGTCTTGCAACTGAGTGTTTTTCCATGTACTCACTCATGTCAATTCTAATGAGCGCATTTTCGGAACCAAATAAAAGTTCTGCAATGGTCTTTGCAAGTTCTGTTTTACCAACACCACTTGGACCTAAGAATAAGAAGGTACCAATTGGTCTATTGGGATCCTTTATGCCTGCTCTTGCTTTTCTGATAGCATCTGCAACAACTTTGACTGCTTCTTCTTGGTCTACCATTCTTTGATGTACAAGTTCTTCAAATCTTAATAACTTTTCTTTTTCCGATTCCATCATTTTAGTTGCGGGTATACCAGTCCATGATTCTACAACCTTTGCAACTGTGTCGGCGGTTACTTTGTCAGTTCCGTATTTCTTTTCGAGTTCTTCATATTGATTTTGAAGTTTATACATTTGTTGTTTCATTTCAGCTGCTTCTTTGTATTGGGAGTTTATAGTAAGTTCATCGATTTTTTCACTTAAAGATTTTATTTTTTCCTTTAGTTCTGAAATTTTTGGATCGGCGGACTTTAAACTTATCTTTGCTGCAGCTTCGTCAATCAAATCTATGGCTTTATCTGGCATAAATCTATCTTGTATGTATTTTGAGGATAACTTTGCTGCGGCTTCTATAGCTTCATCCGTTATTTTTACGTTGTGGTGTTTTTCGTATGTTTCTTTTAAACCTTTTAATATTTTTATAGTTTCTTCTACACTAGGTTCCTCAATTAATACAGGTTGAAATCTTCTGGCAAGGGCTTTGTCCTTTTCTATGTGTTTTCTGTATTCTTCTAAAGTTGTTGCACCAATTGCATGTAGTTCTCCTCTGGCTAGTGCAGGTTTTAACATGTTGGATGCATCCATAGCACCTTCTGCAGCACCTGCTCCAACTATTGTATGAAGTTCGTCGATAAAGAGAATTACATTGTTTTTCATTTTATTTATTTCTTCCATTACCTTTTTCAATCTTTCTTCAAATTCGCCACGATACTTACTACCCGCAAGCATTTTTCCAAGATCAAGCATTAATATCTTTTTATTTTTAAGTTTTTCAGGGACTTTTCCTTCAACAATTTTTTGTGCAAGACCTTCAACAATAGCAGTTTTACCGACACCTGGATCACCTATGAGCACGGGGTTGTTTTTTGTTTTTCTAGAGAGAATTTCAATAACTCTTTCAATTTCTTTTTCCCTACCGATAACAGGTGAAAGTTTACCCTCTCTTGCAAGTTTTGTTAAATCCACTGTGTATTTTGAAAGTACATTTCCTTCTTCATCTAATTCTCCATTTTCCACAAGTTCTTTCACCGATTTTAATACTTCTTCGTATGTGATCCCGTATTTGTTTAGTATAGCAGCAGCTTGAGTAGAGTTATCCTTGAGCAGTGCTAAAAGAAAATGAATAGGTGAAACTTTACTTGAACCGATCAATTTTGCCTCTTTTCTAGAGAGTTCAAAGATTCTGGAAAGTTCATTTGACATGTAAACTCCAGAACCAGAACCGTAGTATACACCATATTGACTTTCAATTAATTCTTCAATTCTATCCAGTATTTCATCTAAATTTATACGTGTTTTTATAAGTTTCTGCACTACATCATCTTGTAGAATTTCATAGAGCACATGCTCTGGTTTTAAAAGATTTTGCCTTTTTTGAGTTAGGTTTTCTGCTGCTTGTTGGACTAATTCTTGCATTTTATTGTCCAAGTATCTCAATTTAACCACCTCCAAAATTATTTTTCTTTTTATCACTCACATATATAGACTGATAACATTTGTTTTTGGTTCGGGATTTGTTGTTACGTTTTTGTAAATAATTTGTTTTTAATTGATTTTAAATATTTTGTGTTTTATATTAGAAATGTATGATTTGGAGGGGGTAATATGTATTTTGTTTTGGGTTTAGTTGTGATTTTAGGCCTTCTTTTGATTTTTTCTTTGATGTATATATTAAAGTTAAGAAATTTAGTTAATTTGGTATTTGATGGTAAATCTTCAAAAATGGGTGTTGCAGTTTGGCATGGGGGAAAACTTAAATATTTTTCATCTAGTCTATTAAACTATGCTAAGATGTATAATATGGATTTTTTTGATTTTAAAAATGTTACGGAAGATAAAATTAAAGTTTTTTCAAAGAAATATTCGCAATTAGAAGTATTTTTTGATATGGTTTTGAAGAATTACTATAAAGATAAATTAGAATTTGAGGTAGAAATTGAAATTGGTGGACAGATATTTCTTTTGAAGTTTTTCAGGATAAAGTCCAAAGGTTTGAGGTATTCAATACTTTTTTTGGTAAATATTTCAAGCAATGTATATTCGTATGCAAAAGATATTATCAAGCCTTTAAATAAAATTCCACAAAGTATTTTTTTGGATATTTTAAATAGGAAAACTCTTTCGGAAGTTTCAAAAAAGTTGTTTGATTTTTTAAAAGGACAGAAAATAATTGACTCTCTCGTTGTAGCGACTAGAAGAGGTGATGGAAGTACTTACATACATTATGCAAATATAGGTTTTGAAGAAAGGATGAATTTTGTTGTTCCGCCTAAAAAGAAGCCAATTGTTTCATATATAATGGATTTTGGTAAAAAGTTGTATGTGAGAAATTCAGAAAGATTAGTCCTTCCAAAAGGATATGAAAGAATAGTGTTTGGAAAACATAGAATTGTTTCCATTTATGGTGTGCCTTTAAAATTTGAAGAAGAGGTTTTTGGTGCGGTGTTGTTTGAAAAAGGTGGAAAAAATGCATTTACATCTAAAGAATTATACGTGTTTAATTTGTTGTCTGAAATTTTGACTATAAATTTTAAATTTAGAGAAGTTTTTGATAAACTTGTTAAAGAAAAGAAGGAGACACTTAGAAATTCTTTATTTGATCCATTAACAGGTGCTTACAACAGGAATTTCTTAAACAAGATGAATTTTAACGGTGATTGTTCTATAATATTTATAGATTTGGATGGTTTTAAAAAACTTAATGATACATATGGACATGATTATGGCGATAAAGTATTGAAAAAATTTGTAAAATTATGTAAGAAAAGTATAAGGAAAGAAGATAAAGTTGTAAGATACGGAGGAGACGAGTTTTTAATCTTTGTAAATGGAAAAAATGCAAAACAAGTTGTTGATAGGATAAAACGAAAATCAGATATTGATTTTTCATATGGAATTGTAAAGCACAACAAGCAAAAGAATTTTGGAGAAATTTTAAAAGAAGTAGATAAGAAAATGTATGAAATGAAAAAAAGTAAGAGACACGGTTGATGTTTTGTTGATAACTCTGAAAAATTATTGACAACGGTAAAAAATGTGATATATTTTTTTCTGGAAGTTATTATAAGATACTATGATTGACAAAAATCTAAAATATGGTATAATATATAAGCGATAGCGAAGTTCCGGCGTAGCTCAATAGGCAGAGCGGGTGGCTGTTAACCACTAGGTTGGGGGTTCGAGTCCCTCCGCCGGAGCCAGAAAAGGAGAACTTGGCGTTCTCCTTTTTTTATTTGTAGACGATAAAACATGTTTGTGCTGAGATAAATTCTCTGGAAGTTGTTTTTACGTTATTTATAAAGATTAAAATTTTAAATGAGCTATAAATCAAAGATATTTCATATTTTGTTTTGCAAAATAGGTGAAACTATTTTTTTTGTTAATTTGAAATGCCACAGAAAAGGTTGACACAAAAAACAAATTATGATAATATAACAGATGCGGCGGCGTAGCTCAGTGGCTAGAGCAACTGATTCATAATCAGTGAGTCATGGGTTCGAGTCCCATCGCCGCCACCAATATGCGGGAAATTTTCCCGCTTTTTTGTTGTTTTTTTTTTGTGTAAAAACCCCTGAATAAGTGGTATAGTTTACATTGTTGTTTCTTGTAGTATTCATATTGTTTACTAAATGTGAGTTTGAATGTCACAATTATACTGTAGAATAGTAATCGCTGTGTGAAAAAAGAAAGGTCATTGAAAAATAGATAGCAGCTCTGCGGATAAGAAGGACGAGCCCGAGATAGAGATGGAGGGTTTGATCCTGGCTCAGGGTGAACGCTGGCGGCGTGCCTTACACATGCAAGTCGAGCGAAGCTGCTAACTGGAGTCCTTCGGGGTGAAGGTTAGTAGACTGAGCGGCGGACGGGTGAGTAACGCGTAGGTGACCTACCCTTCAGAGGGGGATAACTGTGGGAAACTGCAGCTAATACCCCATACGTTCGCTAGGGAGAGGTACTAGCGAAGAAAGGGGCGTAAAGCTCTGCTGAGGGATGGGCCTGCGTTCCATCAGGTAGTTGGTGAGGTAAAGGCTCACCAAGCCTACGACGGATAGCCGGTCTGAGAGGATGGCCGGCCACAAGGGCACTGAGACACGGGTCCTACTCCTACGGGAGGCAGCAGTGGGGGATATTGGACAATGGGCGGAAGCCTGATCCAGCGACGCCGCGTGCGGGAAGGAGCCCTTCGGGGTGTAAACCGCTGTGGTGGGAGACGAATAAGGTAAGGAGTGGAAAGTCTTACCGATGACGGTATCCCACTAGGAAGCCCCGGCTAACTACGTGCCAGCAGCCGCGGTAATACGTAGGGGGCGAGCGTTACCCGGATTTACTGGGCGTAAAGGGGGCGTAGGCGGTCGTGGAAGTCCGGTGTGAAAAGCCACGGCTCAACTGTGGAACTGCGCTGGAAACCACGCGACTTGAGGGCGGTAGAGGGAGACGGAACTGCTGGTGTAGGGGTGAAATCCGTAGATATCAGCAGGAACGCCGGTGGGGAAGCCGGTCTCCTGGGCCGTACCTGACGCTGAGGCCCGAAAGCTAGGGGAGCGAACCGGATTAGATACCCGGGTAGTCCTAGCCGTAAACGATGCCCACTAGGTGTGGGGGAGTGATTCCTCCGTGCTGAAGCGAACGCGATAAGTGGGCCGCCTGGGGAGTATGCCCGCAAGGGTGAAACTCAAAGGAATTGACGGGACCCCGCACAAGCGGTGGAGCGTGTGGTTTAATTGGACGCTAAGCCAAGAACCTTACCAGGGCTTGACATGCTGGTGGTACTGACCCGAAAGGGGAGGGACTCTCGCCGAGAGGTGAGGGAGCCGGCACAGGTGGTGCACGGTCGTCGTCAGCTCGTGCCGTGAGGTGTTGGGTTAAGTCCCGCAACGAGCGCAACCCCTGCCCTTAGTTGCCAGCGGTTAGGCCGGGGACTCTAAGGGGACTGCCGGCGACGAGCCGGAGGAAGGAGGGGATGACGTCAGATACTCGTGCCCCTTATGCTCTGGGCGACACACGCGCTACAATGGGTGGGACAGCGGGATGCGAGCCAGTGATGGTGAGCGAAACCCTGAAACCCACTCGCAGTACGGATTGCAGGCTGAAACTCGCCTGCATGAAGTCGGAATCGCTAGTAATCGCGGATCAGCCACGCCGCGGTGAATACGTTCCCGGGGTTTGTACACACCGCCCGTCACGCCACCCGAGTTGGCAGCGCCCGAAGGTGGTTACTCCAACCTGAGAAGGAGGGGGGCTACTGAGGGCGAGGCTGGCGAGGGGGGCGAAGTCGTAACAAGGTAGGTGTACCGGAAGGTGCGCCTGGATCACCTCCTTTCTAAGGAGAGTAAGCGGAGCTGCTATCTATTTTTGAGTGGCATGGTCATTGAAAAATGCATAGGGGAAGTAGAGGTGAAGGTGATAAGGGCGCGCAGTGGATGCCTAGGCGGCAGGAGGCGAAGAAGGGCGTGGCAAGCTGCGAAAAGCCTGGGGGAGCTGCAAGCGAGCGTAGATCCCGGGATACCCGAATGGGGCAACCTGTGTAGCTGGTGAGGCTACACACCCGAGAGGGGGCGAACCGGGGGAAGTGAAACATCTCAGTACCCCGAGGAGGAGAAATCAAACGAGATTCCCTGAGTAGAGGCGATCGAAAGGGGAGGAGCCTAAACCGGCGAGGGATCGTCGGGGTAGTGGGACAAGTCCGGGCGTGAGCCGGGGAGTAAAAAATTCTTACTCTAGCCGAAAGGTCTGGGAAGGCCTACCGGAGAGGGTGAAAGTCCCGTAGGCGAAAGGGTAAGGACTCTCTGGGGCTTGATCCCGAGTACCACGGGGCACGAGGAATCCCGTGGGAATCAGGGGGGACCACCCTCCAAGGCTAAATACTCCCTGCCGACCGATAGAGGATCCAGTACCGTGAGGGAAAGGTGAAAAGCACCCCGGAAGGGGAGTGAAAGAGACCTGAAACTGCGTGCCTACAAGAAGTCGGAGCTCCGTATAGGGGTGACGGCGTGCCTTTTGATTAATGAGCCTGGGAGTTGTCGTACCTGGCGAGGTTAAGCCGGTAGAGGTGGAGCCGTAGCGAAAGCGAGTCTGAATAGGGCGAGGAGTCAGGTGCGGCAGGCCCGAAGCCGGGTGAGCTACCCATGGCCAGGGTGAAGGTAGGGTAAAACCTACTGGAGGCCCGGACCGGTGGATTGTGAGACATCCTCGGATGAGCTGTGGGTAGGAGTGAAAAGCTAACCGAACCTGGTGATAGCTGGTTCTCCCCGAAATGCATTTAGGTGCAGCCTCAAGAGGTCTGTGCAGGAGGTAGGGCGCTGATAGGGCTAGGGGGGTGACCTCCAACCCCTGTCAAACTACGAATGCCTGCACACAAATCTTGGGAGTGAGCCTGTGGGGGATAAGCTCCACAGACGAGAGGGGAACAACCCAGACCGACGGCTAAGGGCCCGGAGAGATGGCTAAGTGTGGAAGGAAGTTGTGCGTCCCAGACAACCGGGATGTTGGCTTAGAAGCAGCCATCATTAAAAGAGTGCGTAACAGCTCACCGGTCGAGACGCACAGCGCCGAAAATGTACCGGGGCTGAAGCCATCCCCCGAAGCCGCGGATCAGCGTATATGCTGGTGGTAGGGGAGCGTTCCGCGATAGGGAGAAGGTGGACTTGAGAGAGCCACTGGACGAGGCGGAAGAGAGAATCCAGGCATGAGTAAACGAGAGGAGAGTGAGAATCTCTCCCCCCGGAAGCCTAAGGGTACCTGGGGAAGGTTCGTCCGCCCAGGGTTAGTCGGGGCCTAAGGTGAACCCGAGAGGGGTAGCCGATGGGGAACCGGTTAATATTCCGGTACCACCTGCATACTGATAGGTAGCGGGGGGACGCAGGAGGGTAAGTTCCGAGGTCAAGTGGCAAGGCCTTCCAAGCGGTTAGGCGTAGAGGGCAGTAGGGAAATCCGCTGTCTGAGCTGAGCCGTGAAGGGGAGGACCGTATGGTCCGACGGGGCTGATCCCACACTGCCGAGAAAAGCCTCGCTAACTGGTATGCGGGTGCCCGTTCCGCAAACCGACACAGGTAGGCGGGCTGAGAAAGCTAAGGGGAGCGGGATAACCCTTGCCAAGGAACTCGGCAAATTGACCCCGTAACTTAGGGAGAAGGGGTGCCGCGGTAGGTTGAACCCAGGGGAAGGGGAGACCTGGAAACTGGGGGAGGCCGAGGCGGTTGCAGAGGCAAGGCCCTGGCGACTGTTTACCAAAAACACAGGTCTCTGCGAACTCGTAAGAGGAAGTATAGGGACTGACGCCTGCCCAGTGCCGGAAGGTTAAGGGGAGGGGTGAGAGCCCCGAACCGAAGCCCCGGTAAACGGCGGCCGTAACTATAACGGTCCTAAGGTAGCGAAATTCCTTGTCGGGTAAGTTCCGACCTGCATGAATGGCGTAACGACTGGGGCACTGTCTCGGCAGGGGGCCCGGTGAAATTTCAATCTGGGTGAAGATGCCCAGTACCCGCAGCTAGACGGAAAGACCCCGTGGAGCTTTACTGCAGCCTGGTATTGGGCTTTGGTGCACTGTGTACAGGATAGGTGGGAGGCGAAGAACCCGGCTCGCCAGGGTCGGGGGAGCCGCTGGTGGGATACCACCCTCGGTGTACTGGAGTTCTAACCTGCGTTTGTGAAGAGCAAGCGAGGGACAGTGCCAGGTGGGTAGTTTGACTGGGGCGGTCGCCTCCGAAAGGGTAACGGAGGCGCGCGAAGCTCGGCTCAGGTGGGTTGGAAATCCACCGTAGAGTGCAAGGGCATAAGCTGGGCTGACTGCGAGACCGACGGGTCGAGCAGAGGGGAAACCCGGTCCTAGTGACCCGGCGACTCCGAGTGGAAGGGTCGTCGATCAACGGACAAAAGTTACCCCGGGGATAACAGGCTAGTCTTGCCCGAGAGTTCACATCGACGGCAAGGATCGGCACCTCGATGTCGGCTCATCCCATCCTGGGGCTGAAGCAGGTCCCAAGGGTTAGGCTGTTCGCCTATTAAAGGGGTACGTGAGCTGGGTTCAGACCGTCGTGAGACAGGTCGGTCCCTATCTGCTGCGGGCGTAGGAGGTTTGAGGGGGCTCGCCCATTGTACGAGAGGACCTGGGTGAGGGAGCCACTGGTGTACCGGCTGTTCTGCCAAGGGCATACGCCGGGTAGCTACGCTCCTAAGTGATAACCGCTGAAAGCATCTAAGCGGGAAACACGCCCCAAGATGAGACCTCCCATCCTGTAAAAGGAGTAAGGCCGGTTCGAGAAGAGGACCTAGATAGGCTGGTGGTGGAAGCGCAGTAATGCGTGGAGCCAACCGGTACTAATCGGCCGAGGCCTTCACCTCTACGTGAACCCTATGCATTTTTGAGTGACCAAAGGTTTCCCGGGTGACGATACCAAGGCGGGAACCACCCGGTTCCATCCCGAACCCGGCCGTTAAGCCGCCTTGGGCCGATGGTAGTAAGGGGTACGCCCCTTGCGAGAGTAGGTATCGCCCGGGTTTATTTTTTTTTTCGCAGGCTTTCGCCTGCTTTTTTTTATTGTATTTTATTTTTAATTAATTTAATTATTAGCACTATTGTCAATGATAATACTACTCCAGTTATTGTTCCTGATAAATCTATTAACACATCATTTAGCGATGATCCTCTTTTGTAATATTGTTGAGTATATTCGTCTAGTGTTGCAACAAGATTTGGAAATGTAATTCCTATTATGCTTGATATTAATATTCCTTTGTTATAAAACGTAAAAAATGTAATTATTCCCAATATAAAATACAAGCTAAAATGTGCGGTTTTTCTTACCAGCATTTCTGCAGGAACGTATTGTGTTTTAAACCAAAGTTTTTTTAAAAATATTTCTATATTCCTAAAAACTTTGGTATTGGAAAAGTCCATAATACTATCAATTTTTTTTAGGATTTTTGTTACGAAACTTGATTGAGTTGAAGATTCAACAGGTGAGCGTGATGAAAAATAAAATATAACAAAGATCCAAATAAATAACGTGATTAGTATAGTTCTTTTTTTCATTTTATCCCTCATATGTTAAAAGTTTTAATCTTAAAATTAATGCTATTGTGAGAATAATTGTCAAAATTAGAGAAATTATCTTTGAATATAGATAATATATTCCTAATGAGCAAAATATTATACTTATTAATGCCATTAATAATATAGTTTTTCTTTTATCTTGAGTTACTTTAAATATTTTATCGTATATGTGTCCTCTGTCGCCTGAAAAAGGAGATTTTCCGTTTAAAATCCTCCTAAATATACTTGAAAAAGTGTCAACAAAAAATGGAGCAAGTATTATTAATGAAGCGATTGTATGTGTAATGCTTTTGGAAAAAGAAGAAATTATTGAGATTCCTAAAATTCCACCTATTGTATAACTTCCAAGGTCTCCCATGAATATCTTTGCAGGTGGAAAATTATAAAAAAGAAAGGCAGATAATGTCCCAAGTAATGCAAAAAGGTAGTATTTATCGTTTGGATAGGCAACGGTCCAAATTAATCCTAAAGTGGAGATTGCGGAAGTTGTCGCACATATACCATCCATTCCATCCATCATATTGATGGAATTTACTAAAAATGCGTAAAAAATAGTGGCAACTACGATTTCAATTGGATTTGTCAAAAATCTTAAAGAGACAAGTAGTCCAACAAAAATTTCAAATGACATTCTAAAAAAAGGGTTTAATGATTTTAAATCATCGTATAAACCTAAAATGCTAAGGGAAATAACGTATAGTTTTCTAAACAGACTAAATGGAGTTGTTAAGATGAAAGAAAGAACAAAGGCCATTCCACCGAGATATGGAGTTGCTTTTTCATGATTTTTTAAATTATTGTCTGGAATATCGACTATTCCATATTTAAAGGCTATTTTTCTAATAAATGGAATGGAAATTAACGTTAAAATGAATGATGAGATTAAAGTAATTACCAAAATTTCACCTCTGTTTTTTACTTAATTCTTTGTAATCAATAGGAACGTAATTTACAGATGGTCTTCTTTTTCCTGATTGTTTGTATAAATCCATTAACATGTATATTTCTTTTGGCATGTTAGTGGATATTTTTAAGCCCAATTCTTTTGCCTTTTCAACTGTTATTGGGTAATCATGAGTCCAATAACCACTTACTAGTTTATCAGCAAGTTCTTCTGCGTTTGGATATTTTTCCTTTAATAAATTAATTGCGTATTCTTTCATTTGATTTAACGCTTTTTCAGCAACATCTGCTAAAATTAAGGTTTGATCGTCAATTTTATTGATATCTTTATTCTTTACAACTGATAAAATAGATGCTGCAGGATATTGGCCAAGTTGTGGATCAATAGGACCTAAAACGGCATTTTCATCCATAATTATTTCATCAGCAGAAAGAGCAATTAGTGTACCACCTGACATGGCATAGTGTGGTACGAATGCAGTAACTTTTGCTTGATGTTTTTTTAAGGCATTTGCTATTTGTTCTGCTGCTAAAACTAATCCGCCTGGAGTATGGATGATAATATCTATTGGCATATCTTTTGGTGTCATTTTGATAGCCCTTAAAATTTCTTCGGAATCTTCTATGTCTATATATCTTCTAAGTGGTAATCCAAAAAAATTTACCGCCTCTTCCCTGTGAATAAGTGTAATTACTCTACTTTTTCTTTTTTTCTCTATTAATCTAATTATCCCTTCTCTTGAGTTATTTAATGAAAGTGATTTAAATACTGGTGAGAGAGTGCTGAGAATTAAAATCATCCAAAAAATCTGGAAAATAATGTTGAATAAATCATTCATATCATCACTCCTTTATTGGATTATATCATAAAAAATCCAAGTAACCTGTTTGAGGTTACTTGGATTGTTAAAAGATAATTATTATCTAATTGGTTTATCCTTAGTTGCTTCTTCAAGTGATAATAACCTTTCCCATCTTCTTGTAATGTATTCTTGTAATTCATTTATAATTTCATCTGCATCTGGTCTCTTAAGTAAGTTTCTAAATCTTCCCTGTTTTTCCAAAAATTCCCTTACGGGTTTTAATTCTTTAACCTTTTTGGTGATTTTGTATACTCCTCTTTCAACTTCATATAGTGGCCAGTAACCAGTTTCTACCGCAAGTTTGGATATTTCAACAGCTTTATCGTCATTTACCCTCCAAAATCTTACACATGGTGACATTGCAGCAATAAATGATGGACCATCAAACTCAAGTGCTTTTTCAATTTTTTTGAAGAAGTCCATAGGTTCAGATGTGGAAACTGTAGCTACGTATACATTTTCATGACTAGCCATGATTTCAACGAGATTTTTCTTTAGTTGAATTTTACCAGGTAATTTTTTACCTACGGGTTGAGTGGTAGTTTGTGAACCTGGAGGTGTTGCCCCTGATCTTTGATTACCTGTGTTCATATATCCTTCGTTATCATATACTATATAGATAAATTTGTGTCCTCTTTCCACTGCACCAGAGAGAGATTGGAGTCCTATATCGTATGTTCCGCCGTCTCCACCAAAAGCGAAAAATGCATATTTTTTATTTGGATCAACTAGTCTTCCCCTTTTTAGCAAAGCCCTATATGCTGTTTCGACACCACTTACAGTTGCTGCAGCGTTTTCAAATGCATTGTGTATATATGGTATATTCCATGCAGTATAAGGATAAATTGTTGTGGAAACTTCCATACATCCAGTTGCAAATCCAACTACTGGGGTATATCCCAATGCTTCTGCTGTCATTAAAGCAAATTTTGCAACATTTGGAGCAGCACAACCTGGACAGAGCCTATGACCTTGGGTAATACCTGGATTTTTATCTGCAAATTTTACAGCAAGTTGCATTATATTTAAAGCCATTCATTACACCTCCTCATTCTCTGAGTCCTAGATATCTTTCTTCGTCTGCAATTAAATTCCCAGCAAATGCATCTTCAAATGCCTTTCTAATGTGTTCTATCTTAATATCTCTACCACCAAGTCCGTAAACATAACTTCCCAATTGAGGTTTAACGGCTAATTCGTAAAGAGAGCTTTTAACTGCTTCGTATAAAGGTGCTTCTGCACCAAAAGAAGCGGATCTATCAAGTACAATTACTGCTTTTCTTCCGTTTAACAATCCTTGGAGTTCTGTTTTTGGGAAAGGTCTAAATATTTGGGGTTTAATTACTCCTACTTTATGACCTTCTTCTCTTAATAAATCTACAGTATATTTAATTGTTCCTGCAGTAGAACCAAGTGCTATCATGACGTATTCTGCATCTTCTACTTTATATGCATCCAAAATATTGTATTTTCTTCCAGAAATTTTTGCAAATTCTTCAGCAACTTTATTAAACACCTTGTATACGTGTTTCATTGCTTCGATTTGTTGTCTTTTGTGTTCAAAGTAGTAGTCGTACAAATCTAATGGACCATGTGTTACAGGATTATCTACATCAAGCAATGGATATTTTACTTTTGGTTCTCCAACAAATTTTTTAACTACTTCGTCATCTAGAAAATCAACAACTTCAACGCCGTGAGAAATAATAAAACCATCGAAATTGACCATTACCGGTAATCTTATATCTTCATGTTCTGCAAGTCTTATTGCCATTATTGTAAAATCATATGCTTCTTGAGCATTTTCTGCCCAAAGTTGAATCCAACCAGAATCTCTTTCTGCCATAGCATCACTGTGATCACAGTGGATATTAATTGGTCCAGAAAGTGCCCTATTTGCAACTGGCATTACTATTGGTAATCTAGATGAAGCAGCTATATATACAATTTCGTGCATTAGTGCAAGACCGTTTGCTGCTGTTGCTGTCATAGCCCTTGCACCTGCTGCAGCTGCACCTACAACAGCACTCATTGCACTGTGTTCACTTTCAACGGGGATCATTTCGGTATCTGCAAGCCCATCGGCTACGTATTGTGCAAAATATTCAACTACTGGAGTTTGTGGAGTAATAGGATACGCTGCAACCACATCTGGATTTATTTGACGCATTGCATTTGCAACTGCTTGTGCTCCAGTCACAGCTTGTCTATTTTTTACTTCTGGCACATCAAACACCTCCTCAATCTTGAAATTCCGTTTCAGGTTTCATGACAATAGCTCTTTTTTCTTCGGGTAATTTATCATTTGTCTTTGGACAAACATTAGCGCAAAGACCGCACCCTTTACAGTAGTAATAATTGTAACCTTTCATTTTTGGCTTTCCGTCAACAACCTCAATTACTATTGCTTGATCAGGACAATAAAGCCAACACATCATACAGTGTATACAATTTTCGGGTTGATGGACAGGTCTAATAACTCTCCAGGTACCTGTTTGATATTCTTTAGCTGTTGCCGGTTTATCTATTACACCACCAATTGGTATCTCTTTCCAACCTTTGAGTTCAGCCATTGCATTTCACCTCCTCAAATCCACGGCGTAATGCCCTAACGTTTGCTTCAACCAATTCTTCTGAGAATTTTTTGGAGAAGGTTTTTCTAATTCTTTTTTCCGCACTTTCAATAGTTATAACCCCGGTAACTTTTGCAATTGCACCGAGCATAACAGTATTTGGTATACCTCTTTTCAATTCTTCAAGTGCTATATCTGTTGCGGCAATTGTGCATACTTTTCCTTTTGTGTCTAATTTTTCTCTTACGTATTCTATGGTTTTTACTGTATTTACAATAAAGACCGTGTTTTCATCCGTCCCATCTACTAGCATAGGTTGTCCAAGCATAGTATCGTCAATGATTATAACAACATCTGGGTTGTCAACTGAGCTGTGGACCGTGATAGGATCATCTGAAACACGATTGAAAGCTTTCATTGGCGCACCAGTTCTTTCAGCACCGTATTCTGGGAATGACTGAACGTATTTTCCCATTTCAAGAGCAGCTTCAGCAAGCATTTGCGAAGCACTCTTTGCACCTTGACCGGCTCTTGCGTGCCATCTTATTTCAAAATACTTTGCGGGCACTTTTATCCCTCCTCACAAAAAGATTTTTAAACCTTTAAATACATAGTGTAATCAATGTCCGGAAAAATATCATCAAGCCAACTGTAATGTGAAAGTCTTCTCATATCTATTTTACCACTAATAACCATGTTATACAAATCTAGAAAACGTTTCAAATGTGTTTTTGTTCTGTTAACAGCGTATTCTACACTTGTTCGTGTAGTCATAATAAAGGCCCAATCACTTGATTGTGCAAGCATTAATTCTCTTGCCATTTGATTTAAAGCTAGGTTTATCTTTCTTGAATTTTTTTCCGGGTTTGGATAAAGATTTGCGGCTTCTGTCATTTTTTCAATTGCTTCGTGTAAATGGGGATAAATCCAATCATTTGTTCCATTTAACCATACTTCGTTATATCCATTAGCACCCCAAGTTGATGTAGCTGGTGTAACAATCTGTATCTTTTCTATCATATCTACAACATCTTTTGCTTTTAGTGTCCTAATGGTTTTACTTTTAGATGAGTATCTCATAAATTCTTCAAGAAAGATGGGACCCTCAAACCACCAGTGCCCAAATAGTTCCGCATCAAATGGTGCGACTATTATAGGTTCTAAACCATTAAACAAATTTAAAAGTTTGGAAGATTGATACTCTTTTTTTCTTAGAAAATCAAGTGCGTGTCCTTTTGCCGCATCTTTTGCTTCATCAATATCGTAAAAGTCTTTTTGGTTTAATTGAATATCTTTGCTTGTTATTTTGTGATATTTGATTCCAGTATTTGTTCTTACACCACTTGGATCAATGTATGATTTTATATATTCAAACTCTCTATCAAAACCTATATCTCTGTAAAATTCCCTATATCTTCCATCTCCTGGATAACCTATTTCTGCACTCCAAACTTGTTCACTGCTTTCTGGATCTCTTGCAAATACAAATACGTTATTTGGAGTAATTACTGGTCTATACACTCCATATTTTGGTCTTTCATCGGCATACCAAAAACCATGAGAATCGACAAAGAAATATTCTATGCCGTATTCTGCAAGGTATTTATCAAGTCCTGAAAAGTACGCAGATTCGGCAAGCCAAATTCCCCTGGGACGTTTTCCAAGATGTCTCTCATATGTTTTTATAGATTGTTCCAATTGGGCCCTTATAGCTTGTGGATATTGTTCCATAAATGGTAAAAAACCATGGGTAGCATTACAGGTAATAATATCTAATCTATCTTTTTCTAAAAATTCTTTAAAACCGTTTAAAATGTTACCATTATATACGTCTTTAAATATGTAAAGAATTTCCTTAAAATCATTTAAGTAAAATTTTGCCATCTTGTGTTTTTTTGGGTGTTCGTCTTTTGTTCTTTCCACTTCTTTTTCTGCAAGTTCTATTAATTTGTTCATTCTCTTTATGTACTTTTCTTGTAAATCTTTATTGGCAAGCATTTCCATTAAAGGTGGGGTTATGGACATTGTAATATTAAATTTTATATTATCCTTTTCTAACCTTCTAAACATTCTTAAAAGCGGAATATATGTTTCGGTTATTGCTTCAAAGAGCCAATTTTCTTCAAGAAAAAAATCATGATCTGGGTGATGAATAAATGGAAGGTGTGCGTGTAATACTAATACAATATTTCCTTTAGGCATAATTACATCCCCCTTCCGCTTCTTAATCTACTAAATAATTCCCAACCCAATTCATTTTTACTTTCACTTTTAAAAAGAGAACCAGGGATTGTTTCCACTTCTTTTACCAATATACCTTCGGAAGGAGTAACAATTTTTCTTTTCTTTCTTATGTCTAGCCACCTTTCTCTTGTACTATTACTTGGTGAATTTGGTGGAGTTTTACAAACGTTGGAACGTATTAATGGGTAAAAACTACCATCTGGTGTAATATAACCTATCTCTGAAAGATAATCTGCATTAGGCATGGGAACGTTTATATAGTAATTTTTCATATCTATATTAAGTCTAATTTCAAAGGTTCTGTGTGCATTTTTTCCGTTAAATTCTATAAATGTCACATCGTATACTCTGAGAACTAATTTGTATTCTTTAGGAAGTTTCTTAATATTTTCAAGTGTTTCGTAGTTAAAATCCCAATATGCATGGATCCAGTTTGGGTTTACAGGCATTAACACAAGTCTGTTTTTATTGTATGACTTTGGAAGGTCTATTTCTGGTTCTTGTGTTTCTTTTTTTTCTTGGAGTGTTGCAGAGGTTGCTGAGGAAGGTCTTTCAAATGTTTTAATCTTTTCATTTTGGATTATATAGTTTTCAATAAGTTTTGTAACTTCCTTTTTTTTCATCATTCTTTTTACCTTTAACCCCAATTTTTTAGCTGTTGCTTTTAATTCTTGAATAGTTCTTTCTTCTCTTAACCAATTTTTTAATTTTTCTAAATTAGTATCATTCATACTACCCCCCCTTTTTTTCTTAATATTTGTTGAATTTTTATCATATGAAATTTTAACATATAAAATATATGTTGTAAATTGTTGTAAGATTGTGGAAAAATATAATATTTATAAATAAATACTGTTAATGAAATTTTTTGAAGATATTTTCCAATAAATTGGCTGCTGTTTTTGTTGCAGCGATTCCTCCTTCGCCTGTTTCACGGAGTGTTTCTGGAAGGCTTTTTCCAACTTTGTACATTGCTTCAACAACTTCATCGAAAGGTATAACGCTTTTGATACCGCTTAGTGCTAATTCTGCGCTTGAAATTGCAAGGTTTACTATATTTCCATTTCTTTTTACACAAGGGACTTCAACGAAACCTCCTACTGGGTCGCAGACTAATCCCATTAATGATTTAAGTGCTAATGCAGCTGCGTTGCCGCTTATTTTTTCATCTTCGGAGAAAAAGTAGGAAAGACCACCTGCAGCCATTGCGGCTGCACTTCCAATTTCCGCTTGGCAACCGCCTGCTGCTCCAGAGAGTGTAGCTTTTCTAGCTATTACGTTTCCTATTCCACCTGCTACAATAAATGCGTTAAGTAATTTTTCAAAGTCTGGTTTAAAAGTTAAGTGTAGAGCATAGAATACTCCTGGGATAATTCCAGAAGCCCCAGCAGTGGGGCATGCTGCAATTCTTCCCATAGAGGCATTGCTCTCAGATATAGAAAGTGCTGTTACTGTGGCAATATAGTTAAATTTTCCCATTAACTTTGGTGAATAATTTTTGAATTTATATGCATTGTCTCCTGTTAATCCCGTTAAAGTTTTTTGTTTTTTTCCAAATTGTTCTTTTGATTCCTCTAAAATTACCTTTAAAATTTTTCCTATTTTTTCTTTTGTTTCTTGTGGATCAGTGCCATATTCCAACATTTCGATAGTTAAAATTACATCTGGAAGTGGCATAGTTTTTGACATTTCAAGTATTTCATTCCAAGTACTCATTAATCGTCCCTCCTAACAAAGTAGCATTCGTATACCCATGAAAGTGCTTTTATTTCGTTTATATTGTTAATAGGTTCATCCAGTTCAATAATCGTCAAAGCCCTTTCAAGAAGTGCGTTAATTCTCCTAAGATAAAGATTTGCAACGTTAACTTTAATTGTATCCAAAATTTTTTCCAGGGCTTTAGGCACATCTTTATTTACAATAATTAATGTATCAAAATCCCAAGAAAGGTTACATGGAACAGAATCTATACTTGTAATTTTTATGTCTCCACCACCTATTGAAGAACCTTCAATTTCATGTAATATATTGTCTTTTAGACATTTTATTTTAACGGTATTTGGATGGACATCTCCAAGGTCTTCGATTGCAAAAGAATATTTTAATTTTTTTTCATTTGCAATTTCAAATGCATGTTTTATTCGTGGATCATCTTGTTTAAATCCCATAATACCGGCAAGTAAAGCTCTGTCGGTGCCATGGCCTTTGTGAGTTTTTGAAAATGAACCGTGTAGTATAAATGTGACTTCTTCTGGGATTCCGTTTAACAATTTGTAAGTAAATCTTGCAATTTTTAGTGCTCCTAATGTATGGGAACTTGATGGGCCAACCATAACGGGGCCTAGAACTTTTAGAATGCTCATTATTTCCCCTCCTTTTATCTTGATTTTATCATTAAATATGATAAAATAAAATAGGTTTTGGGAGGTCGTCTAACGGCAGGACTGCGGACTCTGGATCCGCCAGTGGTGGTTCGAATCCACCCCTCCCAGCCAAAAAATAGCCCCTATTAAGGGGCTATTTCTTCTAGTATTTTAACAATTTTTTTGTCAAATTTCCCTTTTTCACTGTCTTTTTTTAATATGGATATAACTTTTTCTTTGGGCCACGGCTCCTTATACGGTCTTTTGGCAGTGAGTGCATCGTATACATCTACAATTGCTATAATTCTTCCAAATAAGCTTATATCTTTTTTTCCACAAGGATAACCTGAACCATCCAATCTTTCGTGATGTTCAAGGGCACCAGAAATTATATCTTTATTTGTGTACCTGATTTTAGATAAAATTTCTGCTCCAATAATTGTATGGGATTGTATTATTTTATATTCTTCATCTGTTAGATTTCCTTGCTTTAATAATATAGAATCGGGGATTCCTATTTTCCCAACATCATGAAGAATTGCTGAATATTCGAGTTGTTCAAGGATGTTTTCTGATAACCCCATTTTTTCTCCTATTAATCTTGAAATTTTTGCAACGTTATTTGAATGTGTGTGAGTATATTTATCTCTTTTATCTATCATTGTCACAAATGATAGAATGATACTTTTAAATAGATTACTCATTTTTTCAAGTTCCCATGTACTGAGCAGTTTTTTTCCTATTAACTTTGCAAATTTTTCTATGATTTCCGCGTCTTTTTGCGAGAATCCATCTTTTTTATTTAATATCTCAAGCACTCCGACCTTTTTATCCCCAGAATATATGGGGGCTCCTACTATATTCTCTGTTTTGAATTTTGACGCTTTATCTACCCCTTTAAAGTGTGGAGCTTTAGTAATATCGTTAAATACTAACGTTTTTTCTTTTAAAAATATAGTACCTGCTATTGATTCCATAGGTACGGGGATACTTTCTATTTTTCCACTTGCTTTTCCTACAGTGGAAAGAAATTCAAGGTGATCTTCTTTGTAAAGTAATACAGATGCTGCTTCTGCATCTATTAGATTGCAGATTTTTTCTTGGATATTTCTAAGTAACGTAGAAAGTCTTATACTGCTATTTAAATTAGCAGCAATGTATGGTATTCTATCAAAATCGTCTAAAACTTTGATATTTTCTATTTCTTCGTTAGATAATATCTTTAAAACGCTTGCGTTAAAATCTTTTCCCAAAAGATGGAATACTATATTGTTTATTTTATATGTATATCTACTTTTTTTACCAACAAACCTATCTTTATATTCAATTCCTATTATCCAATATGGTGCATACAAGTAATCACCTCCCAATTTCAGTTCCAAAGATTACATTTTCAACCCATTCGGTGCCATTCCATTCAAATAGTATTCCACCGGTAAAAGACTCTCCAATTAATGGATATGTTATTTTTATATATGAATTTGTGTCATTACTTAACAATCCATCGATAAATGGTGTGGGATCATAGTAGTAAGCTGATATAAATAGACCACTGAATTTACCTATTGCAGGAACTATTATCCTTCCCTCGCCCTCAAGTTTTGGATCAAATCCGTATAGATAGAATCTTCCTGTAGCGTAATTTGAATCGAAATCAAATCCAAAAAGATATCCAAAGGCCGCATTTGAATTCATAGCGGGAAGTTTATTATTATACTTTAATTTTGCATAATTTCGGTTAAAGTAGTACGGGATAAAGTCTTTAAAATGATAATAGAAACCTCCTGTAATATTTAACAAACTTAGTTTTCCGTATATTCCCGCAAACGCACCATATGTACTTTTTTCTCCTTTTTCCATTGAAAGTTCAACACCTAAGTCTATGTTATCGATTAGTGTTTTTTTGGCAAAGAAAGAGTATGCCAAGGTTATAGGAGTGGAATTGTTTTCAACATACATGGGACTTGCATCTTTGTCGTATACGGTGGATATACCTAGTTTTGATTTGCCGATAAATGGAAGATCAAATTTTATGGCAAATTCTCCCATAAAGACTGAATCAGAATTTGTAAATTCAATGGGATAAATCTTTGAAAGTTCATATGGAAGGTGTATAAATAAATACATTGTTTCATTTTCGTACGCAAAATCAAAAGTTTTTGCGCTGAAGTTGTAGAAATCTCTTGTGGTAAATCCCATTGCAAGTGAAATTGGGATCATGTTTCCATATCTAAATTTTGCTCCAAACAAAGAAAAAGCAACGGAATTCAATGTAAATGCGTTTATTATATTGGTACTTGGGTTTGAAGATGGGAGTCCATAATATAGATTTCCCCCTACTTCTGTGGAATATGCGGTAAAACCTATTCCAAGGGTTACAGAACCAATGTTAAATTCTGGTGCAATAGAATAAACCATATAATTTGTTTTATTCTTATTCACAGGTTCAATTGAGATTGGTGGTATTTCCGCATTTTCGGTGATGCTTTCTGCTTTACCTTTTGGTTTTTCAATAGTTTCTTTTTTTGGTTCAAATTCACTTTCAGGTATGGTATTTTTTGTAGGTTTTGCGAATGAAGAAACAGAGAATCCACTTTTTACGGGGAGTATTTTTCCGTTTTTAAAATATGCAAACACAGTCCCTTCAAATGTAGTAATATTAATCTTTCCATCTTTATTAATTACTGCAAATTTTGTACCTCTTACACCTGCTGTAACGCTGGATGTTTTAACCTTAAAGTTTGAGCCAGAAGTTAGAAACTTTTGGATTATGTTGTAATTTTCTCCTTTTTTTAGGTTTAGGACAATATCTACTTTACCATCATATCGTAGTTTTTCCACTAAAACTTGAGAATTTTCAAGTATTCTTGAAATGCTTCCGTCTGGGAAAGATATTTCAACAAAAGAATTTTCCATTGTAAGTATTTCATCGCCTTCTTCAATAATTGTGTTGTTTGTGATAGCTTCCCATATATCTTTCTTTTTTATTGCAACATTTCCCGAAAAATTACTGACTTTTGCTACAGCCGTTTTTAAATCTTCTCTTTTTTCTACAAAATATATTGTTAGAGTTGCAGTTTCCTTTGAAGTTTTAAAAATTATTGTGTCGCTTCCTTCAACTAATGGAGCAATGTATTTTACGTAATCTTTATCTGTACCATCGAAGATAATATCAGGATCGTCAAAACCTCCTAGATTAAAATCGACAAATACCTTTTCATCTGAAGAAATCTTTATCCCAACTTCTCCACCTGTATAAACTTGGGTTGCATCTGGGATTACGATTAGCTTTGAGAACATAAGAGAGGAAAAAAATAGTAATAGAAAAATTATTTTTTTCATAACATCACCTCCATAAATACTATTGTCAGGGTTATTGACAATGCCCATGAAATTACTTGATGTTTTTTTAGAAAGTATATTGAATACACTCCTGTAATTAGAGTGTATATAGAATAATAAACAGGCCCAAAAAGATATACTACAGGACAAAATCCTCTAACTATATAACCTTCAATATCTCTTTTGTATGCGGTATCATTTTTGAGGAAGAAAGAATAGATTCCTAGAAGATAGGCATTAAATACAGAAGAGCTTAAGATTACCGATATGTTTTTTGGAATAAAAAAGCTAGTGGATGGTATGAAAAATGCGATTGTTATAATCGATAGAATGTGCATCATTTGATCTATCAAATAATATTTGTGTGAGCTGAAAAACTTTTTTTTGTTATTTACAAATTTTATAAAGTCTATAAAAAAATGTATAACAGATAGAATACCTATCAAGTAAAGTGATTTTAAATTGAAATTTTTTCCAAGATAGAAAAATGTTTGGCTTAAAAAGATGATTAAAATATGGATGAGTAATACTTTAAATTCTCTAGGCTTTTTAGTTGCAATCCATTTGTTTTGAAAAACGTAATCTCCAAATAAGTGCCCAAGGAACAAATGAATAAATTTATCCATGTTTTAGCTCCTTTAAAAGTCGTGGATCATATTTTCCAGATAAACTTTCAATTGGCACATTATTTTCAAAGACTTCAATTACAATCCCGATAATCTGTGCTATTAACGGTACATCTTTCACATTTAAAGGACCACTTCCGTCAAGTTTTTCGTGATGAAATAGTACTGCATCTAGCAATTCTTTTGGAATATCTTCTATTTTGCTTAATATTTCATAACCGTATTTTACGTGTTTTTCTCCACTATCTTCTTGTTGATCCGGTATGCCAATCATACCTATGTCGTATATTTTTGCACAAAGTTTTAACAAATCCATATTGAATCCAAATTTTTTTCCTAGTGAGATTATATTTTTTTCTATTTTTTTATTTTTTTCTTGATTTTTGTTTCTTCTTTTGGCTAGAGCTTCTGATAAAGCATCTATGGTGTCTGATAGAATAATGGACATTCTCTTTTGGATTATTAATCCTTCGAGTATTGAAGTAATAGAATCTGATATTGAAAGGAAGTTGAGTACAAATTCTGGAGTTACACTATAAAATATCAATGTACCAAGTTCCCCTGAGGCCTTACTTTTAAGCGGATATTCAAATATGTTGTTTTCAAACTTTATTTCCTTTACCTTGTCTGTTAATTTTAATTCTTTAAGATGCCAAAAATCTTTAAGAATTTTTAAAGATTCATCTAAGTTATTGGAATTTAGCAATTTTGGAAGTACTGGAGTTATAAATTCTGGATCAAAAATTTCAAAATAATTTGAAAGTAAGTAAATAGCATCAATATCTATGGATTCGTAAAATTCCACTGTATGTTTTTTTATATTTAACCTTAAAAGCAATTTTTTTCCTTTTTCACCTTTGTTATCTATAGAAATGTTTTTAAGTTTCATGTTTTTCACCCTTTAACTCATATATTTTTAACGGAAGACTTTTTCCCTTTACTTTAAATTTGCCTATATATTTAAATTCAAACTTTTCTTTTGAAAGGTTGTATATATCTTCAGAAACAATTATACCAGCGGGGACATCGCGTGTAAGGTGTTCTATCCTTGAACAAGTGTTTACCGTATCTCCAATTGAAGTGTAATCCATTCTAAATGGTGCACCAATATTTCCCACGATTGCAGGACCTATATGGATACCTATACCACTATCAAGATTAAGGTTGTATTCTTTGTTAAACGCTTCAAGTTCTTTTCTCATGTCAAGGGCGCATTTTAAAGCACGTTCTACTTCATTCCCGTATTCTACAGGTGCTCCAAATATAGCCATTATTGCATCACCAACAAATTTATCTATAGTACCTTGGTATTTATTTCTAATTATATTACTCATTTTGGTAAGATAATTATTTAATATTTCGACAAGTTTTGATGCTTCCAATTTCTCTGATAAAGCAGTGAATCCCTTTATATCTGAGAAAAGTACGACTATATTTTTTTCTTCTCCTCCTAATTCTATTTTACCTTTTTTCACCAAAAAATCTGCAACACTGTCTGGAACATATCTGTATAGATACTCCTTCATTTTTTTCTTTTCCCTGTTTTCCTTTATAAGGTTTTTGGATATGCTTGTGGTTGAAATTATTAAGCTTGAAACAATGGGATAAAAACAATCTATGTATATTTTGTTGAGAAAAAAGACGTAGGAAATTATTAATATTAATGGGATTGAAAGGAATGAAATTAAGTTTATCTTTATATTTTTAGATCTTGAGAATAATAAGACAAATATTAGTGTAAAAATAAGAATAACTAACTTTCCCCAAATAGGTATTCTATTTAAAGTATCTTTATTAATCATATTTTGTATTGCAGTTGCATGAATGAATACTCCAGGTGTGTTGTTTGAAAAAGGTGTTATTCTAAGATCGTATAGACCTTTAGCCGTTGCGGTATAACCAATTATAACTATCTTATCTTTAAAAAGTTTTGGATCAAACTTTCCCGTTTCTACATCGTAAAACGGTATTTCAGGGAATATTTTATCACCATAGTAGAATAATCTAAAAAGTCCATTTGAGTCAAATGGAATGGTTAGGTTATTTAATTCTACCTTTCTTTCTTTAAAGTCAACTATCAAGTTTTTCAGATTTGAGTTTTTGTAAAGACCAACTGCTAGAACATCCATATGTGGAAGAAACCCGGAGGATAGTCCTCTTTCCATTGACCAATTTTCTTTGAAAAATAAAGGAATACTACGTACAACACCGTCTATATCTATTTCTCCTATCTCATAGGTAGCGGATGGAACAAGAGATGAGAATTTTAATATAGGTGGTCTTACTTTATATATTTGAATGGGAGTTAAGTAGTCAAGGTTTTTGAAATTTTTCATTTTGTAAGTATAGTTAAGGTAAGTTATATTTTTTTCAAGCTTTTTTTTGATTTCTTCGTTGTATTTTTTATAGGTGTCTTTTTCATTAATTAAGTAACTCCCCAGGACTACATTCCTATATACCGAAAGTATACTTGCAAGATAGTTGTCATATTTTGGGTTTACTTCGTCTTCTTCTGTAAAGGATATATCAAAAAGAACCACCTTGGCACCTGCTTTAAATATGTTTTTAATTACTTTGCCGTAGTGATAACGAGACCATGGCCATACATCATTTTGCGCTTCAAGAGATGTAAGGGAATATTCATCAATACCTACAATAACGATATCTGGATTTATCTTTATTGTACCCCGTGTTCTATAAAATAAATCCATTATTTTTAATTCAAAAAATTCTATAAATGGGAAAAATATAACCGTAAATATGTAAAAAATAATCAAAAAAATCGATAAAATTGTAAGAATTTTCATAGTCTCAACCTCAAATATATTTTATCACAAAATTAATACAAAAATACAGGAGGGTCAATTTCAAGATGATTACCACCATTTTTTCTTCCGCGTATTAAGACTAGTTCTGCTTTTTTTCCATATGCGATGCACATTTGCTGAGGTGTTAATTTATTTGATGTGAGGAGATTCATAAATACAGGGAGAACATATGGAGAAATAACTGTTACAAATAGCCCTTTGTTTTTTAACAAAAAGGAAGCAGAAACAACAAAGTCTTGAAGGATACTTAGGGATCCTTTTCTGGATTTTTCCCTGATAATTTTATCCGATGTGGAGGAAAAGTGAAATGGGGGATTAAACACCACCATGTCGAATGATTCCGCTTTTAGGTGTTTTTTTACATCTTTTACATCAATATGCATAAAATTTAATTTTTTCGCTTTGTTTATGGAAATAGCCTTTAATGCATTATCGTAGAGTTCTTTTAATATTTCTAGCCCCAATACCTCTAATTTGTAGTATTTTTCTAATCCAAATGAGACAAAACCCGTTCCAGAGCCAAGTTCACATACTTTTTTAACATTTTTTGTAGGTTTTGAATACCAAAGCAACAAAGCCGACGCGTGCGTCGGTTTATGACCTTCTATATCTATTGTTTTTATTTCTTTCCCAAAATTTTTGTCAAATGGTGGCAATTTTATCATACAAAATCAACCAAAGTTTTTTGTAATACTTGTGCTGCAGATTTTAAGGCGGCTTGCAGCACAGATTGTTGCATAGAAAGATCAGTTAGTACCTTTGTTAAATCTGCATCTTGTTCTTTTGAGAGATACTCTGTCATGAATGTATCGATATCCGTTATCCTTGTACTTATTAATTCTAATGTTCTTGTGTTTGCACCTATCTGTGCAAATACATCCATTGTTGATGTTTCCAGTTTATTTACTTCTTTGAGTGTTATATTTGAAAGTTTTTTTGAATTTCCTTCTTTTAAAGCATTTATTGCGTCATTGATTACGGTAAATGCATCTTTTCCCGTATCAAGCTTAAAAACATCGTATACTGTGATACCGTATTCAATGGTAAATCCAAGTGCGTTTACTTTTCTTTTAACATTTGCCTCTGGTGGTGTTTGGATCTTTCCATTTTCCACGGGTTTTAAATCTGATCTTGCACCACCAAATATGTATTCTCCTCCCAATTGAGTATTTGCTATATCTTCTAAATGGTTTTTTAGCTCTTTTAATTCTTCTGCTATTGACTCCCTTTCGGCTACATCGTTAACTCCATTTGCACCCCTTACAATTAATTCTTTTATTCTATGGTAGACATTTGTTAATTCTTGGATGGTGGAATCATATATATTGACAAAATTTTGGGTGTGTTCAACGTTTCTTTTGAATTGCTTTAATTCTCTTAATCTACTTGATATGTTTGAAGAGCGTGTAGCAACTACTGCATCGTCACTTGGATATGATACCTCTTTACCAGATGATAATTTATCGTGTAATTTGCTAATTCTATACAAACTCTTTTGTATATTAAACAATGTTCTTTCGTTTATCATTCCATTTGTTATTCTCATCTAAATCCCCTCCTATCTTCCTACAACACCGAGTCTGTCAATCACTCTACCTATCATTTCATCTACTGCTGTCATAACACGAGCAGATGCGTTAAAAGCATGTTGAAACTTAATCATATTTGCCATTTCTTCATCTAATGAGACACCTTTTACCCTTTCACGTTCATTGCTTATGTCTTTCATTACTATATCTGTATTGTTTTTCATTTTCATTGCGGTTTCACCTTCTACACCCATTTCAGCAACTATACCCCCAAGATATTCTGCAAAACTCTCTCGACCATCGTTTAGTATTTTTTCAAATCTCATTGAAGAAAGCATTTCCATTATTTTGGTATTTGCCTGACCTGTTGGATTGAATACTTTTGCGTCCCAATTTGTATTATCTTCTATGATTCCAAAGTCAACGGCTATAGTTTCAGGGTTGGAAGAAACAGTTGTATTCACTTTTAGTTTTTCCACAAATCTAAAAGGTTCATTTGTTATTATTTTGTCCACAAAGAGTGTGTCTGCCTTTGAAAACTTCTCTCTAAGTGTTTTTGGAGCATCGAAAGGATTTAGAAATATATATTTTTCGTTCCAATCATTTGTAGGATCGCTATCTGGATCTATAAATCCCAATTTTACAAATAATTCTTCTGGTCCTTTAATAGTTTTGTCTATTTTAAAGTTCATTGATCTTGTACCCCTAATTACTACCTTGTTGTGTGGTGTTATATCAAAGAGAATTCCTGTTCCCGATTCATTTAGTTTTTTCACAAAGTCTTTTAGAGTTAGTTGTGTTGGATCAATTTCTATTTCAGTTGCTCCTATAGTTATTTTAAATGGATCTGTTCTGTCTAATATGTTATCAAGTGTTTCTTTACTTGTGTCCAATGCCTTGTACGTTTCAATGTGAATATTTGCCTGTGTGAACAGTCCATCGGGGTCTTGCAAATTTATTCTATTTAGGTTAAATTCGTTATTTTTGGTTGGAAGTATTAAAAGTTTATTGTTGTGTACAAATGCCTTTATTTCGGTGGAAAAGTTTGTGTTTAAATCATTTGCAAGGTCATTTAATGTGTAACCTGAAGTAATGTTTAAGTTGGCTTCGATACCGTTGATATTTATTTTGTAATTACCATTTTCAACGTTAAAATCAGATTGATTTATTACGAATATATTGACATCTTTTGTGTCAAATCCCATTGTATTGAACATATTTCCGTTAAAATCTAGTGCCAAAGTATCTTTTAGATTTGTGCTTCCAACCATTCTGAGTAAATATGTTGCACTGTTGTGCATTGCAGTTTCAAATGAAAACCAAAGTCCAGAAGCAGAAACGGAATTTATAAAGTCTTGGATTGTGTCTCCGGCATTTACAGATATAGCACTAACATTTGTAGAACCGTCAAAAAATACTATGGAACCTTGATCAATGAATTGTTTTGTGGTTATATCACTTACATTATTTCTATTTGACATACCTGAAATATATTTTATTGGTCCACCTTCAACTCTCTTGGTACCAGCTAATCTAAATAAAACGGAATTTTCAATGTTATCTGTTTCTATTTGTGAGAAAAAGTCTAGACCAGTTACACTACCGTCTTTGTTGAACCCATCTCTATGGATTAGATTGAATTTGTCGGTTAGATATAGTACAAATTCATCTAACCTGTTCATGTACTTTACTATTGTTTTATCCCTCAAATCTATAGCTGCTTTTAGACTTCCATCGTGTATATCAACTTTTGAATTTCTTACAAATATTTCTTTAAAACCCTTTCCATATGGCCTTTCAAGTGCTCTTAATTTATTGATATCACTTCCCGTAAGGACTATTTGATCCCCTATCCTCAACGTGATTTGTCCTGAGGCATCTTCTGTGTAGTAAATATCTGCAAGCTTTGAAAGGTCATCTAATATCCTATCTCTTTCGTCCAACAGGTCATTGGGAGTGGATTTTAGGGCCATTGATAGACGTACTTTTGAATTTATATCGGCAAGTCTTTCTACCATAGAATTTATTTGATCAACTCTTTGGGTAATTTCAAAGTCTAAATCTTCTCTTAGTTGTTCGAGTCTTAAGTATAAATCTTTTATGTTTTTGACAAATTCTTCAGCTCTACTTACAAGTTCTCGTTTTGCAGCACTATTAGTTGGATCAGTTATTATTTCCTCCATACCTGACCACATTGAATCAAATAAATATCTTATTCCAGAATCACCTGGTTCTGCAAAGAGTTGTTCGACAAAGTGTAAATTTGAAGTTATCGAGTCCCAATAGTTGTATTTGTTATTTACCTGTCTATATTGAATATCCAAAAATTTATCCCTAATCCTTTGGATGTCTTTTACTTTTGAGCCTGTTCCGATCTGTAATGGTATAGACGGTTGTGTTAAAGTAGTTGCGGGAATGGGTGGCATTGTACGAATAATAGGTACCTGTCTTGAAAATCCAGGTGTATTTGCATTTGCTATATTATGTGATACAACATTCATTGCAAGTTTGCTTGTATAAATACCCAAAAGTCCTGTATTTAAAGCACCGAAAAGGCTAATATCTGGCATTCAATCACTCCCTAGTATGATTTGTTAAAAAAACTAGAGTTTACTTTTTCGTATCCAGTCTTCGAATACGTAGATGTTTGAGATGTATTTGAAAATAACGATTTGACAAAATCAAAGTAATTATTTTCAAAATCCAGCATTTCTTTAAAGTTTGACATAACTATGGAAAGTTCATTTAGTTTTTCCATAAATGTGGCAAGTAAAATGGACATCTCTTTATCATTTGTTGAATTAATATAATTTGTTATAGAAGAGTATCCTAGATTATTGAGTTCTTTTAATAATAATTCTTCTAATTTTTCAAATTCTAGGGAATATTCTTCAACCATTGCTATGTTCTTGGATAAATCTTGTATTTCTTTTTTTATAAGCGCAGCTTGTGCGCTTTTAAATGAAGAGGTAATTTTTTCAATTAATTCTGTTTGTTTTTTTATTATTTCTTTCATTTTTATCCTCCCAAAATAGATTTTGCAATTTTCTCGGCATCAATTTTAAAAGTTCCGTTTTTAATAGCTTCTTTTAATTCTAAAACCAATTTTTCTCTTACTTCTGGTAATTTTTTTGAATCTTCTAACAGTTTTTTTATCTCAAGTGCTGAGGAAAAATCTGATTGTTTAAACTTCTCTCTATTTATTTTTTCTATATGTTCCCTTTTAATTCCTTGAATATATCCATATCCTCCTATTTTTTTAACATCCATTTTAAACACCTCCTTAATAATTATCGGAAAAAATGGGGAAAATTAAAAATCCTCCGCATTGTGCGGAGGATTTGAATTTTGAATTTATTCTATAATTTAAACTTTTGTACTTCATTGTAGAGTTGTTGAGAAATTTCAGAAAGTTTATCACCTTCAAGTTTGACTTCAGTGGTTTTTTCAAGTTGCATTTTTGCACTGTTAACAACCATATCCATTTTTTCTGCAACACTTGTTACATTTCTACTTGCAACATCCATTGCGCTTGCCATTTCTTCAGCTGCAGCACTTTGCTCTTGGGCTATTGCGGCAAGATTTTCTATCATACCGGAAATATCGGAAATTTGACCTAATATTCCTCTAAGATTTAGTGTTGCGCTTTCACTTTCTTTACTTGCGTTTGTTACAATTTCCACCATATCATTTGTTTCATTTCTTACGTTTTCAGAACCCGTTTGGATGTTTTTCAAAATAGAAGTTATCTTATCAGTTGCCATTTTACTTTCTTCTGCAAGTTTTCTTATTTCATCTGCAACCACGGCAAACCCTTTACCTGCTTCACCAGCCCTTGCAGCTTCAATTGCAGCGTTAAGTGCAAGTAAGTTTGTTTGTTCTGCTATACTTGAGATAGTTTCAACAATTTCACCAATATTTGTAGCATTATTTGCAAGGTCATCTACTTTTTCAGACATAGATAATGATTTTTCCTTTATATTGTTTATTATTTGGTTTATTGTATCCAATGCTTTTTCACTAATCTTTGCTGCGTTGGATACCTCATTTGCCTTTTCGGTAAGGTCTTGAGAAGTTTTGGAGACGTTTTGAGCACTTGCTGCAACCTCTTCAACACCACTTGTTGTTTCTTCGATAGCAGAAGAAGCATTTTGAATTTCATAATTGATTTCTTCGATGTTTTGAGTAAAGGATTGTACTTCTGTTTCTTGTTCTTCTGAAAGTCTTGAAAGTTTTTCAGAAGTTTCATTTAATTTTATGGCATTTTGGTCGACTTGAGAGATTAAGCTAGAAAGATTATCTAGAGTTTTGTTTAGTTCAGTTGCAATACGTCCGATTTCATCATTAGACTTGATATTGGAACGCATAGTTAAATCACCTTGACCGATTTTTTCTATGATTGTTACAAGGCTTCTAAGGGGTTTAACAATGGAATTTCCCGTAAATGTACCAAATAAGAATGCAAATACGATTGCAATTAAAGAAATGGTAAAAAGAGATATCATAGTTTTTGTTGCATGGTCATTTACTTCACTTTTTAGTGCTGCAGATGCAAAAATCCAGCCATTGTTTGTTTTGGAAAATGCAATTACCCTTTTAACACCTTTATATTCGTATTCAATTATTCCTTCCTTTTTGTCTTTCATCTTTTTAAACCAATCAAAGTTTGATACATCCATTCCAATTTTACTTTCATCGGAGTGTAAAAGTGTTTTTCCCGTTGGGGAAAGTAGATATGAATAACCACCTTTTCCAAGTTTAGTAGACAGTAATTTTTTTGTAAGTTCTGATGCTTTAAAATCTAAAGCAACAACACCTGTTATTTTCCCATTTAATTTCACTGTCTTTGCAACTGTGATAACTATGTCTCCTGTTGAAGCGTCGTTATATGGTTCTGTTATTATTACTTTACCTTTGTTTTTTACAGCATCTTTGTACCATGGTCTTGCAGTTGGATCATAGTCAGGTGGCAGATCACTTTCGGGGATAATAAGGAATTTTTTATTTGAAAGCCCAAGATAAACAAAGATTATGTCTTTGTATTTGTTTTTTATATTTTCAAATGTTTTAAGCATCCATGTTCTTTCATCATGCTTATTTTCATATGCGCCTACTACATTTGCATCTGTTGAGAGAAAATCAATGAGATTTATATAACCACTTAGAAAGTTGTCTAAATTACTTGAACCATTTCGGGCAATGGCTAGTAGTGCATTGTTTCCCATATCCTTTCCCAATTGAAAAGCATGAAAGATTGCAAAAGTTGAAACAACGACTAAAGGTATCACAGAAGAAAGAATAATAAGCAACCACAACTTTGATTTAATTGAAAGATTTTTAAACATAAAGCCCACCTCCTGCAATTGTTATCTTTGATTAACATAATAATTTTACCATAAAGTTTGTGAATTTAAAAAAGTTATTTCATATGAACGTCTATCTGTGTAAATGGAATTTCTATTTTATTTTCATCGAATATTTGCTTTATTCTTATTGCAAGGGCATTTATTGCTTCAAAGTAGGAATTTCTTTCAACCCAAAAGTATACTGTAAAATCTATGGAACTTGTTCCAAATTGTTTGAAGGCTATAAAGTTATTTACATTTTCCTTTACAACGAGAGGTTCTTCATCTATTGCTTTTTTTAGTAGCTTGAGAACTGTTTCAAGATTGATATCGTATGATACTCCAACATCCATATTTACACGTCTTACCGTAGAGGGCCAGTATTTAGTTACAGTTCCACTCCAAACGCTTTTATTTGGAAGTAACACCAATTTTCCATCAAAGGTTTTTAAATAACTGTGGTTTATTTTTATCTCGTCAACTATTCCAGTTATTCCATTTATGTCTACTACTTCACCTTCGAATAATTTTCGAGTGGTCATAACAAGTATTCCAGAGATAAAATTTGTGAGTGGTTCTTGAAGTGCAAGACCTACAATTATTCCTGAGATTCCAAGTCCTGTAATGTATGGTAATAGATCAATATCAAAAATGCTTAGAATTATTAAAATTGCAAAAACTGCGATGATTATTCCGATAAAAAATTGAACAGTTTTTGGGGCTTTGATTTCCTTACCAAACGCTTTTATTGATTTGTATATTAATTTTATCAGATATTTATACAAAATATACGATATTATAATTGTAATAATTGAAAGCAAACTTTTATCCCAATAATTTTGAAGCCAAGTATTCATAGAATCACCTTGTGCCTTTCAAAAAAGAATAATCAAGGTTCATAGCACTTCTTACTTTTTCCATGGTTTCTTGTGCGATCTTTTTTGCTTTTTTATTTCCATCTACGATGACATCTTTAACATAATCATCTGTTAGCAAGTTGTATTTTTCCCAGATGGGTTCCAATTTTTCTTTCATATTTTTTAGTAGCAATTTTTTACAATCTACACATCCAATTTTTGCGTTTGTACAACCGTCTTTTACCCAAGCTTCATCTTCACTGTTAATTCCAAAGGCTTTGTGATAATCCCATACGGGACATTTTTCTGGATTTCCCGGATCTGTTCTTCTTTTTCTTGCGGGATCTGTGATCATGGGCATTACCATCTTTTTGAGTGTATTTTCATTTGTAATTAGAGGTACGGTATTTCCATAGCTTTTACTCATCTTCCTGCCATCTGTGCCAAGTAGTTTTGGGACCTTTGAAAGTATTGGTTTTGGTTCTGGAAAGACTTCTTTATAAAGGTAATTAAATTTTCTTGCAATTTCTCTTGTAAGTTCTATGTGATAGACTTGATCTTCACCAACAGGTACACCTTCTGCCATGTAAATGAGTATATCTGAAGCCTGCAAAACTGGATAGATTAAAAATCCTGCATTTGATAAATCTCTATCTTTTAGTTGTTGTTTGATTTCTTTGTAAGTTGGAACCCTTTCAAGTCGTGAAACAGGAACAAACATTGAAAATAGTAATGTTAATTCTGCATGTTCTTTTATTTCCGATTGTATAAATATTGTGGATTTGTTTGGATCAATTCCCACTGCAAGGTAGGATTTAACAAGTTCAATGGAATTTTTGATTATTTCATCAGTATCGTTGTAATGTGTAGTTAATGCATGCCAATCTGCCACAAAATAAAAGGCTTCGTGTTCTTTTTGAAGGTTAACCCATGATTGGAGTGCACCAAAAAGATGGCCAATGTGTAATTTTCCAGTTGGTCTCATACCACTTAGTATTCTCATTGTATTACCTCCTGCTCTTTTTTCCTTCTAGATGTTCATGGATTTTTCTTAATTTTTCGCTAACATAGTAATTAACAGAACCTTTTGGATATTTGCCTTTTTCGTTTAGTTTTCCGGCAGGTTTATCCATTAAAATTTTAATTGCTTCATCAACATTAGATACAGCCCAAATGTTGAAAAGTCCATTTTTTACGTCTTCCAATATTTCATCTTTTAATATTAGATTTTTTACATTTGCCATTGGAATTATTACCCCATGGGTACCATCAAGTCCCCTATGTTTACATAATCTATAAAATCCTTCGATTTTTTCTATAGCACCACCTATAGGTTGGACTACACCGTGTTGGTTAATTGATCCGGTTACTGCTATAGATTGTTTAATTGGAATATTAGATATTGCAGATATTATGGCTATAGTTTCCGCAAGAGAGGCGCTATCTCCTTCAACTACACCGTATACTTGTTCAAAACTTATAGATATTCCAAGTGATAATGAAAATTCAGTTGCATATTTACTACCTAAGTACCCCATTAGAGTTAATACCGCTTTGCTGTGTATATTACCACTTAAATCTGATTCCCTTTGAATATCGATTATTCCGGTATTTCCCACATATGCTTTGGCGGTTATTTTTACAGGCATACCAAATGAAAAATCTCCAAAGTGACTTACCGTAAGTCCGTTTATTTGCCCCACAACTTTTCCTTGGGTTTCTATCATTATTTCGTATTTTTTGAGTGCTTCATCATATTTATCCATGATCAATCGAACTCTATTTTCCCTATTTTTTATTGCATTGAGGATATCTTCTTCTGTTATTGTATCTGCATTCCGTAGTTTTGAATAGTAATCCGATTCTATTATGAGGCTTGATATTTCTCCCATTTTCATGGAAAGTTTATCTTTGTTTTCCGAAAGTCTCATTGAATACCATATTACCCTTTTTAAAGCTTTTGAATTTAAAGGGTTAAGTTCGTTATTTTCAACTACGCTTGATATGAAAGAATAATATTGTTTTATATTTTCTTTTGTTGCGTTCATTTCCCAATCAAACTCAACTTTAACCTTAAATAATTTTTTAAAATCCTCATCATATTCGTAGAGTATGTAATATAACTCTGGTGTTCCAATTATTATTACCTTTAAGTCTAAATTAATTGGTTCAGGTTTTAATGTTATTGTAGGGTTTATTCCATACGCACTATCTATATTTTCAATGGTAATTTTTTGGGAAATTAGTGTTTTTTTCAACTTATCCCAAACGTATGGAAATTTAAGTATATCTTCGGCATTTAGAATTAAATACCCACCATTTGCCCTGTGAATAGCACCACTCCTAATCATTGAAAAATCTGTGTATAACACTCCGGATTTTGATATGTATTCTACTTTACCAAATAAGTTTGGATAAGTGGGATTATTTTCGAAAACAACAGGAGCACTGCTTAAATTTGAGTTGTCCACAATTAAGTTTACGGTTAGGATGTGTTTTATATATCCCTTCCATTCTTCAAAGTTTTTGATTTTAACGCTTTGT
Source organism: Thermosipho sp. 1070 (assembly GCF_001682135.1). Classification (NCBI taxonomy): domain Bacteria; kingdom Thermotogati; phylum Thermotogota; class Thermotogae; order Thermotogales; family Fervidobacteriaceae; genus Thermosipho; species Thermosipho sp. 1070. The sequence continues at coordinate 537,180 of NZ_CP007121.1, read as the reverse complement.
TTCACTATATGATTTTTCAATTTTTCAAAGTGATTTAAAAGTTTTTCAGAGTATTTGAATTCTTCTTTAAGTTCTTCAAAGAGTGAATCAATGGAGAATAAAGTTGCATATTTGTCCAAATCGTTGAATTTTTCTCTATACTCAGTGTCGATTTTTCTTAATTGATATATCACTCCTGAGATTAAGTGGTCCAGTTTTTTTGCGTTTTCTTCGTAATTTCTTTTTATATCTTCAGGTAGTTGTTCAAATTGTTCTGGGGATAATGGTTTTCCATCCATTTGGGGAGCATAAACGATGCCCGTGGGAGTAAGTTTTACTACAAATCCCAATCTTACTGCTTTTTTGGAGAGTTCACTTAAAATTTGCTCTTTTTTTTCTTCATATTCCATTTCTAACTCTTTCTTTTTTTCTTCGTATTCTTCACTTTCAAATGTTTTTTGGATGTTTTTGAATATGTCTTCCGAGATGTTTTCTAACTTTTCCTTTAGTTTCTTTCCTTCACCTGGTGGAAGTATTATGGCTTTTGCAGCGTACGCTTCATCTAAATCAATGGTATAGACCAAATCGTGGTAATTTTTCTTTTTCTTGGAAAATTTTTTTGCAAATGAAATGGCAAAAGATTTCCTTCCAGTGCCACTTGGACCTACTATGAATATATTATATCCCTTTTGTTTCATAGAAAGACCAAATTGCATAGCTTTAAATGCATCTTCTCGTCCAATAAATGTTTCGCATGGGCTTATATTTTTCGAAGAATTTACTCTTGGGAATACAGAATTTTTTAAAGTTAAATCTTTATAGCTTAACTTTTTCATATTCAATCCCCCTTGGAATAAATTTAAATTCACCTTCTTTAAATGAAATACCGTATACTGCACTACCACTACCTGTTAGTGCAGATATTAAAGAAGCTTTTTTTAGTTTTTTTAGATTTTGTGAAATTTCTTTATTGGCTTTCGTCACTATTTTTTCGAATATATTGTATGTACATCTTTTTATTTCGGTTATATTTCTATTTTTATACGCTTCATAAAGTATGTATGGTGAACATGGCGCCTTACCAAATAAAGTGGGATTTAAGCTTTGATATGCTTTTTTTGTGGAAATACCGTTGGATGTAATTATATTCACTTTATAACCAGTTAATGGATCTAAAGGTTCAATTATTTCGCCTTTCCCTTTTACTATAGCCGTTCCGCCAAAAAGAAAAAATGGAACATCACTTCCTATTTCTGAGGCTATGTTTAATATCTGTTTTTTGTGAATTCCCATTTGATCAGATAAATAAAACAACAAAGCCGCTGCGTTTGAGCTTCCACCACCTAATCCTGCTTGCATGGGGATATTTTTTTCGAGAGTTATTCTAAGGCCAAATTCTGGTTCTTTAAATTTTGAGCAAAAAATATCCCAAGTTTTGTACAATATATTGTTTTCTATATCAACATTTGATTTTATTTCAAGTCCTCTATCGATTTTTGTTATTATTAAGCGATCATAAAGGGATATATTTTGAAATAGAGATAAAATCTCATGGTATCCATCACTGCGTTTTTTTATGACATCAAGGAAGAGATTTATTTTTGCATATGATCTAACGATTGCACCACTACTTTGCTCCATCCTTCCATCTCCTCAAAATATCTGCCTGGATTATCTGAAAATATTTCAATGAATTTTTCCTTTTCCTTTAAACCAAAATACTTAACATTTGCAATATAGCAAAGTCCTACGTGTACTCTGCTTACTGGATTGTCAGTTACATTGATTAATCCTAGATACTCTATATTTTTGATTTCAACATCAACTTCTTCGTTTATTTCCCTTATCATTCCTTTTTTTAATGCCTCAATAGGTTCTACAGAATCTTCTGTATTTATGTGCCCTCCAACACCTATTGTAACTTTATTGTGTAATCTTTTTTCTCCTTGGGCAGTAGTTCTTTTAAAGAGGAGAAATTTGTTGTTTTCCATTAAAATTATATATGGAATTACTTGTCTAATTGTTTCATCGTTTTCTGCAGTATTTCTATCTACGAATTTACCATATTCTTTTATTATTGAAATTATATCATATTCTGGGACTTTAATTAGACCTGTTTTTTTGTTACATAATTTCTCTACTTCTTTGGTTGGGATAACTAATACTTTTTCATTTTCATACATTGTTTAACCTCCAATCTCTTCTATATCTTTTTCTAGGATCTTCTTTCCAAAGTCTTTATCTATTTCCGTAGATATTACACCGATAGCTGCAAATATATAATATTTATCCCTAAATATCTTTACTTTATTTTGTGGTAAAAGATCCATCGGATGTAACTTAGAGAGATTATTTATAGACTTCAAAACTTGTGGTGCATATTTTGAACGGCTTAAAAATCCACCTGTGCCAAATAAAAACTTAATGGCTGTTAAATCTTTTCCTTCGGCTATGACTTTTCTTCCAAGTGGGGTATATATATGTTTTTTAATTCCCACGTGTCTTCTGATGCCTTGTTGAAAACAATACAGTGCAAGTTTTGCGATAAATTTTTCATCTTCATCTGTTTTTGGATATGGAGATATTCTTGTTTTTAATTCGGACAAATTTGGAAATTCAAGTTTTAAGTTTTCTTCGCCTATTAGTTTGATTACATTGTGCGCGTTTACGAATAAACCTAAATCACCTTCTACAGTGCGTTTTGCCTTTGGTTCTGGTGCTATCATTAATTCCTGTATTTCGTTACTTCCCTCTGTTACTGAATCTACATCGGTTGTTGCACCACCGATATCTATGGTAAGGACATCTTCGTAAATTTCAGAAAGAAGTTGGGTAGTTCTCATAACTGCACCAGGTGTTGTGTGGATATTGTAATCTACAATTTCATATATTTTTTCCATTCCCGGGGCTTTGGTGATGTGTTGGGCGAATATTTCCTTTATTATATTCCTTGTAGGTTCTACATTGAGTTGGTCAATTTTTGGATATACATTTTCCGTAATAAAAACAGTTTTTCCAGAATTCTTAAGTATATATTCCACCTGTTCTGCAACTGCAACATTCCCCGCGTAAATTATTGGGATATCTAAATCCAATTTTGATAGAACTTTTGCATTGTGAATCACCGTTTCCTTTTCACCGTAATCTACACCACCTGCAAGAAGTATGAGTTTTGGTTGGATTTCTTTAATTTTTTTTATGTGAAAGTCATCCATTTTTCCCGCCGTAATGTATTTAATAACTGCACCTGCACCTAATGCAGCTTCTCGTGCGGCACGCACGGTCATGTCATACACAAGACCGTGTACAGTCATTTTCAATCCCCCTGCAGCACTGCTAGATGCTGCAAATTTATCCCAAGTTAGTTTTTTTTCGCCGATTTTTTCTTTTAATTTTCCAATTGCCCTTTCAATACCTATTGTTACATCACCTTCATTGACGGTTGTCCAGTGTTCGCCTTGTCCTACAATTTTTACATTACCGTCTAAATTGTGAAATGCCGTAACCACCGTTGTTGTTGATCCTATTTCGGCAAAAAGTAGATCTAACATCACTTTTTCACCCCCTAATTGATTTTATCATGAAATTAATAAAAAATCTCTTGCAACTTAAAGTTATTTTAGAGTATAATCTTAAATGTTGAAGAGCAAAAAGGAGGGCGAAAATATGAGAATCACCTTTTTAGGTCATGCGGTTTTTTTATTGGAAACTAAAAAGAATATTTTAATTGATCCGTTTATTACAGGGAATCCATCTTTTCCAAAAAATTTTTCGTTACCAAAGATTGATTATATATTAGTAACTCACGGACATGGGGATCATATAGGTGATACTGTGGAGCTTTCTGAAAAATTTAATGCTACAGTTATTTCAAATTTTGAAATATGTAGTTATCTACAATCAAAAGGTGTGAAAAAAGTACATCCAATGCATATTGGAGGGGCAACAAATTTTGAATTTGGAAAATTAAAGATGACACCTGCACTTCACGGTTCTGGAATAATAGAAGGACGTGACATCATATATGGGGGTAATCCAGGTGGATTTGTAATATATGGTGAAAAATCTATATACCATGCAGGAGATACAGGACTTACTAAAGATATGGAACTTTTAAAGGGTGTGGATATTGCACTTTTGCCAATTGGTGGAAATTTTGTTATGGATGTAGATGATGCCGTAAAAGCTGTAGAGTTTATACAACCAAAGATGGTAATACCTATGCATTATAACACCTGGGATGTGATAAAAGCTGATGTGGATAGATTTAAATTGGAAGTTGAGAAATTAAATGTAAATTGTGTAGTATTAAGACCAGGGGAAAGTTTGGAGGTATAATGTGAAAAAAACGATACTAGTCATTCTATTGATATCTTTGAGTATGTTTTCGTTAAGCATTCCACGGTATATAGGAAAAGAAGATGTTTACATTGAATTTGAGGGACTACTAGGTTTTTTTGATGGAATTCCAATAACCGAAAATAGGATTAGTGGGCTTGATTTTGAGGATGGGGCACACTCGTTGAGATTGGTGGGAAGTTATCAAGAATTTTTGTTTAAGATTATAGTTGATACGGTTCCTCCTACTTTAGTGAATTTTTCAATAAGAGATCCAAACCTTGTAATATTTAAAATTCCGGTATATGAAGTAGATTATAATAGTAGATTGAATTTTTTTGAAAGAAAACTTGAAAAAACGGTTAAGAGGTATGATGTTGATTCCATGGTTGTCTGTGGTATGGATGATGCGGGAAATGTAGGAAATTTTATCTACATTCCTCCCAGTGTAGAAAATATTACACCGCTTGATTCAAAAACTCCTATATCTGGAATATTTGATAAGAATATACTTTTGAGTTCAAAATCTCCTTACAAGATTGTGGGAAAGATTCTTGTTCCGGAAAAATCTGTTTTGCTTCTTGAGAAGAACGTTGAATTAAAAACTATAGGTGTTGGAAATATAGTTGTAAAGGGTACAGTGTATGTTCCAAAGAATGTAAAGTTTACGGGAAACTTGAAATTTGAAGTTGAAGAAAATGGAACATTTTATCTTGAGGGAAGGGAGTATAAAGGTGAAGTTTCATCAAATGGTGGAAAATTGGTTTTTCTAAAAGACATAAATTTACCAATATTAAATTTAAGCAAAACAAATTTAGTGGTTATTAAGGATTCAACAGTAGACAGGTTAAATGTAGAACATGTAGGATTGTTGGTATTGGAAAATTCTACGATTACTAATTTAAATATTGCAAACACAAGAAAGGTAATTATTAACAAGTTAAACAACAACACTTTTATGGCGGAAGGATTAACTAATATGGATATTTTTTCTCTCTCATCTCAAAGCTTTAATGCAAGTGATTTTTCAAGAGTTGTAATGACTCATTCAAATATAGAAATGCTTTCTTTGAAAAGGGGAACGTATTTTCACGGTAAGGGAAATATCGTGGTTAATTTAAATATGGAAATGTATTCAATCGCTAAGATTTTTAATACTAGTATAAAAAAAATTGAGCTTATAAGATCAAAGGTATTTAAAAGACTGTCAAATATAGAGAACACAAAGAGTGATAAATTTTCGAGCATAGAAAACTTTTAAGTGAGGTGAATTAATTTGAAAAGTGTGCTTTTTGGTTTGCAGTGGGGGGATGAAGGAAAGGGAAAGGTGACGACTTTTTTTTCAAAAGGTTATGATTTTGTTGTAAGGTATAGTGGAGGAAGTAACGCGGGACATACTGTGGAATATGAAAATTTTAAAATGATACATCATTTACTTCCATCAATACACTTAAAATACGATGTTGGTGCAATTATTTCAAATGGTGTGGTACTTGATATTGAACAACTTGTGAAAGAAATTGAAGAATATAAAGAGAAAAATGGAAAAGAACCAAAATTGTATATTTCTGATTTGACACATGTAGTCTTACCACATCACAAGTTATTGGATAAAAAAATAGAAGAGATAAAAGGAAAAAGTGCAGTTGGGACAACGAAAAAAGGTATAGGACCTGCATATGCGGATAAAGTGCACAGAATAGGTTTGAGAATTGCAGATTTGGAATACAACTTTGTAGATAAGTGGGATTTTTTGTCAAACTTTTACAAAGAAATGTATGGAATAGAAATAGATGGGTATGATGGTATTTTAAAGGCTTATGAAAGTATTAAAAAGTTTGTTGTTCCACATGGAAAAATAATAGACTTAATTGAAAACAATAAGATTTTATTTGAAAGTACACAAGGGGTTTTATTAGATGTGGATGTTGGAACTTATCCATTTGCTACAGGAACAAATTGTAACACAACAGGTATTCAAAGTGGAGTTGGATATCCCGTCAAAGTGAACAAATTTCTAGGTGTTTTCAAGGCATACCTTACTAGGGTAGGGAATGGACCATTTCCAAGTGAAGCACTTGGTGAAGAAGGAGAACATCTTAGAAGAATGGGACATGAGTTTGGTGCGACAACGGGGAGACCTAGAAGATGTGGATGGTTGGATATTCCTTTAATGAAATACGCGATTAAGGTTTCTGGTGCTACTGAATTAGTTATGACAAAGAGTGATATCTTAAATGGTTTTGAAAAAATACCAGTTTGTGTAGGATACGACGTAGATGGAGAAAAAATAACAAAAGTAGAAAGTATGTCACTTCTTGATAGGGCAAGACCTATATATGAATATTTTAAGGGATGGAAAACCCATGATTCACAAGAATTTTTGGATTTTGTAAATTTCTTGGAAAAGGAATTGGAAAGAAAGATTAGTTATATTTCAGTAGGTCCAAAAGTTGAGCAAATAGTGGAATTATAAGGAGGGATAAATATGGATTGTGTTTTTTGTAAAATAATAAGAAATGAGATACCTTCTGAAAAGGTGTACGAAGATGAAGATTTTATAGTCATAAAAGATATAAAACCCGTTGCACCAATTCATCTTCTGATTATTTATAAAAAACATGTGGAAAAAATACATGAATTATCCGAAGATGATCAAAGACGTTTTTGGAAGATATTTTACATAATAAAAGAGTTAAGCGATAAATTGGGGTTTAAAGAATATAGAATAGTGCAGAACAATGGAAAGAACGCGGGGCAAGAAGTACCACATATACACTTTCACGTAATTTCAGGTAGAAAATTTGGAGGTATAGGATAAGGAGATGATAAAATCAAGGCAATTGTGTATTTACCTGTAAAGCCAGAAATTGCAAAAGAACAGAATTTGCCAGTTAAATTGCCCATTTTAGCTGAGGATATGCCTTTAATTAGCGAGATTAACAAGATTCCACTAGATGTAATACTAAGGGGATTAGAGGCTCAATATTCCGTGGAGAAAAATGAATATTGGGCATCTTATCTTACCTATTTCTATTATGAAAAGTTTAAAGAACTCTTAAACGATGAAAATTATGAGAAAGCAAGAAATTTTTTGGAAAAAGCAAAAAATGTAATGTATGATTACAGGTACCATTTTTATTATGGATTATTATTTTCAAAAGTTGGAGATTACGATAATGCAGAAGTTGAATTAAAACGTTCTATTTCGCTTAACCCTACTTTTTATTTGGGATATTACGAACTTGGAAATGTTTTGTATTTAAAGAAAGAATACGATGAATCCGTTGAAATGTATATGAAAGCCTTTGAGATTAACAAGGACTTTGCACTTCCCTTGTTAAAAGTAGGTGATGCGTATTTTGAAAATGGTCAGTATAAAGATGCGGAAATTGCATACCAAGCAGCTTTGAAGGTGGAAAAATTATCTCAAATTTTTCTTAGATTAGGTGTTTTGTACAATACCACACAAAGATTTGAAAAAGCAGAGAAAGTTTTTAAAGATGGTTTGTCAATTGAGTATAAACCGGAGATTGCGTATAATCTGGCATATACGTTGTCAAAACTTGGAAAACATCTTCAAGCGTTGCAGGTGTTAAAAGAGTTATCCAAAAACTTCCCGTCTTTTGAGGTTTACAACGAGTTGGGATTGCAGCAAAAATTATTGGGGTTATATGAAGAAGCAAGTGAGAGTTTAAAGCTTGCAGGTGAAGAGTACAGGGAAAATTATTTAAAATCTTTGTTATTTATTGATGGATATAAAGACTTTATTTTAAACGAATTAGAAAAATTTGATCCAGAATATGTTGCTTTTTTAAGAAAGGCTAGGCAAGAGAAAGATTTGATAGAGAGTAAGTTAGAAAAAATCCACTTTCCTTTTAAAGAACTTGAGTATGCATTTGATTTTACCAACGATGAGGGAGAGGTTATTTTAGGAGAACTTGAAAGGTATAGGAATTTTCCTTTTAACCAAAGGATAGTACTTGTTATTTCAAGTGGGTATATTGCTGGTGCCGATCCAATTTTAATAGAGAAGAATCTAGCCAAATCTTCATTTTTACTCTTTGATATAGACGAAGCAGTGGTGTTTTACAAAGTAATTCAAATCATTTATTTTGGTAGAGTATTTGGTGGCATGCCTTTTTCTGAGATAATTGAAAAAGTACTAGAACAGCTTTCGAATATAAATATTCCACTTTTTAAAAAAATGATTAATATGCTTGAGTACACAAAGACCTCTTTGGATGATTTTTGGGAAAATTTTGAAAAAACAGAGAATCTACCTAATTTTATTTTACAGTTAATGGAGCTTTTAAGCTATGAACCGGAAATTAATGATATAAAAGAAGAGACATTTATTGGTAAACTGGCAAAATTATTTATCGAATTATGATTAAAAAAGCTAGCAAACACGCTGGCTTTCATTTTATTGTTACAATTAAACAAGTTTAACATTTTTACTTGACACTAACTTTTAAATGTGGTAATATTTTGCATAGTGGGAGGTGAGTATTATGGAAAAAGTGCAAAAAATCAAAGAAATTATAGCCGAGCAACTTGGAGTAGATGTTAATGAAGTTACGGAAGAAAAAAGTTTAACAGATGATTTAGGGGCAGATTCTTTAGATATGGTAGATTTAGTTATGGCATTTGAAGATGAGTTTGGAATTAAAGTAGAAGATTCGGATCTTTCTAAAATCAATACGGTTAAAGATATTGTTGATTTAATCAGTCAAAGAGTATAAAAGGGAGGCGTGAGCCTTCCTTCTTTTTAAAAACAAGCCCGGGGAATAACCCCGGGTATTTTTTACATTGGGAAATATCCTCTTTTTTTGACTGCTTCTGCAACTCTTCCAATTGCCACAATGTAAGCAGCTGTTCTCATGTCTGTGTTGTATTTTTGTTTTGTTGCGTATACTTCGCCGAAGGATTTAGTCATAATCTTATGCAATTTCTTTCTTATATCATCTACATCCCAGAAGAAGCTTTGAAGGTCTTGTACCCATTCAAAGTAAGATACTGTAACACCACCAGCGTTTGCTAGAATGTCTGGAACTACAAGTACATCTTTTTCAATTAAGATTTCTTCTGCTTCTTCTGTTGTAGGACCATTTGCACCCTCGACTATTATCTTTGCTTTGACGTCTTTTGCAATTTTTCCAGTGATTGCATTTTCAAGTGCTGCTGGGACTAAGATATCAACATCCAATGTGAGTAATTCCTCGTTTGAGATTGGTTTTCCTTTTGGATATCCCTTGATTAATCCACCGTTTTCATCTCTATATTTGATTAAATCGTCAACATCAAAGCCCTCTTCATTGTAAAGTCCACCACTCACATCGCTTACTGCTACTATTTTTGCACCGTATTCTTCTGAAAGTATCTTTGCAGAGAACGAACCTACGTTACCAAAACCTTGAATTGCTACTTTGGCTTTGGAAATGTCTATACCACGTGCTTTACATGCTTCTGCTGCACTGATTGAAACACCACGCCCTGTTGCTTCTGGCCTTCCTTCTGAACCACCAAGATCAAGAGGTTTACCCGTTACGACTCCAAGTGTTGTATTACCTGAGTTCATGCTGTAGGTGTCCATATACCAAGCCATTATCTTTGCATTGGTGTTTACATCAGGTGCTGGGATGTCCTTTGTTGGACCTACCATCATTTGAATTTCAGAGAAGAATCTTCTACTTAATTTCTCAAGTTCCTTTTCGGAGAGCTTTTTGGGATCAACTCTAACTCCACCTTTTCCTCCACCGTATGGAAGGTTAACAACAGCACATTTCCACGTCATCCAGAATGCAAGTGAGGAAACTTCGTCTAAATTTGTTTCAGGGTGATATCTTATACCGCCTTTTGCAGGACCTCTTGCCGTATTGTGTTGAACTCTATATCCTTCAAATATTTCTACTCTACCATCATCCATTACTACTGGAAAATGTACTACCAACGATCTTTGTGGCCAAAGCAAAAAGTTTCCAATGTTTGGATCTAAATCCATGAGTTTTGCTGCTTTTAAGAATTGATGTTGTGCCATTTTATAGAGTGGACCTGGTGCTTCTAATCTGCCTAATTCGCTTAATTTCATTTTTTAAACCTCCCTATTGTGTTGTAGTACACCTAAATTATTACTTAAAATACTTGATTTTTCAATGCCGATATTTTGTGAAAATCCTAACATAAATCATTTTCCAGGCAAAATATTTGTATTTTCTTTTTTTTACTAAATTATGCTTTAAAAATAAAAAAGCTGGTCGTATGACCAGCTTAGGATAATCCTATTATATTTCCATCTTCGTCTATATCTATGTTAGTTGCGTTTGGAATTTTCGAAAGTCCTGGCATTCTCATTATTTCACCAGCTAGAGCTACTACAAATCCAGCGCCAGCGGATAACTCAAAATCCCTTATTGTAAAATCATAATTTTTTGGTGCGTTTATTTTCTTGGGGTCATCAGATATACTTGATTGAGTTTTTGCAACAATTACTGGTAAGTTTTCAAATCCATGGCGTTTTAGGAATTTTAATTTACTCTTTGCTTTATCTGTGTATATAACTTTTTTTGCCCTATAGATTTTTGTTGCAAGTGTTTCAAGTTTCTCCTCTATGGACATATTGAAATTTACAATTGGTGTATGTGGGGTTTCTGAGATGTTTTCAGTTACAAGCATTGCAAGATCTATTGCGCCTTCACTTCCCATTTGAAATGCCCTTAAAAATGCATGTGGAGCGTTACAGTTATTTGAAAATGCTTTTAATTCATTTTCGGTATCTGTTGGAAATACATTTAATGCTACTACTACTGGTACGTTATAGAGTTTTAAATTTTCAATGTGTGTTTTTAGATTATCCATACCTTTTAGCATTGCGTCTACATTTTCTTTGGACAAATCATTTTTATTTACCCCACCATGGTATTTTAATGCTTTTATTGTTGCTACCAATACAACAGCATTTACATTGAAATTGGCAACTTGTGTGACAAAATCTAAGTATTTTTCTGCACCTAAATCTGCGGCAAATCCTGCCTCAGTAACGACGTAATCTGCTAATTTTAGTGCCATTTTTGTAGATATTATGCTATTTGTACCATGAGCAATATTTGCAAAAGGTCCACCATGAATAAACGCCGGTGTGTTTTCTATTGTTTGTACAAGATTTGGTTTAATCGCATCTTTTAAAAGTACTGTAAGAGCGCCTTCTATTTTTAAATCTCTGACTTTTATTAGTTTTTTATCAAAGCTTTCTGCAAGTACTATATTTCCAAGTCTTTCTTTTAAATCTTTTAAGTCTTTTGCAAGACAGAGTATCGCCATTATTTCCGATGCAGCGGTTATTATAAATCCATCTTCCCTTGGAAGACCATTTGTATTTCCGCCAAGTCCTACAACGATTTGTCTTAGTGCACGATCATTCATATCCATTGTTCTCTTCCAGAATACTTTCGCGGGATTTATTTTTAATTCATTTCCAAATTTAATGTGTGAATCTATTACAGCGGATATTAGGTTGTGTGCAGATGAAATAGCATGAATATCTCCTGTAAAGTGTAAGTTTATATTTTCCATGGGAAGCACTTGAGAATATCCACCACCTGCTGCACCACCTTTAATACCAAAAACAGGTCCAAGCGAGGGTTCTCTTAACGTTACTATGGATTTTTTTCCCAATTTGTTTAATGCCATTGAAAGACCAATACTCGTTGTAGTTTTCCCCTCACCTGCGGGAGTTGGGGTTATAGCAGTTACTAATATGAGTTTTCCATCTTTTCTTTCGCTTATTTTTTTTAAAAAGTTTAGATTTACTTTTGCAATGAATTTTCCGTATGGTTCAATGTATTCTTCATCGATACCTATTTCCTTTGCTATTTCCGATATTTTTTTTAACTTTGCCTCCCTTGCGATTTCGATATCAGATTTCATATCTTTCACCCCTTTCAATAACGAATGTAGTATGAGTTGAGTTTTTTAAATACATATTTAATCCCATTTGATTGCATAACTTTTTAACTATATATAATCCCAATCCATGACCTTTTGAAGTTCTAGATTTTGAAAATTTCTCAAAAATTTTTTCTTTAAGCTCTTTTGGTATGCCTTGCCCATGATCTTTAATTTCTATTTTGTCTTTTTGAAGTAAGATTTCAACAGGAGGTTTTCCGTGTATTAATGCATTTTTGATCAAATTTTTAATGACAATTTCCAGGGCTTCTTTGTTTGCTTCTATAGTACCATCTCCGGATATTACCACATTGTTGTCTGTTATAATACCTTCAATAAAAGGTCTTAGATGTATTTGTTCTTTTTCAAGTTCATAATTTTTTGAAATCATTATCATATTTTCAACTAATTCTCTCATTTTGTTTGCAGATTGTACAATGTTTTCAATACCTTCTTTTAAAATCTCTTTGTTTTTCATGCCCCATCTTTGTAGCATTTTTGAATAACCAATTAGATTTGCTATAGGGGTTTTTAATTCGTGAGAAACATTTGAAACAAATTCCTCTTGTAATTTGTAATTTTTTTCAACTTTATCCATTAACTCGTTGAATTTTTCAACGAGTTCTTCAACTTCGTCGTTGGTGTGTGGATTTATAAACCTATAGTTGAGATCGTTTCCTGTTAGTTTTGAAATCTTATTTACAAAGTCATGTAAGTGTTTTAACGATTTTTTAGTTATAAAATAGGTGAGTGTACTTATCAATGTAATAGAAATTAAAAATAAAATGATGATCTTTTTTTTAATGTTTAATATGGATTCTTCAATGGGGGTAATATCTTTTCCAAAAATAGTGTTTTGCTTTTTTACAAATAAATAAGTTCTATCGCTTATTTTTACTTTTCCTTCTTTTTTAACAATCCCTATGTTATATGGATCCAAAATTAAAATACCATTCCTTAATATGTATATATCTTTTCTCATAAAAGGTTGCATCATATGTCCCTTTGGATTCGTTCTTAGCAAATCTTCTTTCGTGGATTTTATCATTAGTGAATCTATAGTAGAGTACAAAAATATTAATACCAAAGCTAAAATTGTAGTTGAAATTAAAGTGACAATGTACGTAACTTTAGTTGAGATGCTCATTTTTTTCCTCCAAGATTTTTTTAATCTCTGGAATTTTAACAATGTATTTTGTACTACACCATTTACATTCAACTTCCACGTCTTCATTTTTTTCTAAAATTTCTTTTAATTCTTCAATTTTTAATAATCTTATTGAATCTATGGCTTTTTCATGTGAACAACTACATTTAAATTGGACGTTGTGTTTTTCTATTTTTTCAATTTTATCACCAAAGACATACTCTAATGCATCTATTGCAGAATGGTTTTCCAAAAAGTTAGTTATTGGAGTGATCTCTTTGAATTTTGTTTCAATTTCTATAATGCTTTTTTGGGAAAGGGATTTATCCAATATTTGAATAATAATTCCACCAGCACGTTTAATCCCATTTTTGTCCACTAAGACTCCTAAAGCTATAGCACTTGGAATCTGTTCAGAAGTGGCAAAGTAATGAGCTAAATCTTCTGCTATTTCACCACTAACTAATTTGGATGGTGTAACATAAGGGGTTTTTAAACCTAAGTCCTTTACAACTTTTAAAGTTCCATTACCTATTGCTTTTTTGATATCAAATTTATCGTCTTTGTTTAAAAAAGTTTCTACCACTTTGGGTGTAACATATCCCCTTACATCTCCGTTGTTTTTTGCTTGGGCAGCAATATATTTTATCTTGTTACTCCCTTCAACTATGTAAGTAAGTGTTTCGTTTTGCGAAAGCCATGGAATCATAAGTGAAACGCCGGTTAACAATCTTCCAAGTGCAACGGCTGTGATAGGAGATAGGGAATGTTTATTTGTTACCTCTTGGATAATATTTGTACTATCAATAACCGAAAACCTTACCCTAGCGTTGTATGCAATACCGTTTGTAACCAAATTTAATCACTCCTTAATTTGCATATTTCATGGTAACCTCTTTAACAGATTCAAAATTATCCGAAAACATTACTTTTTTTACTTGAAAATTGATTAGTTTGTTTTTGTATATGGTTTCCAAGAGCGCATCTACATGTGATTGAGAGGGAACAAAAAGGATAGGTAAAATATGGTATTCCGAGTCTCCAAGAAGTACAAGCCAATAATACGTGTTCCCCATAATTCCACCTCCTCGTTTTTTTGCGGTTCTTTTAGATTAGAACTTTAGTGCTGGTGGAACTTGGAACACTTACTATATTACTATAGTTATATTATACACTATTCTAAAAATATTTTTAATATGGTAAAATAAGTACAAAAGTAAAAAAATAAAAAAAGGAAGGAGTAGAATAGTGAAATGGGAATTGAAAAAAATTAATACCGAACTTTCAGAAAAGTTGGCTGAGGAATTGGATATTCCTCTACTTACAGCGCAATTACTAGTTTCCAGAGGTTATCTTACACCTAAAGATGCGTATAAGTTTATCAATCCATCAAAAGACGATTTGCGCTCTCCATTTTTATTGAAAGATATGGATAAAGCTGTTAAATATCTCTTACTTGCCCGTGAAAAAGGGTACCCTGTTTTTGTGTATGGAGATTATGATGTAGACGGTATAACGGGGACTGCAACCTTAGTGTCTTTCCTTTCTAAGTATGGTTGGAAGGTGGATTACTATATACCTAATCGTCTTGATGAGGGATATGGTATACAACCTGAAATTGTGGAAAGATTCTATAAGAACGGGTTTAGGGTGTTGTTAAGTGTAGATTGTGGTATAACAAGTTTTGAAGCTGTAGAACGGGCAAAAGAGTTGGGAATGTATGTGATAATAACTGATCACCATACTATCAAGGATGAAATTCCGAAAGCTCATGCGGTTGTTGATCCAAAAAGGGAAGATGAAATGTATCCTTTTAGGGACTTTGCGGGTGTTGGCGTGGCGTATAAGCTAATTTCTGCATTGGGACAAAAGTTAAACCTTAAAGATGAAGAAATCAATGAAGTCTTGGATATAGTTGCACTTGGAACAATAGCGGATATGGTGGATCTGGTAGATGAAAATAGGTATATTGTAAAAGAAGGATTGAAAAAACTCAATGAAACAGATAGGATTGGTCTTGTGCAACTGATGAAAAAACTTAATATTACAAATATTACCAGTCAAGATATTGGTTATAGGTTAGCTCCCAAGCTCAATGCAGCAGGTAGATTGTATTCCGCAGAGGATGCTTATAAACTGATTACAACTAATAATCTTTCGTCTGCTGAACAACTTGCAGAGATTTTAATGGGATATAACTTTACAAGACAAGAGATAGAAAATAAGATATTTAAAGAGGCTGTTAACAAAATAGAAAGTTCAAAGATAAAAGATTTACCTATTTTGATAGTCGCTGGCGAAAAATGGCATGCGGGTGTTTTAGGAATTGTTGCTACAAAGCTTGTACAAAGGTACAATAAACCTTCTCTTGTTGTATCACTTGAAGAGGGAATTGGCAGGGGTTCTGGTAGAAGTGTAGATGGTGTTGATATTTTGGAAGTACTTTCCAAGTTTTCCGAGTATTTTGAAGAAATTGGTGGACACCCTATGGCAGTTGGATTTAGTATAAGACAAGAAAAAATTAACGAGCTTATCGATGTGATTTCAAAAAAATTTGGTGACAGTCATTTTGAAGTGGATTCTAAATTGGAAGTAGACGCTGTTTTGGATTTAGATGATGTTGGAGATAATGTAATAAAGGCTTTAAGTTATTTGGAGCCGTTTGGACATGGGAATCCTGAACCTGTTTTTTTGATAAAAAATAATTTGGTTGAAAGAATAAGGTTCTTTGGAAATTTTGGAGCAAATGTAAGAATGGTGTTAAAGAGTAAAAATAAAAATACCGTTGAAGGAATAGGATTTGGTTTAAAAAAGAACTATTATGATATTCCAGCCATTCACGCGGTTTTGACTTCGTTGGATATTGTGGCTAACATAAGACAAAATGGTGTTGGTCCATTTTTGAATATCTTGGATTTTAAAATTTCTTCTGAGTATGAGGAAGATTATAAAGATAAATACTTTATATATTCCTTTACAAACGATTGGAAAAGCCAAAAAGGAGACGAATTTAGGGATTTTTGGGATAGTAGTGAACTTTCCCAAAGGTATGAAAGAATTGAAAAGTACCTTTTTAAAGAAAAACCATTTGTTTTGCAATCGGATTTGTTGACTAGGAATGCTTTTTTGCTTTATTTAATGAATAAAGGTAGAACGCTAGTGATAAATCCAACAAATATCGAGGCTTTGCATGTTTATGAAAGCTTGTCCAGACATTCACCTGATGGAATAACTTTTGTTAACTCATTAAATAGAAATTATTCAAAACATGTTATTACAAACCCTATAATGATTACTGAAGGTAAAATTCCTTTAGATGATTTTGACTTCATAATTTTGAATGAAATACAGATTTTGTCTTCACTGTCGTATGAATTATATGAAAAATTATTAAAAAAATTAGGGGAAAAAGATTTTGTTGTTACGAGTTTGTATAAGTTTGAAAGTAACATTCCAATTTTTTACGAAGAAAAGAAGATAAATTTTGGACTGGAAGATAAGCGGAATTCCAAAAAAACGATTGAACACGAAATTAATTCAATTGCATTTTTGTTTTCAAACTATTCATATGTGACAAAGTTTTATGAAAAACTAATTTCTAGAAGGTATGAATTTAAAGATTTGGTGTTTTACAGTCCTATATTAAAACCGTTTCAAAAGTGTGTGATTAGTAGTTTAATAAAAAAAAGAAGGATAAAAAAATTGGTTTCTTCAACTAATTCTGATGGATTACCCTCAATGTTAGAAAATGGTGCAGAAGTTAGAATATTTGATTTTCCGTTAAGCATAAAAGAGTTAATAGATGCAGTATCTGGTGATTCTTATGTAATCTTGCAACTTTATTATAACAGTGAAGATGCTTTAAAGAGAAAAAATCATCTTTTGAAAATTTTTCCAGATAAGAAGAGATTAGAAGAAGCAGTTTTAAGATTTTATGATTTAAAGATAGATAATAAAAATAAATTTATAGATTTTTCAAAAGATGTAAATATTTCTCCAAAGGTGTTAAAACATGCAATTCTTGATTACAAGAACGACAAAAAAATACTTAGAATTCTTGAAAGGGAGTTGGAACTTTCTTATTTTGAAAAATACACTATGACACTTTTAAATGCATCTATTAAAGATATTTACAAGATGATCGAGGAAAGAGAGATGTACGATGTTTATCTTAATATTTAGGGGGAAATATGATTTTAGCACTAGATTATGGAGATAAAAAAACAGGATATGCTATTGGAAGTGATTTTATATCAAAAAGTGGAACAGTAAATACCACGCAATTGAATAAGTTGTTGGAAAAGTTTCAAAAAGTAGTTTTAGGTATACCGCTTTCCATGAGTGGAAATTATTCTAAGCAAAGTTTTAAAGTTTTAAAATTTGCTTACAAATTAAAAAGAAAAGGCATAGATGTATTTTTAATAGATGAAAGATTAACCACCAAGATGGCTTTATCTTTTAATGCAAAAGATGACGATGCATTTAGTGCCAGACAGATCTTTATGGACTATATTAAAAACCCCATACTTTCCCAGAAATTTGTACTTGAAAAATTTTTAGATGTTGAATTTGATTGTGAAGATGTTGAAGATGTACTTTACTATGAAGTTACTCCTGTTAAGGGTAGAAAAGGAGATGCTCTAACTAGGAATTTTTCCATTGCGTTTTTGCATATGAAAGAAAAAAATTTTGTTTACAGGAATGAAGATACAATTGAAAAAAAGTATAATTTGGTTATTGTAAATGAAAAATTCAAAGATGTTGTGGATAAATTTTTAAAAAATGGTGGTAAAATTATATTGGTTTAGTGCCTGTAGCTCAATTGGAGAGAGCCCTGGACTCCGGATCCAGAGGTTGCGGGTTCAAATCCCGCCAGGCACGCCAAGAATTTGAAAGGGGGTAAATTATGGATTTAAATGATATACTGTTATCTAAGAAATTAGATGTACTTGTAGTTTTAAACATTGAAGGCTCAAATAAACCTACTACAAGGTTTATTTCTGGTTTTACTGGAAGTTTTTCTGGTGTAATTTATTCAAAAGATAGAAGGATAATAATTACTGATTCTAGATATTGGGAACAGGTAAAAATGGAATCGGAGTTTGAACTTGTAAAATACAAGGCAGATAAGCGTTTTTTGGATATTATAGTTGAGTATTTAAAGAAGATGAATGTAAATAGGGTGGGAATAGAAAAAGATAGGACTTTGACGAAACATTTTGAGTATTTAGCAGGACATTTAGATGTTGAATTTGTAGACGTTTCAATTGAGTTGTTAAAATTAAGGGCTGTAAAAACAGAGAGTGAGATTGAAGATATTAGAAAAGCTGTATATATTGCAGAAGAGGCTTTTAAAAAGACATTAGAAATAGTAAGACCGAAGATTACAGAAAAAGAAGTTGCAGCATATTTGGAATATCAAATGAAATTATTAGGCGGAGATAAGTTTTCATTTGAGACTATAGTAGCGTCTGGTTGGAGAGGAGCACTCCCGCATGGTATAGCAAGTGATAAAGAAATTGAGATTGGAGAACCAGTGGTAGTGGATTGGGGAGCGTATTTTAATGGGTATGCAAGTGATTTAACGCGTGTATTTTGTATAGGAGAACCAAGTGATGAGGTAAAAAATGTACACAGCATAGTTATGAAAGCACAACAAGAGGCCATCGAAATAGCACGTGCAGGGTTAACTGGTGCGGAAATTGACAAAGCAGCAAGGAATTATATAACTGAGAAAGGATATGGCGAATACTTTGGACATTCTTTGGGACATGGTATTGGTTTGGAGGTTCATGAAGAACCTAGATTAAGTTTTACAAATAGAGAACCTCTTCCGAAAAATTCCATTGTTACAGTAGAACCTGGTATATACCTTCCAAAAAAATTTGGAATTAGGATAGAAGACGATATATTGTTAACAGATAATGGTTGTGAAGTTTTGTCAAGTCTTCCAAGAGATATCTTTGTAGTATGAAGAAAAACAATATAGTTAAAGAACTAAATAAGTTGAATTTGGTAACTATATTTGGTGCAACTATCCTTGGAAATGTAATAATTTCATATTTTATTGGAAATTTTTTGGATAAGATTTTTAATACGGAAAAATTATTTACTATCATATTTCTCTTTTTTGGCGCGATTTCGGGATTGTACAATGCCATAAGGCAGATGCTAAAAGAGGTTGAGAAGGTAGACAGACGTGAAAAAGGTGATTAAAAGTTATGTAAATGTTATAATAATTTTGGGAATTATTGGTACGATACTGGGAACGATTTTGACAAATTATGAACGAAGTTTTATTTTTAGTTACGTTTTAGGTACAATTGGTGCTGTTTTATACGTAATTTCTCTTTATTACGATATAATTAACTTGGGTTTAAAGAAAAGGTCTAAAAAGGGTTATTACATAAGATATTTG
This sequence comes from Thermosipho sp. 1070, assembly GCF_001682135.1. NCBI lineage: Bacteria > Thermotogati > Thermotogota > Thermotogae > Thermotogales > Fervidobacteriaceae > Thermosipho > Thermosipho sp. 1070. Next base: position 517,354 of record NZ_CP007121.1, on the reverse strand, counting down.
TTTTCTGCAAGTCTTTTTCTACTAGTGGGTGTATTGTTTAAAGAGAAAGTATTAGCTTTGTTAGGTGTTTTTTTAGGACTTATAAATGTTAAAATAGGAGCTTATATAGTGGGTTTTCTGATTGGAGGTGAAAATAGTGAAAAAAAAGATTAGTTGGTTTCTAGTAGTTTTTTTGATAATTTATACTGTTTTGGGGATAATAAATGCATTATATTTTGTTCCAAAAGATACAGCTGAAGTTACAAAAGGACTTGCTAATAGATGGATTATACAGCTTTCAGATGAAAAAGCGTGGTATACTAGGATAAATCCACTTACTATTATTATGAGTTGGACTATAATAATTGGATTGATAGTTTTTGCAGTACGTGTGGGGAAGAATTTTAAAGTTATTCCAGACAGAAGACAATCATTTGCAGAGTCCATAATGGATTTTATGTATGAGGTTGTAGAAAGTGTTATAGATGATCCAAAGTTTGTTAGGCCCACATTTGCAATTGCCACGACATTATTTTTGTATATATCAATCTCGAATATAATCGGTGGTGCAATGCCAGGACTTAATGTAAACGTAGTTGATGGGCACGTTAAGTTTACCCTTTTCCAAGATACGTGGTTTTCACCCACTGCGGATTTAAATACAAATTTAACATATGCGTTAATGGTTTTTGTGATAAGCCATGCTTTTGCGATTAAAGCAAAAGGTTTTGGTGGTTGGTTAAAATCATGGCTTGAGCCTATGCCTATAATGTTGCCTATGAATATAATAGGAGAACTTGCAAAACCTATTTCACACTCTTTGAGGTTGTTTGGAAATATTGGTGGAGGAGCTATTTTAACATTTATTTTGACATATCTAGTTAAATATCTATTTATGCCAGTTTTCTATTGGGCGTATTTTGGAATTTTTGTTGGTTTAGTTCAAGCTTTGGTATTCTCAATGCTTGCGGTGGCATATATTTCAGAAAAAATATCATAAGGAGGTTGGTAGTTATGGAAAAGAGCTTGGCAGATGCATTAGTTATAATGGGAAAAGCAATTGGTGCAGGATTGGCAATGGGTATCGGTGCTATTGGACCTGGTATAGGTGAAGGTAACATAGGTGCTCATGCAATGGATGCAATGGCAAGACAACCTGAGATGGTTGGAACAATTACTACACGTATGTTGATTGCAGACGCAGTTGCAGAATCTACAGGAATTTACTCACTTTTAATTGCATTTCTTATACTTCTTACCTTATAATGTGAGGCGATATTTATGGATATGTTTGAAATCAATTTGACATCAGTAATTCAACTGATGAGCTTTTTGTTGCTTTTGTACGTTTTAAAAGTATTTTTATACGATAAGTATTTTCAAGTTATGGATGAAAGAAAGGAAAAGATTGAAGGAGAAATAAAAAAAGCTGAGCAATTGAGAAAAGAAGCAGAGGAATTAAAATTACAATCACAAGAAGAATTGAGAAAATTGAGAGAAAATGCAGATTCTATAATAAACAAAGCCAAAGAAGAAGCAGAAAAAATAGTACAAGATGCAAAGAAAAAAGCAGAATTTGAAGGAGAAAAAATAATTACTGCTGCAAGAGAAGAAATAAAAAGGGAAAAGGAAGAAATGTTAAAAGAAGTCGAGCAAAAAGTTGGTGAAGTAGCAGTGGTTCTTGCTATGAAGATCTTAAAAGGGACATTGGATGAGAAGGCAAAACGAGAATACCTTATTAAAATGTTAAAGGAGAAGGAAAAATGAGGTATTCTACTATTGCTTCAAAATATGTTAGTGCATTGTTGAAAATTGGAAAAAAATTAAATAAATTGGAAGAATATGGCCAGTTTTTAAAGGTTTTGGATATTGTTTATGAGAATTATAGAAGTTTTTTTGATAATCCAACGGTGAAGGTTTGGAAAAAAGTGAGTGTTATTAAGGAAGCGTTGGATAAATACAGTGATGATATTTTTCTAAATTTTGTTTCTCTAATTTTTGAAAATAAGAGGCAAAAATTTATTCCGCAAATGGTAGTTTATTACAAGTACGCGTCTGTAGATATTGAAAATAAGATATTAGTGGATGTAAAGAGTGCTGATAAACTTTCTGATGAGGAGAAAAAGGCTATCGAAGAGTTTGTTAAAAGGTATGTAGATAGAACACCAGTTATTGAAGAAAAAGTGGATAAAACACTTATAGCAGGTGCGGTAATTGAATTTGCGGGAAAAATGATTGATGTCTCGGTTAGTGGAAGACTCAATAAGATTGCAAGGGAAGTTTTTTCCTTGAGAAAGGGGTGACATTTTGAGAATAAATCCCGGAGAAATTGTAAAAGTATTGGAATCAAAGATAGAGGGTTTTAAAGAGGAGATAAATTTAGATGATGTTGGAAAGGTTATACAAGTAGGTGACGGTATTGCCCGTGCATATGGATTAAATAACGTTATGGCAAATGAAATGGTAGAATTTGTAGAAACGGGTACAATTGGTGTTGCTTTTAATTTAGAAGAGGATAATGTAGGGATAATTATATTAGGTGATTACAAAGACATCAAGGAAGGACACACGGTAAAAAGATTAAAAAAGATCATGCAGGTTCCAGTTGGTGAAGAATTGTTGGGAAGGGTTGTAAATCCTTTGGGTGTGCCAGTTGACGGTCTTGGCCCAATCAATACAACGGAATATAGAGATGTTGAAGTGAAAGCGCCAGGTGTTATATATAGAAAGCCAGTTGATACTCCTCTACAAACTGGTATTAAATTAATTGATGCCCTTATACCAATTGGTAGGGGGCAAAGGGAATTAATAATAGGAGACAGACAAACTGGTAAGACTGCTATAGCCATCGATACAATTATCAATCAAAAGGGAAAAGGTGTTTATTGTATTTACGTGGCGATTGGACAAAAAGCATCGGCGGTTGCACGTTTAGTAGATAAGCTAAAAGAAGAAGGTGCTATGGAGTATACTACTGTAGTTGTTGCAAGTGCTGCTGATAATGCATCTTTGCAGTATATTGCTCCTTATTCAGGATGTGCAATGGGAGAATATTTCATGTACAATGGAAAAGATGCACTTGTGATATACGATGATTTATCAAAACATGCAGTTGCGTATAGACAGCTTTCACTTTTGCTAAGAAGGCCACCTGGACGTGAAGCGTATCCTGGTGATGTTTTTTATTTGCATTCTAGATTACTTGAAAGAGCCGCAAGGCTTGATGATAAATATGGTGGTGGATCACTAACTGCACTTCCAATTATAGAAACACAAGCAAATGATATTTCTGCTTATATTCCAACAAATGTCATTTCAATTACCGATGGACAAATTTATCTAGAACCATCTCTGTTTTATGCAGGACAGAGACCTGCGGTAAACATAGGTCTTTCAGTATCTCGTGTTGGTGGAGCCGCACAAGTCAAAGCTATGAAAAAAGTAGCAGGATCTCTAAAACTTGATCTTGCACAATATCAAGAATTAGAAACATTTGCACAATTTGCAACGGAACTTGATCCTGCAACGCAGGCACAGATTACAAGAGGTCAAAGGTTAATGGAGTTAATGAAGCAAGAGCAATACGCACCACTTGAGGTGGAAGATCAAGTTGTTGTGTTATACGCAGGTATAAATGGATATTTAGACGATTTGGAAGTTGAAAAAGTTAAAGAATTCGAAAAGAGACTTTTACAATTTTTAAGGGAGAACAAAAAAGAATTGCTTAACAAAATAAAAGAAACAAAAGATTTAAATGAAGAAACGGAAAAAGAGTTGAAAAATGCCATAGAAGAATTCAAAGATGAATTTGTGAAAGTGTACGGGAAGTGATTTAAATGAGTAGGGGTAAATTACTTTTAATAAAGAAAAGGGTCCAAGCAACGGAGTCTTTGAAAAAAATTACAAAAGCCATGGAAATGGTGGCTACTGCAAGGGTAAAAAAAATAGAAAAAAGTTTACAGGGTGTAAGGGAGTTTTTGGATGAAACCGTTAGAATGATAAAGAATATAGAGCTTATAGGCGAACATCCATTCTTAACGGGGAATGGGAAAAAGGCGTTAATCGTTATATCAACAGATATGGGGTTGTGCGGGGCATTTCCCACTGAAATAGGAAGAGCATCTTTGAATTTTATTGAGAAAGAACAGATAGAGTATGTTTACGCTATAGGTAATAAAAGTATTCCGTTTTTTAGAAAACATCCAAAAACAAGAAGAATATACGAACGTGCATACGATATTCCTAATTTTGATTTTTCTAAAACTTTGACTAATGATTTACTAAACGATGGAGTTGGAATTATCTATGTTGCATATGGAAAGTTTAAAAATAGGTTGATCCAAAAACCAGAAATTGTTAAATTAACACCAATAACTTTTGAAGGTGTAAAATCTTCAAGGTATGAATTTGAGCCAGATATAGAAATGTTAACAAAGAAAGCAGTGGAATTCATGGTAGCGACTAGTATATATTCGTATGCTTTTGAAACGAAAGTAAGTGAGTTATATGCAAGACAAAATGCAATGAGAAATGCAACCGAAAATGCAGAAGAGGTGATCAGAGAATTAACACTTGAATACAACAAAGAAAGGCAAGCATCGATTACCCAGGAGCTTATAGAAATAGTTTCTGGCGCTCAAGCATTGCAAGAGGAATAATCTTAAAGGAGCGTGATAAAGTGTCAAAGAAATCTAAAGGAAAGATTTTAAGAGTAATAGGTCCTGTAGTGGATGTTCAATTTGATGAGGAGGAACTTCCAGATATATATGATGCTTTAGAGGTTGTAAATCCTCAAACTGGTAAAAAGCTTATTTTAGAGGTTGAACAGCTCATAGGTGATAACGCTGTAAGAACAGTTGCACTTGACACTACAGATGGATTAATGAGAGGTCTTGAAGTTATAAATACAGGTGAACCTATAAAAGTTCCTGTGGGAAAAGGTGCTTTGGGAAGAATGTTTAACGTTATAGGTGAGCCAATTGATGGATTGGAAAAAGTTGAAAATGTAGAATATTGGCCGATACACAGAACTCCACCATCCATTACTGAACAATCCACATCGGTTGAGATATTGGAAACAGGTATAAAGGTTATAGACCTTCTTGCTCCGTTTCCAAAGGGTGGAAAAATAGGATTTTTTGGTGGCGCAGGTGTTGGAAAAACTGTTTTGGTTATGGAATTGATAAGGAATATAGCAATTGAGCACCATGGTTTTTCCATGTTTGCCGGTGTTGGTGAAAGAACAAGAGAAGGTAACGAATTATACCTGGACATGGAAGAAGCGGAAGTGCTTGACAATACCGTGTTGGTTTTTGGACAAATGAATGAACCCCCTGGGGCAAGGTTTAGGGTGGCTCTGTCTGCGTTGACTATTGCAGAGTACTTTAGAGATGTTGAAGGAAGGGACGTTTTGTTATTTATAGACAATATTTTTAGGTTTGTTCAGGCTGGTAGTGAAGTATCAGCACTTCTTGGAAGGATGCCATCTGCAGTGGGATATCAACCCACCCTTGCGACGGATATGGGAGAACTTCAAGAAAGGATTACCTCCACAAAGAAGGGATCAATTACTTCGGTGCAGGCAATTTACGTTCCCGCTGATGATATTACCGATCCTGCTCCTGCTACAACATTTACTCACCTTGATGCTACTGTAGTTTTGTCAAGAAGAAGAGCAGCTTTAGGGCTTTATCCTGCTGTGGATCCATTAGATTCTACTTCAAAGATGTTGGATCCTAATGTAGTGGGTCAGGAACACTATGAAGTGGCAAGAGGTGTCCAAGAAGTATTGCAAAGATACAAAGATTTGCAAGATATCATTGCAATTCTTGGTATGGAAGAACTATCGGAAGAGGATAAACTAATAGTTCAAAGGGCCAGAAAGATAGAAAGATTCTTGAGTCAACCTGTGCACGTTGCTGAGAAATTCAGTAATATTCCTGGAAAATATGTGCCAGTTAGTGAGACAATAAGAGGATTTAAAGAAATATTAGATGGAAAGCATGATGACTTACCAGAAATGGCATTTTACATGGTTGGTACTATAGATGAGGCAGTTGAAAAGGCCAAAAAATTACAAAAAGCGTGAGCAATTTTGCTCACGCATTTTTTGGAGGTGAAGAATTTGCGCCTAAAGATATATTATCCAAATGGTTTGTATTTTGATAAAGAAGTAGATATTGTTACCGTAAGAACAGAAGTGGGAGAAATGGGAATTTTAAAGGATAGGGCTCCGATTATAGCAAAGTTAAAAGTAGATAAAGTAATTGCAAAAAAAAACGATGAAAAATTTGAGTATATAGTTGATGATGGTTTTTTACATTGTGATGGTGAAAATGTTATAATAATAACAGAGGATGTTAAGGATGAAATAAATCCTCATGAGTATTTGGGGGGATAGGAAATGGTTGCATTTATTGTTGATTCATCTTTTGATAAACCCGATGTAGAATTGAAATATCCTATTTTTTATGCACCTTTAAGAGTGTATATTGATGGTAGAGAGTATATTGATAAGGAAAATTTGACCGTTGATGATTTTTACGGCATGCTAGATAAGGCAGAAACTTTTTCTACTTCATTGCCAAATCCAAAGGAAACGGAAGATTTGTTAAAAAAATTATTGGAAAGCTATGAACATGTATATATGCTTTCCATATCTAGTAAATTAAGTGGAACATACAACATGTTTAAAGCAATTAGTGCCCCGTATAAGGATAGAGTAACTGTTTTGGATTTAAAAAGTGCTAGTGTTGAATTGTATGTGCTATATAGAGGAATTGTTCATTATTTGGAAAAAGGTGTAAAGATTACCCAGGAGCTTGTTGATGAGTTAAGAAAGAATACGAAACTTCTTTTTGGGGTAATGTCTTTAAAATACTTAGAAAAAGGAGGAAGAATAGGTAAGGCAAAAGCACTGTTGGGTAGAATATTAAAAATAAAACCCATTTTGAGTGTGGATAGTGATGGAACTGTAGAATTGGTTGCAAAAGATAGGAAATTTTCGGGTGTAGTTGACAAGATAATTGAACTTGGTGAGGATTTTATAAAAAAACAGGGGATAAAAAAACCATATATATTAGCCGGATATGGAAGCCAAAAATACAAAAAATATTTAGATAGACTAATTGAGCATTTTAATATAAAGGATATCGCCCAGATTAGTGCAGCAGTTGGAGTACATACAGGTCCCGAGGTATTTGGGATTGTTATAGGTCAGTTTTAATTTGAAGGGGGGGACAGGAGGTATACCTCCAATTTATGGAAAAAAATTTAGAAAAGTTATTTTCAAATCAGTTGCCAAGCGATGATTTGGTGGTATTTTCTTCTATTCTTTTTTCAATAGGTTTTTCATCAAATTTATTTTTTAGTTTTGTTCTAAAAAATATATTTGTGTCGAATACCATATTTTTTATTGGACTACTTGGTTATATCATAGTTTTATGGAAATGGTGTCTTAAAATTCCAGATATATCCGAAAATAATAAAATAATTTTTTATTTCTACATAATATTTTCTATTACGTTTAGTTTTTTGTCATATTTTTTTCCTTTGCTGTTTATTATTTCAGCATCACTTGTGGTATCATTGATATTGATAGTAGATAAAAAGATAAATGAAAGTAATGTTTTGTTGAAAACTCTCTTTTTGATTTTAACGTTGTCTTTTTATCTTTTAGAATTTGCACCATATGTAAACTTTAGACTTAGAAAAATTCAGGAAAACCAGTAGGAGGTGATTTTATGGATTTTCGTGTTTCAACAAAAGGTGTAGAAATTACCGATGCAATTAAAAATTACTTAGAAAAGAGGTTAGAGAAGGTAGATAGGGTTATTGAGGATAATGTACATCTAGATATTAAATTTGAGAAAGATTCTTCAGAGTATGTGGGAAAAATAATGGTGCATTATTTGGGAAAAGACATTATTGTTTCGGAAAAATCCGTGGATATTTATAATTTGATTGATATTTTAACAGATTCTTTTGAAAAGAAGATTAAAAGAGAAAAAGATTATGTAAGGCCTACGCATAAGGCAAATAATAAAGGACTAGGTGAAATTTTCAAGGATGAGATGCCAGAGGGAGAAAAGGATGAAAAGATTTCAAATGTAAAGAGAGTTAATTTGATGATAACTAGTTTAGAAGAAGCAATTGCGCAAATGGAGGTAATGAATCACGAATTTTTTGTTTTTAGAAATATGGAAACTAATGAAATTAATATGTTACTGCGTTTGAAAAATGGAAAATTTATTTTATATGAATTTCAGGAATAAAAAAAGCACCCATATGGGTGCTTTTTTTGTGGTAGAATATACTTGAGGTGATTTTATGATTGAATTTTCTTTAATTTATAATGCAGTGAAAGATTTGTTTGAAATTGGTTATCCAAATGAAAATTTAGAGAGGCTTGCTAATTTATTGAGAGAAAAACTTAATATAAAAGAATTAGGACTTTCTTTATATGAAGAAAGAAAGAATATTTATAGGATAATTGCGGGAAAAGATGTTGGGAAAAAGGTGCCTGCAAATGATAAAGATGTTATTCCTTTGTATTTTGGTGACAAGAAAATAGGTGCGATAATTTCAAATGAAAAATTTGAAAAGAATGATTTTTTTGATGAATTTTCAAATATTTTTGGGCTTGTATGTGATTTGTTTTTGATTGAAAAGAGAAAGGAAAAATTGGAGAATATTCTACAACTGACGGACATTTTTGAGAAGAGTCAAGATTTATTTGAGTTAAAGAGAAATTTTGTTGAAAAACTTTCCGAGTATTTGCCGAGTGATCTTATTGTATTGGTTGGAAAAAAAGGGGAAGATTTTTTTGTGGAATATTCTCAGCCAAAAGACTTTGTTGGGAAGATAATACCGGGTTTTTCTGATTTTTCCTTTTTTGTTTTTAAAAAACAACCACAGATTTTGATAAAACCTAGTGTTAATTTTATAAATTCTGATTTAGTTGTAAAATCTTTGATAAGTGTACCAGTGGATGAAAAACAATGGCTTGTTTTTATTAATAAAAGACATGGAGAAGGTTATATTCCAGATAAAAGTTATGAAGATTTTGATTTGGATTTAGTAATTTCTGCTGTAAAGAGGTTTAACTTGGCTATTTCCAGACTTGTATTCTATGAAAATTTAAAATCTGAAGTGGAAAAATTAAACGTATTAAAAAAAGAGCATGAAAAATTGATAGAGGGCCAGAAAGAACAACTAAGGAAGATGAGTATAGTCCATTATTTGAGCCAGGCGATGAGAAGTAGTAATGACCCAAATAATGTTTTAAAAATTTTCTTAATTGGATTGACATCGGGAAGAACACTGGGATTTAACAGAGCACTTCTTTTGTTAAAAGATAATGAAAAAAATGCGTTGATAGGGAAGGCGTGGATAGGTCCTGCTAATGAAAAGGAAGTTGACACTATTTGGAAAAAAGCAAATCAAAGAGCGATGAAGTATGCAGATATTGTTCAATATTTGAGAGAAGAATCGTTGGGACTTGATCTGAACAACGAGTTAACTCAGAAAATAAGAAATAAGATTTTTCCATATAGATCTAGTAAATTTTTAGAAAGAGCTGTTTTAAGGAGAAAAATAGTACATGTGAATAAAAAGGTTTTAGTGGAAGAACTAGACTATCTTGTTCCTTTATTGGATACCGATGAATTTGTAATAGTACCTTTGATTGGAAAGAATGACACAATAGGTGTTGTAATATTGGATAATAAGTATTCAAAGCATAAAATTTCGAATGTAGATGTGGAAATTTTAAGATTAATATCGGATAGTGCGGGACTTGCCATTGAAAATTCGTTGAATTATAAAGAATTAAAGGATAAGACTATTAATTTGGAAAAGCAAAAGAATTTAGTGGAATTTTTAAAAGAGTTTTCAGAGCTCATTTTACAAAATTTATCAGCAGCAGTTATTGTAATCTCGAAGAATGGGAATATAAGCGAGTGGAATTCGCGCGCAGAGTATTATTTTGGTAGAAATAAGGAACAGATGATAGAAAAAAGGTTAGCAGATTTAGGATCTGAATTTGAGGATATAGAAAGCATGGCCTTTGAAGTTTTAAAGATGAAGGAAGAGATAAAACTTTCAAATTACCTAATACCCGTAATGGGACAGGAAAAATACTTTGATGTTTCTATTTCTCCACTTTGGGATGCAGAAAGGATTTTAATAAAGGGTATAATAGTTACTTTTGAGGATGTAACAGAAAGGGTAATTTTGGAAAAAGAGAGAAAAAAACAGGAAAAATTAGCTGTACTTGGTGAAATGGCTGCGAGAGTGGTTCACGAACTTAGAAATCCCATATCTGTTTTAGGTGGGTTTATAAAAAGACTTGAAAAGTATATAGATGATGAAAATAAAAGGAGAAAATACATAAAAATAATATCAGATGAAATTGTTAGATTAGAGGGAATTGTGAGTGAAATTTTGGAATTTAGTAGAGATAGGAGGATAACAGAATTTGTCCTCTTTAATTTAAATGAATTAATATCCGAAGTTTATATTTTACTAGAGGATAAAATAAAAGATAAAAATATACTTTTTGAATTCAAAGCCGATGAAAATGTTGAAGTGTATGCGGATAAACAGAGATTAAAACAAGTTTTGATAAATTTAATTCAAAATGCTATTGATGAAACACCATATGGTGGTAAAATATCAATTGAAGTAAAGAAATGTTTAAACACTGTAAAGATTAAGGTTTGGAATCAAGGTACTCCAATTCCCAGGGATATCTTGGAAAAGTTATTTATTCCATTTTTTACAACAAAAGTACATGGAACGGGATTGGGTTTACCAATATGTAAAAAAATTATAGAAGATGAACATGATGGAAAAATATGGGTTGAACCTGATGAAAATGGAAATGCATTTATTTTTGAATTACCTTTAAAAGATGAGGAGGAGTAAAATGCAGGAATTTTTGTTAAAATCAAAGATACATATGGCACGTGTGACGGATAAAAGTATCAATTATATGGGGAGTATAGGTATAGATATAGAACTTTTGGAAAAGTCCAATATTAAACCATATGAATTGGTTTTGGTAGCGGATGTGAACAACGGCCAGCGCTTTGTTACTTATACAATCCCTGAAGAACGAGGAAGTAAAAAAATAGTGATAAACGGTGCTGCTGCGAGGTTAGTAGAAGAAGGTGACAGGGTAATTATTATGGCTTTTGGTGTGTATTCTGATGGAGAATATAAAGGTCCAAAAGTTTTAATAATGGATGAAAACAATGAGGTAGTGGAAATAAAGGGGGATTTATGATGTACTGTGGAAATTTTGAAAAAAACTTAGAAAAGTGTAATTGTAGTTATCCTGGATGTCCTAAAAAAGGTAAATGTTGTGAGTGTATAGCATATCATAGGGAACGTGGAGAGTTACCCGCTTGTTATTTTACGGATGAGGAAGAAAAAACATGGAATAGAAGCATTGAATATTTTATAACTAGGAGACGCTAAAAATGGTATATTTTGGTCCTGAAAAGTTGAGACCTTTAATGAACGAAGTATTTAGTTTACTCGAAAAAGATAAGAATGTGTTGATGGATTTTTTGTATAAGTTTGAAGATGTACTAGATGTTTTTCATAAACATCTAATACTTGTTACAGTGGGATCTAATGGTATCTTTTTTTTAAATGCTGGTTATAATCCAGATGGTAAGTTCTTTTTTGGAGTTTCACTTAGTAATCCGTTTTTAAGAACACCATCACTTTATAAAATGGAATATTTTAATGAAGATTTTGAAAATTTATATATAAATAGTTTTTCAACAAGAAAAATTCCATTTATGACTGCTGGAATTTTAAAATTCCCAATAATGACGCATTTTTTAGCACTTGGTGGTGAAAAGTCTCTAATTTCAAAGGAATTGTTTTCAGAAGAGGTTTCTGGAAAAAGTTGGCTTAATTTTTCCAAAAAGGTGGATGATAAGACATATGATGAGCTTTTAGCTTTAAACGGGAAGAATTACTATTTTTTAAAGACTTTTTTAACAGATGATGGGGTTTATTTTGTAGGTATTGGAGAAGGAGAACATAAAAATTTATACGCAGAATTTTTTTCATTTTTAAGAAATAAGTATAAATTTCAGCCTGGTAAATATTTTCCTATTTCTGATATGAAAGACAAAGTTATTGGAATGTTTAAAGTAGATTTGGAAGATTTGAAAGAAAAATGGAGATATGTGGAAAGTTTTGTGGATGATTTTGAAAAGTTTAGAGGTTTTGTAAAGGATTTGGGGGGATAGTATGTTAAAAGTTGAAAGTGTTGAAAATGTTCTTTCAAAGATTCCTGGGGTTGAGGCTGCAAAAGTTGTCATTGAAAATGATCAAGTTGTAGAGATACATGTTGTCGCAGATGATGAGAAAAGCCCCAAACAACTTGTAAGGGATATCGAAACCGTTTTATTTGCGAGTTTAGGTTTGAAGATTGATAGAAAAGTGGTTAGTATTGCTCAGTTAAATTTAGGCATGGAATCCTCAAAGATCATTCCTTATAGATTGACAGATATAAATGTCCAGGAAAAAGAACGAACATTAAGTGTAAAGGTAGAAATAACACATGGCCAGGAGGTTTTTATAGGGGAATTTGCTGGCCCGAAAACGCGCAAGAATATTCCAATAATTATTGGAAATGCCGTTTTAAATGCGCTTGAAAATATTCATAACTTTGCAATTTCAGTGGATGATTCTATTGAAGCAACAATTGCGGGAAAACAATTTATAATCACGCACCTTTCAAAAGAATACAATTCATATGAGGAAAGTATTATAGGGGCTGCAGAATTAAAAGTTGATAAATACACAGCTATTGCTGAGAGTGTGTTAGATGCATTTAGGAGGATATAAATGTATTACATTGAAACGTGGAAGCTTTCGGGAGATTTGAATATGGCAGTTGATTATGTTTTGGGGAAATCCAATGCTCCATTTTTTAGACTATATACTTGGAAAGAACCAACACTTTCATTAGGTAAAAATCAAAGTGTTGAAGATGTAGATTTTGATTTTTTGAGGGAAAATAATATAAAGTGTGTAAGAAGACCTACGGGTGGTAGAGCGGTATTGCACAAATATGAATTGACATATAGTATTGTTATTCCAAATGGACATGAGCTGTATAGATTGTCCATCATAAGTCTTTATAAAGCAATTTCGCAATTAATTGTAGATGTTTTAAATAAATTAGATGTGCCTGTAAGGTTAGTATCTCGAGGGATTCGCGGAAACACCAATGTGTGCTTTGATGCACCATCTTGGTATGAAATTGTTTTGGATAACAAAAAAGTAGTGGGAAGTGCGCAAATGAGAACTAGATCATTTGTTTTGCAGCATGGTTCTATTGTTTTAAAGACTATAGATAACGTTGATAGATGTTTTAAAAATACAAATCAAAAAATAGTTCAATATGGAATTGACCAATCTAAAAACATTGAAATTAACAGATTGAGAGAGTTATTGTATGAAAAATTTGATGAAAAATTTGGATTGATAAAGTTTCAAGATGTAGATAAAATTTTGAAATCTGCAGAGAGGGAGAGAAAAAAGTTTTGTTGTATATAATTGGAACGCCAATAGGAAATTTAGAAGATATAACTTTAAGGGCACTTAGAATTTTAAAAGAGGTAGATTATATTTTTGCAGAAGATACAAGAAGAGCATTGAAGCTCTTAAATTTTTATTCAATAAAGAAACCTGTAGATTCATATAACGAACATTCATCGTTAAAAAAGATAGATAAAATTTTATCAATGTTGAAAGATGGTAAAAATATAGCTTATCTTTCGGATGCGGGTATGCCGGTAATTGCTGATCCAGGAACTGAACTGGTTAATTTATGTGTGGAAAATAATATTGAATGGGATGTAATACCTGGAGTAAGTTCCGTGCTAACTGCTATTGCTGCAAGTGGCTTTTATGGGAATAGGTTTGTTTTTCTGGGATTTATGCCTAGAGATAAAAAAAGAAGAAGGATTTTAAGAAAAATAAAAGAAAATGATATGTCAGATGTATATATTTTTTTTGAAAGTCCAGAAAGATTGATGAAAACGTTAAACGATGTGTATGATATTTTAGGAAATGTGGAGATCTTTGTGGCAAGGGAACTCACAAAGGTTCATCAAGAATATTTTAAAGGCACAGTGCAAAGAGCTTTAGAAAGATTCTCAGAAGGAGTAAGAGGCGAAATTACTGTTGTTTTAAAAGTTAATCGTAAAAAAGGTTAAAAACTACATTTTTTCTGTAGGCAAAAATAGTTTTAATGTTTCCAAAATGGATTTTTTATTGGGTTTATTCCGGATAAAACATCGTATACTGTCTACAATAACATTTTATATATTTTCTTGAAGTTCATTGAAGATGGAAAGCTCTAAGATATGGAATTTTCTCAAAGTATAACGTTCCCATTTCTAATGTCTCTCTAAATAAAAGAGTAAACAGTTCTTTTAAAAATACCTAGGTCTCCCCTTGAAAGTAGAATTTCAAGGAAGTTGTGGCAGAATATAGTTGTGAAATTTTCGATTAAGTTTGAGTGTTTTCTTTTTATTTTTGAAATAGCTCAAAAACAGTTGACAAAAAATAATTATGGGTGTATACTTTAATCAACCCCGAGAGGCGGGGATTGTAAAAAGATTTACGAGGAGGCGTTTTTTTATGAAAGGTACAGTAAAGTGGTTTGATGCAAAAAAAGGTTATGGATTTATTACCAAGGAGGACGGAGAAGACATTTTTGTTCACTGGAGTGCTATTCAAACAGATGGATTCAAAACATTAAAAGAAGGACAAGAAGTGGAATTTGAAGTTCAAGATGGTCAAAAAGGTCCTCAAGCAGCAAATGTTAAACCTCTTTAATTTATAATTAAAGTAGGATTATAATTGGCCCCCGTAAGGGGGCATTAATTTTATTTAGAATCATTTGAACTAGAATTATTTGAAGAAGTACTTTTTTTGCTATCTGTTATATAGAATCCACTACCTTTAAAGACTATACCAACTCTTCCTATTGCCTTTTCCATTTGTGAACCGCATATTTCGCATTCGAGATTCAGTTGTTCTTTAAATGAGTGCAATTCAACTTTTTCGTTTCCGCATTTTTTACAAACGTATCTGTACAGTGGCATTTTATCACCTCCTATTTTATTTTTTACCCTTTATATTATCCAATATCATTAACTATAAGTCAAGTTTTATAATATGGTACAATTCTAATGAGGTGATTATATGATATACGAAGTTGCAATTTCAAACTCAAGTTTTAAAAGGACTTTCTTTGTAAACTCTGATTTTAAATTGGAAACTGGCGAAAGGATTTTCTTAAAGTTTAGGGGAAGAAAAGAGATAGGTTATGTTTTAAAAGAAAATCCTGGAAAGGTTGAAGGTGAAGTAATAGGAAAGGTAGATGGTAGGAGTTTTTTAGAAGGGTGGTTTGTTGAAGCTTTGAATGAGGCTTCTAATTTTTTTAATACACCAATTGGTAGATTGTTTGATCTTTCCTTTCCAAAGGGGATAGAAAATTATTTTGTTGAAAAAGTGTTTTCTAATAACCCACTTTATGACTTTAATGGAATGGCAGTTGGAGAATTTATTGAAAGGTTTGGAGAAAAAAAATTAAAGGAATTTTTAATGAACGGAGTAATTTACATAGAAAAGGATTTTCAGTATAAGTTTCCAAGGCCAAGGAAAGAGTTATATGTATTTTTAAATGCTTTACCTTCGGAAATTTTTGAAAAGAAACTTACCAAAAAGCAAAAAAAAGTTATAGATTATCTTCTTGTGAACAATTACACCACTTATTCAGAACTTAGGGAGTTTTTGGATATAAATAAGGATGTCTTATTACAGCTTGAAAGAAAGGGATTGTTGAGATTAAATGAGGAATTTCCGAAGGATTTTGAAGATATAGATTTAAGCGAAAGTCAAAAAAAAATTGTTGAAGATATATTAAAGAAAAATAAATTAAAGGTATTGTTATATGGTGTAACAGGTAGTGGGAAAACAGAAGTTTATCTTTCTGTAATTAAAAAAAGCAATTCAAAGACATTATATCTTGTTCCAGAAGTTTCATTGATAGAACAGACGGTAAATAGGATAAAATCAAGACTTTCTGGGAAAAAGGTGGGGATATTTCATAGTTATCTTACAAAGAGTCAAAAGATAGAGTTATGGATGAGAGCAGTAACTGGGAAGATCGATATACTTGTAGGAACAAGGAGTGCGTTCTTTATACCATTTAATAAAGATTTGATAATTGTTGACGAAGAACACGATGATAGCTATTATCAAGACGGAGAAGTTGTTTATGACTTGATTTACCTTGTAGAAAAATTTCCAGGACTTGTAATCTTTGGTTCTGCTACCCCTAGATTGGAACACTACGTGAAGGCTACAAGGAATGATATGAAACTTTGTACGTTAAAGGAGAGGTACGGGACGGTACTTCCGAAGGTTGAAGTTGTTGATATGAAAGAAGAAGAAAAAGTTATACCATATGTTTCAAAGAGTATTTTGAAAAATGTTAAGAGAGAACTGGAAAATGGAAAAAGTGTTATGTTTTTTGTTAGAAGAAAAGGATATTCTTTAATTATGTGTCAAAATTGTGGAAATGTATTAAAGTGTCCAAATTGTGATGTGGCATTAACTTACCATAAATCTGAAAGAAAATTGAAGTGTCATATATGTGGATTTGAAAGTGTTCCTGAAATTTCTTGCCAAATTTGTGGTTCTGTCCTTTTTTACGAAAAAGGAATGGGAACTGAAAGATTGGAAGGAGAATTACAAAAAGTTTTCCCGGGTAGAAATATAGTAAGAGTTGATACGGAAGTGGTAAAAAATTACCAAAAATTTCAAAAGGTGTTGAAAAAATTATACGAAGGAGAAATTGATATTTTAATTGGAACAAAGATGATTACAAAGGGATTAGATGTTCCTACCGTGAGTTTAATTGGGGTTATTGATGTAGATGCAATGAGGAATATCCCAGATTACAATTCTTCTTTAAATCTTTTTAGATTATTAGTTCAAGTAATAGGAAGAGCTGGAAGAAAGGAAAAAGGGAAAGCTTTGATACAAACTTATGAAAGAGATAGTTTTGTCATAGAATATGCATTAAGACAAGATGTAGAAGGTTATTATGAATACGAATTAAAACAAAGGAAGGATCTAGAATATCCCCCCTTTGTAGATATTATTCAGGTTATTGTTTATTCTAATAATAAGGAGCTTGGTCTAAAAAATGCAAAAAAACTTGTACTTGAACTTGAAAATTTTAATCTGAAAATACTTGGACCTACTGAATTTTTTATTCCAAAAATAAGAAATAACTTCTTGTATCATTTTATAGTAAAAACGCATGATGTAGGTAAAACAAATCGTATTTTAAACGAAGTAATTTCAAAATATCCTACAAAGGTAAAGATAAGGGTTAATCCCCCGTCTTTATATGTTACTTAACCATGGAGGAAATTTCTAATTTTTCCTCTTTTTTTAATACTTTTTCTACATCTAGTATTAGTATCATCCTGTTTTCGAGTTTTGCTACACCCAATAGAAATTCTGATGATTGACCACTATATTCTGGAGTTTGATCAATTTGTTCGCCTGTTAAAGTTATTACTTCTTTAACATCATCAACTAAGAAGCCCATTTTCTTTTCATTTTCAAATCTAATTACTATGATCTTTGATTTTTCTTTGTCTTGAAAGTCCGGTAATATAAACTTTTTTCTGAGGTTTATTATCGGTATTACTTCTCCCATGAGGTTTATTATACCTTCAACAAAGTCTAATGAATTTGGAAGTTTAGTTGTTTTTTCGTATTCTTTTACTCTGTCGACTTTCATGATATCAATTGCAAATTCCTCATCACCAAGGATAAAAGTCAAAACTTTAAGTTCCATTCTTTCACCTCCATAGAAAAATTATATCATACAGGTTTTAGCTTTATGTGTCTTAGTTCTTTGTCGAGTTCAATTACTTCTACTTTTATTATATCATTTATTTTCATTTCTCTATTGAGAAGTTTTTTATAGATAAAGCCACTTTCTTTTAATCCGATATCTAAAAAAACACCAAAGTCTGTTATATTTGTTACTTTTCCCTTTAGAATTGTTCCAACTTTTAGCATTTCAAATGTTATTATATTATCATAGAATATAACTTCATGTGAGCTATTTCTTAAATCTTTTCCCATATTTTTAATCTCATTTAATATGTAATCTAAAGTTAGATTTCCAATGTTGTATTTTTCAGAAATTTCTTTAATGTTTTGATTTTTTAATATTTCTTCGGCTATATTGTAATGTTCAGGGTGAATGCCGGTTGCCTCTAAAGGATTTTTTCCATCTTTTATTCTAAGAAATCCAGCACATTGCGTGTATGTTTTTTTTCCAAGTCCGTCTATTTCAAGTAGTTGTTTTCTTTCGGTGAATTTTCCGATCTTTTCTCTGTATTTTATTATTTTTTTTGCAATAGAAGGGGTTATTCCAGAGACATATTCTAAAAGTTTTGAAGAAGCACTGTTTAAATCTACTCCAACTAAATTTACCACATCACTAACTACATTTTTGAGTTCTTCATCTAGTTTTTTTTGATTAACATCGTGTTGATATTGCCCTATACCTAGTGACTTTGGATTTATTTTTACGAGTTCTGCCATAGGATCTTGGATTCTTCTTCCAATACTAACTGCACTTCTTATGGTTGGATCTAAGTCTGGAAATTCTTCAATTGCTATATCTGAAGTGGAATATACCGATGCACCTGCTTCATTTGAAAAAGTGTATTTAATATCTAATTTATGTTTTTTTATAAGAGATACTATGAATTTTTGGACTTCTCTTGAGGCAGTTCCATTTCCTATAACTACTAAATCAAGGTGATATTTTTCTATAAATTCTAAAACCTTCTTTTCTGAATTTTCAAAATCAAGGTGAGGAGATGTGGGAAATATAATAGCATAGTCTAATAGGTTACCAAATTCGTCGAGAATTGCAATTTTACATCCTGTTTTATTACCTGGATCAATCGCAATGAGCCTTTTGTTTCTTAGTGGTTTTGTTAGTAAGAGTTGTTTTAAATTTTCCGCGAACACCTTTATAGCCCTGTCTTCTGCTTTTTTTGTTAATGTGTTTCTTACTCTTTTTTCAATTGAAGGAAATAACAATTTCCATCCCTTTTCAAGACCCTTTCGTATTATTTTATTTTGCTCCCATTTGGTTAGACTGTATAAGTATTCTTGGTGTTTTTTGTTAATATACAGTTTTACCTGTAAAACACCTTCTTTTTCCCCTCGATTAATAGATAGTATATTATGTTCTTTGAGATGTTTGATTTTCCTTTCAAATTTGTCGTATGTATCGTATTTTGTTTTTTCTTTTATCTTTTTTTGGCATTTTATGTGTCCATGTTCAAGTAAAATTAACTCTAACTTTTTTCTTATTATATCGTTATGTGCAAATTTTTGGGCCAATATGTCCGTTATTCCATCTATTATTTTTTCTTTCGTATTAAAAAGAGATGTATAGTGTGTTTTTATATCTATTTTTTGGTTTTTACATGCTTTTTCTGCAAGCGGGAGTAGACCGTTCTCTATTGCAATATCTGCCTTAGTTTTTTTTCTTTTTTTGTATGGAAGGTAGATATCCTCAAGCTCTGTTAAATTGTATGAATTTTGTATCTTTTTTCTTAACGAAGTTGTGAGTTTTCTTTCTTTTTCCAAAGTTTTGAGTATTTTTTTCTTTAGTTTTTCTACCTTTTCAAGATATTTGTACTTTTTTTCAATTTCTCTTAATGTTATTTCGTTCAAACCACCTGTTTGATCTTTCCTATATCTAGCTACAAAGTGTATTGTGTTTTCTTTTAGAAGACTTATTGCATTTTTTACTTTCCATTCTTCTAAATTTAATTCTCTGGCTATTATTTTTTCCATAAAATTCCTCCTTTTGTTAATTATACCAGAATATGGTGTTGTCTAAGATAAAATAAGATAAATGGATTTTAATATCTTTATATGATTTTAATGTTTTTACATAAAGTTTTGTAAATTTTATTTTAATATAAAAATAGTACGCAATGTGGTATAATATATAAAGCCAAATAACGTATAAGAAGGAGGGGTAACATGAAAAAGTTTTTGGTAGTTTTGTTATCACTTTTAGTTTTGGTGTCATTTGCAAAAACTAAAGTTGTGTTCTGGCATGCTATGGGTGGAAATCACGGAAAAACATTGGAACAGATTGTGAAATCTTTTAATGATTCTCATACAGATATAGAGGTTGAAGCTGTATATGTTGGAAATTATGGTGCATTAAGCCAAAAATTGCTTGCTGGCGCTCAGGCAGGAGAACTTCCTACGATTTCACAAGCGTATTCCAACTGGACTGCAAAGCTTATTCAAAGTGGTGTTGTCCAAAAATTAAATGGTTTTCTTTCGGATACAGAAATAGGTTTAACTAAAGAGGAATGGGAAGATATTTATGAACCTTTGAGAAAGAATTGTATGTGGGGTAATGATGTTTATGCAATTCCATTTAACAAGAGTTTGTATATGTTGTATTACAATGCTGATCTTTTAACCCTTTATGGTGTAGATATTCCAAAGTCTATTAACGAATTATATTATGCAGCTAAGGTTTTAACAGAAGATGTAGATGGTGATGGGAAACCTGATCAATACGGTTTTGGATTTAGAACTACTGCCGATTTGTTCCAAATTCTTTTGTCTTTGAGAGGCGGGTCAATCTTGAAGTTTGTTGATGGAAAATGGGTTTCAAATATTGATAGTCCAGAAACAAGGGATGTTTTGAAATTTGTAAAAAAATTAATTGATGAAGGAATTGCATATTATCAAGGTGGATATATGAATGATCCATTTGGTCAACAAAAAGTTGTTATGTATATTGGAACAATTGCAGGTAGAAAATATGTTGAAAGTTCGGTTAAAGGAAAATTTAATTGGAGTTGGGCACCAGTTCCTGTTTGGAAAACAAGAAATGTACCATTTGCGGGAACCGATGTTATTATGTTTTCAAATGCAACCGAAGAGCAAAAGAAAGCTGCATGGGAATTTATGAAATATCTTATATCTCCAGATGTTACAGCATTCTGGTCAGTAAATACGGGGTATATCCCAGTAAGAAAGAGTGCACTTGAAACAAATATATGGAAAGAAAATGTAAAATCTGATCCACTTGCTGAAATTCCTTTAACTCAAATTGATAATGCAGTATTTGATCCACAAATAGGTGTATGGTATGAAATAAGGAGTGTAGTCGGAAACATGTTTTCTGATTTTGTAAATGGAAAAGTTGATATGGAAACGGCAATAAAAACGGCAGATGATCAAATTAATAAGTATTTAGCCGAAGAATACGGAGAATAAAAATCTAATGGCTTCGGGTTTCCGAAGCCATTGTTTTTTTCTTAAATAAAATTTAACAAAAGGCAAGGGTTGACAGAAAAAGATAAGTATGGTAAATTAGAAGACGCGAGGTTGAGGAGGTCATTGAAAAATAGATAGCAGCTCTGCGGATAAGAAGGACGAGCCCGAGATAGAGATGGAGGGTTTGATCCTGGCTCAGGGTGAACGCTGGCGGCGTGCCTTACACATGCAAGTCGAGCGAAGCTGCTAACTGGAGTCCTTCGGGGTGAAGGTTAGTAGACTGAGCGGCGGACGGGTGAGTAACGCGTAGGTGACCTACCCTTCAGAGGGGGATAACTGTGGGAAACTGCAGCTAATACCCCATACGTTCGCTAGGGAGAGGTACTAGCGAAGAAAGGGGCGTAAAGCTCTGCTGAGGGATGGGCCTGCGTTCCATCAGGTAGTTGGTGAGGTAAAGGCTCACCAAGCCTACGACGGATAGCCGGTCTGAGAGGATGGCCGGCCACAAGGGCACTGAGACACGGGTCCTACTCCTACGGGAGGCAGCAGTGGGGGATATTGGACAATGGGCGGAAGCCTGATCCAGCGACGCCGCGTGCGGGAAGGAGCCCTTCGGGGTGTAAACCGCTGTGGTGGGAGACGAATAAGGTAAGGAGTGGAAAGTCTTACCGATGACGGTATCCCACTAGGAAGCCCCGGCTAACTACGTGCCAGCAGCCGCGGTAATACGTAGGGGGCGAGCGTTACCCGGATTTACTGGGCGTAAAGGGGGCGTAGGCGGTCGTGGAAGTCCGGTGTGAAAAGCCACGGCTCAACTGTGGAACTGCGCTGGAAACCACGCGACTTGAGGGCGGTAGAGGGAGACGGAACTGCTGGTGTAGGGGTGAAATCCGTAGATATCAGCAGGAACGCCGGTGGGGAAGCCGGTCTCCTGGGCCGTACCTGACGCTGAGGCCCGAAAGCTAGGGGAGCGAACCGGATTAGATACCCGGGTAGTCCTAGCCGTAAACGATGCCCACTAGGTGTGGGGGAGTGATTCCTCCGTGCTGAAGCGAACGCGATAAGTGGGCCGCCTGGGGAGTATGCCCGCAAGGGTGAAACTCAAAGGAATTGACGGGACCCCGCACAAGCGGTGGAGCGTGTGGTTTAATTGGACGCTAAGCCAAGAACCTTACCAGGGCTTGACATGCTGGTGGTACTGACCCGAAAGGGGAGGGACTCTCGCCGAGAGGTGAGGGAGCCGGCACAGGTGGTGCACGGTCGTCGTCAGCTCGTGCCGTGAGGTGTTGGGTTAAGTCCCGCAACGAGCGCAACCCCTGCCCTTAGTTGCCAGCGGTTAGGCCGGGGACTCTAAGGGGACTGCCGGCGACGAGCCGGAGGAAGGAGGGGATGACGTCAGATACTCGTGCCCCTTATGCTCTGGGCGACACACGCGCTACAATGGGTGGGACAGCGGGATGCGAGCCAGTGATGGTGAGCGAAACCCTGAAACCCACTCGCAGTACGGATTGCAGGCTGAAACTCGCCTGCATGAAGTCGGAATCGCTAGTAATCGCGGATCAGCCACGCCGCGGTGAATACGTTCCCGGGGTTTGTACACACCGCCCGTCACGCCACCCGAGTTGGCAGCGCCCGAAGGTGGTTACTCCAACCTGAGAAGGAGGGGGGCTACTGAGGGCGAGGCTGGCGAGGGGGGCGAAGTCGTAACAAGGTAGGTGTACCGGAAGGTGCGCCTGGATCACCTCCTTTCTAAGGAGAGTAAGCGGAGCTGCTATCTATTTTTGAGTGGCATGGTCATTGAAAAATGCATAGGGGAAGTAGAGGTGAAGGTGATAAGGGCGCGCAGTGGATGCCTAGGCGGCAGGAGGCGAAGAAGGGCGTGGCAAGCTGCGAAAAGCCTGGGGGAGCTGCAAGCGAGCGTAGATCCCGGGATACCCGAATGGGGCAACCTGTGTAGCTGGTGAGGCTACACACCCGAGAGGGGGCGAACCGGGGGAAGTGAAACATCTCAGTACCCCGAGGAGGAGAAATCAAACGAGATTCCCTGAGTAGAGGCGATCGAAAGGGGAGGAGCCTAAACCGGCGAGGGATCGTCGGGGTAGTGGGACAAGTCCGGGCGTGAGCCGGGGAGTAAAAAATTCTTACTCTAGCCGAAAGGTCTGGGAAGGCCTACCGGAGAGGGTGAAAGTCCCGTAGGCGAAAGGGTAAGGACTCTCTGGGGCTTGATCCCGAGTACCACGGGGCACGAGGAATCCCGTGGGAATCAGGGGGGACCACCCTCCAAGGCTAAATACTCCCTGCCGACCGATAGAGGATCCAGTACCGTGAGGGAAAGGTGAAAAGCACCCCGGAAGGGGAGTGAAAGAGACCTGAAACTGCGTGCCTACAAGAAGTCGGAGCTCCGTATAGGGGTGACGGCGTGCCTTTTGATTAATGAGCCTGGGAGTTGTCGTACCTGGCGAGGTTAAGCCGGTAGAGGTGGAGCCGTAGCGAAAGCGAGTCTGAATAGGGCGAGGAGTCAGGTGCGGCAGGCCCGAAGCCGGGTGAGCTACCCATGGCCAGGGTGAAGGTAGGGTAAAACCTACTGGAGGCCCGGACCGGTGGATTGTGAGACATCCTCGGATGAGCTGTGGGTAGGAGTGAAAAGCTAACCGAACCTGGTGATAGCTGGTTCTCCCCGAAATGCATTTAGGTGCAGCCTCAAGAGGTCTGTGCAGGAGGTAGGGCGCTGATAGGGCTAGGGGGGTGACCTCCAACCCCTGTCAAACTACGAATGCCTGCACACAAATCTTGGGAGTGAGCCTGTGGGGGATAAGCTCCACAGACGAGAGGGGAACAACCCAGACCGACGGCTAAGGGCCCGGAGAGATGGCTAAGTGTGGAAGGAAGTTGTGCGTCCCAGACAACCGGGATGTTGGCTTAGAAGCAGCCATCATTAAAAGAGTGCGTAACAGCTCACCGGTCGAGACGCACAGCGCCGAAAATGTACCGGGGCTGAAGCCATCCCCCGAAGCCGCGGATCAGCGTATATGCTGGTGGTAGGGGAGCGTTCCGCGATAGGGAGAAGGTGGACTTGAGAGAGCCACTGGACGAGGCGGAAGAGAGAATCCAGGCATGAGTAAACGAGAGGAGAGTGAGAATCTCTCCCCCCGGAAGCCTAAGGGTACCTGGGGAAGGTTCGTCCGCCCAGGGTTAGTCGGGGCCTAAGGTGAACCCGAGAGGGGTAGCCGATGGGGAACCGGTTAATATTCCGGTACCACCTGCATACTGATAGGTAGCGGGGGGACGCAGGAGGGTAAGTTCCGAGGTCAAGTGGCAAGGCCTTCCAAGCGGTTAGGCGTAGAGGGCAGTAGGGAAATCCGCTGTCTGAGCTGAGCCGTGAAGGGGAGGACCGTATGGTCCGACGGGGCTGATCCCACACTGCCGAGAAAAGCCTCGCTAACTGGTATGCGGGTGCCCGTTCCGCAAACCGACACAGGTAGGCGGGCTGAGAAAGCTAAGGGGAGCGGGATAACCCTTGCCAAGGAACTCGGCAAATTGACCCCGTAACTTAGGGAGAAGGGGTGCCGCGGTAGGTTGAACCCAGGGGAAGGGGAGACCTGGAAACTGGGGGAGGCCGAGGCGGTTGCAGAGGCAAGGCCCTGGCGACTGTTTACCAAAAACACAGGTCTCTGCGAACTCGTAAGAGGAAGTATAGGGACTGACGCCTGCCCAGTGCCGGAAGGTTAAGGGGAGGGGTGAGAGCCCCGAACCGAAGCCCCGGTAAACGGCGGCCGTAACTATAACGGTCCTAAGGTAGCGAAATTCCTTGTCGGGTAAGTTCCGACCTGCATGAATGGCGTAACGACTGGGGCACTGTCTCGGCAGGGGGCCCGGTGAAATTTCAATCTGGGTGAAGATGCCCAGTACCCGCAGCTAGACGGAAAGACCCCGTGGAGCTTTACTGCAGCCTGGTATTGGGCTTTGGTGCACTGTGTACAGGATAGGTGGGAGGCGAAGAACCCGGCTCGCCAGGGTCGGGGGAGCCGCTGGTGGGATACCACCCTCGGTGTACTGGAGTTCTAACCTGCGTTTGTGAAGAGCAAGCGAGGGACAGTGCCAGGTGGGTAGTTTGACTGGGGCGGTCGCCTCCGAAAGGGTAACGGAGGCGCGCGAAGCTCGGCTCAGGTGGGTTGGAAATCCACCGTAGAGTGCAAGGGCATAAGCTGGGCTGACTGCGAGACCGACGGGTCGAGCAGAGGGGAAACCCGGTCCTAGTGACCCGGCGACTCCGAGTGGAAGGGTCGTCGATCAACGGACAAAAGTTACCCCGGGGATAACAGGCTAGTCTTGCCCGAGAGTTCACATCGACGGCAAGGATCGGCACCTCGATGTCGGCTCATCCCATCCTGGGGCTGAAGCAGGTCCCAAGGGTTAGGCTGTTCGCCTATTAAAGGGGTACGTGAGCTGGGTTCAGACCGTCGTGAGACAGGTCGGTCCCTATCTGCTGCGGGCGTAGGAGGTTTGAGGGGGCTCGCCCATTGTACGAGAGGACCTGGGTGAGGGAGCCACTGGTGTACCGGCTGTTCTGCCAAGGGCATACGCCGGGTAGCTACGCTCCTAAGTGATAACCGCTGAAAGCATCTAAGCGGGAAACACGCCCCAAGATGAGACCTCCCATCCTGTAAAAGGAGTAAGGCCGGTTCGAGAAGAGGACCTAGATAGGCTGGTGGTGGAAGCGCAGTAATGCGTGGAGCCAACCGGTACTAATCGGCCGAGGCCTTCACCTCTACGTGAACCCTATGCATTTTTGAGTGACCAAAGGTTTCCCGGGTGACGATACCAAGGCGGGAACCACCCGGTTCCATCCCGAACCCGGCCGTTAAGCCGCCTTGGGCCGATGGTAGTAAGGGGTACGCCCCTTGCGAGAGTAGGTATCGCCCGGGTTTATTTTTTTTTTCGCAGGCTTTCGCCTGCTTTTTTTATTTTATGAATCTACTTCCTGGTTTTTCCGCAGGAATTTGTGCTTTACATAATGGGCATTCTTCTTTTTTATATATTGGAATATTGATTTTTAAAAGATATTCGTATGGTACTTCAAATGGATTATTATCAGACCTGTTTATTACTGAACCAATACAACATACCTTTCCCTTACTTTCTTTTACTATCTCTATTACTTCTTTTACTGATTTTCCCGTTGTTATTACATCTTCTACTATTGCTACTTTTTCTCCTTCGTTTATTTTAAAGCCTCTTCTTAATGTCATTTTTTTGTTTTCTCTTTCTGCAAAAATATTTCTTTTATTTAGGTATTTTGCTACTATGTATGCTATATGTATTCCTCCCATAGCGGGGCCGATTATGAGATCAGGGTTGTATTTTTCCAATTTTTCTGCTAGCATTTTTCCTACTAATTCTCCATATTTTGGATACTCAAATATTCTTGCACATTGAATGTATTTTTCCGAATGGTTACCGGATGATAAGATAAAATGACCATTTAAAAGGGCTCCTGTTGTTTTTAAAATTTCTTCTATTTTCATATTAATTCCTCCTTTATTTTTTGAATTTTTTCTTTTGGATTTTTCGAAAGATAAATTTCTCTGCCAAGTACTACAAAATCTGCAATATTTTCTACTTGGGAAAGAGTTATAACATCTTTTTGATCATCTGATTTTACTTCCATCCTTATGCCAGGTACTAAAAATTTTCCAGTAAGTTTTTTTCTCAACTTTATTGCCCATTTTCCTGGAAGAACAAATGAACTTTTTAAGTTTTCTAGTTCAAAAATTTTGTCAATGTAGCTTTCCAAACTTCCCTCTTGTGATGTTAGTTTGATTACTGAAAATATTAATTTATCTGTTGCATTTAAAGCAGCTTTTACGCTTTCTATACCTGCTGCACTATGGACTGTAAAACCAATAATTGTAGGATGGTCCCAACTTTTTATTGAACGTTCTACTGTAGAAGGAATATCGCAAAATTTTAAGTCTAATATGACCTTGAGGTTTAGATTGTAGAGCTCATCAAGAATTTTTCTACCGTTAATTGCAAGATTGTGCCCTACTTTTACTGTTTCGAAGCTACCTACTTCTTTTATAAACTCCAATGGTTTTTGCATATCCAAACTTAATACTGGTATCATTTTTTCACTCCTTTCAAATATTTTCCTATTTTTTCAACAACATTTGGATCTTTAAAGAGTGCACTTCCTATGGAAATAGCGTTTGCACCTATTTCTAGAAATTCATCTGCATCTTTTTCCGTATAAATTCCACCTGAAGCTATTATATAGATATCTTTTAATTTTTTCCTTGTTTCATATATTGCACGTAATGAGATAGGTTTTAGAATTGGACCGGAAATTCCTCCTGTAATTACTTTCCCATTTTCTATTATTAATCCTCTTACACAATTTATTAGGGTTATTCCTTCCCAGTTGTGTTTGGCTACTATTTGTGAAGAAGTTTCTACAAAGTTTCCTTCTATACTTAATTTAGCAATTAAAAAGGTATTTGGAAGTATTTTTCTTACTTTTTTTAAAATTTCTTCCCATTCGTCTTTATCTGATATAATCGATAATCCTCCTTTTTTCACATTTGGACAGGAAAAATTAAATTCTATTGCTTCAAAATATTGTGCATATGGAGCAATAATTTCTGCAATCTTTATATATTCTTCTTTTGTATCTCCACCAAGACTTAATATAGTTTTAACATTTAATTTATATTTTTCTATATTTTCAATAAAATGGTTTATACCAGGATTTTCAAGGCCAATACTGTTAATTACAAAATGTTCTTTATCTCGCATTCTTGGAGGAAGATTACCTTTTTTTGGATTTAAAGTTACAGTTTTCAACGTATAAGCTCCTATATACTCTGGATTTATTAGTTTTAAATATTCCCCATTTCCTCCAGGACCTGAGGCTATAATTAACGGTGGATTAAGATTCATAGTTCATCCCTCCTAAATATGGGGCCATCTGTACATATATGTTTAACCCCGTTTTTTGTAAAAACTGCACAACTTTTACACGCTCCAATTCCGCATCCCATATATTCTTCTAAAGATACATAAATGTTATTTGATTCAATTTTGGAAAGCACAAAATTTTCCATTGCCTTTGATCCTGATATTAAATACCAGTCGTATTTTTTTAATTTTTCAACTTTGTTTGCAAATTCCACATCACCTGTTGCAAATTCAAATGGTATTTTGTATTCAAGAGGTGTTTTACTGCCAACAAGTACATCACAGTTATATTCTTTTGTTATTAAATTTGCAAGGGTTATACATGTTGGAGAAATAATTACCATTCCTTTTCCAGACGGTGGGATAAATTTTTTTCCAAGTGGAAAATGGGCCTTTATATTATTTTGTGTTTTTACTATGTATTCGGTTCCTTTACCTTTAATTTGTACGGAAATTGCAGGGTGGTTATTCCAAGTGCCAAGTATAAAAGGCTTTCTTACTAAATTTTTTGTTTCGATCATTATAAATTGACCTAATTCGAACTTTATGTTTTCAAATGTAACTATATAAGTGTCTTTGTTTAATTTAATAACATCTTTTTTAGTCAAGTAAGTATTCTCCATCCCAATACCCCCATTGTCCTTTTATTTTTACTCCGATTATTTTCCCCTTGAGTTTCATGCCGTCAAATGCACAATTTTTTCCTTTACTTAAAAATTTGCTGCTATCCACTATATAGGTTTGGTTTAGATCTATTATTACTAAATTTTCATGGGAAAATTTGTATTTTATTCCCAATCTTTTCCTTGGATTTTTGCACAGTTTATCAACAACTAAGAAAACATCTTCAAGTGCGGTGTAAAAAGCAGAAAATGCTATTTCTATATTTGAAGTACCATATGGTGCTTTTTCAAAGTCATCTGGTTTTTTCGGATGGGGAGCGTGATCGGTGGCTAGTATGTCTATTTTATCTTTTTTTACAGCTGTTTTTAAAAATTCTATTGTTTTCCTATCACACAGTGGAGGATTAATTTTAAAATTTGAATTTGATATGTCTTCATTTGAAATTAATAAGTGATGAGGAGTTACTTCTGAGGTTATATAGGCATATCTTTTTAAAAAATCGATAATTTCTATGGAATATTTTGAAGAAACGTGCTGTATGTGAAAATCTTTAAAGTTAAACTCAATTCCTGTAAGTACAGTTCTAGATATGGCAATTGCTTCATTTGTTATTGGTCTTTTGGGAATATTGTTTATTTTTCTATAGAACATTCCTTTGTTTTCAAATATTTGACTGTGGTCCAAAACTAAAGCAGGAGTTTTTTTGGAAAAATTTTTAACTAAATCATTGTATGTATATTCAATTCCGTCTGTCGAATAACATAGGATATTTCCTGAAGGTTCTTGGTTTCCAAATAAAGAAGTGGTTCTATAAAATTTTACATAAGTTTTTTTAGTTAACTGTTCGTGTGTCTTGTGTACTTCTTTTGTTTCAAGACGTGGATTTGTATTTGGTTGTATCAATACTTCCGAAAATCCACCGGCAATACATGCCTTTTGCAGAGATTCATAGTTTTCTTGATTTTTTAATAATCTAACATGTGTGTGAAAGTCAAAAAAGGTGGGAACGCATATTAAGTTTTTTCCTTTTACTTTTTCTGGGAATTCAAGATCTTCATAGAATATCTTTTTTTCAAAAGGATCGTAAATTTTTATACTTTCACCCCCCCTGAAAAATAAAGAAAATGGGGCCAAAAGCCCCATTTTTAGGTGTTTTTTATGTAATATTTATTTTCCCTTTTATTGAAGAATAAAATTTTCATACTTTTCCCCCCACAAATTTTTCAATTACTTTTATATCATATTTTTCTTCGATAATCAAGTATCATTGTACAATTTGTTAATTGTAAATTTAGAGTCTAGCATATATTTATCCTGTTTGAGAAGGAAGCTTTTTATTGTAGAATTATATAAAGAGGTGAATGTATGAGATTAAAAATAAATGTTGACGAAATGAAGAAAGCCCTAAAGTTAATAGACAAAGTGGTGGGAAGTGTTGAAAAAATAAATAGAAAAGTTGGTTTTTCCTACAATAGTGGTTATTTAAGCATGTTTGGTAGTGATGGTTGTTTGACGGTTAAATTTGTTGTTTCTGAAATGAATCCAACTACACTTTCATTTACTTTACCACTTGATATTTTAAAATTTTTTGTATATGAACTTTCAGGAGATATAAATATTTATTCAGATGGTAGATATGTATTTTTAAAGGCAAAAGATGAGAATTTAAAATTAAAAATTGAGGATTTTCATTTGAAAGATTTTGAAGATAGGTATGAAAAACTTTTAGATATTTCAAGAAGTACATTTTTAAATGACCTTGATTTTGTATCTTCGCACCTTGAAGAAGGGAATTTTGTAGACTTATTTTTTGGTAATGGTTTTAGATTGGTTGCTGAAAATAATGGAATAATTAATTATGTTAGAAGGGATAAAAAAAGTTCTACTTTTTCATGGAGAATACCGTATTATTCTTCAAGACATCTAATAAAAGCACTACAGTTGTTGAAAGGAAGAGAAATTGAATTGGGATATGGATTAAGACATATGGTATTAAAAAGTGATCAACTTTTTAATGTATGTGGTGAAAATCTGAATGAAGAAATGATTTATTTACTTGAAGAAGAATTTTCCAACGCAAAAGAATTTATGCGTATTAGCTTGAAAAATTTAAAAAGATTTTTAAGAAGATCTATGATTTCTGGTAGGTATTCTCGATTAAAGTTGGCGGGTAATTCAGCAGGATTATTCTTTTTTGCATCTTCATCTGATATGGAATATAAAGGTCATCTTGAAATTTCATCGCCTGAAAAATTTCAAACAATAACTAATGCATATTTTTTAAGATCTGCATTAAATAGATTGGGAAGTGAAAATTTAATTTTTTTGAAGTCTAGAAAATATCTTTTAATATCTACTATTAACAAGAAAAGGTTTATTTTTCTTCCCCTGTATTGATATATTTTTCCAATACATCTATTATTTCTTCAGATTTGAATTGCCCTATAATTTTCCCGTCTTTAAATAATATAAATCCATTTGGAATACCTGCTATTCCAATATCCGCATCTTTTCCTTCGCCAATCCCGTTAACGACACATCCCAACACCGCTATTTTAATATTTTTGTTTGAAAATCTTTGTTCCAAGATATTTGCCCAATTTTCAACGTCAATATTTGTGCGTGCGCAAGTTGGACAGGCAATTATTTGTGGGCCTTTTCTTAAATTTAAAGATATAAGTATTTTTTTTGCAACAATTACTTCGTTTACAGGATCACCGGCAATTGAAATTCTAATTGTATCTCCAATACCGTTGTATAGAAGATATCCAAGTGCAATGGATGATTTTATTAAAGCCCATTCATATGTGCCTGCTTCTGTAACTCCTAAGTGTAATGGATATTCTGTGATGTTATAAATTTTTTCGTATGCTTGTATAGTCTCTTTTACATCTGAACTCTTTACTGATATTACTATATTATAAAATCCCAAAGATTCTAAAATTTTAACTTCTTTAAGTGCAGATTCACAAAGTGCGTCAACTTTTGATAGGTGTGCAAATTCATTTGAAATTGAACCAGAATTTGCTCCAACCCTTATTGGTATATTGTACTCTTTTGCAACTTTTACTATCTCTTTTACTTTTTCTTTATTTCCTATATTTCCAGGGTTTATTCTAATCTTTTTGGCACCGTTTTTAATGCTTTCTATTGCAAGTTTGTAGTCATAGTGTATATCAGCTATTACAGGTATTGGAGATTTTTTTGTAATATTTTTAAGTGCTATTGCCGCTTCAAATGTTGGAATTGAAACTCTTACTAATTCGCAGCCTGCTTTGTACAATCTATTTATTTGTGATAGTGTTTCTTCAATATTTTCCGTGTTTGTGTTTGTCATAGATTGAATGACAATTGGATTTTTTCCACCTATTTTCACATTGCCTATATTAATTTCTTTTTTCATTTCAATCCTCCTATGTGATAAAATATTTGTTGAGGTGATAGTATGAAAATCCCTGATTTTTTCCTCTTAAATCTAAGAAAAAATTTTTTACTTTTGATTTTTCTATTTTTAATATTTACCATCTCAACTCTAATTTTACTATTTTATATTGAAAAAAACAATGTGGAAATAATATCCAAAATACTTGTAAGTGAGTTAGAAGAAGGCGATAAATCGTTATTTAAATTTTTAGAAGAAAAAAGTGGGAATAATTTGTTTGTAACACCTGTTAGGGAAAAAAGACTATTTTCCGTGGTTTCAAGTTTTGAATATGCTGGAAAAGTGATATACGTTTTTAAAGATATTTCCTTTGAAATTTTAACATTTTTAATTCTTTCGTTTTTGTTTTTTATAATATATTTTTTAATGTTTTTTAATTTACGAGGAACGGTTTACAAAGATTTTTTAAATATAACTAATAAATTGGCAAAAATTGAGGGAAGTTTAAATTATTTTCAAAATTATCTTGAATATTCTCCAATTGAGGAGGATATGGAATTTGAGGAATTTGAAAGTATAAAAAGGAGTATAAACTATTTACAAGAGGTTGTTATAGAGAATGAAGAGGAAATTTTGAAATCTATGGAAGATATCGAAAAGTCAAAAAAAGAAGTAGAAGAACTTAATAAATTTTTGATTTCCATATACGAGATTTTAGCAAAAATAAATCCAAAAGATAGTGTGGAAAATATAGCTCAATTTATTTTAGAAAAGATAATTTCCTTATTTAAAAACGTAAATGCGGGAAGCATTATTTTAAAACAAAACAAAAAATACAAGTATTTTGCACAATTTGGATATGATGAAAAATTAAAGGAATTTGAATTTAGCAATGAAGACAATGTTTTAGCACTAAAGTATGAAGGATATGTAAAAGGTGATATTTTAAGAGAGTTAAATAAGAAGGAAGGTTTTAGCGAAAAATTTAAAGAAATAGGAAGTGATAAGATAAAATCTTTGTATGTTATTCCAATATATGTTGAAAATGAAAGAATGGGTGCAATATGTTTGGACTCATTTGTTTCAGGGGATTTGAATTTACCAAAGTATGTTGATATTTTTGGGAAGATTTTTGGTAATTTTTTGATTTTAAAAGTACTTGAAAATGATTTTAATAAGATGTTTTTTGAGGTCTTAGAATTCTTTGCGGTGAGTGTTGATGAAAGAGTAGGAAAGAAACACTCAAAGGTAGTTGCAAAGCTTTCTAAAAAGATTGCAAAGGAATTTGGAGTAGATCCTGAGAAAACATGGAAAGCGGCGATTTTGCATGATATTGGGAAAATAATGATTAGTGATAGAGTATTAAAAAAAACTGGTAGGTTAACTAAAGATGAGTTAGATAAGATAAAAGAACATGTCAGTTATGGTTATGAACTTTTAAATAGATTTAGATTTTTTAAAGATATAGCAAATATTGTTTTGTATCATCATGAAAGGTGTGACGGGAATGGATATCTTGGTTTAAAATATGAAGAAATTCCGATAGAAAGTAGGATAATATCAGTTGTGGATGCATTTTATACTATGAAAATAAAGGGGTTTAAAGTTGAAGATATATTTGTCTTGTTAGAAAAAGACGTAGAAAATGGAAAATTTGATGGTAAAATAGTGAAGAAGTTAAAAGAAATAGTAAAGGAGAGAAATTTGTGAAGAAAGTACTTGTTATTGATGATAGTAAACTTTGGAGGGAATTTTTTAAGTTTGAGTTAGGTAAATTAGGTTGTGAGGTAGAAGTTGCAGTTGATGGTTTAGATGGTTTGAATAAATTTTTTTCAATTCTTCCAGATGTAGTAATAGTAGATTATACAATGCCCAAAATGAACGGAATTCACGTAGCACGTTTTATACGTTCATATCCGCAATTTAAAAACGTAGGTATAGTTATTATAACTGCGGAAAATGAGACTATAAATAAATTTTGGGCAATTAAAAGTGGTGTAGATCTTTATTTGAAAAAATCTATTGATAGAGAGTTAATTTTAAGTGAATTAAAGAATTTTTTGGATAATGATTATCATTTAGAATTAAATTATGAAGTTTTTAATTTGAAAAAGAGATCTTTTAGAGATCTTCTAGATATTCTTGAAGAGAGTTTGAGAAATGAGTTATTTATTTCCGAGATATATAGTTTTTTAGAATATCTAGAAGATGAAAGATATTTATTTGAGAGAATTTATTTTCTTTTGAATGAAATCTTTGGAATCATATCTTTACATGTTTTGATTTTAAATATTGAAAATGCAAGAGTTTATTCATTTTCTGGTGATGATGATTTCTTTAATAAACAGAATGTAAAAGATATCTTAATGTCGGCATTTGAAAAGCCTGTAACTTCTTTAAACTGGTATTATAATGGAAATTACAACAATCAAGGGAGAAAATTAAAGGAATTTATCACCATCAATTTAGCGTATAAGGGTAATGAACAAGCAGTTTTACTACTTGAAGGTGTGAAAAGAAAAAATGAATTTTACAATTTAATATCTACAGCTGTTCAACCGTTATCTTTGGTTGCAAAACTTTTGAACGAGTATAACTTAAGTAAGTCAAAAATAGAGAAAGATGCGCTGACTAAAGTTTACAGCAAGGCGTTTATAATGGAAAAATTAAATGAATTACTTCGTATGTCTTTGAGGCAAAAGATTCCTTTGTCAGTTGCTATGATAGATATAGATGACTTTAAAAAAGTAAATGATAAGTATGGACACATTAAAGGAGATGAAGTTTTAAAAAAAGTTGCGGGTATAATAAGTGGAAATTTAAGGGATAGTGATTATGTTGGAAGGTATGGTGGTGAAGAGTTTCTTGTTATTTTTCCTTCCACACAATGTAGAGATGCAAAACACGTTTTAGAAAGAGTTTTAAATAAGGTTAGAGAGTTTAATTGGTCGTCTCTTGGGATTGATATAGTTACATTTAGTGCTGGGGTGTGTTGTAAACCAAAAAGGTCTATGTTGGCTTTCGTTAAAGAAGCAGATAAAAATCTTTATAAGGCGAAAAGAAATGGAAAAAATCAAATATGCGGAGGTGATTAGTATTTTAACGTTTGTTTCTTTTGTTTTGGTTTTTATGTTTGTCGTTGTTGTACATGAGTTTGGACATTTTTTATTTGCAAAAATTTTCAAAGTGGGTGTTTTGGAATTTTCAATTGGTTTTGGCCCGGCTCTTTTTAAAAAGAAGTTTAAGGAGACTTTGTTTAGAATAAATATAATACCTTTTGGTGGATATGTTAGATTAAAAGGTGAGGACTTTGATGAAGAAGTAGAAGATGGACTTTATGCAAAACCAGCTTGGCAAAGACTTTTAATTGCTTTTGCAGGACCTTTATTTTCCATACTTGCTGCTTATATACTATTTATACCTATAGTTACTAATTGGGGAGTTCCTGCTGTTACTGTGGGAAAGGTTATTGATAACTCTCCTGCTGCCGAATATGGTTTGAAAGACGGAGATGTAATTTTGAAAGTTAATGGAAAAAGGGTGTTTGATTCCATAGAGGTTAGTGAACAAATTTCTAAGGGAAAGGTTGTGGAATTTCAAGTCTTAAGAGACGATAAAGTAATTACCATCTCTATTCCACCACGTATTACTCCGCCTGAATATATATTTGTGTTAGATGATGTGTACGGTGATATAAAAGGAAGTTTGAAAAAGATTAATGGATTTACTCCTGGTGTGAATTTGCAATTGAAAAATGGAGAATTTATTGAATTAGAAGATAATTTTGGAAATACTTTATCTGGAGTTGTTGTAAGTTATTCTTTTGTAGGTGAAAGACCTACAATAGGTTTTTATTATGCAGGATTCGAGTCTGTTATTAGTAAAGATATTTCACCGTTTCGTACAGGTGATCGAATAGTTAAAGTAAATTCTATGGAAATAAGAGATTATGTTTCACTTTTGAACCTTGTTTCAAGGTTAGGGCTAAAACAAAACCAAATGTATATAGATATTTGGGGAAATAAAATAAAGACAAAGTTGCTACCCTTGGATGATAATTTAGAAATTGTTGTAATAAGAGATGGAATTGAAAAAAAATTAAACATGAAACGAGAAGATTTTTCAAAGTTAATTACTACTCCTGGATTTTTTAAACAAGAACAGAAATATTTGAAACCTAAAAATTTATTTGATGCTGTTTCATTGGCCATCCAAAGGTGTAATTCAGCTGCAAAAACCATTTGGAAAGCGTTTGGAAAGTTGTTTTTAGGAAAAGGTGTAAATCAAGTTGCAGGGCCTGTAGGTATTGCGGTTATAGTAGGTGAAGCTGCAAAAGCGGGATGGGAGACTATTTTAACAGTGGTTGCATTGTTTACGCTTAATTTAGGTATTTTTAACTTACTCCCTTTGCCTGCGCTAGATGGTGGGAGAATAGTATTTTCTTTAATTGAGATAATAACAAGAAAAAAGGTTAATAGAAAAATTGAAGCAATAGTCCATACAATTGGTTTTTTTGTATTAATGGCACTTGCGTTTTATTTTATGTTTGCAGATTTTACAAGATTCTTTTAAGGTGAAAATATGATAATGGAAATATCAGATAAAGAGTTGTTAAAAATTGAAAGTGATGATTTAAAATACTTTTCTGAAACAAGAATTATAGATATTCCACGAAGGGTGGTTTTGAATTTTTTTGAAAGTATTCCTATTGGTTTTGTAACTTTTAATGTGCGCTATTTTAATAGAAATGCGTATATAACTTATTATGTAAGGAGTGATATGCGAGGAAAAGGGTATGGAAAGGTTATATTGAAAAAAGCTATAGATTATGCATTTGATGAAATGAATTTAAACAGGTTGACAGCTGAAGTGTATGAATACAACGAGATATCTATTTATTTATTGGAAAAGCTTGGATTTGTAAAAGAAGGTGTTTTAAGAAAAGCAAAATACAGTCAGGGAAGGTACTTTGATATATACGTGTATGGATTGTTAAAAGATGAGCGGCGTTAATGCCGCTCATTTTGTTTTTATGTTGAAATAATCCGTGTTTTCATCATTTTCTATTTTTTTAATTCTATGTATGGCTGATTCTGTAATTCTTTGTATAATAGCGTTCAGATCACTATTTTTTGAAAATTTTTCAATTTCTTCCTGCCATTTTTTAGAAAATTTTAAGTTTTTACCGTCAAGGTATACATCCTCTGGTGTTAAATTTTCAAATATTCCATCTACTTTTGAAAGCAAAATTTTTAGAGTTTCAAAGAGGATTTCCTTTACTTTTGATCTTTTTTTTGCAAGAGCTATTTTTTCCCTGTAGGTGGGTTCAATTTCATGTTCAAATTTTACGTAGGAATAAACTTTTTCACCTTTAATCATATAACCACCCCCTTTTTAAATTTTGTTTAATTTGATCGCTACAAAACTGAGGAATACAAAGGCAGCAGTTTCAAATCTCAGTATTTTTTTTCCTAACGAAACAGATTTGAAGTTTTTGGTTAAAAACTCCTTTTCTTTTGGTGAAAAGCCACCTTCAGGGCCAACAATGAAAGATATGCTCGAATCAAATTTTTCCGGTATTTTTTCACCTGAAAGATCCAAAAAGAAAGTATTTTGTGTTGCATACTTTGGAATTTCATCAAACGTTATGAATCTAAAATTTGGAAAATAAACTCTTGTACATTGTTTTGCACTGTTTCTAATAACAAGTTCGATTTTTTCCGGTTTTTCTGTGTAGTTTCTATTTGAGTATTTGGTTTTAGTAATGTATATTTTATCAACTCCCAATTCTACTGATTTCTCAATTAACCATCTAAGTCTTTCCCATTTTCCAGATGGCGCAAATAATATTAAATTTTTTTCTTGTAATTTCTCTATATGTTTAGACTCTAAAATGATTCCAAAAGATTTCTTTTTTTCAATTTTTTCAATTTTTACAGTATATTTATTTCCCTTTCCATCTGTACACTTTATTATTTTACCTTCTTTAACTCTAATGGTTTTAAAATGTTTTGTTTCATGTTCGTCAAATATGAATTTTTCTTTGTCTTTATATCCAAAAAATATGTTAGGCATCTTTTCACCTCTTCACATCTTATTTGTTAAGTGTTTATATTTATAGTATAATAAAATTAAAATGAAAATAAAAGAGGAGGGATTCCATGAAAGAGTATATTCCAAGTAAAATAGAAGAAAAATGGCAGGAAATATGGGATAAAGAAAAGGTTTTTGAAACCCCTCAGCGTTCGGAAAAGAAAAAGTTTTATAACCTAGTTATGTTTCCGTATCCTTCTGGTACATTGCATGTAGGTCATGTGAAAAATTATGTGATTGGTGATATTGTAGCAAGGTATAAAAGGATGAAAGGGTATAATGTTTTACATCCATTTGGTTACGATGCCTTCGGATTGCCCGCTGAGAATGCAGCAATAAAAAATAAGATCCATCCAGAGAAATGGACCTTTAAAAATATTGAAATAATAAAAAGCCAGATAAAAAAGATTGGAATAAGTTATGATTGGGCTAGAGAAGTTATTACATGTACAGAAAGTTATTACAAATGGACCCAATGGATTTTTTTAAAGTTGTATAAAAATGGTTTAGCCTACAAAAAGAAGGCAGCGGTTAATTGGTGCCCAAGTTGTCAAACTGTTTTGGCAAATGAACAAGTAGTGGATGGGAAGTGTGAAAGATGTGGAACAGAAGTCACAATGAAACATTTGGAGCAATGGTATTTTAAGATTACAGATTATGCAGAAAGGTTATTGAATGATTTAGAAAAATTGGAAGGTTGGCCGGAGAATGTAAAAACGATGCAAAAAAATTGGATTGGTAAAAGTACGGGTGCTGAAATAGAGTTCCCCGTAGATGGTTTGGATATGAAAATAAAGATTTTCACAACAAGGCCAGACACCCTTTGGGGAGTAACATTCATGGCTATTGCACCTGAATCTCCTTTGGTAGAAACATTGGTTACAGAAGATAGAAAGGAAGAACTTTCTAAATTTTTGAGAAAGGTTTCGCTTGAAGATAGGTTTAAAAGAACTAGTCTTGAAGCAGAAAAAGAAGGATTTTTCCTTGGAAGGTATGCAATTAATCCTGTAACAAAAGAAAAAATACCTATTTATGTTGCAAACTATATTTTATACGAATACGGTACCGGGGCGATAATGGCGGTTCCTGCACATGATCAAAGGGATTTTGATTTTGCAAAAAAATATAATCTTCCCATTCGGGTAGTTATTGACAATCCAGAAAGTTCGATAGATGCTAGTAAGATGGAAAAAGCATATGAAGAAGAAGGAGTTATGGTTAATTCAGGCCCTTTTGATGGAATAAGAAGTACTAAAGCACTTGGAAAGATAATAGAATACATTGAAAAAGAAGGTATTGGTAAGAGAAGTGTTCAATACAAATTAAGGGATTGGCTTATTTCAAGACAGAGGTATTGGGGTGCACCCATCCCCGTTGTGTATTGTGAAAAATGCGGAGTTGTTCCCGTACCAGAGAAAGATTTACCAGTAAAATTGCCAAAAGATGTTGAATTTTTACCAACAGGGCAATCTCCTCTTTCATTAGATGAACAATTTTTAAATACCACGTGTCCAAAATGCGGTGGACCTGCAAAACGTGAAGCGGATACTATGGATACGTTTGTCGATAGTTCTTGGTATTATTTAAGATATGTAAATCCAAAGCTTGAAGATAAACCGTTTGATAAAGAAGATGTAAATTACTGGATGCCTGTTAATCAATACATTGGCGGAGTGGAACACGCGGTGTTACATCTATTGTATTCCAGGTTTATTACAAAAGTACTCCACGATTTGGGCTATTTAGACTTTGAAGAACCATTTGAGAACCTGTTTACGCAAGGTATGATTTACAAAGATGGTTGGAAAATGAGTAAGTCGAAGGGGAACGTGGTTTCGCCAGATGAAATGATTAAAAAGTATGGTGCAGATACTCTAAGAACGTACATATTGTTTATGGCTCCACCTGAAAAGGATGCGGAATGGAGTGATGCGGGAATAGAAGGTGTAAATAGATTTTTAAAGAGGTTGTGGAACAATGTTTATTCTATTTTGCCAAAAATAAAGGATGTTAAAGCGGAAAATATCCAATTAAAAGATAAATCGGAGAAAGATTTGAGAAGAAAGTTGCATCGAATAATTAAGAAAATAACAGAAGATATAGAAGGAGGATTTAAATTTAACACCGCTATAGCTGGTTTGATGGAACTTAACAATAGTTTGTCTGAATATTTGAATAAATCAAGGGAATTGAATCTACCGTTACTTAGAGAATTAGTGGAAAAATTAACACTCATTTTATCACCATTTGCACCACACATGGCAGAAGAGATTTGGCATGATTTGGGAAACGAAACTTTAATAGTGAATGAAAAATGGCCAAGTTATGATGAGAGCGCTTTGCAAGTCGATGAAGTTACGATTATCATACAAATAAACGGAAAAGTAAGGGGAAAAATACTTGCAAAAGTTGATACAAATGAAGAGGATATAAAGAAATTAGCATTTGAGAATCCAAAAATTTCTTCATATTTAAAAGGGAAAGATGTAGTAAAGGTAATTTATGTGAAAAATAAGTTGCTCAATATTGTTGTTAAATGAGGGAGGATGAATTTATGAAAAAATTTCTTTTTATTTTTTTAGTGCTTTTCTCTGTAATAGCTATTTCTGAAGAATTACCTGCAACCTCAACAGTTGCGATGGTAAATGGTGAAGAAATCACGCTTTCAATGTTAAATAGTGTTGCAGATGTGCAAAAGTTAATGGTTAGTATAAGTCAGGTTGATCAAACGTTTTTTAACGTGCTTTCCAATACAGAAGAAGGAGTAAAACTTATACTTAGATACAAAAGAGCTGTTTTAGAACAACTTATAGATAAGTATTTAATAGTTCAATTTGCAGAAAAATACAATGTAAGACCCAGTGAAGAAGAAGTAAGGGCTTTAATTGATAAGCAACTTGCAGATTATTTGAAAAAGCAGGGGATAGATGAAAAAACGTTTAATGTGTACCTTCAATATGCAAATATGGGTACACTTGAGGATTTTAAAAATAAGATGTACTTTAATACGCTTGTAAATTTATCTATTGAAAATTTGTTTAATTTCGTCGCAAAAGATGCAACGGTTACAGAAAGTGAAGCAAAGGATTATTATGAAAAAAATATAGAAAAATACTCTACTCCAACTCAGTACGATATTTATATATTTAATTTTTCAAGTAAGTCACTTGCAAAAGATGTAAAAAATAGGATTATTTCAGGTGAATCTTTTGATTCACTGGCAAAAGAGTTGAAGCTAAATGACTACCATTATGAAGGGTTACCAGAAGGAAAAATCTTTCCAGAAAAATTGTGGATGTATATAAAGAATGCATCAGAGGGAGCAATTTTAGGTCCAATCAATGTGGAAGATAAGTTCTATGTATTTAAAGTGTTAAAAATTATGCCTATGCGTTCGAAAAGTTTTGAAGATGTAAAAGAAGATATTTTTAAAGAGTTACTAAACAACAAAAAGTCAGTTATCTGGTCTAATTTTATTGAGAACGAATTTAAGAAGTTTAAGGATGAAAGTAAGGTAGAAATATACTACGAAGTAAAATAAGGCCCCAAACGGGGCCATTTTTATTAAATATGTTATAATTTAATAAATGAAAAAATAAAGGAGGTTTGTATATGAAGTTAAAGACTATGACAATGGAATGGACAGGTGATGAGTTAATTTTGATTGATCAAAGGAAAATACCACTTCAAGAGGAATATATGCATTGTAAAACATATGAGGAGGTAGCATATGCAATTAAAGAGATGATTGTGAGGGGAGCTCCTGCAATCGGTGCGTCAGCTGCTTTTGGATATGTGCTTGGGGCAAGACAAATGTTTGATAAAGATTTTGATAAATTTATTGAAAATATGAAAAAGGTGCGTGAAGTACTTGCAAATACAAGGCCAACAGCCGTTAATCTGTTTTGGGCACTGGATAGAATGGAAAAAGCGTTAATAGGGTTTGGGAAACCCCAAGGATTACTTGAATTTCTCGAAGAAGAAGCATTAAATATTGCAAAAGAAGATATAGAGGTTAATAAAGCTATAGGAAGATACGGCGCAGAATTGTTGAAAGATGGTGATACAGTTTTAACTCATTGTAATGCTGGGGCACTTGCGACTGTGGATTATGGAACAGCACTAGGAGTTATTAGAGCCGCTGTGGAGCAAGGAAAGAAAATTAAAGTTTTTGCCGATGAGACAAGGCCTTACCTACAAGGTGCAAGATTGACCGCATGGGAATTAATGAAAGATGGTATAGACGTTACGTTGATAAGTGATAATATGTCTGGATGGTCTATGAAACTAGGAAAGATAAATGCAGTGATTGTGGGTGCGGATAGAGTAGCAGCAAACGGGGATGTTGCAAATAAAATAGGAACTTATATGGTTGCAGTTTTGGCCAAAAGACATGGTATACCGTTTTATGTTGCTGCACCAACGAGTACAATTGATCTAAATACAAAAACGGGTAAGGATATTCCAATTGAGGAGAGAAAACATACAGAAGTTACACATTGCGGTGGAAAACAAATTGCACCAGACAATGTTAAAGTATTTAATCCTGCGTTTGATGTTACCGATGCAGAGTTGGTAACGGCTATAATTA
This sequence comes from Thermosipho sp. 1070, assembly GCF_001682135.1. NCBI lineage: Bacteria > Thermotogati > Thermotogota > Thermotogae > Thermotogales > Fervidobacteriaceae > Thermosipho > Thermosipho sp. 1070. The sequence continues at coordinate 474,332 of NZ_CP007121.1, read as the reverse complement.
CAGAAAAGGGCGTAGTTTATCCGCCGTATGAGAAAAATTTGAAAAAACTTTTTGAGGAGTGATTTGGATGGTGGATATAAAACTTTTGAGAAACAACCCTGAGATATTTTATGATGCTTTGGAAAAGAGAGGAATGGATAAAGATATAATAGATAAGATTGTAGAAATAGATAAAGAATGGAGAAAAATTTTAACGGAGGTTAATAATTTAAAAGCTAAAAGAAATGAACTATCTAAAATGGTTGCTAAACTAAAGTCTGAAGAAAAAGAAGAAGAAGTAAAAAGTGTAATAAACAAGAGTAAGGAAATTGGTGATACAATTAAAAGATTAAGTGAAAAGCAAAAAGAATTGGAAGAGGAAATAAAAAATCTTTCACTTGAACTTCCAAATATTCCACATAAAAGTGTACCATATGGGAAAGACGAAACGGAAAATGTAGAAGTGAGAAGATGGGGAACACCCAGGAAATTTGATTTTGAACCTAAAGCACACTGGGATATAGGACCAGAACTTGGATTGCTCGATTTTGAAAGGGCAGCTAAATTGAGTGGTGCACGTTTTACCGTAATGTATGGTCTTTTAGCAAAGTTGGAAAGGGCATTAGTTCAATTTATGCTTGATGTACATACAAATGAGCATGGTTATACGGAAGTGTGGGTTCCACATCTTGTTCGAAGAGAGACTATGATATGGACGGGTAAATTACCAAAATTTGAGGAAGAAGCGTATAATACAAAAAAAGATGATTTATTCTTAATTCCAACGGCTGAGGTCCCGTTGACCGCGTTGCACGCAAACGAAATTTTGAGTGGAAAAGATTTGCCAAAAAAATATGTTTCATATACTTCTTGTTATAGAAGAGAGGCGGGAAGTTATGGGAAAGACGTAAGAGGAATGATAAGGCAACACCAATTTGATAAAGTGGAATTGGTATGGTTTACAAATGAAGACGAGTCTTTTGATGCACTTGAACAACTTACAAGAGATGCAGAAAAAATTTTACAATTATTAGAATTACCATACAGAGTTGTTAATCTTTGCAGTGGAGATTTAGGATTTGCATCGGCAAAAACCTACGATATTGAAGTGTGGTTGCCGTCTTACAACGATTACAAGGAAATTTCATCGTGTAGTAATATTACAGATTTTCAAGCAAGAAGGGCTAATATAAGGTATAAAGGTTTGGATAATAAACTACATTTTGTTCACACATTGAATGGATCAGGATTGGCAGTGGGACGAACTCTTGTGGCAATATTGGAAAATTATCAAAATGAAGATGGTTCTATTACAGTACCTAAAGCATTAGTACCGTATATGGGAGTTGAAATAATTAAATGAAGGTGATAGTTTGAATTATATAGAGTATATTAGATCATTAGATTATGAGGATTTAGAAAAGTTTGCAGGAAAGATAAGAAATTACATAATTGAAGTTGTTTCGAAAAATGGTGGACATCTTGCTTCAAATTTAGGAGTTGTAGAATTGACTTTGGCATTGTACAGAGTTTTTGATCCTTACAGAGATTATATAATTTGGGATACAAGTCATCAAACATATACTCACAAACTTTTAACGGGAAGGTGGGAGCTTTTCCCCACTATTAGAAAGTTTGGAGGGTTGAGTGGATATACTAATATATTTGAAACAAAGTACGATAGATTTGGTGCAGGACATGTTGGAACTGCTATTGCTGCAGCTCTTGGAATTGAGAAGGCTCTGAAATTAAATGGAGAAAATTCAAATGTGCTTGTTGTAATTGGAGATGGAGCGCTTACCTCAGGTGAATCACTTGAGGCGCTAAATCAAATAAAGACGTTAAATTCAAAGATAAAGATAATTATTAATAACAATTCCATGTCTATATCCAAAAATGTAGGTGCATTGTCGCACTTTCTTGAAAAAATGAGAACTAGTAAAATTTATTTAGATGCAAAAAAGACGATGAAAAGTAGACTTTCAAAGGGTGTTGAAAAAGAATTAAAAAAATTAAGGGATGCATTAAAGGTTTCATTGACTGGTGAGGACTTCTTTGAAAGTTTAGGATTAAAGCACTTTGGACCACTTAATGGACATAATTTAAAGGAATTGGAAGATGAATTTAAAAGGATCAAAGATTATGAATATCCTTCTGTTATAACTGTAAATACGGTTAAGGGAAAAGGATTTGAAATTTCCGAATTAGATCCAGAGATGTATCACAGTGCCGCCAAATTTGATATTTCATCTGGGACCTTTGTAAAAGAAAGTGGGATAATTTCATATAGTGAAGCTTTTGGAAAAACACTTGCAAAGGTTGCCGAAAAAGATGAAAAGATAGTAGCGATTACTGCGGCGATGAAAAAGGGTACAGGACTTTTTGAATTTGCAAAGAAATTTCCAGAAAGATTTTTTGATCTTGGTATTACAGAACAAATGTGTGTTACTTTTGCTGGTGGACTAGCTACACTTGGATTAAAGCCAATTTTTGCCGTGTATTCGACCTTTTTACAAAGGGGATTTGATCAAATAATACATGATATTGCACTTCAAAAACTTCCAGTAATTTTTGCAATTGATAGGGCAGGCGTGGTAGGTGAAGATGGTCCTACCCATCATGGGGTTTTTGATATAGCTTACATGAGAATGATTCCAAATGTGAAAATATATGCTCCAAAGAATATACAGGATTTGATGGGCACTTTATATACACTTTTAAATAAAGAATTATCGGGACCTGTTGCAATTAGATATCCCCGTGATTATGAATTTGGAAAATTTGAAGAGTTATATGATAAAATAAAAATGATAGATTTAGATAAATGGGAAATTCTTAATTTTGGGAAGGAAGTTGCAATTGTTGCAACAGGTTATCCAACAATGGGTGCGTTAAATGTTGCAAAGAAAAATAATTGGACACTCGTTTTTGCAAGAAGTATTAAACCAGTTGATGAAGAAGTAATAGAGTGGGTGTTTGAAAATCATCGAGTGGTTTTTTCAGTTGAGGAAGGTGTGAAAGCCGGAGGTTTTGGAGAAGAATTGTTAAACTTTGGAAAAGTGGAAATTTTAGCCATTGAGGATGAATTTGTAACGCATGGTACTAGGAAGCAATTGTTGAAATTGTTAAAGTTAGATGAAAACGGCATTGAAGAAAGGATAAAAGAGGTTTTTGAGAGGAGGAGTATATATGAAGATGCAAACCGAATTTGGAGAACTTGATATTACGTTGAATGCTATTAGAAAACTTGTTTATTTTGCGATACTTGAGACTTATGGACCTGTTAGTATTTCGTCAGATAGTTGGTTTTCAAAGATATTAAGTAGTGAAGAAAGTCGTGTGAAAATTCAAGAAGATGAATTTGGTCATGTTAAAGTAGATGCGTATGTTGAATTAGAGTACGGTACGAAAATTTCTGAGGTTGGGAGAAATATTATCGAAAATGTAAAACACAAGTTGCAAAATTTGGCTGGTTGTGAAAGTGTTGAGGTAAATGTTCATGTAATAGATGTAAAATAAGGAGGTTTGTGCCTTGAATAAATTAAATGGGAAAGAGTTAAAACTTCTGTTTATGAAAGGAACAGAAAATTTGTTGAAGCACAAGGATGAAATAAATGCTTTAAATGTTTTTCCTGTACCAGATGGAGATACAGGATCTAATATGTCAGCAACAATGCTAGAAGGTTGTAAGTATTTGGAAAATGTAGATAATGAAACATTAGATAATGTTATAAATGCCATTCGAAATGGGACATTGATGGGAGCACGTGGTAATTCTGGTGTTATATTATCACAAATATTTAGGGGCTTTACCGATGCACTAAAGGATAAGAGTGAGGTTGATATTGTTGATTTTGCACAGGCATTTAGCTCTGCAAAAGATGTGGCGTATGGAGCTGTTATGAAGCCTGTTGAAGGTACAATATTAACTGCCATAAGGTATTTGGCGGAAAATTTTGAGGTACTTTCAGAACAAAAGGATTTTAAAACATTCTTTGAGAAGGTTTTGGAAATATTGGATTCTGCGGTAAAAGATACGCCTAATATGTTGAAAAAATTAAAAGATGCAGGAGTGGTTGATGCTGGTGCCAAAGGATTATACTATATAGCAGAAGGTTTTTCAAAATACATTAATGGTGAAACAGATATTAATTTAGATATAAAAACTACGGCGATGCCCGTAGATGAGATTAATATGATTCCAGAGGATTTAAAGTACCAATATTGTACAGAACTTATTGTTCGTTCATATGATGATATCTCTTATGAAGAAGAAAAAGAGTTAAGAGACTTTTTGCATGAAATGGGAGATTCTGTGGTCTTTTTCTTGCAAGATAATATAATCAAATTACATGTGCATACAAATAATCCAGGAGTTGTTATTGAAAAATTTTTAACTAAAGGTGAATTGTTAAAGGTTAAGATAGATAACATGAAAGAACAACACGAACATTTTATATCAAAAGAACAAGGGGAACCAAAAAAGAACGGAATAGTTGCAGTTTCGCCCAGTGATGGCATTTCAAGAATATTAAAGGATTTAGCAGTTGATGAGATAGTTTTAGGTGGGCAAACCATGAACCCCAGTACTGCGGATTTAAAAGTTGCAGTGGAAAGTGTAAATGCTGAAAATGTTTTTATTTTTCCAAATAATTCAAATATAATACTGGCGGCAAAGCAAGTTGCGGAAACGACAAAAGATAAAAACGTTTATGTTGTTGAAACTAAGAATGTACAAGAATGTATAGCGGCGATGATAAGAAATGTACCAGATGAATCTCCTGAGAGGTTATTTGAAATATTTAAAGAGACAATAAAGGAAATTTCAACTATATCTATAACTAGGGCGGTTAGAAATGCGAAATTGCAAGGAGAAAAAATAAAAAAGGATGAATACTTAGTTTTTTTGAATAATAAATTTGTTGTGCATGATTTTGACTTTCAAATTGCTTTGAAAAAAACATTTGAGAAAATAGAGGACATAGATGAAAAGGAAATAGTTACTTTAATCGTTGGGAAAGAGGCAACACCAGTTGAATTGGATATTTTTAAAAAGTTTATTGAGGAAAAGTATTCATTTTTGGAAATTGAGACATATGAGGGAGGACAAGTGCATTATCCATTTTTAATTTTAGTTGAGTAGGTGAGGTAAAATGAAGGAATTGTTTAGAATTTCAAAAATTGAGGGAAAATATATATATCTTGATAGAGATGTGAGTGCTTGTGGGGCGTGTGCTTTATCTGGAAGTTGTAATGTAAAAAGTGTTTCTACTTTGAAAGTTGAGAAAGACGAAAAATTTGACTATTTTCCAGGTGATTTTGTAATACTTGATTTGAAGTATAAGCCTACGTTTCTGGCGTTTATGTTGTATGGACTTCCCGTGATTTTATTAATTTTAGGAGTGGGGTTAGGTGCTTTTTTAAAGCTTTCAGACTTGTTTAGTTTTTTTATTGGCATTGGATTTATGGGCATTGCGTTTTTAATTAACAAAATTTTGGATAAAAGGTTTAAACCTGTTATTTTAGATGTGCGGCACATCAAGGGGGGATAATGTGATATATTCATTTACTAGGGGTACTCCAGAAAAGGGATGGGTTGTCGTTGTTCATGGTTTAGGAGAACATATTGGAAGATATGAAAAATTAATAGATGGATTGGTAAATAAAGGGTATGGTGTAATCGGTTTTGATTTACCAGGACATGGAAAAAGTTCAGGAAAAAGAGGACATACTTCCATTGAGGAAGTAATGATGGTGATAAATGAACTTACTGTAAATCTCAATAAATTTCATATTTTCGGACATAGTCTTGGTGGGCTTATCTCTATACGATATGCTCAAGAGAATTTGAATAGAATAAAATCTTTAGTTGTTTCATCACCTGCGTTGTATGTAAAGACTTCTTTTTCACAGAAGTTATTACTTTCTGTTTTTGGACTTTTTTACCCTTCTTTTACGCTTTCAAATGGAATTTCTCCTGAAAATTTATCTAGAAATGAAGAAGCGGTGAAGAAATACGTGGAGGATGAATTGATTCACGATAAAATTAGTGTTAAGCTTGCAAGGAGTATATTGAAAAATGTAGCGCTTGCACATGAAAAAGTTGGAATAATTTACACTCCCACATTAATGTTAGTTGGTACAAATGATAGAGTTACGCCACCACAAGGTAGTTATTTATTCTTTAACAATCTTCAGATTATGAAGGAAAATAAGAAATTAATTAGGTTTGAGGGAGCCTATCATGAAATATTTGAAGATGAGGAGTGGAGTGAAGAGTTTTACAATAGGATCTTTGAATGGTATGAAAAGAGGTGAATAATTTGAAGTATAAAACCAAGTTGGGAGAACTTGATATAGAGGAAAAAGAAGTTATTCTATTTGAAAATGGGTTACCTGGTTTTGAGCATTTAAGAAAATTTTCAGTGATTTCCCTTAAAGATACGCTTCCAATAATGTGGCTTGTATCCCTTGAAGATGAAAATGTGGCTTTCCCCATTATGGATCCTTGGTTAGTGTATAAAGATTATGAATTTGAAATTTCTTCTGAAGATGTAAAAGAACTTGAAATAAAAGATAGAGAAAGGGTTGCAGTTTGGGTTATTTTGACAATACCGCATGGAAACCCAAAAGAAACGACGGTGAATTTACTGGCGCCCGTTGTTATAAATCTTGAAAATGGGAAGGGAAAACAAATAATTTTAGATGTGGATAAGTACAGTACTAAACATAAATTAGCTTCTTTGGAAAAATGAGGTGATTTTGTGCTTGTTTTGACTAGAAAAATAGGTGAAAGTATAATGATTGGTAATAATATTGAAGTTAAGGTTTTGAAGGTAGATGGTGGGGAAGTAAAAATAGGTATAACTGCGCCAAAGTCTGTTAGAGTATTGAGACGAGAACTGTATGATGAGATAAGGATGGAAAATAAAAAGGCAATAGATTTTAATTTAAAAGATATATCGGAGGTGAAGAGATTTGACGATAGATAAAAAATTAGTTAAAGATATTGCATTTCTTGCACGTCTTGAGATTTCCAACGAAGAAGAATTTATTGAGGAAATGCAAAAAATTGTGGATTATTTTGAATTGTTAAATGAAGTAGATACAGAAGGAGTAGAACCCATGTATACACCAATTGAAGAAAGATACAAACTTTCTGAGAGAAATAGGAAAGACTTTGAAGATGCGGAATTAATAAGAAATAATTTCCCAAAAAGGGAAAACAATTATTTAAAGGTACCTGGTATTCACAAATAGGAGGGTTTAGATGAAAGTAATTGCAACTAACAAAAAGGCATATTCGGACTACAATATTTTGGAAACATATGAAGCTGGTATAGAATTAAGAGGGACGGAAGTAAAATCTTTACGTGAATCGGGGGCAAATTTTAAAGATAGTTTTTGTAGAATTAAAAAAGGAGAAGTTTTTTTACTAAATTTGAATATTCCTCAATATAGAAATGGTAACTTAAACAATCACGATCCGGAAAGACCAAGAAGGTTACTTCTACATAAAAAGGAGATTCATAGATTAATTGGAAAAGTAAAAGAACAAGGTTTAACAATTATTCCAACAAAGATATATTTTAACAATAGGGGTTTGGTAAAAGTGGAGATAGCCGTTGCAAAAGGTAAGAGAAAATATGATAAAAGGGAAGATATAAAGAAAAAAGAAATTAATAGGAAAATTCAAGAATATTTAAAAAGAAATAGATAAGGGGTGAAAAGATGAATTTGGAGAAATTAATAGAGGATAAGATTAAGGAGTTTCACGAAAGTTATAAGTTTGAATTGAAAGATATAAAGGTAGAAGAAGTTAATAAATATATTGAACATACAAATTTGAAGGCCACTACTACAGAAGAAGAAATAAAAAAATTGTGTGATGAAGCAAAAGAGTATAATTTTAGAGGGGTATGTGTGAATCCTTCCTTTGTTCCGCTCGTAAGTGCTCAATTAAAAGGGACGGATGTTAAAGTTGTAACGGTAGTTGGTTTTCCTTTAGGTGCAACTTCTATTAAATCAAAAGCATATGAAGCAAAAATTGCTGCGGAAGAAGGTGCTGACGAGATAGATATGGTTTTACACATTGGTTATTTAAAGAGTAGAAACTACGAATATGTATACCAAGATATAAAAGCTGTTGTTGAGGCTTCAAAAAAGCCTGTAAAAGTTATTATTGAAACTTGTTATTTGACAGATGAGGAAAAGATTGCTGCATGTGTTATTTCAAAAGAAGCAGGGGCATCTTTTGTAAAAACTTCTACGGGTTTTGGTACAGCTGGTGCAAAGGCAGAAGATGTAAATCTAATGAGATGGGTAGTTGGTAATTTGGGTGTTAAGGCATCTGGCGGTGTAAAGACTTTTGAAGATGCAATAAAGATGATCAAGGCGGGAGCAAATAGTATTGGAACGAGTTCAGGTGTTTCAATTGTTAGAAAGTAGGTGAAATTTTGAAGGTTTTGGGCTTAATCCTTGCAGGGGGAAAAAGCGAAAAGTTGGGGCCTTTGGTATATAAAAGAGCAAGTGCAGCGTTGCCAATTGGAGGAAAATACAGGTCTATAGATTTTACATTAAGTAATATGGTAAACTCAGGGATAATAAAGGTGGGAGTATTGACTCAATATAACCCAAGAAGTTTAATGGATCATCTTGGTTCTGGAAAAGAATGGGATTTGGATAGAAAAAAAGGTGGACTCTTTATTTTACAACCGTATATAGGTTTTTCGGGAGAATATTGGTATAAAGGGACGGCTGATGCAATATTTCAAAATATGACTATTTTAAGACGTGGTGAGGAAGACTATGTGCTTATAGGTTCTGGTGATCATATTTATAAGATGAATTATAATGATTTATACCTTTATCACTTTTCAAAGGGAGCAGATATTACCCTTGTAACTAAAGATTTAGATGATTCATATGACATGAGGGAATACGGAAGTGTTGTTGTGGATGATAATATGAGAATACTTCACTTTCACGAAAAGGTGGAAAATCCACCAAGTAGGAAGGCGTTTTTAGGAGTCTATTTTATGAATAAACACCTTCTAATGGAACTTTTATATTCTACTGTTCCAAACGGTGGAAATGATTTGTTGTTAGATGTTATACTACCTCGGATTAATGAATTGAACGTTTATGCATATGATTTTAAGGGATATTGGAGAAATATAAAGAAAGGAGTAAGAGAGTATTTTAAAATAAATATGGATATTGTTTGTGATAGAAATGTTAGAGATGAACTTTTTTACGAAAATGGTAAGGTATACACTAAAATAAAAGATTTTCCACCGGCAAAGTTTACTGCAAATTCAAGTGTAAAGAACTCCATAGTTGCAGATGGATGTATAATTTCAGGTATGGTAGAAAATTCCGTTATTTTTAGGGGAGTTATTGTTAAGGCTGGTGCAAAAGTTGAAAATTCCATTATTATGCAAGGTACGGTAATTGAAGAAGGGGCTGTTGTAAAGAACGCAATAATGGATAAAGATTGTTTAATAAGAGAAGGGCAGAAGGTTATAGGAGACTTTGAACCGGTTATTTTGGAAAAGAGAACAACGATTTAGGGGTGAAATTTGTGAAAAATGTTGTTGCGTTAATTTTAGCTGGTGGGCAAGGAACAAGGTTAGGTGTGTTAACTGAAAAAATTGCGAAACCCGCTGTTCAATTCGGTGGGAAATATAGATTAATAGATTTTACACTAAGTAATTGTGTGAATTCTGGAATATACAAGATTGGAGTGCTAACGCAATATAAACCACATTTGTTAAATAGACATATTGGTATAGGAAAACCATGGGATTTGGATAGGAAGGATGGAGGGGTTACCATACTCCAACCGTATTCCACTGAAGAAATCGGTGTTTGGTATAAAGGAACGGCAGATGCAGTGTATAGTAATATAGAATTTGTGGATAGTTATAGTCCAGATTATGTGTTAATATTATCTGGTGATCACGTATATTCTATGGATTATAATGAGCTTGTTGATTATCATCGAGCTAAAAGTGCATTAGCCACCGTAGCTTGTATGGAAGTACCACTTTCTGAGGCAAGCAGATTTGGAATCATGGTTACAGATTTGGAAAATAGAATAGTGGAGTTTCAGGAGAAACCAAAGGTACCAAAGTCTACATTGGCATCTTTAGGTATATACGTATTTCAATGGAACTTTATTCGAGAGATATTAATAGAAGATTCGAAGAATAAGAATAGTTCTCATGATTTTGGGAAAGATATTATCCCAAAGATTTTAGAAACAGAGAGAATTTTTGCATTTCCTTTTGAAGGATATTGGAAAGATGTGGGAACTATATATTCGTATTGGGAATCTAATTTGGAACTTACCAGACCTATTCCACCGTTTAACATTCATGATGAAAATTGGAGGATTTATACACATTCTGAGGAAATGCCACCGGCTTATATTTCAAAAGATTCCAAAACAAAAAATTCGTTGATCAGTGAAGGTTGTGAAATTTACGGAGATGTTTATAATTCAGTACTTGCACAAGGTGTAGAGATAGGAAAAGGAACTGTTGTGAAAAATTCCGTTATAATGTCTAGAGTAAAGATAGGTGATGATTGTGTGATTGAGAATGCAATTGTTGCGGAAAATGTCTTTATTGGGGATGGTGTAAAGATTGGAGTAGGTAATTTTTCAGAAAGTAAATTAAATAAAAAGATTTATAACTCTGAAATAACTGTTGTAGGTATGGATAGTGTTATAGAAAACAAAGTACAAATAGGAAAAAATTGTGTTGTGGGAAATGATAAGATAGTTAATAAAGATGTACCATCAGGAGAGTATATATAGGAGGGTTTTTAAATGGACCTATATTTTGTTAAGGTAAAAGGTAGAAGTAAGGCTACTGCTGAAGTTTTTTTGGGATATCTGTTTGGAAAAGTAAATAACGTGCCTGAATTTGATTTTTTAATGGTACCGCTTAGGTTTTCAGAAAGACTTGATGATGTAGATTTAAAAGCCAATATATTGGATTTTAGAGAAAATTTTGAAAAGTTGAAAAATGAACTTCTTCTAGATTCCGTGGTGGAAGATTTAACTTTGTCTTTTAACTCGTTTTTAAATACAATCTTTAACAAAAGGGGAAAAATAGCACTTGGAATAGAGTTAACAACATCGGTAAAAGAGAACGATATTGAGTTGTTAAAAGTTATTCTCTCAAATGTTTTAGAAGAATGGTCTCCAAAGGCTGATATAGAAGTTGTTGCTGAAGGGTTAACGCTTGAAGAGTATTCGGCGTACAATATAATGGATTTAAAAGAAGACTACGAGGAAACGATAATAAGGAAGTTGTATGAACGTACGGATTTAAAAGAATTGCCAGAATTTTTCCCAGTAATTGATCCTATTAACGGAGAATCTATTGTAAATTTTGATATTGGAGATGCAATTTATGTTGTTCCTGTAACATTTGGAAAAATTGAAGAAAAATTGAAAAATGCGTTTCCTAAGAATTTTTCGGATGATGGAAAGGTGTTACCTTTTCAAGGCAAGATAATTTCAAAAGAGCTAGTGCCCACAAGAAAAGGAACGCTTTATTTGTGTAAAATAGATTTGGGAAATGAAATTTATGGAAAGTTTATAATAAGCCCAACTTTTAAAATTTTATTTGATGAACAAATAATTATAGAAAAAGAAAAAAACAAAGAAAAAACAAAGCAAAAACCAAAGGTAAAAGTTGTAAAGCCCGCAAATTTAAACATGCCTTCTGGTTCTGAGATATTTTGGGCATTTATAACAACAATGATGTTTTCTGGACTTTTGATTATTATATTGTATTTTCTAAAAATACTGTAGAGGTGAGTGGATGAATTTTGTTAAAATAAACAAAGAAAATTACGAGGAGTGTGCAAAATTCATATACAATGAAAAGAAAGATTATTTTGATTATTTATTTAAGATGAATGCCTTTGAGATAATTAAAAAGGCATTGCTTTTTTCTATACCTCCGTTTTTAATGCAAAATTCGTTAGTTTGTGAGGAAAATGGAGAAGTATTAGGTGTGTTGTTGTATGCACCTAAAGATGCGTTTAGGCATAGATATGAAAAGTGGGTTAAAATACTGGGGCTTAAAGTATTGGGGACAGGCATGAAACTTGCGTCTGTTATTGGACAGATACTTTTAAATTTTACCGTGGATGATGTGTATATAATTTCTCTTTCTGGAAAGGATATTTCGATTGAATATGAACTTTTGTATAATTTTATAAATTCGCATGATTACTCAAGAATTCTGGTGGATGTTACAGAGAACTTATTGAATAAGTATAAAACAATGAACTTTTTAGAGGAAAAGAAAATAAATAATCGGTTAATTCGTATGACTAAAAAGTCAAAGATGAAGCATTGTAGCGGATTGGGATGGGATACACATCCGATAGTGAAGGGAAGGCAGTTAATATTAGGTGGTATTAAGATAGATGCGGGATTTGGTTTAAATGGACATTCAGACGGAGATGTAATTGTACATAGTATAATTGATTCTTTGCTTGGAGTATCGTTGAAAAAGGATATAGGAGTGTTATTTCCTGAGACAACAGTTCCAGAAGGGATAAGTAGTGTGTATATGCTAGAGAAGGTGTTAAATGCTATAAATCAAAAGGGTTATTTTCCCGAAAATATCGATTGTGTAGTTATAACGGATTTTAAACTAGGAAGTTATAGAGATAAAATATCAAAGAACTTGGAAAAACTTGTAAGGTGTCCTGTAAGTCTAAAGTTTAAAACGGGTAATGGAGTTTATCCAGAAAGAAATCTAAATGCTATAACTGCTATTTGTGTTAGTAACATAATTTCAATATAGAGGTGATAAAATGAGAAAGTTTCTACTTTTTGCTTTTTTAATGTTTTCGTTGTTTTCATTTTCAGAGATGTATAGTATAAAAATAGGTGAAACGCTCCTTGGGACTTCAGTGTTAAACGAAAAAGGGGATGTATATACCACTAAGACCATTATTGACTATGGCATGTTGTACACGATAGATTCTACAACTGTTTTTGTTGACAATTTATTTAAAGATTACATAGTTACTTTTACAGTTGATGGAAGTTATACGGGAAGGATAATTGGTAAGTACGATGGTAAAGTTGCAAAATTTATTTTTGAAACTTTGCAAAGTTCATACACGTATACTTTAAATAAAGAAAATTTATTTATAATGGATAATAATTTTGTATTGTCACATTTAAAAAGGATATTGGATTTTCCAAGCCCTTACTTTAATGTAGTTATTCCACAGCTTTTGTTTAATCCTTCAAAGACGGAATATGCTGTTGAGAATGTATCATTGAAGAAAAAAGGTGAGATATTTGAGTTGAGTTTTAGAGATGAAAGTATCAAGATAACATACCATATGGGAAATATAACTAGGATAGAGTATCCAGGGCATGTAGTGGTGGAGCTGATAGATTGAAAGTTTCAGATTATTTAAGGGAATACAACATTAAACTGTTAAAGAGTTTGGGACAGAATTTTTTGACAAATCAAAAAATAGCAAAAGAGATTGTTGAAAAAGCGGAAATTGATGAAAAAGATGTAGTTTTGGAAATTGGACCAGGGGCTGGGACCTTAACAGAATATCTTGTTTTGACTGGTGCAAAGATTATTGCCGTTGAAGTAGATAAAAGATTGATACCAATTCTAGAAAGGTTTAATAAGTTTGATAATATTCAAATAGTTTTTCAAGATTTTTTAAAGTTTGATCTTTCAATTCTTCCGAAAGATTTTAAGGTTGTTGCAAATATACCTTATTCTATAACAGGTATGATTTTAAAAAAAATTTTGTTTTCTCGCTTTTCAAGGGCGGTGTTAATGGTGCAAAAGGAGGTAGGAGAACGTTTACTTGCACCACCAAGATCAGATAGAAGCTTTTTGTCTGTTGTTGTACAAAATTTTACCGTAGCAAAGAAATTACTGAATGTATCTAAAGGAAATTTTATACCGCAACCTAAAGTTGATAGTGTAGTTTTGGATTTAAAAAGAAAAAAAGACTTTAAATACGATATTGGGGAGTTTTGGAATTTTGTTTCAAGGTGTTTTGAAGCAAAGAGGAAGACTTTGCACAACAATTTAAAGAAAATTACTGATATAGGGTGTTTTTCAGAATTTGATTTAAAAAGAAGACCTCAAGAATTGGAAAACGAAGAATTTTTAGAGCTATTTGAAAGATTTAAAGGATGCAAATAGCATCCTTTTTTATTAAAAAGGAGGGAACATATGAAAATCCTATTTTTAGGGACACCTGATTTTGCAAGAACTCATTTGGAATATCTAATTGAAAATGGTTTTAATATAGTTGCCGTAATTTCTCAACCTGATAAACCAAAGGGAAGGGGAAAGAAGATTTCCTTTACACCGGTAAAAGAAATAGCATTAAAGTACAATATCCCGGTTTTCCAACCAAAGAGTTTGAATAAAGAAGGATTAAAAATTATAGAGGAATTTAAACCTGATGTAGGCGTAGTTGTTGCGTATGGTAAATTATTAAAACCTCCATTTTTAGATGCATTGGAGTTTTTTAATGTACATGCGTCTTTGCTCCCAAAATATAGGGGTGCTGCTCCTATACAAAGGGCTTTGGAAAACGGGGAAAAAGTTACTGGTATTACTATTTTCAAAATAGGAGAAGGTATGGATGATGGGCCCATAGCCCTTAAGGGAAAAGTGAATATTGGTAATTTTGAAACTTTTGGAGAATTGTATTTAAAGCTTTTGAATGTTGGTAAGAAGTTACTTGTAGAATTCTTAAAGAATTATCCACTAAATCTTACTCCTCAAGAAGGAGAAGTTTCATTTGCACCGAAGATATCAAAAGAGGACTTGGTGTTAGATTTTTCAAGGCATTTTTGTAAGGTAAAAGATAAAATTCGTGCGTATGATCCATTACCTGGTGTAAAAGTGGATTTTAACGGTAATTTTGTAAAGTTATTTGGTGTTGTTGATTGTATAAAAGAAAATACTAAAGAGTATGGTAAAGTGGTTGCAATAGATAAAGAAGGTGCTTTGATATCTTGTGAAGGTGGATATGTAAAGATAAAGTATATACAATTTCCAGGGAAAAAAAAGATGACATTTTACGATGCAAAAAACGGTGGATTAATCAAAGAAGGTGAATATTTTGGTGGTTAATATCGTAGGAGGAGGCCTTGCAGGAGTTGAAGTTGCGTGGAAGTTGTTAAAAAAAGGTATAAAGGTTAGAATTTTTGAACAAAAACCGAAGAAATTTTCACCGGTTCATAGGAGTGAATATTTTGCAGAGTTAGTGTGTAGTAATTCCCTAAAATCAGAGAGTTTGAAGAATGCCGAAGGAATATTAAAGGCAGAAATGAGGTTATTGGATTCTTTGGTTTTAGAATGTGCGTATAAAAATAGGGTGCCTGCAGGTAAAGCCTTGGCTGTAGATAGGGAGGCATTTTCAAAATGTATAACTGATGCAATAACTTCATTTGATAACGTAGAGATAATTAGAGAAGAAGTGGAAGAAATAAAAATAAATGATGAAATATGGGTAGTTGCAACAGGTCCTACTACAGATGGAATTTTTGCAAATTGGCTTTCAAATTTAACAGGAGGTTTTCTAAATTTTTTTGACGCAGTTGCACCTATTATCTCTGGAGAGAGTATAAACTTTGACAAATGTTTTTTTGCAGATAGATATGGTCAAGGTACAAAGGATTATGTTAATTGTCCTATGACAAAAGAAGAATACGAAAGGTTTTATACAGAACTTGTTAATGCTCAAATGATTGAAATGAAGGATTTTGATAGAAAGTTATTATTCGAAAGATGCCAACCAATTGAAGAAATAGCAAAAAGTGGTGAAAAATCACTGATTTTTGGTCCATTAAAACCTGTGGGATTAATTGATCCGCATACTGGTAAAATGCCATATGCGGTTATACAACTTAGAAGAGAAGACGAAAATGGTAATATGTACAATTTGGTAGGATTTCAAACTAGACTAAAGTGGAAAGAACAAGAGAGGGTAATTAGATTGATTCCAGGTCTTGAAAATGCCGAAATATTGAGATATGGCGTAATGCATAGAAACACTTATATTGATTCACCAAAGGTTTTAGATGAGTATTTAAGACATAAAAAGTATGAGAATCTATTTTTTGCAGGACAGATTGTGGGGGTCGAAGGATATGTTGAATCTGCAGCAACGGGTATATATGTGGGAATAAATATTTCAAGATTTTTGGAAGGGAAAGCGCCGGTTAAGTTACCCAAAAAGACGATGCTAGGTGCCCTTTTAGATTATGTAATAACGGCAAAGAATTTAAAGCCCATGTATGCAAATTTTGGACTTGTTGATGTTAAGATGCGAAAAAAAGAAAAGAGGGAGAAATTACATGAGTTTTGCCTTGAACAAATGAGGAAGTTTGTAAATGTGTTAAAATAAAGTAGAGGTGATCTGTTTGAAATATTCGCTAATGGGATTTGGAATAAGTAACAGGGAAATTTTAAAGTATTTGCTTAAAAAAGGTGAGGAAGTTTTTGTAAGCGAAGGAAAAAAATTAAGCAAGTCCGATAGAAATTTTTTAATTGAAAATAAAGTGCCTTTTGAGGAAAATGCTCATACTGAGAATATATTAAATTGCGATAAATTAATAGTGAGCCCCGGTGTTCACTTTGATAATGTTGTAATAAGAAAGGCAATGGATTTGGGAATAGAGGTGGATACGGAGATCTCCTTTTGCCAAAAGGAATTTGAAAAAATAGGATGGCATCCATTTATTATAGCGGTAACGGGATCTGTTGGGAAGAGTACTACGGTTTCCATGATATACCATGTATTAAATAAATACAAGAGGACTCTGCTTGCTGGTAATATCGGTATACCTGTAGCTAAACTTTTAAATGATAATTTAATGGCAGATTATTTGGTTTTAGAAGTAAGTAGTTTTCAATTATTCTGGGCAAAGTACTTTAAGCCAGACGTTGCTTCTATATTGAATATATACCCAAATCATTTGAATTGGCATCCAAATATGGAGCATTACATTTCTTCAAAATTTAAGATTGCAAAGTTTCAAAGTGAAAGGGATTATTTTGTGTACAACCCAAATGATAAGTACATTTTAGATAATTTGTATAGGGTTAATGCGCAAAAAATTCCATTTGAGTTTAGTTTCAAAATGGAAGATTTGCCGGTACACCTTAGATATAAGCAGACAGTTGAAAATGTAGCTGCTGCAAAAGCTATAGTTGAAACTATGGGATTTAAATTTCAGTTTGAATTTTTGGAAGATTTTGAAAAATTACCGCATAGAATGGAATATATTACGGAAATAGATGGTGTGAAGTTTTTTAATGATTCTAAAGCAACCAATGCAATTGCCGTTATTAGGGCTATTGAGAATTTTGATAACAACTTGCACCTAATTATGGCAGGTATAGGCAAAAATGAAGATTACACTTTTCTTTCTAAAATAATAAAAGAAAAGGTGAAGACTGTTGCGCTTGTGGGCCCCATTGCCGATGATCTGATACCATATTTTAATGGAATAAACTATTTTAGGGTAAACACGATTAGTGAAGCGTTAAATAAATTGGTTGAAATTGCCCAACCAGGTGAAGTAGTTATGTTAAGTCCTGGCGGTGCAAGTTTTGATGCATTTAAAAATTTTGAGGAGCGAGGGGAATATTTTAAGCAACTTGTAATGCAGCTAAAGGAGGGAAAGAGTGAAAAACGTTAGAAACATAAGTATAATAGCACATATAGATCATGGAAAAACTACATTAAGTGATAGGATTTTAGAGCTCACCGGTGCTGTTGATGAGAGAAAGATGAGGGATCAATTTTTGGATAGTATGGATATAGAAAGGGAACGTGGGATAACAATAAAATCGCATCCTTTAAGGGTTTTCTACAAATCAAAGAAAGATGGAGAAGTTTACGAAATAAATATAGTGGATACTCCAGGACATGTGGATTTTACATATGAGGTGGATAGAAGCCTTGCAGCGGTTGAAGGAGCTATTTTGCTTGTTGATGCATCTCAAGGCGTGCAGGCCCAAACTGTGGCAAACGCTTACAAGGCGGTAGAGCACGATTTGGAAATAATCCCTGTTATTAACAAAATTGATCTGCCAAATGCGAATATTCCCGAAACAGAGCAAGAGATAGAAGATTTAATAGGTATTCCAAGTGATGAGATATTAAAGATAAGTGCAAAAGAAGGGATAGGTGTTGAAGAGGTTTTAGAAGCAATAATAGAGAAAGTACCTGCACCTTCTGGAAATCATAATGGAAAACTTTCTGCACTTATATTTGATGCAAAGTATGATAAATACAGAGGGGTAATTACGTATATTAGAGTCTTTGATGGTGAAGTAAAAAAGGGTGATAAGATAATGACTTATTCAAACAAGCAAGTATACGAAGTTGTGGAAGTTGGAGTTTTTACCCCGGAAATGACTCCAATAGATAAGTTAGAAGCAGGAGATGTTGGATATGTTATTGCTGGTATAAAAGAGGTCTCACTTGCAAAGATAGGAGACACTATTACAAATGCAAATGATCCTGTAAATACACCTCTTTCTGGATATAAAGAGGTAAAACCCATGGTTTTTGCCGGAATGTATCCAGGTGTTCCAGAGTACTATGAAGAACTGAGGAAAGCCCTCGAAAAGTTAAAATTAAACGATTCAGCCTTAACTTTTTTCCCAGATCATTCTCCGGCGTTGGGATTTGGGTTTAGGTGTGGTTTTTTGGGACTTTTACATATGGATGTGGTAAAGGAAAGGTTGGAAAGAGAATTTGAAATGACGGTGATTTTGACTGCTCCAAATGTTGAGTATAAAGTAATTTTGAAAAACGGTGAAGAATTGATAATTAACGATCCTGCAAAGTTCCCAAATGAATCGGAAATTCAAGAGGTTTATGAACCATACGTAAAACTTTCTATAATTACGCCTCCTGAATATTTGGGGAAATTAATGAATCTAGTCCAAAATGAAAAAAGAGGTACTATGATAAGTACGGAGAATGCGGGGTTTGAGAGGGTGGTTTTAAATTTTGAGGTACCGCTATCGGAGATTATTTTCGACTTTTTTGATAAAATGAAGGCTTTAAGTAGAGGTTATGCATCAATGGATTATGAACTTATTGGGTATAGAAAGAGTGAACTTGTAAAGGTTACTGTTTTGGTGAATAAAGAACCTGTTGATGCTTTATCGATAATTGCTCATAAAGATAAAGCATATGCCACTGCAAGAAAATTAGTGGATAAACTTGCAGAGCTTATTCCTCAACATCAATTTGAGATTCCAATACAAGCTAAAGCGGGAGGAAGGATAATTGCTAGATCAACTATAAAGGCTTTGAGAAAAGATGTGCTTGCCAAGTGTTATGGTGGAGATGTAACAAGAAAAATGAAACTTTTGCAGAAACAAAAGGAAGGAAAGAAGAGATTAAGAGAGATTGGTAATGTTTCTATTCCGCAAGAGGCGTTCCTTGCACTTTTGAAGGTTGGGAAAGATGAAACTAAGTAGTTTGGTGTTTTTACTTTTCACCATTGTTGTCTTGTCAGTAGAAGTGTATTTTACGGAATTTTGTGATTTAACAGATGTAGTGGTTAATTTTGTAAACAATTCAAGGCAATTTTTGTACATTTCATCGTTTAGTATAGATAAAAATGAAGTGATAGATGCAATAAACAAATTGTATAAAAAAGGTGTAGATGTAAGGGTGATTTTGGAAGTACCGAATGCAAAGTTAGAGAGTCCAGTGTTGAAAGATTATGAAAGTTCCTTGCACCATGCAAAGTTTATGGTAAATGAAAATGGAGTTTTGTTTGGTTCTGCAAATTTTACCGAAAGTGGCTTGGTTGAAGGATTTAACGATATGTTGTTTTTTGATAATTATGTTATTGAGTTTAAAAAATTATTTTTGAAACTTTGGAATGAAGGGGTTATAATTAGTTTAGATGATTTTTTGGTGGTAGGATACGATGATGTGGAAAGAATTTTGTTAAAATTAATGCAAGGTGCAAGAAAAAGGATATATTTGTGTGTGTATGCGTTTACTAATCCAAATGTTTTGGCAATGTTGAAGTATAAAGAATCAAAAGGTGTGGATGTGAAAATAATTACAGATAGTTGGTTTGAAAGGTATGCACTTTTTGATTATCCGTACAGGTTTATAAAGATTATTAAAGATAGAATGTTGCATCATAAGTTTGTGATAGTGGATAATTACGTTTTTTTGGGTTCTGCAAATTTTACTAGAAATGGTTTAAATAGAAACTACGAAATATGTTATATTTCAAAAACTTTAACTAAGAAGTATTTAGAAGTTTTTAACTTTTTGTGGAGGAGAAAAAGTGGAAACTAAAGTCTTAAAGATAGAATCATCGGTTGAAATAAACATTTCATATCCTTGTAAGGTGATTAGAACAGGAGGGTTAGTTGCCTTTCCAACTGAGACAGTCTATGGTTTGGGAGCAAGTGTTTTTAATGAAAAGGCAGTTGATAGAATTTTTGAAGTTAAGGGACGTGCAAAAGATAATCCTTTAATAGTTCATGTTAATTCTGTTGATATGTTGTATAAAATAGGAAAAGTAGACGAAAAATATAGGACTATAATTGAGGATATAACTCCTGGACCTATTACTTTTGTTGTAAAAAAAAGGATGCAGCTTCCAGATAATGTAACTGCTGGACTTGAAACAGTGGGAATTAGAATTCCCGCACATCCTGTTGCTGAGAAACTTTGTTTATGTGCTGGGCCAATTGCCGCACCTAGTGCAAACCTTTCGGGAAAACCCAGCCCTACCGATGCGAATGCCGTTATTGAGGATTTATACGGGAGAGTAGAATGTATAATTGATGCAGGAGAAACACCATTTGGAATTGAATCAACGATAATAGATCTTACTGGGGATAGACCTGTGATTTTGAGACCTGGGCCTGTTACAATCGAAAAGTTAGAAGAGATTTTTGGAGAAATTGTTGTACCTGATTTTGTTAGAGATGCAAGGGCTGTTACAAACCCGAAGGCTCCTGGTATGAAGTATAGACATTATGCTCCTGAAAAGCCCGTTTATATTTTTGGTTTGAGTATTAGAGAAAAGATAAAAAAGTTTGTGGAGAAAGAAAATGGTGTTATTTTATGTCCAGTGGATCATAAAGATTTTTATCCACGTGATAGGGTAATTGTATTGGGAACCCTTGAAAATCCATACACGATAGCTCAAAATTTGTTTAGGATTTTGAGGGAATTTGATAAAACTAAATTTAATGTTGCATATGTTGAAAAACTTGAAGAAAAAGGAATATTATTTTCGGTGATGAATAGATTAAAGAAAGCCGGTATGGAGGTGCAGTTATGAGGTGGAGATCTACAACGGTGGTATGTGTAAGAAAAGGTGATTCTGTAGTGATGGTATCAGATGGACAGGTTACGTATGGAAGTACTATAATGAAGGGAAATGCAAAGAAAGTGAGGAAAATGGGTGATGGAAATGTTTTAGCGGGATTTGCAGGATCAGTGGCGGATGCAATGGCACTTTTTGATAGATTTGAGACAAAGTATAGAGAATGGGGAGGAAATTTATTAAAAGCAGCAGTGGAACTTGCGAAGGACTGGAGAACTGATAGGGTGCTACGAAGATTAGAAGCTCTACTTTTAGTTGCTGATAAAAAATATACCTTTATAATTTCTGGTACAGGGGAGGTAATTCAACCAGAAGATGATATTGCTTCTATAGGTTCTGGTTCACCTTATGCCATGGCTGCGGGAAGGGCTCTTTTAAGACATACGGATTTGTCAGCTAAGGAAATTGCGCTTGAGTCTATAAAAATTGCGAGTGAAATTTGTATCTATACAAATAATAATTTTACAGTCGAGGAGTTGTAAAATGCCGGTAAGTTTTTTGGAAATTGATATAAAACTTTTTGGCATAAATTCTCTAAAGGAAAAGCGCTCTATTGTTAAAAGACTTCTTAGTGAAATAAGGTCAAAGTATAATATTTCTGCAATTGAATTGGCTAATCAAAATTCAAAAGAAATTTTAACCTTAGGAATAGCATTTGTTAGTTTAGATAAGTCGTCTACCTTTAGAACTCAAGAGTCTCTGATAGAATATTTGGAGAGAAAATACACGGTTGAAAATGTTTACAAGGAGGTGTATGATTGATAACGAATTACGATTTGGATGAGGTAAATAAAATAGTGCAAATTTTGGTAAATAAAGAAAGGTTACCGCATGTATTAGGAACGGCAAAATTTGCCTCTACCCTTGCGAAAATACATGGATTAGATACAAGGATTGCAGAATTCTTGGGTTATATTCACGATGTGTTCAGAGATTTACCAGAGGAAAAATTGTTAAAAATGTCAAAGGCGTATGGAATAGATATAACTTTAGAAGACAGGATGCATCCTATTTTGTTACACGGGAAGATTGCCGCAGAATACATTAAATTTAGATTTAGAATTGTTGATGAAGATATTTTAAACGCCGTTAGATATCATACTTCCGGATTTAAAAGTTTTGGAGTGTATGGGAAACTGCTTTTTCTTGCAGATTCATTGGAAGAGACAAGAAATTATCCAAAGGTTTCTTATTTAAGAGAAGTTGCCTATAAAGATTTGAATATGGCTTTTTTTGAAGTTATGAAAAATAAGATAATGTATGCACTTTCTAGAAATTTGTTCATTTTAAAGGAGAGTGTTGAATGTTGGAATTATTTGATAAGTAAAAGAAAAGGAGGATTAAAATGAGAAGGAGAAGGAGAAATTCAGTGGGAATTTGGATTACGCTTTTGATAGTCTTTGTATTGTTGGTTATTTTTGGATTTTTCTTTTGGAAAGTATTTACCGTGAAAAATAGTCCAGAGTTTAATGGTGAAACAAAAACTCAATATTTGTTTATTGATAAAGAAAATAGTGAAGGTTATTATATAGTGGTGGATAAAACCATGAGGATGGTGAATATAATTAAGGTAAAAAATCACATGTATCACCCTGAATTTAGCAAAGAGATAAATTTTTCAAGTCCAGTGTTATCCTTGGAAATCTTGAAAGATATGTTTAATACAAATGCAGTGTATAGTTATTATGCAATATTGGAATCAGGGAGAGTATTGGAACTTTCTAAGAAATATGGATTTAATTCTACAAATTTTGGAGAGTTTTTGCAAAGAATGACTTCTAGAGGTTTGAAATTGTTTGATTATTTTACATTAGATAATGTGGTGAAAATATTTAGACCTGAAACAACTTTGACGAAGCCTGCTTTGGCTAAGTTATTTGATGCTTTGGGTAAATTTAGTGTGAGAATAAGGGAACTTCCAACTATTACGAAGTCATCAATAAAGATAAAGGTTGGGGATAAGACATTGGAAAGGTTGTACATTGATTTAGAAAAATTAAATCAGTTGAAAAACGAAATAGGGGGATAAATTATGAAAAAAACAGTTATTTTATTAATGATAGTTTCTATATCTTTGTTTGCAATTGAGTTTTATGGAAGTTGGAATTTTACATTCGATGGAACTGATAATAGCTTTTATTCAATAGGTATTGGTTTTCCTATTTCTATGAACAACAATACGGAATTTGGTTTTTCTATGCAATGTCTGATGAATAGTTTTTCATTTGAAAATTATGGAAAATACATTAGAAAAACTTCCTTTGGAGAATTTGCTATATACGGAAAAGGTGGAGCGATACTTGGTTTTTCCCTTGATTCACTTGGATATGTGGTTTTAGCAGGAGTAAGGTATTATTTTAAAAACTTTTTTGTCTCATTTTCTTATTCTGTTTTGTACGTAAAAGCGGAAAAAATTCAAACGATACCTATTGAAATAGGATATAGGTTTTAAAGAGGAGGAAAAGTCTTGGTTAAAGAAGGAGATAAAGTCTTATTATACGGGGAAGATGGTAGTAAGATTATTATAACGGTGGAAAAGGGAAAGAAAAAAGGTACACATTTAGGACATGTTAATATGGATGATTTGATAGGAAAAGAATATGGAGATCTCATTTCTTTTGGAAAAAAGGAAAGGACCTTTTATATATTACCCCCTACATATATAGATTTGATATTTAATATGAAGAGGAGAACGCAAATAGTTTATCCTAAAGATGCATCCTACATATTATTCAAATTGGATATAAAACCTGGTAGTAGAGTTATAGACACTGGTGTTGGAAGTGGCGCAATGTGTGGTGCTTTTGCAAGGATTGTGGGAAACAAAGGAAAGGTTTACGGTTATGAAAGAAGAGAGGATTTTTATAACCTTGCAAAGAAAAATTTGGAAGGCTGGAACTTGGATAAATTTGTTGAGTTAAAGTTACGAGATATTGCTCAAGGATTTGACGAAATGAATATAGATGCTTTGTTGTTAGATGTTCCCGATCCATATAACTATATCCAGCAATGTTGGCAAGCACTAAAAGGTGGAGGAAAGATAGGTATAATTTGCCCTACAACCAATCAAGTCCAACAAGTTCTCGAAAGGTTGTATGAATATCCTTTTATAGATGTTGAAGTATGGGAAAATTTAATGAGAAGGTTTAAACCAAATCCGGAGAGGCTAAGGCCTTTTGATAGGATGGTGGCACATACTACTTACCTTGTTTTTGCAACTAAGGTTTTGAGAAAAATGGGAGGTGTTTTTGGTGAATAAGAAAAATTATATTACAATTACCCTTGTTCTTATTGGTTTGTTTATAGGTTCTATTTTTTTAAGTGGAGCAACTGAAAAGACGTTTCAAGAACGTTTAACACCTCTTGCCGAAACTTTGTATTATATTTTAAATTATTATTACGATATGAACAACGTAGATGTGAACAAAGTAATTGATTTAGGTATTGATGGATTGATAAAGGGATTGGGGGATGATTTTAGTTATTATTACAACAGTGAAGTTTACAAAGAAAGAGAAATTGAGAATAAAGGTGAGTATGGAGGCTTGGGGATAGAAGTTACTTATGATCCAAAATCCATGGCGATAAAAATAATTAGTCCGATGTATGGTACTCCTGCGTGGAGAGTTGGTTTAAAGTCAGGTGATTTAATTATTAGTATAGATGGAACGCCTGTAAAGGACGTTTCATACATGGATGCAGTTAATATGATGAGAGGAGAGCCAGGCACCAAGGTAAAGCTTACAGTGTTGAGAGGAGAAGAAGTTTTAGAATTTGATATTGTTAGAGAGATAATAAAAATTACTCCTGTAAAGTATGGATTTGTTGAAACAGAGATGGGAAGAATAGGTTATGTAAGACTTACGCAATTTAATCAACCTTCTTCTAAAAAGTTAGAAGAGGCTTTGAAAAAGATATATGATAAGGGAGTTACAGCTTTAATACTAGATTTAAGGGATAATCCTGGAGGTTACTTGGATAGTGCGATAGATGTTGCAAGTATGTTCTTAGATAAAGAAAAGTTAATTGTGACGGTTGAACCAAGGGTTGGAAAAATTGAAAGATATTTGAGTGAAGGTAATAATTTCCCAAGAGTACCTATGGTTGTATTGGTTAATGGAGGTTCAGCATCGGCATCTGAAATAGTAACAGGTGCACTTAAAGAAAATAATAGAGCGGTTGTAATTGGGAAAAAGACATTTGGTAAAGGATCAGTTCAACAGGGCTTCCCATTAAGCAATGGCGGCGTTGCGTTTATTACGATAGCACACTACAAAACACCAAGCGGAAAAGATATTCATAGAGTGGGAATTGAACCTAATATATATATAACCGATGAAGCGACAAGGTTAGAACACAAAGAAGAAGTGGTGGATTATACAAAAGAGTTTACCAAGGTGGATATAGATGATCCTTATATTAAGAGGGCAATACAGTACTTTCTTGAACAAAAATGAGAATTGCATTTATTTCGCTTTTAATTTTGCTTGTTAATGTTGTTGTTTTACTTTCTTTTTTGGTTGTAAAGAACTTAAATTCGGAGATTGTAGAAATACAATCTCCACCTTTTGTCTTATTTGTTAATCCTTACTTTGATTATGTAAGAAAATTTAAAAACATGTTAATAATGCAAAAAATACTTTCCGAAAACTTGATATACGGTGATTCCCCTTTTTTAGTTGAAAGTAAAAAAGTTTTGGATAGCGTGGAATATTATTTTAAAATCTTTAAAGTAGATTATAGAAAAAAATATGTGTTAAGGAAATATTGGTGGGGGAGTATATTTTTTGAGGCTTTAATTTACGATAGATTTGTGTTTTACTATGTTCCACATATAAGAAAAGGTGAAAGTAATTTATCCTTTGGAGAAGCAGTTATCAAAGTGTTAAAGGGTGAAAGTGTGAATTTTGATGTAAAAAATAAGATTGAAGAAGAACTTTTGAAAAAATATGGGGTTGTTAAATATGATTAGAAGTATATTGGTTTTTTTTGAATTTTTGGTTGTGTATGTGCTTTCTTCATTTGTATTACATGTTGAAAAATTTACACTATCTTCTTTTGTTTTGGGATTTTTTGCGATATATTTTCTCGTCTTTAGTATAATTGCTTCTTTAGATGGAAAAAACTTTCTTTTTAATGAATTATCCCGTTTTTGGTTTTATGCATTTGTTCCGGTTTTTGTTTACCTAATATTTTTAATAAATGTGTTCTTCCATATCTCCGTAGATTCTAGATTTTCTTTTCTTTTTTGTTTTTTGATTTCAAATTTTAGAAAATTAGATTTTGAAAGTAGAAAAAAAGTTGCAATTTTAAGGCTTTTTGCGTTCTATGTGTTTATTATGGGGGTGAGATGATTGATAGAACGCCTTGGAAAGTTTTTAATAAATCATTCAAGGTTGATAATAATTGTTTTTTCGGTTTTTGGATTATTTCTTGGCGTGTATAGTCTTATAAATTTAAAGGTGAATGCAGAACTTACAGAACTTGCACCAAAAAATATAAAGGAGTTTCAAGATTTAGTTAAGTTTACAAAAGAAAAGGTGATTTCAAACACTTTGTTGATAGTCATTGAATTAAATAATGGTGTAAATGCCGGTAAACTTGCATATGAAATGAAAGATAAATTTGAAAAGACAAGTTACATTTTAAAAGCAGAGGCATTTGACAATCCGGAAAATCTTATAAAATATGGGATTTTTACCGTGGATGAGAACAGTATTGACAGTATAATTGGTTATTACAATGCAGTTGTAAATGTAGAACCACGTTCTGTGATTGATTTTAGATTTTGGAGAAATTTAGGAAGTGCAATTTCTGCGGTATCTAATTTTGCAGATGATTTTTTTTCAAGAAGTGGAATAAAAAAATATTATCTTATTTCCGATGATAAAACTCTAATGTTAATGAATTTCTCAATGGTTAAACCTGTAACGGATGTTAAATTTTTAAGTGTGGCAATCCCCAAGTTAAAGAAAATTGCCGATGATATATCTGAAAAGTTTGGTGTGAATGTACTCTTTAGTGGTTCAGCAATGAGTAATTATACGGGCAATTTACAAGTGTCAAAGGATTTTCAAATTACTACTTTGGTATCTTTAGTAGGGATTTCCATTTTGCTTTTAATTTCGTATGGGAGCACAAGTACTATGTTTTTTTTGTTATACGTTATGATTCTTGCTATGGGAACGAGTTTGGGGATAATTGTGTTTTTGTTTAAAGAGATAAATATAGTTACATCCTTTGTTAATGCAATGTTATTGGGACTTGGTATAGATTATGGAATACATATAACCGCTAAAATTCATGAAAATTTAAGATTGTATGGGAAATCATCGCAAAGTATAATTGAAGCTATTAAAGAAAATTTTATACCTTCGTTTATTTCTGCAATTACAACTTCTATTTCTTTATTTGCGCTTGCATTAAGTCCGTCTCGTCCACTAAAAGAAATGGGTATTTCTTCCGGAATAGGTGTATTGGTATTTTATACGTTTATGAATTTTTTAATTCCTGCGCTGTATTCGAGATTCTTTGACAGAATTAAAGTTCCAAAAAAAGAGTATTTTTCCAAATTTTTGGAATTAACAAGAAGGTTTAAACCTATAACTTTTTTTGTTTGGGGTGTGGTTATTGTTACGAGTTTTGGAGCATATTTTGCCTTTAAAAACTTTTCGTATACTCCTCCCGGACTTGTCCCCAAAAACTCAGAATTTAACATAGCTTTAAAACTTGCAGAGGAAAAGTTTGGAGAATTTGGAATAGGTCAGATAGTGCTGGGTGCAAGAGATTTTGAATCGTTGAAGAACATAAAGAAAAAGATAGAAAATTCAAGATATTTTTCTAACACATTTTCCATTTTATCATTTATGAATGATCCTGAGAGGTTAAAAGAAATAAGTCCGGCATTTTATTGGAAGATAAACCAGATAGTTAGTGAGCCTATACTTGATATAGTCTTTAAGAAGTATGGTTTGTACAATAGTTTAATTGAAACTTTGGGACTTTTGCAATCTGCAAAAACGTTTGAAGATGTTGTTTCTAGTATAGAAAAGGATATTCCAGCGTTGTTTTTTTACGATACAAATGGTAACAGATACTTTTTATTGTATGCAAAAGAAAAGCTCAATTTGTGGGAAAATAACAATTTAAAGAAAATATTTGATAACGAGTTAAAAAGTGAAAAGGTTTTTGGATATCCTGCATTATTTTACAAAGTTATGGTATATTTAGTTGATTCTACAAAAAATGCGGTGTACTTTGTCTTTTTGGCTATTATATTTACATTGTTTGTTGATCAAAAAAGTTTAAAAAAATCATTAAAAATAACTTTTTATGTTATATTATCCATTTTGTCTACAATTGGAATAGGATATTTGATTTTTAAAATAGAATTGACGTTTTTGAATTTACTTATTATTCCCATTTTCTTAGGAATTGGTGTGGATAGTATGGTTCATTTGTCTCACAGTGTTTTTTATGGGAAGGAAAGCATAATGAAAACGGAAAAAGCCGTTACTGTATCTGTTTTAACTACTGTTATAGCGTTTGGTAGTTTTCTGCTTGCACAAGGCGAATTGTTAAAGGAATTCGGTGAACTTGTTGTAATAGGATTGGTAGTTTCATGGTTTGTAAGTGTGTTTATTTTCTTAAATGGAGTGAATAAAAATTAGTTTGTTTTCTTTTTTATTAAAGGTATTAAAATAATTGTTCCTATTATTATTAGAAGGTAATATGAGAGGAATCTATAAAATAATACGCCTTTAATAATAGCTTCTTTATCTGTAGCAAATTCGGATAAAACATTGGTATACACTATTTCAAAGCTTCCACTAGCACCAGGTGTTGGAACCAAAAATGCCACAGCGTTTACTATGTTTGTTATGGAAAAAAACTTAAAAAAGCTTAAATTCATATTTGTAAATATTGATATGGAGTAGTAAAAAACATAACTTTGAAAAATTAATAGTAAAAACATCATTATAAAGTCCACTAATATTAACTTTTTATGTTCGTTAAATATTTTTTTTATTACCATATCAAGCTTGTGAAACCAATTTTCCAGTCTTTCAAAATTAACTATTTTTGAAAGAAAATTCCACTTCTTAAAAGTATGTAGAAGTTTTATAAATGTTTTTGGAAAAACTATTCCAAAAAGTATTGCAATTGAGGATGCAAGTGTCAGTATTAATCCTAAAAATATAATTTTATTTGAAATACCGTAAATTTTATTAGATAAAAAAACAATATAGTTTAAATCAATAAAGAACATTAATGAGATCATTTCAAATAGTCTTAGAAATACGATCTGTGTAGCATATGCTGAATCAACCCCATGCTTGTTTAAGTAGTATATTTGAAAAGGTTGACCACCCATTGAAAAAGGTGTAACTGATGAGAAATATCCCGTAACAAAACATGAGTTTATCGAAGATATTAAGTTTATTTTTTGATTTAAGGTTTTAAAAACAATATAATGCTTAATGCCGTCTAGTATAAAGCTCAGTAATACGAGAATAATTGCACATAAAAATTCTTTGTAATTAATCGAAAAAAATATCGTTTTTATTATGTTTTTGTTTAATGAAAAACTGTAAAAGAGCAAGATAACTCCGGATATAATAATGGATAAAATAATTCCTATAATAATTTTATTTTTCTTTTTCATTCTTCCTCCTGTAATATTCTTTTGTGTAATAAGTGCTGTAGGTTATCTTGTTGATATTGAAAGCCACATCTGCCCATAAATCAAAAGCTTTTTTTAAGCTTTTTAATAATCCTTCTTTTTTAAATCTTCTATTCGATGTTAGAACTAGAAGAAAAGGAGAAAATGAGACCTTACCAAGGTTGGATAATTTTTTTGCAAGACGAAAATCTTTTGATGCTAAATTATTTGTGGTATCGTATCCACCTGACTTTAGATAGCACTCTTTTTTTATTGCAAAGTTAGCGGCACCTACTATATATGTCTTTGTGAATATTTTTGAAAGAAAATCTGATGTTATGTAAAAGAGCCACACAAAAAAGTTTGAGAATTTGTTGTTTTCGATAAATAGAAAAGGTCCATAGATTGCACAAAGATTTTTCTTCTTTTTGAATTTTTTTACAATTTTTTCAAAATAATCTTTTGGATATATAGAGTCTGCATCGCATGTTATCAATATATCTCCAGCTGCATATTTGAACCCTTTTACTATTGCATTTATTGGGCCCTTTTTTTTCTCAAAAAGTACATTTTGTGTGTATTTTTTCGCAATCACTACGGATTTATCTGTACTTCCGTTATCTACAACTATAATTTCAAAATTCTTATACGTTTGATTTTTGATGCTTTTTAACGTGTTTTCAAGGCTTGTTTCTTCGTTTAAAACGGGAATTACAACAGAAATTTTCATAAGTTTCATTAAAGTTTTTCCCTCTTTACTTTATACCACTGAATTTTTTTATTAAACGGACCTATAATATAACTGTAAATTAGCACTAAGAGTTCGAAAATCATTAAAATGGGTACGTAAAAGAAAGAATAAACAAGTGAGAAAAAACCAAATTGTCTACTATCAAGAGAACTAACCCACATCAAAATAAATACTGAAATTATTAATCCTAGAACAAATTTTAACATTCCAATGTGAAAAAACATATCTAATACTATGGATATAAATGGTAAGAAAATTATAAATCCTACCAACATGTAATAGAATAAAAATGAAAAATTTCCCTCTTTTATACGTTGAAACATTTCTCTAAATCCACCTATATACCATCTTTTATGTTGTTTCCATAAATCTTTGAAATTTGTTGCAAATTGGATATTTATATAGGGATAAGTAGAATAATATTCTTTTACTTTTAGTTTTGACAATTTTGTGGCCATGCTAAAGTCATCAACTAATGTTTTCGGATCAATAGGAAGTATTTTTTCAAGAAGACTTCTTTTAAAGAAGACACCATTTCCCATAAATATCATTCTAACTATTATATTTGAATAGAAAATAGTTTTTACAAAATTGAAATAAATTTCTTGAATAATGAATACGGGTTTAAATTTGAAATTGTATGCTTCGAAGTTTGTAAAGATCATTTCCACTTTTGGATTTGAAAAGCAAAAGATATGGGATGAAATGTAATTTTTTGGAATTCTTGCATCAGCGTCTATGAATAGTATAATATCACCTTTTGCGATTTTCATTGCTTCGTTTATAGATTGTGGTTTTCCTTTTTCTCCCTTCTTTTTTATAACTTTTAAATTTTTGTATTTTGTTTCGAGTTTTTTTGCAAGCTCATATGTCTTGTCCTTAGAATTATCATCTATCACTATTATTTCAATATTCTTGTAGCTACTGTCTGCTACAGTTTTTATTGTGTTCTCAATTACCTCCTCTTCGTTATAGCATGGGATTATAACAGAAACTAGCGGATTGTAATCTGGATTTCTATTTTCGTGAAGGTAATTTGTTCTCTTTTCATTTTTGTATTTTCCATAGAGTACTATTATCAAAGAGATTAGTATATTTAATACATAAAATGCCACTGTAAACATTATATTTTCACCTCTGTACTAAAAATAAATAGTATATTGTCGTTTACTTTAAAGATGTTAAATTTAAAAAAGTTGTATACAACTAAAAGGTCAATAATATTATACATCAAATCAGTTGATTTTTCTATTTTTATACCTTGTGGTGACACATTTTCATTCCATGCATCCCAAAACCACTTCCATCTTATTTTTCCATCATCATTTACCGTACCTTTGACAAGAAAATTATATGTAAATGAAATTTTTAAATTTTCTATTTTGTAATTTCCACCCATGGAGACCATTGTTGCGTCTGGACCATATCTGAATCCAAGTGGAAAATCTGCAAGTGCCCTCCCAGGACTGTTATTGTTATCAAGATAAAAATGTCTTACGTTTATCCTTAAATACGGAAGGTAATTTGTAATATACATCCACTCGCTTGTAAAATCGTATTCAAACCAAATATTAAAATTATCAAGATTAAATTCAATACCTAAATTATATCCGTATGCATTGGGTTTGTAATCTTCTGTTTCTGTTGGGGTTATATAGTCGTCAAGTGCAAATTCTCCAAATATTTTAAGGTTTTTAAAACTATACGAAAAATCTACAGATGATAAGACGTTTGAATAGCCTTCGCCATATGTGTTGTGAAAAAACATTAGTGGATTTAAATCAATTAAATCTGGTGCTTTTCCACCTACTACGTTTAACTCACCTATTGCTATTCTAAAATCATCTAAGAAGAACTCAAATCTGTGTGCGACAATAGTTTTAAATGGTTCAAAAAAATATAAGTTTGGTGTGTGTTTTTCGTAGTAGTTTTCTTGAATGTGCTTTTCTTCTTTTGTTAGAAGTGGAAAAGAAGAAATAAA
Organism: Thermosipho sp. 1070; assembly: GCF_001682135.1. Classification (NCBI taxonomy): domain Bacteria; kingdom Thermotogati; phylum Thermotogota; class Thermotogae; order Thermotogales; family Fervidobacteriaceae; genus Thermosipho; species Thermosipho sp. 1070. The sequence continues at coordinate 441,547 of NZ_CP007121.1, read as the reverse complement.
ATGGTAAGTATAAGTGAAATTTTCAAATTTTTTTGAAATTGTAAGATTATCTTGGAAAGTAGTATCTGATATTGTAATGGGATATTTTGAATCCCCCCATTTAATGGGATATCTTCCGATGCCTATAAATAGATCTTTTTTTAGATATCCAAGTAAAAAGTTTTCAGGCCCGTTCATATCAAAAGATGTAAATGAAAAATTTAAGAAAGGATCTTTAATTTTTACAGTTGTTTCTTTGGAAAATGGTACATTGGTATAGAGCACAAAATTATTATTTTGAAATAAAATCTCAAAATTTAGATAGGGAGGGATTTTTTCAAAGATATAGAATCCGCTTTCTGCAGGATTTAAAGCCCTTCCAGGTCCATCGCCTTTTAGAATATAACTTTTCTGCCAGTTTCCAAACGCATAACTTAGGTTTATTTGTAACCCATTTTCTAAATTTTCGATATAGTTTGTGGTAAAAAATGAAAATTTTGAAAATGCAACTATAGAAATCAATTGAAGAATTAATATTATCTTTTTCATATTAATCACCGTATATTAGTTTACAATGTTTTTCCGAAAATAATAACCTAACAACTTCTGGATCAAAGTATTCAACGTAGAAGTCGTACTCTGGATTTTGGTGGATAATGTCGAATATGTTTCCACTCAATTTTTTTTGATAACCTCTGGGAATATAATAAAATTGCTTTAAACCAACAAACGTTTCTTTCTTAAAAAATAGTTTAATTTCGTATTTTTCCACTTGATTTTCAAATTTACTAAAAAATATCTTTGATTTTTCAAACAAGTTGTTGTTGTAATAGAAGAAACCAAAAAATAGATTATATTCTGGGGTTTTTTCGAACCTTTTTAGGTTATTGAGATTTATTTCACGGCCATTTAATAGTGCCCAGGCGGTATTTGCAAAAACTGATTTTATACAGTATGGTCTGTTTGGTGGTATCTTTCCTTCAATTAAACTGTAGTTTGTGTTTAGACAAAAACTTTTGGTGTTTTCTGATTCAAAGTTTTTCTTTTTGATGAAAAATAGAGTGAGAGACGGAAAAACTTTTGTTTTAATTATGTTTTTTAAGGTATTTGTATCTATTTGGTTCCCCATATAGGCATCGAGGATAATTTTAAAAAAGCTATCTATATTTGAGAGTTGAGATAATATTTTTGAAAAGTTTTTGGATAATCCATTTGCAATGTAATACTCCAAAAGTAATAGATAAGGGTATATGGAATGCGTATTGTTTTTGATAAATTCGACGATTTCGTTTGATATGTTTTGCTTTTTATAGAGTTTTGTAAGTAGCAAGTTGTATTTTGAAATTACCGTATTTTGGTTTAAAAACTTGCTAGCTTCATCGAAATTTCCCTCTAAAATGTTTATTAATGCAAGAAATATTTTGTCGGTGATGGAAAATTTTCTTAAAGTGTTGATTATTTCTTCAATACTTGCATCATAATCTTGCTTATTGATATCGAAAATAGTGTAGCTATCTTCTTTTGAAATGTTTGCTTTTTTTATAAGTTTTTCTTTTAATTTTTTTATATCTTTGCCGCTTTTAGGATTATTTTTAATCTTTTCTTTTTTCTTTTTCCCAGTTTTTACTAATTCCTTTTCCAATTTTTTTTTGAGTTCTAAAATATTTTTTAGTTTATCTTCTTTTTCCATTTTGACACCCCTTAAAGTAATTTATTTTTTTTAAAACTGTAAAATCCATTTCCAACAATTATATGGTCAAGCAACTTTATACCTATTATTTCCCCTGCTTCCTTAATTTTAAAAGTTAAATCTTTGTCATTTTTACTTGGCTTTACATCTCCAGATGGGTGGTTGTGTACTAGAATGATGTATGCTGCGGAGTTTTTAATAGCTTCTCTATAAATTTCCCTGGGATGTGCAAGACTTGTGTCTATAAGTCCGATTGTTATATCTTTTGAAGTAATTTCTGAAAGTTTAGAGTTGAGCATTATTACCCTTACCACTTCTTGATCGTATTGTTTCATATCTTTGCAATATTCGTATACTAATTCAGGTGAATTTAATGTTTTTCCTTTTCTTTCTTCATTTAAAAGTCTTTTTGAGAGTTCGATTGCTGCAAATATTGTAGCAGCTTTTGCCTTGCCAAGTCCTTTTACATTACATAAATCTTCTATACTTGCTTTGCTTAATTTTAGAAGACTGTTGTCAAAATATTCGAGTAATTTTTTTGAGAGTTCAAATACGTTTTTATCTTTTGTTCCAGTTCTAATTAGAATGGATATTAGTTCATAATTAGAAAGTTTTTCCGCGCCATCCACCAGAAGTTTTTCCCGTGGAAGCATTTATTATCCCCCTATCCCACAAGATATCCCAGACTTTTGAAATTGGAAATCCCATAACGTTGTAAAAATCCCCCTCTATTTTTTCTACAAGTATAGCACCAAGCTCTTGGATACCATATGCACCTGCTTTATCAAATGGCTTTGACGTATTTATATAGTATTTTATCAATTCATCAGTTAAAGGTTTAAATTTCACATTTGTTTTTTCACAAAATGTGATTGTTTCATTTTCTGTTAGAATGGTTACTCCAGTGTATACTGTATGCCAATTTGCTGAAAGGGTTTTAAGCATATTGTATGCTTCATCGTAATCTTTAGGTTTTCCAAAAATTTTGCCATTAAAGTAGACAATTGTATCTGCTGCAATTATTATACCTTTTTCTTTAATACTTTTTGCTTTAGTGAGTGAAAGTTTTTTTACCAATTCTTCTGGATTTTTTTCATTTATGTTTTCGTTTATATTTGGTGGTATCACTTTGAACGTGATATTTAGCATTTTGAATATGTCTATTCTTCTAGGAGATGTTGTTGCCAAAATTAGATTCATTAAATATCTCCTCCATTTTTTGTGCAAGGATGGCATTAATTATTGCAGAAATAATGCCAAGTCCAATCATTAGTGGTAAAAAAGAAAATATAGAGTTACTCCTTATGATTATACTTCCAACTAAGACTTGTGTAAAGTTATTTGCAATCATACCTATAACGCTTATTCCAATGTATCCAAAAAAATTTAATTTTGAAAATAACCATTGAAAGGTCACAGCTGCGATTATACCAAAAAAGCCCATAAAGAAAGGAGGGGTAAATATTGTTCCGGTAAATATACTTCCAATTAATGTTTTTAAAGTGCCTACTAACACTCCACCTTTAAAGCCAATGTTTAATACGGTGTATAATATTACAAAATTGGAAAACCCCCATTTTCCAGCAGGTACAGGATATGGAATGTATTTTTCTATAACAAACATTACGGAAGATATTGACACCAAAAGGGCGTATATTACCAGGTTTGTAATTCTTGTTCTTTCGATTCTACGACTATCTTGTTTGGAACACAAATTATTTTTCCTCCTTTGTCTATTTTACCAGTTTTTTCGCAAATCTTTAAAGGACAAGTTGAATCTGTTATCCAAGCTTTTTCGCCGTCAAAGTGTACAATTGAAAGGACTTTTCCATTGTTATCTTTTATTTTGTATGCTCCGGGTTTTGTTAGTTTTAAATAGAGTTCCCCGTTAACTTTTACCACGAAAATGGAATTTTTACTAACTTTTGGAAAAAATATTACGGAAAAAAGGACTATTATAAGGATTAAAACAATGTCTGCACGTTTAAAAAACTTCATACATAGTCACCTTTCCGTTGATTATAATACCTCTTAGAAAGTTTTGATCAAACATATAGGGAATATCCAAAAATTCATTTGTGTTCCAAAGGGCAATATCACATTGAAATCCCGGCTCTATTTTTCCATTTTCAATTCCAAGCACATGTGCAGCGTTTAAAGTGTAAGCTGTTAAGATTTCTTCTGGTTCCATTTTTAAAAATCTTATGGCAAGATGCATAACAAACGATGGTGAAAAGATTGGACATGAACCAGGATTAAAATCAGAACCTAAAGCAACTGCCGCACCTTTATCAATGATTTTTCTTGCATTTGCAAATGTTTCACCAAGGTAGAAACTTGTGCCTGGCATTAATGTTGCAACTGTATTTGATTTTGAAAGTAAAGCTATTTCTTCTTCATCTATTTTTAATAAATGATCTGCAGAGACTGCATGTAACTTCACCGCAAGTTTTGTTGCACCGACATTTGCTATTTCATCTGCATGGAATCTTAATTTAAATCCCCTTTCTTTGGCAAAATTAAAAAAATCCTCAATATCTTCCGGGAGAAACACACCTTTATCGCAAAATACGTCTATTGTATTTGTGAAACTTTTGATATCATCTAGCCATTCTTTTACATTTTTTATATATTCTGTTTTATCACTATCCTTTGGAATTGCATGTAACCCCAAAAATGTTGGGATCACTTTCACATCCTGTATTTCATTTAATATTGATATCGCTTTTAGCTGTTTTATTTCACTTACTTTTTCAAGACCGTATCCACTTTTCCCTTCAATTGCACATATTCCGTTTTGTTTTAAGAGGTTTAAATATTTAATGTTTTCTTTTACTATTTCATCTACAGTTGCGTTTCTTACCATCTTTACGCTGCTGTGAATTCCCCCACCTTTTTCGAATATTTGAGAGTAGGTTTTCCCACGTGCTCTCATGTAAAATTCATTTGCACGTTTTCCATAGAATGGAATGTGTGTATGTGCATCTACAAAGGCGGGAGTTACAAGTTTTGCATTAATTGTATAATCAGATTTTGATTTGTGCTTTTTTATGTCCAAAATTTTTCCATGATCAATTATCACATCTACGTCAAATGCCTCGAATAATTCTTGCATTTCTTTTCCTTTTTTTGGAGTATTTCCCGTTGGAGTTAAAAGATGATCAGCATGTATCTTGAACATTTAAATCCCCCCTAATATAAATGAGAGAATAGATGCAAATAGACAATATATGGAAAATATCTTAAGATTTTTTGAGATAGTAGCTTTTTTAAGTATAAATAAGCTAAATAAACCGAATATGAAAGCAACTAGCGCAGAGGTTAAATAGATTGTATTAATAGACATGTTTTTTACACCTAGTATACCTGCCCCTAATATTACGGGAATACTTATTAGAAAAGAATATTTTAACGCTAATTCTCTTTTTAATCCTATCATTAATGCGCCAAATAGTGTGAATCCACTTCTTGATATTCCTGGGAATATTGCCAACGCCTGAAATAAACCGATTGTTAATGCATCGGTATATGTTATTTCAAAATAATTTTTCTTTCCCTTTAGTTTGTCGGAAATAAAAAGCGCGGCGCTCGTTACTAAAAAGAAGAAAGAGATAATTTTAAGATTTGAAATGGAAGATTCCACTTTGTTTTCAAATAAAAGACCAAAAATTGCTGCAGGTATTGTAGAGACAATAATTTTAAGTACAAGATTTATATAATTTTTTTCAAATTTAAAAAATCCTTTTATTATTTCAAATAATTCTTTCCATACAAAAATTATAATTGCGGCTAATGTTGCAAGATGTAAAAGTGCAAAAATAGATAAATTTGAATCTATGTTTAGAATTTTTGAGAACATACTTAAGTGTCCAGAACTTGAAACGGGTAAAAATTCGGTAAGACCTTGTATGATTCCAAGAATTATCTCCATTTTCTTCCTCCTTAATGTGTTATTCTCCCTGCGTATGGCCTATATGTATATATTTTTAATTCTTTTACGTTTAAATTGTTTAAATATTCTTTAGCAGAATCGATATCTGGAAAAGCGCCTAAACAAAGTGAATAGAAGATTTTATTATTCCTTTTAAATTTTATTGCAAATGATGAAAAGCCATTTGATCTTAGATTTAGAATATCTCTAAAAATAGGTTCTGCATTTTCACCTGTTTTTAAGAATATTGTGTATACACTTTTTCCGGCAAGAAGACCTGGGAGCCTTATCTTTGATGGTACTACTAAAAAGTATGTATCCTCTGATAACTTGTTGATTAAAAAATTTTTACTTAACTTTACTATTTTAAGGGCATTTTGTGAGTCTACCACAAAGGTGGAAACATCTGTGCTGTATTCTAAGATATCAAGTGAATGTACTAACAGTTTATCATAATTAAATGTTTCAAATTTGATCATAGTAGTTGTGGAATCTAATGAAAAATCTGGGAGCTTTTCACTCCCAGTTACATTTCTGAATTCAAGTTTTTTTGGAATGTATACAACATCTACGTTTACAGAAGATTTTTTGATGTACAGATAAATAGTTGATATTAGAAGTAGTAATGTTATTAAAGATAAAATAAGTATAAGAGTGCTTAGTATTTTTAATTCCAAGGGTGTAAAAGAACGCAGCTTAAATTCCCTCCTCTACGTATTTCAAAATCAACTCAATAGTGGCTTCTACATCCTTTTTGTGTACCATTTCGTTTGGTGTGTGAATATACCTTGTGGCAATAGAAATAGTTGCACTTGGAATACCTGCTTTTGTGTTTTGATATCCACGTGCATCTGTTCCACCGTAAATTAAAACTTCCATTTGATATGGTATATTGTATTTTTCTGCAAGATCTCTTAATACGTTTACCATTTCTTTATCACTAATTGAATATCCGTCCTTTACCTTTATACATGCTCCACTTCCCAATTTCATTGATACTCTTTTATTTGCTTTTGGAGTATCACCTGCGGCGGTAACATCAATTGCTATAGCCACATCTGGATCAATATCATAGCCCGCAACTCTTGCGCCTATTATTCCAACTTCTTCTTGCACTGCAAATACTCCATATACCGAATTTTTTGTATTTTTAAGTTTTTTAAACACTTCTATTATTACTGCGCAACCAATTCTATCATCCATTGATTTTGAGATGAAATAATCGCCGTTTTCAATGAAGTATCCATCAAAGGTTCCAAAAGTTCCTATAGGACAAATTTTTTCTGCTTCTTCCTTTGACTTTGCCCCTATATCTACGTATATTTTGTCAAAGGACATATTTTTTATGTTTTCCGCTAAAATTTGACCTGTTTCTCCTTCAACATCAACTATACCTACAACATTACCAAATCTAACTTTTGAACGAAAGATCGTATAAGGTGATACACCACCCACCATGTCAATTTTTAAAAATCCGTTATCATCTATGTTTGTTACTACTACCCCAATCTCGTCCATATGTGCATCTAAAAGTATTTTTTTGCCAGATGAACCGTTTTTCCAGACAATTAAATTTCCCAATTTATCTACTTTATAACCGTCGATGTAACCTTCTAGCTCAGAGAGGATTACTTTTCTAATTTTCTCTTCTCGACCGCTTGGACTATGTGTTTCGGTAAGTTTTTTTATTAATTCTTTCATACATGAAAACCTCCTTTTAATTTTATCAATTTTATTATACACTACTAATGTGGAATTTAGCAAATAAAAAGAAGGTGAAAATGTGTTATCGATAGAGAGTTTTATCGAGAAGATAAACGATTATAGTGTTATCACGGAAAATGATAAGATTTTGGTTGCTGTTTCAGGTGGTGTGGATTCTATGACTTTGTTATACATATTAAATGAGATAAAAGAAAAAATAGGAATAGAAATTTTTTGTGCAACGATTGATCATGGTATAAGGAAGGAATCTAAAAATGAGGTAATTTTTGTGAAAAAATTTTGTGAGAGGTTAAATATTCCATGTTTTACATCAAGCGTTGATGCATTAGGTTATGCAAAAGAGAATAAATTGACACTTGAAGAAGCTGCAAGAAAGTTAAGATATAGCATTTTGAGAAACTTTAAGAAAAAATTAGGAGTAAAAAAGATTGCAGTTGCACATAATTTGAATGATTTAGTTGAAAATGTACTTTTTAGAATTTCACGGGGGACTGGTCCATTTGGAATTTATGGAATGAAACCTGTAAGTGGAGATATAATTAGACCTTTACTTTTTTATACAAGATTTGAAATAGAATCTTTTGCAAAAGAAAATAACATAGATTTTGTGGTAGATAAAACAAATTACGATGTAAAATACACAAGAAATTTTATAAGACATGAGATAGTTCCAAAGTTTAAAAAAATAAATCCGGCATTTGAGGTGGCTGTTTTTAGATTTGTAGAGAATTTATGGGAACTGGAAAAGTTCGTGGATAAAAAAATAAATTTAGAGAGTGTACCACTTTTAAATGGAATACTTTTTAAGATACCAGATGATGATTATGTTTTAATTGAATTTGTAAGACGACAGACATTAAAACACTATGGAGTTGCCCCTGATAAGGAAAAACTTGATAGACTGAAGAAAAATCTTTCCAAAACAACCTTTAAAGTTAATTTTTGGGGAAATTATGGGGTGGAAATATCGTATGGGTATGGTTTTTTGGGTGATTTTTTAAGTAGAAAATTTCGTTACGAAATAAATGCTCCACAGGAAATTTATGTAGAACCTTTTAATATAAAAATTGGAAAAAATGACAAAGATGGTATAATATTTAATAAGAGTTCTTTTGTTATAAGAAATTGGAAGTTTGGAGATAAGATAAAAGGGGGTAAAAAGTTAAAGGAAATGTTTGTGAGGAAAAAGATCCCATCATTTATTAGGAGAATTATACCCGTTTTTGTGGATAATGAAACGGTGTTTTTTGTTCCAGGTGTTTACGTTGATAAAGAAAGTGTCTCTAAAGAAGGATTATCTGTGAATGTGAAAGGAGGTTTATTATTTTGAATAAAGGAATTGGATCAATAATTGTAGGGCTTTTAATAATTTTAAGTATTTTTTGGATACTTGAGGGGGTGTTTTTCAACAGTAATACCTCAGAAACATCTATGAGGTATAGTGATTTTGTTAAAAGACTAGAATCAGATACCGGTGATATTGCAGAAGTTACGATAAAAGATGATGGAAGTGTAATATTAAGAACTATTTCTGGAAAGAGGTATAACGTTTATGCACCATGGGTTAAATACGATATGGACCTTATTAATAAAATGGTTAATAAGGGAATAATCGTAAATGGTGAAAAAAGTGTAGATAGTTCTTTTTGGGTTAATATTGTAGGAAATTTACTATTTTTCATTTTAATGCTTTTTATGTTTAGCTTTTTAATAAAGGGATTAGGAGGAAAAAATAATCAGGCGTTTACTTTTACCAAAAGTAGAGCCGAAAAGGTGGTTCCAGGTAAGAAAAAGATAACCTTTAAAGATGTTGCAGGTGTGGACGAAGCAGTTGAAGAATTACAGGAAATAGTTGACTTTTTAAAGAATCCTGGAAAATTTAACAAAATAGGTGCAAGGATGCCTAAAGGAGTTTTGCTTGTTGGACCTCCGGGAACTGGAAAAACATTGCTTGCAAGAGCAGTAGCGGGAGAAGCAAATGTGCCTTTCTTTCATATAAGTGGTTCTGATTTTGTGGAGTTATTTGTTGGTGTAGGTGCAGCAAGAGTTAGGGACTTGTTTAACCAAGCAAAATCTAATGCACCGTGTATTGTGTTTATCGATGAAATAGATGCCGTTGGAAGACATAGGGGAGCTGGACTTGGTGGTGGACATGATGAAAGGGAGCAAACGTTAAATCAACTTTTGGTGGAAATGGATGGGTTTGACGTAAAAGAAGGAATAGTCGTGATGGCGGCAACGAATAGACCAGATATATTAGATCCCGCTCTTTTAAGACCGGGAAGATTTGATAAAAAAGTAGTGGTTGACCCACCAGATGTAAAAGGAAGGGAAGAAATTTTAAAAATACATCTTAGGGGTAAACCTATATCTGAAGATGTAGATGTAAGGATTTTGGCAAAAAGGACGACGGGATTTGTTGGGGCGGATTTGGAAAATCTCGTTAATGAAGCAGCACTTCTTGCAGCAAGAGATGGTAGGGTACAAATGACTATGGATGATTTTGAAGAAGCTATTGATAGGGTGATTGCTGGCCCTGCAAGAAAATCGAGATTGATTTCGAATAAGCAAAAGGAAATTGTTGCGTATCATGAGTTAGGGCACGCCATAGTCGGAACAGAATTACCAAATTCTGACCCGGTTCATAAGGTGTCTATAATACCTAGGGGTTATAAAGCGTTGGGATTTACATTGCATCTTCCCGCAGAGGATAAGTACCTTATTAGTAAAAACGAACTAATGGATAATATAACAGCTTTGTTGGGAGGAAGGGCGGCAGAAGAAATAGTTTTTCACGATATAACAAGTGGTGCGGCAAATGATATTGAGAGAGCAACGGAAATAGCAAGAAAAATGGTTTGTGAACTTGGTATGAGTGATAACTTTGGACCACTTGCTTGGGGAAAGACGGAACAAGAAGTATTTTTGGGGAAAGAAATTACAAGGATGAGAAATTACAGTGAAGAAGTTGCAAAATTAATTGATAGTGAAGTGCAAAATATCGTAAACACATGTTATAACAGGGCAAAAGAAATATTAAATAAACATAGAGAAAAATTAGATGAACTTGCTCGAATTTTGTTAGAAAGAGAAGAAATTAGTGGAGAAGAGTTAAGGAAGTTACTTAAGGGGGATGATAGTGTTGTGGAGGAAGATAGAGGGGATAAGTAAAACTATAGAGTTTGTTCCCGATGATTCTTATATTTGGGACGAAGATGATGAAATGAGAAATTATCATTTTGTTTCAACTTCCGGTATTATTAAACAATTTGTAAGAGTGGGATATGAAATTTTATTAGAAGTATTACCAGAAGATTTGATTTCAGTTGTTTTGAGTGTGAAGGTAAAACAAATATTTCCCGTGATGGTTGGTGATAAATTGGTTTTGGGAGTTAGAGTTACGAAAATTGATGGAAATTATATATATTTTTCTGGAATTTTGACGAAAGATAATAAAAAAGTCGCTGAGGCAGAATTTGTTAGGGTTGTAGTTTCAAGAAATTATCTTAGGAGGAAAGCAGTTGAGGAAGCCACGTAAAAAAGATGATTTTCTAGAATATTCACATGTTAAAAAATTTAGTGATTCTGAAAAAAGATTCAAAGAATTTATGGGCAACCAGGGGGTTGCCTTAGTTTTTCCAAATAATTATACAGTAGCTGCATCATCTCTTTCGTGGAGTTGGGTGCAACAACTATTTTGGGAAAGTGGTATATACCCAGAGCGTTATTTCTATGAAAAGTGGTTTAGAAAATTTTATTCCGTTGAATCTTTTAAACCGTTAGATGAAAATAGAATTTTGTTATTTTCTCTGCATTTTGAGCTTGATTTTGAGAATATTTTGGATATTTTAAAAAAACTTGGAATACCATTGCTTGCCAATGAGAGAGATGAAGATTCACCAGTTATTGTGATTGGTGGAGCAATTACATTTTTTAACGAAGAGTTGATTAAACCCATTGCAGATGTAATAATTGTTGGAGATTTAGAAGATAAGGTTAAAGAAGTTTCAGAGGGAATTCGAATTTTATTAAAAAGTAGGAAAGAAGGATTGGAATATTTTAAAAGATTAAAATGGGAAGATAAAGTGACAAACTTTGATATTGGAAAAAAACTCCCTGTTTCTCATTTTGTAACACGATTTTCCGAATTTGGTGAAAAAAAGCTTCTAGAAATTGGTAGGGGATGTATTAGAAGATGCAATTTTTGTGTGATGGGGTATAATAAAAAGCCGGTAAAGTTTGTACATCCAAATGTTATAGAAGAATTTTTAAAAAATGAAACTTATCCAATTGGAATAATTAGTGCTACAATAACAGATTATCCATGGTTGGATGAATTATTGGATATTTTAGAGGGATATAATATAAAGTTTTCCGTTTCATCTATGAGGGCGGATGGTATCTCTGAGAGACTGTTGAGATTGTTAAAAGATAGTGGTCAAAAAAGCTTTACCATTGCACCTGAAGGGGTTTCACAAAGAATTAGAAATTTAATGTTGAAGGATATAGATGAGGATGATTTGTTATTTGCACTTGATATTGGAAGAAAAGTAAGTTTTAACAGTATAAAGATGTATTATATAGTTGGTGTAGGTGAGGAATTATCTGATTTTGTAGAATTAAAGTCTTTTTTAGAGAAAGTAAAAAAAATGGGGTATAAATCAATAACTTTAAGTGTTAATCCTTTGATTCCAAAGAAAAAAACCCCATTTTATGGTAGGGAATTTATTAGTAATGGGGAATATAATAAAATAAGGAAGTGGATGAAGGAGAGTCTAAAAGGAATAAGAATAAACTTTGAAAGTTATAAACTTTCAAAAAAACAATATGAATTTAATGTTATGTCTGAAAAGGAAATTGTTGATCATATAAAAAAAAGATTTTAAATGTTTGTTTTGTACAGTACTAAATATAACTTTTCCGATATCATGTATATTACAAATAAAAACTAAAAATTTAGCACGTGGTGCACTATAGGTGTTTTTTTATAATCTGTAGATAGAAAATAGCTTTGGCAGTATTTCAAAGCAATTTTTTATTTGATTTTTCCTCAGATTTGTTTTATATAATCCTATTTTTTGAAACACTCTTCAAAAGGTATTGACTATTTTACATTTTATGTTAAAATAAATTACGGTGACGCCGGGGTGGCGGAATTGGGAGACGCAGCGGACTTAAAATCCGCTGGGGGTTACACCTCCGTGTCGGTTCGAGTCCGATCCCCGGCACCACTTGAGAATAATAGCAGTGTTGTTATATACGATGCGGGGTGGAGCAGTCTGGAAGCTCGTTGGGCTCATAACCCAAAGGCCGCAGGTTCAAATCCTGCCCCCGCTACCAGAAAAAGGTGGAACCGAAAATGGTTCTACCTTTTTTTATCTAGTCTGGAAGCGTTTTAGGTGTTAGTATCGAGAAGGAATTGTTTTTCATTTGTTGACTGTGAAAACATTCGTAGTAATTTTCTTGAGATTTTTTACAAATTTGTGGAGAAAATTACTATAAAGGCTGAAGATTTTTTGCATAAGATGATGAAAAGATTGTTGTGGTAAAATCTTCAAAATATTACTTTTTAAGAATATTAGAATTTACTAGATATTATTTGGTAGCACATTGGTTGTCAATTCCATCGTTTATAGTAGAATAACAAAACATTTTGTGACAATTTTATGACGGAATTGGAGATTTTTATTAGTGTTATTTGCGGCATAAATGATTTCTCAATCTATTGAGGTTTTTTTATAATGAAAGGTAAGAAAAAGTAGATTAATAACGATAATTTTCATACTATGACTTCTAAATTTATATTTATCACTGTAAGATTTATTGGGATAGCTATAAATTTTTTAATTACGAAGGGGGAGTTGTATGAGATTTCACAGATATCATTTTATTTCAGTATGTTTCTCTATATTGTTTTATTTAATAACTTCATATGTAAACTCAATGGGTTCGAAGTTGGGGTTAGCATATTCTCAGATTGGTATGATAAATTTTTTTGGTGCACTTTCTTACGTGATAACTAGTATTAGTATAGGTCATCTTGGTGATAAGTTTGGTTATAAAAAGATATTGATAGTGGAGTTTTTGCTGTATTTTTTCTTTTTAGTTGTTTCATTAAATTTATCAGGCATATTTTCTTTAATAGTAATAGCTGTTATATCAAACTTATTTTTTGGAAGTTTTTATCCTCAAATTGAGGGACTAATATCAAAAAGCGAATCGTTAGCAAACTTTCCACATTCTAAAACAGTTATGAGATTTAATCTTTCGTGGAGTTTTGGAAATATCATTGGGATGGCTTTGGGACCATTTATGACTGTAAAATATCCACAAATAATATTTGGATATGGTTTATTTCTTTCTACTACTATGAGTATTTTTGTTTGGTATGATTATAAAAGCTTTGGAAATTACATAAGACTTTTGTGTTGCAATTTTAAAATGGAAAAGATAGTGAAAAATATAAAAAAATATAGGTTGGTGTATAGAAGTACGTTGTTTTTTTCAGGACTTTTGTATACGTCAGTTTTGGCTCTTTTTCCAAAATTAATAAGTTCATATGGTACGGCGCTTAGTTTAACAGGATTTTTAATTGCCTTTGCAAATTTGTCAGTTTTTTTGACTTTTTTATTTATGGGGAAATTTAACTTTTGGGTGGGAAAACCAAAGGTTTCTTTTTATTTTTTATTAGTATTGCCGGTAACTTCCCTTCTTATGTTTTTTAAACCATCGCCAATGTTATTTTTGGTAATTTCTTTCTTGAGTGGAATGTGTTACGCTATTCCATATACATTTGCAATATACTATGGGCTTCATTCTGAAGAAGATGATCAGGGAAAGCAAGGAGGATTTCATGAAGCTGTAATTGGTCTTTTGTTTGGTTTTGGTCCATTAATTGGTGGAACTTTTTTGGATTATTTTTCTGGGATAAAGGGGCTTGGAATTTTTGGACTATTGTTGACGATTATAGTATTTTTTATTCAAATAAGGTTTTTAATAAAAAAATAGGGGCTTTTGCCCCTTATTTATTTAATCTTTTATATACTTCATGCGCAAGGAATGAACCTACATGTTCTGCAAATGTATTAGGGCCAAACCCCGCATCGTATCCCAGTTCTTTTGCAAGCTCATGTGTTATTCTTGGCCCGCCAACTACCAATACTAATTTTTCTCTTAAGCCTTCTGCTTCAAGTAATTCCACAAGTTCGGTAAGGTGTTTTATATGTATATTTTTTTGAGTAACGGTTTGTGAGACAAGTAATGCATCTGCGTTAACCTCGATTGCTTTTTTTACAAATTCTTCAACTGGTACTTGACTTCCCATGTTGTATATTTCGAACATTTCGTATCTTTCAAGTCCGTAGTGTCCGGCAAATCCTTTCATGTTTAAAATAGCATCTAGCCCAACTGTGTGTGCGTCAGTTCCTATAGTGGCACCTACTACTACTATTTTTCTGCCTATTTTTTCTTTTATAAATTTATCTATCTCATACATTGTCATTTCCTCAACGTGAACTTTTGGAACATGTATACTTGTATAGTCTATTGTGTGAATGCAATCTCCATAGCCAATGAAAAATGTAAAACCATTTGTTAATTCTTTTGAAAATACTATTTGTGGATTTTCAAGACCCATTTTTTTCATTAGTATTTTTGCCGCTTCTGTAGCTTCATCTCCAAATGGTACAGGTAGTGTAAAACTTACTTGTAATTTCCCATCATTCATGGTGTCACCATAGGGTTTAACCGCTTTAAGGTTTAGTGTTTTATCTATATTCTTTTTTTCAAGATTGTATCCACTCATTCTTGACACCTTCTTTCTAACATTTTATCAAAAAATGGGTTTATATAATTTTTGCCTTTCATAAATACTCCGTCAAGTCCTTTTCCACCATTTATTGGTCTTTTTATATTTGCAAAGACTCCTAAACTTAAAGCTTTAAAAAGCCCGATTTCTGATATTTTTTCGAGGAGTTCTATAGCTTCATTTAAAACTTGTTTGGCTCTATTTTGTATTAAACCATTTTCTTTAAAGTATATTTCATCTCCTATGTTTTTCATGTTATTAAATATGTATTTTGCCGTTTCAATTGCGAGGTATCTATCTGACATAAATGGAGTATGGATAGCTTCAGTTAACATGCCTAGAAGTTGGATTCCTTGTTTAGTCCAAATTGAAATTACGTTGAACATTGCATCTTGAACTAGTCCTTTGAATATATTTCCTGTCATATATTTTGTTGGAGGCATGTATTTTAAAGGAGCTTTTGGAAATATTTCTCTTGCCATTTGAGCTTGTGCAAGCTCGTATAAAAAGCCATTTTCAAGATCAGGATTCATTTCAAATGCGTGGCCTAAACCCATTTGTTCTTCGGGAAGATTTGCTATTAATGCAAGTTGTTCGTTTATAAATTGTGAGGCAAGAACGGTATGTGCTTCTTGATATGCATCGGCCGTTGTAAGATAATTGTCCTCACCTGTGTTTATTATTATCCCAGCAAATCCATTTATTACTCTTGAAAAATGCTGATCAATTATAGTTCTTTGCATATTAATATCCCGAAATAGAATGCCGTAAAGGGCATCGTTTAACATCATATCTAATCTTTCAATAGCTCCCATTGCGGCTATTTCTGGCATACAAAGGCCTGATGCATAATTTACTTGTCTGATATATCTTCCGACTTCGCGGGAAACCTCATCTAGTGCTTTCCTCATTATTTTAAAGTTTTCCTGAGTAGCATAAGTTCCCCCAAAACCTTCTGTAGTTGGGCCATATGGTACATAGTCAAGTAAACTTTGTGCAGTAGAACGAATTACCGCAATTATATCTGCACCTTGTCGTGCGGCAGCCTGTGCCTGAACGACATCTTCGTATATATTTCCCGTGGCAACTATTACATAAAGATATGGTTGCTTTCCATCACCAATTTCATTTATCATTTTTTCTCGTATGTTTTTATTTTCTTTTATGCGGTTTATTGTACTTTCAACTAATGGATTTAGAATATCCAATACATTTTCTATGGAATGTGTTTTTACTTTGCTTAAATCCAATTCTTTTTTAGCTATTTTTTCTGCTATTTCTTGTGGGGAGAGTTCTGTTTCTATCATTGCGTTTCCAATAAAATATGCTGCACCTTGTTCTAAAATTCCTTTTTCTTTTAAGTGATCAACAACGACATTTGGAAGAGGAACTTTTTCATTATTTGTTCCATCTATACCTAAAAATCTGCATATTGTTCTTTCGATAGAAGTTGTGGAGCGAGGTTCTACGAATTCTTTTATATCTTTGGCTATTTTTTGGGCAAGTTTTTTTGCGTAGTCTACTTTTTTGAAATCAAGTCCTAGTTTACTCTCCATTTTCCAATACCTCCTCTATTTTTTCCACTATATTGTTGTCTATATCTAGTAATTTTAATATTTTTATTGCTTCTTTTGGAGAATTTTTTTGCGTTATTTCTTCAAGTGAATAGTCAAAATAATCTTGTAATTCTTTGTTTTTGTCTATTTTTTCTATATCTTTTAATCCCTTAACTCTTAAATGACGCATATTTGAAGATAGTACATTGTCAAAATGTGTAGTTATTGCGCATACTATATTTGGTTTGTTAAATAACTTTGCAATTGCTTTAACTATAGCTTTTCCTTCTAATGGGTTTGTCGTACGTGCAGGTTCATCAAGTAAAATCAAAAATTTTTTGTTACTTTTGATTTGTTTAAATATGTTATTTAAAATTTTCATTTCAGCGGCAAATGAAGAAAGTCCAAGTTTTTCATCTTGAAAATCTCCTGAAATAAAGAAGATATCATCAAAAATTGGCAAAAAGGCGTTTTCCGCTGGAATATAAAATCCTTTTTGAAATAGAATTTGAGAAAGTGCTATTGTTTTTAAAAGAATAGTTTTTCCACCCATATTTGCACCGGTTATAATTTGTGTGCCGTTTTTTAAGGTTATATCTACTTTTTGAAAATGTTTTCCGGTATTTTCGAGTATTTCTTTTACTTCAGGGTTAAAAAGTTTAGAAAGCTTTATAGTAAGTTGCTCCGATATATTGGGTTTTTTTAGATCCAGTTTTTTGGAAAGTTCCATTTTTGATATGGAAAGATCCAAAAATCCAATAGTTTCATAGTTTTTTAAAAAATTATGTGAATGTCTGGATAATCTTTCGGAAAGATTTTTGCATATTTTTTCCTCTATTTCTTTTTCTTTTATAGATAGCTTGAGTAATTTTTCCTCATCTTTTATTTTAGCTTTTTCTTTTCTTATATTTTCAAGTTCTTTGTCATAGCTACTGTATATGTAAAAGGTTGGAAGATTTTGGTTTTCTGGATCTAGAATTTGGAAAGGTTTATGTAATTTTTCAAGCTTAAAGCAATCCAGAAGATTTAAATCTTTGAGAATTTCAAATAATTCGTTTGAAAAGTATGAGAATTGTTTTAATTGAAACAGTTCAATTTCATCAAGTGTTGTTCCAGTTGTTAATTTATTTATAGTTTTAAGTATATCCTGAAAGTGTGAGAGAATGTTTTTGATTTTATCAATTGGTATATCAAACAATTTTTCCATAGCTTTTAGATGTAATTGTATTGTATCTTTATCCGATAAAAGATTTAGATTTTCAAGGTATCTTTTGCCAATTTGCGAGGAAAAGTCCAAATTTTGTTTGATGTAATCAAAGCCTATATCCATTCACCTTCAACCTTTCTAACGTTTAATATGGGTAATTTTATTTTACTTGATAGTTTTTCGATTAGTAGTTTGTCGTCTATTACAAAGCCATTTGGGGAATATGGGTTTACCGTAACTAAACACAAATTTGGCTTGTGTAGCACCAATATCTTTCCACCTTTTTTTTGATAGAGTTTTAAATAAAAACTATTTACAAATATTTTTGAAAAATCCTTAACTACCAAAGTTGGATAGGTATTATTATTTATCAATTTCCTTAAAAATTTTTCCGTTAATGCCCCGCCTATTAGAATTTCCTTTTGGTCTTTTATTAAACTTAAATCATTGATATTTAAAGATGAACGTGCTATTAGTTTTAAATCTTTTGTAAATATACCTGATTTTATATCCAACTTTTCAGGGTATAAAGGGAGATTTATTTTGTAAAATAAATCCAATGTTTTTTCAACTATTTTTTCTATATCCAAACTTACTGCAGCACCAGTTGAAAGTACTACTGCATCGCTTAATGTTGAACTACTTATTCTAGACAAAGCCCCGTCTATTAGTATTTTTTCCACTCCAAATGTTTGAAGTATTGAATTTATTTCTTTGAGCCATTGGATTGTAGTGGGGCCTGATAAAATTATTTTTCCTTTTTCAAGTGCCTTTGCAATTATTACTCTTCCCGTTGATGTGCTTCTGTCTGAAACATATAGTATTTCTGAAAGAAAATTTTTCCTTTTGTAAAAATTTTCTGTAGTTACAAATAAGATCCCATTGTCGACTAATATGTTTGGTTTTTTTGTGAAAGTTACTTGATCTGTATCTTCACCATCAATCCCAATTGATGTGACTCCCAATACGAAATCTTTCTGCAAATGCTTTAGCAGAAAATTAAACGTTTCTGTTTTTCCTGTGTTTTTTTCCAATCCTACAATTGCTATTGTTTTGAATTTTTTAAACAAATTTATCAAAGGAATTTTAACGAAAGTAGAGCATCTCCTTCCACACATAATTCGTCTTTTTCGTTAAAAATTAACGTGGAAACTTTTATCCTCTTTTTTTCATCATGCTTTTCCAATACTTTTATTTTTATTTTTATGTTTTTTCCTACGTATACAGGCCTTAAAAATTTTGCGTTTTGTGACATGTATATTGTTCCAGGACCTGGAAACTCCATTCCCAAAACATATGAAATATAACCAAGGAGAAGAATGCCATGGGCAATTCTTCCTCCAAAAATAGATTTTTTGGCATATTCTTCATCAATATGTACAGGATTTTTGTCTCCCGTAATTTCTGCAAATTGAAATACATGTTTTTCTTCTACCTTTATAACCTTTTCATATGTTTGGCCGACGCTTAATTCTTCATATTTCATCTTTTTTCTCCCCTTTTTTCTTTCCAGTTTTTGATTCTTTCATGTCTTTCAAGGTGTGTGGGTTCGATGGATATTTTTTTGCTTTCATAAAGAGAGGCAATGCCTGTAAACTCATATTTTCTTCTGTATTCACTATCGTCTACATCTGATTTTGTTTCTTCTGGTTCGTGATATGCAACGATAACACCTTCATAATTACGTAAAATTGCGGTGTTATTTGAATAAGAGATTAGATATTGAGGCATTAGCCTAATTTTCCCACCACCTGCTGGTGCATCGACAACGTATGTTGGAACACAAAAACCTGAAGTATGTCCAATTAAGCTTTCTATTATTCTCAATCCAGTTCCAATGGATGTTCTAAAGTGAGAAATTCCCTGTGAAAGATCACATTGGTAAATATAGTACGGTCTTACCCTTATTTTTACAAGTTGGTGGACAAGTTCCATCATGATATATGGACTGTCGTTTATTCCACGTAAAAGTACAGATTGATTTCCCAATGGAATACCGGAATCTGCAAGCATTTCACAAGCTTTCGAACTTTCAGGTGTTATTTCTTTTGGATGGTTAAATTGCATATTAATCCATATTGGATGATATTTTTTTAGCATATTGGTGAGTTCTTTTGTAACGATTTGTGGAATGACTACAGGTGCCCTTGTTCCTATTCTAATTATCTCCACATGTTTTATCTTTCTCAATTCTTTTAATATGTATTCAAGCATATCGATTCCAGCAAGTAATGCGTCTCCACCGGAAAGTAATACATCTCTAACTTCAGGAGTTTCCCTTATGTATTCGATAGCTGCATCTATTTCACTTTTTGTTCTAGCTCTATCATGTTGACCTGCAAATCTTCTTCTTGTACAGTGTCTACAATACATAGCACACATATCGGTAATTAAAAACAAAACCCTATCTGGATATCTGTGTGTTAATCCTGGAACTGGAGAATCTTCATCCTCGTGTAGTGGATCAACCATATCCCAAGGTTTTAGTTCAAGTTCTTTTATTGTAGGTACTGCTTGTCTTCTAATGGGGCATTTTGGATTATCAGGATCCATAAGTGAGGCGTAATAAGGTGTTATTGCCATTCTCAAAGTTTTAAGGCTTTGTCTTATTCCCTCTTCTTCTTCCTTGGTAAGGTTGATTACTTTTTTTAAAGTGTCTACGTCTGTTATTCTGTTTCTTATTTGCCATTTCCAATCATTCCATTCTTCTTCTGTTACATCTTTCCAAAGTGGTATATCTTTATAATGTCTCATCCTATCCCCCCATTAACAATATTTTGATTCAAATAGCTTTCTTATTTCATTAGATTCTCTGATAATATTCAAACTTAGTTGTGCGTGACCCTTAGTATATCCATTTCCAATTATCATAGTTACGTCTTTTCCCACACCTTCAGCTCCCAAGGCTGCCCGAGTGAAAGATGTGGCCATACTAAAGAAATAAATTATTCCTTCATCTTTAGTAATTAATATAGAAGACATTTCAGTACCTTCGACGTTAACGTTGTTAATAGTTACATCTGCAAGTTCACTAACTTCTGTGAATTTTTGGTATACTTCCACAGGTTTTGTGGCATCTGCGACTATTACGTGGTGTGCAAGGTTTAAATCAATTATTTTTTGAGCATTTTCCTTAGAATATTCTATTACAATAACTTTACCATTTTTTCCAACATTTTTCATTGCTTGATAGGTGCAGAGTATTCCAGATTTTCCACCACCACCTATTATTGCAACTGTCATTCCAGGTTTTACAAGTTTATTTACTTGCGCTGGTGCACCTGCAACATCTAAAACGGCAAGTGCGAGTTTTTCTGGAATGTCATCTGGAAGTTTTGCGTAAATTCCCGTTTCGAATAATATTGCTTTTCCCTTTATATCCACTTGTTCCGCATCAATTTTTATATCTAAAATTTCGTCAATTTTTAGTGGGGTAAGGGAAAGGGATACAAGGGTTGCAATTTTGTCCCCTACCTTTAGGTCTGTTTTTAAATCTTTTCCTATTTCTTTAACAGTCCCTATTAACATACCACCACTACCAGTTAAGGGATTTTGAAGCTTTCCCTTTTCTTTTACTATTGAGAGAATTGTTTTTTTTATGCATTCGATATTGTTGTTACACGAATTTTTTATCTGAGTAAAGCTTGCAGAGTCCACGTTTAAAGTCTTTACATCTATTAGTATTTCGTTGGAATAGATTTCCATGTTGTTATCTATTTTTTTTGCAGCTTGTGGTAAAAAACCTTCTGGTTCAATAACCCTGTGCGTTCCATATGGACATCCCTTCTTATTTATCATCTTACTCCTCCTTTTTTATTTCCAAAATTTTTCTTGCCTCATCTGGGGTTGCAATTTCCCTTCCCAACTCCTTTGCAATTCTTACAATTCTTTCCACAAGTTGGGCATTCGATTTTGCAAGCACCCCTTTTTTATAATAGATGTTATCTTCAAATCCCACTCTGACGTGTCCACCCATAAGTATGGCGTGAACTGCCAATGGAAGTTCATATTTTCCTATACCGGCAACACTCCATGTAGAACCTTCTGGAAGTTTTGAAACTAGATAAACGAGATCATCTATCGTTGCTGGTATTGCCCCAGGCACTCCCATAACAAAATCAAAATGGAGGGGTAAATCAAGTATTCCTTTTTTTACTAGATTTAATGCATTTTGAATCATTCCACGTTCGAAAACTTCAATTTCTGGTTTTATATTTCTTTTTTTCATTTCAATAGCAAACTTTTCTATGTATTCCATTGGATTTAAAAAGACATCATTTCCAAAATTGCAAGTTCCTGCACTAAGTGTTGCCATTTCTGGATTTGTTAGTAATGGTTGCATTCTTTCTTCGAAGGTGTGCCACGTTGCTCCACCTGTGGAAGGTTGGAAGATTATGTTGCACTTTTTTTCTATCTTTTCCTTTATTTCTTTGTAGATTTCGTATGATTGTGTAGGTGTTCCATCATTTTTCCGTGCGTGGATATGCGCAATAGATGCACCTGCAAGGTAACATTCGTATACTTCATCTGCAATTTCATCTGGTGTAATGGGAAGATTGGGTTGTTTTTCTTTTGTAACTTCTGCACCTGTTACGGCAACGGTGATAATAAGTTTTTCCATGTTATCCCCTTCTTTGTTTGTCGAGTGGAACTACACATGTCCCTATAGCTTTACAAACGATTATTGGTTCTTCCAGCACATCTGCTGCACTATCGTTTATATCCGGTCTTGCAGTTATAATCTTTTTTGCTATAAATTCCATTTTTCTAGAAGTTTTACCAACTTTAATTATTTCACCTGTTATTTCTATAAAGTCTCCTGCATAAACTGGTGCTAAAAATTCAATATTTTCATATGCGCGAAACAATCCTTCGTCTCCATCATGACGAATGAGTAATTCCGTTGCAACATCACCAAAAAGCTGCAAAATTTTTGCACCATCAACTAAATTGCCACCATAATGGGCATCTGCACTACTCATTCGTACTTTTAATGTGGTTTTCACATAATCCCCCCTTTATTTTTACATTACAGTTTTAATATTAACAGAACAGGGGGTATTAAGCAAAATTTGTAAAATATTATTAAAAATGATTAACTTAATTTAGCTTTTTTAATGTGTTTTTTATTTATTTTTTCAAAGATACTTTTAAATTTTTATTTTTTATTTGATTTTATGAGTTTTTGTATGGTAAAATAATTTTGTCTTTAATGAGAGGAGCGTATTAAACTATGAAGAAGATTTCATTTATTATTTTGCTTGTCTCAGTTTTTGTATTTCCCAGTTATTTTATTTTAAGCTATTATGTACAACCTGGGGATACTATATATAAGCTATCCCAGGTATTTGGGGTTTCACCGTCTGTCATCCTTGATTGGAATGATATTGATCCGTATAATTTGAAGGTCGGTGAAGTTTTAAAGATACCTCAACCTTCTGGTATTATATACGAGGTTCAACAAGGAGATAGTCTTTATTCGATTGCGTTAAGATTTTTTACAACGGTAGATGATATAAAAGTTTCAAATGATTTGAAGAGCACCTATATTTATGTAGGACAGAAATTATTTGTCCCTCTAGATTATGTTGGAAAAGCTTTTAATGTATATGATAAAGATTTCATTTGGCCGGTTTTTGGAAAGATTTCTTCTACATATGGGTGGAGAATGCACCCTATTTATCATAGAAAAAGTTTTCACACAGGGGTAGATATTTCTGCACCAATGGGGACTCCTATCTTTTCTGCTACAAATGGAGTTGTGAAATTTGCAGGTGAATATGGGGGTTATGGACTTGCAGTTATAGTTGATTATGGTAGTTACGACATAGTTTATGGTCATATGTCGAAAATATGTGTGTATAAAGGACAGAGTTTAAGAAGAGGAGAATTAATTGGAAGAGTAGGTTCGACAGGGGTGAGTACCGGTCCACATTTGCATTTTGAAGTGAGAAGAAATGGAAGGCATACAAATCCCATGGCTTTTCTTCCTTCGTACGGAAGGATGTATGTGTTGAAGGATGAAGGTTTGTATTTAGGTGGTGAATAAAAAATGGAATTTTTTGAGAGAGTTTATAGGATATCTAATGAAAATGTAGAAAAATTGGAAGAATATTTTTTTGATAAACAAATTAACAATTATTATTTTTATGAAACAAAAGAGGGAATTTTTTTAGTTGTAGTTAGTGAGAAAAAGGATTTTGATTTTGATTTTTCATTTGACATTGTTGAAGAAAGGGTAACATCATCAGATGATTGGGTGAAGAATTTAATTTCTCGTCCTTTTGAATTCATTGAAGGGGTATGGATAGATCCAGATTTTCACGATATAAAAAAGGGAGTAGTTATAAAGATAACACCAGGACTTGCGTTTGGTACAGGACTTCACGATACAACGAAACTTGCCGCGTCTTTTTTGAAGGAGTATTTAAGACCAGGTATGGATGTTTTGGACTTAGGTTGTGGTAGCGGTATATTAAGTATTTTATCTAAAAAATTAGGTGCAAATAGAGTTTTAGGTGTTGATAATGATCCACTTGCCGTTGAATCTGCTCTTGAAAATGTAAAAAAGAATAATGGAGATGTTGAAATTAGAAAGTCAGATTTATTTAAAAATGTAGATGGAAAGTACGATTTGATTGTATCGAATATAATTGCCGAAATTTTAATAGAAGCATTGGAGGATATGCCTAAATATTTAAAAAAGGATGGAATAGTTATTTTATCCGGGATTATAGATTCAAAATTAGATTTGTTTAAGCATTTAAATATTATAGAACATCGGAGGAAAAACGAATGGAATGCACTGGTGATAAAGTTTTAAATAAAATAGTTGCCAAACAACTTGGACGGGAGATTACTAACTTTTGCAATGTTACACGTTTTTGTTCTTATGGATTTCCACAGGTTGTTGTTAGTTTGCCTGTTAAAGATGGAAAACCTTTTCCCACATTGTATTATTTAACGTGTCCTTTTCTTGTAAAAGAGGTATCTCGATTGGAAGAAAAGGGAATGATAAAAGAAATTGAAAGAATAATAAGCAAAGATGAAAGGTTTAGAGAGCGTCTATTTTTAGCACACAAGAAAGTTATAGATTTAAGAGATAAGTTTTTCTTAAAAAAAGAGTTCTTAGATTTTAAACGCTGGAGAGAAGAATTAAAAAAAGTAGGAACAGGTGGGATTTCAAATTTTTCAAAGGTAAAGTGTTTGCATCTGCATTTAGCAGATTTTTTATCTGGGATAGAAAATCCAGTTGGAGAGATTATCTTTAAAAAACTAGAAAGATTGGAATGTGAAGATAAATATTGTGAGGGATTGTAGTGTACATAGAAATAATTATTCCTGGAAAACTTTCTAAGCATCTTCGAGATGCTTTTGATTTTTATTTGGGAAAGATAAAAAGATTTGCAAAGGTAAAAGTAACTTTTATTAAATTGGGTGGAGATCTTAACAAACTTTCGAGAGGTGTTATACTTAAAAATGAAGCAAAGGAGATTTTAAGTAAAATAAAGGGGAGGAAATTTGTTTTACTTGATCTTTTTGGGAAACAAATTGATAGTTTGGAATTTTCTAAATTTTTGGATATGCAGATGTTTGAAGGGGAGATTGTTTTTGTTATAGGAGGGCCATTAGGGGTAGATGAGCAATTAAGGAGGTTATCTTTAAAGAGGATATCGTTATCAAAATTTACTTTTACACATGAAATGGTACTAATATTGCTATTAGAACAGATTTTTAGGGGATTTAAAATAATAAATAACGAAAAATATCACTATTAGGGGTGTGAAAATGATTTACATTGCAACTTCAAACCCGCACAAGGTTGAAGAGATTAGGATTATTTTAGAAGGTATAGAAGTTGAAAGGTCTCCTAAAAATGTAGAGGTTATTGAAGATGGAAAGTCTTTTTACGAGAATTCCATGAAAAAAGCCTATTATTATGGACTTGCTTTAAATACACCGGTTATTGCAGATGATTCCGGACTTGAAATTAATGCGTTGGGAAAATTTCCCGGAGTTGAAAGTGCAAGATTTATGGAAGGAAAACCTTATGTTTTAAAGATGGAGAAAATTCTTAAAATGTTAGAGAGCAAGGTTGATAGATCTGCACAATTTGTTTGTGTTGCAACTTATTTTAATCCCAAAAAGGGAGTGCTGATTTCTGTGGAAGGAAAAGTTGAAGGTGAAATTTCAAGAGAAATAAAAGGGAATTTTGGATTTGGATATGATCCATTTTTTATTCCGCACGGATATGAAAAAACTTTTGGGGAATTGGGAGACGAGATTAAAAGAAAGATAAGTCACAGAAGCCGTGCATTTAGAAAGTTGTTTAAAATTTTAAAAGAGGTGGAGGAATTTTGAGAATTCTTTTATCTAAAAGTTTTTTAGTGGAAGAATTTGATCCGGATATTTGGATTACAACTGATTTTGAAAGTTATAACGTTCCGTATACGATTTTTTATAACGGTGAGCATGTGTTTATCCACGGACAGTACAGGCTTGTTGATGTAGTCTTGAGAAATACTAAAAGGAAAATTAGATTGGAAAATTACGTTGTCTCAATAATTAATGGAACTCAGATTGGAATTGCCGAAAATTATTTAGAGGATGTGGATTTTTTCTTTTTGTTTGACAAGACAGTATATACATCTAAATTTCTTTTGAGAAAAGCACAGATAATGGTTGCAAGTGATATTTCGAAAAGGATGTGTTTTGCAATATTGCTCTTCAAAGATAGACCAAATTATATTCGAGTATTTCCAGAGAATGGAATAGTAGATGATAGTATGTCTTATGTTTTATACGAAAAGCTTGAAAGAAGTGAAATATCGTGAAGATAGTTTATATAGCTTTGGGTGGAGCATTGGGTGCATTATCAAGATATTTTGTTTCAAAATTTGTTAATTCCCACCTTCCTTTTGGTTATATCCCCTTTGGAACTGTTATTGTTAATGTTGTTGGTGCCTTTTTATTATCTTTTCTAATGTTTTTAAATATCGAAAGGTTGGAGATTTCAAGGAGTTTTTTGATGTTTTTTGGAACGGGTTTTCTAGGATCATTTACTACTTTTTCAACGTTTACATATGAATCTTTATCTTTATTTTTAACAAGTCCGTTTAGGGCTTTTTGTTATTTTTCTTCAAATGTAGTTTTGGGATTTTTGGCCGCATTTTTGGGGATGGTACTTGGAAGGGGGAGAGTTTTATGAAGTTGCTCAGAATTTATTTGGGGGAAAAAGATGTACATTTTGGAAAACCTGTTTTTGAATATATTGTAAAACTTGCATACGATGAAGGATTAAGAGGAATAACTGTTATGAAAGGAATAATTGGCTTTGGACACAAGAGGCATATACATAGGAGTGATTTTTTTTCTCTATCTGAAGATTTACCAATAGTTATTGATATAGTAGATGAAAAGAATAAAATTGATATGTTTTTACAAAAAGTAAAGGAGTTAAATTTTGACGGATTGATAGTTGAAATGCCGGTAAACGCGTATTATATGGAGAAGAAAATATGACTTTTTTACTTACTTGTACAACAGGTCTTGAGGCAGCTGTAGCACTTGAATTGAGAAAGATGGGGTATAAGATATTGGAATCGGTTTCAGGACGTGTGTATATTAAGGGAGAGCTAAAGGATATACCTTTCCTCAACATTAACCTTAGGACAGCCGAGAGAGTTTTAATATTGCTTGAGCGAAAAAAGGTAACAAGCTTTGAAGAACTTTACAAGGCAATATACAATATTAATTGGTCGGATTTTGTGGATGGTAAAGTTTATATTTCGGATATTTCATCTGTAAAGTCAAAACTTTCCGCAAAAGGTGCGATAATTTCCGTTGCGTATGCTGCTATAAAGAAAAAGATAAAACAAAGAAAAAATACGATATTTCCCGTTAGGTTAGTTTTAAAAAGAGATGAACTTCAAGTACTTTTAGATACAACTGGAGAAAAAGCGTTAAGTAAAAGAGGTTATAGATTAAAGACATCTAAAGCTCCTTTAAGGGAAACAATAGCGGCTTCGATGATTTTGCTTTCAAGGTGGAATAAAAATATGTTGGTTGATCCATTTTGTGGAAGTGGAACAATTCCCATAGAGGCTGCTTTGATAAAATCTAATACTCCGCCGGGGATTTTTAGAGATTTTGTTTCTGAAAATTGGGGATTTTTAAAGTGGCCTAAAAGAATAAAAAGAAATATAAATGTTTCTGGAATATATGGATACGATATTGATAATTCTATTTTAAAGGTTGCAAGAGCTAACGCAGAAAGGTTTGGAATATCGGGTTTAATTTTTGGGAATAAATCTTTTGGAGATTATACCTTTGATAATGTGTGGGTTGTTACCAATCCTCCGTATGGTGAAAGGATAAAAACAGATGTGGATTTTTCTTTATTCTTGAAAAAATTTAAAAATTCCAAGTTTTACATTCTTTCACCGGATAATCAATTTGAAAAATTTTTTGGTAGAAGGGCAACAAAGAAGATAAGATTTCAAAATAGCGGAATTTGGGTTTGGTTTTATATGTTTTATTGAGGAGGTAGTATATGATCTTAAGGTTTTTAAATGAGGAGCTTTTGAATGTTCAAAAACCCGCAAGATATATTGGAGGAGAGTTTAATCAGGTTAGGAAAGATGTTGAGAATAAATTTAGAATTGCACTTGCCTTTCCAGATGTGTATGAAGTAGGAATGTCACACTATGGTCTTGAATTATTGTACCATTACATTAATTCATTTGAAGAATTTTACGCAGAACGGGTGTTTTTGCCATGGGTTGATATGATAGAGCTGATGGAAAAAAAAGATATACCACTATTTACTCTTGAAACAAAAACTCCAGTCTTTAACATGAATGTTTTGGGAATATCAATAGAATATGAGTTGTCTTATACAAATGTATTAAAACTTTTGGAACTTTCCAAAATAAATGTTGAATCTGAAAAAAGAAAAGATGGTGATCCAATAGTTATTGCAGGAGGCCCTGTTGTTTTTAATATTGAGCCTATAGCCGGTGTTTTTGATATAGTCTATATAGGAGATGGAGAGAAGAATTTAAGGCAATTGTTAGATCTTTTATGCGAAACAAAAGGGGCAAGAAGGTTAGATAGGTTAAAAGAGGCAGCAAAGATTCCGGGGATATATATTCCCCAGTTTTACAGGCAAAGGGGAAAAAAGGTTGTTCCAATTAAAGATGTTCCAAAAAAGATTAAAAAGAATGCTATAGGTGATCTTGATGAATGCTTTGTCCCAATAAGACAGATTATTCCAAATGTACAAAGTATTCACGATAGGGGAGTTATTGAGATTAGTAGGGGTTGTACTAGAGGATGTAGATTTTGTCATGCAGGTTATGTATATAGACCTGTAAGAGAAAGAAGCAAGAAAAATGTTGTTGAAAATGCAAAAAAAATTTTGAAAGAAACAGGATATGAAGAAATTTCGCTTTTATCATTATCTGCTATGGATCATACAACTTTAAATGAGATTGTAGATGGACTTTTACCTTACATTAAAGAGAAAAAAATTTCAATGTCTATTCCTTCTACAAGGGTTGATGCGTTTAACATTGAGTTGCTTTCAAAAATAGCTTCGGTTAGAAAAAGAGGAATTACCCTTGCACCAGAGGCTGGTTCACAAACGATGAGAAATAAAATAAACAAAAATATAGATTTTAATGAAATTTACAACAGTGCTTTGGAAGCAAAAAAGGCAGGTTGGAATAAAATAAAGCTTTATTTTATGGTAGGATTTCCAGATGAAACAGAGGGTGATATAAAGGAAATAGGTGAGTTGTTAAGAGAAATAAAAAGGATGAAGTTTAAACTTGTTACTGCATCTGTTAATTTACTTGTTCCAAAACCTCACACGGCTTTTCAATTTGTCAAAATTAGAGAACCAGAATATATGGAGTATGTTTATAGTATTTTGAAAAATTACAAAAGATATGCAAAAATTGATGTAAATGATGGAAAAAAAAGTTTTGTTGAGGGAATTTTATCAAGAGGTGATAGGCATTTATTTAGGGTAATTATGAAAAAATATAAGATGTCTTATTATGATGAATGGACAGAGTTTTTTAATTTTGATGAGTGGATAGAGTCGTTTAAAGATATAGATTTAGACAAATACAAAGGACCATATAGTTTAAAAGATGATTTTCCATGGGACCATATAGATTCAGGGGTTACAAAATACTTTCTTTGGAAAGAGTATGAAAGATTCTTCAAAGGCGAGAGTACAAAAGATTGTAGAAATGTTTGTAGTTATTGTGGAGTATGCCAGATTTTAAATGTGGAAAATAACCTTAAGATTTGATTTGGATATTTTGATATGTTATAATAAAGCTTAGAAAAAACTTGGATGGAGGTGTGTCTAGTGGACAAGGTGATGCTAATAGTACATGGAATTATTAGTGTTATTTTGATTTATCTTTCTTTAAAACAGATGGGAAAATTTGCGGAACTTGGTGGAGCGTTTGGTTCGGGATCTATGAATACGATATTTGGAAGAGAAAAGGGGTTAGATACAGAGGGAAAAATTACCGTTTTGTTTGGTATTTTGTTCTTTGTCTCGAGCATTTTGACAGCTTTCTTTATTTCCAGATAGGGGTGGTTTTTTTTGCAGAGTCAACTTGAAATACTCAAAAGAAATGTAGTAGATTTAATTTCAGAGGAAGAGTTAGTAGAAAGATTGAAAGAAAATAGACCACTTAGAATAAAGTTGGGAGTTGATCCGTCTAGGCCAGACCTTCACTTGGGACATGCCGTTGTTTTGAAAAAATTAAAGGAATTTCAAGATTTAGGTCATCATGTTATTTTGATTATTGGCGATTTTACCGCTATGATTGGGGATCCTACTGGAAGAAACACAACAAGGCCCATGCTGTCTGCTGAGGAAGTCAGAAAAAATGCCGAAACTTACGCAAATCAAGCATTTAAGATATTGGACAAAGATAAGACGGAAGTTAGATTTAATAATGAATGGCTTGGGAAGATGGATTTTGCCGATGTAGTCAAACTTGCTGGAAAGTATACAGTTGCAAGGATGTTAGAAAGGGATGATTTCTCTAAGCGTTTATCAGAAGGGCAACCTATAAGTATTGCCGAGTTTTTATATCCTTTAGCGCAAGCATATGATTCTGTTGCGATAGAGGCCGATGTGGAAATTGGCGGGACTGATCAACTTTTTAACTTCTTAGTCGGAAGGAAAATTCAAGAGGAATTTGGACTAAAACCTCAGATAGTAATGACAATGCCTATTATTGAAGGAACGGATGGAAAATTAAAGATGAGTAAAAGCTACGATAACTACATTGCATTTACCGATGAACCGAATAATATGTACGGTAAAGTAATGTCTATACCTGATGAACTAATAATAAAGTATATGAGGCTTGTGACAAATATTCCAGAAAACGAAATAGATGAATACGAAAAGTTGATGAAAGCAGCAAAGATAAATCCAAGAGATGTAAAAATGAGACTTGCAAGGGAAATAGTGGCATTTTTTTACGATGAGAACATTGCAAAAGAAGCTGAAGAAAATTTTGTAAAAGTATTTAGGAAAAAAGAATTACCAGATGAAATGCCTGAAATTGAAATAAAGGAGGGAGAGTACAACATAGTAGATTTGATGATTTTGGTTGAAGCAACATCAAGTAGGAGTGAGGCAAAAAGGATTGTTAACCAAGGTGGCGTGAAGTTCGATGGAAATAAAGTAAAAAGTTTTAAAGATTTTGTTACGGTCGAAAAAGAGCATGTATTAAAAGTTGGCAAAAGAAAATTCTTTAGATTGGTTGTAAAAGATTAAATTTAATTAAAAAAAGGCTTGAAATATCTTAACAAAAAATGTTATAATAAACCTGTATGGTAATTTAAATGTAACACAAAATAGGAAGGGAGGTATTTTCATGAAAAGATTGTTAGTTATTGTTGCTATGGTTTTAGTTTCAGCGTTTATTTTTGCAGAACTAAAAGACGTACCAGAGAATCATTGGGCATACGATTCAGTAATGATGTTAGAGAAAGCGGGTATTGTAACAGGTTATCCAGATGGAACATTTAGGGGGGCTAGTAACATAACAAGGTATGAACTTGCGGTGTTTTTGGCACGTGTAATGAATTTACTTGAAAAAGAGATTCAAAAGGTTTCTGTAACAGTTGATGTTCATGAAAACGACATAAATGCTTTATATGAAATTTCCGGAAGCTTAAAAAAAGCACTTAAAGATGTAGCAAAAAAGGAAGATGTTGAGGTTTTATCAAAGAGGTTAGATGTTATTGATAAAGATGTTATTAGGATTTATGAATCTTTAACAAAGAAAGTTTCATCTGAAGATGTAGAAAAAATGATTAATAAATCTTTGGATCCAATAAACGATCAAATTAATTTCTTGTACAAAAAAGTAACATTAGCTGAAGAAAATGCCGCTAAATATACAGATGAAAAATATACAGAGCTATCTGCTAAATTATTGAATGTTGAAACAAATGTTAATAATGCAATTCCAATGTTGAGAAATCTTGTTTATCAAAATTCAGAGAGTATAAAATCTCTTGATGCAAGGTTGGTTAAATACATAAACGTAAAGATAAAAGGTGTAGATAGAAAATTAAGTGAGATAAAAGATATAGCACAATTTAATTCGGATACTTTAAATGGTCTTGCCGCAAAACTTGGAGAAGTAGAATATGCTTTAAGGAAACAGATTGAAAAGACTAATAAGAATGTTGAAGGGTTAAAAACAGAGGTAACTAATGTAAAGGCAGCAGTAGATGAAAATAAATCCGCAATTGAAACAAAAGCAGCAAAGGAAGATTTAGATGCTGTATCTAAGAAAGTGGATTCAACAAATATGCTTTCGATATTTGGTTTAATTTTAGGTGTCGTTGGTGTTGGTTTGGGTGTATATGCAGCATTTATTAAATAAAATAAGTAATTGTTATTAATTATATTAAAAAGGGAGGTTTGTGCGTATGAAGAAGCTTTTGGTATTATTAGTATCGTTGTTTGTTTTAACGGCAGTTTTTGCAGCAGAAGCTACACCTGTAGTTTCTTGGAGTGGTAGTGCAAGTTTTACATTGGGTGTAGATGAAAAAGGTTTGGATGTTTCAGGTGCATTAATTAAGCCAAAGGTAAGTTGGTCACCATCTTCTGACTCACAATTTGGAGTAAGCTTTGGAATCGATTTAATCGGAAAATCTTTAACACTTTCTAGCATTAGCTTTGAAAACAGCATTTTTGCTCTTACATATGCAAATGGTGCAAGTGCATTCCAATATTTCGTTGGTACGGATAATGATGGAAATCCATTGATGAGTGCTGAAGGAAACATTGCAGTAACACTTAGTGGAGTTGAAGGACTTACCTTGGTATACCAAGACATTTTAAGAACAGTTGATTACAACACTGGTGTGTTAACTGGAGAAAAATGGTTCAACGATTTTGTAGGTGTAAAGTATAGCGTTGCAGGTGTTGATTTAGCAGCGGCATTTTACGATGCAGACACAGTTGCGACAGCAAATACGTTCGAATATGGTCTAAATGCAAAGACATCGTTAGATCTTGGTATTGCTACAGTAGATCTTGATGGTGTGTTTGGTATGGTGGATGGTACAAACACAACGGCATATGGTATTTCCGAAAGTATCAAGGCAGAATTTTCTATCGTAACACTTACCCAAACATTTGCATGGAAAGAAAACGTTTCTATGTTCGAATATGCAGGAGATAGTGATGCAAAGAAACTCACAGTTGGTGCGGAAGTATCCTATGAAATTTCTCCTGTAACATTAGGCGCAAAAGCAACATTAAAAATTGCTGATCTTTCTACACCAACAGAATTTACAGTTCCAGTTAGTGTAAACGCATCATTTGAAAATGATATGGTAAATGCGGATGTATCTGCAGCATGGAATGATGTAGTTTCAGCAGCAACAAATTTGACGGTTGATGCAAATGCAAGTGTAACACCAGTTGATAAATTTACACTTTCTACTTCTGTAAAATACTTAACAGATGGAAATGAGTTTGGATACAATGCAAAGGTGAGCTATGCACTTGATGATAACACAACAATATGCGCATTCTATGGAACACTTTATGATAAAGATGGAAATGGTTCAGCAGATATCAATAAAGACGATGCACAATGGTATGCAAAACTTAGCTGGAGTGTAAGTTTCTAATATAAGGTTTGTTTGAAATTGCCCCCGCATTGTGCGGGGGTTTTTATTTGTAATATTTATATATATAAATTGAAACATTTTTTAGGTATAATATAATTGTGAAATAAAAAACTTGGAGGTGAGTTTATGTACATTGAAATTATTGATGTTTTTGCGAGAGAAGTGCTCGATTCCCGCGGAAATCCTACTGTTGAAGTTGAAGTTATGCTTGAAGATGGTTCTATTGGAAGGGCAATTGTACCTTCAGGGGCATCTACTGGAAAATTTGAAGCGTTAGAATTAAGAGATGGTGATAAAAGATACGGAGGAAAAGGAGTATTAAAGGCAGTTGAAAATGTGAACGAAAAAATTGCCCCTAAATTGTTAGGATTAAACGCATATGATCAAACCTTTATTGATAAAACATTACTTGAAATTGATGGAACGGAAAATAAAAGTAATATAGGTGCAAATGCAATTTTAGGTGTATCAATGGCAGTTGCAAGAGCAGCAGCAAATTCATTAGATTTGCCACTTTATAAATATCTTGGTGGAGTTAGCGCAAAAGTATTACCTGTGCCATTAATGAATGTTATTAATGGTGGAGCTCACGCGGACAATAATTTGGATATTCAAGAATTTATGATAGTACCAGCAGGTGCACCAAGCTTTAGAGAAGCCCTAAGATATGGAGCAGAAACCTTCCATGCATTAAAGAAAATTTTAAAAGAAGCAGGTCATGTTACGGCCGTTGGTGATGAAGGAGGATTTGCACCAAATCTTAATAGTAATGAAGAAGCAATACAAGTTTTAATTAAAGCAATTGAAACAGCAGGATATGTTCCTGGAAAAGATATATTCATTGCGCTGGATGTTGCTGCAAGTGAGTTTTACAATGAGGAGACAAAAAAATACTTTATTGATGGTTCTGAAAAAACGTCAGACGAATTAATAGAATATTACGAATCTCTTGTGAACAAATATCCTATTATTTCAATTGAAGATCCATTTGATCAAGAGGATTGGGAATCATATAGTAAATTTAATGAAAGATTAGGAAAGAAAGTTCAGATTGTCGGAGACGATTTATACGTTACTAACGTAAAAAGACTAGCAAAAGGAATAGAAGTAAAAGCAACAAATTCGATATTAATTAAATTAAACCAAATAGGTTCAGTTACAGAAACACTTAATGCAATAGAAATGGCAAAAACAAATAACATGACTAATGTTATTTCACATAGGTCTGGAGAAACAGAAGATACATTTATTGCGGATTTAGCAGTTGCCACAAATGCGGGACAAATTAAGACGGGTTCTCTTTCAAGAAGTGAAAGAATTGCAAAATACAACCAATTGTTGAGAATCGAAGAAGAACTTGGAGAAGTTGCTGAATACAAAGGATTAAAAGCGTTTTATTCGATAGATAAATAAAATTATAGCCCTCCATTTGGAGGGCTATAATTTTCTTACTGCGTCAAATTTTTCTTGGTCTGCAACATGTAGGTATATGCTGGTTGTATTTAAATTTGTATGTCCCAAAAGTTCTTGAACAACCTTTATGTTGACTCCTTTTCTGATTAAATGTGTGGCATATGAATGTCTTAAAGTATGTGGATGTACATCTTTTTTTATTTGGGCTTTTTTTACCCCTTCTTTAATCCATCTGAATACTGTAGAAGGATGTACGTGTTTTTTTCCGTTTTCAAATACGTATATTTTTGGATTAAATGTGTCAATGTATTTTTGTAATAGTGGAACTACCTTATCTGGAAGAGGTACTAATCTATCTTTTCTTCCCTTTCCCATTTCCACTCTTAAAAAAGGTGGAATAAAAGAAATATCCGATACCCTTAGATTACAAAGTTCACTTATACGAAGACCTGCAAAGTATAAAAGAGAGATAGCAGTTTTTTGCCGTAACTTATTTTCCTCAGAAAATGAAGAAATTAATTTTTGCACTTCATCTTCGGTCAAAAAATCTGGGATTTTTCTTCTAATTCTTGGATGTTTAATTCTTTCCATTGGGTTTGAAGAGATTACACCGGATAATTCAAGATAGCTAAAAAATGAATTTAAACTGGATATGTATCTTGATATAGTAGTTTCTCTAGGGCTATCACCAGTAATTTGTCCTTTGGATAGTGCTTTTAAAAAAGATTCAATGTCACTTCTCTCAATATCTGAAATATTTTTTTTTGTAAATTCAAAAAATTTCCTTACATCTTTTATGTAGGCTTTTAGGGTATTTTCCGAATGTCTTCTAACGTGTGCAAGATAATCTCTAAAATTTTCCAGGTAATCCATCCTTATCCTCCTAGGATTTTTTTTAGATATTTTCCAGTTAATGATTTTTTGGAATGTGCTATTTGTTCAGGTGTGCCTTTTGCAACTATATATCCTCCATCATCTCCACCTGTTGGGCCTAAATCTATTATGTAGTCTGCTGTTTTAATTACATCCAAGTTATGTTCTATAACTATTACAGTATTACCTTTATCAACAAGTTTATTTAGTACATGGATTAATTTTTTGACATCGTCAAAGTGTAAACCGACTGTTGGTTCATCAAGTATGTAGATTGTTTTTCCAGTAGCTTTTTTCTTAAGTTCAGATGCAAGTTTTACACGCTGTGCTTCACCGCCTGATAAAGTAGGTGCCGGTTGCCCAAGTTTTATATATGAAAGTCCCACTTCGTTTAATACACTTAGTGTAGAGTAGATGCTGGGAATGTTTTTAAAAAACTCCAGTGCTTCTTCTACAGTCATGTCTAATATTTCCGAAATATTTTTTTCTTTGTATGTAACTTCTAAAGTTTCACTGTTGTATCTTTTCCCTTTACATACTTCACATTCAACGTATACGTCTGGTAAAAATAACATTTCAACCTTTATTACACCCTGCCCTTTGCAATGTTCACACCTTCCACCTTTTACGTTGAAACTAAAGCGTCCTGAGTTATATCCTCTTGCTTTTGCAAGAGGGGTCATTGAAAATAGTTTTCTAATTTCATCAAATACTTTTGTATAAGTAGCGGGATTACTTCTTGGTGTTCTACCTATTGGAGATTGATCAATTGCAATAACTTTGTCTATATACTCTAAACCTTCTATATAATCATATGCACCTGTTTGTAATTTTGAGTTATGGAGATGGTTCATTAATGTTGGGTATAGTGTATCTAAAATTAAAGAACTTTTTCCAGAACCAGATACCCCTGTAATGCATATAAATGTTCCTAATGGAAATGTAACTGTGAGGTTTTTTAAATTGTTGTGTTTAGCACCTACAAGCACGAGTTCTTTTCCATTTCCTTTTCTTCTCTTATCTGGAACTTCTATTTTTAATTTTCCAGTTAGATACTTTGCAGTAATTGAATTTTTTGCGTTTTTAATTTTAGATATTGGCCCTTGAAATACAACTTTTCCACCATTTACTCCGGCTTTAGGGCCAATGTCTATAAGGTAATCTGCGTTTTTAATCACATCTTCATCATGTTCAACTACTATTACAGTATTACCCAAATCTCTGAGCTTTTTTAGAGTGCCGATTAATTTTTCGTTATCACTTTGGTGTAATCCAATAGTTGGTTCATCAAGTACATACGTAACACCTGTTAAACCTGATCCAATTTGAGTTGCAAGTCTTATTCTTTGTGCTTCTCCTCCGGATAGAGTTTTTACATTCCTTGAAAGGGTAAGATAACCAAGCCCTACTTCATTCAAGAATAAAAGCCTTTTTTCTAGTTCTTCTATTAATTCTTTTACTATCTCCATCTTCTTGGAGGGTAATTTTTCCTTTAGTGATTTGATAAATTCGTATTCTTGTGAAATGGGAAGTTCTGTAAAATCAGTTATATTTATTTTTTCTATCAAAACTGATAGTGCTTCTTTTCTTAACCTTTTTCCGTTACATGCATGACAGGTGTTTTCTATGAAAAATTTGTTTAGTATCCATTGTCTCCCTTCTTCGGAAGATGCGTATTCGTATCTTTGGCGGACAATTGGGATAAGTCCATCAAAGAAAGTGGTACCATACAAGATAGCTTCTTGTGTGTCTTCGGAAAGTTCTCTGAATGGTTTTTTGGGAGATCCACCATAAATTTTTAATATCTTTTTGATCTTTCGTGGGATCCATCCATCTTCTTTGTGCCCAATTTGGATAGCTTCAAAAACAGGTTTGTCAAAATCAATAACCTTTTCAGGATCAACTTCTAATGTGAATCCCAGGCCATGACACCTTTGACATGCCCCGTATGGGCTATTGAACGAAAAAAGTTTTGGAGTAATTTCCGGCATGGATATTCCACAAGTAGGGCACATCATTTTTTCAGAGTATATTTTTGTAGTGTTATCATCCATATTTTTTATATATATAACGCCATTTCCTTCCTTTAGAGCTAGTTCTATAGAATCGAAAACTCTGTATTTTGTATCTTTGTCAGCTTTTAATTTTAATCTATCCACTACTAAGAAAATATTGTGTCTTATGTTTTTGTTTAATTCAGGTACCTCTTCAATTCTGTATATTTTGTTGTCTACTTCTACTCTTACATAACCTTTTTCTAAAAGTTTTTCAAATACATCTTTGAATGTTCCTTTTTTTTCAATTGCAATAGGAGATTCTACGTATATTCTTTTTCCGTCAAAATTTTTGTATACGTCTTTTACTATTTCATCAATACTCATTTTTTCAAGTTTTCTACCACATTTATAACAGTGGGGTTCTCCAATTTTTGCATACAACACACGTAGGAGATCATAAATTTCTGTGATCGTTCCTACTGTGGAACGTGGATTGTGAGATACACTCTTTTGATCAATGGCTATGGAAGGAGAAAGGCCTTCTATACTTTCTACATCTGGTTTTTTTAAGTTTCCGATAAATTGACGTGCATATGATGAAAGACTTTCAAGATATCTTCTCTGTCCTTCTATGTAAATGGTATCAAGGGCTAAAGAACTTTTTCCTGAGCCTGATAAACCAGTTATAACTGTCAATTTATTTTTTGGAATTTTAACAGTTATGTTTTTTAGATTATGAACTTTTGCGCCTTTTACTACAATATAATCCATTTTATACCCCTTGTATATTTTTGTTTACATATTCTATTATAATTCTAACACATTCATCAATATTGTGAAGTGATGTATTGATTTCAAGATCAAAGTCATCTGATATCTCGTATATTGAATCTACATATTTTGAAAATGGGGTGTTTTTTTCTTTCAATTTTGAAGAGATATAGATTTCAAAAAATTTTACAGGAGAATTTTTTGAAATTTGTTTTCTTATTTTTTTTAATGGAGATACAGAAGGGACTATTACTATAAATTTTTTAGAAAGCAGATACGAAATATTTCCAAGAATTAGCATTCTTGCTTTTATATCGAGATTTATATTCTTAAAAATTTCATATCCTTCTAATATTATTGAATTTTGATAATATTCATTTAGTTTCTTTGCAAGAGTAGACTTTCCCGTACCACTTTTTCCCGTAAGCCAAATTATAAAATTACTCATTTACGATTCTCTCCAAATTATCTAGTGCTTTGTTGATTTCTATTTTATCAAGTAATATTAGTTTTAGTATATCACTTACATTTTTGTGAAAGTTAACGTATCTTAAATCAAATGGTATAGATTTTCCAGGCATTGTTTCGTCAAAAAATTTATAATATTTTTCTGAAAAAAACTTTTTAAACCTTGGGGATTTTAATAGCAGTGTTAACCACTTTGTGAAATCTTCATTTCCATCTTTTGTTGTAACGAATACTTTGTAATCTTTAAATGGGATTAATGGTTTTGGTAGTGGTTTCACAATAAACTTATTTGGCATTAGTTTTTTTAGGGTAGGATATAAAAATGTCCCTTGAAACATAAATATTGATTCCTCGCTGTTGAATGATGCTATTTGTGCTTGTTTATTTAGAAAATCAAAGTATCCATTTTTATACCAACTTTTAATCTTGAGGATTGCTTTTTTTGTTATTTCATCGTTTAAAACAAATTTTTCACCAATTAGTGGGATTTTTCCGTACCCCATTAAAAATGTAGAAAACCAATATGCACTAATTGGATTTATTGCAATTTTTTTACCGGTTGTTTTTAGTATTTTTTCTATCTCCTTTATGTCCCAATTTTTTATCATACCTTCAAATTTTTTATTTACATAAACAACCTGTGTGTCAAAATAGAAGTTGTATGCATTACCTTTTATTATATTTAACTTTTTGTATGTGGGATAATTAAATGCGCTTGCCATTATTACATCTGGAAGTTTGATATTACTTTTACTTTGTGGGATAATTTTAGAAGAAATTTTGGGTATAGACAAAACTTTAATTTTTACATCATTTAACTTTGTATAATTTTCAATAAATGTTTTTATGTCATCTGTTCCTTCCCAAGAAAGCCAAATTTCCCAATTTTTTTCTTTAAGGTATTTACCATCTACTTTTATTTCTTTTATTTTTTCACCTTTAAAATAGTAAGAGTTTGAATCTTTTAAGACTGTATCATAAAGATCTACATTATAGATATTTTTTTCCGTGTAAATTGTGATTTTTCTTATTTCTTTAAATGGCTTTATTAATTCAATTACGTGGTATTCGGGTAAATCAGTTGAAAAATACAATATGGAAAAAAATAAAAATATAAATCCAAATAATTTCTTCACAACAACCCCTCCTTAGTAATTTAGTAATATTGTAGATGGGAAATATCTGTTATTTTTATTAATATTATTGAAAGAAAGATTAATATTAATAGATTTATTATACTTATTGCTGAAAACACATTCCATTGTGGATAGTGATTGCTTATTGTTCCAACGTAGTTGTAAAGAAGTAGACTCAACGGGTATTTTTTGGCATCGTATAAAAATAAAAGTGGAGGAAGAAAAGAGTTAAAACTATTTAAAGTAGAGAGCAAGAATAGTGAAGAGATTAATGGAAAATTGTTTGGGATTAGTATTTTAAAAAAGAATTTGTTGTTTGAAAGGCCATCTAGCTTCGAAAGATAGAATAATTCTTCTGGAAAATCTTTAAATGTGTAAAATGAAAGTAATGTTAGAAAAGGCAAATTTTTTGACGTTATAACAAGTATTACAGAAAAGAATGTATTTAATATGTGGATTTTTGAAAATATGTAAAATATGAATATCAATGAGTGTAATCCAAAAAATATTTTTGAAAAATTAAAAAAGGCGAGAAAAGATTTTCCAAAACGAAAATGTAGAAGTTTAAATGCAAAATATGTAGATAGGAAAATTCCAAGAAAAGATACTGAAAATGAAATAATAAAAGTGTTGAAAAAAGAATTGAAAAAATCTTTGCTAAACACTTTTTGAAAGTTATCGAGTGTAAAATGACCTTTTAAATATATACTTGGGGAACTTGAAAATGAAAGGTTGATTATTATTAGGAAAAAAGCAATTATTGTAAATATCCATATGTAAGCTAAAATTTTGTTAAATATTGAAATATTAAACTTTATACGTATCTTTTTTCTAAAAAAATAAAAAGAACTTAAAAACGTAATTGTAAGTGTAAAGATAGCCGCTATTTTTGATGTATCAATATTTTGATTGAAGAATTTGTAAATAAGAACCTCAAGATTTGTAGTTGCACCTATAATTCCTTTATTAGTAATTCCTATTTTCATAGGTGCACCGCCTTCTAAAAGAAGCCATGGTACTTGAAAATCTTTAAAGGCGGATATGAAATTTAAAAACAATACTGCACTTATTGCTCCTTTGATATTTGGAATTACTATTTTGTTGTAGTATAAGCTTATATTATTTGAATCTAACAAAAATGCTTCAAGATATTTTTGATTGATATTTTTGATATACGAATACAAAAAGAATGCGGAAAAAGGTATTAAAAACCACGAGGAAATTAGTATTGATACAATAAACGACAAAACCGGATTTACGGTAATATCCGTATATTTTTCAAAAAATGTCCTAAATATTGGGACGCCAATGTAAGGTGGAATGACCCATCCAATTATTAAAAAAATGAGTATTTTTTTTAGTACCTTTGATAGGTAGAGTGCAATGTATGTGGATAAAATGCTTGAAAGGATAGCATATAATACAGAAATGATAAGGCTCAAGTAAAAATATTTGGCCTTTAACGTGGCAAGCAGCACTGATAAAGTGAATGAATTGTTATGTATAAATGCAAAAAAAGTACCGTAAAATAACGGTAAAAAATTTAAAAAGAATACGAATATTATTATGGCTATCATGTCAAGAAGATTATAACATTTTATAGGTGGGAAAAACAAATTTACTCTTGATTGCTCAAATTATCAATTTGTTCTTTTATTTTTTTGGCAATATTATATTGTTCACTTTTTAAAGCTTTGTTGAGTTTTTGCTTTAAGAAAAATAATTGTCTTTGTTGTATGTCTTTTATTAATCGTTTTTTTGTTAATTCATCATGTTTGAATAATGCGCTTTGTACAGCAAGAGGCATTAAAGTTAAAATCTCAACATTGTTTACTATAAATTTAGTGGACTCAGAGAATATATCCTCTGCATACTCTATATGTGCAGCAATTAATTCTACTCCAGCTTTTGTGTATTTTGTTGTGTCATATTTTATTGTTTCTTCAAGACAACTTTTGCAAAATGCTATTTCTTTTTTTGCAATATCTATATCAACTATTAAAAAGAAATCGGCTTTTCTTCCACATCTATTACACTTTTTCACACTTTCACCTCTTTTGAGTTGAAGAGGCTCATGGCTTTATCAATCCCATCATTGATTATAGATTTTAAAGCTTCAATGGATAGTATTAATACTTTGTCTAATATTTTCAATTCCGTATTTGAAAATTCTCCCAATACGAAATTCACCAACTCAGTATTTTCAGGTAAAGGTCCAATGCCTATTCGAATTCTTTTAAAATTGGTTCCAAGATACGATATTAGCGATTTTATACCGTTATGTCCACCATGTGAACCTTTTTTTCTTATTCTTATTTTTCCAAGTGGTAAACTTACATCATCGTACACTATAATTATATCATCAAAATCATCTGGGTTTAAATAGTTAAATATATCGCCACTAAGATTCATATATGTCAAAGGTTTAACCATGTATAGGTTATCTTTTATAGAATATTCGAAATTATATTTTTTTTTCCATGAACTTGCTATTTTATCTAGAAACATAAAACCCACGTTATGCCTAGTGAAGGCATAACGTGGACCGGGATTTCCAAGACCAACAACTAAAATTATATTATTCTTCCTCCTTTTTACCTTTTTCAATAACTTCAGGTTCTACTGGTTCTTCTGCTGTTTCTTCTCCTTCAACTTCCATGCCTCTTGGAACGGCAACTGTAATTATGGGTTCATTTTCTGGAAGTTCAGCTTCCATACCTTCTGGAAGTTTCAAATCTGAAACGTGCAATGATTCACCAAGATTTAAGTTGC
Source organism: Thermosipho sp. 1070 (assembly GCF_001682135.1). Classification (NCBI taxonomy): domain Bacteria; kingdom Thermotogati; phylum Thermotogota; class Thermotogae; order Thermotogales; family Fervidobacteriaceae; genus Thermosipho; species Thermosipho sp. 1070. The sequence goes on along the minus strand of NZ_CP007121.1, from coordinate 398,028 downwards.
TAATATCAATTTCCAATTTTTCAATTATTACAGATGGCAATGTTTCAACTGGAAGTTCGTGGTGAATTACTTCAATAACTCCGCCTTTTTCCACACCTTTTGGCTTTCCTACAAATTCAATAGGTATGTTAATGTTCATTTTATGTCCTTTTTCTGGTACGTAGAAATCAATATGTTTAACTTCGTCGGTTAATTTATCATATTGTACGTTTTTAATAAATGCTACGTGGGAAAATACTTCTTTTCCAGAGTCATCCTTAACGTTAAGTGTAATAGCACTTGCTTCTGTTACTTCGTGAAGAAGTTTAATCAAATTTGTCTTTCTAATGGAAATAGATAGTGGTTCAATATCTGGCCCATAAACAACACCAGGTACAAAACCTTGTTTTCTCAATCTTCTGACAGCCCTTTTGTTTCCAATAACACTTCTTACCAGGGCCTCAAGTTTGTGCTCTGCCATACTAAAACCTCCTCTTTTTATTTTTATGGGTTTTATTATTGTCTAAAAAGTATGCTCACCGATAAGTTCTTTCTTACTCGCATGATCGCTTCACCGAGTAGTGGTGCAAGTGAAACGACTGAAAATTTATCCGGTAAATTCTCGTGACTAATCGAGTCTGAAACGTATATCTTCTCTATTACAGATTTTTGAATCCTTTCGATTGCACCGTCTGAAAGAACGGGGTGAGTAATACATGCAATAACTTTCTTTGCACCATTTTCTTTTATTATCTTTGCGGCATTTACTAAAGACCTTGCCGTATCGGCAATATCATCAACAATAACTGCAGTTTTATCTTTTACATCACCTATTATATTTAAAATTTCTGCAACATTATCCTTTGGTCTTCTTTTGTCTAAGATTGCAAGTGGACCACCCAATCTTTCTGCAAATTGTCGTGCCCTTTTTACGCCACCAACATCTGGTGATACTATAACGTAATCATCTTCTAATATTTTATCGCTTTTTAATTTTTTTGCAAATATGGGAAAACTCCACAAATTATCAAGTGGTATATCAAAAAAGCCTTGAATTTGCTCTGAATGTAAATCAACAGTCATTACCCTAGTTGCCCCTGCAACTGTAAGTAAATTCGCCACTAGCTTTGCGGTTATTGGATCACGGCCTTTAGCTTTTCTATCTTGTCTTGCATAACCGTAGTATGGTATAACAACAGCTATACTATTTGCTGACGCCCTTTTAAGTGCATCTATCATTATTAAAAGTTCCATTAAATTTTCATTTACCGGAGGACATGTGGGTTGAATAATAAATGTATCATGTCCTCTAACAGTTTCACCAATTTTTACATTTATTTCTCCATCAGCAAATTTACCGACTTCACAATCTGCAAGTCTTGTGCCTATATACTCTGAAACCTTTATTGCAAGTTCTCTATTTGCATTTCCCGTAAAAATTTTCATTTCATTTTTTGTTATTTGCATTTTTATTTCCCCCTTTTTTTAAAACCCAATTTTCTTTGTTAATCTGTCTTTCCCTTGCGATAGCAAGGCTATTTTCGGGAACATTGTTTGTAATTGTTGAACCTGCAGCAGTAATGGAATTTTTTCCGATTTTCACAGGTGCAACTAGTGAGCTGTTGCTTCCAATAAATACATTATCTTCAATAAACGTGGGATGTTTCTTTTTTCCATCGTAATTACACGTTATAGTCCCAGCACCAATGTTGACATTTTTTCCAATAGTTGCGTCACCTAAGTAAGTTAAATGTTGTGCTTTGCTATTTTGCCCCATAACTGTTTTTTTCGTTTCAACAAAATTTCCTATCTTAACGTTTGTGTCTAATGTTGTTCCTTCCCTCAATCTCGCATATGGACCGACAGATACGTTATCTTTTACTTCTGCTTTTTTAACTTCGGATCTATTTATAATTACATTATTTCCTATTTTGGAATTTTTAATTCTTGTCATGGGACCTATGATACAATCTTCACCTATTGTCGTATCCCCTTCTATAAATGTAAAAGGGTAAATAATGGTGTCTTTTCCAATCTTTACTTGAGGATCTATATAAACTACATCAGGGTCAATTATCCTTACCCCTTCTTTCATTAATTTTTCATTGATTTTTTTTCTTATTCTTTTTTCTAACCTTGCAAGTTGTATTCTATCATTAATACCTGTTATTTCATCTATATTTTCGGTTATAACAGTTGAAATTTTTTCCGTAAATTTCAAAATATCTGTGAGATAATACTCACCTTGTGCGTTATTGTTATTGATTTTATTTATATTTTCTATTAAATATCTACCTTTTATAATATAAATTCCCGTATTTATTTCTTTGATCTTTTTGACTTCATCGTCTGCGTCTTTGTCTTCTATTATCTTTATTTTATCATCTCTTACAATCCTACCATATCCGCTAGGATTTTCCAATATTGCCGTTAGTATAGTAACATCACTGTTACTTTCCAAATGTACTTTTTCAAGTCTTTTTAAAGTTTCATATGATATAAATGGTACATCTCCGTATAATATCAATAAATTATCATCTTTAGATACAAATTCAATTGCGGACATTACCGCATGTGCTGTCCCCAGTTGCTTTTTTTGGATGTAAATTCTCACATCACTTGATAGTTTATCTTCTACCATTTCATATTTGTGACCTAAAACAACTGCAACCTCTCCAAATTTTTTTGCAGTTTCAATTACCCACAAAATCATGGGTTTTCCAAAAATTTCATGTATAACTTTTGGATATTTTGAATTCATTCTTTTTCCCATACCTGCCGCTAAAATAAGGGTTTTCAACTTTTTTCACCCCTTTTTCTAAACTCTCTTAGAAATATTGGAATTATCAAAAGTCCAAAAAAATACCCTAGATTTCCGTATTTTATAGAACCAATCATTGAAATTGATATACCCAAAAGCGAGAAAAAAGGTATACTCCAAATAGGCTTTTTAAGTATATCATACAATATTGAAGAAAATGTTGCAATAAGTAGAAGAATTAGACCTTTTGGTTCATAACCACGAATAGTTGAAAAAAAAGCCAACGCTATCATTAAAATAAGCGTTAAGCTTAATAGACTTTGTAATTTTAAATTGTCTTTTTTGAAATAATAAATTCCCAGAAAAATTAGGGAAAAATAAAGATAAGATTTTGTAAAAAAGTATAGAATAATTGAAGATGCGATTGAAAATAATAGAAATGACACACTAACACCTCCAAATACTAATGGGCCCATATGGGCCCATTAGTGTATAATGAATGTTATTTTCTATTTTTAATTGTTGCTTGAGCTGCTGCTATTCTTGCAACTGGTACCCTGTATGGAGAACAGCTTACATAATCAAGACCTGCTGCGTCAAAGAATAGAATGGATCTTGGATCACCACCGTGTTCGCCACAAACTCCAACTTTAAGGTCTTTTCTTGTGCTTTTGCCCTTTTCGGTTCCCATCTTAACCAATTGACCTACGCCATCCCAATCAAGACTCTTGAATGGATCATGTTCGAGTATACCTTTTTCAAGGTATTCTGGCATGAATTTTCCAACATCGTCACGGCTGAACCCAAATGTCATTTGTGTTAAGTCGTTTGTTCCAAAACTGAAAAATTCCGCTTCTTGTGCTATTTGATCAGCTGTCACGGCAGCTCTTGGGATTTCAATCATTGTACCTACTTTGTACGTTAATTCTATACCAGATTCTTTTATAAGTGAGTCGGCCGTTTCAACTACTATTTTCTTTACGTATTTTAACTCGTTGATATGTCCTACAAGAGGTATCATTATTTCTGGAATTACATCGATATTTTCTTCTTTCTTTAGTTCAATTGCAGCGCCGATTATAGCTTTAGTTTGCATTACTGCAATTTCTGGATAAGTGATTGTAAGCCTACAACCTCTATGTCCAAGCATTGGATTCAATTCGTGAAGTTGTTCAACTACCGTTTTTAATTCTTCAACAGTAATACCTATTTGTTCAGCTACTTCTTTCATCTGTTCTTCATCGTGTGGTAAAAATTCATGTAGAGGAGGATCTATAAGCCTTATGGTTACAGGTAATCCTTTCATTGTTCTAAACAATCCCTTAAAGTCATCTTTTTGAAGAGGTAATAATTCCGCAAGTGCTGCTTCTCTCTGTTCTTTTGTTTTGGCAACGATCATTCTTCTTACTTTGGGAATTCTATCTTTTTCAAAGAACATATGCTCTGTTCTGCAAAGCCCTATACCTTCTGCACCAAAATCTCTTGCAACTTTTGCATCTCTTGGTACATCCGCGTTAGTTCTTACACCGAGTCTTCTAATTTCATCGGCCCAGGTTAGAAGTTCAGCAACGGGTCCTTCAAGACCTTGTGGTTTTACTGTCTTAACTTTTCCAAGATAAACACTGCCCGTTGTACCATCTATTGAGATCCAATCTCCTTCTTTTACGACGACGTCGTTAACCTTAAATTCCAAGTTTTCTTCATCTACGAAGATGTCTTCTGCACCAACTACTGCTGGTTTTCCCATTCCTCTTGCAACCACTGCTGCGTGCGAAGTCATACCGCCTCTAGCAGTAAGTATACCTTCTGCTGCGTTCATTCCACCAACATCTTCAGGACTTGTTTCAGGTCTTACAAGGATAACTGGTTCTCCTTTTTTTGCCATTTCTTCAACTTTTGCAGCATCAAAGTAAACCTTACCGGTTGCTGCACCTGGAGATGCGGGAAGCCCTTTGGCAATTAATTTTGTGTTTTTAATTTCATTTTCATCGAATTTTGCGTGGAGAACCCTTTCCACATCTTCGGGTTTGACACGTATAACTGCCGTTTCTTTATCAATAAGTCCTTCATGGACAAGATCTACGGCTATTTTAATAGCAGCTTGACTTGTTCTTTTGCCATTTCTCGTTTGAAGAATGTAAAGTTTACCTTTTTCAATTGTAAATTCTATATCTTGCATGTCTTTATAATGTTTTTCAAGATTTTTCATGATGCTGAGAAGTTCGTTGTATACATTTTCGTTGATTTTCTTGAGCTCATCTAGTGGAACGGGAGTTCTTATACCTGCAACAACATCTTCACCTTGTGCATTTTGTAAGAATTCACCATATGGTTTCTTCTCTCCTGTGTTTGGGTCTCTTGTAAAACAAACACCTGTACCGCAATCTTCTCCCATGTTACCAAAGACCATTGTAACAATATTAACAGCAGTACCGAGTAATTCTCCTTCTTTTATGTTGTTAATTTGTCTGTATTTTATTGCCCTTTCGTTCATCCAAGAACCAAAAACTGCGTCAATCGCAGCCCAAAGTTGTTTGTATGTATCTTGTGGAAATTCTTTTCCAAATTTTTCGTAGATTTTTTTGTAATCTTCAACTAATGCTTTAAGGTCTTCTGCATCAAGTTCAACATCCAATTTAACACCTTTGGCTTTTTTTCTTGCTTCTAACGCTTTTTCAAATTCTGCATGTGAAATTCCAAGTGCTGTATCACCAAACATTTGCAAAAATCTTCTGTATGCATCGTATGCAAATCTTTCATTATTTGTAAGTCTTGCAAGCCCTTTTACGGTTTCATCGTTGAGTCCAAGATTTAAAATTGTGTCCATCATACCAGGCATGGAAACAGCTGCTCCTGACCTGACTGAGACAAGCAAAGGTTTCTCTGGGTCACCTAGTTTTTTCCCTGTAACTTCTTCTAATCTTTTTAATGCTTCATCTACTTGTGTTTTTAAATCTTCTGGGTATGTTTTTCCATGGTCATAGTAATATTTACAAACTTCGGTTGAAATAGTAAATCCTGGTGGTACAGGAATACCAATGTTAGTCATTTCGGCGAGATTTGCGCCCTTTCCTCCAAGAATCTCTTTCATATCTGCACGGCCTTCTGCTTGGCCATTGGCAAAGAAATAAACCCATTTCTTTGACATTATTACACCTCCTTGAAAATCTAAGTCTAACTTTATTTTATCATATCGTATAGGTTAATACGGTTAATATTTTATGATTGTATTTTTCTATTTTGTAACAATTGAAAATTTTAAAATTTTTTGATGTGTGGTATAATACTAACAAAGTTAGATAAAATTAATAATTTGGGGGTAAAGTATGAGTAAAGAAGAGTTAATGAAAGTTATAATTGAAAGGATAAAGAAATGTAAATCATGTTCGTTACATGAAAATCGAACCAATGTAGTACCTGGTGAAGGAAATTTAAATAGTCCCATTGTTTTTGTTGGAGAAGGGCCAGGTGAAGAAGAGGATATTCAAGGTAAACCGTTTGTTGGAAGGGCAGGTCAGTTATTAACCAAGATTTTGGAATCCGTTAATATTAAAAGAGAAGATGTGTATATAACTAATATTGTTAAATGCAGACCCCCGAATAACAGGACGCCTACAAAGGAAGAGGCAAGGGTGTGTTCTCACTTTTTATTTGCTCAATTAGAAATAATAAATCCAAAGATGATTGTCACATTGGGAAAGCCTGCTTTGGAATTATTTTTAGGAAAAAATGTTGCAATTACTAAAGTTAGGGGAAATGAGTTTATATGGAAGGGTGGAGTAATAATATTTCCTATGTTTCATCCAAGTTATTTGTTGAGAAATCCTTCAAAGGCAAAAGGTTCACCTAAAGACCTTACGTGGCAGGATATTAAAAGAGTTAGAAAGTATTATGACCAATTTTTAAAGGAGAGAGAAAATGGCGATTAAAAAGTTAACTCCTGCTCTTGAAAACTACCTTGTAACTATATACAAGTTGTCAAAAGAAAAAGGGGTTACAAGAATTTCAGAAGTTGCAAAGATAAAAAATGTTAGTTATCCTAGTGTTACTACTGCTGTGAAAAAGTTGGTTAATTTAGGTTATGTAGAACACGAAAGATATGGATTTATAAGATTAACCAATAAAGGAAGAAGAATTGCGATCACTATTTACAATGGAGAACTTAGAGTGAAGTATTTCTTTATGTACGTTATAGGTTTTTCAGAATCTAGGGCACAGCAAGTTGCCGAACTTATGATATACGGTTTAGATAATGAAACAAGAAAACAATTAAGACGTTTTTATGCTATAATGATTGATTTTGATGAAACAAAGGCAGAAGGACTTATAAAGTTTTTGAAAGAACAAAGGAAAAAATTGGGTGTGAAAAATGTCCCAAAAGAAGCGCTAAAACTTAAATTAAGGTTAAAGGAGGATGACTAATGAAAGTTTTAGTTACAGGTGGAGCAGGATTTATTGGATCTCACGTAGTTGATAAACTTGTAGACAATGGTTATGATGTTGTCGTTGTGGACAATTTATCAAAGGGAAAAAGAGAAAATGTAAACAAAAATGCAACGTTAATAGTAGCAGATATAAGAGATGAAAATAAAATGCGTGAAATTTTTAATGAATATAAATTTGATTATGTCTTCCATCTTGCAGCCCAAGCAAGTGTTTCTGTTTCTGTGAAAAATCCAGTGGAAGATGCAAATGTAAACATAGTAGGTAGTTTAAATCTCATAAAGCTTTCCATAGATTTAGATGTGAAAAAATTTATTTTTTCTTCAACGGGTGGGGCGATATATGGTGATGATGTTGATATTTACCCCACACCTGAAGCTATTTGTCCCAAGCCTATTTCACCATATGGTATTGCAAAGTTTTCCGTTGAAAATTATTTAAGATTTGCAAAGCACGAATTTGGATTAAATTACACAGTTTTACGCTATGCAAATGTATATGGTCCAAGACAAAATCCATTTGGAGAAGCAGGAGTAGTAGCGATATTTGTGTCTCGTATGTTAAAAGGTGAAAATGTAACTATAAATGGTGATGGAGAATATATTAGAGATTATGTGTATGTAGAAGATGTGGCAAATGCCAATTTACGTGCAGTAAAAGCAAGAAGCGGTCTTGAAATAAACATAGGAACTTCCGTTGAAACAAGTGTTAATCAACTTTTTGGGTACTTAAAAAAGATTATAAAGTATGAAAAAGATCCCATTTACGGTCCACCAAGAAAGGGGGACATTAGAAAAAGTGTATTGTGTTATACAAAGGCACTTGAAGAATTAAGATGGAAACCTACAGTTGATATTGAAAAGGGGTTGAGACTTACAGTTGAATGGTTTAAACGAAATTTTAAGGCCTAAAAGTTTGGGGGATATAGTTGGGCAAAACCATTTGTTTGGAAAAGCTGGTATATTAAAGATTGCCATTGAAAGGAACAATTTATTTTCCTCTATTTTTTATGGTCCACCAGGGTGTGGTAAAACTTCTACATTAGATGTTATAAAAAAACATACTGATTACGAAATCTATCATTTTAATGCTGCGATAACTTCAACGTTGGATATAAAGAAGATTTTGGATTACGCAGAAAAGGTAAAAGATGTCAAAAAAATACTGCTTTTTGTAGATGAAATACATAGGTTTAATAAGAAACAACAGGATATCTTTTTACCTGGTATAGAAAAGGGAAGTTACATCTTTATTGGGGCAACTACTGAAAATCCATTTAAAATGATTAACCCTGCCCTTTTATCCAGAGTAAAGGTAATTGCTTTTAAAAGGTTGAGCGAATCTGATTTAAAGAAGATAATTGAACGTGCCATAAATAAAAAAAAGGTTAGTGTAGAAGAGGAAGTAATGGAATTTATAGTAAAAAATTCAGCAGGCGATGCACGTTTTGCCATAAATTTATACGATGTATTAAGTGAAATAGCACTTTCTTTAGAAAAAGACGTTGTTGATGAGGAAATAATAAAAATTTATAGTGGAGAGGGAAAAAAGTTTTATACAAAAAAAGAACATTATAACCTTGCATCTGCATTTATTAAGAGTATAAGAGGTAGTGATCCAGATGCTGCTTTATATTACATGGCTCGTATGCTTGAAGGTGGTGAGGATCCTCGATTCATAGCAAGGAGATTAGTTATACTTGCAAGTGAAGATATAGGTCTTGCAGATCCTATGGCCATTTTAATTGCTACCGCTACGGCGCAAGCCGTGGAATTAGTGGGACTTCCAGAGTGTGTTTTAAACCTTTCAGAATGTGTAATTTATCTTTCCTTAGCGCCAAAAAGTAATTCATCAACTATTGCTATTTCAAAAGCTATGGAACTAGCTAAAAAAACACCTGATTTAAAAGTTCCATTTAATTTACTCAACGTGGAAAAAAGTGGTTATAAAAATCCACATTATTATGGGGGATTTATTAAGAGATCTTACCTTCCAGATAAAATTTCAGATAGTATTTTTTACACACCAAAGTCTATTGGAAAAGAAAAGCGGTTTAAAGAGATAGTTGACAAGCTGTGGAAAGGGGTGAAAAGATATGGAAGTGAGGGTTAATAATGTTTTGGTAAAGTTGATAAACGGAGATATTACAAAAGAAAAAGTTGATGTGATTGTTAATGCGGCAAATACTTGGTTGAAACATGGTGGAGGGGTTGCTGGTGCAATTTTGAAAAAAGGAGGTTATTCAATACAAAAAGAAAGCGATGAATATGTTCAAAAATATGGGCCTGTGAATACAGGTGATGTAGCGGTGACCTTTGCGGGAAATTTAGAAGCAAAATATATAATCCACGCAGTAGGGCCAATTTGGCATGGTGGAAAAAATAAAGAAGAAGAAAAATTGAAAAGTGCAATTTTAAGTGCTTTAAAAAAAGCGTGTGAACTTGGGGTAAAAACCATAGCATTTCCCGCAATTAGCAGTGGTATATATGGTTTTCCAGTGAAAAGGTGTGCGGAAATTTTTAAAGAAAGTATAGAAAAGTTTACGAAGAATAACACTTGTCTTGACGAAATAAGAATTGTAAACATTGACAAAGAAGATCACGAAATTTTTGTTGAGGTATTTTCAAATGATTAATCTTATAAAAGCGTTGTTTTTAGAATCTTTTAGAAATAAGATATCTTTTTTCTTTGGGATTCTTTTACCAGTTGTGTTTTTTATAATGTTTGCTCAAGTTTTTTCAAATGAAAAAGAAGTTTCATTTGCATACTTTAGTGATAAGCCTTTGGATATACCTGGAAAGTACTATAGTAATAAAAATGCGTTGATGAAGGATAGATATAATTACGCAGCATCGGCATTTGTAGAAAGCAAAAAAATTGTAGTTTACAAAAATTATAACGATTATACCGTTGACTTGTGGATCGATGGCTTGAAACGTAAAGTAGATACTATTGATTTCAGAGAAATTGTAAAAATAAACGAAAGGATTTTAGATTATAAAGTTTTAAATGAAAAAGAAAGTATTTACTTGGGTTCTTTTGTTTTGTCATTGGTTTCAATTGGTATGTTTTCAGCCATAAATTTATTTGAAAGATATAGAAAAATTGGAATAATAAGGAGATTTAGAGTATTACCTCTAAGTGCATTTTTGTTTGTACTTTCGTTTTCTCTTTCTCAATTTATAGTAAGTCTAATTTCTTTTGTTGTTGTAAGACTTGTTGGAATTTTTCTTTTCAATATAAACTTAAAGGTTGATTATCTATTTTTTGCGTTTTCATTTATTTCGGCTGTCTTGGGGATGCTGGGTATTGGAATACTTTTGAGTATTTTGTTTGAAAAATTTGCAAATTCTGTTGCGCAATTTTTGTATACCATTTTTATATTTTTTTCTGGAATATACTTTCCCATAGATTTTCTTCCAAAATTTTTAAAAAACATTACTTATTTTTTACCCATAATGTATATATTTGATAATTTTAAGCATTCTATATTTAAGCAGGATTCTTTTGGGAAATTTTTACTACAAAATATATCTTTAATAATTTTTGGGGTTGTTTTATTGTATTTTGGTGGGAAAATTCTTTTTGCACCAGAAGAGTAGGTGAAATAATGATAAAAGTGGTTAATTTAAAAAAGAAATATGGAGATTTTGAAGCACTTAAGGGAATAAGTTTTTCCATAGAAAGGGGAATTATATTTTCGTTTTTAGGCCCAAATGGTGCTGGAAAGACTACAACTTTGGAAATATTAGTGGGACTTAGAAAGAAGACTTCAGGTGAAATATATTTTTTTGGCCAAAAAGTAGATGATATTGATAAGAAAATAAAGGAAAGAATAGGGGTACTTCTTCAAAAAACAGAACTTTTTAGAGAACTTACCGTGTATGAAACGCTAAAACTTTTTAGAAGTTTTTACAAAAAAGGATACGACCCTAAAAAAGTGTTAGAGATGATTGGACTTGTTGAGAAGAAAAATGAAAGGGTTAAGACACTTTCTGGTGGACAATTTCAAAGGCTTAGCTTTGGATTATCTTTTATTAATGATCCTGAAATTTTGTTTTTGGATGAACCAACTACGGGGTTAGATCCACAATCTCGAAGACATATTTGGGATATTATAAGAGAATTTAAGAGGGGTGGTAAAACTATCTTTTTAACGACGCATTATATGGAAGAAGCGCAAACATTATCTAATAAAGTGTGTATTATAGATAACGGATTAATTATAGCTGAAGGTAGTCCAGATGAATTGATCAAACATTCAGGGTTAAGTACAATTGTTGAAGTAGATGGAGAATACAACTTTGGAAAAGTGGTGGAAGGGAAAACTATAATTGAGACTAAAAATATGAGTGAAGTGATAAATAAGCTTTTAAACGATGGCGTAGAAAAATTCATTGTGCGACATCCAACACTTGAAGATGTATTCTTAAAGCTTACTGGAAAGGAATTGAGGGATTAATATGTTTAAAGCGCTTTTGAAAATAGAGTTTTTAAGAAGTAAAGAGGCGACTTTTTGGTTTGTATTATTTCCCATTTTGCTTACTTTACTTTTGACGTCTATTTTTGGAGGTTTAGAAAAAAGGATACGTTTTAAAATAGGTGTTATTGGTAACTCGAGTGTATTAGATGTTTTTAAGGACTATTTTAATATTGTAAGAATAGAAAAAATAGAGCAATTTATCGAAAAGAACCTGGATATAGTTGTAGTTTTGGAAGAAAATTTTGATCAAAAGTTTCAAAAGGCACTTTTTTTATCGAAAACAAAGCTTTTTGAGCCACTTGAAGTAGATGTTTACTATATTCCTGGAAAATTAGATTCAAAGATTGCCAAAGATGTTTTTATAAGTGCATTTTCAAAGGTTAATTATTTAATGGGAAGAGATATTCCAATTAAGATAATAGAGAAAAACAAAAATATAAGATACCAAGAATTTCTATATGGGGCTATTTTAGTTATGAACATTATGTCTGTTGTTTTTTTTGGATATTTAACTAATATTTCTTTCTATGAGCGAAGAGGTGTCTTAAAGAGGTTATCTGTTACACCTTATAACAGGTTTTACCTTACTTTTACTATGGTAGCCTTTTTACAAATTCTATTATCGTGTGTAATATTCTCCATTTTTGATTATTTTGTATATGGAGTGAATATTTTTAATTACAACGTATGGTTTTACGTTTTGTTTGGAAGTATGGTTTTTCTTTCCTTTGGTTATATGCTTTCAAAGATGTTCAAAAATCCAGAAACAACAATTGTATTAGGTAACATATTTTTTCAGGTATTTATGTTCGTAGGCGGTTTTTATTTTAATGTAGATAACGTAAAATTCATTTCAACCATTTCAAAAATAATCCCATCTACCTATTTGGTAGATGGGATACGTGCGTCGTATGGATATTCTATATATAACAACCACATATTTGTTCCATTGGCATGGTTTGTTTTGTCTGTAGTTATAAGTTTGGTATTGTAAATAAACCATTTTTCATTATTTGGACTTTTTCCGTGCCTTTAACTCCCCAAACGTTCATTTTTTCATTGCCTATCATGAAGTCAACATGTGTAAGACTACTATTAAGTCCAACTTCTTTTAATTGTTCGTCTGATAATTTTTCCCCGTTTTTTACACAACTTGGGTATGCTCTACCAAATGCAAAGTGTGAAGCTGCATTTTCATCAAATAGCGTGTTGTAGAAGATTTTTTTCATCTGATAAATGGGGGATTCAACGGATACAAGTGCAACTTCACCTAATCTTCTTGCACCTTCATCTGTGTTTAAAATGGTTTCTAGTATATCTTTGCCTATTTTTGCATCGTAATTTATTATTTTTCCGTCTTTAAAGGTAAGTGTAAATTTGTCTATAATGTTTCCACCATATACTAGTGGCAAACTATTTGAAACCACACCGTTTATTTTATCTTTATGTGGGGCTGTAAATACCTCTTCTGTTGGAATATTTGGAACAAAAACGATATCTTGTTTGTTTTTTTGGCTTCCTGATATCCAAATGTGCTCTTTGGGAAGACCAACTTGTAGATTTGTACCAGGACCTTCGTATATTAAATAGTCGAATTGTTTTTCATTTAGATATTTTGTAATGTGTGTTAATTTTTCTATGTGTTTTTTCCAGTTTTCAACGGGATTTCCTTCTATTCTACTGGCTTTTAAAATGTATTCAAGAAGTTTTTCCGTGTTTTCTTCACCTAATACCTTTTTTGCCCATTTTTTTGAAGGGTATGCAACAACACACCAAGAAATTTCATTAGACATCATTCTTTTCATGATTTCTTTATTTGCGATGTTTACCGTTTTTGTGTAAATGCCTATTCTTTCAGGTGGAACGTCTTTTAATGCGTCTGGATCTGCACCAGTTATACTCAACATCGCTCCCTTTTTATCAAGTAAATATTGAGAGGCCATTATTTCCCATTTTGGATATTCTTTTAACGCATCAATAGGTGCATTTTTTAAACGATATTTTGTGACTACTTCATCATTCCATCTTACGTATACATCATGTGCACCTAGATTAAAGGCTTCATTTACTACTTCTTCTACAAATTCTCTTGCATCAAGCGGTGCTTTTATAAATAAAATTTGTCCTTCTTGAAGATTAAGTCCAATTTGAAGTGCAACTTTTGCATATTTGTTTAACATCATATCATTCCTCCAAAATTTTTCTTATTTCTTTTTCTATATCCTCTGTTATTTTTTCCTTAATTTCTATTGCTTTAAGATTCTCATGTAATTGTTCAATCTTTGATACCCCCAGGATAACACTACTTACATTTGGATTCAACAAACACCATGCGATGGCAAGTTGCGAGAGCTTTGCATTCAATTCATCTGCAATTTTTTGTAATTTTTGTAGTTTTTCAAATGTTTTTTCCGTTAATATACCGTTTTCTTCAAGGTGTTTTTTTAGGTTTGGAAATCTTGCAAGTCTTGAATCTTCTGGGATGCCGTTGTTATATTTTCCAGTTAGAATCCCAGAAGCAAGAGGACTCCAAATTGTTAACCCCATGCCGTATTTTTCGTATATAGGTTGATATTCTTTTTCTACCCTGTCCCTTACAAGCATGTTGTATTGCGGTTGTTCTACAATAGGTGGTATGCAGTTTAATTCTTTGCATGCTATGTGGGCTTTTTCAAGTTGGTCCCCACTCCATTCGGAAGTACCCCAATAGAGTGCATAACCGTTTCTCACTAAATAATCCATTGCAAGAACGGTCTCTTCAATAGGTGTTTCTGGATCAGGGCGGTGGCAGTAGACAATGTCAACGTAGTCTAGTTGTAACCTTTTAAGTGAAGCAAATGTTCCTTCTAAAATGTGTTTTCTTGAAAGCCCTCTGTCATTTGGTCCGTTTCCACCCCAAAATATTTTCGTGGAAACCACAATGTCACTTCTTTTGAATTCCTTTAAGACTTCACCTAACATGGATTCAGCCATACCATTTGCGTATGCTTCTGCCGTGTCAAAGAAGTTTATTCCATTTTTGAAAGCTTCTCTTACTATTTCTTTGGCTTTTTGAATGTCTAGTTGATTTCCGAAAGTGAGCCATGATCCAAGTGAAACTTCACTTATCTTTAATCCCCATTTTCCCACTTTTCTGTAATTCATATCTTTCACCTCCTTACGAAAAAATTATATCATAAAATATTCGCTTTGCGAAATATATTGTTTTTGGTTGAAATATGTTATAATTAGCATAGCGAATAATTGGAGGGGGAATTTTTGAAAAATAGGGTTGATTTATTCAAGCAAAGTATAATAAAATCGCTTTTTTTGCTGAGTTGGCCTTTAGTTATATCAAATTTAATGCAGACATTTTACAATGCAGTTGATGCTTATTTTTTGGGAAAGTTGGGAAAGATAGAGTTTTCTGCTCCTACAATAGTATGGCCACTTATATTTGTTTTTATTTCACTTTCTATAGGTTTTGCACAAGCTGGAGTAACGTTAGTGGCACAATTTACAGGAGCTTCAAATAAGAAGGCTGCAAGAAAAGCTGCAGGTCAAACTGTTGTAATTTCCACACTTTTGGGTATTTCTTTAGCGATAATAGCTATTATAATTTCACGTCATGTAATTACTTTAATTGCTGGTGAAAATAGTAAAGAAGTAATAAATTATGCGGTTAATTATTTTAACATAATAATGATAGGGTTGCCATTTGGTTTTATCTTTAACTCAATTTCTTCTATTTTAAGAGGTTGGGGAGATTCAAAATTTACAATGAAATTGATGTTTATTTCAACTGTGGTTAATATAATTTTGGATCCAATATTTATTTTTGGTTTTTGGTTTATTCCAAAAATGGGGGTAATTGGTGCAGCTTGGGCTACAACAATTGCAAGAGTTGTTGCAGCTGTAATTTCAATTGAACACTTATTTGCAGGGAAAAGAGGGTTTAAGATAGGTTTTGAAGATTTAAAACCGGATTTTTCATTGGTAAAAAAGGTATTTCGTATTGGACTACCAAGTTCTTTGAGTATGTCTATAACTTCTTTGGGATTTGTGGTTATAATGAGGTTCGTTTCTAGTTTTGGCCCTACAGTTGTTAGTGCATATGGTGTGGGAAATAGAATTATAAACTTTATTACGATGATATCATTTGGTATTGGTAATTCTGTTACCACTATGGTGGGGCAATTTTTAGGTGCGGGAGATTTGAAAAGTGCTGAAAAAACGGTAAAAGTTGCGTTTATTTCAAATTTTTTAATCGTATTTTCCTTAAGTACTTTGACCTTTTTCTTTGGTGGAGAACTTACCAGGTTTTTTATAAATGATCAAGAGGTCATAAGAGTGGGATATATATTCTTTAAATACGTTTCTTTCTCTTTGCCGTTTTTTACTTCTATGTCTGTTTTTATCAACACACTTGTGGGTGCTGGAAGAACGGAATTGTCAATGATAGTTGATATAACAAGATTATGGGGAATTAGGGTGCCGTTAATAGCAATTTTTTCCTCTACTTTTGGCTTTACAGGATTGTTTTTTGCTATGATAATTAGTAATGTGGCAGCAATGATTTTGGCATATCTTTTTGTTAAATTTTCAGATTGGAAAAAAACAATTGTGCAGAAAAAAGGGGGTAAATGTGATGATATTTACTGACAAAAAGATTGAAAAAAAGAAAAGAAAGTATTTTATGGGGCTAGATTCAACAGATGCCAGTAAGATTATTGAGATTTTAAATAGTCTGCTTGAAGAGAAAGTTGAAACGGAAGAGGAAGTTGTAAAGTTAGTAGAAAAATTTACAGAACTTTCCGATATTGTATCTGAGGAAATGGGTTGGAGATATATTAACATGACGAGGTTTTCGGATAAAAAGGAATATGCCGAAAAATTTAACGACTATTTTCAAAACGTTGTTTCAAAATTAAAACCCTATTATATAAAACTTGAAAAAAAGATATATGATAGTAAAGTAGAATTTTCAAGAGAATATGTACATATGCTGAATATAATTTCAAATAACATTGAATTATTTAGAGAAGAAAATATACCTTTACAGATAGAAGAAAGAAAACTTTCAAATAAATATGGTGCTATCTTTGGTTCTATAACTGTAAATTTTAGGGGCGAGGAAAAGACCCTCCAACAACTTATACCATATTTAAAATCACCTGATAGGGTAATAAGGGAGGAAGCATGGAGAAAAAGGTATGAAGGATTGTTAGAAAAAAGAGAAGAGCTTGATAACCTTTTTGATGAGTTAAAAGAAATTAGAATAAAGCAAGCAAAAAATGCAGGTTTTGAAAATTATAGAGATTATATGCATAAAGCAAAAGGAAGATTTGAATATACGGTAGAAGATGTTTACAAATTTCACGAGGCAGTGGAAAAGGAAGTTATGCCATTTTTTAGAAAAAGAATGCAAAAACGTGCGAAAAAATTAGGAGTTGATACATTAAGACCGTGGGATACAGCTGTTGATGTTGATGGAAAAGTACTTAAACCGTATAAAACGGTAGATGAATTTGTTGAAAAGGCGATAAAAGTACTTGGAAAAGTTAAACCACTTTTTGGTGAAAGGTTAGAAATGATGAAAAACACTGGATTGCTTGACCTTGAAAATAGAAAGGGAAAGGCACCAGGTGGATACAACTATCCATTACCGGAAACAGGTGCACCGTTTATTTTTATGAACGCAACGGGACAGAGTGGGGATGTAAGGACCTTGCTGCATGAATCAGGACATGCTATGCATACCTTTGAAACGGTAGACATACCTGTTACATATTATAGACCAAATCGTATGGAAATAGCAGAACTTGCTTCGATGAGTATGGAATTGTTAACTATGCACCATTGGAATGAGTATTATAAAGATAATGAAGAGTTAAAAAAGGCAATGATAGAAGAGCTTGAAAGTGCTATTTTATTCCTGCCTTGGTGTATGACAGTTGATGCATTCCAACAGTGGATCTACAGCAATCCAGGACACTCTGCTGAAGAAAGAGCAGAATATTTTGGAAAATTGATGGATAGATTTAATCAAGGAGTGGATTGGACAAATCTTGAACTTGAAAAGAAATACAGATGGTTATTCCAATTGCATATATTTGAAGTACCTTTCTACTATATAGAATATGGAATTGCACAACTTGGAGCATTGTCAATATATAGAAATTACGTCGAAAACTCAGAAAAAGCTATAGAGAGTTATCACAACTTTTTAAAGGTTGGATATAAAGTACCAATTGATAAGGTCTATGAAGTTGCAGGTATAAAATTAGATTTTTCAGAAGAGTATATTGGAGAGATTGTAGATTTTGTCGAAGATAGATTAAAAACTTTGGAAGGGGATTAATTTGTTTTTTGAAGATTTTAACGAAGAGTTTGAAAGTTTAGACGAATTTGTTGAAAGTGTAAGAAAAAAGACGAATTGTCCAGAATGTGTACAATGTGGATATTGTTGTAAGATAACACCTTGTTATTATGGAAAATGGAATAGTAAAAAGAAGCAATGTGAATATTTAACAGATGATAATAAGTGCGATATCTATGACAAGATAGTTGAATTGGAAAAGGATAAAGAAGTGAAAATGTTTGGAAGCGGCTGTTGTTTAAACTATATGAATCCGGAAAGATTGAAAAAATTATCCCAAAAGTAGATTTATAATTGCTCATTAGCTTCGGCATATGCCGAAGCTTTTTTTGTCAAATAGTTAGTTATTAAAAAGTTTGTAAGGTATAATTAATTTACTTTGGTAAGAATATGTTATAATAAAACTGATTGATAAAAAAATCACAAGGAGGGATATAAATGAAAGTTGCGATTATAGGGTGTACTCATGCAGGCACTGCTGCAGCCATAAATACGGTGAATCTATATGAAGATGCAGAAGTGACGGTCTATGAAAGAAATGATACCATTTCGTTTTTATCTTGTGGAATTGCATTGCATGTTGAAGGTGTAGTTAAAGAGCCAAAGAAACTTTTTTATTCATCGCCAGAGCATCTAAAAAGTTTTGGTGTGAAAACAAAGATGAAACATAATGTAAAAGAAGTAGATTTCAAAAATAAGACTTTGGTAGTTGAAGATATTAAAAGTGGCAAGTTTTTTGAGGAAACATTTGATAAGTTGATTATTGCTACGGGTTCATGGCCGGTTATTCCTGAAATTGAGGGAATTGATTTAAAAAATATTTTGCTTTCAAAAAATTTTTATCATGCAAATGATATAGTGAAAAGTGTAAAGAATGTAAATGATGTAGCGATTATTGGTGCGGGATACATTGGAGTTGAACTTGCTGAGGCAATTAGAGAAAATGGTAAAAAAGTAACTTTAATAGATATTGAAACAAGAATTTTAGCCAAATACTTAGATGAAGAGATAACAGATGTTGCAGAGAAAAAATTAAGGGAAAAAGGTATAAAACTTGCGCTTGGTGAAAGGGTAATAAAATTTGAAGGAACTGAAAAAGTTGAGAAGGTAATAACTACAAAGGGTGAATACAAGGCTGATTTGGTAATTCTTTCTATGGGATTTAAACCAAATACAAAGTTATTTAGAGGAAAACTAAACATGCTTGATAATGGTGCAATAATTGTTGATAAGCATATGCAAACAAGTGAAAAAGATGTTTTTGCTGCTGGGGATTGTTGTGCGGTATTTTACAATCCATTGGAAAGATATGAATATATACCTCTTGCTACAAATGCGATTAGAATGGGAACAATAGCTGCGTATAATTTAAAGAAAAAGAGGTTAATGCATTTGGGGACTCAAGCTACATCTGGAATAAAGATATACAATTTAAATATTGCGGCAACTGGAATTACAGAGCATATGGCAAGAGTAAATAATTTAAATGTAGGATCAATTTTCATTGTGGAAAATCATAGACCGGAATTTATGCCATATTTTGAAAAAGTATTTTTTAAAGTAGTTTACGATAAAAACACAAAACGTATATTAGGTGCTCAAATAATGTCAAAAATTGATTTAACTCAATCTATGAATACAATGTCTGTTTTGATTCAAAATAAGATGAGAATAGATGAACTTGCGTTTGTTGACTTTTTCTTCCAGCCGCATTTTAATAAACCGTGGAATTTTTTGAATGTTGCTGGTTTGGAATATTTGAAAAATCATTTCTAATTCAGGAAAATTTATCGTGAAAAAATTAACATAAAATTTATGTGAAATTAACCACTTTAACCTGTTTTCGGTGTACAATATTTGTGAAAATATTCACAGGAGGTGAAATTATGTGGGAAAGCAAAATGGATATTTACAATGTATTTGAATTAAGGTGTAAAACAACGTGTTATTTTGGTGTAGGTGCAATAAACAAAATTGGTGATATATTTGACAATTTGAAAGAACAAGGAATTAACAGTGTGATTTTTGTGACAGATAAAGTAGCTTATAAGGTAACGGGTGCATGGGATGTTATAAAACCTGAACTTGAAAAAAGAAACATAAAGTATGTTATATACGAAGATGTATCTCCAAATCCAACAACCACTCAGATTAATGAAGCAACAAGGATTGCAATTGAAAATGATGCAAAGGCTGTTATAGGTATAGGTGGAGGAAGTCCTATTGATGCAGCAAAAAGTGTAGCTGTTTTACTTGAATATACAGACAAAACAGCAGAAGAATTATACGAAGGAAAATTTATACCAACTAAAGCAAAACCAATAATTGCAATTAATACAACACATGGTACAGGTACTGAAGTAGATAGGTTTGCAGTTGCAACTATTCTAGAGAAAGAATATAAACCTGCACTTGCATATGATTGTATATATCCAACATATGCAATTGATGATCCTCAGTTGATGAAGACATTACCAAAGAGTCAAACAGTTTTTACATCTATTGATGCTGTTAATCACGTAACCGAAGCAGCTACAACTCTTGTAGCAAGTCCTTATTCAATACTTCTTGCAAAAGAAACAATAAGGCTTATTGCAAGATATTTACCTCAAGCAGTTGCTCATCCAGATGATTTGACGGCGAGATATTATCTTTTGTATGCTTCTACAATAGCTGGAATTTCTTTTGATAATGGGTTGTTGCACTTTACACACGCACTTGAACATCCATTGAGTGCAGTAAAACCTGATCTTGCTCATGGACTTGGGCTTGCAATGCTTCTTCCAGCCGTTGTAAAACATATTTACACCTCAAAACCAGAGGTTTTAGCGGATATTTACAGCCCAATTGTTCCAGATTTAAAAGGTGTTCCAGGCGAAGCAGAGAAGATAGCAATTGGTATTGAAAAGTGGCTGTTCAACTTAGGAGTTACAGAAAAA
This sequence comes from Thermosipho sp. 1070, assembly GCF_001682135.1. Classification (NCBI taxonomy): domain Bacteria; kingdom Thermotogati; phylum Thermotogota; class Thermotogae; order Thermotogales; family Fervidobacteriaceae; genus Thermosipho; species Thermosipho sp. 1070. The sequence goes on along the minus strand of NZ_CP007121.1, from coordinate 377,065 downwards.
TTAGAAGATATGGGATTTAGTGAAAATGACATTCCAAAACTTACAAAACTTGCACTTGAAACACCTTCTTTGGGATTGTTGTTGAGTATGGCACCAATTAATGCAGATGAAAAAACAATTTCTTCAATATACATGGATTCATTAAAACCTTTGTCAAAATGATAGTTGTTTTTTAGTTTCGTGGGGCCTTTTGGCCCCACTTTTTTGACAAAAAAATAGTTTGATGTATAATAGTTTTACGTAAATGTATTGGAGGTGAGAAAATTGAAAAGTGAAAATTTTGAAAATGCTTTTTTACTTTTTTCAGAAATTGAAAAGCTAAAGTTTCAGATTTTAAGAGCAGATATGGAAAAATATGGAATTCATCCTGGACAAATTCCACTTTTTTTTATTATTAAAAAATTTCCTGGAATAACACAAAAGAAATTGGCTGAAAGAATAATGGTTAATACTTCTACAGTGGCAATAATGTTAAAAAGAATGGAAAAGGCAGGGTTTGTAAAAAAGGTTGTGGATGAAAAGGATAGGAGATATTTTCATGTTTATCTTACAGATAAGGCAGAAGAAATACACGAAAAGTTACTAATGAGTATGAAAAAGTTTGAAAGTGCGTGTTTTAAAGATTTTTCGAAAGGGGAATTAAATCATTTGGAAAAACTTTTGGGAAAAGTTGTTAAAAATTTGGAGGCGATGAAAGATGGGAAAAATTTTTAAGTATCTAAAGAAATATACCTTTTTGATTATTTTAACATTGTTTTTTGTCACTTTGCAAGCTATTTTAAATTTGTACCTTCCAAATTTGATGGCGGATATAGTTAATAAAGGTGTTGCAAGGGGAAATGTCGATTATATCTGGAGTGTAGGTTGGAAAATGCTTGGTATTACTTTGTTAAATGTTGCTGCTGCTGTTATTTCAACATTTTTTGCCGCAAGAATTTCTATGGGATTTGGAAAAGATCTTAGGAGTATGGTTTTTAAAAAGGTAATGAATTTTTCTTTAAGCGAGGTAGATAAGTATGGTGTTTCAACGCTTATAAATAGAAATACAAATGATATTACACAAATTCAAAGTGTTTTGTTTATGATGTTACGTATAGTTGCACTTGCTCCTGTTATGGCTATTGGTGGAACAATAATGGCTGTTTCAAAAAGTGCAAAGCTTTCTATGGTTTTGCTTGTTTCGTTGCCTGTTATGTTTGTTGCTATGTATTTTATTTTGAAATATTCAATTCCATTGTTTAAATCAATGCAAAAAAAACTTGATAAGTTAAATAGAGTTTTAAGAGAAAATCTTACAGGTGTTAGGGTCATTAGGGCATTTGCAAAAACAGAGTATGAAAAACAAAGGTTTGAAGATGCCAATGAGGATTTAACGAGTACAGCTCTTAAAGTTAACAGGATTTTTTCCTTAGTTTTTCCTTTGATTTTATTGATTATGAATATAACTATTGTCTTTTTGATTTGGGTTGGTGCTTTACAGGTTGATAAAGGCACGTTGGAAATAGGTAACATGATGGCAGTTATGCAATACATTATGCAAATTATGTTTTCATTTATAATGATATCCGTTATTTTTATCTTTCTTCCAAGGGCATCTGCTTCAGCAGAAAGAATTAGTAGTGTTTTAGAAGAAAAAATAAGGATAAAAGATCTAGAACAACCGAAGAAGATCGATATCGTGGAAAAGATAGAATTTAAAGATGTTACATTTTATTATGAAGGAGGAAAAGAACCTGCAGTATCAAATGCAAGTTTTACGATAAATCCAGGAGAAGTAGTTGGAATTATTGGAAGTTCTGGTTCTGGAAAGAGTACTCTTGTCAAATTACTCATGAGATTTTATGATGTTACTAAAGGAGAGATTTTAGTTAATGGAATTAATATTAATGAAGTTTCTCAAAAAGATTTGAGGGAAAGGATTTCATTAACCCCCTCGCGTCCGGTTATTTTTTCTGGAACAATTGAAGAAAATGTAAGAATAGGTAAAAAAGATGCCAATGAGGAAGAAATTATAGAGGCCTTAAAGATTGCACAAGCTTGGGAATTTGTTTCAAAGTTTCCTGATGGTATAAAGACGAAAGTTTCGCAAGGTGGGACAAATCTTTCAGGTGGGCAAAAACAAAGACTTGCAATTGCAAGGGCAATTGTGGGGAATAAAGATGTTTATATTTTTGATGATAGTTTCTCAGCTCTTGATTTCAAAACTGATGCAAAATTGAGAAAGGCTTTGCGTGAAAACTTATCGAATGCAACTAAAATAATAGTTTCTCTAAGGGTAGCCACAGTTATGAATGCAGATAAGATTATAGTTTTAGAAAATGGGAAAATAGTGGGTATTGGAACACATAAAGAACTCATTAGAAATTGTCCGGTATATAAGGAAATAGTTTCTTCTCAACTTTCAGAGGAGGAGATAGCATGAGTATGGGAAAACCTGTGCGTAGAGGAGGACCTGGAGGACCAATAAGGGGAGCTGTTGAAAAGCCGAAAAATTTCAAAAAAACACTGAAAAGATTGTTAGGGTATTTAAAACCATACGCAATTCCTTTGATAATTGTATTTGCACTTGCAATAACTGGAACAATATTTAGTATTATTGCTCCAAAAGTTTTGGGGAAGGCAACAACTAAGTTGTTTCAGGGATTTCTTGCAAGAAAAATATTTCCTAGGGCAAAAATAGATCTCCAAGGTATACTAAAAATTTTGATTGAAGTGGGAATTTTGTATGGATTATTTGCGTTATTTATGTATATACAGCAATATATAATGGCAGGTGTGTCACAAAAGGTTGTAAAAAAATTAAGGACGGAAGTTATGGAAAAACTTTCAAAACTTCCATTGAGGTTTTATGATTCAAGAACACATGGTGAAATTTTAAGTAGAGTAACAAATGATGTGGATTTAATTAGTAACACTTTAAATCAAAGTTTGACGCAACTTATTACTTCTATAGTTACAATAGTTGGTGTTATTATAATGATGCTTACTATTAGTCCTTTGCTTACTTTGGTTACAATGGTTACACTACCTATCAGCATATCATTGATAGTACTTATAGTAAAGAAATCTCAGAAATATTTTAAAAATCAGCAAAAATTTCTTGGAAATGTAAACGGACATGTCGAAGAGATGTTTGGCGGATTAATTGTTGTAAAAGGATATAACATGGAAGAAGAAAGTATTAAAAGGTTTGAGGAGTATAACGAAAAGTTATATGGTTCTGCATGGAAGGCACAATTTGTTTCTGGAATAACTATGCCTATTATGAGATTTGTTGGTAATTTGGGGTATGTTATAGTTTCGATAATGGGTGGAATAATGGTGACGAAACGCATTATCCAACTTGGTGATGTGCAGGCATTTATTCAATACTCTCAACAATTTAATCAACCTATTTCTCAAGTTGCAAATATAATGAACATGATTCAGTCAACTCTTGCAGCATCGGAAAGAGTTTTTGAAATTTTAGATGAGAAAGAAGAAGAACCTGATCCAGAGAATGCCATAGAATTGAAGTCTGTTGAAGAAAATGTGAAATTTGAAAATGTTTATTTTAGTTATAGTAAAGACAAAAAATTAATTGAAGACTTAAATATTGATGTGAAAAGTGGTCAGACTATTGCCATTGTTGGACCAACAGGTGCCGGAAAAACAACTCTTGTGAATTTATTGATGAGGTTTTACGAGATACAAAAGGGAAGAATTACCATAGATGGTGTGGATATAAGGAAATTGAGAAAAAATAATTTGAGAAGGTTCTTTGGGATGGTTTTACAAGACACTTGGTTGTTTAATGGTACTATTAGGGAAAATATTGCATATGGTAAAGATAATGCCACTGAAGAAGAAATAATAAATGCTGCAAAGTTAGCACATGCTCATCACTTTATAATGGCATTACCTGGAGGGTATGATGCCGTTATTAATGAAGAAGCTTCAAATATTTCTCAAGGGGAGAAACAGCTTATAACGATAGCAAGGGCTTTTGTAGTGGATCCAGATATTTTAATTTTAGACGAAGCTACTAGTAATGTGGATACGTTGACTGAGAAATATATTCAGAGTGCTATGAAAAGATTGATGCATAGTAGAACTAATTTTGTTATTGCACATAGATTATCGACTATTAAAGATGCGGATATGATTTTGGTAATGAATGAAGGAAAAATAATCGAAAAAGGCACACATGAGCAGCTGATGAATAAAAATGGTTTTTATGCAGAATTGTATAAAAGTCAATTTTTAGGTGCTTATGTGTAAAACTCTCTGCGAATGCAGAGAGTTTTTTTCATGGTATAATTTAAGGGAAGGAGGTTGGTTATGTGAAGCATAAGGATGCGTTAAGAACATTGAAGAATGCCAAAGGGCAAGTTGAGGCGGTAATAAAGATGGTAGAAGATAACAGATATTGTATAGATATTTCAAAGCAAATTCTTGCAACGATTGCCCTTTTGAAAAAAGCAAATGTTCAGGTTTTAAATTCACATCTTGAGACATGTGTAAAAAGTGCGATTTTTTCAGAAGACGTAGAAGAAGTGGATAGGAAAATACAAGAATTGGAAGAAGTTATAAGTTACTTAAACAAAATCGTTTAGATGTGATAGAATATTACCAGAAAGGAGGCTTCAAATGGAGCCAGTAGTTGTAGTAAGGTATTCTGAAATAGGATTAAAAGGGAAAAATAGGGGATATTTTGAAAAAAAACTTATTGATAATATAAGAAAGATTGCAAGACCGCCTGAAATAAGTAAAAGGTATGGAAGAATAATTATAAGGTTAAAAAATATGTCATTTTTGGAAATAAAAGAAAGATTAAAATATGTGTTTGGGATACAAAATTTTAGTTATGCATATGCGGTAAGTCATGACATTGATGAAATAAAAGAGGCTGTAAAAAAATTGTTGAGTTTGAATATAAAAGGGAAGAAAACTTTTAAGGTTCAAACGAAAAGGTCTTTTAAAGAATTTCCAATGACTTCTAATGAGTTGAGTGCATATATTGGTGCTTACGTACTTGAAGAATTTGACAATTTAAATGTTGATGTTCATAATCCCGATATAACAGTTGGAATTGAGATAAAAGAAAAGGAAGCTTTTATCTTTGTTGGTAAGGAAAGATTGTATGGAGGACTCCCGGTTGGTGTTTCGGGTAAGGCAATTTTACTTTTAAGTGGAGGAATAGATAGCCCTGTGGCAGGTTGGTATATGCTAAAGCGTGGGTTAAAACTTGAAACGTTAAGCTTTTTAAGTCCACCATTTACGAGTGAAAAATCTGTAAAGAAGATATTAGATTTGGCTGATGTTTTATCAAAATATACCCCTGATACCTTAAGAACTCATATCGTTCCTTTTACGGAAGTTCAGCAGTACATAAAGTCAAATGTGCCAGATAGATATTCTTTGATTATTCAAAGAAGAAGTATGATAAGAATAGCAAACAAACTTTCAAAGAAAAGAAAAGCCAGTGCAATTATAACGGGTGAGAATATTGCGCAAGTTGCAAGTCAAACACTTTCTAATTTAAGAACTATTGAAGATGTTTCTGATATTCCAATTCTACGACCATTAATTGGCTTTGAAAAGCTAGATATTATTGAAAAAGCAAAGGAGATAGAAACATATGGAATTTCAATATTACCTTATATAGACAGTTGTGTGGCTTTTGCACCTAAAAATCCCGCAACTAAATCTTCGATTGGAGAGTTAAAGGAAATTGAACAAAAACTTGACAAACTATTTGAATTGGAAGAAAAGGTATTTAATAAGATGGAAAGTTATACGTTAGGGAGGGAGTCATGAGAAAAATATTTGAGTTTTTTTATACGTTATATTTTTTGATTGGGGCCTTTGTTTATATTGTAATATACGGTGCGATAGTTTTATTTGTAGGATTTGTTATAGGTTTATTTAACAAAGAAGTATCTAGAAGATTTGTTGTAAAGCAGATTGAAATTTTCGGTAGGATGACTTTTAAATTACTTGGGATTAAGGTGCACGTATTTGGTAAAAAGCCAAAAATAGATGAAAATTATATTGTCGTGTCTAATCATCAAAGTGCTCTTGATATTCCTTTAATTATTGGATTTGTTGAACCTGTTGCGTTTATTGCCAAAAAGGAATTGGGAAAGGTGCCGGGAATAAATTGGTTTTTAAAATATCTTAGAAGTGTTTTAATAGATAGAGGGAATGTGAGAAAGACGGCAATGTCTTTGAAAGAAGTGATAATGAAACTAAATGAAGGAGTTCATTTTGTTTTGTTTCCAGAAGGTACGAGAAGTTTTGATGGGAAGGTTCTAGATTTTAAAAATAGAAGTTTGGAGATAGCTTACAAGTATAAGATTAAGATTTTGCCGATTTCCATTTGGGGAGCGCATAAAGTACTTAGAAAAAAGAGTTTGTTTATAAAAAGGCATCCTATATATATTAAAATCCATGATTTAGTGGATCCCAACATTTTTGATAGTGAGAAAGCTTTAAGAGAATATGTAAAAAGTGTAGTTTCAAAAGGCGTTGAGGATTTTGAAAGGGGGATTTGGGATGAAAAGGGCGACAATTAAAGCATTGGCATTGGATAAAGTAAATAATTCACCCGTTGTGATTTTATCTATTGAAGGTACTAAAAAGATACTTCCAATATGGATAGGTGCATGCGAAGCAAGTGTACTTGCTATGATTTTGGAAAATGTAACTTTTGAAAGACCGTTAACTCATGATCTTTTACTTTCAATGGTTGAAGGACTTGATGCACAGATGGAGAAGATATTAATAAACAAAATTGAAGATAATACTTTTTATGCAAAAGTAATATTAAAAGATTTGACTGCAAACGACGAAGAGGATGATGGATTGATAGAATTTGACGCAAGACCATCTGATGCTATTATTCTTGCTTTAAAGACATCTTCGCCGATATATGTTTCAAATGAGTTAGTATTGGATTATTCAATTGATTATCCTAATGAGGATTATGATAAAGAAGATGACGAGTTTAAAAAATTTGTTGAAAATTTGGACTTAGACGAATTTAGAAAAAAATTTGGGAAAGGTTCACAGGGGGATAATTAATGGATTTTTTAAAGAATATTTTAGGGAGAGCAAAAGAACTATTTGGAAAATTATTTGGTAGAGTAATTGAGTTATTGAAAACTATATACAAAAGAAAGCTTTTGCTTTTGTTATCTATATCTATTGTGATAGTTGCAGTAGCTTTTGCTATATTAATTGGTCAGTTTTTAAAGAAAAAGTCTCAAATTGAGATAAAGGCGCAACAAGAAACAACTGTTGTGAAAAATCTTTATATAAATATTCCAAAAGGTGCCTTTCCGTATGAAAAATCTTTTAGGTTAAATCCTATTACACCGGATACTGATCCAGACTTATTTAAAAATTATCCGTTTATAGACACGGTGTACGATGTTATTCCAAAAGATGGAAAGGTTGATTTTGCATATAGACCAATTACTTTTAAATATTATTTTCCATCTGATTATTATTATGGTATAGATTATAACAATGTTGCACTTGCGTACATTCCCGATAAAGGTTCTGCCTATAGGATCTTTCCTGGAAGTTATATAGGAAAAGATGAAAAAGGATATTACGTTGAAACTCAATCTTTCCATAGTTCAAAGATAGGAATCGTGGCTTTAAACCCAAAAAAACAAGAATTGGGTATAAAGGTGCTTGTTGAAAAACTTACACCAAAACCCGCTATTTTGGTTATTCCAGGCTCAGATAGAAATTTCAAGGGATATTTTAAATCAGATGATAGTCCAGATTTAAATTTTTGGTCGGTTGTATTTTCCGATAGAACTATAATGATGTATAATTATCCACTTTACGAAGTAAGATCAAAGCTGTATAAAGATATGGTAGATGATTATTTTAAGCGTTCGGAGTTAAAAAGCTATATTGAATTTGAAGCTGAGAAGCTTGCATCTGAATTGAAAAGATTCAAGAATTTCAAATTTGATGTTATAGCTCAAGATATTGGGGGATTAATAATTTCTTATTGTTTATTGTTACATCCAGAAATTAACAATGTTAGAAAAATTGCATTTATTTCTGTGCCATTTAAGGGTACAAATATTTCAAATCCCGTATATTTTGGTTCACTTTTGTATGGAAAGACCCCAGAGGCGTTATCAAAGATTTATAACCTTGATGAAAACATGATTTCTTCAATTCAGACACATATTTATACTTTTATTGAGACAGTAAATACATATTGGAGTGAAATTTTACCGGATTCCAAACTTTTGGAAAAGATGAAGACGCTTTCAAGAAAAGATAATGTAAGCATGGTTTCATTTATTGGGACAACTCCTCCTTTTGGTATAGACGTTAAAAATAGTACTCTTGAAAAATTTTATCCTGAGCTTGTTAGTGGAAAAGGTGATGGAATTGTCTCAGTGGATTCTGCAAAAATAGATGGAATTGATCTTATTCAAATAAAAGGAGATGCTTATTCGTTTTATTCTTCTAACGAGTTTGTGGAAAAGTTAAAACAATTTTTAGAGTTTGGTGAAATTAAGATCCCCGAGTACAAAGATGATAACTATAGAGAGTATGTATCAAAGACTGAAAAAGAAAAAGAAGTGTATTTATCTAAGTTGAGACCATATAGATTTAATGGTGCAAGAATTTCAAATTCAATAGTTGTGGATTTTGACAAAAAATTGGATTTTCCTGGAAATCAAATTGCCATTTTTAAGTCAGTTATTTATACAGGAGGACCAAATGGATTGTATGGAAATGGTACGAAACTCATGGAAGGACCTATATTTAACTTAAAAAAGAGCTTTGGTGGGGTTTCCTTTAGAACGGCAAGTGAGATTTACTTTTATAGTCCAGCTATAAAGAAAAAATACAATGTTGTTTATGTGGCGGATTTTCTTGCAACACAAGAGGGAGTGTATACAGCGGTTAATTCCGGGGAAATTGTTAGTTTTTGGGATCCATTTGGTAAGAAAATAGTAGATTTAAAAGGACAGTATGGGAGAATTAAGGTGGTTGAAAATTATCTTATTTTATATACAAATAAACAAATTTATATACCAAGATTAAATCTGCTTTTAAGTGTACCTGAACTTAAAAATAAAAGTATTGATATTTCAGATGTAATAATTTATAGAAATGAAGTTTTGGGAGTTACAAGAAGCTATGGATTTTTATTTTATGATATAGGTTCGACTGTTGGAAATTATATAGGTGAAGGTTGGATAGGTAATATAGCTATTTTTAGAGTGGGAAATTATTTCTTAACTATTGGAAGAAATTTTATTACAATAATTGATATTCCAGAAAGAAGGGTTTTGAAGATTATAGAGAAACTTGACAATGAAGTTTTGACAGCGGATTCAGATGGTGAATATTTGTATCTTGTAACTAAAGATGGAATATTGAAATATAAAGTAAAAAAGGATTAGGAGTGAGATGATGCTGCACCTTTTTTTAGGACATTATGTAGCTGATCATGGATTTACCCACAACAGCAAATTGAGGCATTTAAAAGGATGGAATTTTATACAACATCTAATTTGGTCTGCCTTTGCAATTTTAGCTTTTACTTTTGATACACTACTTTATACCGTACCTGTGATTTTATTTACTTTCATAGCTATACATCTTTTTTTTGATTATCTACGTGTTAAAGTAAATAAAAAGGTGTATTATCATTTAATTGAAGTAGCCGGGATGATAATTGCTTTAATATTTAATTTTGTTGTTTCAGATTATTTTAAAACTTCGTATCTTTCAAAAGAATTCGTCTTATATATACTTGGTATGGCTTTGGTTACCACGGCACTTTCCTACTTTTTTAGAAATTTTTATCCCGCAATAGAGAATTACGAGGATTTGGAAGGTATTTCAGAGCGATTGGCATTCTTTATATTTTTTCTTGCTGGTAAACCATTTTTTGCATTCTTATCTTTGTTTTTTGGATTTTTATTTAGATTGTGGAAGGTGAAGAAATTTGATCATGTATGGTGGATAAGTCCTGTTTTTGCTATATTTTTTAGTATTATTTGGAAGGGGATTGTGTTTTAGGAGGGGTATATTTGGAAAATAAGAAAAAATCATATTTGTATTTACTATTTATAGTTTTAAGTATTGTAAGTATAGTATTAATTATTAAGTTCACCCAAGTTGAATCTCCAAGGGTTAATTTAATATTTCCAAAAGATAATTCTATTTTGAATAGTAGGAATGTGGAATTAAAATGGGACATTCAGTATAAAAGGGAACTTTCTTTAATTTCAGAGTTGTTTTTGGGTACAAATGAATTGGAAAAGGTGTATGATGGTATAGAAACAAAATATCCTATTTCATTAAAACCTGGAACTTATTTTTGGAAGGTTGGAATAAAATTTGGAAATGATTATATTGAAACACCTGTAAGTAGTTTTACTATTTTGAACGATATTCCTAAGATTTTAGATGCAAAAGCCACTGTAAATGGTAATAGAGTTACTTTTTCATGGGATGCAGAAGATGATGATAAGTTAAATTATACTTTGTATTTAAATAATAGAGAAATTAAATTAAAGGACAAAAAATACGAAATTGTGCTTCCCACTGGAAAATACAAATGGAGCGTTCAATGTGAAGATGAGTTTGGAGCAAAAGCGGTTTCTAATACCTTTGAATTTTACATTAATCCTGTATCTATCGATTTTGAAATTACAAATGAAGAGGGAAAGTATAAAGTAAAATATAATAAGTATGACGATTTTGATTATTATTTAGAAATCAACAACGAGGAAATAAAATTAGATTCTTCAGAGTATATTTTAAGTGTTAAACCAAATGTAAAATACAAATTACGACTGAAAGCCGTAAATTTAGCGGGAGAGTACGTATATAGTAGTTATAAAGAGATTTACGTAAAAAATGAAAAACCTAAAATTAGAATAATTTTTCCTAAAAATGGTTTAAAGGGTGTTGGGAAGAGTATAACCTTTAGATGGAATATAGAGGATGATGATGAAACGCTTTCAACTTTATATTTTGGTATTTCAAAAGATAAGTTGAAACCTGTTATAAAAAATTATAGAGCTAATGTATATGAAATTAAAGATTTATCATCTAATTCAAAGTATTTTTGGAAATTAAAGGTTACAGATGGATATAACACAATTGAAACTCCTGTTTTCGAATTTTACACCAATCCTGCCGTAAAGATTTTAGGTGTAATAGGTTCAAAGGAAGATGACCATGTCTATAACTATACGTATATAGATGGAAGTTACTATATTCTTGGAAAAGAAGGAAAAAGACCGTTTATTTTAAAAGACGGGGTTAAATTTTATTTTGATTTGGATGGTGAGTTGGTAGATTTAAAAAAGAAGGATGGTATTCTCTATGTATTGGCCAATGGTGTACAAGATATAATCCTTTATGCTTTGAAAGACGATGTAATTTTGTGGAAAAAGGTTTACGGCGGAAGGTACAAAGATAGGGGAAGAGAAATCATAGTTGAAAATGATGGATTATTAATTTTTGGAGATACTTGGTCTGATGATTTTGTTGATTTAAGCGGATGGTCTGATGTTTTTTTAATAAAAGTAGATTTTGATGGGAATATTATTTGGAAGAGGAATTTTGGTGGAAAGTATTTGGATGAAGCAGTATCAATTTCTAAAGGTGATGGTGGTTATGTTATCTTTGGAAATACTTTTAGAAAAAGTCGAGATTTAATGGTTATTTTTGTAGATTATTTTGGTAGATTAAGGTGGATAAGATTTTTTGGTGGGAAAGAAGATGATTTTGCAAGTAAGGCTTTGGTGTATAAAGACAAGATTTATTTAGTTTCAAATGTTTATTTTGATAGTAAAGGGAATATTACAGATGATTCTAATATCTATATTATGGTTTTAGACTCAAATGGCAATAGACTAAATGATTATATTTTAGAGGGTAGTAAAGATGATGTATGTAATGATATGTTAGTTGGTGACGATGGTATATATCTTTTTGGAAAAACAGCTTCCAAAGACGGTGATTTTTATTCATTAAATTACAAAAAAGGGCTTGTTGACTTTTTTGTGATACGTCTTAATCATTGGATTTTTGTGGGAGGAGGATATGGATTTGACGAAATAAAAAGGGCATTGAATGTATCTGGTAGGATAAAGTTTGTTGGTGAGACAAATTCTTTAAATGGACTTTTTGATAGACATCTTGGAGGCTTAGATATTTTTGTTGGTGAACTTGAGAGGTGATGTTTTTGATTAGAGAATTTATAAAAAAGAGATTTCTTTTTTACTTATCTGGGATTTTTACTTTGATAATTGTTGATACATTACAACTTATAGTTCCAAAATTTATATCAAAAGCTGTGGATAGTTTGAATGTAAAAACTCCAGATATCCATGTTGCAAAATTAATGGCTCTTGGAATAATAGGTATAGCACTAGGTATGTTTATTACCAGATTTCTTTGGCGATTTTTCATAATAGGTAGTGCAAGAAAATTTACCTATGAGGCAAGAAAGATTCTTTATGAAAAAATGCTGTCATTAGACATGTCATTTTTTGATAAACATAGAAGTGGAGATTTAATGGCGCATTTTACAAATGATATGAACAACCTTGAAAGGATGCTTGGACCTGGTATAGTTATGATGGTTGATGCATCTTTTATGTCAGTTGTTACAATATTTTTCATGGCAACTAGTGTTGGTTGGAAATTAACCCTTATTGCTTTAATTCCTTTGCCATTTATAATGTTAATTTCCCTCATCTTTGGTAAATTTATATACAAAAGGTCAAAAAAGGTTCAAGATACTTTTTCGGATTTAAGTGGTTTCACTGAGGAATCTGTAGATGGTATTAGAATACTCAAGTCATTTTCAATATTACCAAAGTTTGAAGATTTATTTTCAAAAAAGGCAAATAATAATTTTAGGGCAACATTATCTCTTGTTAAAGTTTGGGGTATAATGTGGCCGCTAATTCATTTTATAAGTTCTTTGTCGTATTTTATTACTATTGCATATGGCGGACCAATGGTTATAAATCAAAAGATAACACTTGGTATGTTTTTTGCCTTTAATAATTATATTGGTATGATTGTATGGCCACTGACTGCGTTTGGATGGGTAATTAATATAATTCAAAATGGTAGAGCTTCTTACAATAGAATTTTAAAGATTTTAAATACAAAATCAAAAGTAAAGGAACCAGAAAATTCCGTTGAAATAAACGAAATTGAAAATATTTTAATTAAAGAACTAGATTACAAATATCCTGATACAGATAGGTATGTTTTGAAAGGTGTTAATTTAGAAATAAAAAAAGGTCAGCTTGTTGGTATAGTTGGTACGGTTGGAAGTGGAAAATCTACTATAGTCAAGATAATAAGTAAACTTTATCCCGTAGACAAGGGGCATGTGTTTATAAATGGATATGATATTAACGATATACCATCTGAGGTAGTCAGGACAAAGATTTCTTACGTACCTCAAGAAACATTTTTGTTTTCGACTAGTGTGAAAAATAATATAGCATTTGGGTTGGAAGATTTGGATGAATGGCAGGTAAAAGAATATGCCATGTTGTCTGCTGTACATAGTGACATTGAAAAATTCCCAAAAAGCTATGATACGGTTGTAGGGGAAAGAGGAGTTACGTTATCAGGAGGGCAAAAGCAAAGAATAACTATAGCCCGAGCACTAATAAGAAATAGTGATGTGTTTATTTTTGATGATTGCCTTTCAGCTGTTGATCCGGAGACAGAAGAGAGAATAATTGAATCACTTAGAAAAAATATGGAAAGTAAAACTATGATTATTATAACGCACAGATTAAAGGTTTTGAAGGATGCAGATGTTATTTATGTCTTCGATAATGGTCAAATAGTTGAAAAAGGAAATCATGAGGAATTAATTCAAAAAGGCGGATTATATGCAAATATGTTCAAAAAGCAGTTAATTGAGGAAAGTTTGTGATAAAATATAATTGCAAACTATAAAACAGGGAGGTGTGTTATATGAGGAAACTTAGGTTGTTTATAACGCTTTTTGTAATATTAACAATTAGTTTGTTTGCCACAAAAATTTCTATTTTTCACATTAATGACACACATGGACATGCATGGGCATTTAGTGAGTACCATAATCCAAATATAGGTGGGTTTGCCGTTATTGCATCTATAATTGATGAAGAACGTGCAAAGAATCCAAATGTTTTGTTCTTACATGCGGGAGATATAAACACTGGTGTGCCTGAATCTGACCTTTTAAATGCATTACCAGATATCTTTGCCTTGAATAGAATGAAGCTTGATGCAGTTGCCGTTGGAAACCATGAATTTGACAAATCAAGGGATGTATTAATGTATCAAATGAGTATTGCAAAGTTTCCATTTTTATCTGCAAATATATATAAAGATGGCAAGCCTTTCTTTACACCATATATAATAAAAAATGTTGGTGGTATTAAAGTTGCAATATTTGGTTTGACAACTGAAGAAACGGCAATATTGGAACCACTTTTTAGCAAAGATTTGGAATTTAAAAATGCCGTTGAAGTTGCCAAACAACTTGTTCCTGAACTTAGAAAAAAGGCTGATATTGTAATTGCACTTACACATTTGGGAATGGGTCAAGCATACGAGGGAAATTATACTACGTCAGAAGAGTTGGCAAAAGAGGTGAATGGAATAGATATAATTATAGATGGGCATAGTCATACAAAACTTAATGAGGCAAAGGTTATCAACAATACAATTTTGATTCAAGCATGGGAATGGGGTAAGATTGTTGGAAAACTTGATTTGGATGTAGAAAACGGAAAGATAAAAGAGTGGTCATGGACACCTATTCCAGTTAATTTGAAAATTTATAAAGGTAAAGATGAAAATGGTAATTCAATGTACGAGTTTGTGGAAAAAGAATACAAACCGGCAGAATATGTAAAAGTTCCACTTGATTACTTTGCAAAGATTGGTTCTAAAAAACTTGATACTGTTATTGGAGAAACAAAGGTGTTATTAGATGGTGAAAGAAAGCATGTAAGATCTGGAGATACAAATCTTGGACACCTTATTACCGATGCCATGATGTGGAAAACAGGTGCGGATATTGCGTTCCAAAATGGAGGAGGAATAAGGGCGTCAATAAAACCAGGAAAGATAACTATAAGAAATATTTTAACGGTATTGCCATTTGGAAACACCGTTTATGTAATGAAGATGAAAGGTTCGGAAGTAATAAAAGTGTTGGAATATGCTGCAAAGCTTCCTGAAGGAAAAGGAGCATGGTTACATGTGGGAGGTTTAACCTTTAAGAGTGAAAATGGAAAAGTAACAGAAGTAATGGTAAATGGAAAACCACTTGAAATGGATAAAGTTTATACTGTTGTAACTAATAACTATATGGCAAGTGGTGGAGATGGATATTCAATGCTTGCAGAAAATAAAGCATCAGGATATGATACAGGTTTTGTTTTGGCGGATGTGGTTGTTGAATATATCCAAAAGGGATTAAATAGTTTGATTGAAAAGTACGATGATACTCCAAGATACATAAGGAAATGATTGGAAGGGAAGCTTCTTGGCTTCCCTTTTTTATTGGGGGTATAAAAGATGATTCGTAAGATAAATAAAGATGATGATTTGTTAAAAGTGGCCGAATTAATTTATGATACAGATGAGAGGTTGTTTTATTTTTTGTTTGGAAAAAGAGAAAAAGCGATTTTGAAACTTGCGGAATTAGTTAAGAGAGAAGGAAATCCTTTTTCATATAGAAATGTGTATGGCTATTTTGATGGAAAAGAAATAAAAGGTATATTAATAGCATATGATTTAGAAAAAAGATGTACAAAAGGTAAAATAAAGGATTTTTTTGAAGTGTTTTCGTTTTTTAAGTTGGTTGATCTTTTTGTAAAGAACATATTGATAAATAATATAATTAATCTAAAAGGATTAAAGGGTATATATATACAAAATATTAGTGTGGATAAAAAGTCGAGGGGAAAAGGAATTGGTACGAAACTTTTAGAATATTTTATAAAAGAAACTGAAAAAAAAGGTTATAGGGGTATCTATTTGGATGTTGAAAAAAATAATAGAGCAAAAAATCTTTATTTAAGAAAAGGTTTTAAAATTATTAAAGAAAAGAAAGCCTTAATGGGAAAATTTAAGATATATAGAATGAAAAAAGAATAAAAGGCACAGTCCTATACGGAACTGTGCCTCTCCTAATCAATTATTCTCTTGGAAAGACGATGAATTTTAAAGCAGTTCTAGATTCATTTTCGATACTTACATCGGTAAAAGCAGGTACACATACAAGATCAATACCACTTGGAGCAAGATAACCCCTTGCAATTGCAATGGCTTTGACAGCTTGATTTACTGCACCGGCACCAATTGCTTGAACTTCAGCTTTCCCTTTTTCTCTGATTACTCCTGCAAGAGCACCGGCGACTTTGTTAGGATTGGAACCTGATGCAACTTTAAGAACTTCCATACTAATACCTCCTTTACGGTGATGTTATTTAAAAGTTTGCTGAATCTAAGTGGAAGAGCTCAGATGGCGCGCCCGGCAGGATTTGAACCCGCAACCTTCGGATCCGAAGTCCGACGCTCTATCCTATTGAGCTACGGGCGCATTTTATCAAAAACATTATAATATGAAAAATGGGGTGGCTAGTGGGATTTGAACCCACGACCACCTGATCCACAGTCAGGCGCTCTACCACTGAGCTATAGCCACCACGCATAATAAAATATTAAATTTTGGCGCGCCCGGCGGGAGTCGAACCCACAACCCCCGGATTAGAAGTCCGGTGCTCTATCCTATTGAGCTACGGGCGCATTAGACCTCTTCGAGTCTGGAGCGGGCGACGGGACTCGAACCCGCAACCCTCGGCTTGGAAGGCCGATGCTCTACCAATTGAGCTACACCCGCTTGTGGTCGGGGCGACTGGACTCGAACCAGCGGCCTCCTGTTCCCAAGACAGGCGCGCTAGCCAACTGCGCTACGCCCCGTTTCCAGAGACCGTAAATGATTATAGCATATGTGTATTTCAATGTCAATACGTATTTAATGTAAATATTTTTGTATTTTTGTTTTAATATTATTCTAAAACTCCTGTTATTGCCTTTGTTGGGCATCTACTTTCACATAACCCGCAACCGAAACATTTTTTTATGTCTATGTTGACTTTTTTATCAATTGTTATTGCAAAGTAAGGGCATACTTTTTCACATAACTTACACAGTGTACATTTTTCATTGTTAACTTTAGGATGTTTTGGTATATATTTTACTTTGTGTGTAAGTTTTGTTTCTTTAACTTCTTTTACACTGTTGAATCCATATTTTTCAAGTTTTTTCGGTAGATCATTTATTATTTTTTCATATATGTCTTTACCGAATATTAGTGCTGATGAAAGAAGTTGGATTGAATCTGCTCCGGCCAACAAAAATTCAATTACATCATCTGCATTTTTTATTCCTCCAACACCAATAATTGTAATTTCAGGAAATGCATCTCGAAGTATTTTTATAATAGCGAGTGCTACAGGTTTGATGGCAGGACCTGAAAGCCATACTTGCCCCTTTTCATTTCCAATTAAGATTTTTCTATTTTGTATATCTATCTTCATTGTAGGACCAAGAGAGTTAATTGCGACTATACCGTTAGCTCCGTTTTTTAAAGCTACTTCTGTGAATTTAATTGGATCTGGAATATGTGGACTCATTTTCATAAATATAGGTTTATCTGTGTTATCCCTAATTGCTTTTACTATTTCACCAATAGTTTCATAAGTTTTTCCGACATAATGAGTGGATATTTCAAAGGCATTGGCAAATTCGTTTAATTTTGGTATTAATTGTTTCATGTCTTCTTTTGAATATCCTGCGCTTATGATCAAAGGTTTGGATAATTCCTCTTTTAAACGAGGTAGAAATTCCTCCAACCATTTTTTGGGAGGATATTCTGACCACAGTTCTGCGTTCATAGCAAAGTTGTTTTCTCCGTATATACATGGTCTTGGAACTTCGGCTGCTTTTGTAGAAATTGTTTTTGTAACAATGGCACCAACTCCAGTAGAATCAATGAATTTAATCTTTTCATAATCACCCACTAAAGGTCCTGAAGCTGGCATTACAGGATTTTGGATTTTTATGCCTGAAAGTTCTGTTGAAAGATCCACGATAATTCCCCCTTTAGTTGTTTTTAAGGTTAGATCTTAAAGAAATATCTAATACAACAGATTTGTCAATTATTAAGTACAATCATTGTTTGTTTTTTAGGTTGATTGTAGAATATAAATCATTTTGATAATAATTGTTTATCAGTAAAATGTTACTTTGTTTATCTAAGTTACCACTAATCATATATGTTAAATATAGATCACCATTTATTTTTAAATCGAAAATTAAGCACAAAGACATTGATTTTGAAATTAATAATATTCCTTCAAAGCCTTTTGTTATATAATAATGCTTCTAGATTGTTTTTTTCTGTTTGACACCACAAATTAAGTTGTGGATAATAAAAATACACATATTTTTCCTGAAAGGATTATTATTTATAATTTTTACTCAAATTTTCCCACAATCTTTGTGAGACTTTTCTGGCTTCTTTATAAATTTCATTGACATCATCTGTGGGAACCGTTATTTTGTAATTATCCATTAGCAATTTGCCGTTGACAATTACATGAGATGGTCTAAAGTTATCAAGCAAGCCAAAAACAACATGTCCATAAGCATTTTCCTTACTAATAGGTGTGGGAGGAATATATGGAACAATTATTAAATCAGAGACATACCCTGGTTGTATTTTTCCTAATTTGATTTTAAGTAGTTTACTTGCTATTTCGTATGTATTTGATATAGAGTATCTTAGGTCATCTAACGAAAATGCAAGAGGAGATTTACCTTTTAGCTTCATTGAAAAAAATAAATTTAGTAATTCTCTTGCTAAGTTAAATCCCAAACCATCATTGCCTACTATCGTTTTTACATTATGTTTCTTCATTTTTTGGTAATCTGGAAGACCAACTGCGTTATTCATATTGGAAGAAACGTTTAAAGCAATATAACAGTTATTTTGACTGATGAGTTTAAGTTCCTCCTCAGTAACGTGAACACAATGTGCAAGGATAGAATTCTCTCTAAGTAGGCCAAATTTATTCAAGCGATTTATAACTCGCATCCCATATTTTGAAAGTGAATCTTCTACATCATCTATACTTTCTGCTGCGTGAACATGAATAGGTCCTTTGTAAAGTTCGGATATCTTTTTTAAGGTTTCATCAGACAAGCTTAAAGATGCATGTAATCCAAATAATCCTGCATACATATCAGTATTATTTTCATTTAAAAATAAAAGATTTTCTTGGATACATTCTTCTACGTTGAATCTGTCACTTGTTTCAAAACAAAAAATTCCTCTTAATCCTATTTCATCGCACAATGCTTTCCTTAGTGTATTTAAACTTCCTTTAATTTGTTTTCCACTTGCATGATGGTCAATAACTGTTGTTACGCCATTTTTGATAAATTCAATCCCTGAAACAAGAGCGCTAAAATAATTTTCAGTTTTGCCAAGCTTTGAGTCAAGTTTCCACCATAGTTGATTTAATATATCTTTAAAGTTTATAGGATTAAATGGTAGACTCAATCCTCTTGCAAATGTTGAGTAAATGTGTGTATGTCCAATAACTAAACCTGGCATTACAAAATTTTCATGTGCATCAATCACATGTGATGCACCTGGAAATTTTTCCATACTACCAATTTCAATTATTTTTTTATCGAATAATATATAATAATTTTTGTAGAAATTATCAAAATCAAATATGTTAGCATTAATTATAGCTTTCATCAATATTACCTCCTGATAAATCTTCCGAGGGGTGAATTTAATAATTGATTATCTATCACTAAAATACCATCTTTAATTACTTTTTCTATTTTTCCTTTTATCTTTGTATTTAAGAAGAGATCATAGTCGGCTTTTGTATGACTTTCTACTATTTTTCCGTTGTAATTAGGATTGAAAATTACAATATCAGCATCGGATCCTGGGAGTAGTGCCCCTTTTTTAGGATATAGACCGAAAAATTTTGCCGGGTTTATTGTAAATTTATCGATTATTTTATCACCAAACAATGAGTACATTAATATGAATGAATGTTCAATTCCTCCAATTCCCATGGGAAGGTTTCCTGTTTTCTTTTTTCTTTTGTCTTTCTTGTTAAATGAACAATGATCAGTGCCAATCGAAAAGATATTGTCAATGTTTGCTTTTAGTTTTTCTTTTTCAATTTTACTTCTAAGGGGAGGTGTCATAGTGTATAGATAGGCATCTCTTCTACTGTATACTTCATCATCAAAATAAAAATAGTGCGGGCAACTTTCAAAAAATAAATTCTTGTTATGAATTTTTGCAAATCTATTTTTAACTTCTTCGATTGAAGTTCCACAAGTTGTATGCACAATATAAGCAATTCCTTTTGTTTGATAAATAAATTCGGATATTTTAATTATTTCAGAAATTTCTGAAATTTCTGGTCTTGCTTTTGAATGGAGGTTAATTGGGACATTTTCAACTATCATATCTTCATTTTCGGCGTGGATTAAGATTGGTACGTTATATTCTATTGATTTTTCAAATAATTTGTACAAAAGTTTATCAGATGTCCTTCTTTTACTAGTAGAATAAGCGGTAAATACTTTTATAGACCTTGTTCCCAGTTTTTTTGACATTTTAAATAGCGTATCTAAATCACCGTTAAACTGGCCAAGAGTAACGTGAAAAGAAAAATCTATTTTTGAATTTTGTGCTGCTTTTAATCTTTTATTAAATGCTTCTTTAAGTTGCTCATGAGAGTTTATTGGATCTAAAAAATCAATTATCGTAGTTACACCACCAAATAAAGCAGAAATACTTCCACTCTTAAAATCGTCAATAGATGTATATCTTCCAAGGTTTAGTTCAAAATGTACATGTGGATCAATAAAACCGGGAAGGATAATCTTCCCGGTTGCATCAATTTCTTTTTTGCATTTTTGATAATTTGTTGATAAATCAGATATTTTTCCTGCATTGATATATACATTTAGATGGATAAAAGTTCCATCTACAAATACTTTTCCGTTTACAATGCCAATATCATACATTATTAGAATCTTCCTCCCATTAGCAGTGTCATAACGGCTTTAGCTGTGTGAAGTCTGTTTTCCGCTTCGTCATAGACTACAGAATGAGGACCATCTATTACGCTATCAACCACTTCTTTTCCTCTGTCTGCGGGGAGTGCATGCATATAAATGGAATGTTTTTTAGTAAGTCGTATTAATTCTTCTGTACAGATCCAATTTTTATGCTTTGCTTGTTCTGCACGAATCTCATCTGGATTATCCGATACAAAGAAACCACCCCAATTTTTGGGGATTACTACGTCTGCATCTACAAATGCATCTTCCATCTTGTGAGAGATATTTAATTTTCCACCATACTTTTCCGCATTTTTATTTGCTTGTTCAATAATTTCTGGCATTAAATCAAATCCTTTCGGATAAGAAAGTGTAATGTCCATTCCGAATCTTGTAAATAATAAAATTTGAGATTGAGGGACTGATAGTGGTTTTAAATGACTCTCAGCATATGCCCAACTTATTCCTACCTTGAGACCTTTTAGATTTTTTCCAAATCTTTCTTGAATTGTTAAGATGTCGGCAAGTACTTGAAATGGGTGATATATATCGTCTTGGAGATTCATAACAGGAGCCTTTGAATGTTTGGCTATTTCGTTAAGGTATTTATTTCCTTCACCAAATTTACAATATCTTATTCCAATTCCATCTCCAAATCTGGATAGTATAATACCGGTATCTTTTGCGACTTCTCCATGTGCTATTTGCATTTTATCAGGTGTTAAGAATATTCCAGTACCTCCTAATTGTGCTATACCCGCTTGCATACTATTTCTTGTCCTTGTACTTTCATCGAAGAATATCAAAAATAACGTTTTGTAAAGTAAATATGGAGTTGGTTCACCGTAGCTGAATTTTATTTTTAATTCTCTTGCAAGATCTAACATTATATCTATTTCTTCATTTGTGAAATCTTGAGTTGTTATAAAGTGTCTTCCTCTGAAAAACGTAGACATAGTCATTCCCCCTTTAAGTTTTTGATTAACGTTTTTGGAAATGTAGCGTAAAATGCAGCAGCTTTTATAAGATGTTCAATTTCCACCTTTTCATTTGGTGCATGAGCATATTTTTCATCACCTGGTCCAAAGCCAACGGTTGGAATGTTGTAGACTCCTGCTGTGACCGTTCCATTAGTCGAGAATATCCATTTGTCTATTTTCGGAGAGGAATTGAATAGATATCCATAGTTTTTTACGGCACTTTGGACAATAGTGCTCTCTTCTGGATAAACCCATGCAGGAAAATATTTTTCCGTTGGATATGCCACACCAGTATACGATGGTTTTTTGTATTCCAATTCAATAATTTGAGCATCTTCAACACCAGCTCTTTTAAATACTTCTTTAATTTCATTAAATACCACTTCTTTTGTTTCGCCTTCAGTTATTCTTCTGTCTATCTGAATCTCACATTGATCAGGTACTGCATTGTGTGAAGGAGATTTAAAAAATATTTGTGAGACTACTATTGTCCCTTTTCCCAAAAATGAGGTGCTTTCCAACCTGTCATTTAGTTTTTCAATTTCGTTTATTATTTTTGCCATTTTGTATATGGCATTTATTCCTCTTTCTGGTGCACTGGCGTGTGCGGATATCCCATTTGTTCTGATTCTAAATTCTATTCTTCCTCTGTGACCCCTGTTTATTTTTAGAGATGTTGGTTCAGTAATGAGAACAAAATCTGGTTTTATCTTCTCTTTTTCAATGATGTATCTCCAGCAAAGACCATCACAGTCTTCTTCCATAACCGTACCTGTAACATAGAGTGTGAAGTCATCAAAAAGGTTTAGTTCTTTGAGTATTTTTGCTCCATACACCATTGAACACATTCCTGCTTTTTGATCAGATGCTCCCCTACCATATACGTATTTTTCATCAAAACTTCCGGAAAATGGGTCTCTTTCCCAAAGTGTTTCATTTCCAATATCTACAGTATCAATATGGGCGTCCATTGCAATTTTTGTGTTACCGTTTCCTATTTTTCCAATTATATTTCCCAGTCCATCAATTTTCACACTATCAAATCCGACCTTTTCCATTTCACTTTTGATAACTTGTATAACTTCTTTTTCATCACCAGAATAACTTTTTGCTTTAATTAATCTGCTCATGAAGTGTATAATGTCATTTTTGAATTTGTATGCAAGTTTTAATGCTTCGTTCAATTTAATCACCTCCGTTGTTTCACATTATAAAGGAAGTGTTAAAATTCAAAAATATGCGAAAATTAAAAAAAAAGAAAAGAAATTTAATTTTTTTTTAGATATTATTAAAAAATGGTCAAAAAATAAAAAAGTTGACTACATGGATTATATGTGATAAATTATTAAATGTAGTTGGGGCCGTAGCTCAGTTGGGAGAGCGCTACCTTCGCACGGTAGAAGCCGTGGGTTCAAATCCCATCGGCTCCACCAAAACAAAAACGGGTAATCTTTTAAGATTACCCGTTTTTGTTTTATTTTATTTTCATTTAAGTTCTTCTAGAATTTTATCTACAATAATCTGACCAACTCTTAGTTGTGCTTCAACTGTAGATGCGCCAATATGTGGTGTTGCTACAACATTGGGAAGTTCAAGAAGTTTTTTTCTAAGTTCATCTGTTGGTGGTTCAACTTCAAATACGTCCAAACCTGCTGCGTATACTTTTCTAGAGACAAGAGCATTGTAAAGTGCTTCTTCATCAACTATACCACCGCGAGCGGCGTTTACAATTATAACACCATCTTTCATTTTTTCGAAAGTTTCTTTGTTTATAAGATGTGTGGTTTCTGATGTTTTAGGTACATGAATTGTGATAATATCAGATTCCCTAAAAATAGTATCCAAATCGACTAGTTTTACATCTAAATCTGTTTCTTTTATAAATGGATCATATGCTAGGACATTCATATCAAAGGCAAGTAACCTTTTTGCTACTTCTTTTCCAATGTTTCCAAATCCTATTATTCCAACTGTTCTTTTGTATAATTCATGACCTTTTAATTGTTTTTTACTCCAAATACCGTTTTTTAAATCTTCTGTACCCTTTGCTATATGTCTTGAACAAGCGATTATTAAACCAATTGCAAGTTCAGCAACTGAAATACCATTTGCTCCTGGTGTATTTAATACCTTTATACCTTTTTCTTTGGCTTTTTCAACGTCTACGTTATCCAATCCTGTACCAGCTCTTGCTATTATTTTCAACTTTGAACCAGCTTCAATTACATCTGCTGTAACTTTAGTAGCGCTTCTTACTACCAAGACATCAATATTAGGCATTTCTTTTATAAGTTCTTCTTTTTCAAGATGTGTATCTGTTACTAAGTGTCCGGATTTTTTAAGCCTTTCCATTGCGCTTTTATCAAGGGGATCGTTCACGTGTATTCTCATTACTTATTTACCTCCTTGAATAGTACCTCTTGAGCGGCTTTTACACCGGTACCAAATTCAACTTTATAACCAAGTTCGTTTAATACAAATTCTAAAGCTGAAATTCCTATAATTGTATCAAAAATACTCAAATAACCAAGTGTGGATATTCTGAAAATCTTACCCTTAAGGTGTTCTTGTCCGCCTGCAATTGTGACTCCGTATTTATCCCTCATGATTTTTGTTAACTTTTTGCCATCTACTCCTTCAGGCACTTTAACTGCTGTTGCAACATTACCAGGACGTTTGGAGAATAGTTCAAGGCCTAGCGCTTTAACAGCAGCTCTTGTTGCATCTGCAAGCATTTGATGTCTTTTCCAAACATTTTCTATTCCTTCATCTTTGATCATTTTTATTGCTTTTCTTAACATATAGATTAAATTTACACCAGGTGTCCATGGGTTATCTGGATATTTTTTCGCGTATGCTTTAAGGTTGAAATAATAATTGGAGTTATTGGATTTTTCTACTAATTTCCATGCCTTATCGTTTAGAGCAATAAATGCAAGACCCGGTGGAAGCATAACTCCTTTTTGTGAACCACTTACCACAACGTCGATACCCCATTCATCCATTTTTAGTGGTTCTGCAAGCAAAGCGCTAACTGCATCGGTTACAAGTACAACGTCTGTGTCTCTCGTAACTTTTGCTATTCCTTCAAGATCTATAACAGTACCTGTGGAAGTTTCACTATATGTTGTAAATACCGCTTTTGCATCTGGATGTTTTTCTATTGCTTCTTTAATTTGTTCGGGAGTTACTGCTTCTCCCCATTCGAGTTTTATTGAAACTATATTTATGTTATACCTTTCTGCAATTTCTCTCCATCTTTCTCCAAATTTACCAGCTTCTACTATAATAGCTTTGTCATTTGGGTTTAAAAGATTGGTAATAGCAGCTTCAAGAGCACCAGTGCCAGAGGAGAGTAGAGTATAAACTTTATTTTCCGTTTGGAAGAGGTATTTTAATTCGTTTAAAGTTTCCTCTAAAATACTAACAAATTGTGGTGTTCTGTGGTGAATTGTTTCACGTGCTCCTTCAAGTAAGATATCAAAAGGTACTGGTGTTGGACCAGGTGCAAGTAAATAATTCTTCTTTATCATATTTCCACCTCCTAGAATTTTAATATGTTTCACACTTTAATTTTAAATAAAATAAATAAATTGTAAATACAGCATTTTAAGAGTTTTTTCTAATAAATTGCGAAAAACAAGAGATTTTAGCGTTAAACTTATCTATTTGGAGTTTTACTAATTGCTAATTATATTGTACACTTATTATAGAATTATTTCAATTCTGAAAAAATGCAAAAAATTGCATGCAAAAAATTGCAAACAAATTGAAAATAAAATATATTTTTGGAGGTGGAATTATGAATTACGATTCAAAGTATTCAAAATTAGGTAATAATTTAAGTTCCTCCTTAATTAGAGAGCTGTTAAAATATGCTTCTGTTGAAGGTGCTATTTCCTTTGGTGGAGGAGTACCAGATCCGGAAACCTTTCCTAGGCATGCTCTTTCCAAAATTGCTTCTGAAGTCATCGAAAATGAATATAAATATGTCTTACAATACAGTACTACAGAGGGAGATCCAGAACTTGCAAAGCAGATGATATGTCTTTTAAACAGAGTTTATGAAATAAACGATTTGGATGAATCCGATATAATGTTTACTACGGGATCGCAACAAGCGTTGGAGCTCGCAGGTAAAGTTTTCTTAGATGAGGAAAGCATAGCCATTGTTGAAAATCCGTTTTACTTGGGAGCGGCTAGTGCGTTTAGAATGAGATTTTCGAAATTTGTTTCTGTACCTTTAGAAGATGATGGAATGAACGTTGAAGTGCTTGAAAAAAGATTAAAAGAACTCGATGAAAAAGGTGAAATAAAGAAAGTAAAATTTATGTATGTTATTCCAAATTTCCACAATCCTGCAGGTGCTACTTTATCTCTTGAAAAGAGAAAGAGGATAATAGAGCTTGCCGAAAAATACGACCTTTTAATTATAGAAGATGATCCATATGGTTTGTTAAGGTTTGAAGGAGAGCATCTACCACCATTGTTTAAACTTGCTGGAAAAGAAAGGGTTATTCTTTTGAATACATTCAGTAAGATACTTGCGCCTGGATTAAGAATTGGGGCAGTTATTGGAGATGAAAAACTTGTCAGAAAATTTGTACTTGCAAAACAAGGAACGGATTTGTGTAGTCCTGCTCTCACACAGAGAATTGCTGCAAGATATCTTGAGAAATATGACTTAATTGAACAAATTACCCCCACGATTAAATTGTATAAATCAAAGAAAGATACAATGATGCAGGCATTTGAAAATACATTTTCAGATATTAAAGGAATAAAATGGATTTATCCAGATGGAGGACTCTTTACATGGGTAACTTTACCAGAGGGATTTGATACGTTGGAGATGTTTGAAATAGCAAAGAAAAAGTTGGTATTTTATATTCCAGGTCAAGCTTTTACACCGGATGATAGTGTTTCTTCTTCTATGAGATTATCTTTCTGTTTACCACCACATGAAAAAATAATAGAAGGTGTAAATAGACTTAAGGAAGTGATTGTGGAGTATGGAAAGTCTAAGGGGTTGATATAGTGTTAATATTAGTTATTAACCCTGGTTCAACGAGCACAAAAGTTGCAATTTTTGATGATGATAAAAAGTTAGTTCAAAGGACATTAAGACATGATGTAAGTGAATTGGAAAAATTTAACGATATTATGGAACAAGAGGATTTTAGAAAAAAAGAGATTTTAAAGTTTCTTTCAGAGGAAGATTATAAAGTGGAAGATTTTTCTGCAATAGCGTGTAGGGGAGGTATTTTACCACCACTTGAAAGTGGAACCTATAGAGTAGATGAAAGTATGGTGGATTATTTAAAAAATAAAACCAAAGTCAAGCATGCTTCAAATTTAGCAGCTGTAATAGGGTATTCTTTGTCAAATGGAAAGATACCTGTATTTATAACTGATCCTGTTTCTGTTGATGAAATGATAGATGAAGCCAGAGTTTCTGGGATTCCGGAAATTGAAAGATTAAGCCTTGTTCATGCATTAAATATAAAAGCAGTTGCTAGAGAAGTGGCGGAACAATTGGGAAAAAAGTATGAGGATTTGAATATGGTAGTTGCGCATCTTGGAGGAGGAATTTCTGTAACTGCCCATAGAAAAGGAAAGATGATAGATGTTAACAATGCAAATGATGAAGGACCTTTTAGCCCGGAAAGAACAGGGGAGCTTCCAGTAGGAGATGTAGTTAAACTTGCTTTTTCTGGAAAATATTCAAAAAAAGAATTGAAGAAGATGTTTGTTGGAAGAGGAGGATTAGTTGCATATCTTGGAACAAATGATGTGAAAAAAGTATTAGAAACGGGAACGGATAAGGAAAAATTCTACGTTGATGCTATGATTTATCAAATCGCAAAGGAAATTGGAGGAATGTGTGCGGTATTGAAAGGAAAAGTGGATGCTATTGTTATCACAGGTGGTATAGCTAACAACCAAAATGTTGTTGAAAAAATTAAGTCATACGTATTTAAGTTTGCACCTGTTTTTTCTGTACCTGGTGAATTTGAAATGGAAGCTCTTGCAAAAGGTGCATTAAGAGTTTTAAAAGGCAAAGAAGAGGCAAAGATTTGGGGTGAGAAAAATGAATAAGTTAATGGAAATTCTTGAAAAGGCAAAAAAAGTAGGGAAAAAGACTGTAGCGGTTGCGGCAAGTGAAGATGAAGTTGTATTAAAGGCTTTGGATAGAGCGCATGAAGAAGGAATTATAAATGCAATACTTGTTGGAAATGTGGAAAAGACAAAAAAGATAGCGGAAAATATGGGAATAGATATTAATAAATTCGAATTCGTTCAAGCAGGTGATTATGTAGAAGCTGCTAACAAGGCGGTGCAGCTTGTTACTGATGGAAAAGCACATTTTTTAATGAAGGGAAAGATTAAAACGGGAGATTTAATGAAAGTAGTATTAAAGGAAGAATATGGGTTAAGAACGGGAAGAACTCTCTCTCTTGTAAGTATATTTGAAGTACCAAATTATCATAAACTTTTAGTTGTATCAGATGCCGGAATGACTATTGCACCAACTTTGGAACAAAAAGTCGATATTATAAATAATACGGTTTTAGTTGCAAAGAAGGCTTTAGATGTGGATAATCCTAAAGTTGCTATATTAGGAGCAGTTGAAATAGTCAACCCAAAAATGCCTGCAACTGTTGAAGCGGCAATTCTTTCGCAAATGAGCAAGAGAAATCAAATAAAGGGTTGTATAGTGGATGGACCATTTGCCCTTGATAATGCGGTATCAAAGGAAGCCGCGGAACACAAAGGTATTAAAAGTATAGTTGCCGGGGATGCTGATGTATTAATTATGCCGGATATTGAAGCGGGAAATATATTCTATAAAGCTATGGTATTTTTAGCAGGGGCCAATGTTGCCTCAACAATTGTTGGTGCTAAAGTTCCAGTTGCCTTAACTTCACGAGCTGATTCAGATGAAACGAAGTTGTTATCGCTTGCCCTTACTAATTTAATGGCAGGTGATGTAAATGTATAGAATTTTAGTTATAAATCCAGGTTCTACAAGTACAAAGCTTGCAATTTTTGAAGATGAGACACAGGTTGCATCAAAGACTTTGAGGCATACAGCAGAAGAACTTGCACCATTTAAAAAGTTAATAGAGCAATATGAATTTAGAGTCAATGTAATAGAGAATTTTTTAAAGTCTTTGGGATTTAAATATGAAGATTTTGATGCAATAGTTGGTAGGGGAGGACTTGTAAGACCAATCCCGAGTGGTACTTATAAGGTGGACGAGTTAATGGTAAATGAGCTAAAGGAAGGAAAGTACGGAGAACATGCATCAAATTTAGGTGCTGTTATTGCATATGAGATTTCAAAAAAACACGGAATTCCTGCGTTTATTGTAGATCCAGTAGTTGTAGATGAAATGGATGAAATAGCAAAGGTTTCAGGGCATCCTTTGTTTAAAAGAAAATCTATATTCCATGCTTTGAACCAGAAGGCGGTTGCTAGAAAGGCAGCAAGCGATTTGGGAAAGAACTACGAAGATGTAAATTTAATAGTTGTACATATGGGTGGAGGTATTTCCATAGGTGCACATAAGAGAGGAAAGGTTGTTGATGTTAATAATGCGTTGGATGGAGATGGCCCGTTTACACCTGAAAGGAGTGGGACGCTTCCGCTGACACAATTAGTAGATTTATGTTATTCAGGGGATTATACTTTGGATTTCATAAAGAAAAGGATAAAAGGTAAAGGAGGATTGGTTGCGTACCTTGGAACAAATGATGCAATGAAAGTTCAACAAATGATATCAGAAGGAAATAAAAAGGCAGAATTGATATATAGAGCAATGGCCTATCAAATTGCAAAATGGATTGGAAAGATGGCTGCAGCGCTAAGAGGAGAAGTAGATGCAATAGTGCTAACAGGTGGACTTGCATACGACAAAGAATACATAGTTAAGTGGCTTAAAGAATACGTTGGATTTATTGCTCAAATTTTGGTTTATCCGGGTGGTGATGAGGAAAAAGCACTTGCAATGGGTGCGTTAAGGGTTTTAAATGGTGTTGAAAAGCCAAAAGATTATAGTGAAGAGGTGCAAAAAAGTGTCTAAAAATTTTGTGTTTATAGGTTTATTTGGTAGTGGGAAAACAGAAGTAGCGATAAATTATGCCTTAAAATTAAGACAAGATTATGAAAAAGTTGCAATTGCAGATGTTGATACAATTTCTCCTTATTTTAGAACAAGAGATGTAGTAGATGAACTTACATTGAAGGGATTGAAGGTTATTACACCTCCGGGTGCACTAAAGCATGCAGATTTACCGATAGTTACTGGGGCGGTAGCTGGATATCTAAATAATCCGGATTATAAAACTGTTTTGGATGTTGGTGGAGAAGAAAATGGAGTAGTAGTTGTAGGCTATTTAAAACCGCATTTAAAGGATGCCGAAGTTTCCATGGTTATCAACACGAGAAGACCCTTTACTTCCAATGTAGATGGGATTGTAAAGACGTATGAACAGTTGAGTAAAGTTGCGAAAATAAAAATAGATTACCTTATTAACAACACTAATCTATCTGTGGAAACTACTAAGGAGATAATCTTAGAGGGTGAAAAGATTATAAAAGAGGCTTCTAAAATATTAAACGTTCCAGTAAAATATACAGTTATCCCAGATTTTCTTGAAGACTTTGAAACGGAGTTCCCAAAATTTTGGATAAAAAGGTTTATGAAAATGGATTTTTAAGGAGGGTGTTAAGATGCCTAAAGTAAAAGGATATATTGAAATTGATCAAGAAAGATGTAAAGGTTGTGGATTATGTATTGCCGCTTGTCCAACTAAAGTGATTGAGTTCTCAGAAGGATTTAATAGCAAAGGATACCACCCAGCTGAACCAAAACATTTAGAAAAATGTATAGCATGTGGTTTTTGTTATAGAATGTGTCCTGATGTATGTATAACAGTTTATAGGGAAGAGTGAGGAGGGAAAGATATGGAAAAAGTAATGGTAAAGGGAACAGAAGCAATTGGCGAAGCTGCTATCAGAGCAGGTTGTAGACATTTTTTTGGATATCCAATAACCCCTCAGAGTGAATTACCAGAGTATATGGCTAAAAGATTACCAGAAGTTGATGGAGTGTTTTTACAAACTGAAAGTGAAGTTGCAACGGTAAATATGTTGTATGGAGCAGCTTGTACTGGTAAGAGGGTGATGACTTCTACTTCATCACCTGGATTTAGTTTGATGATGGAAGGCGTCTCTTATATGGCATGTGCAAAGCTACCCGCAGTTTTTGTTAATGTTGTACGTGGTGGTCCGGGTCTTGGTGATATTCAACCAGCACAAGGTGATTATTGGCAAGCAACAAAAGGTGGAGGTCACGGAGATTATAGATTAATAGTGCTTGCACCTTCTACAGTTCAAGAAGCAGTAGATTTAACAGTACTTGCCTTTGATTTAGCGGATAAGTATAGAACTCCTGCGTTAATTTTGGCTGATGGTTTGTTGGGACAGATGATGGAGCCTGTTGAATTTCCAGAATTTAGGGATTTATCAACATTGCCAGACCATAGTGATTGGGCGTTAGTAGGGGCAAAAGGAAGGGAACCACATATAGTTACATCGTTTGATATTGATCCTTATAAATTGGAAAAGATGAACTTGGAATTAGTTGAAATATACAAGAAAATAGAAGAAAATGAAGTGAGATGGGAAGAATATAAAACAGAAGATGCAGAAATAATAATTACAGCGTTTGGAACAATTGGAAGAATAGCAAAGAGTGTTGTTGATATGGCGCGTAAAGATGGAATTAAGGTAGGATTATTTAGACCTATAACCGTATGGCCATTTCCATATAAACCTTTGGAGGAATTAGCAAATAAAGTGGATATGTTCTTTGATGTAGAAATGAACATGGGACAAATGTTAGAAGATGTAAAACTTGCCGTAAAGGACAAAAGACCTATAAAATTCTACTCGAGGATGGGTGGAGTAGTTCCAACACCAACTGAAATACTTAACGCACTTAAAGAGGAAATTAGGAGGTGATTGTAATGAAGAAAGTTCTTTATAAAATGCCGGAATCTCTGACGGGAAAAGAGTTTACATATTGTCCAGGATGTTATCATGGAATAATTCATAGATTAGTTGCAGAAGTTATCGATGAATTAGGTATACGTGAAAAAACACTTGTAGTATCCCCAATAGGATGTTCTGTATTTGCATATCAATTCTTTAATATGGATGGTACTATTGCACCACATGGAAGGGCACCAGCTGTTGCAACGGGCATGAAAAGGGCTAGACCGGATCTTTACGTTTTTACATACCAAGGTGATGGTGATTTAGCTGCTATAGGTACTGCTGAAATTATGCATGCAGCAAATAGAGGAGAAAAAATAACTACTATTTTTGTAAACAACGCTATCTATGGTATGACTGGTGGTCAGATGGCTCCAACAACATTGCTTGGTATGAAATCTACCACTACGCCATACGGTAGAAAGGCAGAAAATGATGGATATCCAATGCATATGTGTGAATTTTTAAAGGAAGCAAAAGGTGTAGCATATCTTGCAAGGACTAAAGTTAACACACCGCAAGATGTTGAAAAGACAAAAAAAGCAATAAAAAAGGCATTTTTGGCACAAGTAAAGGGACTTGGTTTTGGAATGGTGGAAGTATTGTCAACATGTCCAACCAACTGGGGAATTGATCCTATTTCCGCTGGAAAATGGTTAGAAGAGAATATGGTTCCAGAATATCCATTGGGAATTTTCGTGGATAAGGTTGGTGATGAAGAATGAGATTTATATTTGCTGGTTTTGGTGGACAGGGTGTAATGCTAATGGGACAAATTTTGGCATATGCTGGAATGATAGAGGGGAAAAATGTCACTTGGATGCCTTCATATGGTCCTGAAATGAGAGGTGGAACGGCAAATTGTACCGTTGTTGTTGAAGATAAAGAAGTTGCATCTCCGGTAGTTGATAAGTCTGAAGTTGTTGTAGCCATGAATATTCCATCTATGTTAAAGTTCCAAAACTTTGTTGAAAAAGATGGATATCTCTTTTTAAATGAATCTGTTATTGATAGAGAACCAGATAGAAAAGATGATATACATGTATTGAAAATTCCATGTAACGAGATAGCTGATAAATTGGGAAATTTAAAAGTGGCAAATATGGTTATGCTGGGTGCTGTTATTGGAGCAACGAATGTGGTTTCAAAAGAAAGCTTGTTTAAAGCACTTGAAAAGAAATTAACGGGAAAAAAAGCAAAATTAATAGATTTGAACATTAAGGCCATTGAAGAAGGTATTGCTATTTCTAAGCAACAGTAGGCGGATGAGATAAAGCCCTCATTATGGGACCCCAACGGGGTCCTGTCTTTTTTAATTTGGAATAAGATGGGTTGAAATAATAAAAAATCTTTTGAATTTTGTAAAAAATTGTGTATAATTATCTACAGGAGTGATTAAATTGAAAAGTATGACTGGTTATTCAAAATTGGAAAAAGTTTCTGAAAAATACAAGGTTTATTGTGAAATTAAAACCCTTAATTCAAAGGGGTTAGATATTTCGGTATCTATCCCTTATTATTTATCTTCAAAAGAAATAAGGATTAATCAGATAATTTCCAATTACTTGAAACGAGGAAAGGTACACTTGAGAATTGGTGTTAAATTTTTGGTCCCAATAAGTCTGAACGTGGATTTTGCCATGGCAAAATCTTATTTTGAAACCCTTGAGGGATTAAGGGAAAGTCTGGGAATACAAAATTTGTTGAGTTTGAGTGATTTGTTAATTTTCAGGGAGATTTTTAGAGGAGATCTAGATGATGAAGTTATAGAGGAATTGTGGGATTTTGTTAAAAATATTATTGTTGAAACTTTGGAAAAACTCGTTGAAGAGAGAAAAAAAGAAGGGGAAAAATTATTTGTTGATATCAATAAAATGGTATTGAGATTAAAGAAAATAGTGGAAAATATAAGCAAATTATCGCTTGATTTAAAAGAAGTAATTGCAAAAAAGATAAGGGAAAATGTTGAAGAAATTTTGCCCAATAATATAGAGATGGATGTGAATCAATTTGAAACAGCAGTTGCTCTTATAGCCGATAAAGCAGATATTAGGGAAGAAATATCGAGGTTAAATAGCCATATCGATAGAATGCAAGAGTTAATACTAAAAGATGAACCGGTCGGCACTCTATTGAATTTTTTAACACAAGAAGTACATAGGGAGTTTAATACTATACTTTCAAAGAGTAGAATGCTAGAAATAACGAACCTAGCTTTAGAAGGTAAATATGTTAACTCACAATTGAAAGAACAAATACAGAATATAGAATAATCTGGGAGGTGTAAATATGTTTGGTCTTATTAATATTGGTTTTGGAAATGTGATTGCTGGTGATAGGATAGTTGCTATAGTAAATCCAGAAAGTGCCCCTTTAAAAAGATTAAAAGAGGATGCAAAAGAAGAAGGAAAACTTATAGATGCAACGTATGGTAGAAAGACAAGGGCAATCCTTATATCAGATAGTAATCATATTATATTAAGTGCTATCCAACCAGAAACAATTGCACAAAGATTTATGCAATCTTTCTTTGAAATAGAAGAACAACTAGAAAGAATAAGAAGAAAGGGATAGTATGAAAGGAACTTTAATAGTTGTAAGTGGACCGTCAGGGGTCGGAAAAACAAGTATAATAAGTGCTTTGTTGAATAAATTGGATAAAGTGGTTTTTTCCGTATCATGTACGACACGGCCACCAAGGCCTGGAGAAATTGATGGTGTTGATTATTTTTTTATTTCAAAAGAAAAATTCATGGAAATGCGAGACAACGGAGAGTTTTTAGAATGGGCAAAAGTTCATGGGAATTTATACGGTACTCCTAAAGAATTTGTAGTTGAAAATATAAAAAAAGGTTATAGAATAATATTAGATATAGATGTACAAGGTGCATTGCAGGTAAAGAAAAATTTTGATGATGCGGTATTTGTTTTTGTAGCACCTCCTAGTTATGAGGTTTTAAGAGAGAGGTTGTTAAAGAGAGGTACGGAAAATAAGCAATCAATGTTAAAAAGACTTGAAAATGCGAAATGGGAAATGTCTCAAATCGATGCATTTGATTATTTGATTATAAATAACGACCTTGAAAAATCTATAGTTGCTATGAAGTCAATAGTTATAGCTGAATCCTATAAAACTAGGCGTATTTTAGACGAAAAATTAAGAATAAATTTGTTTAAAGGGGTGTTAAAAGATGAGACCAGTTATTAATTACGACAAGCTTTTGGAGAAAATACCGTATAAGTTTGCTATTCCCATTGCTGTTGCAAAAAGAGCGGAAAATTTAAAGGAATTTGCACATCCTTATGTTGAAACATGGGACAATAATTACGTGAGCATTGCCTTTAAGGAGCTAAGTGAAGGATATGTTAGAATCAAAAATGAAGAGATTTTGAAAGTGCTTATTCCAGAGGTGAAATAAATGGCTCCATTTGGAGCCATTTATTTTATAGGAGCATTCTCAAGGAATGTTTTTAATAATAAATACGTGTTTTTATAATCATTTAGATCAATGACTATTAATGGACTGTGTATATACCTTGAAGGTATAGAAATTACAGCTGCTGGTACACCATAGGCACTTCTTGCATATCTTGCGGCGTTAGTTCCTCCTGCTGTTCTTCTTTTGTATTGGAAGGGGATATTGTTTTCCTTTGCTGTATTTACCAATGTTTCAAATAATCTTTTATCTATTACATATCCAGAATGCATAAAAGTTAGAGCAGGACCATCTCCAATATGTGTAGCCCAAAGTTCTTTGTCAAGTTCTGGATTATCCCCTGCGGTAGTAGTCTCAATTGCTATTGCAAAGTCTGGTTTTATTTGTTCAACTACAACAGCAGCACCCCTTAACCCAGTTTCTTCCTGAACACTGAAGACAAAGTATAAGTCATATTCTGACTTTATGTTGTCTTCAATGAGATCTATTAATATACTACATCCACCTCTGTCATCAAATGCTTTTCCAGTTGCGAAATTGTTTATTTCTTTGTATTTTGTGGTAAATGATGCATAATCTCCTATTTTTACTTTTTTTTCAGCTTCCTTTTTTGACGAAAACCCCGCATCAATTCTTAATTGTGAAAATTCGGGGGTTTTTAGTGGATTATCTTGCAAATGTATGGCTTTAAATCCTATAACTCCTATTATTTCATCATTAATTATCACTTTTTTTCCAATTGCAACCCTGGGATCTATGCCGCCAACTGGCATAAAAGATAGAGTGCCATCTTCGTTTATATTTGTTATCATAAATCCTACTTCATCCATGTGTGCATCTAATACTACTTTTGTCTTTCCATTTCCCTTTTTTAAAGCAATGAGATTTCCAAGGTTATCAACCCAAAATTTATCAACTTTATCTTTTATCTTTTCAATTATAAATTCCCTAACTTTATGTTCATTACCAGATACTCCGTTAATTTCTGAAAGTTCTTTAAGATACATTATTGCACCTCCAATTCAGAGATAGTAAATGCCATGAGTTTTGATATTTTTTCTACATCATCTATGGAAATTTTTTCGTATGGTGTGTGCATATATTTAAGTGGTATAGATAGTAACTGTGTTTTTATACCCTTTCTGGTTAGTTGTACTTCGTCTGTATCTGTACCGCTTCTACGTGGGATAGGTTCAAATTGAATAGGAATTCCATATTCTTTTGCTGTATTTTGTACCAATTCGTTGAATTTTTTATCTACTACTGGTCCTATTGCAACTACTGGACCTTTGTTTATCTCTATTTTTTCAAAGCCAGGAATATTTTCATTACCGTGTGTTACATCAATTACAAATGCATAATCTAAATCCGAAAAATACGCTGCAGTAGGTGCACCTGGACCACCTATTTCTTCTTGAGTTGAAAAGATAAAATATACGTCAACTTCGTGTTTTATTTTTTGCAATAATGATGCTGTTTTGATTAGAGAAACACAACTTGCCCTGTTGTCGAGTGCTGGAGCAAATACGTAGTTATTTTGTTCAAAGCCTTCTATTTCATCCAAAACAACTAAGTCACCAACTGAGATCTCTTTCCAATCTTTATTGATACTTATATCTAAAAACAGATAATTAAATGTTGGTACTTTTCCTCTTTCTTCTTTTTTTTGCAAATGGGGTGCTAAAAAACCAAATATACCATCAAATGTTTTGTTTTTTCTAGATATAATCTTTGCACGTTGCCCAATTACCACTTTTGGATCCCAACCGCCTATTGGTGAAACATAGGCAAAACCTTTTTCATCTATTTTTGAAATAACAAATCCCAGTTGATCAACATGTGCAAATAATCCAACTTTTCCCTTTCCCTTTCCCTTTCCTTTTTTTACACATACTAAGCTTCCGAGTTTTGTTTTGAAGATTTCATCGGAAAAATCTTTCATTATTTCTTCAATAGTATTAACAGCATTTGATTCAAAGCCCGATGGTCCTGGAATTGATGTCAATTTTATAATTAATTCTTTTGTATCCACTTTATCCCTCCTTTAATTTTTCTAACAAGATTTTATCACAATTTTAAAGAATTTGGTATATACTAATAAAAAGAAAGGAGGAGAGATATGAGAAGACCAAAGATTGTTGAATTTGAACTTACCACAGCTTGTAACTATGCGTGTAAACATTGTTATTGTAATGCGGGGAAAAAGTCAAAAGTAGAACTTTCAATTGAACAGGTTAAACACGTACTTGATGAATTAAAAAGTGCACATGTAGAAACAGTAGATTTGATTGGTGGAGAACCTTTGGTAAGACCTGATATTTACGAAATAATTGAATATGCTGTTGGTATTGGACTAGATGTGATGTTAAATACAAATGCATCCCTTGCAAGTAAAGAAGTTGTAAAAAAAATAAAAAAGATTTATCCACAACTTAAAGTGGGAATTTCCTTTGATGGAAGTTTGCCAGATATACACGAATTTATACGTGGAAAAGGAACTTTTGATAAAACTTACAAAGGTTTTATGAACTTTGTAGAAGCAGGTTTTGACGTTACAATCTTGCATGTTATCAACAAAAAAAACTATTTGTACTTTGAAGATATGATAAATTTTGCTAAAAAGCATCGTGTTTCACTATATGTAGATAGATTTGTTCCAGTTGGAAGGGGACAATTGTACAAAAAAATTTTAACACCAAATAAGAAAGAGATAGAATATGTAAGACACTTGATTGAAAAGCACAAGA
The DNA here is from genome assembly GCF_001682135.1 of Thermosipho sp. 1070. Classification (NCBI taxonomy): domain Bacteria; kingdom Thermotogati; phylum Thermotogota; class Thermotogae; order Thermotogales; family Fervidobacteriaceae; genus Thermosipho; species Thermosipho sp. 1070. The sequence continues at coordinate 338,658 of NZ_CP007121.1, read as the reverse complement.
ATAGTATTAATTTTTACGTTGAAGAAAATATTTCAGGAGGGTTATGTTCTGCTGGGAGGACTCATGCATCGGTATTGGTAGACGGTACTGTTGTACCTTGTGGGCATTTTAGATACGATAAAGAATATTACATGGGAAATTTGAATGAAAAATCTTTTGAAGAAATATGGAAAAGTTACGATCCAGATGTTTTATTGGATGCTTGTAAAGCATGTAGTATGTTTAAAAGGTGTTTTGGTGGTTGTAGGGCTTTTGCGAAAAATATGGATTTAAAATATGATCCTATTTTTTGCGAGGTTGAGAGTAATGATTAAAAAAGACAAACAATTTAGAAAATTTCAAGCGTATGGTTTTTTGAAGAATCTACGTTTCTTTGAACCGTTTTTTATATTGGCTTTTTTGTCTGCAGGTTTAAATTATTTTCAAATTGGTGTACTTTATACGATAAGGAGTTTAGCAACAAATATCTTGGAAGTTCCAACGGGAGTATTTGCAGATTTATACGGTAGAAGAAAATCCATGATTTTTTCCATGATTTCTTATATAATTTCATTTCTCGTATTTTACTTTTTTAAATCCTTTCTTCTTTTTGTTGTTGCTATGATTTTTTTCTCATTTGGTGAGGCATTTAGAACAGGGACACACAAGGCTATGATTTTCCAGTATTTGAAATTGAACAATATGGAGGATTTAAAAGTTCAGTATTATGGAGCAACTCGCGCTGCGTCACAATTGGGTTCTGCTTTAAACTCTTTGCTTGCGGCAGTTATTGTCTTTTTTAGTGGGGATTACAAATTAATTTTTCTTTTGGCAGTTATACCTTATGTTGTTAATCTCGTAAATCTCTCTACTTATCCTAAAGACCTTGATTTTTCATCTAAGAAGTCAAAAAAGGAAACTTTGAAGGATTTTTGGGGAGCTATCTCAAACTGGAAGACTCTAAAATTACTTTTAAATGCCACGAGTTACTCTGCAATATTTAAAAGTTTAAAGGATTATTTACAACCAGTTATTGAGTCATTTGCCTTAACTATTCCCATTTTTTTGGGAGTATCAAAGGAAAAGAGAACATCTGTTTTGGTGGGAATAATTTATTTTGGACTTTATATACTTACTTCAATGGCATCGAGAAATTCCTGGAAGTTTAAGAAGGGATTAAATTTAACGCTCTTTTTGGGTGCGATAACCGTGATTTTAATAGGTATTTCGTATGTATATAAATTGTATTTTCTCTCTATTATTTTCTTTTTCTTTTTGTACATTTTGGAGAATATCAGAAGACCTATTGCTGTGTCGTATATTAGTGAAAAATCGGAGGCCCTTGCATCTGTATTATCGGTTGAATCTCAAGTAAAAACATTTTTAAGTGCTATGTTTTCATTTTTGATGGGGTTTTTGAGTAATGAATATGGAATTGGAGTAGGAATAATGGTACTAGGAGCTATTTTATTAGTGTTCTCACAAATCTTTAAATGTAAAGATTTGTAAAATTTCTTTTGTGATGTATAATTAAGTAGTACTTTTAATTTTGTGAGGTGGTATTATGGGTATAAAAAAAGGAGATAAGGTATTGGTACATTATGTGGGAAGATTTGAAGATGGAGAAATTTTTGATAGTTCAGAAGGAAAAGAACCATTACAATTTGTAGTTGGGGAAAGACAGGTTATTCCTGGTTTTGAGGAACAAATTATTGGTATGGAGGTAGGCGAAAAAAAGACAATAAATGTTCCCTATGATAAGGCTTATGGAGAATATAGAGAAGATTTGGTTTTCCCCGTTGAAAAGGAAAAATTACCAGAAGATGTACAAGTGGGTCAATTTTTTGAAGTACATCAACCAGATGGTGGAACTTTTGTTGTTAGAGTTTCAGAAGTTAATGAAGATAAGATTATGCTCGATGCCAATCATCCTTTAGCGGGTAAAAATTTAATATTCGACATTGAAATAGTTTCCATATTATGAAAAATATAGAGAAATATTCATTGGGTGAGGAAATAGCAAATGCAATAACCCATGGAATAGGGACTTTGATAGCATTATTTGGGCTTGTTTGGTTGATAGTGTATGCTTCGATGAGTGGTGGAGTACTAAAAATTGTTTCTTTTACAATATTTGGCGTTACGCTGTTTTTGCTTTATTTAATTTCTACATTGTATCATGGGATAAGTTATAGGAAGGCTAAGGCTATATTTGAAATAATGGATCATTCTGCTATTTTTTTACTAATTGCTGGAACTTATACTCCATTTTTATTGCTGGTTATTAGTGGAAGACTTGGATGGATTTTGTTTTCAATAATGTGGGTGCTTGCAACTATTGGCATTGTATTTAAAGTATTTTTTGTTAGAGAATATATGGTAATTTCTACACTTATTTACATTGCAATGGGATGGATGATAGTGTTTTTTATAAAAAATTTATGGGTCAATTTTAATGAGCGAGGAATAATTTTGTTGGTCTTAGGTGGTTTGGCCTATACAATTGGTACTATTTTCTATATGTATAGAAAGATAAAATTTCATCATATGATATGGCATCTGTTTGTAATTTTAGGTAGTATTTTCCATTATTTTGCAGTACTTTCAATTTGAAATAATTTTAATATGTAGGTTTGGCAAAATCCAGGTAAATAGATTCAGGGTAACCTGGATTTTTTTTGTGTACTGTATTTGACATTTGCTGTGTAAAAATGTAAACTAATAATTGAGGTGATAAAATGAAAGAAAGATTAAAAAAGATTTTGGTGATTTTATCTGAATCAAAAGGTCCCGTTAAAGGTAAGGATTTGGCGGAAATGTTGGGAGTTAGTCGGCAGATAATAGTTCAAGATATATCCGTTTTAAAGACAAAAGGGCACAAGATTTTTTCAACAAGAGATGGTTATATTCTAGAAAAGAAAAAAGATTTTATCAGAAAGATGATTGCCGTAAAGCATTCTGAGGACGAGATTTACGATGAACTTTTGAAAGTTGTAAAAGCTGGAGGAAAGGTAATAGATGTTATAGTTGAGCATCCTCTTTACGGTGAAATTAATGGTAGGCTTGATATTGCAACACTGGATGACGTTGCAAAGTTTATGGCCCTTATGAAGAGTTCAAATGCAACTCCGCTTTTAAAATTATCCGGAGGTGTTCACATACATACTATAGAAGCTCCAAATAAAGAGGTTATGGAAAAGATATTAGAAGCTTTAAAGGATTATCTTTTGGAGGTGAAAAAGTGAAAATCGATCAAGTCATTGATAGTGTAGTTTCAAAAGAAAAACAAAGAAATCTCTTAATTTTGACTTCTTTAATATGGATAGTAGGCTCTGCTGGTGTTATGGTTATGCCATTTGTCCTTCCGAATTTAATTTCAGAATGGCAACTTTCAAAAACCATGGCAAGTTCTCTTGTTAGTGCAACCTTTTTAGGCATGCTTTTTGGTGCATTGTTGTCCGGTGTGATTTTGGATTACTTTGGCAGAAAGACCGGTACTATTTTTTACTTGTTAATTTCCGTGATTTTTACTGTATTGTTTGGTTTTTCAAAGGGATATTCAATAGCTTATTTATTGAGATTTTTATCTGGTTTTGGATATGGAGGACTTTTGCCTTCGGCGAATACTTATCTTTCTGAATTTACATCGATAAAACTTAGAGGAAGGTATTTAGTATATTTGGAAACCAGTTGGGCAATTGGAAGTATATTAATAGCACTTTTTGCGGTAACTTTTGGAGAAAGATTTGGATGGAGATGGAATTTTTATATTTTTTCATTAGGGTTGTTGATATTAATAGCACTTTTAAAAAATTCTGAAACTCCAAAGTATCTTTTTGAAAAAGATGGTATAAAAGCTTTAAAAGAGAGATATGGTGATGTTCCAGGTAGTATTGAAAGCGTGGAAAAGGTGAAAGTTACTTTTGGTGCTTTGTTTAGAAGTAGATACATTAAACAAACTATTTTGGTTATGATATCTTGGTTTGTCGTAAGCTTTGTGTATTACGCACTTTTTTCATGGGCACCTAGGGTTTTTGTGGAAAACCTTTCAATTACCATAACTAAAGCAAAATGGTATACATTTTTTGTATATCTTGCCCAATTGCCTGGGTATCTTTCTGTGGCGTATTTAATAGAAAAATGGGGAAGGAAAAAGACTTTATCCGTGTATTTTATAGGAATGGGACTTTCTTCGTTTTTCCTATTTCTTGCCTCTGGAAATATTACGTTTTTGTTTGTTGTTTTAGTTCTTTCGTTCTTTACTTTAGGAGTCTGGGGATTAGTATATGCGTACACCCCAGAGTTATTTCCCACCTCATTTAGAGGTACTGCAAATGGAGTAGCAGGTGTAATGGCAAGAGTTGCTGGAATAATAGCACCATACTTTACGGGATACTTTGTTGATAAATCCATAGTTGCCGCGCTTTCATATACTGCGATATTTTCAATTATTACAGGTCTATTAGTATTGATTCTTGGTGTGGAAACTAAAGATAAGCCAGTTGGATAATTTTGGGCATCTTATGATGCCCATTTTTTGTTTAATTGACTGTTCAATTTTTTTATGTTATACTATTATCAGACAAAGTATGAGAGTGATAATTCCTCTGATAAAGAGGTGAAAATATGAAAGATTTGTCCGATAGACAAAAGAAAATTCTATATTGTTTAGTTAGAGAGTATGTAAAATCTGGTATTCCAGTAAGTTCCCAAAAAGTTTTAGAAACAACGAATTTAGAGTGGAGTGGGGCAACTGTTAGAAACGACATGAGAAAGTTGGATTATTTAGGATATGTTTTTCAACCCCATACTTCTGCGGGACGTATTCCTACGGACAAGGGGTTGAAGTTTTATGTAAATGAAGTGTTAAAGGTGAGAAAGGAGACAAAAAAGGTAGGTTCTTCGATAGATGTTAGAACGGACTTTCCGATAGGTGATTTGGATAAAGTCATACGAGGTGCTGCAAAGCTTTTATCAAATACTTTAAAGGCCTTTGTTATTATAGAAAAACCTAATCCCATGAATCTCAGAATTAGAAGGATTGTCCTAACTCCAGTTACAAAGACATTTTCCATTGTGAACATTATTACTGAATTGGGACTTACTTCTGTTCTTCCTATACAACATTCCGAAATTTCTAATATATTGGAAATTGAAGAGTTTTTGAATAAAAGTCTTGATGGAATACTTTTGAGTGATTTTAAATTAAAATTAAAAGAAGTGGTTGAAAAGTTTTCATGGGTTGGTGGTAGATTAAAAGAATTTATAGAACTTTCTGAAAGAATTGCGTCTGAAAAATACGATGAATATATTATTGAAGGAGTATTTAATCTTGTGAATGCAAAGAAATTTGGTGAAGATAAATTAAGAGAAATTGTAAAAATTTCTACAAATTCTGAATTTTACCCGCAAATTTTTTCACTAGGTGAAGGAATATACGTAGGAAAGGAACATAATATAAGAAATTTTGAGCAATATGCAGTTTTGATAATGCCTTATTTTGTCTTTGAGCGAGAAGTGGGGAGAATTGCCGTAATTTTTGATAAATTTAGTGATTACTCTAAGGTATTTGATAGTGTGGAATATGTGGTAAACAGACTTACTGAATATTTTACTATTGTTGCAAGAAATGTTGAATAATTGGAGGTGATTGAAGTGGAAAAAGAAATGAAAAATGAAATAAAGAATGAAGAAAAGAAAGAAGAAAGGAAAGAAGTGGCAAAAGAGAAAAAAACACCAGAGAAAATTGTGGAAGAACAAAAAGAAAAAATAAAGAAATTAGAGTTACAGTTAAAAGAATTTGAAAATTATGCACGTGTATTAAAATCTCAATTTGAAAATTACAAAAAAGATGTACTCAAAGAAAAAGAACAAATAGCAGTTTCAACGATGGGAAGGATTTTGGAAAGATTTTTGCCAATTTTAGATGATTTTAAAAGATCATTTTCGAATGCAAATGATGAAGAAAGAAATACACAATTTTACAAGGCAATTGAATTGATTTATAAGAATTTATTTAAATTGTTGGAAGGTTTTGGACTTGAAGAAGTTAAAGTAGGTAATAAATTTGATCCATTTGAACATGAAGCAGTAGAAAGAGTTGAAGATGAGGAAAAAGAAGAATATTCTATTGTAGAAGTTGTGGAGGATGGGTATAAGTTTAAAGGAAGGATTTTAAAACCTGCAAAGGTTAAGGTCTCGGTAAAGCCTAGGAGGTGACTTTATGGCAAAAAAAGATTATTATGAAATTCTTGGCGTTTCAAGGAACGCATCCCAAGATGAAATAAGACAAGCGTATAAGAAGCTTATAAAAAAATGGCATCCTGATAGAAATTATGAAAATAAAAAGTTAGCAGAAGAAAAATTTAAGGAAATTCAGGAAGCATATGATGTGCTTTCTGACCCTGAAAAGCGAGCAATGTATGATAGATATGGTTATGTGGGAGATGTGCCACCAAATGCCGGGGGCGGATTTGGTGGATTCGGTGGTTTTGAGGATATTTTTAAAGACTTTGGTGATTTTATAAACAACGATATTTTCAATATTTTCTTTGGTGATCAAAGAACATCTTCAAGAAAGAGAGCAAAAAGACCAAAAAGAGGAGAAGATATAAATATTTCCGTTGATGTGTCTTTTGAGGAGTTGTTTACCGGAATAAGAATACCGCTTGAATATGATAGATACGAGGTTTGTGAACATTGTAATGGTGAAGGAGTTGAGCCTGGTAGTGGTTGGATTACTTGTCCAAAGTGTCATGGGACGGGTACAGTTAGAGAAGAAAGGAGAACATTTTTAGGTGTTATTGTAAACCAATATACGTGTAATCATTGTGGTGGAACAGGAAAAATTCCTGGGGAGAGTTGCCATACTTGTGGTGGAACAGGAAGGATAAAGAAAAGATATAAGGTTGAAGTTAACATTCCAGCTGGTATTGAAAATGGAACTATCTTGAGAATACAAAGAGGAGGGAATGCCGGGTATAATGGAGGAGAATATGGTGATTTGTATGTTCACGTAAGGGTTGTTGGATACTCTGATTTTGAAAGAAAGGGAAATGATTTAATTAAAGAGATTAAAATAGATTATTTGGAAGCAATTTTAGGTACAAAGGTAAAAATTAGAATGCCAAATGGTAAAATAAAAGAGGTAAAAATTCCAGCGGGTGTTCAACATGGACAAGAAATATATGTATATGGTGAAGGATTGCCTGATATGAGAACGGGGAAAAGAGGAGATTTAATTTTGAGGGTTAGAGTTGAGATTCCAAGTAGGGTATCAAGAACTGAAAAAAAGTTATTAAAAGAGATAGCAAAGTTGAGGGGAAAGGATGTTGAAGAGGGTTGAAGAATTTTTAAAGAATTTTTTTAAAGAGTATAGATTTTCAGGAGCTGTTTTGGGGGTAAGTGGGGGAGTTGATTCTGCGGTAGTCCTTGGTTTATTAGTGAGAGTGTTAGAAAAAAGTAGAATAAAATGTTTTATCCTTCCAGAGAGAGATAGTCCAAGAGATTCAATAAAAGATGCAAAGTTTGTTTGTGAGCATTTTAATGTTGATTATGAAGTTAAAAATATAAGTAGAATAGTTAGAAAATTTGGAGTTTATAAATATTATCCACCAGCTTTATTTGTTCCCTTTAAAGTAAAAGAAAGATATGCAAAAAGTAGATGGAATAAGTATAAGAACGAAGGTAATCCGTTTGAATTTGATGTCTTAGGGATAGAAGATGAAGAATTTCTAAAAGGAATAAGTTATTATAGAATAAAGCATAGGGTTAGAATGGTTTATTTGTATAAAGAAGCTGAAAAGAGAAACTATGCAGTGGTTGGTACAACTAACAAGACGGAATTTTTAACAGGTTTGTACGTAAAATGGGGGGATGATTCTACAGATGTTGAACCTTTACTTCATCTTTATAAAACGGAAGTGTACAAGTTGGGGAAAATTTTAAACGTTCCAGAAAGAATCCTTGAAAAACCTGCCTCACCAGATTTGATACCTGGCCTTAGTGATGAAGAAGTCTTTGAATTAGACTATCCCACTTTAGATAGGATCCTAAAGAAAATAGTAGAAAATAAAGACTTATCCGATGAAGATCCAGAAAAAGTAAAAAAAGTAAAGAAATTATATGAGATTGGGAAGTTTAGAAATAAAGTAAGAAATATTAGCATTGAGGGATAATATGAAGGATATAGCCAAGAAGATAATTTTAGAAACATTTGATCAAATAAGTCCAGAAAAGTTGGTTTTGGAAAAGTTAAAAAAGATGAACTTGAAAAAGGTTTATGTACTTTCTATTGGAAAAGCAGCGTGGCGTATGGCGAAAGCTGTATCTGAGTATTTGGATGTAGTATATGGGATTATAATTACAAAGTATGGATATTCATTTGGGGGTATAAAAAACTTCGATATTTTTGAAGCAGGACACCCCATACCGGATGAAAATTCACTAAAGTATACAAAGTTTGCCATTGAAAAATTGAGGAAATTAACGCAAGATGATGTTTTGTTGTTTTTGATTTCAGGAGGAGGTTCTTCTCTTTTTGAATATTTGGAAGAAGGTGTAACACTTGAAGATTTGAGAAACATAACAAATGATTTATTGAGAAAGGGTGCAAATATTGAGGAAATTAATATAATAAGGAAAAAAATTTCTAAGGTAAAGGGCGGAAAATTTCTTTCTTTAATTAATGCAAAGGTTGTACCACTTGTGTTATCGGATGTGTTAGGAGATAAATTAGAATACATTGCTTCTGGACCTGTTTATCCAGATAATAGTACTTTTAATGATGTAAAGAAAATAGTTGAAAAATATAAAATAAACTTGAACGAAAATATATGGAATGTTTTACAAAAGTGTGCAAAAGTCCAAAGAAAAATTTCTCATTACATTGTAGGTAATGTGGATTATGCGTGTAAAAAATTGGAAGAAAGTGCAAAAAAATACGGTTTTAATACATACATATTAACAACACAATTAACTTGTCAGGCAAGAGAAGCGGGAAAGTTTTTGGCAAGTATTGTAAAAAGCGAAAATTCCTTTAAAAAGCCTTATTGTTTAATATTTGGTGGAGAAACTGTGGTAAAGGTAAAGGGAAATGGTCTTGGTGGAAGGAATCAAGAGCTTTCTTTTTCAGCTGCTATCGAAATAGAGGAAATTGATAATGTAGTTATTGCATCTGTAGGTACAGATGGTACAGATGGGCCTACAGATGCAGCAGGTGGTATAGTCGATGGAAATACTGTTAAAATCGTTAGAGAGAAAGGTTTTTTACCAGAGGATTTTTTGGAGAATAATGATACGTATAATGCTTTAAAGATTGCAGGTGATTTGTTTATTAGTGGTCCTACAGGAACAAATCTAAACGATATAGGTTTTATACTTAAGAGGTGAGAATATGAAAGCTATAGTACTAACAAAGATTACTGAGTATTTTAGAAAAAAGATGGAGGATTACAAAGAAATTGAGTGGTTTACTTCAAAGGATATAGCACGTTTAGAAGAAATGGATATAGTAATTGGTGGATTTTTAACAGAAGAGCAGGTATTGAAAGCCAAAAATTTAAAGGTAATCTTTATTCCATGGACTGGTACTGATAAATTACCTTGGAAGGTTATAAAGGAAAGAGGAGTAATTGTATCAAATTCACATGGAAATGGTAAAATGGTTGCAGAAAGAGCTATTGCCCTTTCCCTTGCTTTAATGGGGAGAGTTGTGGAGTACCACAATGATCTTAAAGAGGGGATTTGGCATGGATTTGCCGTGGGATTTAAAGAAGAGGACTATTGGTTTTCATTGCAAAAAAAGAAAGTAGCTATTTTGGGTACAGGGGTAATTGGAAGGCATATTGCAAAACTTTTAAAGGGATTTGATTGTTATATTATAGGTTTTAAAAGCAAATTAGAAGAAATAGAGGGATTTCACAAAATTACAAATAATTTGAAAGAAGCGATAGAAAATTCACAAGTTGTATATTTGGCGTTACCGTTAACTTCTAAAACGAAGAACATTATTAATGGGGAAGTTTTGTCTTGCATGGAAGGAAAGTATTTGATAAATGTGGGGCGAGGTGAACTTATAGATGAAAAAGCTTTATATAACATCTTGAAAGATAAGAAATTGAAAGGGTTTGCATCTGATGTTTGGTATAATTACCCTTCAAAAGAAAGAGAAATTATTTTACCGTATAATTATCCCATTAATATGTTTAAAAATGTTGTAATTTCTCCACATGTTGGTGGTTATACAGTAGAGGGGCAAAATGGCAGAATTGACGAGCTTTTCAAAAATATAAATGCGTTTTTAAAGGATGGAATGCCTTTGACTGTTGTTGATCCTGATCTTATGTATTAAGTAAGAATAGGAAGCATATTTATGGTATATAATAATTATGTTTAGCTTTTCTATTTAAATTTATTGGATATTTAGATATTTACATGGAAAGGTGGGGGATAAAATGAAAAGTTATACAGAATATTTATGGTTTAATACAAAGAATAGAAAAGAGTTAGTTAGGATAACAGATGTGATTGAAGAAATAGTGAAGAAGAGTGGTATAAAAGAGGGATTTTGTCTTGTATCTGCTATGCATATAACTGCTGGAATAATAGTTAATGATGATGAATCCGGTCTTCATAGAGATATATGGGAATGGTTGGAAAGGTTGGCACCTGTTGGAGAATACAATCACCATTGGACTGGTGAGGACAATGGAGATGCACATTTGAAAAGAATTTTAACACATCACCAAGTAGTACTTCCAGTAACTAATGGGGAGTTAGACTTGGGACCTTGGGAGCAAATTTTTTACGCAGAATATGATGGGCAGAGAAGAAAAAGAGTAGTTGTTAAGGTAATTGGTGAATAGGTATGGAATTGATAAAGTTTTACAGAACGGTACTTGAATCTATTGTCGAAGGGGTAATAATTGTAGACAAGGATGCAAAAATTTTATACATCAACAAACGTGCGGTTCATATATTAAAACTAAAAGAAGATTTTATAGGTAAGCCCGTAGTTGATGTTGTTACAAACACTAGGTTGCACATTGTGGTAAAAACGGGGATTCCAGAAGTGGATGAAGTCCAAAATGTTGGAGAAAATGTAATAATTACTTCAAGGATGCCTTTAACGGATAAAGATGGAAATATTTTAGGTGCAGTGGCAGTTTTTAGGGATATCACAAGCGTGAGAAAACTTGCCGAGGAAATTACTAATCTCCACCAAATTGAGGCAAGATTAAAGGCTATAATAGATTCTACATATGATGCTATTTCAGTTGCAGATGAAAATGGATATGTTGTGTTAGTGAATAAGGCATATACAAAAATAACGGGATTTGAACCAGAGGAAGTTGTTGGAAAACCTGCCACTGTTGATATAGCCGAAGGTGAAAGTATACACATGCAAATTGCAAGGACAAAAAAGCCCATTTTTAACGCAAGATTAAAGGTGGGACCTTTAAAAAGGGAAGTTATAATTAATGCAACTCCGCTGTTTGTTAAAGGAAAATTTAGTGGAAGTGTAGCAGTCGTTCATGATGTATCTGAAATATTAAGTTTAACAAGAGAACTAAAAGAGGTTAAGAGATTTATAAGGCAGATGAAGGCACAGTATACTTTTGATGATATAGTAGGGAAAAGTGAAAAAATATTGATAGCAAAAGAGCAGGCAAAAAAAGTTGCAAAAACGCCTGCTACTGTTTTTCTAAGGGGAGAGAGTGGAACGGGTAAGGAATTGTTTGCGCATGCGATACATAATGAAAGTAATAGAAAAGATAAACCTTTTATAACTGTAAATTGTGCAGCTATTCCAGAAAATATGCTGGAAATTGAATTGTTTGGTTATACAAAAGAACCGTTTTTGGATAAGAACACTCAAAAGGGATTAATTGAAGAAGCAGAAGGAGGTACATTATTTCTTGACGAGATAGGGAAAATGCCTATCACAATTCAATCCAAAATTTTAAGGTTTATAGAAAATAGGGAGTTTTTACCAGTAGGTTCTAATAGAGTGAAAAAGGTCGATGTAAGAATTATTGCCTCAACAAATATGAATATTGAAGAACTAATAAAGAAAGGGGAATTTTTGGTTGATCTTTACTATAGATTAAATGTTTTTCCAGTATATATACCACCTCTTAGAGAAAGGAAAGAGGATATTAAGATGCTTGCAAGATATTTGGCAAAGAAAATAAGTCAGCAATATGGAAGAAATATTATTAATATATCAAGTGGTGCAATAGAATACTTAAAGAAATATAACTGGCCGGGAAATGTTAGGGAACTAGAAAATATAATTGGTCGTGCGATTATAAACATGAAAATCAATGAAAATGTGCTTGAAAAGAGGCATTTTCCACCATTATTTCTTGAAGATACGGATATTTTAAAAAAAGAAAGTTCTTTAAAATCTATGGTAGAGGATTTTGAAAGAAAGATAATAGAAAATTCATTGAGAGAAAATAAGGGAGATAGAATGTTAACTGCAAAAAAGTTAAAAATAAGTTTGAGAACGCTTTACTATAAAATGGAGAGATACGATTTGTTAAAAAAGGAGGGTGAGTATGAAAATTGATATATTGTTGGAAGGTGGGTTAATAAGTATACCAGATAGGGCTAAAGCTACCTTTTCTACTATTGCTTTAATTGAAGATGATATGAGAAGAATTTTAATAGAACCAGGAGACTATGTAAGCCATAGTATATTAGAAGAAAAGTTGAAAGAAAGAAATTTAAAAACAGATGATATTACGGATATAGTTTTAACTCACTTTCACCTTGATCACGCTTATAACTCCATGTTTTTTAAAAATGCAACAGTTCATATACATGAAAACTTTTTAAAGAAAAATTACGAGAAATTTGGAATGATAGTGGGAAAACAGTATAAAATGATTATAGATGCATGGAAAGCTTTCCAAACATTTAAAGATGGGGATATTTTATTTGATAAAATTAATGTGTATCATACACCATGGCATGCAAAGGAGCACTGTTCTTTTGTAGTAGATACAGAAAATTTTGGAAAAGTCTTTTTCCCTGGAGATATTGTTATGACTAGGGTAGAGTTTTATGATATAATGAGGATGTTGAGAGATGATGAGTGTGCGAGATTTGTTAGGAAAATTGTAAATAAATGTGATTATTTGATTTTTACGCATGATAGTGGTATTTTTTTGGATAAATGGAGGTGAAAACATGAAAGTTGCGCTTATTTCTTATGAGGTTTATCCATTTGCAAAGGTTGGAGGGCTTGCAGATGTGGTAGGAGCGCTTCCAAAATATTTAGAAAAGCTTTCTGTAGAACCGATCGTAATAATGCCTAAACATAAAATTGTTGAAAAAAACGCAGAAAAATTTTTGTATACTTTGGAAAAAGTAAAGGGGGATATAGAAGTCCCGTTTTTAAAAACAGATGAGAAATTTGATATTTACAAGACAACTATTCCACGTACAAATGTTCCAGTGTATTTTATAGCAAATGATTACTATTTTTCAGCAGATGAAGTTTATGAAGGACCTGATTTAGCAGAACAGGCAATTTATTTTTCCGCGGCTGTTTTGGAAAGTCTAAAGGTATTAAATTTACCGATAGATGTGTTACATGTTAACGATTGGCAAACTGGATTAATACCTGTTTATTTGAAATCACTTTATAAAGATGATGAGTTCTTTGGGAAGATTGTTACGTTATTAACTATTCATAACCTTGGGTACCAAGGTATTTTTGGCAGTAAATATATGGAGTTTTCAGGGCTTCCCAGTTATTTGTACAATATTGATGGTATAGAATTCTATGGAAAGATAAATTTTCTTAAAGGTGGTATATTATTTTCTGATATTATTAACACTGTAAGTCCTACTTATGCAATGGAGATTCAAACTAAAGAATATGGTGAAAAACTCGATGGGGTTTTAAGATTAAGAAGTTCTGATCTCTACGGTATTTTAAATGGTATAGATTACGATGAGTATAATCCAGAAACGGATAGGAGAATTTATGTAAATTATTCCTTGAATGATATTGAGAAAAAATATGAAAATAAAAAGTTATTGCAGAAAGATTTGGGGTTGCCAGTTAGTGAAAATATACCAATGATAGGGATGATTACAAGGTTAGTTGATCAAAAAGGCTTAGATATTTTATCGGAAGTTTTAAGGTACATTGTAAATTACAATGTGCAATTTGTTATTTTGGGTACTGGTGATGAAAAATATGAGGATATGTTCAGAAAAATGGAAGAAGAATTTCCAGAGAACATTTCAGCAAATATCAAGTTTGATATTAATCTTGCACAAAAGATATATGCGGCAAGTGATATGTTTTTAATGCCTTCAAGGTATGAACCTTGTGGATTGGGACAAATGTACAGTTTAAGATATGGAACTATTCCCGTTGTTAGATACACAGGAGGACTTGCAGATACTGTATTGGAATACGATGAAACGAAAATGATAGGAAATGGTTTTGGATTTGTAGAATACGGTTCTTCTCAATTACTCAAGGCAGTGGCTAAAGCTATTGATTTTTACAGAAATAAGAAAGTACATTGGAAAAAGCTTGTTGATAACGCGATGAAGACGGATCTTTCATGGGAGAGATCGGCAAAGGAATATATAAAATTATACAATAAAGCTATGAGTAAAAGGGTTTAAAGGAGGAATTATTATGCCGGAATATAGGAAGGATCCAGTTGTAAGAAGATGGGTTATAATAGCAACTGAACGCGCCAAAAGGCCTCACGATTTTTCAGTTCCAAAGGAAGAAAAAAAGGATGGATTTTGTCCTTTTGACTATGGTAATGAACATACCACACCGCCTGAAATGTTGGCATTTAGACCAGATGATAGTGAACCGAATTCACCAGGTTGGTGGGTAAGGGTTGTCCCCAATAAATTTCCAGCTGTTAATCCAAATATTGAAGTACAAAAATATGGGCATGGTATGTACGATGCTATGACTGGCTTTGGATACCATGAGGTTATTATAGAAACACCAGATCATAATAGTACCTTTGCACTTTATGATGACAAACAAGCTCAAGAAGTTGTTTGGGCCTATGTAAAGAGATATAATGAGATAGAAAAAGATGAAAGGATAAAATACATATTGATATTTAGAAATCATGGAGCATTAGGTGGGGCATCTTTACCACATCCTCATAGTCAGATAATTGCAATACCAAGCATTCCAAAAAGAGTGCTAGAAGAAATGAATGGTTCAAAAGATTATTATGATTACAAAGAAAGATGTGTATTTTGTGACATGATATCCCAGGAAAAAATTGAAAATAGGAGAATTATTGAAGAAAATGAGCATTTTATTGCTTTTGCTCCATATGCTTCAAGATTTCCATTTGAGATTTGGATTATTCCAAAAGAACATGCTCATAATTTTGGGGCAATTAGTGAAGAACAAATACCTACATTTGCAAGGATATTGAGAAATAGTTTATATAGGATATATAAGGTTTTAGATAATCCTCCATATAATTTTGTGATACACACTTCACCAACGTATGAAGAGGGAAAGATTTATTACCATTGGCACGTTGAAATAATGCCAAGGCTTACGAGGGTTGCAGGATTCGAATGGGGATCAGGTTTTTATATAAACCCCGTACCACCTGAAGATGCTGCAAAATATTTAAGAAATGTTGAAATATAAATCCTCCCATCTGGGAGGATTTATATTTTTATACGCTTTATTAAATTATATTCTTGTAGTGCCTCATCGTACATGCCTGCTTCTTCATACAGTTGTGCAAGTTTTAAATGCTTTTCTTCATTCATTGGATCTTTTTCTACTATTTTTTTATACGTTAATGCGGCAATTTTCTTAAGTCTTAATGTATAAAAGATATAAAACCTTACTATTCTGAACGAGGAAATAAGTCCAAAGAGGATAATTAATAGAAATAGTTCAAAGGTGTTTGAAGATTTTGAAGGTTTTAGTTCATTTTTTGTGTTATTTGTTTTGTTAATTATATGTGGTGAATTGTATTTGCTTATTTTTTGCAACAAAATGTCTTTTTTTATTGATAAATTATTTATTTGTAATTTTTCTAGGTTTACGTTTTCTATCTTATTTTCATTTATTTTTTCCAAAATTTCAACGTATTTTTCTAAATCTAGTAAATACTTTGATGTGTATGTACCACCAATACTTTTTGAGAAATCAACTATTCTATTTAAGATTGGATATTTTTCCTCATCAAAGTTATTAATATTTTGTACGATGTAGTTTAATATGTTAAATCCTAAATCTTTGGAAAAAGATTTATTTTTGAATAAAGAAACAACATTGTATGTTAACATCGTGGGATATTTTAGAAAAAAATTCGTAAGCTCCTTTGCCGCTTTTTTAGTTTCTATTTTTGGATCTGTAATTTTTAGAAATATTATATTTTCTGCAAATGAGTCATATTTTGGATTTTCAATGGAATCTTTAACTAAACTCTCTACTTGTGGAAAAAAGAAGTTTATTAAGTTCAAAATCTTTGTACTTGGTGAGGTTTCTTTTAAATAATTTCTTAACCCATTAATGTCTTCTTTTATTAAAAAGTTTAAATTTTCCTTATCTTTTATTTGGATTTTTATCTTTATTTTTTTGCCCAGCTTCTCAATAGATGTGTCTGTTGGGTTTTCAAGTACGTATTCAAGATACTTTTTCCAAGATAATTCTGGATTTTTTTTTGATAATTCGATTATTTCATTTTTTGAAATGGAAAAAGAAAAGATACTAATCATTAATAGAATGATTATGATTTTCTTCATTTTTCCCCCCGATCCCATACGGTTCATTTTCCTTGTTTTCAAATGGTTCAATATGTATAACTACATCGTATATTTTATTATTTGTAATTTTTATTAATTTTTCTTTTAAGCATTTTGTAAGGTTGTGTGATTCTTTAACTGTCATATTAGGATCAACTTCAATATCCATGTTTATATCATATACATTTCCTATTTTTCTAACTCGTATTTTATGAGGATTTTTGATTCCGTTACAATTGTTGCATACATTTATTATGGTATCGTATATCCACGTATCTTTAGGAGTAATGCCGTCAAGAAGCACGTATGCATTTTCCGTGAAAATTTCAAACGCCACCTTTATTATTATAGCAGACATTACCATTCCAACCAAAGGATCCATCCATTCAAGTCCTAATTTATTTAAAAATACTCCTAAAAATACAAGGGAGGATAACAATATATCATTTCTCATATTTAATGCTTCTGCAACAAGCGAAGAACTGTTGTATTTTTTTCCATAAGTGTATTCTATTAGAAAAAGAATAGTTTTAAATGTAATAGATATTAACGTAACTACTAATGGTAATATACCTATTATCTGGAAATACTCTTTTGTTACAAATTTTTTAGTACTTTCTATAAAAAGTGAAATACCTGCATAAAAAATTACAAACGAGATTATTTTTGCACCAATATTTTCTATTTTTGAATGACCATATGGATGTAATTTATCTGGTGGTTTTACCGAAAGTCTTGTCGCAAAGAAGGTAACAAGAGAGGTAATGATATCCGTAGAGCTATCTATACCATCTGCAAGTATAGCTATGCTGTTAAATAATATGCCTGTGATAATTTTTATGACCGCTAAAAATATATTTGTTATAACCGCAAGAAAGGTTACTTTCTTTATATTCATTTTACACCTCTTTTATATTAATTTTCAATACTTCATCCATGAGTCTAAGAGAAAGTTCGTGTAATTTCTGATCATAGGAATTTGTTGCATTTTTAAATAAATTCACTTTTATATCCCTGTTTCTCAATTCTTCGGCGGTAAACAATACACAGATATTTGAAACTAGACCTGCAAGGTCAACTTCGGTGATATTCAATTTTTTGATAATTTTATCAAAATTTGTATTGTAAAAAGCAGAGTATCTAGTTTTTTTAATAAAATATACATTGTTGTAATCTTTTATTAGTTTTAGTATTTCATCTATAATTTTAGCACCATCTGTATTTTTCACACAATGCTTAGTCCAAATTTTAAATTCCTCATCATTTTCTTCATGCCAATCTTGCGTTAGTATAATGGGTATATTTTCTTTTTTTGCATTGGATATTAACCTTAGAATATGCGGGATAACATTTTCTGCGCCCTTAAAGTATAAAGTTCCCCCTTCTTTTGCAAAATCATTTTGCATGTCGATTATTATTAGCGCTTTCATGTTATCACCTCACAAATTCCTCTTAAAACCTTCACCTAAAACATATCTTGATTCGTTAACTATGACAAAAGCATTGGGATCTACTTTTCTTATAAAGTACATTAACTCGCTAAGTTCACGTCTTCTGATGGAAACAAATATTATATCTCTATCTTTTTTGGTATATCCACCTTTTCCTTTTAAATAAGTGAATCCTCTTCCCATGTTTCTTAAGATAAAGTCTTCAATGGGTTTATTATTATCCGAGATTATTGTAACTGTTATTGCAAGTTCTAGACCTTTTAGTACAAAGTCAATTGTAGTACCATTTATTATTATAGCAAGGATGGAGTACATACCTATCTTTGGATCAAAAGCAACACCTGCCATAAATCCTATAAAGAAGTCTATTACAAGGAGTGTTGTTCCCATTGGACTTGAAAAGAATTTATTAAATATCTTTGCAATGATATCTGTTCCACCAGTTGATGCATTTTGAGAAAAAGTTATAGCCATACCTATGGCAGTTAGTATATCTCCAAAAAATACAGCAAGCATCAAATCATTACCATTATAGGTTGGAATTTTTACAACCCTGTCGAAAAAGTCGATAAAGAAGTTTAATAGAAAAGTACAGTAAATTGTTTTATAGCTGAAATCAAAACCTATTATAATAAACGCTATTAAAAATAGCACAGCATTTATTATATACATCCAAATACCAACTGGAATTGGTACAACAGAGTGTAAAATTATTGCAAGTCCAGATGCTCCACCTGCTGCTATGTTGTTTGGAATTAAAAAGATAACAAGTCCCAATGCCGTCAAAATTACCCCGATAGTTGATAGAATATATTCTCTGATTAATTCTTTGATAGGAATGTTTTTAGCCATAATACCCCCTCCTTTATATAATTTTTACTAAATCACCATACAATGGACCAGCAGTTGTTTTTTTGATTTTAACTAGTATCTTTTTTCCAATGAGAGATTTGTCACCTTCAAAGGCAATTATTTTATTTCTTATGTCCCTACCGTAATATAGACCAGATTTTGCTTTTGTTTCAACTATTATTTCTACAGTTTGATCTAGGTATTTTTCATTTAATTTTTTGTTTATTTGTTTTTGAAGGTTTAAAATATAAGCCATTCTTTTAGTTTTAACCATTCTTGGAACGTTATTTTTAAAGTATTTCCAGGCTATGGTACCTTCTCTTGGAGAATAAATTGCAAGGTTTAACCTTTCAAATTTTATTTTTTTAACAAGTTCTACAGTTTTTTCGAAATCTTCTTCTGTTTCATCTGGAAAACCTACAATAATATCACTTGAAATTGAAGCGTCTGGGACAATTTTTCTGATTTGTGATATTAATTCTTCATATTCTTCTATTGTATATCTTCTGTTCATCTTTTTTAATATTTTGTTGCTTCCGTGTTGGACGGGAAGGTGTATACTTTTTGCTATTTTTGGGCTCTTTGCTATTTCATGTGCTATATCCAGTGAAAAATCCGTTGGATATGAGGTTAAAAACCATATTCTTTCTATACCTTCAATTTTTGTTGTTTGGTTTAAAAGCTTTGCAAGTGAGCTTCCATCTTGTAAGTCTTTTCCATATGCATCAACGTTTTGACCTAAGTATGTGATTTCTTTTATGCCATTTTTTGCAAGGTTTTTAACTTCAGAAAGAATACTTTCTTCCTTTCTAGATTTTTCTCTTCCCCGCGTGTATGGAACTATACAATATGTACAAAACCTGTTACAACCGTATATTATAGTTATCCATGCGTGATGTTTTGAGTTTCTCTTCAAAATATTTGGATAGTTTATTTCATCGAGTTTGTCCTCAAAATATGCACTTTTTTTTCCTTTAATGGCTTTTTCAACTGCTTTTGGAACAAACAAAATAGCACGTGTTCCAATAACAAATTTTACTCCTCTTTTAAATAGATTTTCCTTTTCTTTTTCTGCTCCACAGCCCATAACTCCGATTATTTTATTTTGTTTTTTTAATTCACCGATATGACTGTAAAATTTATCTTCCGATTTTTTTCTTACTACGCAAGTGTTTAAAATCACAATATCTGCGTCTTTTTCATTTTCGGTAATTTCATAACCTGCTTCTTCAAGGTAAAATTTGGCGATTTCGCTGTCGTTTTCGTTCATTTGACACCCGTATGTTTTTATGTGAATTTTCTTCATATTTCCCCTCCCTTTTCAAGTAAATCAATTCTATCATTTATATAGGATTTTTCCACCAATAAAATTTAACAAAATTGTTAAATATGATAAAATTTTATGGGGGTGTATTATGCGTATAAAAGAGATAGATATTGCAAAGGGCTTTTTGATGGTTTTAATTATTTTTGCTCATTCGTATGCACCTGAAAGGTATGTTTCTTATGTCTCTAATGTTCTGGCATCTTTTATGTTTATTTCTGGATTTTTATTTAAAGAAGAGTCTTTTTATTTAAAGTTGAAGAAGATTTTTTTAAATATATTGGTGCCATTTTATTTTATGACGACAATAGGTTATTTTTTGTATTTTGCTATAAACAAAGTTTTACATTTAACAACTGATGTTTTTTCTACGTTTTTTGATTTTATAATTTTTGGATATGCTCCAATAGATATACCTGTAAACGTGTTACCGTTGTGGTATTTATATATGTTTTCAATTGCAGAGATTTGTTTTGTGATATTTGTTAGATTAAAAGTTACCTATTTAATTCCTTTGTTTTCTATTTTATCTACTATTCTAGTTAATGTGCAAACTAAATTCTTTAAATTAGAAGTGGTTTTTCATGGATTGGTATGGTTTTACTTGGGATGGTTATTTAAAAGAAAAGGATTTAACTTTAAAGTAAAAAAACCTCTTTTGTTACTTGGAATTTCCGGATTTTTGATTTTTTTGTTGACGGGTTTGAATGGATTTAACGACTGGAGAGAAGCAAATTATGGAAATTATCCTCTTATTTCATATGTTGTGGAGTTTTTTACTTTGATCTTTGTAATTTCCTTTTCAAATTTAGTTGTTTCAAGGAAAATAGAAGGGTTCTTCATGTTATTTGGTAAGTTTACACTCTTTGTTTTGGGGTATCATATTGTGATTCCTGGGCTTTTTATGCCTTTAATAAAGGATCCATTATTATTTTTAGAAAAATTTTGGTTGTTAAATTACTTTATTATGGTTTTTTTTATGTATTTGATAATAAAATTTGTGCCAGAGAAATTACTTTACTTTTTGTCTTGGCAATTTTATATAAAAAAAGCTTCGGGGTAACCGAAGCTTTTTATTTTTTCTCTGGAATTACAAGGTTTGCTATTATTCCAACAATAGCTGCCAGTGCAAGCCCTTTGAGTTCTATAGAACCTATTGTAAAACTTGCACCACCGATACCTAGTGTAAGTATTAAGGAAGAAACGATTAAATTTTTTGGCTTTGAAAAGTCTACTTTTTCGTTAACTATTGTTCTTAATCCAACTGACGCAATCATTCCAAATAATATCAAGCTTACACCACCTATAACCGCAGTGGGGATTGTCTGTAATATGCTACCAAATTTTGAAAAGAAAGACATAAATATTGCAAATATTGCGGCAAGTCTTAAAACAGATGGATCATATACCTTTGTCAAAGCCAAAATTCCCGTGTTTTCGCTGTAAGTCGTATTTGCAGGACCTCCCAAAACCCCCGCTATCATTGTTGCAATTCCATCACCAATTAATGTTCTGTGAAGTCCTGGATTTTCTATGAAATTTTTCTCTACTACGGCTCCGTTAGTTGTAATATCACCTATGTGCTCCATAAAAGTTGCTATTGCTACAGGTGCAATAAGAAGAATTGATGAAATGTCAAACTTTGGAAGCATAAATTTTGGAACAGACACAAAAGCAGAGTTTTTCATTGGAGTAAGGTCCACATTTCCCGTTATTAATGAGAATACATATCCTACACCTATTCCGATTAGTATTGGTATTAGATTGAATAATCCTTTGAAAACTGTTGTGGACAAGATAATGGTTATAATAACAATTATTGCAACACTCCAATTTTTTGATGCCATATCAATTGCCACAGGACTCAAACTTAATCCGATAACCATAA
Source organism: Thermosipho sp. 1070 (assembly GCF_001682135.1). Taxonomy (NCBI): domain Bacteria; kingdom Thermotogati; phylum Thermotogota; class Thermotogae; order Thermotogales; family Fervidobacteriaceae; genus Thermosipho; species Thermosipho sp. 1070. The sequence continues at coordinate 316,388 of NZ_CP007121.1, read as the reverse complement.
TCATAGGACCCGTAACTACGGGCGGAAATAATTTTTTGATTTTTTCAGTTCCAATCATTTTTATTAATAGCGAAAAGATTAAATATACAGCTCCTGCAACGACTATACCCCCAGTTGCATATCTTAAATCTCCCGTTTTTTCTTTAACTAAGATTATTGGAGCAATGTATGCAAAACTTGATCCAAGAAAAACTGGAACTATCTTTTTGGTAATAAAATGAAATGTTAATGTTCCCAAACCAGCTGTAAAGAGTGCAACAAGTGGGTCAAGACCTGTAAGAAGCGGAACAAGAACGGTGGCTCCAAACATGGCTAAAAAGTGCTGAAGGGCTAGAATGACCTTTTTCCATCCGTTTACATTTTGATAGATCCCTAATGTGCTTTCAAAATCCATACCAATTCCTCCTTTCTGGCCTCTCAGGACCAATTTAAAGGTACCTAAGTTAACATATCATAAATTATATTTTTTGTCAATATAAGTTAAGAAGAATTAAAAAATAAAACTTTTATCTATGGTATAATAAAACAAAGAAAATTAGGAGGTGTGTTAATGGCTAGACTGAGATTTGCACCAAGTCCAACGGGGTATTTGCACGTAGGCGGTGCAAGAACTGCCCTTTTTAATTTCCTATATGCAAGAAAAATGAATGGGAAGTTTATCTTAAGGATTGAAGATACAGATCTTGAGCGTTCTGAAAAAGAATATGAAAAAGGGTTAATTAATGCATTAAAATGGTTAGGTCTTGACTGGGACGAAGGACCAGATGTAGGAGGAGAATATGGTCCATATAGGCAAAGTGAAAGATTGGATATATACCATAAGTATGCACAGAAATTATTAGATGAGGGAAAAGCATATGAGGTTTATGCATATCCAGAAGAAATAGAGCAACTAAGAGAAAAGCTTTTATCTGAAGGAAAACCGCCACATTATACAAGGGAAATGTTAGAAGCTTTTGCAACTCCAGAGAGAATAAAAGAGTATAAAAATAAAGGATTAAAACCTGCAATTTACTTTTTGATGCCACGTAAAGAATATGTATTAAATGATATTGTAAAAGGAGAAGTGGTGTTCAAAGAGGGAACTGTTGGAGATTTTGCCATAATTAGAAGTAATGGTGTGCCTATTTATAATTTTGCATGTGTGATTGATGATTATTTAATGAAGATTACACATGTTTTAAGGGGAGATGATCATCTCTCAAATACTGTAAAACAAATAGCGTTGTATGAAGCGTTTGGATGGGAAACGCCAAATTTTGGGCATGTGTCTATGATTTTAGGACCAGATGCGAAAAAACTTAGCAAAAGGCATGGAGCAACTTCAGTTGAAGAATTTAGAGATAGAGGATATTTACCACAAGCTGTTGTTAATTTCTTGGCTTTACTTGGATGGTCTCATCCCGATGGAAAAGAAATAATGAGTTTGAACGAGCTTATAAACGCATTTTCATTGGAAAGGTTGGGAAAGAACCCTGCAATTTTTGATCCAAAAAAATTAAAATGGATGAATGCAGAACATTTTAGAAAATTGGATGAAGAGGTAATGTTAGATGTTTCTAAAAAGTATTTGTTAAAGTTTGTAAGTAAAGAAGATATAGATACCAATAAAGAGTGGTATGTAAGATTGTTGAAATCGATAAAGGATAGAGTAGAAGAATTAAGTGAAATACCACATCTTGTTGATTTCTTTTTTAACGAACCAGATGTGGAAATTCAGCTTTCCAATGAAGTAAAGGAAGTTTATAGAAAGTTAGTAGAAGAATTAAGAAAAATTGATGAGTGGAATGAAAAAGTGATATTTAAGGTTTTTAAAGAAGCAATGAAAAATAGTAAAGTAAAGGGGAAAGAATTTTACATGAACCTTCGAATAGTTTTAACCGGTAGAGAAGAAGGGCCTGAGTTGGTTGACATTGTATATTTGCTTGGAAGAGAAAAAATGATAAAAAGGTTAGAGAAACATTTGGGGTGATAATATGGCTATTTACATTACGAATACAGAAACTGGAAAAAAAGAGGAATTAAAGACTATAACGCCTGGTGTTGTAAAAATGTATGTATGTGGGCCAACGGTGTACAATTATATTCACATTGGTAATGCAAGACCTGCCGTTGTATTTGATGCATTTAGAAGGTTTTTAGAATATAGAGGTTATAAGGTTGTAATGGTACAAAATTTTACAGATATAGATGATAAGATAATTAATGAGGCAAATGAATGGGGAGTTGATTTCAAAGATGTTGCAGATACTTTTATTGTCGAATATTGGAAGGATGCACAAAGTTTGGGGATAAGGGCTGCTAATTTTCACCCTCGAACAACAGATTACGTTTCTGAGATTGTTGAAGCGGTTGATAAATTAATTTCAAAAGGATATGCATATGTTGCAGATAACGGAGATGTTTATTTTAGTGTGAGGTCCTTTGAAAAATACGGTACTTTATCTGGAAGAAAAATAGAAGATTTAGTCGCAGGTGCAAGAGTTGAAGTTAACGATTTAAAAAAAGATCCACTTGATTTTGCTTTGTGGAAAGCCGTAAAACCTGGAGAACCAAATTGGAATAGCCCTTGGAGTATTGGAAGACCAGGTTGGCATATCGAATGTTCTGTGATGTCTCAGAAACTTTTAGGAGATACATTTGATATACATGCAGGTGGAGAAGATTTGATCTTTCCACACCATGAGGATGAAAAGGCTCAAAGTGAGGCATTGACTGGAAAGCCTTTTGCGAGATATTGGATGCATAATGGTATGATTGTTACACGTGGAGACAAGATGAGTAAATCCATAGGGAATGTATTTTTAGTACGTGAGGCGGTAAAAAGATATGGAAAAGATGCGGTAAAATTGTTTTTGCTTTCAAAGCACTATAGAACACCTATCGAATTCTCGGATGAAATACTTATGGAAAATAAGAAAGCGTCTTTGCGGATTATTAAAACGTTGAATAGATTTGAAGAAAAGCATCCATATCCGCTTGTTCCAAAAAGAGATGAATATATGAAGGAAGTAGAAAGTAAATTTATAGAGTCGCTGGAAGATGATTTTAACACGCCTAAGGCAATTGCATTGATTTTTGATTTATCAAAAGAGTTAAATAAAGCAATGGATGATGGAAATGACAAGGAAGCATTAAAGAGATATCACTTGATTACAAGGGTTTTCGGAAGTGTTTTAGGACTCTTTGAAGGTGGAGTCAAGATAGTAGATTCAAACGAAGAAAAAGTGTTGGATGAGATTTTGAAAGTAAGACAAGAATTTAGAAAAGAGAAAAATTACCAAGCTGCGGATAAAATACGTGATGCATTAAAGAACGCGGGAATAAAGATTTTAGATACCCCTGATGGAACTAAATGGGAAAAGTTTACGGAGGTGAATGAATGAGATTTTCACAACTTTATGCACCTACTTTGAGGGAAAATCCTGCCGATGCTGAAATTCCAAGTCAAGCACTGTTACAACGTGCGGGATTTATAAGAAAAATTGCTGCAGGGGTTTATACTTATTTACCACTTGCAAGAAAAACACTTTTAAAGATTGAAAATATTGTAAGAGAAGAGATGAATAGGATAGGTGCACAGGAAATTTTAATGCCTATAATCCAGCCTGCAGAACTTTGGAGAAAAAGTGGAAGATGGGATGATTACGGTCCAGAGATGATGAAGTTGAAAGATAGGCATGAAAGAGATTTTACTTTGGGGCCTACCCATGAAGAATTAGTAACTGAACTTGTAAAAAATGAGTTGAATTCATATAAACAATTACCAATAACATTGTATCAAATTGCAAATAAATATAGGGATGAAATTAGACCAAGATTTGGTGTTTTGAGGGCAAGAGAATTTATAATGAAAGATGCATATAGTTTTCACAGTAGTTGGGAATCTTTGGATGAAACTTACAAAAAGTTTAAAGAAGCATATTCTAGAATATTGGAAAGAATAGGACTTAGGTATACTATAATTGAGGCATCTTCTGGTGCGATTGGCGGAAATGAATCTCATGAATTCGTTGCTTTTGCAGAATACGGTGAGAGTAATGTTTTGTACTGTGATTGTGGTTACGCAGGAAGTGACGAAAAAGTTCCATACGTTGGAAATTATAGGGTGTATGATGAAGAAGAAAAAGAAAAAGAGCTTGTCCATACACCAAATGTTAGGACAGTAGAACAGGTTGCACAATTTTTAAATGTGGAATTGGGACGTATCGTTAAGTCATTGATATTTAAAGGAAGAGAAGGTTTTGTGATGGCATTGGTGCCAGGTGATAGGGAGCTTAATTTTGAAAAGTTAAAGGCATATTTAGGTGATCAATCACTTCAAATGGCTTTGCCAGAAGAGATATTTGATAAGTTTGGTGTTCCAATAGGTTTTCTTGGTCCTGTGGGATTGGATGGAATAAGGATTATCGCAGATAATAGTGTAAAGCATATGAAAAATTTTGTAGTTGGGGGTATGAAAAAGGACTATCACTACATAAATGTAAATTACGGTAGAGATTTTGAAGTAAATGAATGGACGGATTTAATTGTAGTTGAACCAGGTGATCCATGCCCTGTTTGTGGTAAACCCTTAAATGGAGAGAGGGGTATAGAACTAGGACATATTTTTAAATTGGGAACAAAATATTCGGAGACTATGGAAATAAAGTACATGGACAAAGACGGAAAATTACAACCATTTATAATGGGATGCTATGGTTGGGGAATTTCAAGAACTTTAGGTGCAATTGTAGAGCAATTACACGATGATAATGGAATAATTTGGCCTGTTTCAGTTGCTCCATTTGAAGTGGTTGTAACAGTTGTTGGTAGGGAAAAAGAGAAGCAATTTGGTGAAAAACTGTATAAATATTTATTGGATAGAGGAATAGATGTATTAATTGATGATAGAGACGTATCGCCAGGTGTAAAGTTTAAAGATGCAGATTTAATAGGTTTCCCAGTCAGAGTAACTATTGGAAGGATGTACAAAGAAGGAAAAGTGGAATTAAAAGAAAGAAAAGGAAGTTCAAATGTAATTGATGCAAAGGAAGAAAATATTTACAATAGTTTAATAAATATACTTAAATAAAATAAAGGCTCGAGATTGTATTTATCCTCGAAAGCGTAATAAAAAAAATCAATTTATTAATTTTTCAAATAGCATGGCTTTGGTACTATACTGGAGCCATGCTATTTTTTCTTGTCTTGAGGTATTCCCTTTCTTGACATGCTTTAAATTGTTCATACTATATACTACTTTTTTATATCTTCCATTTGTTATATATTCCATGTGTATCGTTTTCTTAGGCTTTATTTTTTTGTATTAAATTTTTTTATATTAATTTATATACTTTTTTGTTTTAGTACAATTGTTATACGATAACACACGTAAACATTACGTATTTGAGATATATTTCTTCATTTTTTAGTTCAAATGTTTAAAGAAAAAAACCTTTTTGTTGGTTTTATTTGTTATTTCTGAGACTTTTTGGAATTCAGTATAAAAAAAGCTATGGAGCCATGTTTTTTTATTAATTACAGTATAAGTAGCCGAAATTCTATATCAATTTTTAAACATAAATATTGATATCAAACAAGTGTAGTAACAATTTGAATTCCATTTTATGGAATTAGGTTTTTTAACACCAAAAGAAATTGTAACACCAACATTCATAAAAAAGTTTGAATTCCATTTTATGGAATTAGGTTTTTTAACGGTAAAATGCCCATGGATGTTAAATCATATAAAGCGTTTGAATTCCATTTTATGGAATTAGGTTTTTTAACTCAAGTTTTCCATTAAATACTTTTTCAAACAATTTGTCGTTTGAATTCCATTTTATGGAATTAGGTTTTTTAACAGGGATTCGAGATGCGTCAAATCTCAAGCAAGAACATGTTTGAATTCCATTTTATGGAATTAGGTTTTTTAACATAAGAATTATCGGGCGAATGAACCCCATCTAAAGTTTGAATTCCATTTTATGGAATTAGGTTTTTTAACTCGGCAAAGAATGTTCATCAATAGCTCTTTTAAAGTTTGAATTCCATTTTATGGAATTAGGTTTTTTAACATTATGAACGAAGCGTTGCAAATGCTTATTGGTGCGTTAGGTTTGAATTCCATTTTATGGAATTAGGTTTTTTAACTAGCATAAGTACCTTCGTTACCAAGATTAGCAAAAGGTTTGAATTCCATTTTATGGAATTAGGTTTTTTAACAGGATACTAGGTGTTATTAAGCACGATGATAAACGTAGGTTTGAATTCCATTTTATGGAATTAGGTTTTTTAACGGTTTGCCGGATATAGGTAAGTTGATTATTGAATATGTTTGAATTCCATTTTATGGAATTAGGTTTTTTAACCAGTATTTCCTTTGAAGCACCAAAGGATGTATTAAAGAGTTTGAATTCCATTTTATGGAATTAGGTTTTTTAACCTCAGGAAGGAAAATCTTTCCATTTGTATTAGTAGAGTTTGAATTCCATTTTATGGAATTAGGTTTTTTAACTCATTCTCAAAATTCCCATACTTTCCTAACAAATTGTTTGAATTCCATTTTATGGAATTAGGTTTTTTAACATCAGACGTTCTGTTAATAATTAATTCCTTAGCGTTTCGTTTGAATTCCATTTTATGGAATTAGGTTTTTTAACGAATTTGACGGGGGTTGGATCGAATATAAGAAGTTAAGTTTGAATTCCATTTTATGGAATTAGGTTTTTTAACCTATTCCTTGCCAAGTAACACCATCTACGTATTTCCGTTTGAATTCCATTTTATGGAATTAGGTTTTTTAACTCTTCTGTGGCACCTACATAAATGATTTTAATTTTATGTTTGAATTCCATTTTATGGAATTAGGTTTTTTAACAATATATTATTCTGGTATACATTTTTCAAACAAAGTTTGAATTCCATTTTATGGAATTAGGTTTTTTAACTGTTGTATCAAATCTTGGAGCACCGTTAAAAAGCTGTTTGAATTCCATTTTATGGAATTAGGTTTTTTAACTTTGATTTGGTATATCTCCAGTTGCCCGTCTTAAACGTGTTTGAATTCCATTTTATGGAATTAGGTTTTTTAACCAAAAGACGCTGGATTGATTGTCCCTGTAACTAATCGTTTGAATTCCATTTTATGGAATTAGGTTTTTTAACATCTTGCCTGAGTCGTAAACTAACACTAGCATTCTTAGTTTGAATTCCATTTTATGGAATTAGGTTTTTTAACATTCAAGATTGGCAAAGAAAAGCACTAGAAGTTATTAGTTTGAATTCCATTTTATGGAATTAGGTTTTTTAACACGAATCACTTGCATCTCTATTTCCATCTACTTCGTTTGAATTCCATTTTATGGAATTAGGTTTTTTAACTTTTATCCTGTACAGACAGTTCTTTTTTTACTTCAGTTTGAATTCCATTTTATGGAATTAGGTTTTTTAACACTGAAATGGCTGCTACGTATACAAGCGCTCAACTTGAAGTTTGAATTCCATTTTATGGAATTAGGTTTTTTAACAAAAGCAGTCGAAAAACTTACCAACGATAATATCGAAGCGTTTGAATTCCATTTTATGGAATTAGGTTTTTTAACTCTCCTCTCGGAGAGCCCTACTCCCCTCGGTGGTTATGTTTGAATTCCATTTTATGGAATTAGGTTTTTTAACCCGTCACCCGAAACTTTTACCACCACTGCATCAGCCTTGTTTGAATTCCATTTTATGGAATTAGGTTTTTTAACCAATGTATCAATCCTATATCCCAATCAATCTCATGTTTGAATTCCATTTTATGGAATTAGGTTTTTTAACGAAACTACTGCTACAATACCTTTTCCAACCAAAGAAAGTTTGAATTCCATTTTATGGAATTAGGTTTTTTAACACCAAGATTTTTGAGAGATGTCAGGAGTTGTTTGTGTTTGAATTCCATTTTATGGAATTAGGTTTTTTAACAATTTTTCGAAACGCAATTATCTAAATTACGTAATAGGTTTGAATTCCATTTTATGGAATTAGGTTTTTTAACCTTGAGCAATTGCAATAGCAACCCCCGCGGCTTTAGCGTTTGAATTCCATTTTATGGAATTAGGTTTTTTAACTGAACGTCAGGTAAAGCCTCCTCTTTATTTGCTTCGTTTGAATTCCATTTTATGGAATTAGGTTTTTTAACAAGATTTAGAAGACTTCGAACAGCATATAATCAAGAGTTTGAATTCCATTTTATGGAATTAGGTTTTTTAACTCTCAAGGATAATAGCCTTATGTGCGTTATCTATGTTTGAATTCCATTTTATGGAATTAGGTTTTTTAACATGACAGGGTGGAACGTTTTAAAAATCTTACTCATAGTTTGAATTCCATTTTATGGAATTAGGTTTTTTAACTGTTGCTGCTTCTAAAGAAGAGTATTTCTTTTCTTACGGTTTGAATTCCATTTTATGGAATTAGGTTTTTTAACATTGATGTTGTTTTTAAAAACACTGAAGCAAAATAAAGCTGTTTGAATTCCATTTTATGGAATTAGGTTTTTTAACTTGTTTCATGACCTATCCCTCCTGATTAAAATTCTATGTTTGAATTCCATTTTATGGAATTAGGTTTTTTAACCCGCAAAAATAGATAACTATATTTTTTCGTTTACAAGTTTGAATTCCATTTTATGGAATTAGGTTTTTTAACCATTTCTCAACACGTCTTTAATTTTTACCATTTTCTGTTTGAATTCCATTTTATGGAATTAGGTTTTTTAACATTGGGCACCTGAAGGATATCTGAAGACCATACAACAAGTTTGAATTCCATTTTATGGAATTAGGTTTTTTAACTTAAGTGGTTTTATTACTGCAGATGAATTTAAAAAGTTTGAATTCCATTTTATGGAATTAGGTTTTTTAACGAGGTGTGGGCTGGAAACCTATCATAAACGACAAAATGTTTGAATTCCATTTTATGGAATTAGGTTTTTTAACCTTTTTCTATAAATTCGTTCAAACGGCCTTTCCAAGTTTGAATTCCATTTTATGGAATTAGGTTTTTTAACTCGAAATTTTGGAGGGGAAATTGGAAGAACAAATCGTTTGAATTCCATTTTATGGAATTAGGTTTTTTAACAAAAAGAAACAGTTTATGGAGAAGTTGAACTAACGTTTGAATTCCATTTTATGGAATTAGGTTTTTTAACTATTTTCTCAGACACTGTCTTATAGGTCCAAGATTTGTTTGAATTCCATTTTATGGAATTAGGTTTTTTAACTATGGAATAGCATATCAAGGACACCCTTTGAGCCAAGTTTGAATTCCATTTTATGGAATTAGGTTTTTTAACTTCTACTGTAACAAGCGCAGCTTCTAACGGACTCAGTTTGAATTCCATTTTATGGAATTAGGTTTTTTAACTTTGATAGAAGGTGATATTATGGGACGTAAATCAAGTTTGAATTCCATTTTATGGAATTAGGTTTTTTAACACTTGTCAAAGCTTTTAATGAGCTACCGCAAGGTATAAAGTTTGAATTCCATTTTATGGAATTAGGTTTTTTAACAATAAATCGTTAATCCTAACGTTTTCTGCACTTAGTGTTTGAATTCCATTTTATGGAATTAGGTTTTTTAACTCGTAAAATCTTTTCCTTTAATGCCATAAACAATCAGTTTGAATTCCATTTTATGGAATTAGGTTTTTTAACGAATACGAAAAAAATGAACATGGCGGATATACTTTTACCAAGTTTGAATTCCATTTTATGGAATTAGGTTTTTTAACACTATCAATACTAAAACAAAAAAAATAAATTGTCAAGGACCGTAAATGCGTGTGTTAACGTTTTTTACTTAAAAAATTTTTAAATAAGTTTGTTTCAATGTTAGATAGTTGTTTATTGGAGAGTGTCGTGGATATTATATATTTTTGAGAAAAATAAGATTCGCGGATAGATTTTAGTTATAATTTAGTTATAATATATAATTGTCATTATTGGTTAAAATATCTATTTTTACAGTACCTATAATTTCCATTTTGGATAAATTTATTGGGATAATTAAAATTGAATCTGTATTTTTGTCTATTATAGGATTCATCCTTAAAAGTATATTATAAAGTTCTTTTTTTGGAACTTGGCAAATAAATACACTGTATTGAAGCCTTTGTCCATATTCTTCTAATATTTTTGATATTTTATTTCTTTTCTTATCTTTCTTTATATCATAGCTGATTATATATGTCATCATGAAAATCACTTCTTTACAATGAAAGGAGTATATTCCAGTTCTCCGAGTATATGTTTTTGTAATAATCTAGCTTGTGATTCTATTATCCTTATGTATTCTATGGATCCTCCCATTTTATCATAATAATGTTTATCTAAGAGTCTTTTTAAAATAACATTGACAAATTTTTTTCTGGCCTTTTGCTTTAAATAAATTCCATTGTTTTCTTTGATAAAATCTTTTTCTTTTATCATAGATTTGTTTATTACTTTTATTACTGAAGTATCGATAATTAATGGTCGGAATTCTTCCATGAGATCTAATGCAAGTGATCCTCTTCCATATTGAGTAGTGTGAAGAAATCCAAAGTATGGATCAAGTCCAATTGAAAGTAATATTGAATGTACAAGGTTGTAAAGTATAGTGTATCCGAAACTTAATAAAGAATTAATAGGATCTTTTGGAGGTCGCCTTGTACGTGTATTAAAAGTAAAATTATTTAAAATATTTCCAAAATTCTCAAAGTAATTTCTTGACACTATTCCTTCTATGCCAATAATTTCATCTGATGTTGATGCTTTATTTATTTTATAAATATATGGTGTATAACTAATTTTTATATTTTTCTTTTTCAAAGTGATTTCCATATTTCTTATTTTTCCAATTATCATTTTTTTTGAGAGTTCTAATTTCAATTTTTCATCGCTAGATAATTCTACTTGTTTTTTTCGTAAGAAATTATTTTTTGAAAATGGTATATTTATGGTAGTTATGTTTTTGCAAATTGAATTATTAATAATTATTGGTATGGAGTATTTTGCCGCCAATTCGACTGCTTGTCTTGATATTGTAAAAATTCCAAAAATATTTATTGATGAAATTTTGTATGCTGGAATCACATTTTTTTCGTTGTTTAAGGTAAATAGAAAACTTTCTCCTTTTTTTCCTATGAATATTCCATGGCTAAATAAAAAAATAGGTTGTTTTTCAACGATACGAGGCATTATTTTTACTTTTTCATTATTGATTGGTTGACATATTTCAAATAAACTACAATCTTTGCATTTTTTCCTATATTTTGGGACAGGTCGAATTTTATCAGATTTTATTGCGTATATATTGTCAATTATATTTTTTAATTTATTGAGTCTATTATCCGTTAACTTAACTCTAAATTTTGTATTTGAACCTTTATAATTTAATTCTCCTATTATACTTTCTTTTTTTATTTCAAAAGTTTCAGAATAGGCTATCATATACGCAATTATTTGCATTATATCATTTTCATAAGGCTTTTTGGCAGAACCTTTTTTTATTTCTACAATCTTAATTTTATCAGGTGTTTTTATTACATTATCTATATATCCATAAATCCCATACTCTTCTGATGAAACAAATATTTTTGATGTTTTTTTCCAATTTTTGGTTGAGATGTTTTTACTTTCTTTTTCATTTATGTATTTTCCTTCTGATATATGGGCATTTTCCTTAAATATTCCCACAACTTCTTCGAGAAAATATCTATATTCACAGTATAAATATGCATTTATTGAATAAATAGGTATTTCTGGAAACATTTTAACACCCCATTTTCAGACAATGGGAAGTATTTCAAAATCCCATGGTTTTTCCGTGGAAAATAACGTTTTTGCTATTAGTGCTTGCTCTCCAAAAAGTGCTTTCTTTTTTTCTGAACCCATTATGATTCTTGAAGGATAAAACCCAAAGCTTTTTGCAATGGCTTCTGTTTTGTTGTTTAGAAGGAATACAGCTTTTAAAAATTTATTATTTTCTTCTAGTCCTATAAATTCTTCATTGATTGTCAGGTATGTTACAAAAAATTCTTTGTTGATTATTTTTGGAACTTCAAAGTGTATTTTTTCTTTCCTACTTATACCGTTGATATATATAGTATTTTTATCAATTCTCTCTATGTTGGCATTTTCAAGTATGAATATTAATGAATAATCAAATTTTTCTATACCAAATGTTTTTTGTTTGTCTACAACTTTTACATTTGTTATATCGTTAATTCTAAAATTTAGTATATAATTATCGAAGAATTGTTTGATTCCTTTAAAGTAATAATTGATTTTTTTAGTATTTATTAGCCTTTCGGCTATTTTTCTTTCGATGAAATTTTTTAGTATCTTTTTATTGAAATCAAATTCAATAAATTTATTTGCTTTGTCTTCGCTAATTTGTTTTAGAGTTTCATAGACATAAATTATAAAATATGGTAAATATTTATTTTTTAAAACTGTGTAATCAACTGGAATTTTATAAAGGTTTAAGAAGTTTTTCTTGTAGTCTTCGAAAAATTTATCATCTTTGACGAAAAGTTTTTCAAAATTATAAAGAAAGAATGCTATTTGTAGGACAAATGGTCCTCTGTAAAGTTGTTCAAAATCAAGGTTATGTGATGAAAAAATCTCTTTTATTTTTGATTCCAGTTCTTTTCGTGTAATAGTGTTTTTGTCTTGGAATATTTGTTCAAATTTGTATTTTACAGTCTTTGGTAAAAATGCAATAACTTTGGGAGTAAAATTTAGTGTTTTTCCCAAAGTTCTACCTGCTCTTCCCAAACGTTGCAAAAACTCATCTGGATTAAAAGCTTCGAATATTAAAAGTCTAACTTTTTCAAAATCATATCCTATATCTACCGTAGGTGTTGCAAGTATTACCTTTTTTTGTAAATTCCTTTTTCTTTCTTCTTTTGATTTTATCGGCCCTATAATTATCCCAGCATCAACTCCTAAGGTGTTAAGTTTATCCTTTAAAATCCATATTCTTCTTAGAGAGTTTGAAATAATTATAATTTTTCCATTTTCATTTGTATGGTTGTTTATTTCGTTTATTACCTCATCTACATTCTCTTCTAATGAACCAAACGAAAAATCTAAATTTATTTCTGAAAGTGACTTTTCTTTGGATTTGTTATGACCTTCATCGAGTTTTACTTCGTACCAATTTAGATTTAAGTGTTTTAATACTTTAATAATTGTATTAGATGGAGTTGCGGATAAGAAGAGAAATTTTTTTGTTTCGTTATTTTTGTTTTTAATCTGGTGATATGTAAAAAGTAATGTAATTGCAAGAAAACTACGAATGGGATCATAATAGTGAAATTCGTCAAATGCAAAGAAGTCTATTTCTGATAGTAAATCTGTAACCATAGTTCTTTTAATGTTGTAATTATTTCCATAAAATTGAAGTAATATGAGATAGACAATGTCTGGGTTTGATATTATTATAGTTTTTGATTTTTTTTCAAGGACTTTTCTTACAAATTGTTGATTTGATTCGAAAGTTTCTTTTGTTTCTTTTATTCTTGAAGATGTAAAGGTTACAACTTCATATTCAAGCTTTTCGGATTTGACAAATTGTTTTACTTTTTCTTCGTATTGATCTATTAAAACATTGATTGGTGCAATAATTAATACTTTTTTAGGGGTTAATTCTTTGATAGAATTAAGTAATGCTCTGGTTTTACCCGAGCCTGTAGGATACGTATTGAATACTATATCGTATTTTTTTAATTTTTCAGCAGTTTCAATTTGATGGAATGGAATGAATTTTACATATTTATCGTAGATGACAGGAATTTCAAGACTTTTAATTTTCATTGAAATTCCCTCCAAAAAAGTGCATGTTAAGCGGTATGTTATCGTTGTCTATGGAAATGAAATTTCCACTTAACTTAGCTTTTTCAATTATTTGTACAGGTTTTATGGGAATAATCTTGAAAGACAAAAGTTTCATATTTTTTGGAAGATCAAGGACGTTGAGTGGTTGTTTACAAAAGAAGGTTCCTTCTTTTAATTCTATGTTAGAAATTTCTTCATAATCCATGTGACACTTTGTGTTAAATTTTCCCAATCTTATATATTTTGGTAATTTTAGATTGCTTGAGTAATCTATCACATAGAATTTTGCTATACTTTCAGAGGAAATTAGTTTTAATTTCCCAATTTGAGGTATGTTTTTTGCTCTGTCATTATTTCGTTTTGGAGAATTGGAATAATTATTTTGAAGCATTTTTAAATAATACCCCTCGCCCGTTGAATTAAAATTTTCCATTTGCCATCTAAAGTTTACAAATTTTGCTGGTGTAATGTACACATTTAAATCTTTTAAGTCTTCTTTGTATGTGGGTACATTATGTCTTACATAATCATACAAAGATAATATGGTATATGCTAAAGAATAATTTGATATATAAGGTTCAGTAACATAGGTGTCGCCCAACTCTTTTGTAGCAAAAAAGAGCGGTTCAAGAGTCTCAAGAGTTGCTTTGTATATCTTCATAGAATCACCCCTTAAATTCTATCCCCGCACGACACACGGGGATAGAGTTTATTTGTCAAATATCGATTTGACATTTTTAAATAATGATATCAAGTTATCTTCTGGTTTTAGATAGATACTTTTAATTTCGTCTTTTAATACTTTTAAATCATTTTTTTCGACTATTTTATATTTACAAAATTCACCATCTAGTAATTCCTTAACTGATTCTAAAATTTTTTCATCTACTATATTTTCTTCTAATATATGTTCTTTAACTTCTAATTTATCCCAGACTTTTTTAGTTAATTCAAGAGAACCAAAAATTTCAGCATCAGAGATTATTATTGCTATTATTTCATTTTTTACCTTTCCCAATCTTGAATCAATAGCCCCGTATCTTTTGGTTCTTAGTATATTACCTAAAGCGTATAAAACTTCTGCGAATCTAAGGTCTTTTAATGTTTCAATGTCAATGAAATCGACTTCTGGTTTTATATATTCATTTTCTCCTAGAGATTGTCTCATTGTTAATTCTATTTTTTCCTTTTTTTCCTTTTTTTCCATCATTGTTCCTAGTTCGCTAAGTGCGTTAAATGTCCTGACATCACTTATCATCTCATATGGAAGTATAGAGTATGCGTTTTCTGTAATCACCCTACTTTTTAGTGCCCCTTCTGTTTCTTTTCCTTTTTCTCCAGCTGCAAAACCATAGACAGTGCAATCTAGACATCTTCCACACATACTTTGGTTAATCTCACAACTTTCATCTTTTAATTTATAATTCATTAAAAATTCTCTTCCAATTCTTCTTTCTGCAGCTATTCTTTTTCTTTTGCTCATTATTACTCTTTGAATTTCATTGTTATCATTTATTCCAGCTTTTACTGTTTCAATTGTTAATCCTTCATCTGTTCGAAATATTGTCTCAGAAAGTGTTCTTGTCCGGAGTATAATATGAATATACTTTCCCAAAGGTTTTAAAGGAAAAGATCCATCTTCTACGTACCCACCTTTTAATAATTCCTTTATTTTATCCATTGTTTTTCGCCTCCTTATTTTCAAAATATATTTTCCATACGTAACCGTAGATTAAATCCCTATATTTTTTCCAGTTTAAGAGGAGTTTTTTTCTTCCTTTATCTAGATTTTTATTTTCTAATTCTTTTACAAATTCAACAAAGTTGTCTATATAATTCATTATCTCTTCTTTTTTTATAGGTTTGTTGACTAAATTTTCTATTCTGGAAAACAATTGTGCTTTCAAGTCTTCTTCTGATTCAATTTGTGGTTCAAATTTTTTTAATACTTCTTTGCATACGTCAAAGTATTTTACTATTTGATGTTTTGAAGCGTTAAATATGTGTTCTTGTTGTTTTAAAATGAATTCGCTTATCTTTTTTGCATACTCCATTTTTTCACCCCCAAATAATGCCTCAAATATATTTAGTATTACCTTTTTATCTTTTTTGGTTTCAAATACTTTTGTTATATATGTTGAAAAGGCTGTTAATGGTTCAGATGTGGAAATTTTGTAAAAATAATTGTTTTTATTGGCAAAGAAGTTTTTGGGATTATTTCTAAATATTTCATAAAGTTTTAATATCCTTTCAGATGAAGTTTTTTTGAGTTTGAAAGATAGATCTTGAACTAATATTTCTTCACTAAATCGTATGTCTTCATCTAAAAGTTGTGGATACCCTGTAATAAGGATTTTGACGGGAAAGTTTTTTTGAATATAAAGTGCTTTGGCATATGCTATAAACACTGTTTCAGAGTATTTTTTTGAGTTTTTATATCTTATAGGATTAATTATTGGAATATTTATATTTGTATAATCAAATAGTCCATCTTCGATTGTTTCACTTTCTATACCCAACATCGAAAGGATATTTTCGTTGTCTTTACTTTTATTTTCTTTAGTACTATTTGACTTTATTGATATATATTCTTCTTTTATTTCGTTTATAAGTTCATCTGGAAAATAATTATACGGAATAAGGACATAATATACGTTTTTTTCATCAGCTGAATAACTTTTATTTTTGTTTGCTATAAATTGTAATTTACAAATTGAACAGATATTTCTTTTTGGATCCATTGTTTTGTTTGCTGGAAGAATATTACTAAAAAGTTGAGGTTTTATTCCTCTTGGAAGTTCAGCAGACATAGCTTCTGAAACTTCAAATTCACTTCCACAAATTGAACAAACTTTTTTAGGATTTTTTCCGTATTTGTTGATGGTGAATGTAGAGATATTATTTTTTTGTAAATTGGATAGATGCAAGCGTGTTTCAATGTATTTTTTTAGCTCGTCTACATAAGTATTTTTGATCTTTCTTTGTGTTTCGTGTTTTTTTATTAGGTTTATTAATTTTTCTTTTATAGTTTCGATTTCTTTGGTTGAATTAAAAATCAAATCGAATTCTTCATATATTTCCATAGTTTTCTTTGTTTTATTTCCAAAATATTTTTTTAAGTAGTCTTCAGTGATTTTTTTTAAAACTTTATTTTTATCTGAAGTTTTCAAATTGTTGATAACGAAAATAATGTGGGTTAACGCATCGTCTAAAGAAAAGTTAAATATCCCTTCTCTTAAATATACTTCATTACCTTTTTTTTGCAAAGTATAATCCATTGAAAATATTTTGTGGAAAACTTTTTTTGGTGTTTCGAGAACTATGTCTTCAAATAATAATTCTGGAATGTATTTTTCTTTGTTACATAAATAGACTACTCCATCGTTGAATCTTGCAATGGGAACTGCCAAAACAGTAGTTTTAAATTTATTTATAATCTCGTCGGTTATATAATTTGTTAACACCCCCCTGTAGTCATTAAAATAATGATAAACAAGATAGTTGTATTTAAATTCGGGGACGTAATAATTTAGTTCTTCTAAAAGATTTAAAAGCTTTTTGTAAATGTTGTGATCGTATTCAAGGTTAGCACTATCCAATAAATCAAATGTATCGGAAAACTGGATAATTTTTGCCATAACTTTTTCTTTTTGAGAAATATATAGTTTAGAACCAACAGGATTGTCAACTGAGTGTAAAGGTATTATGTTTTGAATGGTATCGATTTTGTCTTTCCAGAAATCCTCGTTTTCTGAAAAGTTCTCTTTTAATACTTTTATTATGTTTTCTCTAATAGCTGCTGTTCTCATAGAAGTATTGGTTATTTTATTCATATCGTGAATTACGGCTGCAATAAAAACAGTGTGACTATCTTCTAAATTAAAATATCCAATTTTTCGCAAAATTTCGGATATTTGATATGCAATAAGCCCAACATTAGCAAAATGTATAGAAAACGGGATACCTTTTTTTAAACCGCTTGTGTGTTTCTGAGGATAGTTTTGTAGAATTTTTATTAGGAATTTTCTTAAATTTACATTCATGCTATCACTCCTAATCTTTGGTTTACTTGTATTATAACAAATATCTTTTTTATAAGTCAAGTTCTACACCAATTGCTAACGACACTTTATTTGTCTGTATACATTAATTTTAAGAAACAAAGTGGTTACTATTTAGTATCAGAGGTTGTTGTTGTATTTTTTCTGCATTTTGTATATTTCTTCTTTTATTTTTTCTCTCATCCATTTTGGTTCTATTAATTCAGCATCCTTTCCCCAACTAAGTATCCAGTATAATATTTCTTTGTAACCGCTTACTTTAACAGTGTATAATATTTCACCGTTTTCTAATTCTTGTATAATTTGTGAAGGATGTCTTGCTGTATCTTTTATTAATTGTGCGACTTCTTTGCTAAATTTAATTTTTATAGTATATCTTCTAGTGGAATATTGTGTTTCCCAAATTGAATTTATTTTTTCTTCTAAATCTTTTGGAGGTTTAAATTTGTCGTTTAGATATATAACTTTTTTGATTCTTGATAATCTGAAAAGACCTTCAAAGTTTTTTTTCGATTCAAGTGCAAATAGATACCAATGATTTTTTGAAAATAAAAATAAATAGGGTGATAATTCGTATTCTTCTTCTCCTTTTTTTGGATGATTGTATCTTATTTTTATTTTTCTTTGTTCTAAAATGGCACGTTCTATGGAATTTACTATCCATAATTTTATGTTTTCGTGTCTTTGTTTTAGAAATCTATATAACGTAGATCTTTTTTTATTTAATTCTTTCATCTGTGGTTCTAAAGAATTAATAAATTTTATTTTAACTTCGTTTATTGTATCTGTGAATAAATCATATAAATATTTTTCTGAAAGATTCATCATCAAAAGTAGTATTTTTTTTTCTTCTAAGTTTAAATTTAAACCTTTGAGATGTAATTGATTGTTTTCTAATATTCTTACTGTGCCATCTATTTCTCTTTCTAAACTTATACCTAAGTTTTCTATTTCGTGTAAGTCTCTTTGGATAGTTCTGATGCTTACATTGAATTTTTCAGAGAGTTCTTTGGTTGTTACTTCTTTTTGGTTTAGAATGTATATTATTATTTTTAATATTCGAAGATATTTTTTACGCATTTATTCCCCACCTTTTCCAAATATATCGAATTTTTTGATTGGCTGTCGTTGCAGCATCAATTATAGTAACTCCCATTCCTTTTGCATGAGAATAACCAGTTCCAAGATAATGTAATATTAGGTAAGATTTAGGGGTATGTGTTTTTATTTTCATTTTTCCAACAAAACCAATCAGTTTAAAGGAGGAGTATTTCATTACGTGAGATTTTCCTTCAATATATGTAATTTTAGGATAGTCTATATCGTTTATTCCATATTTTTTTAGAAAATTTATAATGTGTAAAGGATCTGGGATGGGGATATTTATATTATTTGGTCCCCTAAAAGTTACAGGTGAAACAAAATTTATGGTAATTTCATTTTGAATATCTTTATTTTGGTATGTTTCCGTTATAACTTCATCGATGTAGATGGGATATTTATCGAGAAATAATTCTGTGCTATTTAATGTAAGGGCTTTTACAAATGAAAGTATCAAATCATCTTGTATAGAAGCAATACGAAAAAAGAAATACTTGTTTTTGGAAAATTTTGTAATAGATTTATCATAACCATATTCATAGACTGGTGAGAGTGAAAATGGTTTATTTTTTTGGGAATGTAATTTTTCTGTATTTATTTGGGTATTTTTTAGCATTTTGAAAAATAATCCGTGTAATTTTTCAGACGAGTTTTCTATAATAAAGTCATTTTTTACTTTGAAAAAGACGTATGTTTCTATCATATTTCTTCCTCCTATATTAAAGTATCTTTCATGAATAATATACCATAAAATTATTAGTTCCCCTGGAAGATCAATTATTTGTTTGAAGAAGTACTTGAAAAGTTTGGTGTTTAAACTTTCATTTATTTATAATATTTTTAGGGAAATGGCATTGATAAAACATGTGTATATTTAACTAATATTATGTAATTTTGTAATTCATATACCAAATAATGGAAATAATTATTTAAAATATCAAAATTGTGTCGCTGTACAACTTGAAATCTATTAAAAAAATCTTTGAAGCTATTGACTTAACGAACTTTTTAAGTTATCATATATGTGACCCCTACTCGGTTGAGGGTGATGCCCCTACTTGGTAGCGGGAATAAGTTGTGGAGGTGTAAGATATGAACAAAGAGGAGATCATTAAGGAATTTCAAATCCATGAAGGAGATACTGGTAGCGCAGAGGTTCAGGTAGCATTATTAACTGCAAGGATCAAACATTTAACTGAACATTTGAAGAAACATCCCAAAGATTATCATTCAAGAAGAGGACTTATGAAGTTAGTTGGAAGAAGAAGAAAGATATTAAAATATTTAAGAAATAAGAATCCGGAAGCATACAAAGAGGTAATTCACAAATTAGGTTTGAGAAAATAATAGTTAAAGATGGGGAGGTTTAAAACCTCCCCATACTTTTACTGGGAGGGGATTTAGTTGAATGTAAGTAATTTTGATTACTTTTTGCCTGAAGAATTAATAGCCCAATCACCTGTAGAACCTAGAGATTCATCAAGACTTATGGTTTTAAATAGAAGGACAAGAGAAATTGAGCATAAGATATTTAGAGATATTATTGAATATTTAAAAGAAGGGGATTTACTTGTAAGAAATGTTACAAAAGTAATTCCAGCAAGACTTTATGGAAAAAAGGCTACCGGTGCAAAAATAGAAATCTTGTTACTTGAAAAAATTTCAGAAGGTGTTTGGGAAGCACTGGTTAAACCGGGAAGTAAAGTAAAAAAAGGAACAAAAATATATTTTGATGATGATCGATATTGCATATGTAAAGATTGGGCACAAGAGGGTGCAAGGATATTAGAGTTCAATTTTTCAGATGATGATTTATTCAGATTAGGAATGGCACCTTTACCTCCATATATAAAAAATCAAATTCCATTTGAGAGATATCAGACAATATACTCAAGAGAAAAAGGTTCCGTAGCTGCACCAACTGCTGGACTTCATTTTACCGATGAACTTTTAGAAAAGATAAAAGAAAACGGAGTAGAGTTTGCGGATTTAGTTTTACATGTTGGGTTGGGAACTTTTAGACCTGTTAAAGTTGAGGATGTTAGAGAGCATAAGATGCATTCTGAAAGGTATTACGTACCAAAGGAAACCGTGAAAAAGATTAACGATACCAGAAAAAACGGCGGAAGAATTATTGCAGTTGGAACAACTAGTGTTAGGACCCTAGAAACTATTGCAAGGTTGGATAAAAAAGAAAGTTATCATGGTAAAACCGATATTTTCATATATCCGCCATTTGAATTTAAATTAACAGATGCTATAATTACAAATTTTCATTTACCAAAGTCTACTTTACTTATGCTTGTTTCCGCATTTGCAGGTAGAGAGTTCATTTTAGATGCGTATAATATTGCTGTAAAAATGAAATATAGATTTTTTTCGTTGGGTGATGCATGTTTTATTTACTAAAATGTTACCTTAGAGAAAGATTAGCAAAACGAATTGTAACTTTTGAAAAATAAAACATAATAATTTCGCAATATTGATATGATATAATCAAAATGTTAATAAATTTTTCTGGAGGTGCCAGAATTGAAAGTAAAATATGAACTTGATAAATTTATAGAATACATAGAAAAACAAAATATATCTGAAAGTACGAAAAGAAATTATATGACAATGGTCGAATCTTTTCTGGAATTTGTTGAGGGGAATGTAAATACAGATTCTGTAAAGAAGTGGTTAAAGAAAATAAAGGAAAGTTATAAACCGACGGCTTGGAGACAGTATTTTGTGCCATTGAGATCTTTTTTGCAAAGATTTTACCCGCTTGTTTATTCCGAAGTAGTTGAAGATTTGAAAGTGCCTTATAAGAAAGCAGAATATGAGATGATAAATTATTTGGATTTTTGGAAGTTGTATAAAGAAGCAGAGAAGATGGCAAAAAAAGGTAATGAAAAGTATGTTTTGCTAGTTGGGCTTGCAGGTTTACTAGGGTTAAAATCCGGTGAGATTGTAAAATTAAAGGGTACGGATATTAAAGGAAATGAGATTTATTTGGAAAATGGAAATTTTGTTGTTGAGATTGTCCCGCCTATTGATAAATGGTTAAAAAAGTATGAGGGAAAAGATGAATATTTGATTTCAACATCGGAAGGTTTACCTGTTAAACCCTCTTATCTTGCTTTAATGTTAAGAGGTCTTCAGAAAAAGGTAGATTTAAGATTGAAAAAACCTCTTTCTGTGGAAATACTTAGAAACGTTGCAGTTGCAAGGCAAGTAATAGCACAACCTTCCTTGCCATATGTTATGGATTTATTTAAATATAGTTCTACTAAAACAATTGAGGATATAGCACGCTACATATCAGAAAGTGGTGATCTAAGAACTATCCTTTCTATTGAGGTGGTGGATAACTTAAATCCTGTTTTGGAATTTTTTAATAAATTATCCATTCCCGTAAGAAAAGTTGGGAGTGCCTATATAGTTTCCAGAACAGCTTATATTAAAAGAGGAGAAAAATTTTCAAGATTAAATACATTGTTTTTAGTTAGAAATCTTGATAAGTGGCAAGAATTTATAGAAAACTTAGGTTATGAGGTAAAAAGGAGAAATAAGGAGAACTTTTTCATATTTTTGGTTGGAAAATTAAGGGTTGCATTTTTGGAATTAGACGAAATATAAACCTCTCTGTTGGCCAGAGAGGTTCTTTTATTGGTATATTTTTTTTACAAAAGGGCTTGTAAATGCACGTAGTGCTGCTCCATATGATAATTTGAATTTTAATATATCTCCAATTTTATAATTAACTTCAGATTCGGTGTAATCTATTATCGTGTGGTCACTTGAGGCGTGTAAAATTTCAAGGTTTTTGTTTAATGATTTTAATCCACTTGGATCTATATCTTGTTCTCCTATTGCAAGAATAATTCTTTTTCGCCATCCTTTGTCTTCGAATTCTGGGATTCTTCCCATTGAATCTCTTCCTATTTTTCCTACTGGTACAGATGGTTTGTAATCAACTTCAATTACTTCCGCTTCTAATATGACCGTGTTTTGAGATAAATATGGAATGTCTCTATGACCGGTTGCATCTGTTCCAAGTAGTATGCCTTCACCAATTCTAAATTGGTTGATTTTTTCGGGAAGTTCTCCATTTTCAATTAATTTTAGTGTCACGGTACTTCCACCGGAAATTTTTAAATTAGTGTTTAATTTATCATCTAAATATTTTTTAATTTCAACGAGTGTGTTTAAATTATCTTTTGTTGGAAGTACACCACCAAAACATCCTACATTTGTTCCAATGCCACTTAATTTTGCCATTTTAAGCTTTTTGGCTATATTTTCAATTGTTTTACATGCATTTTCAAACCATACACCTTCTCTTAAATCTCCCACATCTATCATGTATATCAATTCAATATTTTTATCATATTTTTGTGCTATTTCATCAATTTTTAATGCAGTTATTTTATCGGAAATTAATATTTCATCAACCAAAAGGACTGCTTTCTCAAGTTCTGAAAGCATGGGTATTCTAAGAAGTTGAAATGGACCTGAAATTTTGTTTTTGATCATTTTTTCAATATTATCAAGTCTTGATTCACCAATTTTTTGTATTCCCACATCTTTAAGTGTTTTAGCAATTTTTGGATCACCCAATACCAATTTCGTAACAGCGACAAGTTCTATATCGTGTTTGTTTAACATGTCTAATACTTTTTTTGCATTTTCTTTTATTTTTTCTAAGCTAATAACCAATCTGGGAAATTTCACAGCTTTCCCCCCTTGTATTTGCTATATTTATTTTAATCTAAAACTTAAATTTTGTAAATAAAAAAAAGTCCACGACTTTGTCGTGGACCTTATTCTCCTGCAATATCGAGTTCACTAATTAAGATACTGGGGGTTATTACACCACCGAAATCTTTAGAATCGTTTCCCACATCTTCAATTTTATTTAGTAAATCTATGAAGTTACCAGATATAGTGATTTGTTCAACTGCATGTACAATTTCTCCGTTTTCAACTTTGTATCCTCTTGCACCTAATGAGAAATTTCCGGATACGGGATTTGCACCTGAATGCATACCATCAATGCTGATTATTATAATGCCGTTATCTAGTTTGTTTACAAGTTCATTAAATGAATAATTACCACTTTCTATTACCAAATTTATTGGTTCAATTGATCCATTTAAACTATTTCCAGTAGATTCAACGTTATCCTTTTTTGCAGTTTTTAAATCGTATAGGTAGCTTTTTAAAACACCATTTTCAATTATAACTGTTTCTTTTGTTGGAACACCTTCATCATCAAATGGTCTGTTATTTATACTTCCTTCAACATATGGCAGATCTTTAATGTTTAAAATAGTGTTTCCAATCTTTTCATTTATTTTTCCCTTTAATGGAGATATATTTTTTTGGACATTTTCGGCGGAAATCATACTCTTTAAAAGTCCTAAAAGCTCTTCAAATGCGGTATTTCTGATTATTACTCTATATTTGCCAGATTTTACAGGTTTTGCCCCTAAAAGGCTTAAAGCTTCTTTACAAGCTTTTTTACCAATTTGTTCTGGAGATAAATCTTCAAATCTTTTACCTATTTCAAACCAAAATCCAGAATGTGTGTTATCATCTTTTGATATTGATATAGCATATGAAAATCCACCATCCATTGTGGATGAAATATCTAATCCAAGAGTATTTGAAATTGACTTTGAAATTTTTAAATTTTGAAATACGGCATTTGGTACTGTTACAATTCTTTCATCACATTTTGCGCTGTTGTAAAGTTTTTTTACAAAGTCAAGTTTTTCCTTAACAGGAGTTTTTTCGAAATTTCCATCATAAGTTTTCATTTCAAGGTATTTTCCTTTTCCATCGTAAAAGAAATTTTCATCTTCTGTATCTGTTATTTTCCAATTAGAAAGTGCTTCGTTGAATAGAGCTTCTGGATCGTCAAATCTTTCGGAAAAGCTCTTTCCTATCTTTCCATCTTTTAGTATTTTTATAGTTACTCTAGAATTTGATGCATCTTTATACTGATCAATATCATCGTTTGCATATGAAACCATAAATTCCATTTTTTCAGAAAATTCCACTTGTGCTTCGAAACCATTTTTCTTTGCAAGCGCAAAAAGTTTATCTTTAAATTCTTTTAAATTCATTTATTTCGCCCCCCGACAAGTATTTCTGAAACTCTGATTGTAGGTTGTCCCACATCTGCGGGTACAGCGCCGGATATTGAACCACAAACCCCTTGACCTCTTGCTATATCGTTACCTACCATATCTATTTTTTGTATAATTTCATAGCCTTTTCCAATAAGGGTTGCACCTTTCACAGGTTTTGTAATTTTTCCATTTTCTATCAAATAGGCCTCCATTACAGCAAAGTTGAACTCACCTGTACCAGGCATTACAGAGCCTCCTCCCATTGTTTTCGCATAAAGTCCATACTCGGTAGCAGCTATAATCTCTTCGGGATAGTATTTTCCAGGGAGTATAAATGTGTTGCTCATTCTTGAAGTAGGTGCAAATGTATAGTCTTGTCTTCTAGCACTACCGGTACTTTCCATATTCATTCTTCTTGCTCCAAGTTTATCTATTAGATATCCAACAAGTATACCTTTATCGATTAAAAGATTTCTTCTTGTTGCTGTTCCCTCATCATCCACATTTGCAGAACCCCATCCATTTGGAATTGTTGCATCATCAACTGCAGATACACATTCTGCCGCAACTTTTTGTCCTAACTTTCCAGCAAATACTGAAGCACCTTTTGCTACAGAAGTTGCTTCAAGTGCATGTCCTACCGCTTCGTGGAAGATAACTCCACCGAATTCATTTGAGATAACTACAGGCATTTTCCCAGCTGGTGCGGGTTCGGCATCTACCATTCTAACGGCTATTCTTGCCGCTCTTTTTGCGGCTTCTTCTACATCGATAGTATTAAAAAATTCAAATCCCATACCAGCCCCTGGTCCATAGAATCCACGCTCCATATTTCCATTATGTTCTGCGACGGTGTTTATCATTAACCTTGTTTTTATTCTTCTATCTTCTGCCCAGGTACCTTCTGAATTTGCAACTAAAATTTCTTGATCATACTCCCAGTACCAAACAAGTACTTGCTTTATTAAATTCGAGAAATTTTTGGCTGCATGGTATGCCGTTTTCATTATTTTAGCCTTTTCTGTTTTATCAATTTCCATTGGATAAAAATGTATTAGATGTCTGTTTTTTATTTTTTTGTCATCAAAGTCCAACTTTAAGTTGGAAACTTTTGTTTCGGAAAGTGCCTCTCCAACTCTTTTGGCTACAGATAAAAGATTGTCCCTTTCAAAGATGTTTGTGTATGCGTATATAGCTTTATTTCCCAAAAACCCCCGTATACCTATTCCCGAAATGTTATTTGTATTTGCTTTTTGAATAAAACCATCTGCAAGTTCTATTCTGTTTTCGTATTTGTTTTCAATAAATACTTCTGCAAAGTCACCGCCGTATTTTAAAACTGTGCCTATAATGTCTTTTATCAGATCTTTACTTAACACTATTTCACCCCTTCTTTTCAATTAATTTTAGTAATGCTTTTGCAGCAAGGATAGTACCTTTCTTTTCATATCCTTTTATCCCAAGCATCGTCCTTATTTCACCTACTTTCACCTCCGTTTCAAATAGTTTTTTAAAGAATTTCTCAGCTATCTTTTCATGTTTTTCCCGCATCTGAATTGCACCAAATGGATTTGAAAAATAAGAAGTGGTGATTCCAATTTCAGCGGTTGTGCCTTTTGCCATCCTTTTCCCTTCAGAAAAGACTTTTAGTGCTTCTTCATACGAGTCAAAAAATTTTATTCTTTCCTCGTTATTTTTAACTTCTGTGTAGTTGTTAGCATAAAACAAGAAATCGATTTTTGTTGGTGTAACTATTTCTTTGTAATTGTTAAAAGGAACAATGACTCTTGCATTTATTTTATCTGGATTCATAAATATACTTCTGTCCATAGTGTGGTATGCATAACCTGGTGGAAGGTCATCAAGTCTTACAAATGCTCCTGTTTCAGTTCCATATGCCACGACTTTGTTGTTTTCTATACTTAGACTTCCCATATCATCGATGATAATATTTACATCTGCTACTTCATCTAACCTATTTAGTGCTTCTAAAGTTTCACTCTTTCCTGCTCCACTGTCTCCTAAGAACATTGCAACAGCACTTTTCCCGGATTTCAGGGTAATTTTTGCCATGGAACCATGTATTGGAAGTTTTCCATTGTCTATCATAATGAGGTTGTGAACAGTAAGTGTTGTTTTTTTCATATATCCAAAATAATCGTTTTCATCTAAATTTGGGATAACTCCAACGTATAGATTTTTTTCTTTGAAGACTACAGCATTTTTCCATTCGTCTGTGTAATCTGGTATTTTGTCTGGTGAAATTCCAAAAATAATTATGCCATCGGGTTTTCTGTTTTTGATATCTTTCGGGGAGGCAATTTCAAATAGATTTGCCAATCCTGCACCGTGAGCAAGAAAATCTTTGTGAACAAAGTTAAAAAATAGTAGTTTTCCTACAAATATCGGTATTCTAAACCATTCATTGGAAGATAACTCAATTTTATCTATTATATTTTTTTCAACTACGGGTATAATTCCCTTTCTTTTGTTGGATTTCGTGTAGAATATTGCAGGTGGGTCAAAAATTGCTCCCCAAATTGTGGGAATTTTCTCCATCCAGTTCAAATTGAAGTTTTCACATTTGACATAGTCGTATAAAAACATTGCTTGAGCTCCACTTGGAAGTTGTCTCATAACTTTGGGAAATTCATTGGTTATATTGGATAATAATTGCCGGTATAAATTTTTAATAACAGCCTTAAATTGATCAGCGACCATTGTCATAGTATATTCTACGCTTGCCCTTCTGTTGTAATCATTTACATATTTTTCATTACGAATCATAAATCTGTGTTTTGAGCGCCAGAAAGTATAAAACGCTTCTATAAATTTTTCCAATTGTACGGGATTAGTGTAACTTAAAATATGGGATAATTCTTTTAAATTTCTCATAGTAAGAAGATTAAAGTATTCAGCTATTCTTTTTGTATCATACTCATCTCCAAATTTAAAAGGGGAAAGGGCTTGTAGTAGGGGACTATTTTTTTCGACGAGAATTTCAATGAATTCTTTTAAAAGTGCCTCGAATTTTTTATGTCCCATAATTTGACTGTAATTGGTGTAAATAACAGAACCATCGATAATGATTGAGCGGCTCATTCTAACACCTCCGAAAGTAATTTGTAAAGTCTTTCTTCATCTTTGAGATAAAGAAAGCCAATTAATACTTCAAAACCTGTGCTTTTACGATATGCGGGATCATTACCGTATTTTCCAGCACCTTTGCTATTAATCCCTCTTTTTACATAGGAAAATTCTTCGTCACTTAGGTTGGGAAGGATTTTGTCAAGGAGTATTGATTGATAATTTCTGTTTACTACAGATTGTGTATTTTTGTGTAGTTTTTTTACAGAGGTTTTTTTAAAATAGTGTAATTTAACATACAAATTAAACACTGCATCACCAATATACGCAAGTGTGTCTGTAGAAAGTTCGTTTGTGTTTACATTAGGTTTAATTCTTGAAAAGATATCCAAGTTTTCTCCCCCTTATTACTATTCTAACACAGAATTTTAGTATGGTATAATACTTGAGATGCAAAAAGTGCAATCAAAAATTAAGAAGGTGGTGTTTATAATAAGAAAATTTATGTATATTATGGAGATCGTATTTTTTGTTTTGTTTTTTTGGTTGTTGAAAAATAATATTTTACTAAAATGGATTTTTATATTTGGAATTAGTTTGTTTTTATCACTTTTCTTCGGAAGATTCTATTGTGGCTTTATATGCCCAATTAACACAATATTTAAGCCTATAAACTTTATTTATAAGAAATTGAATATAAAAAGATTCAAAGCGCCTAAGATCAATGTATTAAGGTATGTTATGCTTGTTGCTTTTATTATGTTATTTGTTGGAACAAGGCTTTTAAAAGTAAAATTAAACATTTTGTTGTACGTTATTGGATTTGCCACGCTTATTACCTTGTTTTTTGAAGAAGAATTTTGGCACAAAAAGTTGTGCCCGTACGGTACTTTACTAACTGTAGGTGGAAAGGTAGCACCTTTAAAATTAACAATAGATGAGAAAAAATGTGTAAGTTGTGGAATGTGTCAAAAGGTTTGTCCTACAAATACGATAATTACGTTGGAAAATAATAAAAGAAAAATTATTGCCAAGGAATGTTTAATGTGTTTTGAATGTGAAAAAGTTTGTCCGGTAAATGCTATTCATTTAAAAATTAAGCATATTGACTAAATGTTTAAAATATGATAAATTATACTTGGTTAGGGGCCGTAGCTCAATTGGGAGAGCGCTACCATGGCACGGTAGAGGCAGTGGGTTCGAATCCCATCGGCTCCACCAGAAGGGAGGCTAGATGCCTCCCTTCCTTTTTTTTTGTTATGTAAAAGTGAGAAATACAAAGAAATATGTACTTATTTAAAAATAATATTTGTTAATTTCTTATATTTGTCCAAAATAAAGCTTAACATTTTCGATATTTTTGGTAAACTAAAATTAGCAGTCAACGCTTAAGAGTGACAATAAAATTTTGAAAGGGGGTAAGGATATGAAAGTTAAACCACTTGGTTCAAGACTTTTGATAAAGCCAATTCAAGAGGAGAAAAGAACAGAAGGAGGAATTGTACTTCCTGACACAGCTAAGGAAAAACCCATGAAAGCAGAGGTTGTTGCTGTGGGTAATTTGGAAGATTCGGATGTTGATATTGTAGTTGGTGATAAGGTAATCTTTTCTAAGTATTCCGGAACAGAAATAAAAATTGAGGACGAAGAGTACATTATCATCGATGTTGAAGATATTTTAGCAAAAATAGAAGACTAATGAGGAGGTGACACGAATGGCAAAAATGTTAAGATTTAGTGAAGAAGCAAGAAGAGCTCTTGAAAGAGGTGTTGATGCTGTTGCAGATGCAGTAAAAATTACATTAGGTCCAAAAGGAAGAAACGTAGTTATTGAAAAATCTTGGGGAAGTCCAACTATTACGAATGATGGTGTTTCAATAGCAAAAGAAATAGAACTTGAGGATAAATTTGAAAATCTTGGAGCACAACTTGTTAAAGAGGTTGCAAGTAAAACAAACGATGTAGCAGGTGACGGTACAACAACAGCTACTGTATTGGCTCAAGCAATGATTAAAGAGGGAATTAAAAATGTAACAGCTGGTGCAAATCCAATTCTTGTGAAAAGGGGTATTGATAAAGCGGTTACAGCAGCAGTTGAAGAAATTAAAAAGATTTCAAAGAGCTTGTCTAGTTCTAATGATATAGCACATGTTGCATCCATTAGTGCAAATAGTGAAGAAATTGGAAAATTGATTGCAGAGGCAATGGAAAAAGTGGGAGAAGATGGAGTAATTACAGTTGAAGATAGCAAATCAATTGAAACATTTGTTGAGTTTACAGAAGGTATGCAATTTGATAGAGGTTACGTCTCTCCATATTTTGTTACAGACCCTGAGAAGATGGAAGTTGTTTACAATGAACCATTTATTCTCATTACGGACAGGAAACTTTCCAATATTAAGCCATTGATTCCAATCCTTGAAAAGGTTGCTCAAACTGGTAAACCATTAGTAATTATTGCTGAAGATGTTGAAGGAGAAGCATTAACAACATTGGTCTTAAACAAACTTAAAGGCACATTGAATACAGTAGCTGTAAAAGCACCTGGATTTGGTGACAGAAGGAAGGCAATGCTTCAAGATATTGCAATTCTTACCGGTGGTATTGTTGCAAGTGAAGAAGTTGGAATTAACCTTGAAGATCTCACATTAAATGATCTTGGTAGAGCAGACGTAGTAAGGGTTAAGAAAGATGAAACTATAATAGTTGGTGGACATGGTGATCAAGAAGAAATTAAGAAAAGAATTGCTCAAATAAAGGCACAAATTGAACAAACAACTTCAGAATATGAAAAGGAAACATTACAAGAAAGAATGGCAAAGCTCGCTGGTGGAGTAGCAGTAATCAAGGTAGGAGCTGCAACAGAAACAGAATTAAAAGAAAAGAAACACAGAATAGAAGACGCATTAAGTGCAACAAGAGCTGCTGTTGAAGAAGGTATAGTTCCTGGTGGAGGAATTACCTTATTAAGAGCAAGAAAACCAGTTGAAAAAGTAGTAGATGAACTTGATGGAGACGAAAAGATAGGTGCAAAAATAGTATATGAAGCATTAGTTGCTCCTATTAAACAGATTGCAAAGAATGCAGGTTACGATGGTGCAATCATCATTCACAAAGTTCTTGAAAATGATGATCCAGCATATGGATTTGACGCATTACATGGCGAATACTGTGATATGTTTGAACGCGGAATTATAGATCCTGCAAAAGTTACAAGAAGTGCATTGCAAAACGCAGCATCTATAGCAGGTATG
This sequence comes from Thermosipho sp. 1070, assembly GCF_001682135.1. Lineage (NCBI taxonomy): Bacteria > Thermotogati > Thermotogota > Thermotogae > Thermotogales > Fervidobacteriaceae > Thermosipho > Thermosipho sp. 1070. The sequence continues at coordinate 284,916 of NZ_CP007121.1, read as the reverse complement.
CTCTTGACAACAGAAGTATTGGTAGTTGAAAAACCAGAACCAAAAAATAACCCACCAGTACCAGAAATGCCAGAATATTAATAAGAATTTTGAAAATTAAGAAATTATTGATTTTTCAAATAAAATGGCTTCGGTATTTTGCCGAAGCCATTTTTTTATTTCTTCAAATAAAAGGTGAGAATAAAGATGTTTAAAAAATTTTTCAACAATTACTTGGAGACTTTTATTTGTACTAAACTTCAAGATGTTATTGTAAAAGGAATAAAAAAAGTTAGATGTGAAGTTGTTTTAATTAATAGACTTTTTTAATACGTATGAAAGGTTCTAAATTCATAACTGACAAATTGTATGATGTTATATGAATTGATTCAAAATATTTACTAAGGACAAAATTTGTTTTTTTAACTACAGCTGTTAATTTTTCGTCATAACTTTGAATTAAGGATTTACTCACAGTTTTATTTGTTATAAGTGTTAATACTAAAAAACTTCCTAGAACTAATGTTGTTATTAATATAAGAATTTTTCCGGTTAGTTTCATGCGGATTCCCTCCTTGCTTTAAGTTTTATGGAATGTAAAAAATTTTTAAATAATTTAGGTGTTTTTGATGTTTCTTTATTTTTTTGTTGACCTAAAAAAATTAATATGTTATACTTTAATTAGGAAAGACTAATTAAGGAGGTATATACTTATGAAAAAAATATTAGAGGTTAAAAATTTACACGTATCTGTTAGAGATGAAGATGTAAAGATATTAAATGGTGTAAATCTTGAGATTTCTACTGGAGAGTTACACGCTATAATGGGGCCAAACGGTTCGGGAAAGTCTACACTTGCAAATGTTATTATGGGAAATCCAAAATATAAAGTAGATAAAGGAGATATACTCTTTGATGGTGAAAGTATTAAAGATCTTACAACAGATGAACGTGCTAAAAAGGGTATTTTTATGACTTTTCAAAACCCATATGAAATTGATGGGGTAAAATTTAACAATTTCCTTTTAACAGCTTATAGAAAAATTCACGGTGATAGCGAGTCATACAAAGTTTTAAATGAAAGAATACAATCTATTTTAAGCGAGCTTGTGGTATCTGATAATTTTTTAAATAGGTTTTTGAATGTGGGATTTTCTGGTGGTGAAAAGAAAAAGGGAGAGATTTTACAGGCAAGATTTTTAAAACCAAGGCTTTTAATCTTAGATGAAATTGATTCTGGACTTGATGTGGATGCATTAAGGATAGTTGCTTCTCAAATAAATAAAATTAGAAAAATGGGGACAAGTGTATTAATCATTACACATTACAAGAGAATTTTAAATTATTTAGATGTAGATAGGGTGCACGTATACACAAATGGACAGATAGTGAGAAGTGGAAACTTTTCTTTGGCAGACGAGATTGAGAAAAAAGGTTATACAACAATAGTGGGGTGAAATTATGTTTGATATGAAGAGTAATGAAGAAAAGTTTAACTATATTGCCGAGATTGAACCAGAATATGTAAGTTTACCCGGATTAACTTCTGAGATAATTGAGGAAATTTCAGATATTAAGGAAGAACCAAAATGGATGAGAGAACATAGATTAAGGTCGTTGGAGATTTTTCAAAAATGGCATAATCCTAGGTTTGGTGTGGATATTTCAAGACTTGATTTGAATAAGATAATTCCTTATATAAAACCTAAAGCTTCTAAAAATACAACTTGGGATGAAGTTCCAGAAGAAATTAAAAAGGCATTTGATAAGTTGGGTATTCCAGAAGCTGAAAGAAAATATTTTGCTGGTGTGGGAGCCCAATTTGATTCTGAAATAGTGTATCAGAATATAAAGAAAGAGTTGGAAGGTTTGGGTATTATTTTTCTCGATATGGAAAGTGCTGTAAAAAAGTATCCTGATCTTGTAAAAGAATATTTTATGAAACTAGTCCCAGCACATGATCATAAATTTGCGGCATTGCACGGTGCTATTTGGAGTGGTGGAACATTTTTGTATGTTCCAAAAGGAGTAAAAGTACCTATGCCTCTTCAGGCATATTTTCTCATGAGTAATCCAGGGATGAGCCAGCTTGAGCATACAATAATTGTTGCAGATGAAGGTTCTGAAGTTACCTTTATAGAAGGTTGTTCTGCACCAAGATATAACGTAATTAATTTGCATACGGGTATGGTGGAAATTTATGTAAAAAAACATGCAAAGGTTAAGTATATGACAATACAAAATTGGAGTAAAAATACTTATAACTTAAATACAAAACGCTCAATTGTAGAAGAAGATGGAGTTATGTCTTGGGTTTCTGGATCTTTAGGTAGTATGAAGACAATGCTATATCCTATGACTATTTTAAAAGGAAAAGGTGCAAAAGCAGAAAGTTTAGGTATTACCTATGCAGGCCCAGGGCAACACATGGATACTGGTTCGAAAGTAGTTCACCTTGCACCGTATACAAGCTCTACCATTGATGCAAGAAGTATTAGCGTAGGTGGTGGCTGGGCGTTTTATAGAGGTCTTTTAAGGGTTGCAAAAGATGCAAGGAAGAGTAAGTCACACGTACAATGTACAGCTCTGATGCTTGATAATAATTCAAAGAGTGATACAGTTCCGATTATTGAGGTTTACAACAATGATGCGGATATAGGGCATGAAGCAAGGATAGGTAGAATAAAAGATGAACAAATTTTTTATCTAATGTCTAGGGGATTAAGTGAAACAGAGGCAAAGAGCATGATAGTCAAGGGATTTATTGAACCTATTGTAAGTAGTTTGCCATTTGAGTATGCAGTCGAGTTAAATAGGTTAATAGAAATGGAAATAGAATCATCTATAGGGTGAGGTGTTATATATGGAAAAAACATTAGAATTAATTTTAAAAGATGAAATTACCGTTGTATCAAAACCAGAGGAATTTTTCAACGAAGATTATAAAGATATATCCGCGGTATTGAAAAATATTGACAATGAATATTTGAGAAGGTATATAGAGAATAAATACAGAGAATATAAGAAAATTGGTTTTCCAAAATGGAGAAGGTTAAAACTCAATAGGGTAAATTTGCCAGAGTATAAGTACGTAGATTATTTTAAAGATGTGAATTTTGATATAAATGTAAGTGATTTTGAGGGAACACACAGAAAGTTTGTGCTTCTTTCAGATGTGTTTTCTTCAAAAGGAGATTATTTAACGGTAAATGACAAACTTGAATTGAAAAAGGAATATAATAATGAAATTACAAACGATGTTTATAATATAGATGGAAAATTTAGCCTTGTTAGAATAATTAATACGGATAAATTTTCTAACAACACGGCAAGGTTTATTGTAAATGATGGAGCAAGTCTTACTTTGTACAATATACATGTTACTCAAAAATTGTCTTTTAGTGTGGATAACATGTTTATTTGGACGGGAAATAATTCAAGTGTGGTTGTTAGGGACATATATATTGGTTCAGGAAAAGTTGCTGGATATTTAGGAATAAAGATGAATGGTGAAAAGGCAAATGTAGAAGTAAAACCTTACTTTTTGGGTAAAAATAATGCAATATTTGATTTGTTGTATCTTTTAAGATTTGTTGGTATGGAGAATAAAGGTTCTGTAAATGCTGAAGGAGCTTTAATGGATAATGCAAAAGTTGTCTTTCGTGGTATACTTGATTTGAAAAAAGGTGCCAAAAATAGTGAAGCAGAAGAATCTGAAAAGTGTATCCTTCTTTCAAAGAATTCAAAAATGGAGGCAATTCCAAGCTTGTTAGTAGACGAAAATGAAGTTACGGCTTCACATGCTGCAAGTTCTTCGCCGCTAGATGAAATGGCTGTTTTTTATTTAATGAGTAGGGGATTTAGCGAGAAAGAGGCGAAAAAGTATATTTTAAATGGTATCTTTGAAACACTTATAAATGAGTTATCTAATTTCAGTGTGGAGGGGCTGGTAAAAGATGCTCTCGAGGAGTATACGGGATGATTTTCCTGCTTTGGATAGAAAAATAAATGGAAATAAACTAATTTACTTTGATAGTGCTGCAAGCACTTTGAAACCAAAACTTGTTATTGAAAGGTTATCAAATTTTTATTTAAACAATTATGCAAATGTTCATAGAGCGGTACATACTTTAGCATCTGAGTCAACTCAGATGCTAGAGTATACGAGAGAAAAGCTTGCAAAGTTTCTTAACGCAAGAGAAGAGGAAATAATATTTACTTCTGGAACTACAATGTCTATAAATCTTGTTGTAGAAAGTTTTGTAAGATCAGGTATGTTAAGTAGTAGTGATAGTGTGTTGGTTACTCTGGTCGAACATCATGCAAATTTTGTGCCTTGGATTAGACTTTCAAAATTACACAACTTTCATGTAGATGTGGTCGCTCCAACGGGAAGATTTGGCGAGTTAAAGATTGAAGATTTTAATGTAAAAAAAGAACCAAAAATAATTGCTGTAACTTTCCAATCAAATGTCACAGGACAGGTTATAGATATAGAAAAAATTAGGGAAAAATTTCCAAATGCAATATTGTTGGTAGATGGTGCTCAGTACATTCCTCACAAAAAAATAGATGTTAAAAAGTTAGGTATAGATTTTTTGGCCTTTTCAGCCCATAAAATGTTGGGACCAAGTGGTGTTGGGGTTTTGTGGGGAAAAAAGGGATTTTTAGAAAAGATGGAACCATTTTTATACGGTGGTGAAATGATTGATAAAGTGGGATTAGATAATGTAACGTTTAATGTGCTTCCATACAAATTTGAAGCGGGAACTCCAAATATTGGGGGAATTGCTGGATTATTATTTGCTTTGGAGTATTTAGAAGGTGTTGGTTTTGAGAATTTAGAAGAGCACATAAAAAAATTAACGCAATATGCAATTGAAAAGTTAAGTAAGATAAAAGATGTAGAATTATACGGACCATTAAATGAAAATCAGTTGGGAATTGTAAGCTTTAATATTAACGGTGTACATCCGCATGATGTTGCACATTTGTTAGATGAAAAATTTGGTATAGCAGTTAGAAGTGGCCACCATTGTGCACAACCACTTATGAAAATATTAAAGACTCAAAGTTGTTTAGATGTATTTCCAAATAGTACTTGTAGGGCAAGCTTTTATGCATACAACACTCTAGAAGAAATTGATATATTGGCGATGGCAATCAATAAGATAAAGGAGTGGTTTGATGTATTCTGAACTTATTATGGATTATTCTAAATTAAAAAAATACAAAGGAAAGCTTAAAGATGCCGATGTTGTAGAGGAAGGAAAAAATTTATCTTGTGGTGATGAAATAACACTTTATCTAAAGTTTGAAAATGGAAAGATTGTTGATGGAAAATTTGAAGGTATAGGTTGTGCAATAAGCCAGGCATCGGCAAATATAATGCTTGAAAGTGTAATTGGAAAAGATAAAGATGAAGCATTAGATATTTTGAAAAATGTCTATGCGATGGTAAAAGGTGAAGATTTTGAAAAAGAAAAATTGGGGATTGTAAAAGAACTTGAAGATATAAGAAACTATCCTATGAGAATAAAATGCTTTTTGCTTTCTTGGAAGACATTAGAACTTGCATTAAAAAAACAAGTGTAAAATATATTGTTACATTTCTGTGATTTTCTTTTTTATACAAAAGCAACTTAAGAATTTTTGTAAATTGTTAAAATAAAATAAAAAAATCTATCTAAGAGGGTGAAAAAATGGAAAGAAAAGTTGCAAATTTAACCCTTTTTATTTTGTTGGTGCTTGATTTTCCTTTTTTGATGTTTTCTTACTATGTTTTTTCTGGGCTTAGAAATTATCCTGTATCGATTTTTCTTACAGGTTATTTGATTTCACTTGTAATTTTTGGTTTTCCAACAGTATTCTTAGTTTACTGGAATGCTAAAAATGCAAAATTTAATATTCCCGTATTTTCATCTATTGTTTTGTTTTTAGTTAACTTTTTAGCAGCAACATTTGTTGGATTATTTGCAGAGAAGATTAGAGAGCTTCCTTCTGAGGCTTTAGCGTTAAGATTAAGTGGGGCAATAGCAATTAATGTTAATATTGTTGCTTTGTTTTTGTTGTTGTATTCAAGAGTTTTAAATTTTGAAGAAATTAAGGAAAATTTTGATAAATTTAAAATAGGTATTTCTACGAAAGTTTTAATTTCAGTTCTTTCTGTTTCACTGTGGATTGGACCTATTATGATTAGATATTTGTATTTTAAAGGAGTTCTCACAAGCCAAAATAGTTGGAGGGTTTCAACTATTAGTATTATCTTGAATATATTACTTGCCGTGTTTTTGTATGTTTTAAATAAAATTATTTTAAAGCCTGTTGATATTATAAAGGATGCTATGAGATATTATTCGAAAGGTAAACTTAATTACAGGTTTAATATCAATTCGAATGATGAGTTTAAAGATATATCATTGCAGTTGTCTAATATGATTAGAGGATTAAAAGAAATATTGGTTGATGTTAACAATGCTTCTGAAAAATCAAGTGAAGTTTCAGGGTCTGCAAGTGATGGATTTGAAAAATTGTTGGATTTTATTAAAAATACAGAGAAAAGTGCGAGGATACAAAAGGTTTCAGTTGAAAAGATAAGTGCGGCGGTTCAGGAAATTACCGCAAGTTTGGAGGAGTTAGCAAATCAAGCGACTGTATTGAATAGTACGGCTTCTGAAACATTGGAGATTAACAATAAGTTGGTAGAAAATTCTAAAATGGGTGTTGAAAGTTTAGATAAAGTAAAGAATATCAATGAAAGTGTTGTGAAAAGATATAAAATGTTAAACACAAAGATAGAAGATTTTCTTAACTTAACAAAAGATATAGAAAAGATAGTAATAACAATTAGAGAGATTGCAGAACAAACAAATTTACTTGCGCTAAATGCCGCCATTGAAGCAGCCCGTGCCGGGGAAGCAGGGAAGGGATTTGCCGTTGTTGCAGATGAAATTAGAAAATTAGCCGAAGAAACTAAAGAAGCAACAAATACTATTTCTGAAACAATTAAAAATTTAGATAAAAAAACAAATGGAATAAATGTAGAGACAGAAGAAATGAATAAGGAGTTTAATGTATCTCAAGAGAGTATGAAGCAACTTTCTAAGGTCTTTAATGATATTTTTGAGTCGTTTAACAAATTATCTTCCGTTGTAGATGTACTTGCAGCACATTCACAGGAACAAAATGCGTCAGTTGAAGAAATGAATAGTGCTGCAACTGAAATTTTAAAACAAACACAAGATGTGGAAAGAAAATCAGATGATGTGTACAATGTAGCAAATAAGAGTTTGGATATAGCAAAAGAACTTTTAGAAAGTATAAAAGTATTGTCCAATGAAGTATTAAGCTTAAGAGAACAAGTAAATAAATTTGAATTCTAAGTAATTTGTTGTATAATATATTTAGAGTCCTCGGGGCAGGGTGAGAGTCCCGACCGGCGGTGAAAGCCCGCGAGCCCGTTAAGGGTTGATCCGGTGAAATTCCGGAGCCGACGGTTAAAGTCCGGATGGGAGAGGACAATGCAATAGTATGCATTTACCTCTCCCTCCTAGTAAAGGAGGGATTTTTCTTGGAAGAATACATGAAGCTTGCCATTGAGCTTGCAAAGAAAGGTATTGGAAGAGTTTCACCAAATCCACTAGTAGGTGCGGTAATTGTAAAAAATGGGAAAGTTATAAGTACGGGTTATCATGAAAAATACGGAGGTTTTCATGCGGAAAGAAATGCCATTTTAAATGCGAAAGAGGGTCTTAGGAATAGTGAATTATACGTTAACCTTGAACCTTGTTCCCACCATGGAAAAACACCTCCATGTACTGATTTAATAATTTCTTCTGGAATTTCAAAGGTTTATATTTCCATCCTTGATCCAAATCCACTAGTTAATGGAAAAGGTGTAAAAAAATTGAGGGAAAACGGTATAGAAGTACATATTGGGCTTCTTAAAGATGAAGCAAGATATCTTAATAGGGTTTTTTTAAAGTATATTACTCAAAAAATTCCGTATGTTGCTTTAAAGGTAGCAATGACTTTAGATGGGTTTATAACAGATTCTTTGGGAAATTCAAAGTGGATTACAAAAGAAAATTTTGAAATTTCGCATTCTTTGAGAAATTTTTTCTCAAGTATTATGGTTGGGGCTAATACAGTATTAAAGGATAACCCTAGATTAACTTGTAGAAATGGAGGGAGAAACCCTGTAAGAGTTGTATTAGATAAAAATGGAATTACCTTTGGAAAAGAACTTAATATATATGATGAAACCGCAAGGACCATAGTTTTTTCGAAAAATTGTATAAATAAAATGGAATGTTACCCTGAAACAGATCCAGAAAGTATTTTAAAAAGGTTGTACAGTTTGGGAATTGATTCAGTTTTAATTGAAGGTGGAGCAGATGTTTTATCTCAATTTTTTGATTATGTGGATGAAATGCATCTATTTTATTCCACAAAATTTTTTGGAAATGGGCTTTCACCGTTTAAAGGTGTGAAAAAATTTGTTGATGAGAAAAGTGCTTTTAATATTAGAAAGGTTTTAAAATTAAACAATGAAATTTATTTGGAGGTAGTAAGAAATGTTTAGTGGAATTGTCGAATTTTGTACTGATAGATTTATATTTAAAGAAAGTGTTATTGAGATAGAATTACCATTTGAATGTAAGATTGGTGAAAGTGTAAGTGTTAATGGCGCTTGTTTGACTGTCAAAAAAAGTGTTGGAAATAAATATTATTTTGATATAGGAGACGAAACTAAAAAAGTTACAAATATTTCCTTTTCAAGATATTTAAATATTGAGCGCGCATTAAAAATTGGTGATAGGGTGAATGGTCATTTTGTGTTGGGACATGTTGATGGAATGATAAGATTTGTGAAAAGCATTAGGAAAAATTCAAGTATTTATATGTATTTTTCTCTTCCAAAAGAAAAGTATGCAATTGTAAGAAAGGGGTCAATAGCTTTAAATGGTGTAAGTTTAACTATTTCAAATGTAAGTTTAGATGTTTTTGAAGTACAAGTAATATACCATACTTTTGAAAATACAAATTTAAAATATTTAAGAGTTGGTGAGTTTGTAAACTATGAAATAGATATTTTTGCAAGATATGGGAGGGGAGAGAATTGAAACCATTCATATTAATTGATAGTGAAAGGGAATTAGAGGGGGATTTATTTATTCCAGCGCAAGTATGTGATGAGAAGGTAATAAATTTTTTCTTAAAAGAAGGTAGGGGATTACTTTGCCTTGCCACAGATGAAGAAAATTTATTAAGTAAAGGTTTTTTTAGACTACCAAATAATGGAGCAAAAACTAATTTTTTTATACCAGTTGATTATGGAAAAGGAACGGGTATTTCTGCTGTTGAGAGGTGTAGGACAATAAAAAAAGTAAGTGAGGGGGTTGATGTTTCACACTTTTTTTATCCCGGGCATGTGTTTTTACTTGGTGCAAAGGAAGAAAGATGGGGACACACTGAAGCTGCTACATTTTTATCAAAGAAATTGGGTTTTTCACCATATGGGGTAATAATAGAAATGCTTAATAATGATGGAAATTCACACGATTTTAAATATATTATGGCATTTTCAAAGAAGTACAATTTAGAAATTGTAGATATTAAAGATTTATACAAAGAATATAACAAAGAAGTATTCCAAATTGAAACTAAAGTAAAACTTCCCACAAAATTTGATGAAAATTTTGAAATTTATACTTTTAAAAACAATTATGATAAAAAAGAACACGTTGCAATTGTAAAAAGACCATTTTTTGATATTCCATTTGTTAGGATTCATTCTGAATGTGCAACAGGAGATATTTTTCATTCACTTAGGTGTGATTGTGGTGATCAACTTGAAAAATCTTTGAAGATAATTTCAAAAAATGGCGGAATTTTAATTTATTTAAGGCAAGAAGGAAGAGGTATAGGATTAAACAATAAAATTAAATCTTATGAATTACAAGATAGAGGTTTTGATACAGTTGATGCCAATTTAATTTTAGGTTTTAGAGAAGATGAAAGAGATTATTACATAGCATATTTAATTTTGGAAAAACTTGGTGTAAAGAGGATAAAGTTGCTTACTAATAACCCAAGAAAAGAGATTGAGTTGGAAAAATATGGTATTAAAGTTGAAACGGTTTCAATTTATGGGAATATAAATAAATACAATGAAAAATATTTGAAAACTAAGGTTAATAAAATGGGTCATAAAATAAAATTGAAAGGAGAGAAAGTATGATTGAAGGTAATTTTGAAAGATGTGAGGGATTAAAAATTGGTGTAGTTGTTTCAAGATTTAATTCACAAATCACCAAAATGTTATTGGAAGGTGCACTAGATTGTTTAAAAAGGCATGGAGTAAATAATATTGATATCATAAAGGTACCAGGTAGTATGGAAATAGGATTTGTGTTAAAAAAAATGATTAACAAGAATTATGATGCAATAATAGCTTTGGGGGCAATAATAAGGGGTGAAACGTATCATTTTGATGTTGTGGCAAATGAAATTTCAAAGGCAGTGATGCAATTAAACTTGGAAGGAAAAGTACCAATATCATTTGGTATAATAACTGCGGATACTTTAGAACAAGCAATAAATAGATCTGGGGCAAAACTGGGAAATAAAGGATTTGAGGCTGCTATGGTAGCATTAGAAATGGCAAAGTTAAATAAAGTTTTATAAATGAACATGACTTTTAGATGTGGTTGTTTTATCATATCTAATAAGAAAATTAAAGAAAGAATTTTAATTATAGAATCCAAGAATATTAAGTGTAAAAAACTTGAAAAAAGTAAGAAGTATTATATAATTATGTGGATGCATAGATGAAAACAAAACAATAACACAATAGCAAATAATATTTAATCCATATTTATTTGGTCTGAATTAAGAATTTTGTGAAACCGTATGAATAAATGAAAACCGAAAAAAGGTCTGGGAACCGCATAAATAAATGGAAAGTGAAAGAAAAAAGAGGGACATTTTGCAAAAAAATGATAGGGTGGGAATAGGTACGGAAAAAATGAGTTGAAATAAAAGTATTCATGCGGGTTGAAGAACATAAGAGTTGGAAAGATACTCTTTCCTGAAAGAGATGAAAATTCTTTGGGATTTCTTGTATTTATTCGAGATTATGGTCTTTTCTGCCATTTCGACAATTTGATAGGAGGATCTAACTATCTTTTTCAAAATCTGTAATGGGAAAGAGGGATGAAGAAAAGTAGTTTTGTGGTTTACTGGAAGAGGTGTATGGTAACGGATGGATAATGGAGGCGATGTATGAACATAAAGATATTTGTATCAAACTTGTTGGATGAGTGGTTTTTTATACTTACTCTTTCGGGATTGGTCGTGACAAGTCTCTGGCTGAAGCGTTTTCCAATGTACAATCTTGCCGATTTCAAGGTCCTTTACGTTCTTTTTGTATTTCTCGTGATGGTCAAAGGTCTTGAAAAGAGTGGTTTTTTTCACAATGTTTCTTTAAAACTTTCGCAGAAACGTTATTTGCCACAGAAATTGATATTTTTTGCAGCGCTGCTTTCTATGTTTGTAACGAATGATGTTGCACTTTTTGTAGTGATACCTCTAACCTTATCAATGAAAATTGAAAGGAAGGAACTTATTGTAGTTTTAGAAACTATTACAGCCAACGTCGCATCTTCACTTACACCTTTTGGAAACCCTCAGAACATATTCATTTATTACTATTACAATCTTCATCCTCTGGAGTTTGTTAAAACTATCGCACCGTTCAGCGGTATAACACTTATTGTGATACTGCTGTTCAGCTTTGTGGGAAAATGTAGAGCAAAGAGAAGTAAAGCATTGGAGATAAAAAAACATAGTACCAAGGCGTATGTTTATTTGATTTCTTTTCTGTTATTTGCCCTTTCTGTATTAAAGATTTTGCCTATAGAAGTTGGAGGAGTGCCTGTTCTCTATGCTATTTTGTATGATAGAAGAAGTTTAATGGTTGATTATCTCTTGTTAGCTACGTTCTTCGCATTTTTTGGTTTTACGGACAATCTAATGCATATTTTAAAATTCGAACTTAACGGATCACTTGAAGTATTTTTTTTCTCAGCGTTGGGAAGTCAAGTAGTGAGTAATGTTCCTAGTGCATTACTTTTTGCAGATTTTACCAAAGATTGGAAAGCGTTGTTATGGGGTGTAAATGTTGGGGGATGTGGAACTTTGATCAGTTCTATCGCAAACCTGATAACGTACAGGCTTTACAAAATGAAATATGGAAGAACAAAATCATTCCTGTTAAAATTCCACTTTTACGGTTTTGTGTTTTTTGGAATAGGAGTGCTGGTTTATATAATTCATATTTAATGGTATTGTTTATATTGCTAATATTAACCAAGACATGCGTTATTAATAAACAATATTTCAGAAAAAAGTTTTTCAATTTATGCTTTTTCTTTTACTTTTTATGAGCTTAGGTATATTCACTATTTACTCCAACAACTCCTAAATTTTGACCAAGGGTTGTAAAATGATAGTTGTGATTTATAGAACATTTTTTAACATTTGGGTAGCTGATTAGTTTCATATTGGCTAGTAAATTCAATTTTCAATTGCCTTTTTTTATCTTTTGTGTCTTTTTCTGTGTTTTTTTTGCTTGTATGGAAGTCAAAAAACTATTTGGATTTTTCCATTTTATGTAAATTGGCACCTTCTTTCCCCATGTAGTTGGAAAGATATTTTTTCTGAAAAGGATGGAAATGGATTTTTTATACCCCATTTTTGTTTTTTATTATTTTAGTTAGAATATTTTAGAAAAAATTTTTGATTTTTTGTTTTAATATATTTTTTGAAAGTATTTGAGATATATTTATTTTTTTTAAAGTGATTGGTAAAATTTTATGAATTGTGTGAAGAACACACGCGAAAAAATCATAAAATAATGTTGACGGAATTAATGTTTAATGATATAATAGGAATTGTGAGCCGAGGTGGTGGAATAGGCAGACACGCATGGTTGAGGGCCATGTGGGCGTATAGCCCGTGCGGGTTCAAGTCCCGCCCTCGGCACCAGGTCCCCAGAATGGGACCTTTTTTTGAACAAAAAATTACGTTTAAGGTCCCATATTGAGGGGGCGAACTGGTTTCGACGGGGGTGGAATCCTCCGAGAAGCGAGCCGAGTTTTCCGTGCTTCTCGTAAAAAAGCACGGGGAAAAGATAAATGCCAATGAAGAATTAGCATTAGCAGCTTAATTTAAAAAGCTGCCGTCCTACCAGGATTTGACCGGGGTTCTGGATAGGGCGTGACATAACCGGTCTAGTGGCTTTGAGTCTTCCTTCCACTCAAAGCCGCGAAATTAGAGGGAGGATAGGAGTCAAGAAGCCTGTCCGTGGGCATCTTGGCTCCGAATAAAAAACACGGACTGCGCTCGGAGAAGCTCGGAGGGTTCTGCTTTCGGACGCGGGTTCGATTCCCGCCGCCTCCACCAGATAAGACCGGTTATTTTCCGGTCTCTTTATTTTTTTATTAGTTGTGAAAATAATTTTATGAAATGTCTATATTTAGGGGGGAATGAGGGTTAATTAGAGAAAATTTGATCCAGTATGAATTTGTCAATTTTTGTTTTTCCGATCCTTTTAATTTTTTGTACAGTGTTATCTATTTTTTTTAAATTTATGTTTAGCTTTTTTTCGATTTCTTTGTATGTGTAGCCTTCCAACCACATTTCAAAAATATCTATTTCTATATCTTTGAGATAGTTCATGATTTTTTCTTTTATTATTTGAATGAATGCGTTTTTTATAACACTTGAGTTCTTATCTTCTAGTGAATAATCTGCTTGTTCTGATCCCTCTGCTTCATTTAGACTATCTATGCTCGATGATTCTGAAAGGATTTTATTTTTTCTTCTATTTAGATATGTTATAAAAGTTTTAATTTCGCTTTCTATGCTTCTCCATGCAAAGGAATTAAAAGAACTTTTTTCAAAGTCAAAGTAAAAAACGGCTTTGATAAGTCCGATAAGACCATTTTGGATTATGTCTTCAAATTCTGCCCATGGAGCATAATATTTTGATGATATTTTTACGACCATTGGATAATACTTTTCAATTATCAATTCTAATGCTTCAATTAATCCGCTTTGTGCAAGTTCAACTAATTTTTCAACTCTTTTCATCCTAAGATTGTATTTTATCACTTTTTATCACCTGATGTTTTGTGAAATTTCACCGATATCCTTTGCAATTATATCAGGTTTTATATTTGTAATATCACTTTCTTTAGCCTCTCCAGTTAGAACCAAAATAGTTAGAACACCTGCTCTTTTTCCCAATAATATATCGGTGTATAATCTATCACCGATAACACAAGTTTCTTCCTTTACTACGTTATTTTTTTTCATTATCATTTCTAAAATTAAAGGATCTGGTTTTCCAAAAACAATATCCGGTTTTTTTCCTGTTGCTTTGGTTATTACACTTGCTATTGCCCCTGTATCTGGTATTGGGCCAATGCTTGATGGACAGTTTAAGTCTGGGTTTGTTAATACAAAGAGTTTACCTTTAGAGACGTAGGAAGAAGCTTTAGCAAGTTTTTCATAATTAAGTGTGTTATCAAAAGTTACAATTACGACTTCAGGTTCTGAAGTTTCCACGATTGTATGTCCTACTTTTTTAAAAATATTTTTTATTTCATTATTTCCGACAATGAAAACCTTTTTAGGACCAAATTTATCAAAAAGATATTCTGCCGTTTCAATACCTGCTGTGAAAATTTGATTTTCTGTTATAGATAGTCCATTTTTTGAAAATTCTTTTAGATAAGACTCTGTAGATTTGTTTGAGTTATTTGTTAAAAAGACAAAATTTTTATTTAGTTTTTTTGTTTTTTCTGCAAAAGATATTGAGCCTGGTAATAAATTTCCACTAAGTGAAAATGTACCGTCGATATCTAAAACAAATAACTTTACCTTTTTTAGTTTTTCTAAGGCATTTTTTGACATTAATTTCATGTAATCACCTCAATAGAATTATACATTATTTTTTAGTTTTTAAAAGGATAAACATAAGTGGTGCACCAATAAAAGAAGTGATAACACCTATTGGAATCTCAATAGGTGAGGCAATTGTTCTAGCGATTGTATCTGAAATAGAGAGGAATATTCCACCAAGTAATGCACTACCCATTAAGCTGTATTTATGTTTGGGACCTGTTAAAATCCTTGCAGCATGAGGGATTATCAATCCTACAAAACCTATAATTCCAGTTTTTGATACTATGACAGAAATTGAAAAAGAACCTAGTAGATAAAAAAACCACTTGATTTTTTCAGTTTCAACACCAAGAAGTTTTGCTTCTTCCTCACCTAATGCTATAGCATCTAATTCTTTATTTTTTATATATCCAGATAAAAAAAGAATAATTAGTGCAGAAAATGGAAGGATAAGATCATCCAATGTTATCCCTGAAAGACTTCCAAACAACCAAATATGGGCACTTGTAAGAGTTTTTCTCGATAGACTAATTAACAATATAGTAGCGGAAGAAAATATTGTACTTATTAAAACACCGGATAAAATAAGATGCGTTATAGGGATTATATTTTTTCTTTTTGCAAGGAGGATGGCAAGAAGTGAGGCTATTATGGAAAATAAAAAAGAGAAAAAGTTTACACTGAATATTTTGTTGAGTGAAACTGCAGCGTATATTGCAAGTACTGCGCCAAATCCTGCGCCAGAAGATGTACCAATAAGGTATGGATCAACTAATGGATTTTTCATTATTGTTTGAAAAATATTTCCTACTAAAGCTAATATTGAACCAGAAATTATTCCCATTAAAATTCTGGGGAATCTTACATTCCATATTAAGAATTTAATTCTTTCATTTGGAGCATTGAATATATAAGAAACTGGTAATTTGACACTACCTATTGAAAGATTTAAGAATAAAATTAAAAGAAAGAAAACTGGAAGGATAATCCTCCCAGTTTTAGGATTAAGAAATTTTTTCATTTATTTCCTCCGTAAAAGAAATTATAGAATATATCAAGGTATTTTACTATATTGGGTGAGATTGAGCTAATATCATTTCCATCAATAATTAATACTTTGTCATTTTTAACGGCTTTTAAAGATGAAAAGAGTTTATTTCCCTTTATCTTTTCTTTTATTTGATTTGGATCACCATATCCTGCTATTATTATTACATCTGGGTTGTTTATAGTTAAGAATTCCCAATTTACAGAGAACCAACCGTTATTTCCTGTGTATGGTGCACAGATATTTACTCCACCAGCAATAGTAATGAGTTCGTTTATGTAGGAGCCCGTTCCTGCAGTCCATAAATCTTTTGTTTCATCGTTGGGTACTGTAATTGTAAAGAATACCTTTGGTCTTTCATTAAGTGGAATTTTTGCAGTTTTTGTACCATAATCTTTCAATTTTGATAAAATTTCATCTTTTATCATTTTTGCTTCTTTTTCCTTGCCAAACACACTTCCAAGTAACATTACGTCTCTTGCTACATCATTTAAGGAAACGGGATTAAGTACCAATGTTTTTATTCCAAATTTTTCTAATTTTTCAACTTCTGGAAGTTGAAACCCGCCAAAGATAATCACAACATCTGGGTTTAAAGACAAAATTTTTTCAATGTTTAAAGGTACCATATTTCCAATCTTTTCTGCGTTAAAGCTATCCCAATCTGTAACTCCGACTATTTTTTTGTCTAATCCAAGTTTTAATAAAAATTTAGTTGAACTTGGTGCTGCAGAAACGACTTTTTCAGGCGTTTTTTCAAAGACAACCAGTCTTCCTGCATCATCTACAATAGAAATTGAAAATGCAATAAAGCTAAGAACAACTAAAAACAAAACCCCTAGTTTTTTCATATCTTCACCTCCTGGTTATATTTAAAAGAAATCGACCACCTTTAGGGACCGTAAAGGTGGCTTTTTCCTTCTAAAAAAAGGTATCCCGACTCCCGGTTCATCCTACTTTCAGCGCCTTCCCAGGTTTTCCCCAGTGGCATTTGTACTGATTTCGTCCCCGGTTACGGTGGCGTCCCCGTGCCGGATTTTCACCGGCTTCCCTTTTTTTAGAAGAAATGTATCTCACGTAAATTATAACACATCAAAAATTATTTGCAATTTGCCTTGCAAGTTTATCTACTTCAAAAACATCTTCTAAATCCCTTATTTTGCCATTTATTTTTTCACATGTGTCTATAACTATCTTTGAGATATTGTGAAACTTTATTTTACTTTCCAAAAACATATTTACTGCAACTTCATCTGCTGCGTTAAAAGCTACTCTTTTTGCAAGATCTTTAATAATTTTTTTACCATAAAAAAAAGCGGGGTATTTTTCTTCACTTACCTCTGTAAAAATAAAATTTTCCTCTTTAAACTCTGGCCAATTTAGGTTTATATACATTCTCTTTGGATAAGTCAGTGCATATGAAATTGGTATTTTCATATCAGGGAATCCAAAGTGTATTTTTACTGTACCGTCTTTCAAGAAAACTGCACCATGAACTGTGCCCGTGGGGTGTATTAATACATCTATTGTGTCTAATTCAAATAATTCATATGCTTCAATTACTTCAAAGGCTTTATTTATCATAGTTGATGAGTCGACTGTTATTTTTTGTCCCATATTCCATACAGGGTGTTTTAATATTTCTTTTGGAGTGAGGTTTTCTATGTTATCATATTCTCTTATTGCGCCACCTGATGCGGTTATTAATATTTTTTCTACGTTTTCATCAAAAATCTGAAAGATGGCAGAATGCTCGCTATCAACTGGTATTAATTCTACATCTTTACAAGCTTTTTTTAACAATGGTCCTGCACAAACTAAGGCCTCTTTTGTGGCAAGGGCAAGTCTTTTTGTGAATTTAATTGCTTGGAATGTGGATATAACACCATTAAACCCAGGAATTGCCGCAACAACTATATCTGGGGTTGTTTTTTCCAAAAGTTCCTCTATGGAAGAGACATTTGATAATACTTGTGAGTAATAAAAATTTACATTGTATTCTTTTACAATTTTTTCCCCAAGTTTTTTATTTTGCCCAAATACAACTCCAGTTACCTTATATCCTTTTAGTTTTTTTATTACGTCTAATGTTTGAGTGCCAATTGAACCTGTAGCACCTAAAATCACAACGGTTTTTTCAACCATCTAAAATAAATCACCTCTCCTTCAAAAACTTGTACTTTTATATTTTTAGAATTAGTTTCATTACTAATTCCAATGGGATTTTTTATGTTCATTTCCCCGTTAAATGTGTATTTGAAACCATCTAGTTTGAATTTTGCATTACAAATTGGAATAAAAGACCAGATTTCTCCTATTTTCACATTTTTTTCAAATGTATTTTTGATAATGGAACATTCTAATTTTTCAGATCTTAACAAAATTTTTGTGTCAAATTTTTTCATCAATCCAAATAAAGCAAGTATCATATCAAGTCTTTCTCCAAAAAAATTTAATATTTCGATTTCGTCGTATCCATTTTCAAATGCGTATTTAATTGCTATTTCACAGTCCGTTTCATCTTTTTCTTTCGGGTATTCAATGATTTCAACGTTATTTTTTTTGAAATATTCCAAAGTATCATTATCCAAAGAATCTAAGTCTCCTATAATGACATTTGGAAGAATACCCCTTTCCTTTAAAACTTTTGCTCCTCCATCTGCTGCAATTATTATGTCCGAGTTAATGTACAATGTTTCTTTTGCGTTTCCATTTAATATTATTGTTGCTTTCACGTTATCCCTCCCATGTTATAATATTACATGAGAAATTATAACATGGAGTGAAGAAAATGATTGTTAAAGCAAAAAAATTAACAAAATTATATGGAAAAAATGAAAAAATAGAAGCCTTAAAGGGTGTAGATTTGGAGATAGAAGAAGGAGAAATAGTTGCGGTTTTAGGGCCTTCTGGATGTGGAAAAACTACACTTTTAAATTGTCTTTCAGGGCTTGATGAACCTACCTCAGGAAGTATAAAAGTTCTTGGAAAAGATCTTGTGAAAATGAAAGAAGATGAGAAAACTATTTTTCGTTCCAAATATATGGGATTTATATTCCAATTTTTTAATTTAATTCCAGTATTAAATGCGGTTGAAAACGTTGAGCTTCCACTTTTGATCTCAAAAAAATTTGGTATACGGGAGATAAGAAAAAAAGCGCTTGAGTGGCTTGAAAGATTGCATATTAGCCACAGGGCATATGCATATCCTAATGAGATGTCTGGTGGCGAGCAACAGAGGATTGCAATTGCACGTGCACTGATAAATAATCCCAAAATAGTGTGGGCAGATGAGCCTACAGGGGCGTTAGATACAAAGAACAGTGAAGAAATTATGGAAATCATATTGGATATGAATAGACAGTTAGGTACAACTTTTGTTATAGTAACTCACGATCCAAACGTTGCCAAAAAAGCTCATAGGATAATTAGGATGGATAGTGGAAAGATAGTATCAACAGGAGGGTAAAATTGTATATTCCATTTTTAATCGAAGAATTTTTGGATTATGTGGAAAATATAAAAGATTTTGAAGAATTAATTGAGTTTTTTGAAGAAAACATGAAAAAAATAGATGATCCTCTTGTGAGTATTCCTGAAGTTTCAAATAAACTTCAGGATTTTTATGATTATATAATTGCTATGAAAAAATTGCCAAAAGAGCGAATAGAAAAACGCATGAGTTATATTCCGGGTATGGTAAAAAGATTTAGGAAAATGTATTTGGTATATAAGGTGGAAAAGTTTGAAAATTTAAAATCACTTAAAATGTCTGTGAAATATTTAAAAGGTGTAGGTCCAAAGAGGGCTGAAAAATTAAAAAAATTGGGAATAAATACGGTGGAAGATTTGCTAAATTACTTTCCACGTGATTATGAAGATAGAAGAAAAATAATTCCACTTTCCATAATTAAAGAAGATGAAAAAGTAGTTACTACCGGGGTTTTAACTTCAGTTGAAAAAATAAAAAAAAGTGGTGTTTCAATAGTTAGTGCTGTTTTGGCAGATGGAATGTATCAAATTCTTTTAAAATGGTTTAATCAAGATTTTATGGAAAATATCTTAAAGACTTTTTTGCGCAAAAAAGTGTTTGTCTTTGGAACTGTAAAAAAGGGCTTTTACGGTGCTCTTGAAATACACAATCCAGAAATTGAGATGGTAAAAAGTTCAAAAAGGGAAATTATTCCTATTTATTCGCTTACCGAAGGGATAAAGCAACATGTCATTCGAAAGGTTGTTAAAGAAAACCTTTATAACATTTATAATTATAAAGAAGTTATACCTGAAGATATAAGGGAAAAAAGGGAGTTATTGGATATACATCAAGCATATACAGGTATGCACATTCCAAGGAGTGTATACCATCAAAAAATGGCACGATTTAGACTGGCATACGAAGAGTTGTTGTATTTACAGATTGCTTTTTTATTAACAAAAAAGGAAAGTGAATTTGTTGGAGGAATTTCAAAGAATTTTGACGGAATTTATTCTTCAAAATTATTAAAAAAGCTCCCGTTTAAATTAACAAGTGCGCAATTAAAAGCGTATAAAGAGATACAAGAGGATTTGAAATCTAATAAACCTATGAATAGATTGTTGCAGGGAGATGTAGGTTCTGGAAAAACTATAGTTTCAGAGCTTGCAATTTTGGATAACCATGAAGCAGGGTTTCAATCTGCGGTAATGGTGCCAACATCGATTTTAGCTATACAAAATTACAAAAAGATATATGACCATCTATCAAGATTTAAAATAAAAGTAGCATTGCTTTTAGGAGCAACTTCTAGTTCTGAAAAAAATAGAATAAAACAAATGTTAAAAGATGGAGATATAGATGTAATAGTTGGAACACATGCACTTATACAAGAGGATGTACATTTTAAAAATCTAGGATTAGTGGTAATTGATGAGCAACATAGATTTGGTGTAAGACAAAGAAAAGAACTTATTACCAAAGGAAAATTGGTGGATACGTTAGTTATGACTGCAACGCCTATTCCAAGAACCCTTTCCCTTTCTGTTTATGGAGATTTAGATGTATCTATAATTGATGAAATGCCAAAAGGAAGAAAACCTATAAAGACATTTGTGGTTCATCAAACAAAAATAGAAGATGTGTATAAATTTGTTGTGCAAGAAATTGAAAATGGTGGACAGGCGTATATAGTATATCCTTTAATCGATGAATCGGAAAAGCTTTCCGTAAAAGCAGCGGTTACTATGTATGAAAAATTAAAGGATGAAATCTTTAAGAATATTCCTATTGCATTGATTCATGGTAAAATGAGTGATTTTGAAAAAGATGAGACGATGTATAGATTTTCAAAAGGTGAGATAAAAATCCTTGTTTCGACAAGTGTTATTGAAGTAGGAATAGATGTACCTCAAGCTACTGTGATTGTAATTGAAAACGCAGAAAGGTTTGGACTTGCGCAACTTCACCAACTTCGAGGAAGAGTGGGAAGGGGAGATAAACAATCTTATTGTTTTCTTACTGTGGGAAATGTTTCAAGAGAAACTTTGGAAAGGTTGAACTTTTTCGCATCGACAAACAATGGTTTTAAAATTTCTGAATATGATTTAAAATTAAGGGGGCCGGGAGAGTTTTTAGGAGTAAAACAACATGGGCTTCCTGAATTTAAAGTAGCAGATATAGTAAATGATATAGATATTATTGTAAAGGCAAGGGAAGATGCAAAGTATATAGTGGAAAATATGGATGCATACAGAAAATTGATAGAGCATGTAAAGACATTGTATAAGGAAAGAATAAAATTTTTAGATGTTAGTTGAGGTGAATAATATGGTATTGAGAGCATCTTATGGGACACTAGGTCTTTTGGGTCATGTAAAGAAAAAAATTGAGAT
The DNA here is from genome assembly GCF_001682135.1 of Thermosipho sp. 1070. Taxonomy (NCBI): domain Bacteria; kingdom Thermotogati; phylum Thermotogota; class Thermotogae; order Thermotogales; family Fervidobacteriaceae; genus Thermosipho; species Thermosipho sp. 1070. The sequence goes on along the minus strand of NZ_CP007121.1, from coordinate 263,048 downwards.
GGATACAGCCTATTTTATGCTTGATGGTAGGTGTGTTTTTGATTGTGGATTTTGTTCCCATGCAAGAAGTGTGGATGTGGATAATAAGTTTTTATCTAGAGTTGTTTGGAAAAAGGTTTCAAGTAATGATTTAAAAAATATAAATGTAAAGCGAATATGTTTGCAGGTTGTAAGTTATAGAGGATATAGAAGGGATTTAGAAGAAGTTTTAAAAATTTTAAAGGGAAAGGTAATTTCTGTTTCAGTAAGGGCACTAACTTTAGAAGAAATAGATAGTTATTTTTCGCTTGGAATTGATTCAATTGGTTTATCAGTTGACGTGGTTAATGAAAGATTATTTAGTAAGATTAGAGGAGGAGATTTTAAGAAGTTAATGAATTTGATAAAGAGTGCTGCAGAAAAATATCCTGGTAGAATAACCACTCATGTTATTGTTGGAATGGGAGAAAGTGATAAAGAATTGATTGATTTCTTTTATAACATGAAAAATTTTGGTGTAAATGTTGCATTATTTGCGTTTACTCCGATAAAAGGGACTAAATTAGAAGATAAAATACCTCCAGATAGAAATAGGTATAGAAAGATTCAGTTGGCAAGGTATTTAATTTTTGAAAAGGAAGTTTCAATGGATACTTTTGTGTTTAAAGGAAATATGTTGGAAAAGATAAATTATAGATACGAAGAAAATTTGGGAAGGGCCTTTTTAACATCTGGATGTAAACATTGCACAAGGCCTTATTATAACGAAAAACCTGGAGATATCCCATATAATTTCTTTGAGTATAATAAAGATTTGGAAAATATGGTAAAGGAGTTATTAGAATGAATTTTTATAGAGAGCGAAAAAAACATCCCCTCATTTTAAATAGACCTTCTTTGTTAATTATAGATGTTCAAAGCTATTTTTTTGATGAAAAAAGCCCAGCTTATTTGAGTGGGATTGAAAACATTTTTGAAAATATAGAGAAGTTAGTAGATAAATTTAAAGAAAAAGGATATCCCATTGTTTCGACATTGCACGTGGGAGCTTCGGAGAATATGAGAAGATGGTGGGGAAATGTAGTGGAGAGTATAGACCCATATTTTGTTGTGGAAAAAATAGTAAAAAAAGATACATATGATGCATTCTATAAAACGGATTTGGAGGATTATTTAAAAAAAGAAAGTATAACTGATTTGATAATAACTGGAGTTATGACTCATCTTTGTTGTGAAACAACGGCTAGAAGCGGATTTGTAAGGGGATTTAATATTGTTATGGTAGAAGATGCGCTTTGGGATAAAAATGAATTTTATCATTTTTCGTCGTTGAAATCACTAGCTCATGGATTTGCAATTATTTCCTCAACGGAGGAAATTTTATGCGCGTTGGAATAGTGGGGGGAGGCCCTGCAGGGATTTCTGCTGCAGTTTTTTTAAAAAGGTATGGAATAGATTGTACAATTTTTGAAAAGAAACAACTTGGCGGAATGTTAATCAATGCTTGGAGAGTGGAAAATATTCCCATTTTTAAGCCAGCATCTGGAAAAGATGTTGTGAAAAATATGGTGTCATTTTTGAATTTATACAATGTTGAAGTTATTAAAGATGAAGTCGTTATAGTAGAAGAGAACAAGATAATTACCAAAAAAGACAATTATTTTTTCGATGAAATAATAATTGCCACTGGAACTGTACCAAATAGAATAAAGGAATTTGAAAATGATAAGGTTGTGTATGAGTATAGAGATCTTCCAAGGTCTAAAAATTTGGCAATCTATGGAGCAGGTGATGTGGCATTTGATGGCGCAATTAGGGCAAGACTTCAAGGAAAAAATGTTGTTTTATTTTCTAGAAGTAAAAAAATTAAGGCATTGCCAAGACTTTATAATATAGCAAAATCTCTTAAAATTAAGATGCGTTTGGGTGAAAAAATTGAAGAAGTTTTAAATTTTAATGACTTTGTTAAAATAAGGACAAAAGAAAATATTTATCGTTTTGATGCACTTTTACTTGCTATAGGGCGAAAGATAGATTTATCTTTTTTAAGAGCAAAGAATGTCCATCTGATAGGTGATGTTGCGCATCCAAATTACAGACAAGCATCAATTGCAGTAGGTGATGGTATTATGGTAGGAATGAAGATTTTGAGGAGGGATGGGTGTTGAAAATATTAAAGAGATTTGGTAATGAAAAAGTTGCATATGTATACCTTGCAAAGACTTCAAAGGGAAACATTGTGGAATTTGTGGAATCTATACAACCTCCAATACCAAGGGATGAAAAGTGGGTGTTGATAGTTTCCACGTTGAACGGTTGTCCAGTGGGTTGTTTAATGTGCGATGCTGGGGGATTTTACAATGGAAAGTTGTCAAAGGAAGAAATAATTGAGCAAATATTATTTTTGGTAGATACAAGGTATGGTAGAAATGTGCCCGTTAAAAAATTTAAAATTCAATTTGCAAGGATGGGAGAGCCCGCTTTAAATGAAGGTGTATTGGATGTCTTAGAAGAACTTCCTGGTATTTTAAACGCACCTGGATTAATGCCATCTATTTCAACAGTTGCACCAGTGGGGACTGATGAATTTTTTGAAAGATTATTTAGATTAAAAGAAAAACACTATAGAGGTCGTTTTCAGTTGCAGTTTTCTATTCATTCGACAGATTTAAAACAACGCGATAAAATTATTCCCATTAGAAAGTGGGATTTTGGAAAAATTGCAGAATATGGAGAAATGTTTGTGAAGGAAAAAGATAGAAAAGTCACATTGAATTTTGCACTTGCAAAGCAGAATATAGTTGATCCAGATGTGATAATTAAGTATTTTGATAAGGATAAGTTTTTAATAAAAATCACGCCTGTAAATCCCACTTATTCTGCTACAAAGAATGGATTAGAGTCAGATATTGATCTTGAGACTTTTATGCCAGTTAATCACAAATATTTTGTGGATAAACTAAAGAGTAATGGGTATGATGTTATAATAAGTATTGGAGAGTTGGAGGAAAATAAAATAGGTAGTAATTGTGGGCAGTATGTACAAAAACATTTGATGGAAAATGAGCAATTAAAATATGGATATAATTTTGTAATTAAATAACTTAATGTTATAATATTTCCTGAGGAGGTGATACCATGGAAAACAACATGTTATTGTGGATAGGTGTGGGTGTTTTAGCTGCTGCGTTGGTTGTTGGAGCTATATTCTTTTTATTACCAAAGGATAGGTATATTGAAGCGCAAGGGATTAGGATATGGAAATTACCTAAAGAAGCAGAAAATGTGCAAGTAAGTTATTCGTACGAAGCAAAAGTTGCGCAACTTGCACGTGAAGGGAGACTTTTCCTTTTTGAAGGAGTAAATGTTGGTGGCGGAGTAAATATGTCAATTGCAGAGAATGCAGCAAGGACGCAAGCTTTAGGTAAAATTGCGGAATTTTTAAATGCAAAAGTTGAAACCTTTAGAAAAGTTGTTGAAGGACAATTACAAAGTGTACAGACAAATAACAACGAAGAAAAAGCAAGTCAACAGCTTGTTGAGGCAGCCGTTAGTGCTTATAAAGGAATTACTAAGGTTATGGCGAATGCTATTGTGAGTGGAGCTTTAAAATATGCAAGTTGGGAAGTAAGAAAGGGAAATATTGTTGAATTACACGTTTTGTATTTCTACGATCCAACAAATCTGTTATCAATCCTTGAATCTCAAGCACTTGTAAGTCAAACAGTGGGAAAATTGGGAAAACAAGGAGTAGACTTCTTCAAAGCGTTGAATTCTGTTCTTGATGAGGCATCAAAAGGTACCCCATTGGAAGGAGAATAATTTTAAATTAAATGTTTATATGGCCGAGGAAATCCTCGGCCTTTTTTGATAAGGAGGTGTTCTAATGTACATAGATTTAAGAAGTGATACAGTAACAAAACCTACAGAAGAGATGAGAAAGGCAATGGCATACGCAGAAGTTGGAGATGATGTATATATGGATGATCCAACGGTAAACAAGCTTGAAAAGTTATGTGCAGATATATTGGGAAAAGAAGCTTCCTTGTTTGTTCCAAGTGGTACTTTTGCAAATCAACTTGCTTTGTTTACCCATTGTCAAAGAGGAGATGAGGTTATTATCGGTGACAACTATCATATAGTCCAGCATGAAGCAGGTGCTGCTGCTGTAATTGCAGGTGTGCAGCTAAGAACAGTTGAGACAAAAAAAGGTGCGATGATTCCTGAAGTTTTAGAGAGTAAGATAAGGAAAGTTGAAGATATACACTATCCCAGAACAGGATTGATTTGTCTTGAAAATGCCCATTCAAATGGGAATGTAATACCTTTGGATAACTTTAAAAAAATAAGAGAAATAGCAGGAAATATTCCTATTCATCTAGATGGAGCAAGATTGTTTAATGCGTCAACCTTTCTAAAGGTGGAACCAAAAGAAATTGCAAAATATGCTGATTCTATAAATATCTGTCTTTCAAAAGGGTTATGTGCACCTGTTGGTTCACTTTTGGTTGGAAACAAGGAGTTTATTGAAAGGGCGAGAAAAAAGCGTAAAATAATGGGCGGTGGTATGCGGCAAGTGGGAATATTAGCTGCGGCGGGCATTGTTGCATTAGAAAAAATGCGTTTTAGATTGGAAGAAGATCATGAAAATGCAAGATATTTGGCAAAAAGGTTGAGTAATTTTGCCTTTATAGAAATTGTCGAAAAGGTTGAAATAAACATGGTATTTTTCAAGATCGATAAGAATTTTTCCACAAATGAATTTATTGAGTATCTTTTAAAAAACAACATAAAAATAAATCCGCCAGAGGACGGAGTGTTTAGGTTTGTTACACATTATTGGATAAAAAGAGAGGATATTGATTATGTTGTAGAAACCATGGCAAAGTTTTTCAATTAATCTCCTTTCAGCTTGGCTGAAAGGAGATTATAACCATTTTTTCTTTTTAAACCAAACAAGTGTGAGTGCCACAGTTCCAATGGACCATATGATTATATATAAATAAGCCAAGGAATTATGCTGGATTGGTAATTTCACGTTCATGCCGTAGAAACTAGTTATTATTGTCGGAATCTGCATTAATATAGTAACAACTGTTAATATTTTCATGACGATATTTAAATTATTTGAAATAACAGAGGCATATGAATCCATCATCCCTGCCAAAATGTCACTGTATATATTTGAAACCTCTATTGCTTGCCTGTTTTCGATAATGGCATCTTCTAAAACATCTTTATCCTCTTCATAAATTTTTATAATATTTCCCCTAAGTAATTTTTCCATCATTATTTCATTTGATCTTAGTGAAGTAGTAAAATATACTAAACTTTTTTCAAGGTACATCATTTCTTCAAGCTCTTTATTTTTCATTGATCTATGTAATTCTTCTTCAATAATGCTAATGGTTTTATTTATTTCCTTTAAATATGCAAGAAAAACCTTCGCATTTATGAGAAAAATTTGAAAGATCATGCGGCTCTTTTTGTTGATATCAAATTTACTATTTTTGATCATATGTTCTATAAATTCTACGGGTTCTTTTGAGGAAAAAATGGTATAATTTTTTCCAATAATTATACCAACTGATACAGTTCGATAAGGAATCTTTGAGCTACTATCGAACTTTTTAGGAATTTTTAGGATTATTAATACGGTATCTTCATCTACTTCAATACGTGCCCTTTCGTCATCATCAAGTGAGTCGTATACAAAATCCGGGTCAAATTGCAATAAACTTGAAAGCATATGAATTTCATCAGCGGAAGGATCAATAACTTTGATTAGAGAGTTCTCAACAAATTTTTCAACTTCCACAATTTTGTTTTCTTTTGTGGTGTAAAATTTTACCATTTTTATTACCTCCTCTATATATTTTTTACGGTGGTCGTGGCAAAGGTTCGTCTGAGTAACTGCAACTGAAACTATCACTACTCATTACCTTTTCACCTCCTATATATTGGCCTTTCTAAATTATATCACTTTTCATTAATCTGTATTATTTTTTCTTTAAAACTTAATTTGTTGTTTTCAAAATTTAAAAAATTAAAAGATTTCTTTTCATAAGTGAATTTAATCTTGAAAAATTATTTTATCAATTTTAAAGCATTTGTATTTTAGTATCTCAAATGTTTAGAATTTCATATTTTTTTGTCAAAGGTTCTAAAATAACAGCAGTTGCCTTTCCTGTGAGCCAACCAGATGATTCGCCGGGATTGATTATAAGTGTGTTGTTGTGTTTTTCCGCTAGTAATTCATGAGTATGGCCAAAGAATACAAAATCATATAAATCGCTATTTTTTGCCGCATTTAACGCGTATGGCTCGTGCATTATCAATATTTTAAAATTATTAAGTGTTATTTCATATGGTCCTGGTTTTATTCTATAATTTGACTTTTGAGATAACAGTAATTTTTCCCCATCGTTATTCCCAAAAACACCGTAAAATTGTTCTTTTAAAAAGTACGGTAGTATAAATGGTGCAACAAAATCGCCACAGTGAAAGACTGCTTCAATTGAATATTTGGAAATAATCTTCTCTATTTCCTTTGCCTTTGTTAAATTATCATGTGAATCACTTAAGATAAGCCACATATTATCCCCCCTTTACAATATTGTAGCATAATTTTTTTTTTTACATTCCAAAATTAGGTTATAATTATTTGGCAAGGAAAAATAAAATTTTGAGGTGAGACTATGAAAAAGATAGTAGTATTGTTTTTGGTTTTAGCTACGTTTTTTTCATTTGCAAATATATATTACGGTAATTTACATGCACATACTTCTTATTCAGATGGAAAGTTATTGCCTGAAGATGCGTATAATTATGCGAAAAGTTATGTTGATGTTCAGGCTGTAACTGATCATGCGTATTATTTTACTCAGTTAATAGATGGGAAGACTAAACCTTTTTTAACGAAAAAAGCGGCTGAAAATGCAACAATAGAAGGAAAGTTTATTGCACTACAAGGTTTTGAATGGACTTCTGGAATAGGCCATATTAATGTTTATGAATCTTTAGAATGGGTTGACAGAAATAATGTGCCTTCTGCAGAAGATTTTTACAAGTGGATAATCAAGCACAAGAAGTTAGGGCAGTTTAACCATCCTATCAAGATTTTCGGGAACTTTAATGATTTTGAATATTATCCAGAAGCGGATAAATATATGAATTTAATTGAAGTGGGAAATGGAAATTGGAAACAAGGAGATGTTATTAGTAATGAAATGTTAAAAAATTATAATTTGGCGTTAAATAAGGGATGGCATTTAGGTGCAACTGTTGGTCAAGATAATCACAAGGCAAATTGGGGAAGTGCAAATGAAGGAAGAACAGGTATTATTTCGAATACTTTAACATATGAAGATGTAATGGGAGCACTTTGGAGTAGACACACATTTGGTACTGAGGATAAAAACGTGAAGCTTTCGTTTAGTTATAAAAATTATATTATGGGAGATATTGTAGAAAGCCCAGATGAAGCGATTTTACATTTCAAGTATAAAGATGATGATATATTAACTTATTTTGCGATTGTATCACAAAGTGGCACAATCGTTAGTGCATTTCCAAATTTAAATGATTATGCAACGGATGTTAAAATTAAGATACCAGATGGTTATGAATGGTATTATGTTTATGTAAAACAGTCTGATGGTGATGAAATTGTAACTGCACCAATATTTTTTCAAAAGAGTAGCGATGTCTACGTAAACAATTGTAATTATTTTAATGGAAAATTATCTTTTGATATTTACAATATAATTCCTAAAGAAAAGGATGTACATTTGGGAATCAAGGTGAATAATAAATTATTGTATTCTGAAGATGTTTTACTAAATGCTTATGAGAATAGACATAAAATTTTAGATTTAGAATTATCATCTGGAAGCAATAAAGTAGAGTTTTATGTGGATGGGATCTTTGTTCAATCACTTAAAGTATTTATAAAAAGTTATAAAAAGACTGTTGTAATAGATACTTTGCATGAAAATGATCATTTGGATTATTTGAAAAAATTTGCAGAAATACTTAGAAGAAATGGATACAAGGTTTTATACCCAAAGAGATTTTTGAATAATCTTGAAAATGTTGATATATTGATTATTTCTACGCCCAAAATTGACGGATTCGATTTTTCAAAAGATCTTTTAAGTCCAGAACTAAAAGCTTTAAAGGAATTTAAAGGGAAGATAATTTTAATAAAGGGAAGCGATGAAAATTATTTTGAAATATACAGAAAACTTTTAAATGCTACGGTAATGAACTTAGAGGATTTAGATAAATATTTTGGTGTTTTTTCGAATGTTTCTAAAAGGGTTTTAATAGATATTGGGCATGGAAATGATTATGGGAAAGAAAAATTGACAAAATTTGAATCTTTTTTAAAGGAGAAAGGTTTTGAAGTAGAATATATCCAAAAGATTAATAAAAGTGGTGATATTTTAATAATTCAAAATGGTAAAAGCTATACACAAGATGAGATTTATAACATAAAAATGTTTATTCAAAACGGTGGAAAAGTTATTATAACTTCAAAGAGTGATTTTAGAAATGGTGGAAATACTGGAACTTTAAACGAAATTTTAGAATATTTGGGTTCAAGTATAAGATTTAATGATGATCAAGTTCTCGATGATGTTAATAACTATGGAGCAAAGTATAAAATCTTGGTAAATGGTGTAAGATTTTATAGTCCTTGTTCTTTAATAGTAGGTGATAATGCCATAGTATTAATTTCTTCAGATACGGCGTATAATGAAGATAGTGATGGAAATGGTGATGCAAAAGTTGTGAAAAAAATTGTACTTGCTGCAAAAGAAGTAATTGGGAATGGAGAAGTAATTGTTTTGGGAAAATCCATTTTTTCAGACTATGATTTTGAGTACGATAAGGTATTTATTGAAAATATATTATCAAATTAATAAAAATTGATATTTTCGTTTATTTAAGGTATAATTTAAATAAGGTGCGGACAGAAAGGAAGGTGAAATATATGTTTGATAAGTTTTCGGAAGAGTCCGCCGAGGTTTTTGTAACAGCTCAAGAAGAAGCAAAAGAATTAGGACATTCATATGTTGGGACGGAACATTTGTTGCTTGCAATTTTAAAATTGAATGATAAAAGATTAAGGAAAATATTAGAAGGATATGGAATTTCTTATTCAAAGATTAGAAATGAAATAATTTCAATAGTTGGTATGGGAATGAGGGGATTTATAATGTCTCCTCAGATGACTCCTAGAGCAAAGAGAGTTACCGAGATAGCTTATGAAGAAGCAAAAGATATGGGTGATGATAAGATAAGACCTTTTCATCTCTTTTTGGGTATTTTAAAAGAAGGAGAAGGTATAGCGGTGCATATTTTAAGAAAAATGGGAATTAATATTCAACAATTAAGAAGGGAGTTATCTGGAAATATGACGGATGAGGAATCAGATTATTTGGATTTGGAAAATGAAATTGTTAAAAGAACAAGACAACTTGAAGGGTTTGGTGTTAATCTTACAGCTTTGGCGTTGAAAGGAGAACTTGATCCGGTAATAGGTAGAGATTTGGAAATTGAGAGGGTTATGCAAGTACTTGTTAGGAGGAAGAAAAACAATCCCGTATTGATTGGAGAACCAGGTGTTGGAAAATCGGCAATTGTTGAGGGACTTGCTCAAAGAATAGTTGCAGGTGAGGTTCCAGAACCTTTAAAGGGAAAAACTATTTTTTCTTTGGATGTGGCATCTCTTGTTGCAGGTACAAAATATCGTGGTGAGTTTGAAAAGAGGATGAAAAAACTTTTGCAAGTTTTGAAAAATGAAAAGGATATAATATTGTTTATAGATGAGATTCATATGATTGTAGGTGCAGGCTCTGCAGAAGGGGCCGTTGATGCGGCAAATATATTAAAACCTGCACTTGCAAGAGGTGAGGTAAAGTGTATCGGGGCAACTACTCCAGATGAGTACAGAATGTTTATTGAAAAAGATGCGGCTCTTGAAAGAAGATTTCAAAAGATTTACGTTCAAGAACCATCTGCACAGATGACAATTGAAATATTAAGAGGGTTAAAGCCAAAATATGAGTTGCATCACAAAGTAAAATACACTGATGAAGCACTAGAAGCGGCGGTGTATTTATCACAAAGATATATTAGTGATCACTTCTTGCCTGATAAGGCTATAGATGTTATAGATGAAGCGGGAGCACGTGCAAGGTTAAAGGCGTTTGTTATGCCGAATGATTTGTATATTTATAAAAATAAAATTGAGAATATTAAACTTCAAAAGGAAATAGCAGTGGCAAACCAAAATTACGAGGAAGCGGCAAAATTAAAAGAGGAAGAACAGCAATTGAAATCAGAGTATACTAGAAAGTACGAAGAGTGGAAGGAAAAAGTAGAAACCAGTGTCATAGTAGTAGATGTTCAAGATATTGAAGAGGTTGTGGCAAATTGGACAGGTATTCCTTTAAAGAAACTTGAAGAAGAAGAAAGCGAAAAGTTATTAAAGCTTGAAGAAGCACTTCACAATAGAGTGGTAGGTCAAGATGAAGCTGTAAAGGCAATTGCTAGATCTATAAGACGTGCTCGCAGTGGTTTGAAAGATCCAAGAAGACCAGTTGGCGTTTTCTTGTTTCTTGGACCTACTGGGGTAGGAAAAACTGAACTTGCAAAGACGTTAGCTGAATATTTGTTTGGGGATGAAAAGGCGTTAATAAGGTTTGATATGAGTGAGTATATGGAAAAGTTCTCAGTTTCTAGGTTAATAGGTGCGCCTCCTGGTTATGTGGGTTACGAAGAAGGAGGTACTCTTACGGAGAAGGTAAGAAGAAGACCATTTTCGGTTATTTTATTTGACGAGATTGAGAAAGCACATCCAGATGTATTTAATTTGTTACTGCAAATAATGGATGATGGAAGACTAACAGATTCTCAGGGGCACATCGTAGATTTTAGAAACGCAATAATTATAATGACTAGTAATATTGGAGGAGCCCAAATAGTTTCAGGTAAAAAATCTTTAGGATTTGTCGACAGTGAAGATTTAAATGCGGAATTTAGTGAAATGAAATCCAAGGTTATTGAAGAAGTAAAGAAAACATTTAGACCGGAATTTTTAAATAGAATAGATGAAATTGTAGTATTCCACAAGCTAACTGAAAAGCACATTAGAGAAATTATAGATATTTTGTTGAAAGATATTAGAAGTAGGTTAGAATCAAAAGGATTGAAACTTGAATTAACAAAAAGTGCAAAAGACTTTTTGGTACAGGAAGGATATGAACCGGCATATGGTGCAAGACCTTTGAAGAGAACTATTCAAAGATATATAGAGGATCCTCTATCAGAGGAATTGTTAAAGGGAAAATTTAAAGAAAATGACATTATTTTATGTTCATATGAAAGAGGAAAAATTGTATTTAAGAAAAAGAGAGAAAAGAAGGTAAAGGTAAAGAATGAGTAAAGCCAAAAAAGTATATGTTTGCGACAGTTGTGGGTATGAATCACCAAAATGGTTTGGTAGATGTCCCGTTTGTAATGCTTGGGATAGTGCAAAGGAATTTGAAGTGAAAGAGAAAATAAATGCGGGGAAAGGGTCCCGCATTTTTTTGCTTAGTGATGATTTAAATATTTTGAAGATTGAAAGGATTAAAACAAGTAAAGAAGAATTGGATGGATTGTTTGGTGGGGGAATTGTACCAGGACAAGTTATTCTCTTAGGTGGGGAGCCTGGTGTTGGAAAAAGTACGCTTGCACTTCAAATTAGTTATTTAATTTCAAAAGTTGGAAAGGTTTTGTATGTTAGTGGTGAAGAAAGCATAGAACAAATTGCCCTAAGATCTAAAAGATTAAATGTGAAAAATGAAAGTTTGTATGTTACTACTGATAATGAACTAGAATCTATTTTTGTGAATATAGAAAAAATTTCTCCTATATTTATCGTGTTTGATTCTATACAAACTATTTTTTCAAATAAAGTTGAAGGTGTTCCAGGTGGAATTTTGCAGTTAAGGACCGTTGTAGAGAAAATCAGAAAGTACTCAAAGGAAAGAAAAATTTCCGTTTTATTGATTGCGCATGTAAACAAAGAAGGTAATATAGCTGGTCCTAAATTAGTTGAGCATATAGTGGATACCGTTATTTATTTTGAGGGGGAAAAAACAACGGATTTTCGTATATTAAGAGTTTTAAAAAATAGATTTGGACCTAGTGGGGAAATAGCCGTTTTTCAAATGAAGAGTACGGGGCTTGAAGAATTGAAAAATAAGGTTTTTATCGAAGAGAGTGAAATGCCGGGAAATATTATTTCTTGTTTGTATGAGGGAACAAAACCTATTTTGGTTCAGATTCAAAGTCTTGTATCAAGAGATAAAATAGCTACTTCAAGAAGGATTTCACATGGAGTTGATGTAAGAAAGTTGATAATATTAAGTGCAGTAATTTCAAAACATTTAAATTTGCCAATAGATGCACATGATATTTATTTAAATGTATCAGGTGGTATTAAAATTACAGATCCGGCAAGTGATCTTGCAATTGCTGCTTCTATACTATCTTCGTTATTTAATAAGTATTTGGGTAAAATGGTGGTTATTGGAGAGGTAGGTTTGGATGGTAGTGTTAGAAAAGTACGGGATTTGGCAAAAAGAATTGAAAATGCGAAAAAAGCTGGATTTGAAAGATTTATAATTCCTTATGATGAAAATATTAAAGGTGATAAAATATTAAAGGTTAGAAATATTAAAGAATTGCATAGAAAGATTTTAGAGGAGGGGTAAATATGAAGACAAAGATTATCTTAGATAGTACATCTGATATTCCGGAAAGTTGGCTTGAAAAGTATGATATTGAAATTGTACCGCTACATATTAATTGGATAAGTGGTGAAAGCGAACCAGATGATACAAGAAATGAAAAAGAATTGGAAAAATTTTACGAAAAACTTTTAAACGCACAAGAATTGCCAAAAACATCTCAGCCATCAATTGTGCAGTTTCAAAATGCATATATGAGAGCTATAGAAGAAGGATATGAAGGGATTTTGGTTTTAACAATATCTACAAAAATATCAGGTACATACAATTCAGCATTACTTGCATCTCAAGAATTTGATATACCAATAAAGGTTATAGATACAAGAATGGCATCTTCAATTATTTCCAACATGGCAAGATATGCAAGGGAGTTGCTAGATGCTGGTCTGGATTTAGAAGAAGTTGAAAAGAAAATTATTGATGCAAGAAAAAAGAAGAAGTTTCATGCGATCTTTTTTGTATCTGATTTTAATTCATTGGTTAAAGGTGGAAGAGTTAGTAGATTTTCTGGATTTGTCGGGAATTTACTGAAGATAAAAGTTGGTATTTATATTAATGATGAGGGTGAATTAATACCTTTTGATAAGGTTAGAGGGTATAAAAAGGCTTATAATATGATTTTGACTAAGATGGAGGAAGAAGGAGTAAAAATAGGAAAAAAGATTGGTTTAACGGGTATACATTGCAATGGAGGAGAACATGTTGATGAAATGTACAAATTAATAAAAGAAAGATACCAAGTAGTTTATTTTGATAAGTCGAGTACTGGAAAGGTAATTTCGACACATGTGGGAATTGGAATGGCTGGTTTTGGGATAGAAATATTAGAATAAGGAGGTATTTTGGTGAGTAACGAAATCCTTTGGATAGTATTGATGGTTGCTAACTTTTCCGGTATATTAATTTTTTACAAGTATTTTGGTAAGACTGGATTGTTTATTTGGACTACTTTGGCAACTATTATTGCAAATATCCAAGTTATTAAGACGGTAGAGTTATTTGGATTTGTTGCGACATTGGGGAATATAGTTTACGGAACTACATTTTTGGTTACTGATATCCTTTCCGAAAATTATGGGAAAAAGGAAGCAAGAAAGGCAGTTTTGGTTGGTTTTTTGAGTTTAATTACCATGACAATAATGATGCAAATTGCATTGTTGTTTAAACCAGATGCATCTGATTTTTCACAGGAAGCGTTGGTTACTATTTTTTCTTTTATGCCAAGAATAGTTATTGCATCACTTTCTGCATATTGGCTTTCGCAAATGCACGATATCTGGGCCTTTCATATATGGAAAAAGAAATTTCCTCAAACAAAATATCTATGGATAAGAAATAATTTATCAACAATGATTTCACAGCTTATTGATAGTTTTGTGTTTTGTTTTATAGCGTTTTGGGGTGTTTATGAGTTAAATGTGTTTTGGAGTATTTTGTGGACAACATATTTTTTCAAATGGATAGTAGCAGCTGCTGACACTCCTTTTCTATATATAGCAAAGTTTTTATTTGATAAAGGAAAGATTAATGAATTAGTAAAAAACGAAGGATAAATTAACTAAAATTTTACTAAAAGATATGTTGACAAAACAAAGAGTATATGGCAAAATAAATAATGGTCTTTGTGAAAAAGATGAGTTGGGGACGTGGTGAAGCCTGGTTATCACGCCGGTCTGTCACACCGGTGGCCGCGGGTTCAAATCCCGTCGTCCCCGCCAGATAAGGCAAAGCATTGTGCTTTGCCTTTGATAGAAGATAATTGACAAGTTTAAAATATCGTGATAGAATTTCCTTACCAGAGTTGGGGACGTGGTGAAGCCTGGTTATCACGCCGGTCTGTCACACCGGTGGCCGCGGGTTCAAATCCCGTCGTCCCCGCCAATTAAAAAGACGAAGCCCAAGCTTCGTCTTTTTTATTTTGTATATAAATAGATCAAAGGCTTCGGATTATCCGAAGCCTTTTTTTGATACTTTTTCATTATGATACTTTTTCATATGGTACTCCATCAGCTTTTGGTGGACGTGATTTTCCAACGAATCCTGCAACAACGATTATTGTAAGGACAAATGGTATCATATCAAATAATGGTTTAACTGTAGCTGAAACATGGATTAGAGAACTACTTTGCATTTGATTAGCAAAAGCACTTGATGCACCAAATAACAAACTTGCAAGCATTGCACCAACTGGATTATATTTTCCCAAAATCATAGCTGCAAGTGCAATAAAACCTCTTCCACCTGACATTAATTCTCTAAAATGTCCTACTTCACCGATACTAAGATACGCACCTGCAAGACTTGCCCAAACACCACTCATTAAAACTCCAAAGTATCTTATACCGTAGACATTAACACCTAGAGTATCTGCAGCTTCTGGGTTTTCACCTACAGCTCTCATTCTAAGTCCCAATTTGGTTTTGTATATAAGCCACCATGAAAATGCAACTGATATGAACGCTATGTATATAAATGGACTTAACTCTCCAAATATCTTTCCAATAAAAGGTATATCTGAAAGACCTGGAATCTTTATTTCTTTAACTTTTCCAACAAAATCAGTTTGTCCTGGTTTTCCAAAAATTGGTACCATTAAAAATCCGGTTACACCTTGTGCAATTAGTATTAATGCAGTTCCCAAAACTACCTGGTTTCCAGCCCATTTAATACTTCCCCAAGCATGCAACCATGCAAAGGCAACACCAGAGACTACTGCCATTAATATTCCAATCCACACACTACCAGTAAAATATGTAAATACTACAGATGTAAACGCTCCAAGGAGCATAATACCTTCTAATGCAATGTTGACAACGCCGGTAATTTCACTGTAAACACCACCAAGTGAAGCAAATATTAAAGGAGTTGAAGCTGTTAATGTAATTTTATAAAAAAGAGGGTTTGCAAATACTAGAAATATTGCCTCTAATATTCTCATTTTTCCACCTTCTTTCTGATCATAATAGTGCGTACTATTCTATCGGCAGCTACAAGAAAGATAACTATACCTTGTATTATCATAACCATATGTTTTGGAACCCCGACAAATTGCATTTCATTACTTCCCGTTCTTAATGCACCTATTAAAAGTGCTGCAAAGATTATTCCTATCGGATTATTTTGACCAATTAATGCGATACTGATACCGTCAAATCCCTTACCACCGGAAAGTTCACCGAGAAATCTATGGTGTACTCCCATTAATTCAGTTGCGCCTGCAAGACCTGCAAGTGCGCCACTTATTGCCATTGCAAGTACGATATTCTTTGCAACGGAGATTCCCCCGTATTCTGCTGCATATGGATTAAAACCTACAGCTTTTATTTCATAACCTGTTGTTGATTTGTTTAGAAGAATATACATAAATATTGCAGCGACAACTGCGATGATTATTCCAGCGCTCAGTTCAATAGCACCAACTTTCATTAAGATAGGAAGTTGAGCGGAATCTGCAATTTCCGGACTTTTAGGTGTACCAGATCCAACTTTCAAAGGACCTGTAACCATATAAGAAGCAAAGTATGTGGCTATCCAGTTTAACATTATTGTTGTAACTACCTCGTGTGCCCCAGTTTTTGCCTTAAGAAAACCAGCTATTGCAGCATAACCTGCACCTACTAACATCGCAATTAATATTGTTAATGGAATGGAGATTATCGGGGGAAGTGACCCAAAATTTCCTGCAAAAGTTGCAGCAATTAACGCTCCCATAACCATTTGACCTTCAGCACCAATGTTAAATACACCAGCTCTAAAACCAAAACCAACCGCAAGACCCGTTAATATTAGAGGAGTGGTTTTAATTATTGTATCTGCAATTGCTTGTTTTGAACCAAATGATCCTCTAATTAAAGCAGAGTATGCAACTAAAGGATTTTTTCCAATAAGAAGTATTATTATCGTTGAAATTAACAATGCAATTAAAACAGAAATTATTGGAATGAGTATTGCTGATACTTTTTTATTCATCTTATCCCCTCCGTACCTCTTCTAATCTTTGGCCTATCATCATTAAACCTACTTCTTCAACAGTAGTCTCCTTTGGCTTTACTTCACCCATTATTTCTCCCTCATACATTACCAAAATGCGATCACTTAACGAGAATATTTCCTCAAGTTCCATTGAAATTAGCAAAATTCCAACATCTTTTTCTCTCATATTCAATATTTGATTGTGAATGAATTCAATAGCACCTACATCAAGACCACGGGTGGGTTGTGCAACTACAAGAAACTTTGGATCCATTCTAATTTCACGTCCCACAACTAATTTTTGTTGGTTACCACCTGAAAAATTCCCACCTAAATGTTCTATTCTCCTTGGACGAACATCGAATTCTTCCATAAGATTTTTTGTATATTCAAATATGTTTTTGTGATTTAAAAATGTCCCATTTGAAAATGGGGATTTATAGTGTTGACCTAAAATAACATTGTAATATGCTTCAAATTCTTCAATGATTCCATGTTTTAATCTATCTTCAGGGATATGTGAAAGTCCCAATTCCCTAAGTTGCTTTGGAGTTGCACCTGTAACATCTTTACCTTCAAACAATATTTGACCACTTTTAACTTTTCTTAAACCTGTTATAGCCTCAACAAGTTCGGTTTGACCATTTCCTGCAACACCTGCGATTCCTACAATTTCACCTTTCCTTATTGAAAAAGAGACGTTATTTACCGCTGTTAACCCTCTATTGTCATTTACAACAAGGTTTTTTATTTCAAATACTACATCTTTTGGTTCATGAGGTTTTTTTTCAACTCTTAATACAACATCCCTTCCCACCATATGCCTTGCAATTTCTCGTGGATTTGTTTTTGAAGTTTCAAGTTCACCAGTTACTTTTCCAAGTCTCATAACCGTTATTCTTTCACTTATTTCCATAACTTCATGAAGTTTGTGCGAGATAAACAAAATAGTTTTTCCATCTTTTTTTAACTTTCTCATTATTTCAAATAGTTCTTCTACTTCTTGAGGTGTTAATACTGCTGTAGGTTCATCAAGTATTATTATGTTTGCTCCTCTGTACAATGTTTTTAAAATTTCCACTCTTTGTTGCATTCCTACGGAAATATCTTCTATTTTTGCGTCTACATCAACTAGCAATCCATACTTTTCAGATAGTTCTTTTACATCTTTTTTTGCTTTTGTTAAATCAAAGTTCATGCCTTTAGTAGGTTCACTACCTAAAACTATATTTTCTGCAACGGTTAATGTATCAACAAGCATAAAATGCTGGTGGACCATACCGATCCCGTTTTTAATAGCATCTTTTGGCCCTTTGATTTGTGCTTTTTGTCCGTTGATAAAGATATCACCTTCATCTGGATGATATAATCCGTAAAGTTGATTCATTAGCGTAGACTTTCCAGCACCATTTTCACCGACAATGGCGTGTATTTCGCCTTTTTTTATTCTAATGGTGACGTGATCATTTGCCAAAACTCCGGGGAACCTTTTTACAATGTTTACCATTTCTACTGCATACACAATGTAATCCTCCTTTCTGCTTTGTTACTTTACCAAAGTTTTATTACCTTGGTAAAATAACAAAGCTAGGGGGAGAGCCCCCCTTAGCTTTTAGAATGGGAATGCTATTTTTGGGGTTTTAAAGGATTTAAGTGATTCTTCTGTTTCTGGGATTACAAGTATGCCATTTTTAATGAGTGTAACAAGGTATGCAAGTTCTGCAAGTGTATCATTAGTAACTAACCCTTTTGTGTATTTCATTGGACTCATTCTTACACCGTTTTCTTTAAGACCAAGTTTGTGTATACCTGGCATCCAATTTCCTTCGTATGCCCATTTTACACCGAGATATGATGCTGTATCTACACCTTTCATCGCACTTGCAAGTACTATACCAGGTGCCATATAGTCTTGATCAACGTCTACACCAATTGCAAAATATCCGCCGTTTGAGTATGCGTAATCCAAAATTGTTGCGAGATCTTCTTTTCCAACGAGTGATACCATTTTTTCTTTTGCAGCTTCAATAATACCATTACCACAAGCACCACTTGCGTGGAATATAATATCTACGCCTCCTGCAAATTGTGAAAGTGCAAGGTCTTTACCTTTTTTTGGATCACTAAATGCATTTGTATAACCCTTTAAAATTTCTACATTTCTTCCGTGTAAATCGTTGTATACCTTCACACCAATTTCAAAACCGTATCTGAATCTTTCAACAGGAGGAATAGGAATTCCACCTATAAATCCAACTTTTCCCGTTCTTGTAGTTGCGGCTGCTATATATCCAACCAAGAACGCAGATTCTTGTTCTTTGAATAAGAAACATATTACATTTGGTGGAACATCTTCTGTTGGAGGTGCAATGTCTATTCCTGCAAAGTATACATCTGGAAATTGTTGAGCAACTTGGAAAAGAGCATCAGTCATCATAAATCCTACAGCATATACGATACCACCATCTGGTTCCTTTTGTATTTCTTGAGCGGCTTTTGTAAGGTTTGAGATATAATCTGCTTGTTCGTACGATTGAATAACTTGTGTTTCTATTCCTAAATCTTTACCGGCTCTTTGAATACCTGCCCAAGTTCCATCGTTAAATGACTTATCGCCAAGACCTCCAGTGTCTGTTACCATAATTGCTTTAAATGAAAAGGCACTTACCACAAAAAACATTGCTAAAATGAAAACAAGTAATTTCTTCATGAAATATCCCTCCTTTTAAGAGTTTAACCCTTTTTGGGTAAAGATTTTAATGAGTTAAATAAGATTAAAATGGAAATTATAAATAATGTTGGAATAGTAAATGTATAATTTAGTTTCAACATTGGTACACCGAATTGGACAATGTAATTAATGGGGGTTATAAGCATTAATATTGATGACAATATCGATGCTATTATCCAAATAAAATAATTTTTGTTTTTTAAAGTGTATAAAAATAGACCAATTGTTATAAGAACGAAAGTTATTATGCCGAATTTTGTTTTATAGAAGTATATTTTTAAGCTATTTTTGTCTTTTGTATTTGATATAATTTTTTCTAATTTACGAACAGATGGAGCGATTTCTTCTAAATTTAGTCTTCTTTTAAGTTCTGATACAAATAATTTTTCAAATTTTTCGGAAGAGAGTTTTGCTATTTTGTTTGAAAACTTTTCTAGGTCTTTTTCCGCTCTTTTAAATTGGCTTTTGTTTATATCTTCTTCAATTACATAGTTTGATAGTTCATCTTTTAGGCTTTTAAAATCTTTAATTCTATTATCAAAGTTTTCAATGCTTTTGTATTCAGCTGTTTTTACGTTTTTATCAATTTCGTTTAGGTTAATTTTTATTCTATTTACTATACTTTCTGTATTATTAATACTTGAATTAACAATTGTCAACAAATTGGTAATAATATTTGAAAATCTAGAATATTTATCCTTTAAGACGTCGCTTGTAAGTTCATCAAAATATATGGAATTCTGAAAATCTTTTTGATTTTTCATGAGTAGATCTTTTGTAGAAAACGCTGGAATGAAAAATGAAAGAACTAATAATGAAACAATGATAATATCAAATATTTTTTTGTTTTTTAGTGTTATAAATATGGAAGCAATCAGTGCAAAGAAGGCTATTAACCCATATATAGTTGCGTCTGTGTTTGAAAGTACATCAAATGCTAAGAACAAATATAGTATTTCAACAATAGAAATTGTTAAAATAACATAATTCCATTTTCTTGATTTAAAGAAAATTAGTATGATTAAAACATATATGATCCACCTTATCCACCAAAAATTTGTTTTTTTGGGAGGAAGCTTTGCGAAATACTCAGAGAAATGATTTTTTAAATTGGAAATATCTTTTATAATGTTTCTTTGCATAAGGCTGGTGTACCTATTTATGTAATAGGATAATCTATCTGGGTGTTTTTTTATTTCTCCAAGGTATTCATTAAATTTACTCTTTATTTCTTCATTATTAAGCAAAATTTTTATTTCATCTGAAAACTCAGGTTGGTTGAATTTTGGTGTATATTTAAATTCATATGTATAATATGGTGCGGCGATGTCATGAGGGAGATCTATTTTTGCACCTAAATGTTTTGCAAAGAGATCTGAAATGAAGTTTCTGGAAGCAAAAATTACTTTTGACTGGTATTTGTTAAAAAATTGATTGAAATTTGGGGAAGATTTAATAAAGCTGGGTTCAAACTTTTTTCTTTCAAGGGAGGATTCAAGGTACGAAAAAAACATTGCACGTGCAAGCTGTTCATTGTAATCTTTAGATATTGTTTGCTTGTATATAACATTAAGATAATCCCCAACCTTTTTCGTTACATCTGTCTTTTCAACACTACCTACTAGTGCTATTTTGTAAAATCTATATAAAGGTAAATCTTTGTCAATAGATTTTTTGACAGTCAAAAGAAATTCATCGCTGGGATTATCAAAATTTTGGATATAATACAAGAACAGCTCCTTTGATTTTTCCAGATTAATCGTAAATACCATTATTGAGAAGATTATTAAAAAAGAAAAAAATAAAGCCCGTTTCATCAAATTAGCACCTCCACTTTGTTGTTTTTTGGATTCTAATTCTATCATGAATTTAAAAGTTTATCTACAAAGAATTATAGCATAAATTCTGTAAAAAATTACAATAAAATTAATTTTTTCACTTTTATTTAAGTTTTTTTTAATAAATTCGATTATATTAAATTTGAAGGAAAATAGCAGTATAAAAAAACACCCTCATAGTTGAGGGTGTTTTTTCTTTTTTTTCTAACTACTCTTCAACTGTAATTGCAGATGTTGGACAGCTATCTGCTGCATCTTTTGCGCATTCGAGATCTGTTTCTGGTTGAAGAACTTTTGCTTTCATATCGTCGCCTATTTTGAAAACATCTGGACAAAGATTTTCACATACACCACAACCGATACATGTTGCTTCGTCTACTCTAACTTTCATCCTAGACACCTCCTGATATTAAAGTTACTATTAAGATTATATCACATGCTTTCACCATGTGCAAAGGTTTTTGATGTTTTATCTATTTGTTTTAAGTAATTTTTTACTATAATATTTCCATCATTTATCAATTTTTCCACTTGTTTTACGTTTTGTACTACAGATGAATGTGACTTTTTAAAGATAGTTCCAACATCTCTAGTTGAAAGATTTAATTTTTTGACGGCGTAGTACATTCCTACTTTTCTTGCGTATGAAATATTTTTTGTCCTTTTAGATGATATTATATCCTCTGGTGAACAATCAAAAATATCTGCTAAGATTTCAAGGAGTCTTTGTTCAAATGATTTTGGAGGTTTGGAGACATTTGTTAGTATACTTTCGGCAATAGAAAGGTTTAGTTTTCCGTATAGATTTTTATATGCGATTAATTTTAGAATTGCCCCGTGTATGAGTCTGGGATTATCGTATACATTACTGATATAATCAATAATTTTGTCTTCAATTTCTATGTGTTTCATTTGACAGATTTTTTTGCCGATTTTAAATAAATCCTCTTTGTTTGGTTTTTCGATCTTTACTAGCAACCCCATTTGAAATCTAGAAATCATTCTTGAATGAAAATCTTTTAATTCTTGAGGGGTTCTATCTGAACAGATTATAATTTGTTTTCCAGCTTCGTGTATAGTATTGAATGTATGAAAGAGTTCTGTTTGAGCCGATTTTATTCCTATTAAAAATTGGATATCGTCTATTATTAGGATATCCGCTTTTTTTCTGTATTTTTCCCTAAAATCTTCAATATTTCCGTTTTTTATGGCCGAAAACATTTCGTTCATAAATTCTTCGCTTGTAAGATAAGCAACTTTCATATCTGGGTTACTTTCAAGTAGATAATTTCCAAGTGCTTGAGCAAGGTGTGTTTTACCAAGCCCAACACCACTGTATAGAAATATTGGGTTGTAAAAGCCTGGTTTTTTGCTTGCTTCAATAAATACGTTGTATGCAAACTTATTAAATTCACCTACAACTAAATTTTCGAAAGTATATTTTGGGTTAAGTGGTGTGATTAAAAGAGGTCTTTTTTTGATTAATGGACCAGCTTCACTTTTAACGTTTTTGACCTCTTTGTATGTAATTTCAAATGTACTATCTTTTCCCAAAATATCTTTGACTATTTTTGAAATAATTTTATTAAACTTTTTTTCTAGCCTATCTTTTATAAAGATATTTCCAACTTCGAAAATGACATGTTTATCTTTAATTTCCCTAATATCAAAATCCAAGAACCAACTTTCCCAATTTTGGCGGCTAATTTTTTCTTTTAGTGCAACTATTATCTCTTTTTTCATAGGAAACACCTCAAGGATTATTTTTGAATATTTTTTGGTGGGGCAGAATCTATTATCTCATACCTCAATGTAAAAATTCAAGGGAAAAATGTGTCAATGTTCTGAATAAATTCCCAATAATGTGAAACAATGTGGCAGGGTTATTAAATTTCTTTTTTAAGAACAAAGAAAATTAAGTATTGATGAGAATTTTTGATTTTCTAATTTTTACACAAGTATGCGAAGCTTAGATTTTTTGGGGATTTAAGATAAAATAAATTTGTAACATGGAGGTGAAAAATATGAAAATTTATGTCTCATTAGATTTTGAAGGATTAGGTGGGATAACGCAGTGGTCTGATGTGGAATATGGTATTAAATTCAAACAACATCTGCTTATGGAACAACTAGAAAAATTTTTGGAAGCTGTTGGAAATAATTATGTGTTGATTTCCGATTCTCACGCCATGGGAGATAACGTGTTGTGGGAAATTACAAAGAAATTTGATAATGTGGAAATAATATCCGGTGGGTTGAGAAAGGATTACATGATGACAGGTCTTGATGAAACTTTTGATAGAGTTGTGTTTTTTGGTTATCATGCTGGAATTGGCACAAGATATGCAGTAATGGATCATACATATTCTTCATCTTCTATACATAATATTTGGATAAATGGAAAGATAATGAATGAAGCAATCATTAACGCTGCTTATGCAGGACTTTACAATGTACCTGTTGCAATGATTATAGGGGATGATAAACTAAAAACACAGGTTAATTTTAAAAATTTGTTTTATGTGGAGACAAAAACTTCTTTGGGAAGATTTTCTGCAAAGCACAAATCTATGAAAAAAGTTCTTTTGGATATTGAGAATAAGACAAAGCAAATGATAGGGGTACCAAGAGAGGAATTTGAAATTGTAAAATTTGAGAAACCTATAGAATTAGTCGTTGAACTTTCAGATACAGCTCGTGCTGATTTGGTGGAAATGTTGCCACTTGTTAAAAGAATTGATGGAAGGAAAGTTAAATTAGTGCATGATGACTATAGGGTGGTTTTTGATACAATACTCAGTATGACATTTATGGCATCAATTGTCAAATATCTTGGGAGGTGAAGGAATGCTAAAGAGTTTTGAAGAAATTGTAGATATTGCAAAGACCAAAGATGCGGTTGTTTCATTAGCTGGTGCAGAGGATATAGAGGCTTTAAAAGCTATAAAAGATGTCAAAGATTATGGAATAAAAGCTATTTTGGTTGGAAATGAGGAAATTGTGAGAAGAAATTTAAATGGATTAGGCATGGATTTGCCAGTTGTTGATGCAAAATCTGAAAATGAGATAGCGGAAAAAGCAGTGAAATTAGTTTCATCTGGTGATGCCAATATTCTAATGAAAGGCCTTATTAAAACTTCCACTTTATTAAAAGCAGTTTTAAACAAAGAATGGGGATTGAGAGGAAATGGTTTGTTATCTCACGTTGCATTATTAGAGACACCGGGCATGGATAGGATTGTGCTTGTTACAGATGGCGGAATGGTAATAAAGCCAACATTGGAACAAAAGGTTCAAATTATTAAAAATGCTGTTGAACTTGCACATAAATTGGGATATAAAGAACCGAAGGTAGGCCTTATTGCAGCAGTTGAGGTTGTAAATCCAGATATGCCTGAAACTATGGAAGCGGCAATTATTGCAAAGATGGCGCAGAGAGGTCAAATAAAAGGTTGTGTAGTAGATGGACCGTTGGGATTGGATAATGCTTTAAGTGAATTTGCGGCTAAAATAAAAAAAGTTTCAGGTGATGTAGCGGGAAAGGCAGATATATTGGTTGTGCCAGATATACATAGCGGAAATTTTTTAGGAAAATCTGCAATTTATCTTGCCAATGGTAAGATTGCCGGTATAGTGATGGGGGCAAAGGCGCCTATTGTTATAGTTTCACGTGCTGATACAAGTGAATCAAAGAAAAATTCACTTGCTATTGCAGCGGCTATTAGTGTACAAAAGGAGGGAAAATAATGAAAAAATTAGCTGTTGTTGCAATTGGTGGGAATGCAGTTAATAGGCCAGGAGAAAAACCCACTGCACAAAATATGATAAAAAATCTTTCTGAAACTGCAAGTTATATAGTTAATATGCTTGATGAGTATGATATTGCGATTACTCACGGAAATGGACCACAAGTTGGAAATTTGCTAATCCAACAGGAAATTGCAAAAAATAAAATTCCACCTTTTCCTATTGATGTTAATGATGCACAAACTCAAGGTAGTTTAGGATATATGATTGCTCAAACCTTGAATAATTGTTTGAAAGAGAAAGGAAGGAAGAGGGAAATTTCCGCTTTGATTACACAAATAATAGTGGATAAAAATGATCCCGCTTTTGAAAACCCAACTAAACCTGTCGGACCTTTTTATACAAAAGAAGAGGCAGAAGAATTGGAACGTGAAAAAGGTTGGAAAATAGTTGAAGATGCGGGTAGAGGTTGGAGGAGAGTTGTTCCATCTCCAAAACCTCTGGACATTATTGAAAAAGATGTGATAAAATTGCTTATGAAAAATGATGTGATTGTTATAGCAGCAGGTGGTGGGGGAATTCCTGTAGTCCTTGAAGATGGAAGATTAAAGGGCGTGGAAGCCGTAATTGATAAAGATAGGGCAAGTGCGTTACTTGCCAAGGAAATTGGTGCGGATGTTTTAATTATTTTAACAGGTGTTGAGAAAGTTTACTTAAATTATGGAAAAGAAGATCAAAAAGCGTTGGATAGATTAACTGTTTCTGATGCAAAAAAACACCTAAAAGAAGGTCATTTTCCAAAAGGAAGTATGGGACCTAAAATAGAAGCTGCAATAGATTTTGTTGAAGCAACTGGTAAAGAATGTTTGATAACAGATATGAGTGTATTGGATAAAGCCTTGAGGGGTGAAACTGGAACACGAATTATTAAGGGGTGAAATGTTGATTAGAATTCTTATCCCTCAGGCTCTCGTGGAGGACCTGAGGGGATTTTTATATAACCATCAGAATGTTGTTTTTGATATTTATGATTTAAACTTAGAAGAAAAATTAAAAGAAAATTATTGGGATGTTGTATATTTAACTGAAAAAAAGAATGTTCCGGGTAAGTTTGTGGTGTATTCCATAAGGGAATTGGAGCTTGCAGTTTTGTATCTTGAAGAAAGACAGAGATATGATGATTTGAAAAGAGAATTTGATATGTTGTATTCTTTTCCAGAACTCCAAGGTCCTGTAATACATGAGTTTTTAAACAAATTAATATCAATGTATAAGGATAAAGAAAAAGCGACTTTAAAATACGAAGATGGCATGTATTTAAATGAATATGTATCATATATTCGCTTAAAACTCCCAGGAGTAAAGGTTACTTTTTCAAAAACAAAGGGGGAAAAGATACCACCACTTCGGGATAGAAAGGAAGACATTGTTTTTATGTTTGATAAAGTTTTATCTTCTATCTATTTTAAATACAATAATATCGAAAAGAGAATACCGGATGATGAAGAATATGAATTATTAAAACTTTATAATTGGCCTGGAAATACAAAAGAACTTGTGAAAGTTGCAAGTGAATATGCGACAAATGGTATGTTAAATATACCAAAATTTAAAAAGTCTACATTTTCCGGTATTGATTTAATTAATTTTACGAGTAAATTGGTGAAACATGTGGAGAAAAGATATATTTCACTTGCATTAAAGAAATCAGGGAATAGGATGAAAGCTGCAAAAATGTTGAATATTAATTATAAAACACTTTCTTATAAGATTAAAATATATAAGTTGGATAAGAATAGGTGATTTTTATGAATGTTGGAGTAATACTCTTTGGAGGTAGTGGAAAAAGGTTTTCACAAAAAATTCCAAAGCAATTTTTAAAATTTAACGGCAAGACTTTAATGGAGCATACTCTGGAAAAATTTTTTGAAGATTTTATACATTTAATTGTTGTAGTTGTAAATAAGGATTACTTAGAGAAATCAAGGAAAATTTTGAAAAAATACGGTCAAAAAGTAAAAATAATAACAGGAGGTTTTGCGAGGGAGTATTCTACGTTAAGTGCTATAAATTATTTAAAAGATAAAATTTCAAAAGAAGATAATGTTATTATACACGATGGTGCAAGACCATTTGTAAATAAAGAAATTTTGTCGAAAAATATTGAATTTGTTGATAATTATGGTGCAGTAGTAACAGCTTTACCTGTTGAAAATACCGTTGCTTTTGTTGAAAATGATAGAGTGAAGACCGTCCCACCTAGAAAGAAATTATTTTCCATTCAAACCCCACAAACTTTTAAATTTTCTGTCCTTTTAGAAGCATTCGAGAAAGTAAAAGATTTAGAAAATTACACAGATGATTCGTCTGTAGTTTTAAAAGCAGGTTTTGATGTATATGTTGTTATGGGTGAAAAATCAAATATAAAGATAACAACCAAAGAAGATTTGTTTTTGGCAGGGGTTGAGAACTTTGAATGGGATATATAAAAAGGTATTTGTATCGATAGCTATTAGTTTTTCGGTTATTATCCTCTTTCAATTTTTTTATTCATTTAGTGTTGGGATAAATGTATTTTTGTCAAAGAAATTCATATTGGGAATTTTTATTCTAATATTGATATATTTGATTGATTCTTTGAGATTAAAGCTATTATTATGCTTTTTTGGTTATAAAATACCATTTTTTGAAACAGTAAGGAACGTATTTTTTGGTAAATTTTTTTCGTTTATTACACCTATGTCCATAGGTGGTCAACCGTATCAAATTTATCATCTTTCAAAAATTGGGGTGAAAACAGAAGATGCAACAAATATAATAATTTCTAGAACTTTAGAAATTTCAATAGTAATTCTTGCACTTGATTTAATTTTTGTAAAACCAATATTAAATGCATATCCAAAAAGTATTGGGTTTACATTAATAGTTGTGGGATTTTTGGTAAGTTTGGGGGTTTCTATACTTATATTTTTAGGATTTGTCAACAGGAAATTTTTGGAAAAGATATTGTTGTTTTTTGGAAGAATATTTAAGAAAAGGATGGAAAAGGATAAGATTTTAAAGTGGATAGATTCGTTGCATGAAAGTATAAATATACTTTGGGTGAAAAATCCGTGGATGTTATTTTTTGATATAATTCTTTATTTTTTAACTATATGTATGTATGGGTTTATACTTTATATGTTTGTTGTTAATATAAATTTTTGGTACATAATTGGGGTATTGGCTTTGTTAAATTCGGTGGCATATTATATACCTACCCCTGGATCAAGTGGTGGTATTGAAGGAACATACCAATTAGTGTTTTCACAAATATTTGGTGGAAATAAAGCTATTGAGTTAATAACTATATATAGAATTATAACTTTTTATTTTCCGTTGATATTGGGAACTTTGTTATTTCCAAAGTTTGGGTTTAATTATCAAAATAAAGAGGAGGGTTAACATGAAAAGATTTATTGATAGACTTTTTCCTGAAATTTCCCCAACTAAACTTTTGAGTGAACATGCGCAATATTGTCTAAATGCAGGAGAATTAGTTCCTAAAATATTAAAAGATTATTTTAATGCAAAAGAAATTTTGGAATATTCAAAAAAAATTGATGAATATGAATCAAAAGCTGATGAAATTAAGACAAAATTGAGAGAAGTTTACACAAAATTAAGGTGGAGTTATTTTGATAGAATAGATGCATTGGAAATAGTGCATAATCAAGATTCAATTATTGACGCAGTAGATGATTTTGTGAAAGTAATGACGATGAATAGAGTGGAAAATTGTCCTAATGAGATAATTGAAGAGATAGAGAAGATGGGAAACTACGTATATGAAGTGATAAAGTACATGAAACTTACTGTTGATGAATTAAGAACGGTAGTTGAATCTGATTTTTCCCCAAACGAAGTTGAAAAAGAAGATAATTTAACATTTGATGTGGAAAAAGATGAAAGTTCAACTGATAAATTAGGAATAGAAATCGGGAAACTGTTATATGCTCAAAAAAGTATTATGAATCCCGTAGATGTGATTTTTCTAAATAGTATAGTGGTTTTAATGATGAAAATAGCAGATAGAGCTGAAAATGTTGTGGAAAGAATAAGAATGATAATTAGGTAGGAGGTGTTAGTTTTGTTAGTGTTTGCTGCATTTTTAGTTGGGTTTGGAATGGCATTTTCTATTGGAGCAAATGATGTTGCAAATAGTATGGCAACAGCTGTTGGAGCGCGTGCAATTACTCCTAAACAAGCAGTTTTTATAGCAGCTATTTTGGAATTTTTAGGTGCGCTTTTATTTGGTGCACATGTTACTAAAACCATTGCAAAAGGTATAGTTGATTTAAATATGATATATGATCCAAATAAAATTTTAGTGGGAGCTTTTTCCGCACTTATTGCGGCTACAATTTGGGTTTTAATTGCAACTTACTGGGGAATGCCCGTTTCAACTACCCACTCAATTGTAGGGGGAATGATTGGTTTTGGACTTGCTGCTGGAGGGGTAGGTTATGTTAATTGGATTACCTTACTAAAGATAGTAACAACCTGGGTGATTTCACCACTTATTGGTGGTTCTTTAGCATTTGTGATATTTAAATTTATATCATGGAGCATTTTACACAGAAAAAATCCATTAAAGGCCGCTAAAATTGTTGCACCAGTACTTTTAGGTGGAGCGTTTTATACAATAGCTTTTCTTTTTGTAGTGAAAACTTTGAAAAAAGATGCTATATTTGGAAATTACGTGGGTATTTTCATTGGGATGTTGGTGTTTTTTGTTTCTTTTCTATATATAAGAAAATTTGGTGGGGAAGGCAGAGAATATGATTTAGTTGAAAAAGTCTTTAAAAAAGCACAGGTTGTAACTTCTTGCTATGTGAGTTTTGCACATGGTGCAAATGATGTTGCAAATGCTGTAGGACCTTTGGCATTGATTTATATAATTTTGACAACGGGAAATGCAACTGGAGTTATAGAAATTCCAAAGTATATACTTGCATTAGGTGGTATTGGTATATCATTTGGTGTAGCAATTTTGGGTTATAAAGTTATGAAGACAGTGGGTAAAGATATAACAGAGTTGAATAATACACGTGGTTTTTCCATTGATTTTGCAACTGCTACTACAGTTTTACTTGCGTCCACATTTGGTATGCCTATATCCACCACTCATACAGTGGTAGGTGCAGTTTCAGGAGTTGGATTTGCAAGAGGAATTGAAGTTGTTAATGTTGGAATATTGAAAAATATTATAATTTCTTGGTTTGTTACTGTTCCATTTGCAGCAGCTGTTAGTGCGCTTTTGTACGTTATTATAGTTTAGTTTTTGTGATATAATATTAATTGGAGGTGAGTTGCATGAAAAGAGTGGTTATGATATTTGCATTGTTATTGTCTTTAAGTATTTTTTCTTTTACATTAAATCAATCGACTTGGTTAGGATTGAGATATTTAAAGCCAGCCGATACTAATTTAATGAATAATTATTCTTTATTACAAAATTTTGTTATGTTTTTTGGATATGAAAAAAATGTTGATCCTCAACACAATTCTCCAGTGGCATATGGTTTTAGCCTGTTTGCAAATTTTGATCCAGATAAAGAATATTTGGTTAGAGGATTGGGATTTGACTTTAATGTAAAGATATTTGGTGTTACTTTGTTTAATGTTGGGGAAAAATTACAGATTGGTTTTCAGGGAGAAGTTTTATTGCAAAAAGAGATATTCCAAAAAATTTCTGGGAGTAGTACATCTTTAAGTGATTTTGAAAGTGTGAACTTTGAGCATTACAATAAAATTGTGATATCTTCGATTGCTTTAAAACCTGGAATTAGATGTGATTTTGTTTTAAGTAAGAATATATATTTAAGCGGAAGGTTATATTATAGTATCCAATTCTATACAGGGTCGAAAACTGAAACGGGGAAGGACGTTTCAATTGAGCTTGAACCTGAAAATTCTTTGAATTTAGACTTTGCACTCAGTATACCCTTTTAAAGGAGTTTGATATGGAGCGGTTTTTGGATTGGGAAGATGTTTTTAAGCAGTTTTTGGAATATACTTTTTCTGTGTATGGTAGAGAACACTTGGAAAAAATTTCAAAAGAATGTGTGAATGGTGAAGAGTATGAGTATCTTCAAGAAGTGTTTGATATACAGGTAACCCAAGGGTTACCTGTTTTTCAAAAAATTGAAGATATTAGACCTTTGTTGCAAAAAACAAAAAATTATCCCATTCTTGAGCCGTATGAAATATTTAAGATAAAGGAATTTATGTTACTTGTGCATAGCTTGAAAGAAGCTATAAGTAGTACAAGGTATAAAGTTAGTTTCTATATATCAAAGTTAGGAAATTATGATGCATTGATTAATGAAATTGAATCTGTGTTTGAACCTGATGGAAATGTTAAGGATAAGGCATCTAAAAACTTGTCCGTTATTAGAAAAGAGCAAAAAAGGTTATCTTTAGAAATAAAAGAAAAGATTGAAAAATTTATTTCAAAAAATAGTAGATATTTACAGGAGCAGTTGTATACGATTAGGAATGGAAGATATGTGTTTATAATTAAATCAGGAGCACGTGGACATTTGAAAGGAATTGTTCATGGAGTTTCAAATACTGGAGTTTCATTGTTTTTTGAACCTCAGGAGTTCATACATTTAAATGATAAAATTGAAATATTAAGAAGTGAAGAAAAGATAGAAATCAATAAAATATTGAGAGGAATAACTAGTAAAATTCACGATAGATATGCACATTTAATTAACGATATAAAGATAGTTGGGCATATTGATTCACTTTTCGCTCGTGCAAAGTATGCGTATAAAAATAATGGGATTGTGGTAAAGCCAGAAGGTACGTATTTAAAGTTAGTAAACGCAAGGCATCCATTAATTTCAAGGGATAAAGTTGTTCCAATTTCTATAGATATTCCTAAAGATAAAAAAGGATTGATAATTACAGGTCCAAACACTGGTGGTAAAACTGTTACTTTGAAGACTATTTCTCTGTTTATATTCATGTCCCAACATGGTTTTCCCGTTCTTTCAGATGTAGGTACAAGAATTCCAAATTTCAAGTTGTTTGTAGATATAGGTGATTCTCAAAATGTTGTGGAAAATCTCAGCACTTTTTCTTCTCATATGGTAAGAATAATAGAAGCCTTGAAAGATGCCGATGAAAATTCTTTGGTGGTTATAGATGAATTAGGTTCGGGAACTGATCCATTTGAAGGTAGTGCTCTTGCAATTGCAATTATAGAGCATTTGCTTGAAAAAAATATTAAATTTATTATTACTACTCACCTTACGAATGTAAAGTTATTTGCGATGGAACGTGATGATATTATGACTGCGTCAATGGAATTTGATATAAATACTTTATCTCCAACTTACAGGTTACTTTTAAATACTCCAGGTGCATCACATGCGTTTGAAATTTCAGAAAGGTTGGGATTGAATAAAGATATTATTGATAGAGCAAAGATATATATATCTGAGGATCATTTAAAAATTGAAAATATAATTAAACATTTGAATTTAAAAGTGAGTGAACTAGAAGAAAAGAAGAAGCTTCTTGAAAAGACGTTAAAAGAATATGAGAGATTAAAATCGGAGTATGAAAAAAAATATAGTATTTTGAAGTTAAAGAAAATAGAGGAACTTGATAAAGAATTGAGGAATATTTATAGGGAATTTAGAACGGCAAAAAGAGAGATCCAGTCTGCATTGTTTTCTACCAAAACAAATAGCGAAGAATTAATAAAGAAAAAATTAAAAAGGCTTGAACAAAGGGAAAAGGATATTACCCAGGTGGATAAAACTTTGGAAAGTTTAAAGTATCCAAATATAGCCCAGGAAATAAACAAAGGGGATTACGTTAAATTGGTAGATGGAACGGCTGTTGGTAGGATAATTGAAAAAAGGCAAAACGGGAAAATTCTTGTAGATTTTAATGGATTAAAAATAGAGGTAAAAAAGTCAAGATTGAGAAAGGTTGAGCCACCTAAAAAAGATGAAGAGCCTGTTTTATATCAAAGTGTTTCTGTGCTTTCTTCAAATGAAATTGATTTAAGGGGAAAGACTGTGGAAGAAGCTATTGAACTTGTGGATAAGTTTATTGATGATCTTATATACTCTGATTATTCGAATGGATATATAGTGCATGGAAAAGGTACTGGAAGCTTGGCTTCGAATATATGGAATTTTTTAAGAGAAGACAAGAGGATAAAAAGTTATCGTTTTGGAAGGCCAAGTGAAGGTGGAGTTGGAGTTACCGTTGTGGAGGTGTGAGGCTTGGTTTTTGCTCTGGACGTAGGCACAAGAAAAATTGCAGGTGTGTTAGCTTCGTTGGAAGATGAGAAAGTTATAGTCCATGATATAGTATTAAAAGAACACGAACATCGTGCAATGTTGGATGGACAAATTCACGATGTGGAAAAAGTTGCAAGGGTGGTTAAGAAGGTAAAGGAAGAGCTTGAAAGTAGAAACAATGTGACTTTGGATAAAGTAGCTGTTGCACTTGCAGGAAGATTTTTGACCACGGCTATTGGTGAATATGAAGAGGATATTTCACACGTTAATGAGATAGATGATGAGCTTATAACGCGATTAGAACTTTCTGCGGTTGATAGCGCGGTGCAAAAGATTGATGCGGAAAATATGTATTGTGTGGGTTATTCCGTAATAAAATATGAATTAGACGGAAATTGGTTGAAAAAAATAAAGGGGTTAAAAGGCAAGAATGCAAAAGTAGAAGTTGTAACGGCCTTTTTGCCGATACAAGTAGTGGATGCAATGGTGTCAGTTTTGAGAAAAGTAGATCTTACAATGACACACATGACTTTGGAACCAATTGCTGCGATAAATATAACTGTGCCGGAAGATTTAAGAATTTTAAATATAGCTTTGGTTGATGTTGGAGCGGGTACTAGTGATATTGCCATATCCAAGGAAGGAACCATTATAGCATATGGAATGGTGCCACTTGCTGGAGATGAAATGACAGAATCAATAACAAAGGCTTTACTTGTAGATTTTTCCACAGCGGAAAATTTAAAGCGTTGGTTAAATACTCCAGAAGAAAATAAAAAAGTTTATAGAAATATCTTAGATAAAGAAAAAGAAATTACAAAAGAAAAACTTAACGAAATAATTGGACCGGTAGTTGATAATATTACAACAAAGATTACTGAAGAGATTTTAACCTTAAATGGTGACAAGCCGCAAGTGGTAATGGTTGTTGGTGGTGGGGCAAAAGTTCCAGGATTCGTGGAAAGACTTGCAGAAAAGTTGGATATAGAAATTGATAATATATCTTTAAAAGATGCAAAAAACTTGAATATTTTAGATAATACGGGAATTGTTGTTGGTAGTGAATTTGTAACTCCGCTAGGAATTGCGTATACTGCACTTACAAAGAGTGGTACTATTTTTGAACAGGTATTTGTAAATGATGAACCGATACAATTAGTTGGTTTTTCTGGTGGGCATATGTTAAGCGAAGTACTTCTACAATGTGGATATTCGATGATTGATCTTTTGGGAAAACCAAGTGAATCTATTGTTCTTGAAATTAATGGAAAGATGAAAATATTAAAAGGTGAATTACCAAAACCCGCACCCATTTATATTAATGGGAAACGTGCTACATTAAGAGATAAAGTAAAACATGGTGATAGAATAGTTATTGGTAAACCATCACAAACAGGTGAAAAATCCTATAGTCTTTATGATGTAGTTTTACCTATAATTTTGGATTTTGGTGATAAAAAAAGGAAATACTTTCCATCTGTTTCATTAAATGGCGAAATTATAAAGGAGAATGTTATTTTAAAAGATGGAGATAAGATTGATTATAATCCAGTTTTTGTCAAAGATATAAGGGCTGAACTTGAAAGGGAACTTGCAACAGTAGAGTTTTTTTATAATGATATTTATCAAGAGAAAAAAGTTGGTAAAGTGAAGATTTTTAAAAACGAATTGGAATTATCGGACAAAAATCAGGTAGATCCTGGGGAAACACTTAAAGTTGTTTTTGAAATAACTCCTTTGAAGATAAAGGATGTTGCCCAGAGTGAAACGAAGAGTGTAAAGATAGTTTTGAATGGAAAAGAAGAGGTAATTGAAAAGGATACGCTTTTGTATGAAGTAAATGGTGTTTTGGTAAGTAAAGAATATGAAATAAAAAATGGTGATAAAATATATACAACTTATTCTGAAGATGGCGGGGGGATAATTTTAGCCGATATATTTAGCAAGTTTAAGATTGATTTAAAGAAAATAAAAAATTATAAATTGTTAAAAAATGGAAAAAGCGCTTATTTTACAGAACCACTTTCCAATGGAGATGAAGTTATTTTCACTTATGAATTAAAGGAGGAATAATATGAATCTTGAAGAATTTAAAAAATTCAGAGAGAAGATGAATGAGAAAATACTTGAAAATGGTACTTTGAATACAAAAAGGTTTTTTAATCTGGATACAAATGTTTACAAAAAAGGTGTGTTAGATGAAAAAACTAAGGAGTTATTGGGATTAGTTGCTTCTATGGTGTTAAGATGTGATGATTGTATAACATATCATATGATTAGGTGTGTAGAGCATGGAGTGAGCGATGAGGAATTTTTTGAGGTGTTTGATGTGGCTTTAATTGTAGGTGGATCAATCGTTATACCACATTTGAGACGTGCTGTAAATACGTTGCATGAGATCAGGGAGATGCAAAAAGATGGCAAATCTGTTTCTCTTTGATGGTACAGGTTTAGTTTATAGGGCGTTTTATGCAATAGATCAATCTTTAAAGACTTCTACAGGAAAGCATACAAATGCAGTATACGGAATTGCAAAGATGTTAATAAAGTTTTTTAAAGAGCATATCAATATTAATAAAGATGCTTGTGCTTTTGTTTTAGATTCAAAAGGAGGAAGTCAGAAAAGAAAAGAACTTTTGATTGAATACAAAGCAAATAGGCCTGAAACCCCCAAGCTTATAATTGAACAACTTCCGTATATAGAGGAATTTGTGGAAAGTTTTGGGTTAAGAGTGTTAAAATTAATGGGATACGAAGCGGATGATATTATCGCAACACTTGCAAAAAAATTTTACGATGATTTTGAACAGATAAATATAATAACAGGTGACAAAGATTTATTGCAGCTTGTTGATGATAAGATCTTTGTTTGGCGGATAGAAAGGGGAATTACAGATTTAGTTTTATACGATAAAAGCAAAGTGTATGAAAAGTACGGGATTTATCCGTATCAATTTGCAGATTATCTTTCTCTTGTTGGAGATCAAATTGATAATATTCCAGGTGTTAAGGGAATAGGAAAAAAGACTGCCACATCTTTGTTGAAAAAATATGGTTCTTTGGACAATGTTATAAAAAATAAAAAGTTACTTACCAATAAGCTACAAAAATTACTTGAAAATTCAAAGGAAAATTTAACATTAAGTAGAGAATTGGTTGAACTAATATACGACGTGCCCTTGAATTTAAAAGCAGAGGATTTGATATATAAGGGGTATAATCAAAAAAAACTTTTACAAGTTTTGAAAAATTTTGAATTTTCTTCGATAGTTAAAGAACTTAATTTGCAAGAGGAATTTGAAAAGGAATATATTGTAGTGGATAATTTAAAAAAACTTGAAAAACTACAAGATGAGATAAAGAAAATGAAAGTTTTTTCCATTGATACAGAAACAACTTCACTTGAACCATATAGTGCAAAACTTGTAGGGATATCTGTTGCTACAAAGGAAGGTAAAGCATACTATATCCCCGTTTCACATGTCAATGGAAAAAATTTTGAAAAAAAGTATGTATTAAAGTTTTTAAAGGAAATTTTGGAAAGTGGAGAGTTTAATATAGTGGGTCAGAATTTAAAGTTTGATTATAAGATTTTTAAACTTTTTGGAATTGATCCCCATCCCCCATATTTTGATACAATGGTTGCTGCGTATCTTTTAAATCCTGATGAAAGAAAGTACAATCTTGAAGAGTTATCTTTAAAGTTTTTGGGGTATAAAATGATAAGCTTTGACGAATTAGTAGATGGTAGTGTTCCCTTATTTGGGAATGATTTTTCATTTGTTCCAATTGAAAAAGCTGCAGAGTATTCTTGCGAAGATGCAGATATTACATTTAGATTGTTTCATATATTGAGTAAACATATATCAGAAATAAAAGATTTGTTCTACAACATAGAAATGCCACTTATAAATGTACTTGCTCAAATGGAATTAAATGGAGTGTATTTTGATTTGGATTATTTGAAAATATTATCCGAAAAATATGAACAGAGGATGAGAAGATTAGAAGAAAAAATCTATGAGATTTCCGGTGAGCGTTTTAATATTAATTCTTCTAAGCAAGTTGCAGAAGTGTTGTTTAATAAACTTAAACTTCCATCTATTAAAAAGACCTCAACGGGTAGAGATTCAACAAATGCAGAGGTTTTAGAAGAACTTGCCAAGGAATATGAAATTGCGCAATTGTTACTGGAACATAGAAAATATCAAAAGCTTAAGAGTACCTATATTGATTCAATACCAAATTCTGTTAATGATATTACAAAGAGAGTACATAGTAGCTTTCATCAAACGGGAACTGCAACAGGTAGATTGAGCAGTTCAGAGCCTAATCTTCAAAATTTACCCACAAGGACTGAAGAAGGCAGAGAAATTAGGAAAGCTGTTAAGCCTCAATTTGAAGACTGGTATATAGTCGGAGCGGATTATTCACAAATTGAATTGAGAATTTTAGCCCACATGAGTGGGGATGAAAAATTACTTGAAGCATTTAAAAATAATTATGATATCCATACCATTACCGCTGCAAATATCTTTAATATATCTGAATTAATGGTAACAGAAGATATGAGAAGAATGGGAAAAATGGTAAATTTTGCGATAATATACGGTATTTCACCGTATGGCTTGTCAAAGAGAATAGGATTGAATGTAAATGAGACAAAAAAGATAATAGATAGTTATTTTAAATATTACAATGGTGTTTTTGATTTTATTAAACAGACAGTGGAATTTGCAAAAAAGAATGGGTTTGTAAAGACTTTGTTTGGAAGAAAAAGAT
Organism: Thermosipho sp. 1070; assembly: GCF_001682135.1. Lineage (NCBI taxonomy): Bacteria > Thermotogati > Thermotogota > Thermotogae > Thermotogales > Fervidobacteriaceae > Thermosipho > Thermosipho sp. 1070. The sequence goes on along the minus strand of NZ_CP007121.1, from coordinate 224,884 downwards.
ATATTCCACAGCTAAGGTCAAAAAATGTTCGCCAAGAAGGTGAAAGAATAGCGATAAATACACCGATTCAAGGCACAGCAGCAGATATCATAAAGATTGCAATGATTAATATACATAATGAACTTTTGAGGAGAAAATTAAAAACAAAGATGATTTTGCAAGTTCACGACGAATTAGTCTTTGAAGTTCCAAAGGAGGAATTGGAAATAGTAAAAGAAATAATAGTAGACAAAATGGAGAATTCTGTTAAGTTAAAAGTCCCATTAAAAGTAGACTTATACGAAGGAAAAGAGTGGGAATAGTGAAAGAATTTAAAGATTTGATAGAATTAAACGAGTACGTTGTAAATAAGATAGAATCTACTGGTATTACACAGGAAACATTTAGGTTCTATGCGGATGTTGTAAGGGCAAATGTACATAACACGGGATTGTACATTGATGTTTCTCAGACCTATCCAGGAAAAAAAGGAACGAGAAACATTGAGATTACGGTTTTTGTTTTAAAATTTTTGTATCCACGTATGTTAAAAGTTTTGGGGATAGAAAGTGAAAAAGATCTAGTGGGGAAAAAGTGGATTTTTCAAGGTAAATTATCTTTTTATAGAGATAGAATGAGTTTTACATTTTTTGCAGATACTATTGCACCTGTTGGAGAATCTGAAATAGAGAAAAGAAGGAAAGAAATATTAAAAGAACTTAAAATGAGAAATTTACTTATGCTCGAAAAACACGATTTATCAGAACTTCCGCCTATAAAGAAAATAGCAATTATTTCTTCAAGTACTGCCGCAGGCTATGAGGATTTTTTGAAAAATTTAAAAGTTAGCTATCTTTATCAACCAATCGTTCATTTGTATGAATCACCAATGCAAGGTGCGCGAACAGCAACGGGAATAATTTTAGCTTTAAATAGAATAAAAAGATCTAATATTGATTATGATGTAGTTGTAATTGCAAGGGGTGGAGGGGCAAAGAGTGACTTAATGTATTTTGATGATTTAATATTAGGCGTTGAGATTGCAAAGTTTAATGAATATTGCCCCGTGTTATCTGGAATAGGACATGAAAGGGATTTTACTATTCCAGATTATGTTGCATGGAAAAGGTTTGCAACGCCTACAGAAGTTGCAAGGGCAATTTCTAAGCAGATAGATGATAATATTAAGAAAGTTGATAATAATTGGAATGATTTGAGATTGTTGGTAATGAGTTTATTCAAAAATGTTAATAACATATTGAACTTCCAACTTATAGATTACATAAATAAAACAATTACAGTTAGATTTGAAAACATTAATTATTTGTTGGATAATTATTATGAAAATTTAGAAAATCATCTAGAGTATAAGATAGATTTTTCAAAGCGTAGGATTTCAGAGGATGTTCTCAATTTTATTTCTGAGAAAATGAATGGTAAGTTTAAAAATGAAGAAAGTAATATGCTCAATTATGCAAAATTACTTGAAAAAGATTTTGAATTAAAGATTTCCCGTGCAGAATCTAGCATAAATGTAATTTTTCAAGAATTGTTAAAAAAAGAAGAACTTGCCCCGCTACTTTTTGGTGGAGCAGTCATTTTGAAAAACGGAAAGAAAGTAAGTAGTATAAGGCAAATAAAGATAGGTGAAAAATTGGGACTTTATCTTAAGGATGGAAAAATCAATGTAAAGGTGTTTAATGAGAGAAAGAATAAAAAGGAGGAATTGTATGGAGGACATACTCTCTTTAAAAATTGAAGATATGGAACGATTGGAATTCAACGATCTTATCGAAAAAATAGAAAGAATAAAAGATTATTTTCATCAAAATGATGTTGATATAGAGCTTGCTTTAAAGTTATATGGTAAGGCCGTTGATTTACTTTCCATAGCTAGAAAAAAGCTTATTAATTTTAAACATGAAAAAGAACAGATAGACAAAAAATATAGAGAGTTTTTAGAAAGTTTGGAGAATGAAAATGAAGAAGGATTATTCTAAACTTTGGGAAATCTTTACAAAATTTTTTGTTACTTCCGCTTTAACATTGGGCGGAGGTTATGCTATGGTTCCAATTTTTAAGAGAAAATTTTCAAATTATATGGATGATGAAAAATTTGGGAAAATTTTATCTCTTGCACAATCTATGCCAGGCCCTATAGCAATTAATATGGCAATTTTAATAGGTGAAGAAGTTTTTGGGATTTGGGGAATCGTATTTGCAGTATTTGGTGTTTTGATTCCACCGGTTTTGGTTATAGTATTAGCCGGTACGTTAGTAGGAAAATATTCAAATGAACTTTCTCCCCTTTTTAACGGGATTTATGCTTCAATTTTAGGGCTTGTTTTAGGAGTTTTGTATTCTATAGTAAGATTACAAAAATGGGATAAACAAAAGATTATTGTTTTAGGGTTAGCCTTGTTAGTGGTTTTTTTCTTTAAATCAATGGTTATACCTGTTTTTATTTTGATTGTGTGGTGGGAATATGCTCGAAAAATTAGTTGAAATTATAAAAGAGGGGAATGTGCTTGCGTTAACTGGAGCTGGAATAAGTACAAATAGTGGTATTCCGGATTTTAGGGGAAAAAATGGATTGTACGAAAGATACGGTCATGAAATTTTTGATTATGGATTTTTTAAAAGATATCCTGAAAAGTTCTATGACTTCGTAAAGAAAGAATTTAGTAAAATGTATAAAGCAAAGTGTAATATTTCACACAGATTACTTGCAAGGTTAGAAGATTTGGGATATTTAATAGGTATTATTACTCAAAATATAGATAATTTACATTTTAAGGCAGGATCAAAAAATGTAGTTGAAATCCATGGAAATGCAAGCAGATTTTATTGTGAAAGGTGTGGAAGAAAATATTCTTTTCCTGAAAAGTATTACTGTAAATGTGGTGGAATAATAAGACCTGATATTGTATTTTTTGGAGAAAACGTAAAAAACCTCGATTATGCGTATAGTCTTTTAAAAGAAGCAAATACATTACTTGTAATGGGAAGTTCTTTGCAGGTATATCCTGCTGCTTCTTTTCCTTTATTGATAAAAGAAAATCAAGGGAATTTGGTTATAATTAATATTGATAGTACCTCATATGATGAGTTTGCTGATCTTGTATATCACATGGATTTAAATGAATTTTCAAAGATACTTTTTAGATATTTTGAGGAGGAATAAATTGAAAAGATTATCTGTTTTATTAGTTTTAATTTCGTGTTTTTTGTTTTCTTCTACTTTGTATGAGTATAAGTTTAAAGGTGTAGTTGTTTTTAGAAGTTTGGATATAAAAATAAAACCATTTTTTGAATACGATAAAGTTGAGGAAAAAGATTGGAATCCTTTTAAACCTGAGTTGTTGAAGATAAAAGATGGAAAAAAGAAAATAATTCTTATCCATGGAATTTCACCAAGAGAAGTAGATGAAAAAATTGATTATTATAAAGAAAATATGATAAGTACTTTTAAAGAAGAAGTACCGGAAAACGTTGGACTTTACCTTTTTTTATATCCCAGTTTGGATGTGCCACTTGAGAATATTTCAAAAGAATTAGTAGACTTAACAAGTAGATTTGACAGTTTTTATATCTATGCACATAGTATGGGTGGAATTTTATTGAAGTATGCTTTGCAAGATGAAAATTTTGCAAAAAAGATAAAATGTGTGATTTTTGCTGGGACACCACATTTGGGTTCACCACTTGCACAAATTGCAACTTTTGATCAATCTTTTTTTGATTTATATATTGGGCAAAGGTTCGAATTAATAAAATATGCACTGTTTCTAGCTAACTTATTTAAAGGATATATTGTGGCACCTAATTATAAGTATTTGGTTTTTGGAAGAGATTATCCAAAAATTCCTAAAAATATTAGAGTAATAAATTTTGTTGGAAAGTTAGATTTTACCGTAACAGATCTAGACAAAATCCTTGAAACACACTTACCAAGTTTTGTTGGACTTTATTTTCTAAAATATGTTATTGATAACATATATCCGAAAAATTCGGTTTTTTTGGAGAATGATGGAATGGTACCAACAATAAGTGCAAGTGCGTACGGGGACTTAAATGTATTTTTCAAGGCATCTCACGCTGACCTTGCAATGCGACGTGATATAATAAAGAAAGCATTGGAATTATTTGGACTTTTAGGGGAGGGTATATAAACTATGAAAAAATTTTGGATTTTAATCATTTCATTAGTGCTTTTAATTTCAAGTTGTGGTATTTTATTTAAAACCCCTTCTTTGCCTGGAAGTTTTTCGGAAAAAAGCGCGATTTTGCTTTTAGATAGTTTTGAATATCCACTTGTTTCAATTGGTGAAATTGAAGAAATCTATGGTGTAGAGCTTGAAAGGGGATTGTATGGAATATTTGAGGGATTTAATGGTACATTTTATGTATTTAAGTATAATGATAAGTTGCGTGCAAAGGAAAATTGGAAAAGATTTAAAAATCAGTTTGGTAGCCCCTTAAAGTTGAATTATTTAACATATAGTTTATTTGATCGAGGATATTTTCAAATGAGGTATAAGGCGATTGATATAGTTGCTTGGTGGAAAGACAATTGGTTGTTTATAATCACCGGCAAAGATGTAAAAGATTTTTTAGGCTATATAGATAAAGTTTACGGAGCGATAATATGATAGTTGCAGGTGTAGATGAAGCAGGTAGAGGCCCATTATTTGGACCCGTTGTTGCAGGTGCCGTTGTTCTAACTAACGATGTTGAAGGGATAAACGACTCAAAGAAATTAACCGCTAAAAGTAGAGAAAAATTATTTTTTGAGATATTGAAAAATTCATTTTTTGGTATCGGAATTGCAACACCTGCTGAGATTGATAAATTGAATATATTGCATGCAACTGAGCTTGCAATGAACAGGGCACTTGATATGTTAAGAAGGAAAGTAGATTTCGATTTAGTATTAGTAGACGGAAAAAACTTAAAATTGAAATATCTGTATAAATGTATTATTAAAGGTGATCTTCTTGTAAAAGAAATTTCTGCCGCTTCAATTGTTGCAAAGGTCATTAGAGATAGAATACTTAATTTCTATTCTAAGAGGTTTTCAAATTATTTATTTGAAAGACATAAAGGTTATCCTACAAAATTGCACATAGATTTAATAGAAAAATATGGACTTACTCCAGAACATAGGTTGACTTTTAAACCTGTTGTGAATTTAATAAAGATTAATGAACTTGAAGAATGGTATAAAAGTGGTATTATAGATGAAGAAAGATATAGAATAATAGTTAAGAAAATGGGGGTGCCTCTTTTTGGAATATAAGGTACTGGATAAAGGATTTTTGAGATTAGTTGATATTTTGGGTGATGATTATTCTGCTGTAAAGGCTGCACGTGTTTCATATGGTAAGGGGATTAAGACACCTGATAAGGATAAAAAATTGATTTTTTATCTAATGGAGCATAAACATGAGACTCCTTTTGAGCATATTGTTTTCACATTTCATGTAAAAACTCCTATTTTTGTTGCAAGACAGTGGTTTAGACATAGAATAGGGTCTTTTAACGAAGCAAGTTTAAGATATACAGAGCTAAAAGATGAATTTTATATACCAAATCACATAAGAAAAAATGTAAAAGAAGATAAACAAAAAGCGGTAAAGGTTGAAGATGAGGATTTAAAAAATATGGCGCTTGAATTGATAAATAAAGCGATAGAAGATTCTTATAGAGCGTATAAAGAGCTATTAAAAATAGGAGTTGCAAGGGAAATGGCTAGGATAGTTCTTCCAATGTCATCTTATACGCAATTTTATTGGACTGTTAATGCAAGGAGCTTGATGAATTTTTTAAATTTGCGTGCAGATTCTCATGCGCAATTTGAAATACAGCAATATGCAATAAAGATTGCAGAGATATTTAAGGAAAAATGTCCATGGACATTTGAGGCGTTTTTGAAATTTAATTACAGAGGAGATATTTTAAAAGGGGTGGAATTGTGAAATTATCAGAAATTGCTCAGCTTTTAAATGCAGAAGTGCTAGTAAATGGTGATTTGGAAATTGAAATCGAGAAAGTTGCTGCATCTGACTTGATGAGCGATGTATTGGCCTTTGGTGAGGAAGGATCGCTTTTAATTACAGGGCTTGCCACTCCACAATGTGTTAGAACTGCCGGCGTGGTTGGAATTCCGGCTGTTATAATAGTTAGAAATAGAGAAATAATGCCCGAAACGATAAGAGTTGCTCAATTAAATGGTGTTAGACTTTTGAGAACCAAAATTGGGATGTTCGAAGCTTGTGGGATATTATATTCAAAGGGGGTAAAGCCAATTAAAAAATTTTAAAAGGGGGATTTTGATGTATATTGACGTAAAACCTTTGTATACACAAATTAGAAGTGAGCTTTTAAAAAGGATTGAAAAGTTAAGAAGAGAGCCAAAACTTGTTGTAGTTACATACAAACCTGATTCATCTACAATAAGTTATTTGAGAAGTCAAGAGAAATCTGCTAAGCGGTTTGGATTGGATTATGAGATTATAGAGGGAAAAACACCACAGCACGTTATTAAATTGCTAAGAAGTTTTTCAGATGATGAAGAAATAGATGGTATATTTGTAACGCATCCACTGCCTGATGTTGATGAAATGGAAGTTTTTGAAAATTTGGACCCGAGAAAAGATATAGAAGGTAGACATCCGTATAATTTGGGGATGCTTGCATATGGAGAAGAGTTTTTTGCACCATGTACAGCCGAAGCAGTGATAAAGATTTTGGAAAGTTATACGGAAATTATTGGGAAAAATGTAGTAATTGTGGGAAGAAGTAATACGGTTGGAAAACCACTGTCTTTAATGTTGTTGAGGCGTGATAGAAGTGCTACGGTGACTGTCTGTCATACAAAAACGAAAAATCTTTCAGAATTTACAAAGAAGGCAGATATTGTAGTTGCTGCTGCGGGAAGGCCTGAACTCATAACCAAAGAAATGGTTAAGGAAAATGCCGTGGTTATAGATGTGGGAATAAATGTTACGGAGAATGGTATTGTGGGGGATGTTGCTAAGGAAGTTTCCGATATTGCAAAAGTTACACCTGTACCTGGAGGTGTGGGAAAAATTACAACTGTATTATTAATGGAGCATCTTGTTAAAGCTGCAGAAAGAATAAATTTTTAAAATATAGGAGGTGTTTTTATGTCAAATTTTGTTTATTCAGGTGTACCTGATCCATCTGCTGGAGTGTCCAATCCGGGAGCAGCGGCTGCTCCAAGTGCTGCGAGTGGACTTTTTCAAATGTTATTCCTTTTACTCATTTTCTTTGTAATGATGTATTTTTTGATGATTTTACCTCAAAAAAAGAGGGAAAAACAATTTAAACAAATGATTTCTGAAATTAAGAGGGGAGATACTGTTATTACCTCTGGCGGTATTGTAGGAAAGGTTATAGATGTAAAAAAAGATACACTAAAAATAAAAAGTAACAATACAACTGAACTTGAAATTGCAAAGGTTTATGTAGCAAAAGTAATAAAAAACAAGGAGGAATAATAAACCAAGGGGAGGTATTTAGATGAAAGAAAATAAAGTCAGAGGCGTAATAACATTGATAGTTATTGCACTTGCTTTTGTATCCTTACTTTGGCCTACTTCAAATGGATATAGAGGATTTGCAAGTTTATTTAACAGAATAAGATTAGGACTTGATATTAGTGGAGGAGCAAGAATTGAATACAAAGTTGATATCGACAAATCTGTAGAAAATCCATCACAGATTGCGGAAGATGTCTGGACTGTTTTAAGAAATAGACTTGATATGGCAAATTATACCGAAGCTGTGGTTAAACAGACGTTTAGAGAAGAAAACACATTTATTATTGTCGAAATTCCAGGGGCTACAGATACCGCTAGAGCAGAACAACTAATTGGTTCTACAGGTATACTTTGGTTTGGTCAAGTAGTTGATGAGACAACCACAAATCCAAAAATAGATCCAGAATTAACAAACGAAGCCAAAAGGGAAAAAGCAGAGTGGTTGCTTGATAGGGAAGGTAAGAAGTGGTACCTTGTCAAAAAAGAGATTGCTAATATTTCCAGTTTGAAGCTTGTTTCACCAAAGATTGTTGAGGCAATACCACAAGTTGATAGAAATAATGTAGCTGGTTATGTTGTAACATTTAAGATGGATAAAGCTTATGTGGATGTATTTAAGAGAATAACAGAAAAACTTTATGTACCAGAAGAATTACTTAATCAAGGAGGAATTGCATATAAACAAGCATTAAAAAAGAGATTAGCAATTGTTTTGGATAATAGAGTGCAATTTGCGGGATTTGTTACTGCAAAGATAACAGATGGTAGTGCGTTAATTAAGGGAAACTTTACATTGGATGAGGCAAAACAATTGGCTGCAATTTTAAAGAGTGGAGCGCTTCCTGCAAGGTTAGAGAAAGTTTCATCTGGATGGGTTGCACCTTTGCTTGGAAAAGATATAATTGAGGCGTCAATAAAAGCGGGTATAGTTGGTGTTGTTATTGTTCTTGTGTATATGATAGTATTTTATGGAGTTATGGGAATCGTTGCAGATATTGCATTGTTGTATAATACATTCTTATTGCTTGGAATTTTGGCGGTAACTGGTTCAATTTTAACGTTACCTGGTATAGCAGGTATTATCTTGACTATTGGTACAACTGTTGATGGAAATATAATAATTTATGAAAGAATAAAGGAAGAATTAAGAAAGGGAAGTTCAGTAAAAGCTGCAATTTCGACAGCCTTTTCAAAATCATTTATTACACTCTTTGATGCAAATCTTACAACGATAATTGCTGGACTTTTCCTTTATTATTTTGGTACAGGTACTGTAAAAGGTTTTGCCATTACTTTAATTATAGGTGTTTTGGGTAGTTTGTTTGTTAATTTGATAGTCTCGAGATTTTTCTTAGAACTATTTTCCGGTGGGATTAAGGTTAAAAGTGTTGGCAAGGGAGGTGCCAGGGCATGATAGATTTTGTTGGAAAAAAGAATGTTTTTATAATACTTTCTATAATTTTGGTTGCGGCATCTCTTGTGAGTATATTTACTAAAGGATTTTACCTTGGTGTAGAATTTCTGGGTGGTTCAGAGATTATCTTGAGTGTTAACGATGTTGTAGATGAGGCATATGTGAGAAATGTAATAAAAAACTTGGCACCAGAGTTTGAAAATGCAAGGGTAACTCAAATAAGGAGTATTGATGATCCAAAAGATATAACGAAATTTTCCATAGTTGTTTCCCCACTTGATGAAAAAGGAAAGTTGAGAGTTTATTCTGGAGAAGAAAAAGATATGGTTAGTAAAAAAATTGTTGAAGCATTTAAAGAAAAAGGGAAGGTTGCAAATGTAATTGGATTTAACGAAACCAGTGGTTATGCAGCTAAAGAAATTAAAAATCTAACCTGGAAGGCAGTTGTATTTACTTTACTTGCAATCTTATTGTACATAACTTTGAGGTTTCAATTTGTATTTGGAGTAGGTGCAATTGTTGCACTTATCCACGATGTTATAATCACATTGGGATTCTTCTCATTTTTTAATTACGAACTTAATGTTGCGGCAATTGCAGCTGTTTTAACACTTATAGGTTATTCACTTAACGATACAATTGTTGTGTATGATAGGATAAGAGAGAATTTAAAGAGAGCTAGAGGAAAAAGTATAGAAAATATAGTTAACGACAGTATAAATCAGGTTATTAAAAGGACTATAAATACATCACTCACCACGTTTATAGTTATATTTGTTTTATTGCTATTCTCTGGAAATAGCATTAAACCTTTTGCATTTGGAATGACTATAGGCACGGTAGTTGGAACTTATTCATCGCTTTATATAGCAAGTCCTGTAGTTATAAAGTGGATAAAAAGATAAAATGAGGGCGAAAAGGCCCTCAATTTTCTCTGAAGGGGTGATATTTTGGCCTACTTTTTGTATTTGGGGTTTATTTCTCTTGGATTTATTATTTTTCTATCTTTTAGAATATTAGAGTATTCATCTGGTAATGAAAAAACCACTCAATTATCTAATATTATCCAGAAAGGTGCAAAATCTTTTTTGCTCCAAGAGTATAAGGTGTTTTTCCCGGTAATTTTTGCCCTTTCAATTTTGTTTTTGTTTCTTATGGGGTATAAGGCGAGCATTTCTTTGCTTGTTGGTGCTCTTTTTTCAGTAGCTGCTGGATATTTTGGGATGTCTATAGCTACTAGGGCAAATGCAAGAACTGCATGGGCTGCAACAGAAGGTTTAGGAAAAGCTTTAAAAATATCGTTCTCAGGTGGTGCAGTTATGGGGCTAACTGTATCCACTTTGGGAATTTTAGGTCTTGCTATAACCTATTATGTTACTAGGGATATAGAGTTAATAAGTTACTATTCGCTTGGCGCATCTTTTGTTGCGTTATTTGCAAGGGTTGGAGGAGGAATTTATACAAAAGCTGCGGATGTTGGAGCAGATATTGTAGGAAAAACAGAAGCCAATCTTCCAGAAGATGATCCGAGAAACCCCGCTGTAATCGCGGATAATGTTGGAGATAATGTAGGTGACGTTGCAGGAATGGGTGCAGACTTGTACGAATCGTATGTAGGTTCAATTTTTTCTGCGATTGTATTGGGAAATATCTTCTTTAAAGAAAAAGGATTTTTATCAGTGGTATTTGTTGTGATTTTTGGATTAATTTCTTCAATTATTGGAATAATCTATACATTATTGAAGGCTGAAAAGTCAGATAATCCTGCAAAAACTTTGAGAGTTGGTACGATTTTTTCTGGAATTTTAACTTTATCGATGACTTTTGTTTACAGCGTATATATTGAATGGCTAAAATTATTTTTTGTGGTGTTTTTTGGTGTAATAGTTGGATTGTTAATTGGAATTATAACAGAATGGTATACTTCTGGTAAGAAGGTACAAAAACTTGCAAAGACTGGTATGATGGGACCTGCTAACGTTATAATAAGTGGTACAGCTTTGGGAATGGAATCAACTTTTATAATCACATTATTGATTGCCGTTGCAGTTATTCTGGCTTATAAAATTTTAGGATTATTTGGTGTAGCACTTGCAGGAGTTGGTATGCTTTCAACTTTGGGAATTAGTTTATCAGTTGATGCATATGGTCCAATTGCTGATAATGCAGGTGGTATTGCGCAAATGGCGGGATTAGATCCAAGCGTAAGAGAAATTACCGACTCATTGGATGCAGTGGGAAATACTACAGCTGCTATGGGAAAGGGTTTTGCAATAGGCTCTGCCGCGTTAACTGCTTTGGCTTTATTTGCTAATTTTAGTGAATTATCTGAAATTTCCTCTGTAAATTTGAGTAATCCGTATTTATTTTTAGGGGCACTTATTGGTGGTATGCTTCCGTTTTTCTTCTCTGCATTGACCATGCATGCAGTTGGTGATGCGGCAGATGATATGGTTAAAGAAATAAGAAGGCAAATTAAAGAAATTCCGGGTATTTTGACGGGAACGCAAGATCCAGATTATCAAAGATGTATTCAAATTGCCACAAAAGGTGCTTTGAAAAGAATGGTTTTACCAGCTATGCTTGCGGTGTTATCACCTGTTTTGATTTATATTTCTTTTGGAGCGATTGGAGTTGGTGGTCTTTTGATCGGTGCAACCGTGTCTGGTGTAATGCTTGCAATATTTATGGCAAATTCAGGTGGAGCTTGGGATAATGCAAAAAAATTTGTTGAAGAGGGAAATTTTGGAGGAAAGGGTTCTTTTGCGCATAAAGCAACAGTCGTTGGTGATACAGTAGGAGATCCATACAAAGATACTTCTGGTCCTTCTATCAATATTTTGATTAAATTGATGGCAATTACCTCTATAGTCTTAATGACAATTGTAAGGGGGTTATAATATGAAAAGAGTGGGAGTATTATGTGTCGGAAATGATTCTCCTGGGATTAATGCGGCTATACGTGCAGCTGTTGTAAAAGGATTGGATTTAAATGTTGAAGTAATGGGTATAAAAGATGGTTTTGAGGGGTTTTTAAGGGATGATCTGGATGTTTTATTAAGGGGCAATGTTTCCAATGTTTTGCATCAAGGTGGAACAATGTTAGGTACTTCTTTGTATGTACCAGAGAATAACGAAATTGGAAAAATTAAGAGTAAGGTAGAACAATACGGTATTTCTGCATTGATAATTATTGGTGGTAGACTTGCAGCAAAATCAGCTATAAATTTGATGAATGTAGGTGTACCATCTATTGTAATTCCGGCTACTATTGATAATGATCTTTCTTTTACAGACTTTTCTATAGGCTTTTTTACCGCAGTTGAAAATGTAAAAAACGCGCTTGATGTTTTGCATTCAACTGCTGAATCGCATCACAGGGTTATGATTGTTGAAACAATGGGAAAACCAAGTGGTTGGATAGCAGTTATTGGTGGATTGGCAGGTGGGGCTGATTATATTATTTCTTCTGCTGAAAAGACCAATTTCAATGAAATGATTGATATTATAAAAAGGAGATATGAGGGAAGAAAGAGATTTTCATTAATAGTTATCGAATCTGGCGTGGAAATTCCTGAAGATATTAAGAAGGAATGTAGATTTTCACCTGAGGAGGGGTCGTCTATTGTTATTGGAAGGTATATAGAAAAACAGTTAAAAGATTTTGGAATTGAATGGAGATATACAAATTTGGGATATTTACAACGAGGTGGTTCTCCAAGTGCAATGGATAGAATTATTGCAACACAAATGGCTGCGCATGCTATAGAGATGATAAAGATTGGAAAAGTATATCATGCAGTTGGTGTGAAGGGATTTTCTATTACGGAAATACCGTATTCTGAAACGATTATAAATTATAGACCTGTGGATTTTTATCTAAGAGAATTAACAAAATTGTTTTATTAAGGTGATAATTATGATAGTATTTATGACTGATTGGGGAAGTTCACATTATGTTGGAATTTGTAAAGGAGTAATTAAGCAAATAGTAGACGAAGAAATTGTGGATTTAACCCATCAGATAACTGCGTTTAATGTGCGGGAGGCGATGTATGTCCTCTCGCGTTCTTTTATGCATTTTCCAAAAGGAGCGGTTTTTTTGTGTGTAGTGGATTACGGTGTAGGGAGTGCAAGAAAGGCAATAGCCGTTAAAACGGAAAATTATTATTTTGTTGGACCAGATAATGGATTGTTTACTTTAGTTTTTGAAAGAGAAAAACCTTTAGAGATAAGGGAATTAAATAACCAAAGATATCATTATAGCAAATCAAGTACTTTTCATGGTAGGGATATTTTTTCACCCGTTGCAGCGTATATTACAAAGGGTTTTTTTAAAGAGCTTGGTAATCAATTATTTAACTACGCAACCTTGCCATATTTAAAGGCAAAGAAAATCGAAAATAAAATATCAGGAGAAGTTGCGTATATTGATAAGTTTGGTAATATAGAGACTAATATACCATTTGAATGGATAAAAGAAAAGGAAAAGATCAAGTTATTTTTTAGAAGAAAATGGATAGAATTACCCATTTTGAGGTATTATGCAGAAGTTGATATTGGAGGGTTATTAGTACATAATGATAGCACAGGTTTTGTTGAAATTGCGGTAAATCAATCTAGAGCAGCAGACATACTAAAGTTTAATGCAGGAGATAAATTGGAGATGATAATATAATTGTAAAGAATCTTGAAGTTTTTTATGGAAATAAAAGAGTCTTGGGAAAGATAGATACAAAATTTAGTAAAGATGAGTTTGTATTGCTTTTGGGCTATAACGGTAGTGGAAAATCCACTTTTCTTAAAGCACTTTCAGGATTGGTGAATTACTCTGGAGAGATAATTGTTGAAGGAAACCATCCGCATTATTTTGTTACGGGATATGTTTTTCAAAATCCTGAAACTCAAATTATTGGTAGTACAGTTTGGGAAGATGTTATTTTTGGACTTGAGAACCTCGGACTTGATAGGGAAGAAATAAGAAAAAGGGCACAAAAGGTTTTAAAAATTACGGGGTTATACGATTTTAAACATATGGAACCTCACAATTTATCAGGAGGACAAAAACAAAAACTTGCGATTTCATCAATACTTGTTATGGAACCTGAATATCTGCTATTAGATGAACCACTTTCAATGTTGGATAAAAACGATAGGCAAGTTTTAAAAGAACTTATATTTGATTTAAAAAAAATGGGTATGGGTATAATAGTTGCCACTCATAATCCGGAAGTGTTTTTAGAATTTTCTAATAGGGCAATTTTTATGGATAAAGGAACTATTGTCAAAGATAGTAATGATGTTTTAGAAGTTGTAGATATGTATATTAACGAGGTGGAAACGTGAACATAGATAAAGTATTGGAGGAATATTCTGGGGTTTCAATTGCTATTGTTGGAGACAATAAAAATTATTTAAAAAGTTATGTAGAGAATTTGGTATACAAAATCACAAATAATGATATGCAAAGATATTATATTATAGATCAGGAAAATATTAAGATAGATGATATAAGGCAAATACAGGATTTTTTATCGTTTTCCGTTGAAAGTGGCAAGAAAATAGTTGTGTTATTTGATGCAGAGAAAATGCTTCCTGAAGCAGAAAATTCTATTTTAAAAACGTTGGAAGAACCGCCAAAATATGCGTTAATAATATTAGTTACTACAAGTTGGAATTCACTTTATCCTACTATTAGAAGTAGGCTTCAAAAATTTGTTTTAAATTTTCCAAAAAATAAAATAAAAGAGTTTAAAGATTTCATACAAAAAAAGTTATACTTAGAATTTCCAGAGGAATTTGAAAAAATAAAAAATAAGGATTTTGTAGAAGAAAAGATTACAGAACAACTGGGTGTTAATGCATATTATACATTTTACATTAAGATGAAAGAGGCATTAGAAGATAGCAAAGCTTTAAATATGTTAGTAATGGAATTGTTGGAAGTAAAAAATTTTAAAATTTTAAAGGCTATTGCAAAGGTTGCACTGTGGATTTGCGAAGAATATAGTTTGGATTATACGATTGCAAGGGAGTTTTCGAAAATAGCGTCTTCAAAAGTTTCCAATTATAACTATGAATTAACGTATTACTATATATTATTAAGTTTAAAAGATGCTATTAAAAAAAATAAGGTTTAATTGCTTGAAATACGTAGTAATTTTTCTTTTCATATTATAAATAGTGATATATAATTAGAATAGATCTGCTAATAAAGGAGGAGTTTGAGTTGCTGGAATCATTATTATCTTTTTTTCAAAGTACAGCTTTTATGCATATTAGTTATGGAAATTTGATAATGTTCGGGATTGCCGGACTGCTGATTTATATTGCTATAGAGAAAGACGCAGAACCACTTCTTTTGATACCTATAGCTTTTGGAATTATTTTAGCAAATATACCTCCAGATATTACTGGCATATTAAATCCTCCTTCTCAATCTTCACCAGGTGGTGTTTTGTGGTATATACAACAGGGATTAGTGCTTGGAATCTATCCTCCACTGATTTTTCTTGGAATTGGGGCATTGACTGATTTTTCCTTTATGCTTTCATATCCTATTACAATTTTTCTTGGTGGAGCGGCTCAGATGGGAATATTTATCACCTTTCTTTTGGCAAGGGTGTTTGGTTTTACTTTAAAACAAGCGGCATCGATAGGTATTATTGGTGGAGCAGATGGTCCTACTTCAATTTTTATAACCTCAAAATTTGCACCTGAATTGTTATCTATAATTGCAATTTCTGCATATTCATACATTGCGTTAATTCCCGTACTTCAACCGTTGGTTTCAAAATTGATGACAACAAAAGAAGAAAGAAGAATAAAAATGAAACCACCTAGAAAGGTAACCAAGGTAGAGAGGGTACTATTCCCAATTTTAACAACTATAATTGTAGCACTAATAGTCCCTAAGGCATTACCATTAATTGGTATGTTGATGTTTGGAAATCTTTTAAAAGAAGCAGGTGTTGTAAAGAGACTTGTTGAAGCGGCAAGTAGATATATCCTTGATACAGTTACAATTCTACTTTGTGTTTCAGTTGGTGCATCTGCAAGGGCTGACGTGTTTTTAAAACCTCAATCTTTGCTTATTTTCGGTATGGGTGCTATTGCATTTATAACGTCTATAGTTTCTGGAATTTTATTTGCAAAATTAATGAACTTATTTTTAAAAGATAAAATAAATCCATTAATTGGTGCTGCTGGCGTATCAGCTGTACCTGATTCTTCAAGGGTAGCTCAAAGAATTGCCCAGGAAGAAGATCCAACTAATTTCATATTAATGCATGCAATGGGGCCAAATGTTGCCGGAGTAATAGGTTCTGCTGTTGCAGCTGGTATATTCTTATCATTAATTAAGTGAGGTGAGGTAATGGCGAAGAAACAGTTTAAGGTGAAGATAAATTATAATTGGTGTAAAAGTTGCGGGATATGCTATAACACTTGTCCTACAAAAACTATTATTAAGGGGGAAATGAATAGACCAAAAGTAGAAGATCATACAACGTGTATAGGATGTTTGATGTGTGAAAATTTATGTCCAGATTTTGCCATTGACATAGTTGAGATTACAGAAGAAGTAGGTGAAAAAAATGGGTAAATTAGTTTTTTGGCAGGGAAACGAAGCAGTTGCATATGGAGCACTGAAAGCTGGTTGTAGATTTTATGCAGGTTATCCCATTACCCCTTCTTCAGAAATTGCCGAGACCATGGCAAGAGAGTTACCAAAACATAATGGGGTTTTTATTCAAATGGAAGATGAAATTGCAAGTGCCGCGGCTATGATTGGTGCATCACTTGCGGGGGTAAAATCAATGACAGCTACTAGCGGCCCGGGTTTTAGTTTGATGCAAGAGGCTTTAGGATATGCTGTTATGACTGAGACTCCGTGTGTTTTTGTTAATGTTATGCGTGGAGGCCCTTCAACTGGTCTTCCAACCAAGCCCGCTCAAGGTGATATTATGCAAGCGAGGTGGGGAACTCACGGAGATCATGCCATAATTGCGATGTACCCTTCAACTGTCCAAGAAGCGTATAGGTATATAATTGAGGCTTTTAACCTTGCCGAAGTATATAGAACACCTGTTGTGTTTTTAATGGATGAGACTTTGGGCCATATGAGAGAAACATTTGAATTACCGAATGGTAGAGATATAGAAATTGTGGATAGAATTTCTGAAAAAGAATTGGAAGATGAAGAGATATTTGTGCCGTATGCAGAAAGTGAATATGCTGAACCAAAACCTAATGCGTTGATAGAGATGGGTAAAACAAGATTCCATGTTTCGGGCCTTGTGCACGACGAATCTGGTTTCCCAAATGCAGCGTATGAAACTGCAGAAAAATTAATCAAGAGATTGTCAAATAAAATAAGGCTCCATATTGATGAGATTTCAATTTACGATGAGTATATGACAGAAGATGCAGAAGTGCTGGTTATAGCGTATGGGGTAGTGGCAAGGAGCGCACTTGAGGCTGTGAAAATAGCAAGAAACGATAAAATGAAAGTAGGTTTGTTCAAGCCAATTACAATTTGGCCATTACAAGTTCACGAGCTTAGAAAAAGACTTTCAAAAGTTGAAGCAGTTGTTATACCAGAAATGAATTTAGGGCAATACGGAAGGGAAATTTTGAGATTGGTAAAACCTGGAACAAAAGTTAAATTTATCAATAAAGTAGGAGGAGAATTAATTACCCCAGAGGAAATTTTAGCAGGAATAAACGATATTTTAACTGAAGGATATGACTTTTAAAAGTTCTAAGGATTATGGGTTTATCTTCAAAGATGTGACAAATAAAAAATTTCAAAACTAGATGGCTTCAGCACTCCACCGAGGCCATCTAATTTATTTTTATACCTTCTCTTGTATTCTTCACATCTTTTTAGTTCAACTGTTTAAAAAAAAGCACCCCCTTTTTAGTTTTATTTAACCATTTTGGGGGTGCTTTTTTTATCGTTTTTTTAGTTCAGTGCACAGTTACCTAAGATTTTTTATTGATCAAGCATAGGTATTTTCAAGTTATGTTTTTTTGCAGTATTTATTGCTATTTCATAGCCTGCATCAGCATGTCTTACTACACCAAGTCCAACGTCATTTGTTAAAACTCTTTCTAGTTTCTTATGTGCCAAATCTGTACCATCAGCTACTATAACCATTCCTGCGTGCAATGAGTAACCAATACCTACTCCGCCACCATGATGGAAAGATACCCAAGTTGCCCCACTTGCAACATTTAACATCGCATTTAGAATTGGCCAATCTGCTATTGCATCACTGCCATCTTTCATAGCTTCAGTTTCCCTATATGGACTTGCAACTGACCCTGTATCGTGATGATCTCTTCCAATTACAATAGGTGCTTCGATTTCGCCTTTTTGTACCATTTTGTTTATGGCAAGTCCTAATTCTGCTCTTTCTCCTTGACCTAACCAACATATTCTTGCAGGTAACCCTTGCCATTTAATCTTTTTTTGTGCAAGTTCTATCCATTTTTTTAAGTGATTATCGTAAGAGAATAATTCCAATACTTTTTTATCAGTTTTGTAAATATCTTCAGGATTACCGGATAAAGCGGCCCACCTAAATGGACCTTTTCCTTCGGAGAATAAGTCCCTTATGTATTCTGGAACGTATCCTGGAATATTAAATGCATTTTTTACTCCGTGATCGTATGCAAGTCTTCTTATATTATTTCCATATTCAAATACTTTTGCGCCTTGCTTTTGCATTTCCAATATTGCTTCTATATGTTTTACAACGCTTTCGTATACTAACTCAAGGTACTTTTGTGGATTTTCTTTCCTTAATTTTAATGCTTCATCAAATGACATGCCATGTGGTATGTAACCTGTTAATGGATCATGCGCAGCTGTTTGATCAGTTACTATATCTGGAATAATTCCACGTTTTACAAGTTCTGGATGCACATCTGCAGCATTTGCTAAAAGACCAACTGACAGTGGTTTTCCTTCTTTTACGGCGTCTTGTACTAATTTTAATGCTTCATCTAAGTTGTCAGTCCAAGTATCGAGATAACCTGTTTTAATACGTCTTTCAATCATTCTTTTATCTATTTCAACGGCAAGTACTACACCATCGTTTAAAGTTACAGCTAAAGGTTGTGCTCCTCCCATTTCTCCTAAACCTGCAGTTAATACCCATTTTCCTTTTAGTGATCCATTAAAATACTTTTTGGCTACTGCGTAAAATGTTTCATATGTGCCTTGAAGTATACCTTGAGTTCCTATGTAAATCCAACTTCCAGCGGTCATTTGACCGTACATAATTAAACCACGTTTTTCTAATTCTCTAAAATATTCCCAATTTGCCCATTTGGGAACAAGGTTGGAATTTGCGATTAATACTCTTGGTGCCCATTCACTTGTTTTAAAAACTGCAACTGGTTTTCCACTTTGAATTAAAAGTGTTTCATCCATTTCTAGATTTTGCAGTGTTTCAACTATTTTGTCAAAACATTCCCAATTCCTTGCGGCTCTTCCTGTACCACCGTATACTATAAGGTTTGCAGGATCTCTTGCAACTTCTGGATCTAGGTTGTTCATTAACATTCTCATAGGTGCTTCAGTTTGCCAACTTTTACAAGAAAGTTTTGTTCCTCTTGGTGCTTTTACAATCCTTGACATAATATTCCCCCCTTAATTTTAAGAATTTGCCATTAAATAAGTATAGACTTTTGTATCTTCAATTAAATTATTTATAACCACGTATTCATTTGGTTGGTGTGCCGTTTCATCTAATGTGGCCCAGACAACCGCGGGGAAGCCTGCACGTCTAACTATAGCGGCACAAGTTCCTCCACCTATTCCTCCAACTTTTGGTTCTAAATTTCTCAATTCTTTTATTGCACTTTTTAACTTTATTACTATCTCTGAATCTTTATTAGTGGGTGGTGCAGCTTGCTCAAATTGCAGTTTTTCTACGTGAATTTCCACATTGTATTCTTTTGAAAACTTATTTGCAAAATTGGTTATATCCTCGAAGATTTCTTCAATGTTATATTCTGGTAATATTCTACAATCAAAATAGACGACATCTGTTCCCGGTATAGTGTTTACATTATCCACATTATTTTCTTTTTTTGTGGGTTCAAAGGAACTTTTCGGATAATCAAATAATTTATTTTCTAAGTTATATTTTTTATTTAAATATTCATCCAATTGTGAAGCGAATTTCAAAGCGAACCTATGGGCATTTTTAGCTATATCTGGTCTTGATGCATGTGCTTGTTTTCCAAAAGTAGTTATTTTTAACCATGCAATGGATTTTTCGGCAATTTCAATAAATGAACCGTCGGGTTCGCCGGCATCGGGTACTATAAACAAATCGCTTTTATTGAATAAGCCAAGCTCTAAAAGGTGTTTTATACCATAGTCGGATCCTGTTTCTTCATCTGAAACAAAGGCAAGTGCGATATTGTCTTTGGGTTTTATTTTGAGTTCTAATATCGCTTTTGCAGCATATAATGATGCAATTAAAGATGCACCGTTATCTTCTGCACCTCTTCCAAATATTTTTCCGTCTTTTTCTAGTGGATCAAATGGATCATTTTCCCATAATGATAGATCACCTGCGGGAACTTTGTCCATGTGGGTTATAATCCAAATAGTTCTTTTTCCTTCACTTCCTTTTATTCTCGCCACAATATTTGGTCTAAATCCATATGGCACTATGTCATCTTTTGCATCGTATCTTTCCACAGAATCAAAGCTCCAATCTTTAATTAAGTCTTCTAACCATTCAGCCATTTCTTTTTCACCTGGGCCACCTGATCTAGGATTTACAGAGTTAATGGATACAAATTTTTTCATTGAGGTAATGATTTCGGGTTTTAATTTTTCAACAATTTGAATGATTTTTTCTTTCATATAGATTCCTCCTTTAATATTTTGTAAGCCTCATGTGCAATTAAAGCCGTTATTCCCCAAATTATATATTCTTTGTGTTTGAAAAATAAGATTCTATATTTCCCTTGTCTCCAATTGTAATTTTTTTCATTTGGTATTAAATGAAATGGAAAATTAGTAGGTGGATATACCTTTACATCTATGTAATATTCGTACAAAGGTTTTTCAAATAATTTAATTGGTGCCAAAAAAATTGCGTCAACTTCTGATTTATTACGCATAATTTTGCTATTGATGGTACCTAAAAATGGGTATATTACTATATTAAAAGGTGTAACAACCATTGGAAGATCTTTGATTATTTTTGGGACTGTACCTATTTCTTCAATTGTTTCACGTATTGCACAGTCTTTAGGTGATTCGTTTTCTTCTAATTTCCCACCCGGGAATGCCACTTCTCCTGGTTGAGTATTTAATTTTTTTGAACGTACTTCGAATAAAAAATATTTTTTGTTTACTATGGGTATTACCACAGCGTATTCATTTGCACCGATTATCATATCAATAATTAACCGCCGATGAGTTTAGGTTATTTTTAAAGATACTGTTCCATGGTGTTGATGGCGAATCATTCGTAGAAATTACAGTTATTGTTTTTCCAACTATGTATAAATTTCCTATGTTGTCTAATATTATAAATTTTGAATTTTCATATGTTTTTTTATAGAGAATTTTAAAGCTATTTTTTTCTAAAATGTATAAGTTGTTATTTTCGGTTAGTATATATATGAATTTTTGACCTATAACACTATCTATTATGTCATATTCAAAGTCTAGAATTTTTACGTCATTTTTTGTGAAAAAGTTTTTGGAAAATACATATTTATTTGATTTGTCTATTAAGATTACAGAATTTTCAGAGGGAATTTGTGGATTTTCCAACGAAAAAGCCAAGTTTTTTATGTTACCTATAAACTTTTCCTTTTTTTCATTTTTCCATAAATATCCCATCCCATCTACGGTATAGATTTGACCAGATAGTGATACAAAAGGTCCACTTATCGGCCATTTTCCAACTTTCATAGTTGAAATTATTTTTCCATCTTTGATTTCATACAAAAGTCCATCATCGGTTACGGTGTATATTATTTGTCCATCGTATGCAGCACCTAGTGTGATATCTGAATCCAATTGTGTTTTCCAAATAAGATTCCCATTTAAATCGAAAGAATAAAGAAAATCATCCCAACAAGGAACTACTAGCGCATTTTCGGTAATGGTTAAATGTCCAGTAACTATAAACGGCAAATGATAATTCCACAGTATTTTTCCATTACTTAATTTGAACAATTTTCCACTTGTGGTTGCTAAAAACAAAGTACCGTTTATTGCAACTGGTCTCCCAGTTATGTCTGCATTAAGATCTATACTCCACAATTTGGTAAATTTTGTTTGGGTTTCCTCTATATTTTCGTTTAAGTTTACAAATGCCTTTATTTTAAAAGGGTATGTTGTGATGTTAAAATCTTTTGTTATTAAGTAATTCCCGACAATTATATTTTCACTGTCTGTAATAATTTTATTTCCATTTACTTTTTTTGAAAATACTAATTTATTTGTTTCATCGTAGAATGAAATAGTCATATTTTTTAATAACACGTGGTAACCATTGTATGTGTAATCATTAACTGGGTTGAATTTTTTCAAAAATTTTGGGTACCTTGGATTGGAAATATCGAAAAGAGAAAGATTATACGTGGAAAATACGGCAAGGATGTTTTTTGAAATTCTTATTTTGTTTATTCTTCCTTTATCATATGAAAGGGTCCATATTATTTTTCCATTGTTGTAAGCTACAACTCTTCCCATATTTATGGCAAATAAAATATCTTTGTAAACTTGTGGGTTTGAAATATTTGATATTATCCTTATTAAAGACAATTTATCATTTTTTAAATGATAAAGTCTATCTTTTGAAACAATATATCCTTCACCAATGTAAGTGGGTGATTCTACATAGATTTTTTTGTTTGTTTGAATATTCAATATTTCGTCTTTTCCGACAAGATAGATGTTATTGTCATAACGAAAGAGATCTGAAAATGTACCTGGAAGTACTTTTTCAAAAGATTTATATAGACCGTCATTGGTTAAAATATAAGTTTGCGAGAACAAAATTGTTATAGTCAAAAGAAAAAAAAGTATTATTTTTTTCATTGTATTACTCCTTAATCTTTTCAATTTCAAGTAATCTGAATTTTAAATATTTTGTTTCTAAGATGTTTAATACATATGGGTGATCGTAAGGTTGAGCACCCCTATGCATAACTCTTGTTATGCTGCTTGTATCTATACCTGCCGAAAATATTATATTATCAAATTCTTCCTCTGAGATTATTTGTGTGCATGAAGAAGTAGCCAAAATACCGTGATTTTTTAGGATGCGCATTGCCCTGAGATTTATTTCTTTATATCCTTTAAGTGCACTTTTTTTATTACTCCCTTTTTTGGCAAATGAAGGCGGATCAATCGAAACAACGTCAAAGTACTTTGATGTTTTGTCAAACTGTTTTAAAATATCAAAAGCATTTCCTACTATAGTTTCATAGTTTTTAAATCCATTTTCTTTTGCAATTAAATTTACAATGTCAATTGCGCGTTGTGAATAATCAAGAAAAGTTACATATTTTGCACCGTACAATAACATATGCATACCAAAGTTTCCAGTATAGCAAAATGCATCGAGACATACTTTATCTTTGGAATATCTTTCTAGTGATTTTACATTTAGTCTTTGGTCAAGAAAAGCACCAGTTTTTTGTCCTTGGGTATCTGCAAAAAACTTTAAATCATTTAGTTCAAATGGTATTAATTCGGGACCAGATTTATATATCCAACCGGAATATTTTTTTAATCCCTCTTTTTCCCTGGAATTACTATCGGATTTTTCAAAAATACCTTTTGGATTAAAAAGTTCTATTATTACATCTAATATATGATTTTTTAGTTTTTCAATACCCAAAGTATTGATTTCAAGTACTATATAATCTTGAAATTTGTCTACTATTAAACCAGATAAATTATCCGCTTCTGAGAAAATAACCCGAAAACTTTTTTCTTTTGTATGCCTTCTCTCCAAAGCTTCTAAAAATCTTTTTTTGATAAAGTTTTTTCCTATTGTTTCTGCCTTTCTTGTTAAAATTCTAACTCTAATTTTAGAGTTAAAATTAATGTATCCTTTTCCTAGAAACGATTTTTCATGGTTAAATACATTGACAATACCGCCATTTTCCGGGATTCCTTCTATTCTTTCAATTTCATTTTCATAAATCCAGGGGTGCCCATTTTTTATTCTATTTTTTATATCCTTTTTCAAGAATACCTTCATTTGCTACCTCCATATAGTCCGGATTTTTCAATTACCCATTTGTATGATTCTTTGATTTTGCTGAGGTTATAGTTTCCAGGGGTAACCTTTACGTGTGAAGAATTGAGTACTCTATTTGACCACCTTTCAATTTCTTCGTCTTCTATTGAAAATTCAATGGAAACGTTGAGAGATTTGAGAAATTCAAGTGGGTCGCCTAGAATTTCTTTAATTTCTTCTTCTTTACCAGAGTTTTTAACTTCAAATGGTAGAAAGACAGCTGTTGCAAGACCGTGTTTTATTCCTTTTTCAGAGGTTAGTGAGTATCCCAATGAGTGTGCAATAGTGGTACCTGTCAAACTTATTGCAATACCTGCATAAAATGATGCAAGCATTATTTTCTTTCTCAACTCGTAGTTCTGCAAGTCTTCAACTAACTTATTTAGGTTTTGCTTTATTAGCTTTATTGCTTCTAGCGCGTATAATTTTGAAAATTCACTGGCTCTTAGTGATAGAAAAGATTCAACTGCGTGCGATAAGGCGTCTAATGCCGTTGATATTGTGAGTTCTTTTGATAGTGTAAGTGTGTACTTTGGTTCTAGTATAGAAACATTTGGGAATATAACATCATGTTTAAATCCTTTTTTTACGTTGTTAATAGTTAGAACGGAGTATTGTGTTACTTCACTTCCTGTACCGGAAGTTGTTGGAATACAAAGAATTTTAGATGCGCTGTTATATTTAAGGTTATCGTATAAATCTTCAACTTTTATGTCATTTTTACACAAAACAGCAATAGCCTTGGCGGCATCCATTGGACTGCCGCCACCAAGGCCAACAATTACATCCCAATTTTTTCCAAATTTATCTATGATCTTATAAAGCATCTCTTTAGGAGGGTTTTCCAAAGTTTCATCAAATATTTCAAATTTTTTATTTAATTTTTTTAAAACATCTACTAATTCATCTAGACTTTTGTTTTTTTTCGAACTTTTTCCAGTAATTATTAAAAAGGTATTTCCCAATTTTTCGATTTCAATTATAGAGTCTTTATAACCATCTTCAAAAAATACCTTTGTGGGAAGGTAAAATTTCATTTTATTCCCCCTCAAAATTGAATTTTACTATAGGTTTTCTTGAAGCAGTAGCCTCATCTAGTCTTCTAATTGGTGTTGTGTAAGGTGCATTTTTTACTAATTCTGGATTTTGCTTCGCTTCTTCAAAGATTTTTCCAAGTATTTTTGCAAATTCATCTAATGTATCTTTACTTTCAGTTTCCGTTGGCTCAATCATAAAGTCTTCGTGTACAATTAATGGGAAGTACATCGTTGGTGCGTGGATTCCATAATCTAGAAGTCTTTTGGCTATATCTAACGCTTTGACTCCTGTTTCTTTTGTTAATTTTTCACATGTGGATACAAACTCATGCATACAAAGACCTGGATATGCAATGTCCATGATTTTTGATACCTTTTTTCTTAGATAATTTGCATTCAACACTGCCATTTGCCCGACCTTTTTTAAACCTTCTTTTCCCATAGTTTTTATATATGTATATGTCCTTACCAAAACGGAAAAATTCCCGAAAAAGCTTCTTATAAATCCTATACTTTCTGGTTTGGAGTAATTTAGCTTATATGTGTTATTTTCTTTTATTATTTCAGGTACTGGTAAAAATTTCGAAAGGTGTTTTTTTACTCCCACCGGGCCACTACCTGGTCCACCCATACCATGTGGTGTACTAAATGTTTTATGAAGATTTAAGTGGACAATATCAAAACCCATATCACCTGGTCTTGTTCGTCCCAAGATTGCATTTAAGTTTGCACCATCGTAGTATAAAAGTGCACCCTTTTCGTGTACCATTTCAGCAATTTTTATGATATCTTTTTCAAATAAACCAAGTGTATTTGGATTGGTCAATAACAAAACTGCAACTTCTTCGTCTAGTTGTTTTTTAAGCTCGTTTAGATCTACCCTTCCATCAGGACCGGATTTTATTTCTATAACTTCAAATCCAGCCATTCTTGCCGATGCAGGGTTTGTTCCATGAGCGCTGTCTGGTACAATTGCTTTTTTTCTCTTTGTGTCACCTCTACTTAAATGATATGCCCTTGCTATTAACATACCAGTTAATTCTCCATGTGCTCCTGCAGATGGAACAAGTGTCATATCATCCATTCCTGATATTTCGCAAAGCATTTCTTTTAGTTCGTACATTAATTGAAGAGCGCCTTGTGCCGTTTCCATTGGTTGAAATGGATGTATCATTGAAAAGTGTTCGTCATTTGCAATTTTCTCATTAATTTTGGGATTGTATTTCATAGTACATGAACCTAATGGGTAAAATCCTACATCAACTGAGTAGTTTTTTGCAGCAAGATTGGTATAGTGTCTAACCACATCTAATTCACTTACTTGTGGAAGTCTAGGCGATGTTTTTCTAAGTAAGTGTTCTGGAAAGTCAAATTCATAATCTTTTATATTATTATTTGGTATTTTAAACGCAATTCTACCTTTTTTTGACATTTCAAAAATAGTAGTCATTTGAGTCCCTCCATTCTAAAAATGTTTTAGTAAATTATCTATGCTTTCATTTGTGTTTACTTCTGTACAACATGCAAGTGCACAATTTTTAAAATTGGGAAGTACCTTTACCAATGGTAGAGGGCCTAAGAAACCTTCTTCTGCTAATTTTTTCCATTTTTCGTAATAATTTTCACCTGCGTCGAATGCAAATTCATTAAAGAAAGGACCGTTAAATATGAGGGAATATCCTTTTTCTTTTAATTTTTCTGCAAAGTAATGTGCTGCGTTGTACGACATTTTTGCGACTTTTCTTAATCCTTCAGGTCCCATAGTTGATAAATATATAGCATTTATGAGTGCTATTAATGCATGATTTGAACAAATATTTGATGTAGCTTTTTCACGACGAATGTGTTGTTCCCTTGTTTGAAGTACCATCACATATCCTGTTTTTCCATCTACATCTTTTGTTTGACCTATAATCCTTCCGGGCATTTTTCTGACGTATTTTTCAAGAGTAGTAAAAAATCCAATTCCAGGTCCTCCGAAATTTGGAGTTACGCCAAGCGATTGTCCCTCACCTACTACTATATCCGCGCCAAGCTTTCCGGGAGATTCTAATATAGTTAAAGATACTGGTTCACTAACGACGATTAACAGTGTTTTTTCCGGAATAGATTCTTTTATTAATTTTAAATCTTCAATAATTCCAAAGAAGTTTGGATATCCAACTACAACCGCAGAAGTTTCATCACTTATCTTAGATTTTAGATCTTCAATATCCAAAGTGCCGTTATCATTCCATTTTACTTCTTCAATTTCTATGTTTTGCGGAGTACAATATGTTTTGCTTGTTTGTAAATACTCTGGATTAATAGAACTGGCGGCTAATATCTTATTTTTTCTACTAACCCTTACAGCCATTAACATAGCTTCGGCAAGAGCAGTTGCTCCATCATACATGGAAGAATTTGCCACTTGCATACCTGTTAATTCACACATCATTGTTTGATATTCAAACAGTGCTTGTAATGTGCCCTGTGAAACTTCTGCTTGATATGGTGTATATGCTGTTACAAATCTTTGATCATTTGCAAGATGTTCAACTACGGTCGGAATGTAGTGCGCATAAATACCCGCACCGGCAAAGATGTTTTCTATTTTAAATACTTTATTTTTCTTTGCAAGTGATAATATTTCACTTTTTACGGTAAATTCGTCTTTTTCACTTTCTAGATTGTAATCATCGACAGTTTTTGGGACATCTATATACAAATCTTCTATAGATTTTACGCCGATTTCATTTAACATTTCCTTTATTTCTTCATCAGTGTGTGGTATGTATCTGTGCATACACAATCATCCTTTCTTTTTATTTTTTACACTGCCTCTATAAAATGGCATTTTAACTATTTCTGCTTTTACTAATTTATTTCTAATCTCAATTTCAATTACTTCACCAGATTTATGACCTTTTTCAATTAAGGCCATGCCAATTGCTTGATTTAGCGTTGGAGAGAAAGTTCCGCTTGTAACGTATCCAATTTCCTTTCCTT
Organism: Thermosipho sp. 1070; assembly: GCF_001682135.1. Classification (NCBI taxonomy): domain Bacteria; kingdom Thermotogati; phylum Thermotogota; class Thermotogae; order Thermotogales; family Fervidobacteriaceae; genus Thermosipho; species Thermosipho sp. 1070. The sequence continues at coordinate 196,605 of NZ_CP007121.1, read as the reverse complement.
CTTTGAAAATTTTGTAACCATGTCTTGCAACACCTTTATCAATAAGTTTAAAACCCTTAAGGCGCCTACTTAGCCCTTCTTCTAATTGTTTTTGCAGCACTTCTTTTCCCATAAAATCTTTGTTAAATTTTACGGCCCATTTTATTCCAGCTTCGAGTGGAGTAATCGTTTCGTCCATATCATTCCCGTATAGTAATAATGAGGCTTCGAGCCTTAAACAGTCTCTTGCACCAAGACCTGCTGGTGTTACTTTCATATCCAAAAGTTTTTGCCATATTTTTACAATCCCGTCTTTATTTGTTGTGTATATTTCAAATCCGTCTTCTCCTGTATAACCGGTTCTTGATATGATAGCATCTGTACCTAGTATGTTTCCAAAAGAGAAAGTATAGTATCCAATATCATCTAGATTTAGATTTACAATTTCTTGTAAAGTTTCCTGTGCTTTTGGTCCCTGAACAGCAATTAATGCGTAATCATCTGATTTGTTTTCTAGTGTTACATCAAATTTTTCTGCAATTTTTTTCATCCAGTTAAAATCTTTTTCTATATTTGCTGCGTTTATAACCAACATTGCTTTATTTTCTGAAATTTTATATGCAAGTAGATCATCTACGAATCCGCCTTTCTCATTACACATTGCTGTATAAACTATTTCACCGGGTTTTAAATTTTCAAAGTCGTTTGTGATGAGAAAATTCACAAAATCTGTTGATTGTGGACCTTCCACTATTACCTCCCCCATGTGTGATACGTCAAACATCCCCACATTGTTTCTTACCGCAAGAACTTCATCCTTTATACCAGAGTATTGGATGGGCATTTGAAAATTTGCAAATTCGACCATTTTAGCACCTAATTTTAAATGTTCATTGTGTAATGGTGTGCGTTTCATGTTCTTTTCCCCCTTTATATTGAGATTGATTATTCCTTTTGCTTTTTTTAATTCACTTTCTGGTACAAAGATTGCGAAAAATGCCGATGAGCCGAATAAAGCTTTTGGAAATGGTTCTGCTTCTGCTTTGATTATACAGGGAATACCGTTACTTTTTAACCATCCTTCAACTAGTTTTGCGTTAATTTCACTATCTATCTCAATTATTTTTTTCCACATAATCTCATCTCCGAGTTTATTGTAACACCAATTTTTTAGGTGTAAAAATTCAAATAATATTATTCAATACCAATTATTGAAATTATTTTATGTTATTTGAATTAATGTTCGTTTTCCCAAAATTTTTTGGATACTGTTTGTAAATGAGAATTATCCATTTTATACCTACCAACTTTTGCGCATGGTTTTCCGTTTACCTCTACTATGTCTGCCGTTATATCTATTTTTTTCTTCAAAAGCTTTGAACCTACACCGTAGACATCGGCTGGAACGTCTAATTTTTCAAACAACTCTATTTTATTTTCGTCAAATCCACCTGAAACTACGATTTTTAAATTGTTAAGACCAACTTTGTCAAATTCTTTTCTTGCCCTCCAAACAAGTTCAGGACAAACTCCAAATGAATTTTCATCTTTTGGAACAACAGATTTGTCCCTTAAATTACCAGAAGTGTCAAATCTTACACCCCAGATTTTATTTTTTCCTTCCCCTATAATCGGTGCAGGGTCTGTTTTTCCCAAAATAAATTCTTTGCCTGTTACGTATTCATAGAAGCTTTTTACCACTTCAAAGGTAGTATTAATAACATCATTATCCCAATCAACTAGAAAAATTCTGTTTACGTGTTCGGGCATGTATTTGTCAAATGCAATAGATGCAATGTCTGTTTTACCGTTATATGCAGCAATGAGGGCGTGGGGTATTGTTCCCATGGATTCGATTCCCCAATAATCGGCGTTTGCATCGGTTGAGACTCCAAAAGCACCTGCTTTTAGCGCAGCATATCCATCTGTTGCTTGAACCCAATAATGATCAAACCTTGCACTAAAAAAGAGTATGGGTTTTCCATTTGCTGCTTTGACAACTTTTTTTACGGCAGTTGTTGTACTTGAAGCCCTTGCAATTACCCCTAATAATATAGTTTCAAGATAACCAAAGTAGGTAGGATCACCTTCTATGGTTAAGATAGGCATTCCTTCTTTTACATCATCTCCGTCATATACAGCTTTCACTTCTATTTCATCCCATTTATCTATCCACAGTTCATTTAATTTAAGCCTCAAATTCCATTTCTTTTCTGTAAGCTTTATTATTTCTTTTACATTTCCTTCAATTGTTAGATTTTGCATTTGTTTGTCCAATTGGAGCATTTCTGAGAATATTTTTCTTGCTTTTTCTTCATCTTTATAATAGCCTGTGCAGAATTTAAGTATTGCAAGTGCTTCGTCAATTCCACAAATAGTCGCATTTTGCCTTGGAAAGAATTGGTAATATACAGTTGGATGATGGTTATCTTTTTTTAAAATTTCAACATACCTTGTAAAATACTTATCAGAATAGTATCCCATACGAATTTTATCTATTGGAATTTTAAACACCTTTGGATGTAACCTTTTCATATTTTTCCTCCTTTTATACTAGTTTTTCTTTTTTTGTATGCGATTGGAATTACTATTGAATTTATTAAAAACATGATAACACACCAATCACCGAATTTTTGATAAATAGTTGTTGTATTACTTTTTTTTACGTTAAAGATTCCTACTTTTTCAGTCATGGTAGGAAATACCTTAGTTATTCTTCCGTATTTATCGATGCTTCCAGTTATACCAGTGTTTGACACCTGGATAACGTATCTTCTATTTTCTATAGCCCTAAATACGGATTTTGAGAAATGTTGTATATGTGCGGTGGTAAATTTATACCACCCGTCGTTTGTGATAACAATTAAAAATTGTGCGCCATTTTTTGATAATTTTCTTGAGATTTCTGGGAAATAACTTTCAAAACAGATTTGAATTCCAAATTCTGGATAATTTTCTATTTTAAAAGTTGTATATTTATCTCCCTTTGAAAAGTAAGATATTCCTCTTAAAAATTGGAATTTTTTGAATATTTTTTCGTATGGTAAAAACTCTACGAATGGAAAAAGCTTAATTTTATCGTATTTTCCAACAATTTTTCCTTTGTAATAGACCACAGCACTATTTTTGGGAGTGTTTTCCATTGTTGGAAATCCTAAGATTATAGGTTTTTCCATACTGATATTTTTTAATTTGTCTTCAATATAGGTATTTCTAATGTCTTTTTCTGGAAATACTGCTTCTGGAAAGATATGTAAATAATTTGGAGTTTTAAATTTTGTTATTTCTTTTAAAATTTCTCTTTCGTTTTTTAGATATTTTACCTTTTGTTCCACGTTAGTTTGTAATGCAACTAATGGGATATTAGCTTTATTTTCGGGAAGAGATGTGAAAATCAACCAGTTTATAAAGTATATAATGGATAAGGTTATAATTATCTTAGAAGGTGAAAATTTTTTGTAATATAGAAAAAAATTAACGAGTACAATTAGAAAGGTAAGACCTATTGTTCCTACAACGGAGGTGATTTGGATTATTCCAATATCTTTAAATAGTGCATCGGAAAGCCTTATTCCTGTAAATCCCAAATCACCAATTCCCCTTAAAAATTCCATTATAGAGTATACTGAAGAAACAAATATAGCTTTTGGAACAATTCCTTTAATTCTGTCGATAAAATATCCATAGAAGATTCCAAATATTAGAAATGGAAAAGCTTCAATTGTACAGAGTAAGATAAATACTAAAAAACCCGTAAATGAAGAAAACCTACCAAAAAATTCTGGAAGATTTTTGGTAAGTACGGGGATTACCCAATATAAAGATATGAAGTAAAGTATGAAATGGAAAAGGAAAGAATACAAGAAAGCCATCTTTCTGTTTTCAAGTCCTTTGAAAAAGAGTATAAGTGAAAACCAAATCAATCCTCCCCACAAAAATCCAGGCATTGCAAGAGATGTTAGGATAGAAGATATGAGTATGTAAATCACATTTTATCCTCCTTTAGGTGAATAATTCTATAGCTTTTTTTAGATAAAATGCAACTTTTTCTTGTTTTTCAAGGGTTAATTTACTGTGAAAGGGAATAGCGAGCGTTCTTTTTGATATATTTTCCGTTACTGGGAGCATTCCTTCTTTCCACCCTAAATCTTTGTAGAGTGGTTGAAGATGTACAGGTGCAAAATAATTTTTCGTTTCGATACCATTTTCTTTCATAAATGTAATAACTTTGTTTAAATCTATTTCTTTTGGAAGCTTTACAACATATACGAACCATGACATCTTTGTGGTGTATTCTTTTGTTGTTGGAGTTTCAACGAAATTAAGAAGTTTTTTATAATTTTGTGCAATTTTGTTGCGCATTTCTATGATTTTATCTATTTTTTTCATTTGTGAATATCCCAATGCGGAGGACATTTCGTCTAATCTGTAATTGTACCCCAATAACTCATGTGAAAGCCATTTTTTGGAAGTCCTTCCTTGGTTTCTCATGGCTTTCGCGAGTCTTGCTATTTTTTCATCATTTGTTACAATAATTCCACCTTCGCCAGTTGTAATTTGCTTATTTGGGTAAAAAGCAAAAGTACCTGCTATTCCAAAGGTACCACATTTTTTTCCTTTGTACTCACTTCCCAAGGCTTCACAAGAATCCTCTATTATTGTTACATCGTGTTTTTCACATATTTTGATGATTTTATCCCAGTCAAGTGGATGTCCGAAAATGTCGACTCCCATGAAAAACAATTTGCCATTATTTGTTTTTTTTAATTTTACAATTTCCTCTTCTAGAGCATTTGGCGAGATATTTAATGTATCGCCTTCTATATCAACAAAATGGACCTTTCCTTTTTCGTATAACGCTACATTTGCAGAAGAGATAAAAGTGAAGGAAGGAACTAAAAGTGTATCCTTTTCTTTAAAATTTAGAGATTTTAAAATTAAATGCAAGGCGGCTGTTCCACTACTTACTGCAATGGCAAATTTGCTTTTAACGTAGCTTTTAGTGATGTTTTCAAACTTTTCCATATATGGCCCCAGTGCAAGTCTTTTGCTTTTTAAAACGTTTAAAACTTCTTCTATATCGTCTTTTTCAATGTATGCATTTGAGAGTGGTATTTTCATTTTATCCCTCCACGTTTTCTTTGTAATTAGTATAACATAGTTTTTTTGTTTTGGATAAAAGTTTTAAATACAAAGGAAGAATTCGGTTTGTAAAAAATCATCTTGATGTTAAAACCTTTTTTAGCTTTGAAACCATTAAGTCTATTTCTTTATATGTAATGTTTAAAGGTGGGAGTAATCTAATTGTATCGTTTTTCACTACATTTAACAATAGATTTTCTTTTAATGCTAATTTTAATATATCTCCTTTTACATCTACTTTAACCCCTAACATTAACCCCAAACCTTTTACTTTATTTACATTTTTAATATTTAAAAGTTGTCTTTTTAAATACAATCCTTTTTCTTTTACGCTAAGTAATAAATTTTGGTTTATTTTTTTTAAAACAACCTTACTTGCAGCAAGTGCAAGTGGATTTGGTGCAAAGGTTGAACCATGCTCTCCTGGTGAGAAGATGTCTGAAAAATTACCTGTAAAAATGGTTGCACCTAAAGGGAGTCCCCCTCCAAGAGACTTGGCAACTGTAATTATATCTGGTTCTAAGTTAAAGTGTTTGTACGAAAAAAATTCACCAGTTTTGCCAAGGCCACTCTGTACTTCATCTGTGACCAAGATAAAATCAAATTTTTCTTTGTATTCCATAATTGTGTCTGCAAATTCTTTTGTTAATGTATCAAGTCCCCCACTTCCCCTAATACTTTCCACAAAAACAGCAGATACTTCTTGTTTTTTAAAAACATCTTTAAATGATTTTATATCGTTGAATGGTAGAAAGATAACGTTGTTAAGTAATGGTAAAAATTTACTTCTTATATTTGGAAAACCGGTTATTGATAGAGAGCCTATTGTTCTACCGTGAAAATTTCCAAAAAATGAGATTATAGCTCCCTTTTTTGTTTTTTTAATAGCTTTTAGTGCTGCTTCATTTGCTTCTGTTCCTGAGTTTGAAAAATATACTTTTCCGTTTTTACCGGTTTCTTTTACCAATCTTTCTGAAACTTCTATTGCATCTTCATCTAGGAAAAAATTTGATATATGACTATATTTTTGTAATTTTTCTATTATTGCATTAGAAATTTCTTCATTACAGTGTCCAAAAGATGTTACACCTATACCGGAAAAAGTATCAAGATATTTGTTTCCTTTATCATCAAAAATCCATATCCCATCTGCCTTTTTAATTTTTATAGGAAATCTATTGTATGTATTTGAAATAAACATAATTTCACTCCTTTAGTGAAAATTCATCTGCTAATGCATTTAACAGAATTTGCGAAAATTCCTTTAGAACTAGAACGGATATTTTAATTTCCGAAGTAGTTACCAATTCAGGTTTTGCATTTATCTTTGAAATTGTTTTGAAAAATCTTGCTGCAACACCTGGACTGGATTTCATGCCTACGCCTACTACTGAAACTTTGTCAAAGGGTCCTTGATAGGTTATATTTAGAGAACTATCAATTTCTTTTATGGCATCTATTATAATTTTTTTTAAATCATCTAATATGGAGAATGAGAGATGGTAATATTTTTCATCTGAATACATGGATATCATATCTATGTTAATATTTTTTTCACTTAAGACTTTAAAAACTCTTTCTATGAGAGTCTCATTTTTTGGCAAATTACTTAGTGTAATTTTTATTTGATTTTTCTCAATTGTTGCACCTGTTACTACGGGTTGTTCAAGCCATTCTGGAATTTTGTTAACCACCCATGTTCCCTCCTTGTTTGAAAATGAAGAGGCACAGTATAATTTAACATTGTATTTTTTTGCAAGTTCTACTGCCCTTGAATGGAGAACTTTTGCCCCTAGAGAAGATAATTCTAGAATATCGTCGTAGGTTATGTAAGAAATTTTTTTTGCATTTGGTATGATTCTTGGATCACATGTATAAATTCCATCAACGTCGCTGTATATTTCACAAGGGACATTTAATTTCCCCGCAACTGCAACTGCGGTTGTGTCTGAACCCCCTCTGCCGAGAGTTGTCAAATCACCACTTTCTGTGATACCTTGAAAACCTGCTATTATAATAGCGGCATTTTTTTTAAGTTCTTTTAGTATTTTGCTAGAGTTTATATCTTTAATTCTTGCTTTAGTGTGCTCATGTGTTGTTAAGATGTTAAGTTGAAAAGCGTTGAAAGATTTTGCTTTTACTCCAAGTTCATTCAAAGCAATTGAAAGTAGAGCAATTGAAACTTGTTCCCCTGTAGTTAAAAGCATGTCCATCTCTCTAGGATGCGGTTTATTGCTTATAGATTTTGCTAGGTTGATTAAATTATCAGTGGTCTTCCCCATTGCAGAAACTATTACTATAACTTTATCACCTTTTTCAATTCGTGCTTTAATTTTTTTTGCAACGTTTAGTATTTTATCTTTATCTGCAACAGATGATCCTCCATACTTTTGAACAACAACCATCTAATCACCTCATATTTCTTAAACCTTCAACAATTTGTGTTTTTGCCTTTGTTTTTTCATCAACTTTTTTAATTATTTTCCCTGGAATTCCAGCGACAACTGAGTTTGGAGGAACATCATCTATTACCACAGCACCAGCTGCAACAACGCTATTTTCACCTATTTCTACACCTTCTAAAACTACTGCATTTGCGCCTATCATAACGTTATCTTTTATAACTACAGGTTTTGCACTTGGCGGTTCTATTACACCGGCAATTACAGCGCCGGCACCTATGTGACAATTTTTCCCAATTATTGCCCTACCTCCTATAACAGCATTCATATCTATCATTGTTTTCTCTCCGATTTGGGCACCTATATTGACTACAGCTCCCATCATAATTACTGCACCATCACCTATTTCTACCATGTCTCTTATTATTGCTCCTGGTTCAATTCTTGCATTGTATTTCGTTAAATTTGCAAGAGGAATGGCTGAGTTTCTTGAGAAGATTTCTGTTTTGAATTTTTTTATTGCAGGATTTTTTACAATTTTTTCTATTTCCTCGTAGTCTCCAAATATTATCCCAAATGATTCGGTGCCTACAAATTCAACACTTTTAAAATTTATGTCTTTTAAGTTACCAGATATATATGCTTTTGTAATGGTCCTTTTCTTTGAATTAGAGATAAGATCTATTATTTCCTGTGTATTCACTTTAATCCCTCCTTTATTACGTCTTTAAAGGTATAATAACCTTTCTTTTTACTTAATAACCATTCAGAAGCTTTGAGTGCACCAAGGGCAAATACTTCTCTGGAAATTGCCCTATGTGATATTGAAATTAATTCTCCTTGATTTGCAAATAAAATCGTATGATCTCCAGGTATTCCTCCTATTCTTGCGGAAGTTATATTTATTTTTCTGTTGATAGCTTTTTCAAGCATAAAGGCTGTACCAGAAGGTTTGTCTTTTTTCTCAGAATGGTGTATTTCAAAGATTTCACAATCCCAATCACTAAAAAGTGTTTTGAATTTTTCAAGAATTTCTACAATTATATTTATTCCAAATGAAAAGTTATATGATTGTAAGATTGCAACTTTTTTTGAAAGATCTTTTAAGGATGATATATCTTCATTTGAAAGACCAGTTGTTCCAATGACGAGGTTAGCGCTATTTTTAATACAGAGTTCTATAGTATGTGGCAACGCATCTTTTGAAGAGAAATCAATTATTATCTCAGGAATGTCTGTTTGTTTTATACTATTTTTGTCCACGTATAACACAGGGGTATGTCCTTTCTCGTTGAATAATTTGGTTATTAGTCTTCCTATTTTTCCTTTGTAACCTATAACGCCATATTTCATATTAAATTACACTCCCTTAATGTTTTTTCTAAAATTTTTCTGCTTTCTTCCTTTGCAGGATAAAGTGGAAGTCTTAGTTCATTCTTAATTAATCCCATTAGACTTAAGGTAAGTTTTACCGGTATAGGGTTTGTTTCTACAAATAGGGCTTTAAAAAGGGGGTAGTATCTGTAGAACAATTCTCTTGCTTTTTTTATTTCTCCTGTTTTAATTAATTTAAACATTTCCACCATTTGATTTGGAATAATATTTGATGCAACAGATATGACACCATCACCACCACTTACTAGAAATTGGAATGATGTGTCATCATTACCGGAAAACACCTTAAAGTTTTCGTTTTTAAGAAGCATCACTTTGTTAATTTGATCAAAAGATGAATTTGCTTCTTTCAGTGCGACAATATTCTTACAATCATTTGCAAGATTGTATATTGTTTCAGGTAAAATATTTACACCTGTTCTACTGGGCACGTTGTATATTATTATTTCTAAATCTGTATGTTCTGAGATATATTTGTAATAGTGATATAATCCTTCTTGAGTGGGTTTGTTGTAGTAAGGTGTGACAATAAGTAATGCATCTGCACCATTTTTTTCGGCATTTTTAGTCAATTCCAAGGTTTGAGTTAAACTGTTTGTCCCAGCTCCAACCACTAATGGTTTATTTGGATAAAAGTTTTTAACAAAGGAGATTAACTTATTTCTCTCTTCTATTGATATGTTTGGAGCTTCACCCGTTGTTCCCAGTAACACAATGGCATCAATGTTGCTTTGAGTTTTAAGAAGTTTTTCAAGTGCTTTAAAGTCTATTTCACCATTTTCAAATGGTGTAATAATAGCAGTTCCGATTCCACTAAACATTTTCCACACCTCCCTCAAGGTAAAAACCATCATTTAAAATATGTACGTATAATATGCCTCCTTTTGTTATTACTTTAACTTTATTTTCATTTAATATAATCGCTGATGCCGTTGAGCCACTTCCACACGATAATGTTTCTCCTTCAACCCCTCTTTCAAATGTCCTAACTTTTATTGTGTTTTTTGAAAGTTTTTGTACAAAATTAATGTTTGCGTTTAATTTTTTTCTTAGTTTTTTTCCAATATTGTTGATCATTATTTTGTCTACATTATCTACAAACGTAACAAAATGTGGTACTCCTACTTTTAGAAGATATCCGCTAAAGTTTTCAATTTTTATTTTTTGTGCAATAGAAGGCTTTGGCATTTTAATTAGTATTTTTCCGTTGTATATTTTTCCAAAAACTAATCCGGCATCGGTTAGAAATTTTGATACATTTTCTTTTTTTTCGTTTTGTAGATAATAAAAGAAAACCCTTGCTCCGTTCCCACAAAATGGTGCTCTACTTCCATCTTTGTTAAAATAATCCATATAATATATTCCATCTCTTTTCTCTACGAATAAAGCACCATCTCTATCTTTACAGTTTTCCAAAACCCATTTTTTCTTTTCATTATCTGAAATACTGGTTTTTGAAATATCAAATAGTACAAAAGAATTACCATTTGCAGTGTATTTTTTCATTTTCTCATCACCTCTAATATTCGAATCGCATTTGTGGCTGCGCCCACTCTTATGTTGTCTGCAACGTTCCATATTGAAAATGTATAGTCATCAAATTGTCTAAGTCGTGAAACGTATACTATATCTTTTCCTTCTACATCTAAAGGAGTTGTTGGATCTTCGGTATATATTACATTTTCCGATTTTGAAAGAAGTTCCTTTATTTGTGATATTTTAAACTTTTTTTCGGTTCTGATGATTATAGATTCAGAATGTCCGTATTTTACAGGAACCCGAACGGTTGTAGGATATATTTTTATAGAGTTGTCGTTTAATATTTTTTTGGTTTCATTTATCATTTTGTATTCTTCTTCAGAAAAATTGTCATTTAATATGTTTCCGATAACGGGGATGACATTGTGAGCAATTTGTTTTGGAAATACATTTTTTTCGTTATTACCGCTAATTTGGTTTAAATATTCTTTTAATGCTTTATGTCCGGCACCTGATACAGCCTGATAAGTTGAAACATATATTTCCTTTATTTTTAAAAATTCATGAATTTTGTGTATTGAAAGAACCATTTGTATAGTTGAACAGTTTGGATTTGCAATAATACCTTTGTAGTTTTTTACCAGATGTCCATTTATTTCTGGGACGACAAGCGGAATGTTTGGAACCATTCTGAATGCTGAAGAATTATCAATTACTATATTTCCATGATTGGCTGCAATTTGTGCAAAATGTGTGGAGATATTTTTTCCTGCTGAAAAGAGAAGAAAGTCATATTTTTCTTTCATTGATTTTTCTGTTAATTCTTCTACTTTTATTTTTTTGCCGTTAAATTCAAGAAACTTCCCCTTGGATTTATTAGAAGCAAATAATTTTAGTTTTTTTACGGGTATTTTGAAGTCTTCCAATACTTTTATCATGGTTCTGCCTACTTCGCCGGTTGCACCCACAATACCTATTACCACATCAAACACCTCCATAAAAAAATTCGCCTCGTGAAGAGGCGTCGTTGAGAAAAATATATTTATTTCCCAACGATCGGCTCTCCACGGATATTTCCGTGACAGTGGCACAGGTATTCCCTGTACCCCCAGGCATGTAGAGTGGGAGAAACTCTACACCCTTCGGCGTCCTCGCCTTTCAGATTCTCCCAATATTCTCCCATTGATGGAAAATCCTACTCTTCTTGGACGCACCTCCGATCGTATTTAGCTAAATTATACCAAAAAAAAACAAATATAAAAATCACTAAAATGTTAATAATGTTAATATTTTGTTAAATACAACCATGCCCAATAAGGCGAAAGGATATGTTGCACCGTATCCTGCAACTGCTAGGTTACTTTTTGTAGATTCTAGAGCTGCTCCAAGTCCTGGAGTACTTGTCATACCACCAGTTATAGCACCGGCTAAAATTTCCCAATCCAATTTGAATACGTATTTTCCCAGGAAAAAGCCGATGAATATAGAAAATAATGCTATTATTAATGATATAACCATTAAGATCAAACTATATCCATTAAAATTTTCAATTACTTTGTATCCTGATTTAAGGCCTATTGATGATAGAAACATTACAAGCCCAAGATTCTGAATATTTTTCAGAAGATCGGTGTTGAAAGAAAAATTTATTTTTCCAATATTTCCTATAGAACCAAGTGTAAGTGAAGATATTAATAGGCCACCTGTAATTCCCAACTTTATAGTTGAAAAGCCAAGATTTAATGGGATATTACCTATAATAATTCCTATTGCAATAACTAAAGAATATGATAACAAGTTGAACGTTTTTTCTTTTGCTTCTTTTTTGTTTTCCGGTAATTTTTTTTGTTGTGATATTTTTATTTTGAAGATTGATGGTATTAAGTATATGGAGAAAATAACGGCAAGTACGCCTGGTATATAACCAACTGTATATCCAAATACCACTTCGCTTGTGTGATTCACACTTTCAAGAGCTGTGGCAAGACCAGGTGAGCTTGTGAGACTTCCTGAAAATACACCTATTAGGTTATATGGATTAAGTTTTAGAATTAAAATAAATGTAACAGTGAGTAAGAAACCTGAAAAAGTTATTGTAAGTGAGAGTATGAGAAACTTCATGCCGTATTTTTTCAATATTTCTTTTATTTCTTTTGATGCTATTAAGCCAATAGATGTCACAAAAAGTATAAGAGAAAATTGAAAAAAAATGTTAAAAGTATTTTGAAAAGATTTTTCTGAAGAAACAAAATGTGGAAATAACCAGCCAAAAAATAAACCACTAAAAAGTGTTCCAGAAGTTCCTAATTTGAAATTTTTGATCTTTAAGTTTCCCAACAACATCCCGAAAAAAATGCTTAAAAACAATAAAAGATAAGGATTTAGCATTTGATCACCCCAATAAGTTTTCTATGTATTTTGCTACTGGAATGTTTAAATTTTCTAATTTTTTTTCTTTAAATTCTATTGTACCTTCTAAACCTTCGACAATTGCACCAGCATGCCCCATTCTTTTTCCCTTTGGAGCTGTTCTTCCAGCAAAGAAAAATTGTATATTAGAATTGTACCCTTTATTTAGAAATCTTTCCACGTCTAAAATTTCTTCATTACCACCAATTTCGCTTATTATTATTATTTTTCTTGGATTAAGTTTTGAAACATACAAAAGTGCTTCGTAAACACTTGTGCCGATTATGGGATCTCCACCTAATCCTATGCCAATTTTAATTCCTGTTGATTTTTTTGAGATAAAGTTTGCTATCTCATACATTAGAGTACCACTTTTGGAAATTATTGCAACATCCCCTGGTTTAAATGCGTTTTCAGGCATTATTCCAATCTTAGAAACACCTGGTAAAATAATTCCAGGACAATTTGGACCTACAAAGGTAACATTCTTTGATTTTGCGTATTTGTATATTTCTAGCATATCCATTTGTGGAATGTGTTCTGTAATGGTTATGATCTTTTTAATTCCCGCATCTATTGCTTCAAATATTGCGTCTTTGGCAAATTTTGCCGGTACAAATACAATACTCGTATCACAACTGAATTTTTCAACAGCATCGTACATGTTATGAAGAACAGGAACATGTTCAATTTCTTTTATCTTTGTATTTTTTGAGACACCACATACTATGTTTGTGCCGTATTTTAACATTTTTTTTGTGTGGAAACTACCATACTTTCCAGTTATACCTTGTACACATACTCTTTCTGTACCATTTATCATACGAAGTCCCCCTTTACAGCACTTTTGATCATTTCATACATATCGTCAAAAAAGTGAATATTGTGTTCTTTTAAAATTTTTTTTGCTTCATTTTCGTTAGTTCCAGTAATTCTAACAAAAAGTTTTATATCATCATTTTTTTCTTTGAAACTTACAATCGCTTTTGCTATTTCATCGCATTTTGTTATTCCACCAAATATATTTAGGACAATATTTTTTAACGAAAGAGATTTTAAAAGTTCAAGCGCTTTAATTGTAGTTTTTGTATCTGCACCTCCACCAAGATCAAGAAAATTTGCAGGTTTACCTCCATACAAACTTATTGCATCCATTGTTGCCATTACTATACCTGCTCCACAGCCAATTACTCCAATATCACCATCGAGTTTTACAAAATGAAAAGGATATTCTTCATGTACAAATTTTTTTGCCCATTGTTGCCTAAAAATCGCATTATCATCTAAGTGTAATACGGCATCAAGTGCCATTATATTTCCTTCTTTTGTTTTTACTAATGGATTTATTTCCAAAAGAGTTAAATCTTTTTCTTTCATTATTTTGTGTAATTTTTGGACTATTGGTTGGATTTTTTTTGGAAGTTTTTGGATATCTGATAAACTATGTCGTTCAATTTTATCTTTATTATCTTCTATATCAATTCCGCCAAAGTGTGAGAATAATATTTTTATTTCTTTTTCATATCTATCGATGTATAAAGATAAGTAGTATTCTTTTTCGATATTTACCATTTTTTCAACTAGAACTCCATAAGGTGTTTCACCCATTATTTTTTTGTGCAGTAGTTTTTTTGAGAATTTTAAAAATTCATCTTTGTTTTGTGCAAATAAAATTCCTCCAGCTTTCATTCTGCCTCCAACAAGCACCTGACTTTTCAGGACAGCAGGTAAAAATTTCACTTCAATTTCCCTATCATTGGAAATAAGATAACTTTCAGGAACAGAGATCCCCCCCTCTTTTAATATCCTTTTTCCTACAAATTCATGAATTTTCACTTTCACACCTCCCGTTTCGCAAAAAAATTTTTCTCAATCTACCCGCGAGATTGAGAAATACGTTGGAATAAAGGCAGGTCTCCCGGCTCCTGGATCTTCCTACTTACCACGCCTTCCCAGGTTTCCCCAGTGGCTGGTTGTGGCTTTCGTCCCCAGTTACGGTGGCGGGGCCGCACTGGTTTTTCACCAGTTTCCCTATTAAGCCATAGGCACCTTTATTCCACGTTGTATTTAATTTTCAATGTTATTATATCATCAAGTTTTAAAAATTGAAAATAAAAAAATCAGATTAGACGTGTATTATTTTGAATTTAAATTGGAAAAAATACAAAAAATATCATTATTTGGTAATATGTTTAAAAATAGCTATACAAAGACTTATATAAAAATGAAGATAGAGAAGAGGAAAAGACTTTTGATTTATTGAAATTTAGATTTTTTATATTTCAAACATTTGGATAAAAAGGACTTTCCGCTTACTTTATTTTTCAAAGAAAGTAATTTTTAATATTCAGAAAAGACTTTATTGTTTTTTAAAATAATGAATGAAAAAGATAAAATAAAAATTATGAAGTTTTAGAAAAAATGTAGTCTAAATGGAATGTCTTAAAATTATAGGTTACAAAAATTATATATATATCTATTCAAGACTTGTTATATTTAAAGAAAAAATTATGAGTTAAGATAAACAAGAATCCAAAACGTAGGGTAAGAAAATTACAAGAGATAATAAGTATTTAGAATGAGGCGCTTTACTAACGCCTCACTTTATTTTCATTATTGATTTTTAAAGTTAGTGTTTTAGGATAAGGTTTTTTAATTTTTTATATTCCTCTTCGCCAATTTCACCTTTGGCAAGTCTTTCGTTCAAAATTTTTAGACTGTTATCGTATGTTTCAAAATTTTTTTCATAGCGAAAATCTGGATGTCTTTCAGAGTTTTTGATTAATTTGTAAATTAAGAATGCAAAAAAGATTAAAACAATTAAGCCTATAACTGGGACTATCCAACTAAACCATCCACTGTGCCAAATAAAGGGTCTATGATACCAGTACATCAAAAAACACCTCCTATTTGTTTCTACTTTATTTATACAGATTAAAACTTAAAAAAAACTTAGAATTTCAAGTTTTTTTAAGATTTATGAGTTTAACTTTCTTTATAAAATTAAAAAAATGGTAAATATTTTTTTGTAAAACTCTTTACTGATATAAAAAATCGGGAGGTGAGGATCGTGAAAAAGTTTTTCAGTATTTTAATTTTGTTTCTTATGGTTGTGGTTTTGGGCAATTTTGGAGTAAAGAATGTTATATACTTCATAGGTGATGGAATGGGAATTAATCATCTGGTTTTGACAAGTCTTCTTGAAGGAAAAACATTAAATATTATGAAATCACCTTTTGTTGGTTATGTTACGACATACTCTGCAAACTCACTTGTTACAGATTCTGCAGCTGCAGGTACTGCCCTAGCCACTGGTTTTAAAACAAATAATGGTATGATTGGCATGCTCCCAGATGGAACAATAGTTCCAACTATTTTTGAAATAGCTTCAAAATATGGTATGAAAACGGGAATAGTTGTAACTTGTAGAGTTACCCATGCGACTCCTGGTGCTTTTTATGGACATGTAAAAACTAGAAAAGATGAAAAGACACTTGCAAATCAGCTGTTAAATAGTAAGTTAGATGTGGTGATGGGGGGAGGTTGGAAATATTTTGATGAGAAGATAGTAAGTGAAAAGGGGTTTGACTATATTAAAAGTAAATCTGAACTTGCGAATTATACAGGAGATAAATTATTAGCGCTTTTTTCTGATAGTCATTTAAATGCAGCAAGTGAGCGTACAGATGAACAACCTATGCTTTATGAAATGGTCGAAAAGGCACTTTACCTACTTTCCAAAGATGAAAAGCCATTTTTCTTAATGGTAGAAGGTTCACAAATTGATTGGGAAGCCCACGGAAATGATGTATATGGTGTGTGGAAAGAAGTAGTGGAATTTGATAAAGCAGTGGAAGTGGCATTAAAATTTCTTGAAACACATCCAAATACGTTAATTGTTATTACAAGTGATCATGAAACAGGAGGGTTAGGTCTTTCAACAGGAGAATATTCATTATATATAGATGTAATAAAAGGGTATAAAAAGACAGCAGACTGGATAATGAAAAACTACGATGTTAACAATGAAGAAGAATTTAGGAAAACTATAAAGCGTTATTTCAACGTTGAACTTTCAGATAAGGAAATTCAATTATTAAAACAAACAAAAAATTCAAGTAATCCATATAAAGCAGCAAGTTTGCTTGGAAGAATATTAAGCGAAAAAGCCCTTGTTGGTTGGACTACTTATAAACATACGGCAGCTCCAGTTCCAATATTTGCATTTGGTCCAGGTGCGGAAAATTTCAATGGATTTATGGACAACACGGATATACCAAGGATAATATCAAGATTACTTGGATATTCTCTTTCACGTGAGTTTTAAATGAAGAAAATATAAGAATAACCCGCAATTTTTGCGGGTTATTTTTCAAATGCCAGGTCTTTTTTAAATCTTTGAATGCTTATGTTTATTATTGGGCTATTTAAGCTTGAGAGTATTAACTTTACAATATATTGGGATATTACCATGTTCATTAATACATTTAGATCATAAGTCCATAAGAAAGAGACTAAAACAAATACTATAGAGTCAACTAGTTGAGTTATAACCATTGAAAACGTATTTCTAAATATTACGTTGTTTATTTTAAATAACCTTTTGGGCAAGTTAAATGCCCAAACGTTTGTATATTGTGCGGAAAGATAAGCAAAAAAACTAGCAAGAATTATTCTCGGAGTAGAATTAAACACAGCTACATAAGCGTTGTTTTTGTTGAAAATACTTGCAGGTGGATAAAGAATTACAATATAAGAATAAATAACCAATATTAAAGACGATATAAATCCAATCTTGATAACTTTTTTTGCGATTTTCTCTCCATATATCTCAAATACTATGTTTGATATTCCAAAACTTAGAGGATATATTAATACAGATAAAGTGATAACAAAAGGACCTATATTAACTAATTTACCTGCAATAATGTTTGAGATTATAATAACGGCGGTAAAAATCCCAGAAAGTGTAATGAGTTTTTCATAGTATTTTTCCATCTTTTTCCTCCTTTTATCTCAAATTTTTAGCATTTAATTCTATAATGTAATTGCCTTTTTTTCAAGTAAAAATATTGTAAAATCTGTTAAAATTGTAAGAGTATCTTAATTGGTAGTTTTAGATATCTGGTATAATATAATATAAAGCGGTAGAAGGAGGTGCAAATATGAAAAATTTGTGTTTGTACGATGACGGTGAACATAAATATTATTTACTTGGCTGGGAAGAAACAGAAGAAGGTGGTTTAGTACCTACAAATCAGTATTTAATCGTCCATGGAAATAAAGGTTTTTTGCTTGATCCAGGTGGTGCGCATGTCTTTCCGAGAGTACTTGCAAATGTCTCAGAGATAATATCTCCGAAGAATATAGAAGGTATTTTTTATTCTCACCAGGATCCCGATGTATCTTCTGGTGTTACAATGTGGCTTTCTATAGCTACTAATGCAAAAATATATATATCTGAACTTTGGGTGAGATTTTTACCACATTTTGGTGTGTATGATAAAAGAAGAGTTGTTGGAATTAAAGATAAAGGCAATGTTAATATGAATTTTAGCGGATATAAATTAGATTTTATTCCAGCCCATTTTTTACATGCACCTGGAAATTTTAATGTGTATGATCCTATTTCGAAAATTCTCTTTTCGGGTGATATTGGTGTTTCTGTTTTACCGTTTAATGAAAGAGTACAAATGATTGAGGATAATTTTGGTGAATTGTTAGAATACATGGAAGGATTTCACAAAAGGTATATGAGTTCAAACAAGGCGTGTAGTAAATGGGTGAATATGGTTTCAAAATATGAGATTTCTATAATTGCTCCTCAACATGGAACATTGTTAAAAGATAAAGCAGCAAGAGATTTTTTAAATTGGTTTAAAAACTTAAAATGTGGAGTTGACATAATTGAAGAATTTTACGGGAGATGATAATATGAAGATAGATAAAGATACGTTAAATACACTTTCTTCTGCTTTTTACGTGCAAAATTTAATGTTATCCTTTATGGATCAATTAGATGAGGTTTTAGTTTCAAGGATTTCTGAAATAAAAGGGGAAATTGAGAAAATAACGGAAAGATTTGAAAAGCTAAGCAAAGATATTGATAATCTTTTGGGGAATTTTTCAAGGGAAAGTAATGAGATATTGAAAAATATAGAAAATGCCTATGAAATAAATAAAAAGATAGATAATGATTTAAAAAATCTTGGAACAGATGTAAATACAGTTTCAAATAAATTTAGTGAGACTATACAAAAAACATCGGAAACTTTTGAAAAATTTAGCAAAGTTGGAGATTTGGTGAAGGCTATACAAAAGATTGCAAAACAAACAAATTTATTAGCTTTAAACGCTTCAATTGAAGCAGCAAGGGCCGGAGAATACGGAAGAGGATTTGCAGTGGTTGCTTCAGAAATCCAAAAACTTGCAGAGGAATCTCAAAGTGCATCAAATAATATATCAAAAATTATTGCGGAAATATCTACTTCTATAAAGGATTCACTTGGTTCTTTAAATGAGATTCAAAAGCTTTTTGATGCGGTACAAAATGCTTTGGCAAATTCCATGGATTATATGAAAGATAACATTAAAGTTATGGAAAACTCTAGAAATTTACTTAATATAACTGAGGAAAATTTAAAAGAAGAATCAACAGTTTTGTCTGAATCGGTTAATATATTATCAGAGACGTCTAATGAATTTAGTGTTATAGTAGAAGTGATAAAGTCTATTGTGAATTCCCAAAAGTCGTTAAAAGACTTGAAGTTATAATCTAGGAGTGAGATTATATGGAGGACAAAAGGTTTGTTATATTACACGGATTTGAAAAAGATGATATATTTAAAGTAATGAAGATATTAAAGGAAAATTTTCCAGAAAAGGAGTTGATTTTTGCAACTACCACCCCAACTAATTTGAATTGGAAACTTTCCGATTTAATAGTTGAAATTGAAAAGGAGCACAAAGTTATGAAAAAAATGAGGAAATAATAGGAGTTTTGGAGGTGATTCAATGGCTCGATTAAGAGTATATGAGCTTGCAAGACAGCTTGAAATGGATACGAGAGATTTAATGAAGGAATTGGCTGATTTAGGTATTGAAATAAAAAGCCATATGAGTTATATTGATGAGGAAACGGTAAATTTATTACTTGAAATGTACGGAGAAGAAGAGTTAATTTATGAAGAGTATGAGCTTCTTGATGATGAAGAGGAAAAAGTAAAAAGAAAGAAAAAAGAGAGTGTGGAAAAAGAGGAGATAACAAAGAAAAAGAAGGATATAATTAAACTTAATGAAGAAGATCTGAAATTAGATAAATTTTCCAAAAAAATAGGGGTTCCTCAAAATAGAATAATACAAGATTTTTTTATGAAAGGTGAAGTTCTAAAGCCTGGGCAAACTTTGAATTTGCAACTTGCAAAAAAGATAGCAAAGATGTATGATGCGAAAATATCCTTTGATGTAGAAGAAAAAGAAGAAGTTAGAGAAAATCCGTTGGAAGAAATTGAAAGATATTTTGAGCAAAAATATTCCGAAGGAAAGGACTTAGTAGAAAGACCTCCTATTGTTACTGTAATGGGTCACGTTGATCATGGTAAAACAACTCTTTTGGATTTTATAAGAAAAACTAGGGTGGCTGAAAGAGAAGAAGGGGGGATAACACAAAGTATAGGTGCATATCAAGTGGAAACAAATGGGAAAATTATCACTTTTATAGATACTCCAGGGCACGAAATTTTTACAGAAATGCGCGCAAGAGGTGCCCAAGCAACGGATATAGCAGTTCTCGTTGTTGCAGCTGATGATGGTGTTATGCCTCAAACTGTTGAAGCATATAACCACGCAAAATCTGCTAATGTGCCCATAATTGTTGCAATTAACAAGATAGATAAACCAAATGCCAATGTAGAAAAAACAAAACAAGAACTTGTAAATAAATTGAACTTAATACCAGAAGAATGGGGTGGGGATACCATAGTTGTTCCCATTTCCGCAAAAAAAGGTCAAAATGTAGATACATTACTTGAGATGATTTTATTAGTTGCGGAAATGCAAGAGATAAAGGGACTTCCAAATGGTCCTGTGAGAGCTGTGATAATCGAAACAAAACTTGATAGAGGATTTGGGCCCGTTGCAAATGTAATTATTAAAGATGGAAAATTGAAAGTGGGCGACTATGTAATTTCGGGAAAAGTTATGGGAAAAGTTAAAGCATTGGTAAATGATAAAGGTCAAAGAATAAAGGAAGCTGGCCCTTCAACTCCTGTTATGGTCGTAGGTTTTGAAGAGTTACCAAATTCCCACGGAGTAGTTTATACCGTAAAAAGTTTGGAGAAGGCAAGGGAAATTACAGGAAAAATAGCAGAACAGGAACAAAAGGAGTTAAAGAGAAAAAGACATATGAAGTTAGAAGAAATATTAAAGATGATGGAAGAATCGGAAAAGAAAGAATTAAAGTTGATTTTAAAAGCTGATACACAGGGCTCTATGATAGCGTTAAAGGGCGCGATTAATAAGTTGCAGAGTGAGGAGATTAAAATTAATATAATTCATTCTGGTGTAGGTGCAATTACAAGTAGTGATGTTATGCTTGCTACGGCTTCTGATGCGATAATTTTAGGATTTAGAGTAAAAGCAGACGGCAAAGCCAGAAAAATGGCAGAAGCCGAAGGTATTCAAATAAAAACTTACTCAATAGTTTACAAATTGATAGAAGATTTAAAAGCAGCTCTTGAGGGAATGCTTGAACCTGAAGAAGTAGAAGAAATAACAGGTAGGGGAGAAGTTAAAAAAGTTTTTAAGATAAAGAAAGTTGGAAGTATTGCAGGTGTACAAATGTTTGAAGGATTTGTTGAAAGAAATGGAATGGTCAAGTTGTATAGAGAGGGAAAGTTAATTTACGAGGGAAAGATAGAATCGCTAAAACATTACCAACAAGATGTTAAGAAAGTAGAAGCACCTCAAGAGTGTGGTATTAAATTGGAAAATTTTGATGATATCAAAGAAGGTGATGAACTAGAGTTTGTAATGTTAAAGAAAGTTTCTAGAAAACTTAATTTTGAAAATGAAAAAGGAGAGGAATAATATGTTTGTAGATACCACACTAAGGGATGGTCATCAGTCTTTAATTGCAACTAGAATGAGAACAATTGATATGATTCCTGCATTGGAATCCATGGATTCTTTGGGATTTAATGCTATGGAAGTTTGGGGTGGCGCAACTTTTGATGTATGTGTAAGATTTTTAAAAGAGGATCCATGGGAGCGCATCAGAACAATTAAGTCTAAATTAAAAAACACAAAAACTCAGATGTTGCTTAGAGGGCAGAATTTAGTTGGGTATAGGCATTATGCCGATGATGTAGTTGAATTGTTTGTAAAAAAAGCGATTGAAAATGGTGTGGACAAAATAAGAATTTTCGATGCGTTGAATGATATAAGAAATCTTGAAAAAAGTATAGAGGTGGCTTTGACAAACGGGGCCCATGTGCAAGGAGCTATTTCCTACACGATAAGTCCTGTTCACACAACTGAATATTATATTTCCTTTGCACAGAAATTAGTTGAACGTGGTGTGCATTCTTTGTGTATAAAAGATATGGCGGGGTTGTTAACTCCAAAAAAAAGTTTTGAATTGGTAAAAACATTAAAAGAAAGATTTAATGTACCAGTTGAATTACACACACATTGTACATCTGGATTGGGAGATTTAAATTACATTTCAGCAGTTGAAGCTGGTGTTGATATTTTGGATACCGCTTTATCACCTTTTGCATCTGGAACCGCTCAACCACCATTTGAATCGATGTATTATGCAGTTAGAGAATATAGAAATATTCCTGAGATAAACTGGGAAAGTATAGCTTATCTTGTGGAATATTTTACAAAGATACGAGAAAAATACAAAGAATATGATGTAATGATGAAAAGTATAGACTATAAGATCTTAGTTTCACAAGTTCCAGGTGGAATGTACTCAAATTTGGTAAAACAACTTTCAGAACAAAAGATGTTACATAAGCTTCAAGATGTTTTAGACGAAATACCCAGAGTGAGGAAGGATTTAGGATATCCTCCACTTGTTACTCCAACTAGTCAAATTGTTGGAGTACAGGCAGTCCTAAATGTTTTATCTGGCGAAAGGTATAAAAAGGTTACAAATGAAGTGAAGAATTATGTGAAAGGAATGTATGGAAGACCTCCTGCCCCAATTGATAAAGAATTAATGGAAAAAATTTTAGGTGATGAAAAACCTATAGATTGTAGACCGGCAGATTTACTTGAACCTGAGTTAGAAAAATTGAAGAGAGAAATAGGGATATTAGCTGATACAGACGAATATTTGTTGATTTATGCAATTTTAGGTGAAGTTGGAAGAAAATATCTTAGGGAAAAATATGAGGAAAAAATACGCGTTGATTTTGCGTTGGTGGATGAATATGAAGGAGGTTATCCCATTTGATTATTGGATTAGGTACAGATATTGTTAATATTAAGCGTGTTTCAGAGAAGGTAGCAAATAGAGTTTTAACTGAAATAGAAAAGAAAGAAAAATTAAACGCCCAATATATAGCTGGGCGTTTTTCTCTAAAGGAATCTTTTTTTAAGGCCCTTGGGACAGGAATTAACGGTAATTCTTTTAAAGATATTTCAATCTTGAACAATAAACGTGGAAAACCTTATGTTATTTTTCACAAAGATTTTGGAGGATTTAATTTTTGTCACATATCATTATCGCATGATACATTTGCCTTTTCCACTGTTATTTTGGAACGTCAATTTGGGAAAGTTTTTTTAGGATTGGGGACAAATATAGGAGACAAGGAAAGGAATTTAATAGATGCTTTGACTTTACTGGAAAAAAGAAATTTGAAGATATTAAAAGTATCAAGCATTTATGTTACAAAGCCTTATGGATATACAGAGCAAGATGATTTTTACAATATTGTTGTGGAAATTGATACAGATTTATCGCCATTGAAGCTTTTAAATAAGTTATTGAAGATAGAAAATGATATGGGAAGAAAAAGGACGATAAAATGGGGCCCAAGGATCATAGATATTGATATCTTGTTTTACGGTAATTTGGTTGTTGATATGGAAAATTTGAAAGTTCCACATTATGATTTTGAAAAAAGAAGTTTTTTTGTGGTTCCTATGGCAGAGATATTGGAAAATTTCAAACATCCCGTAGCAAATATTTCGATGAAGTCTTTTGCGGATAGTTTTGAAAAAGATTGGGAGGTAATACATTGGAATTTGAAGAGTTACTAGATTTAGAAAGAAAGATAGATGAGTGTATTGAAAAAGAAGATTTTGAATTGTTAAATAAGTTACTTGATGAACGTGAAAAATTTATAAATTCTAAACTTCCAAAAGAAGTGTTAAAATTGATTTATGAAAAGGATCAAATACGAAAGAAAAAGATAAAAAAAATTATAGATAAATTAAAAGTTCAAGCCAAAGATTTAAAAGCTGGCGAAAAAGCCTTGAAAGGGTATGGTAATATCTTTGGCTTAGAAAATGAAGGTGGGAGGTTTAAAGGAAAAGGATGAAAGAAGAAATATTAAGAGCTGTTAGATTTATTGTGGAAAATGGATTAGTTAAAGGAACTTGGGGAAATGTTTCAATTAGGGATAAAGATTATGTTTATATAACGCCATCAGGTATACCGTATGATAAGTTGAAAGAAGAAATGATAAGTGTTGTTGATTTTAATGGGCGTTTGATTGATGGTTTGAAACCTTCCTCAGAACTTCCGACGCATTTGGAAATTTATAAGAATCGCAAAGATGTTAATGCAATAGTCCATACGCATCCTGTGTTTTCGACCACTGTTTCAGTAGTATCAAGTGAAATACCCCCATTGATAGAAGATGCAGTTATGATTTTAGGACCAGAAATTAAAGTTTCAGAATACGCTCTTCCTGGAAGTATTGAACTTGCAAAAAATGTTGTAGATGCTCTTTCTGATAACAATGCAGTTATATTAAAAAACCACGGGCTAATTACAGTAGGTTTTGATATTGATGAAGCATTGACTGCAAGCTTAGTTTGTGAAAAGACAGCTGAAATATATTTATATACTTTGAATATTGGAAATTTTTCGACAATTAGTTATGAAGACGCGGTTATACTGAGAAATAAGTATTTAAACGGTTATAGACAGATTAAAAAAGATATTGGATAATATTTGTGTAAGACAATACAAGGAGGTCAAAATATGTTCGATGAAGAAAAACTAAAAGAAATAGAGACAAAAATGAAAGATTATGAAGAAAAAGTAAAAAAAGCCGTTGAGAGGTTTCCAGAAAGAAAGAGTGAATTTAAATCTACTTCTGGATATGAATTTAGAAGGTTGTATACTCCGGTTGATATTGAGGGGTTTAATTACTTAGAAGATCTAGGATTTCCCGGTAGTTATCCTTTCACAAGAGGAGTTCAACCTACTATGTACAGGGCAAGGTTTTGGACTATGAGACAGTACGCGGGATTTGGAACAGCAGAAGAATCAAATAAGAGGTATAAATATTTGCTAGAACAAGGTCAGATGGGGTTGTCTGTTGCTTTTGACTTACCAACTCAAATAGGATATGATTCAGATGATCCAATGGCCGAAGGTGAGGTTGGAAAAGTAGGTGTTGCTATAGATTCACTGGAAGATATGGAAGTGCTTTTTGATGGGATACCACTTGATAAAGTTAGCACTTCAATGACTATAAATAGTACTGCTTCAATTCTTCTTGCGATGTATATTGCAGTTGCAGAAAAACAAGGAGTTCCAATGGAAAAATTATCTGGTACAATTCAAAATGATATATTAAAAGAATACATTGCAAGAGGAACATATATCTTCCCACCACAACCTTCTATGAGAATAATAACAGATATATTTGAATTCTGTTCCAAGAATATGCCAAAATGGAATCCGATAAGTATTAGTGGTTATCATATAAGAGAAGCTGGGTCCACAGCAGTACAAGAAGTAGCATTTACGCTTGCAGATGCTATTGCTTATGTGGAAACTGCAATTAAAGCAGGATTAGATCCAAATGTGTTTGGAAGAAGACTTTCTTTCTTCTTTGCAGCGCATAATAATTTCCTTGAGGAAATAGCAAAGTTTAGGGCTGCAAGAAGGCTTTGGGCAAAGATTATGAAGGAGAGATTTGGTGTTACAAATGAGAAAGCAATGATGTTGAGATTTCATACTCAAACAGGTGGATCAACATTAACTGCACAACAACCTTTAAATAACATAATAAGGGTAACTTTACAAGCGCTTGCTGCTGTGTTAGGTGGTACACAGTCGCTCCATACCAATAGTTATGATGAAGCATTAGGTTTACCAACTGAAGAATCAGTTAGAATTGCATTGAGGACACAGCAGATTATTGCGTATGAATCTGGCGTTGCAGATACCATAGATCCACTTGGTGGTTCTTATGTTATTGAATCTTTGACAAACAAAATAGAAGAAGAGGCAATGAAGTATATTGAAAAGATAGATGCAATGGGTGGAATGGTCAAGGCTATTGAAACGGGTTATGTACAAAAGGAAATACATGAAAGTGCGTACAAAATGCAGCTTTCTATAGAGAATGGGGAAGAAATAATAGTGGGGGTAAATAAATTCCAAATAGAAGAGGATTTATCACAAAAAGAGGTGTTAAAGGTAAAACCGCAACTTGAGGAAAAGCAAAAAGCAAAATTGAAGAAGTTAAAAGAAAAAAGAGATAACGAAAAAGTAAAAAAAGCGCTTTTAAATGTAAAAAAAGCGGCATCTTCTGATGAAAATTTGATGCCCTATATTATTGAAGCAGTAAAATCTTATGCAACTGTGGGGGAAATTAGTAATGCGTTAAGAGAAGTGTTTGGAGAATATACGGAGACAATAATAATATGATTTGGAGGTGTTTAAAATGAATGAAAAGGGAACATGGATGGTTAAAGAAGGATTTGCAGAGATGTTTAAAGGTGGAGTAATCATGGATGTTACAACTGCAGAACAAGCAAAAATTGCAGAAGAAGCTGGTGCAGTAGCGGTAATGGCTTTGGAGAGAGTGCCTGCTGATATAAGAAAAGCAGGTGGAGTTGCAAGGATGGCAAGTATTTCTAAAATTAAAGAAATTATGGACGCAGTTTCAATTCCAGTTATGGCTAAAGTGAGAATTGGACATATTGCAGAAGCAAGAATTTTAGAGACTTTGGGAGTTGATTTTATAGATGAATCAGAAGTGCTTACACCAGCTGATGATAAATATCATATAAATAAATGGGATTTTAATGTGCCATTTGTTTGTGGAGCAAGAAACTTAGGAGAAGCTTTGAGAAGAATTGCGGAAGGTGCTGCAATGATTAGAACGAAAGGTGAAGCGGGTACGGGAAATGTTGTTGAAGCCGTAAAGCACATGAGAACAGTTATGGATGAGATTAGAATGGTTAAAAACATGCCAGACGAAGAACTTGTAACTTTTGCAAAAAATATAGGTGCACCAGTTAATTTGGTAGCAAAGATAAAAGAGCTTGGAAGGCTGCCCGTTGTTAATTTTGCAGCTGGGGGAGTTGCCACTCCTGCGGATGCAGCTTTGATGATGATGTTGGGAGCTGATGGGGTATTTGTTGGAAGTGGTATATTTAAATCTAAAGATCCAGCTAAAATGGCAAAGGCAATAGTTATGGCTGTAACGTATTGGAATGATCCAGAAATGTTGTTGAAAATTTCAGAAGATATAGGTCAACCAATGGAGGGGATTGAAATAGAGGAGCTTGATGTGAGACTCCAAGAGAGGGGATGGTAATTTGAAAATAGGAGTTTCTGGAATACAGGGAGATTTTAGAGAACACAAACAAATGCTTGAAAGACTTGGTGTGGAGGTTTTGATAGTCAGAAAACCCGAAGATTTAGATGAAGTTAATGGATTGGTTATACCAGGTGGGGAATCTACTACGATGATAAGAATAATGAAGATGGTAAATTTGTATGAAAAATTAAGAGAAAGAATTTCAAATGGTTTTCCAGTTTTTGGTACATGTGCAGGTATGATATTACTTTCGAAAGAAGTGGTAAATTTCAAACAGGATTCCCTAAAAGTCATAGATATAAAGGTTGAGAGAAATGCATATGGAAGACAGGTTGACAGTTTTGAAACGGAAGTTGAAATAAAAGGATTTGAAAAGTCATATAAGGCGGTGTTTATAAGAGCTCCAAAGGTTGTGGGTTATGGAAACAATGTGGAAGTTTTATCAACTTATGAAAATTCGCCAATTTTGTTAAGACAAAAGAATGTTCTTGTGGCATCTTTTCATCCTGAATTGACAGATGATACTAGAGTGCACGAATATTTCTTAAATATGGTAAAATAAAAGTGCTTGGTTTTACCAAGCACGTTTTTTTATGTTATAATCTTTTTGTGTAAAAAAATACAAGGTGGGGTTTTATGTCTATTCCGCAAGAATTGGTTTCAAAAATAAAGTTGCTAGCACCAGGTACAAAACTCAGAAAGGCATTAGATGATATAGTTTTGGCAAATTTTGGTGCTTTAATTGTTTTTATTCCCGAGGAAAAATTTAAAGAAAATGAGGAAATTTTTCAAGCAGGATTTAAGCTTGATATACCTTTTATGCCAGAAAAACTGTATGAACTTGCGAAGATGGATGGTGCAATTTTGGTAGATGATAATGTAACAAAAATACTTGCTGCAAATGTGCATCTTGTGCCAGATGCGAGTAT
This sequence comes from Thermosipho sp. 1070, assembly GCF_001682135.1. Classification (NCBI taxonomy): domain Bacteria; kingdom Thermotogati; phylum Thermotogota; class Thermotogae; order Thermotogales; family Fervidobacteriaceae; genus Thermosipho; species Thermosipho sp. 1070. The sequence continues at coordinate 168,066 of NZ_CP007121.1, read as the reverse complement.
ACCAACTAGTGAAACGGGTACACGGCATAGAACTGCAGAGAGAGTGGCAAAGCAGATAGGAGAATTGGTGATTGCTGTATCAAAAAGAAGGAACATTATTAGTTTGTATTACAAAAATTACAGGTATATAATTAACGATATTAACTTTTTAATTACGAGAGTTAATCAAGCGTTAAATACACTGGAAAAATACAGACAAAATTTTGATAAAATGATCTTGAATTTAGATATTCTTGAAATTGAAAACAGAGTCAATTTAATCGATGTGGTTGAAATTATAAACAAGGGCATTGAAATTTTGAAAATTAGAGAGGAAATAGATCCTTATGTAATAGAACTCGGAGTTGAGGGAAGGTTAGCATCAATGCAACTGGAAGAAATAATGGTTGATATTGAAGATATAATCAAAAACCTTATATTGGATTATTACAAAGAAGATATAGAAGATGAAGATGTAGTAGAACAAATAATAAGTACTTTAAAAAATTATAAAGAAAGAAGGCCAATATCTACGTCAAGGTTGCTGGGATATGATGACATTGCAAATATAAATCAATTAAGTGATTATCATGTACAATCAAGGGGATATAGGTTGTTGAGAAATGTGGCAAAGATCCCAATGAATATAACGCACAATGTGGTCAAGGCATTCGGAAATGTCTTCTCCTTGAGTAACGCTGATTTTTCTGCATTAAAAGAGGTTGAAGGTATAGGAGAAAAGCGTGCTACGGCAATAATAGATAGTATAAATTCTATGAGGAATAAAATTTCTAAGTAATCTTTTTTGAAAAATTTCAAATTTTTTTATTTAGCTTAAGGCTTTTTTCAAAATAGAGAAAAGCTATAATGTAGAGTATCCAATCAAAAAGATTTTTAGTATTTTTTAGGAAAAGATCTCCTTTATTTCTGCAAAAATTTTAGAAACGTTTCTTCATCTGAGTATATTATATATGATTTTTCTCTTTCGTTATATATATGAGGAAGGTCAATTTTTAAGTTGTCGTTTGTGTATGCAATTATTGCTTCATCTTTAAAGATAATCTTTGAAATCCCTTTTTTTGAAGCTAAAATTCTTATTTTGGCATATTTTAGAAGATTTAAAACACTTTGAGGAGGTGTTCCAAATCTATCTTTAAATTCATCGTATATTTCATTTATTTCATTTCCATTAGAAAAAGAAGAAATTCTTCTATAGAGTCTGAGCCTTTCAACGGGATCATTTACATAATTATCTGGAATAACAATTGAACCTTTCATTCCTAACAATTCTGTAGTTACTTTTGATTGTATTTTTCCTTCCATATTTGACAATACTTCATCTAATATTTCAAAATAATAATTTAAGCCTATTTCATTTATAAAGCCGTGTTGTTCAAGTCCCAAAATATTTCCAATTCCCCTTATTTCCATATCTTTTAAAGCTATTTGAAAACCACTTCCCGGTCCCATAATTTCTTTAATTGCCTTAAGCCTTTCTGTTGCAACCTTATTTATTTTTTCTGGATAAAAAAAGTATGCAAATGCCCTTTTTTTTGATCTTCCCACTCTGCCTCTTAGTTGATAAAGTTGTGAAAGGCCATATCTGTGAGCATCGTCAACTATTAATGTGTTTGCATTTGGTATATCAACTCCATTTTCAATAATAGATGTTGAAACAAGTACATCTAATTTTCCATTGTAAAATTCCTTTATAACTTTTTCCATTTTTCTTTTTGGTAATTGGCCGTGGATAATATCTATTTTTACTTCTGGAACTATCTTTTTAAGATTATTTGCTACTTCTTCAATGGAGTTTACCCTGTTGTGTACGTAGATTACTTGACCTCCTCTGTTTATTTCTCTTAAGATAGCATGTCTAGTAATTTTTTCATCAAATTTACTCACAAAAACTTGTATATTTTTTCTTCCAATAGGTGGAGTTTTTAAAATGGACATGTCTTTAAGACCACTTAAAGCCATATGTAGGGTACGCGGAATTGGTGTAGCACTCATTGAAAGGATGTTCAAATTTATTCTTACTTTTTTAAATGCCTCTTTTTGATGGACACCAAATTTTTGTTCTTCATCTATTATTAAAAGTCCCAAATCGGAGAATTTTATCGAAGAGATAATTCCATGTGTTCCTATTACAATATCTGTGATCCCCTTTTTTATATTTTCTTTAACTTTTTCCTTTTGTTTTTGGGTAAGAGAGCTGTCGAATAGTTCTACCTTTATTCCAAATTTTTCAACCCTTTTTTTAAATGTTTCAAAGTGTTGTCTTGCAAGTACAGTCGTTGGAACTAAGATTGCTACTTGTTTTCCAGAAACAACAGTTTTAAAAGCAGCGCGCATGGCAACTTCTGTTTTTCCATAACCGGCGTCTCCAGCAATAAGTCTATCCATGTTTTTATCTAACATTAAGTCATTATTTACTTCTTCTATAGCCTTTAGTTGATCTTCTGTTTCAATGTGTGGAAAAGTTTTTGCAAACTCTTTTTCAAGTTCAGGATCTCCTGGAAGTGATAACCCTTTTGTTTTTTTTCTTAGTGCATTTAATCTCAGGAGTTCTTTTACTGTATTTTGAATTTCTTTTCTAACTTTTTTAACCTTTTTTTGCCAGTTATTTTTTTTCAGACTATCTAATTGTATGGTATCTTTTGCCCCAATATATTTTTGGATTAAATCTAATCTATCAGTTGGTACAAATAGTTTTGAATCTTTAAATTGAAGTATTAGAAATTCTCTTTCAAGACCTTTTTGTAATATTTTTGTAGTACCTTCAAATCTTGCTATACCGTATTCTTTATGTACGACTAGTTCTCCCATTTCGAACTCTTCTTCGCTTATAACTGGTATGGAATTAATTTCTTTTTCAAATTTTACAGGTTTTAATTCTATGTCGCTTTCTTTCGATAGAGTTATAATTTTTGTGTAATCTATTCCCGAAAATTTTATATACTTTTTTCTTAAGTCTTGACTTATTATAAGTTCCCTTATTTCTCTTTCCTTTTTTACGTATTCTTCAATACATCTTTTTTTATCTACTATTTTAAATTCTATATTGTAGTCTATAAATGTACCGTTGTATTTTTCGCCTAAGATAGTTTCATGTGTTATTTTTTCAATATATTCTTTGGCCGGTAGAATTAGAGCATATTCGATATTTTTAATACTTTTTTGGGTCGCAACGTCAAATATTCTTATTTCTTCTATTGTATTTTCAAATAATTCAATACGAATGGGAATGTTATTAGGTCCAAAAAAATCTATTATATCTCCTCTTATTGAAAATTGCCCTCCTTCTGTTACGTTGTACGTTCTTTTATATCCTAGATTTGAAAATAACATTTCAGGTGAATTGAGTCTATCACCTGGTTTTAATTTAAAAATATATTTTTTGAAGATATCAGGTGGCATAACGTATCTTGTTAGGGAGTAGAGTGTGGAAATAGCTTTTAATTTCCCTTCAAGTGCAAGATAGAGCGCGTATATTCTTTTGGAGCGTACGTACCAAGAATTTTCTATTTCTTCAAATGGAAAGATATCATAAGATGGAATGTGAAAATACCCGCTTATATTACATTCTTTTTCTGTCGGAACGATAATTATTTCGTTCATTTTCTCCCTCAATTATTATTGGTTTTCTAAAATCAACTCCGTATTTTCTTTGAGTTTTTTTAGGATAAAACATTGTGTATATATTTGATGCCAAGATATCTTTTTCGAATTGCCAATTAAATAAACATTTGTTGATTTCGAATTTTTCACTAGATAGTGCCTTTTTTAAAATTTTGTCTTTTAATGAAGGATTTGAAATTATTGGAATTTTTGAGACATTTTTGATTTTGGAGAGTAATTTTTGTCCTTTTCTTGTAAAGCCTAGAATTCTGGCGTACTGCACGCCTAACTTATTTGAAAAATCAATGTATTCTTTTTCAAAATTGAATATTGCGTGAAATATTGCCCTTCTAATTCTTGAATAAGTAAATCTTTTTGTTTTTACATTATCGAAAAATTCAGAAAGTGTTGTAGAATTTTTAATTGCATTAATGAATCGTTGATCTAATCCTTCATTAAAACTGTATGTTTTTTTTAGGTCTTCTCTTCTTTTTAATCTTAAAAATGTCAGTATGAATTGTTCCATGTCTTCTAAAAACACAGGACCTTTTCCTTTTAAGAAGGTATGTTTTAAAATCTCATATGAAGAATCCGGTACAAATTCTTTAAATTCCTTATCCATCTTTATTGCATTTCTAATAGCAGTTGCAGATGAATATTTATTTGTCAAGTTTAATTCATTATATCTTGCACCAATTCTTTTGATTACGTTGTATTTTATGTTACTATTTAGTTTTAGTATAGATTTTACATATTCAATTCCCAGTATATCATTTGAATTCTCTATTTTTTTGATAAAATTTACATCTTTTTTTAGAAATTCTTTTAAAGCAAATTTTCTGGCATTTGGAAATGACATGCCTTTTTTAAGTTCTTTTTTTAGTAATTTATCAAATTCCTTGGAATTAATCGAAAGTGTTTTTGCAACTTCTGTTATAAATTGTTTGTCAGCGCTTTCGCTCCCAAAAACAATATCAGTAACAGTTTTTAATTTATCAAGAAGACTAATAGCACCGTATGCAAAACCTCCGGCATCTTGTAGCGCATAAACAACAGGTAGTTCAAAAACTACATCAATACCATTTTTAAGTGCAATTTCTGCACGTGAAAATTTGTCGATTATTGCAGGCTCACCACGTTGACAAAAGTTACCGCTCATAACGGCAATGGTAAAATCTGGTTTTACTATTTCTTTTGCTTTGTTTAGATGATACAAATGACCATTATGAAATGGATTGTGTTCAACAATGAGACCTAGAACTTTCATTTTTTACCTCTTTTTATATTATAACCAATTGTGGATGTTATTACTAAAACACAAAGGTTTACTATAAAAAGAAGCATGTCGATATACATTGCTTCAATTTTATTTCCAGTTGTTCCAAAAAATTCAATTCCAATCCACGTTGGTCCCAGTGATGCAAGTTTATAGAGTTGAAATATAAAAGAAGTAATACTTAGAATAATAGATACAAAAATCCATATATTAGCATATTCCCAATTGTCTTTTGAAATAGAATAAAATCCTAGGAAAATACCGGTTATTGTGAAAGATACTGAAATTATCAGTAATGCAGATGATATATTCATATCGATTGCAAAAATATTTTCTATTATTGGAGAAAAAAGAAAAAGTGAAATGTATAAAGAAAATAATATAAAACCAAATGTTGCTAATATAGTTCCAAAAAGATATGTTATATATTTCAAGATTTCACCCCTAAATTATTTTATCACAAAAAGGGGCCTAAAGGCCCCTTTTGGTGGGTGCGGCAGGGATTGAACCTGCGGCCTCTTCCGTGTGAAGGAAGCGCTCTCCCACTGAGCTACGCACCCATGCATTGAAATGATACCATAAATCTCTTTTTTTATCAAGAACTTTTTTGTATAATATGTTTGTATGATATGAGAATGGGAGGAGTTTTGTGAGAAAATTTGTTAATTTTTCTTTAATATTTGTAAGTGCAGTTATTATTTTTTTTATAGTTTCGCCTTATTTATTTAAATATATACCATATTCACAGAAAACCTTGCAAAAAGATGTTGATTATTTAATAAGTCAGATGAAGATACACTATGTGGAAGATTTTCAAAATGACTATATAAAAATTTACAAAAGCATGAATCGTTATGATTTTTATGTTTTTCTTTTAAAACGTTTTTCAAGTCTTCCAGGTATATATTTTTTCTTGCCTATTTCTGCAAAAACAACAAATGTCTTGCCTTTTGAATTAAGATACGTAAATGGTAAATATATTATAATAAATAGTCAATGTGAATTGAAAAATGATGTTGAATTGTTAGCGGTTGATGGTGTAAAGATAGAAGAATACTTTTCAAGGTTTGGAAATGGGAAAAAGCAATTTTTTGCAAGATACGTTTTCCCGTATTTGGGGGATATACTTAGGAAAAAGAGGTTGAAGATTGATATACCAGGAGAAAATTTAGATATTAGTGTTATCGAACTAGAAAAATTTATCCCATTACCTGCAATTAAAGTAGTTTATGGTAGAGATATTGCGGAAATTTTTATATATTCATTTGATTTTTCAAAAGGTAATTTTCATAAATACATAGCTGATTTGGAACATATTGCAAATAGTTCTATTAAGAAAGTAATTTTTGATTTAAATTATGCATATGAAATAACAAATGATTTAAGCGGACTTTACACTATTTCTTCTTTTATTTTTGAAAATGAAATTTTTTTGTTTGACATTGCAATTTTCAAATATGGAAATAAAAGATATGAGTATAAGAATTTTGGTAAAATAACACCAAATAAGGTTAACTTTAAAAATAAGAAAGTATATTTTTTGGGAAGTGTTTCTGATCCAATTGGAAAAGTATTAGTCGATAGGACAGTTTTATATGCAAATTTTAAGATTGTTGAGTTACCATGGACAAAGATAAAAGCGTTTATTCCAACGGCAAAATATATGAAAGTTAAATAAAAGAAATATTTTTTTCATAAGTGTAAAAGAGTTGATTTCTTTGTAATTTTTGTGGTATAATAGTTACGAGCACTATTATACTCTAGAAGAGGGGGGATTTTTGTGAAAAAGATTTTGGTGTTTTTGATGGTAGTTTTAGCTGTTGCATTGTTTGCAGCTGATCCAAACGTTTTGGTGGATGCAACTATTGGTGAACCAGATACCCTTGATCCACATTTGGCATATGATACTTCAAGCGGTGAAGTTCTTTACCAAGTATACGAAAACCTTATCCAATACGATGGCTCAAGTTTGAACAAATTCTTACCAAGACTTTCAACTGAAGTTCCTACGGTTGACAACGGACTTATTAAAGATGGCGGAAAAACATATATTTTCCCAATTAGAAAAGGTGTCAAATTCCACAATGGAAATGATTTAACACCAGAAGATGTAGAATACAGTTTTGAAAGAGGATTACTTTACAATCCTGCAGGTGGGCCAGTTTGGATGCTCTGGTATTCGATTTTCGGTGTTTGGAGTGTTGAGGATCTAGTAAAGGAAGTTTCTGGAAAAGATTATGATGAGTTGTTCGATGAAAATGGGAATCCACTTCCAGAAGCTGAGGAAGTATTCAAAAAGGTATATGATGAAGTAGATAAAGCAATTGAAGTTGAAGGAGATAATGTTGTATTTCATCTTAAGAGACCATATGGTCCATTTTTGAACGTAATCGCACAATCTGCACACTGGGGAGCAATCCTTGATAAAGAATGGTGTATCGAACAAGGACTTTGGGATGGACAACCAACTACATGGTGGAAATGGCACAATCAAAGAAAAGAAGATTCACCACTTTATCAAACAGCGATGGGAACTGGACCATACAAGTTTGTTGAATGGGATAGGGCACAACAAAAAGTTATATTAGAAGCAAATGAAAATTATTGGAGAGAACCTGCAAAGATTAAGAAAGTTATAATTTGGGGTATTGATGAATACTCAACGAGAAAAGCAATGCTCGAAAAAGGTGACGCAGATATTGCATATATCCCAATACAATACCTTGATCAAGTTAGAGGTAATCCAGATATTGAAATTATTGAAGGGCTTCCAACACTTTCAATTACTGCATTGGGATTCAATTGGACAATTAGGGAAGATAGTAAATACATTGGTAGTGGAAAACTTGATGGAAATGGTATACCAGTTGATTTCTTTAACGATGTACATGCAAGAAAAGCAATTGCACACGTTATAAATTATGATGCATTGATCGGCGAAGTGTTGAAAGGCTTTGCAAAGAGAGTTCCAACTGCATTACCAGAGGGATTACTTGGATTTGATCCATCACTTCCGCTTTACGATTTCAACTTGTTTAAAGCAAGACAAGAATTAATGAAAGCATGGAATGGCGAAGCTTGGAAGAAAGGATTTAAGTTCTCTGTTGCATATAACCTTGGTAACGAAGCAAGACAAAGAACGGCAGAGATGGTTAAGATGTACCTTGAAATGTTGAATCCAAAGATTAAAATAGACGTTGTTGGATTGCAATGGCCAACATTCTTAGATGCAACGAAACGTGGTGAGCTCCCAATATTCATTCTTGGATGGCTTGCAGACTTCCCTGACCCAGATAACTTTATCTTTACATATTATGATTCTAAAGGTGATTATGGACCAAGACAAGGTAAAAAGTTCCGCGAATTTGTAAGTACTCCTCATCCAGATCTCGGAGGAAGAAGCTTGGATGAATTGATTGAGCAAGCAGCCGCAGAAACAGATGCAACAAAGAGAGCAGAACTGTATGCAAAAGTACAAAAGTTTGTAATAGATTACGCAATTAGTGTACCACTTTATCAACCTGTTGGAGTAAGGGTACAAAGAAAATGGCTTAAAGGTTGGTATCCAAACGCAATGAGACCAGGTGATGACTACTATTCATACTGGTTCGAAGGAAAAGAGTAATTATTGGATATAATTGAGCTTGCGGCCCTTTGGGCCGCTTTTTTTATGATATACTTATTTTGTGAGAGGAGGTAGAAAATGCCATATGATGGTTTTGTAATGAAGAGATTTGTAGATTATGCAAAAGAAAAGTTGTTAAATGCGCATATAAGAAATTTTTACTACAAAAATAATGTTGTGTATATTAGTTTTCACCGCTTTGATTTAAAAGTATCATTAAATCCAAATTTTTCATACATTACGTTTGAAAAAAGAAATCTTCCGCAAGATCCAAAAAGACACTATTTTGTAGAATATTTAAGAAGTAGGTTAAGAGGGGGAATTGTTGTTGATGTTATTGATTTTCAATTTGAAAGGACACTCAAATTGGTTGTGTTTAAAATTGATGAAGTAGGTGAAAAACACGTATATGAGTTGTATATTGACATTATGGGGAAACATTCGAATATAATTTTGGTTGAAAATGGAGTAATTTTAGATGCGTATAAAAGAATAAAAAATAGATATAGGACTATCTATCCTGGTGAGGAATTTATTGTTTATAAATCCGAAAAGATAACACCATATGAAGTAGAAGATGAAAGTGATGTAGAAATTCTGTATAAAAGAGTGCAGGGTTTTTCAAAAATAACGGTAAAAGAATTAATGTTTAGGATGCAGAACATGAGCTTTAACGAGGCACTGAAAAGTATTTTAAATGATTTTGAGAAAGGATATTTATTTTTATACTATGAAAATAACATGCCTGTTGAGATTTCCGCGTTTCCTTTACATCATTTACAAATTAGTAAAAAAAGGCATTGTGATAAAATAGAAGACGCTATTAATGTGTTTTTCGAATTTAAGGAACAAAAGAGTGTTTTGTTTCAAATGAAAAAAAATCTTGAAAATGTAATTGTGAAAAGAATTATTAAAATTGAAAATGCACTTGAAAAAATAAACAAGGAATTGGAAAAGGCAAAAAATTACGATGATTATAGAAAATATGGGGAACTTTTAAAGGTTTATTACTATGAAGTTCCAGAAGGTGTCGATAAAGTTGAATTAGTAGATTGGGAAACTCAAGAAACTGTTTTAGTTAAACTAGATAAGAATAAAAATGCCATTGAAAATGCAAATTTTTATTTTAAAAGGTATAACAAATTAAAAGTAAAAGTGAAAGGTCTAATGGAAAGAAAACAATATTTAGAAAAGGAATTAGATTATCTTTATCAGCTGTGGTATACATTAGACGAGGTAAATGAATTTAATGAACTTGAAGATATAAGAAATGAAATGGAAAATGTAGGGCTTGTAAGATCAAAGAAGAGAAAGAAGATGTATAAAGAATCTAAGCCTATAAAAATTGAGTATGATGGGTATGTAATATACATTGGAAAAAACAACAAGCAAAATGATATGTTGGTGAGAGATTCAAAAGATGAAGATATTTGGTTACATGTTAGCGGGATGCCAGGTGCACATGTAATAATAAAGTATGCGGGAAAGGAAATAAATCAAGATGTTATAGAATATGCAGCAAGTTTAGCCGCAGGTTATAGCAAGGGAAAAAATTCTGGGAAAGTGCCTGTGGATTATACCAAGGCAAAGAATGTTAGAAAAACAAAGGGGTTAAAACCTGGACTTGTTTTATATAGTAATTACAAAACACTATTTGTGGAACCTAGGAGGTTATAAGGTGTTTAGGGTAATTTCTGAATTTGTTCCTTCTGGGGATCAGCCTAAAGCTATAGAAAAATTAGTTAATGGATTAAAAAGTGGATACAAAGTTCAGACATTGTTGGGAGTAACAGGTAGTGGTAAAACATTTACAATGGCAAAGGTTATTGAAAATATTCAAAAACCTACTTTAATTATTTCACCAAATAAAACTTTGGCTGCGCAGTTGTATTCTGAATTTAAAGGTTTTTTTCCAGAAAATAAGGTGGAATTTTTTGTAAGCTATTACGATTATTATCAACCCGAAGCTTATATTCCAACAAAAGATTTGTATATTGAAAAGAATGCGGATATTAATGAGATTATTTCCCGCATGAGAATGAGTGCTATAAAGTCTATACTCACAAGAAGAGATGTCATTGTAGTAGCAAGTGTGTCTGCTATATACAATTGTGGTGATCCAAGAGATTTTAGTGCGTTAAATTTTAAGGTAGAAATAGGTCAAAATATTAAATTGGGAAAGTTTTTGACGCATCTTGCAAAGATTGGATACGAAAGAAAAGATGACATAGAATCAAAAGGTGCTTTTAGACTAAAAGGGGATACTATAGAAATATTTCCAAGTTATCAAGATGAGGGTATAAAAATAGAATTATTTGGAGATGAAGTGGATGGAATTTTTACTTTTGATCCATTGAATAGAACTATTATTGAAAAACTTGATAGGGTAATAATCTATCCTACAAAGGAATTTATAACAACAGAAGAAAAAATTTTGAATGCCGTTAATACTATTAAAGAAGAACTAGAACAACAAGTAAAATATTTTATGAAAAATGGAAAAATACTTGAGGCGGAAAGATTAAAACAGCGTACCATGAATGATATAGAATTGCTTACAACTTTGGGGTATTGTAATGGTATTGAAAATTATTCAAGACACTTTGATGGTAGAAAACCTGGCGAACCTCCGTACAGTCTTTTGGATTACTTTGGTAGTGACTATTTGATTTTTATAGATGAATCACATATAACAATTCCACAGTTAAGGGCTATGTACAGAGGAGATTACTCTAGAAAGAAAAATTTGGTAGAATATGGTTTTAGATTACCCTGTGCATTTGATAATAGACCTTTAAAATTTGATGAATTTTGGGAAAAGATAGATCAAATAATCTTTGTTTCTGCAACACCAGGTGATTTTGAGATTAGAAATTCAAAGCAAGTGGTTGAACAGATTATACGACCTACAGGTTTGATAGATCCAGAGGTTGAGGTTAGACCAACGCAAAATCAAGTGGATGATTTAATTGGAGAAATTTTAAAGATAAGGGAGAAAAATGAACGAGCGCTCGTAACGGTTTTGACAAAGAAAACTGCAGAAAAATTATCAGAATATTTGATAGAATATGGAATAAAAGCTTTGTATTTGCACTCAGAATTAGATACTATTGAAAGGGTAGAAGTTTTGAAAAAACTTAGACGTGGTGATATAGAAGTAGTTGTAGGTGTAAATTTATTAAGAGAAGGTCTGGATTTACCAGAAGTTTCACTGGTTGCAATTCTTGATTCTGATACAGAAGGTTTCTTAAGAAGTGAAACTACTCTTATTCAAATAATAGGACGTGTTGCAAGAAACCAAAATGGTAAAGTAATAATGTATGCAGATAGAGTTACTTCTGCAATGAGGAAAGCAATTGAAGAAACAAATAGAAGAAGAAAAATACAATTGGAATATAATAAAAAGTATAATATAAAGCCACAGAGTATTGTAAAACCACTGAATGAAGAGATATTTAAACAATTTATGGATGAAGAAGACAATAAAAAAGGATTGGATGTGTTTATGCTAAAAGAAACATTGTCGGCGGAAGAATACATGGCAATATTAGAAGAGGAAATGTACAAAGCTGCATCTGAATTAAGATATGAAGATGCAGCACGTATTAGAGATGAACTATTTAAGGTGAGGGAAAAGTTAAAGAATTTAAAGAACTAGTCGATAAACCAAACGAGGTGATAGCACATGAAAAAGATAGGGGATATTATATTAAAAGCAAACGAGGAATTAAAAGAGAAAGCACTATTTCCGCTTTTTTCTATTTTTGTTGTAGATATTGTTGGAACAATTGAGAAAATTAAATTTTTAGAAAAGCTTAGCAAGAGTATATTTAATATATTGCATTCTATTTTAGGTGTTGAAATCTTTGAGAATGGGGAAAGCGCTTATAAATTTGGAAAAGTTGAGGGAAATTCTAGTGAATATATATTTGATAATTTAAAGATAGTAGTTTACTACAATACTATTAGTCAGTTTGAAGAAAATTTATTGAAGTACATTTTAGCTATAGCTGAAATCCATTATGAAAATGTAAAAAAATTTGAAACGATGAAAGAGAATGCTTTTTATGACGAACTTACAGGTGCTTTGAGCAGAAAGGCAGGTATGGAATTACTATTTAAAAAATATCACGAGTTAAAAAGGGAAAATAAAATAGGAACAATAGTTTTTGTAGATTTAGATGGATTAAAGAAAATAAACGATACTTATGGACATCTTGAGGGAGATAAAGTTTTAAGGGAGTTTGTTTCAACAGTTAAGAAGTTTATTAGAAAAGGAGATTTTATAGTTAGATGGGGTGGAGATGAATTTGTCATCTTTTTGAATGGAGAATATGGAGAAAAGGTTGTGAAAAGGATTGAAAAAAATACAAAAACGAAATTTTCATGGGGATCTGTAAATATACCAGGGAGTTTTGATGATGTAATTGGGGCAATAAATAAATCTGATAAAGAAATGTATAGACAAAAAATAATAAAGAAACTAAACTAAAACACTCCCTAACAAGGGAGTGTTTTAGTTAAAATTGCAAATATTTTCTCTAATTTTTCGTTTAATAGTTCTAAAGAGTAATCATTTCTGATTATAATTCCTTCATCTAAGATGTCACTTTGATTTTCCAAAATTTTATCCACCATACTTTTATTAAGCCCTCTGTTTGCCAATCGTTTATGAATAACATCTTTTGAACAAGTTACCGTTATTGTGAGATCACATGTAATTTTCAACCTTCTTTTTATTGCTGCTTCTATTACGTATAAACCGTTATTTTGAGTTAAATTTTCCAATTTTTTTAGCATTGGTGGATGTAAGATTTGTTCTAATTTTTTTAACATATCTTTTTGTGTAAATACAATTTTGGATATTTCTTTTCTATTGTCTGTTCCAAAAAGTGCCTTTATTTCTTTGGATTTTGAGTAAAATACTTCTTTTCCTATTTCATCCATATTTATGTATTTAAAACCTTTTTCTTTGAAAAAATTTGAAATAGTTGATTTCCCTGTACCTATCTTTCCAGTAACACAGATGGTGTATTTCAATACACTTTCACTCCTAATTTTTCAGAAATTTTTTCAAGCTCTTCTGTGGTTAAGATCCTAAGACTTTTTTCAACTTCATATTTTTTGGGAAATTGCTTTAATTTTTCCGCTATATTTGTTTCATCGTTTATAATTAAAGTTATGTATTCTTCTGATTCATAAATTTCAACGGGATTAAATTCTTTTATTAGTATTTTAATAATTTTCATTATAACTCTATCCTTTCACTGCTTGGATTTATTTTGTATTCTTCAAAACCTGGCCTTCCCATTAATGCGTATGTTATTTTTTTACCTAGTTCTACTCCAGGTTGATCGTATGGATTAACGTTAAAAAGACTTCCAGCAATTACTGTAGCAAGTTCGTACGTCATGAAAAATTCACCAACATGTAATTCATCGATTTGTGGGAATGTTATCTTTAAAGATGGTTTACCATGTTCAAGTATTGCATTTTCAGTTCCAAGAAGTTCATTATTCAAAAGAGTTGATAATTTGCTTCCTTGTAAATAAGAGAGGGCTTCTTCATCATGAACATGCGGAATTTTAATGTCTCTTTTGAATTTTTCAACTTTTAAGAACGTAATTATTTTATCATCCGGTCCTTCATTGTATAGTTGCACTTGAGAGTGTTGATCAACGGCTCCAAGGGCCTTAACAGGTGTTTGACCAACTTTTACTTTGTTGCCATCTTTATCAAATTTTTTTCCCAAACTTTCTGCCCAAAGTTGCCTATACCAATCTGCTAAATAATATAATTTGTTGGAATAAGCCATCATAACCGAGATATTTCTACCTTTGTTGTAGTATAAATAGTGTGTAAGTGCTATTAAAGCTGCCGGGTTTTCAAACAGTGGATTTAATAGTTTTTTATAAGCGTTTTTAGCTCCATCATACAATGCTTCAATGTCTATGCCTGCAGCATATGCGGATAACAATCCCACAGGTGTAAGAACACTAAACCTTCCCCCGACGTTTTGAGGAATCTCCAAAGTCCTTATACTTTCTTTGTTTGCGATACTTCTTAATACTCCTTTTTCTGGATCTGTGGTAAATATTAAATGTTTTTTTGGATCTAATCCATACGTTTCAATAATACCACGTGCTATAAGATAATTTGACATTGCTTCTGCAGTGCTACCAGATTTTGATATTACATTAAATAATGTTTTGTTTACATCAATTGTGTCAAGTATTGAAGCAACGTAATCTGGATCTACATTATCTATCACAAAAATTTTCAATTTTCCTTTTCTTTCTTCTTTTGACAGAAAATTCCAATTAAATGGCTTTAATGTGTTTTGTAAGGCAATGTTACCAAGAGCTGAACCACCAATTCCTAAAACAACTAAATTATCAAATTCAAAAATAAAATCTTTTAAATCTAAGACTGAATCAATCCATTTTCTAGAAAATACAATTTCAGCAAATCCAGGTTTATTTTTATCAATTTCATTAGCGATTTTATTGATTTTTTCTTCGTAATTTTTAACATCTTCAATTGTTATGTTGTCAAAAACTCTTTCACTAAATAGATTAGTGAAATCAAACTTTAGCATGAAAATTCCCCCTTTAGTATACAATAAGAGATATAATTTTATCGTTACTTAGGATTTTTCTTGGATTTAAATAACTAAGTTCTATCAAAAATGACATAGCTACTACTTCTCCACCGGATTTTTCAACTAGTTTTTTTAAAGAAAGTGCAGTACCTCCAGTTGCAAGTACATCATCAAATATTATTACTTTTTGTCCTTTTGAAATAGCATCAATGTGCATTTGAAGTTCTGCTTCTCCGTATTCAAGTGAATATTTTTCAGAAATTACTTTATATGGTAATTTCCCAGGTTTTCTTACGGGAACTAATCCTTTGTTTAACTTGTATGAGAGTGCTCCACCGAAAATAAATCCCCTTGCTTCAGGTGCAACAATAATATCAAAGTCGATATCTTTTAATTTTTCCGAAAGACTATCAATAGAAAACTTGAATGCTTCAGCATCTTTTAAAAGCGGTGTAATATCCCTAAATATAATTCCCTTTTCTGGAAAGTCTGGAATGTCTCTTATAAATTTTTTAAGTTCCAATGTAGGCACCTCCGTTTTTTTATTTTACTCCTAAACCTACTGGTATACCTCTTTGTATTTGTCCATCTTGGTTAACCACTTCATCTTGAATAACCATAGCACTTGATCCTCCACCATCTAACATCATCGCAAAAAAGTATCCTTTTGATATAAGAAAATCTGCAGCAATATCGTAATCCATTCCGCCGTTGTTATTATATCCTTCTATTACTATAAAATCAACTTTCCCCTCTTTTGTTAGAGCAATAATAGTTCTAGTTGTTTTTGAAGTGGCTATTCCATTACCATATCTCAACTTTTCCTCTGCACTGTCTATTAGTTTTTTACCGTTTTCGACCAATAGAGGTCCGGCACCAATTGCATGTTTTATAGGAAATGGAAAATCCGAATTTAGTATTAAATCTACTTTTGTTCCACTTTTTACATCTTTTAAATATTTTTTATATTTTTTGTCAATTGATAAAACCATGTCACCATCTGGGACCTTATCTATATATCCAATTGCTTTTATTTTGTTGTTTTCAATGATGAAGTATAATTTTTGTTCATCCTTTGGTATCTTTAAAGCGAATTCATCTGTGTATAGCAATACCTCACCTTTTGCCAGTGTGTTTACACCTTTAACTAAAAAAAGCAGATCACCAATGTAAATGTTAATTTCAAGATTTATTCTTTTTATGAAAGCCTCGTTGTTGTATGTCAGTATAAATGATGGTCTTAACCCGTATTTATCTGATAATATTTTGCCGTCTTTTATTACAAGATCAATAGGTAAATTATTTGATGGATCAAAATAATTTGCATTTATTCCAGCAATGCAACCGTTATTTTTTAATATTTGTCTTAAATCTTCTCTTGTACCAATTCCATTAAGTGGAAATACCGGTAGTATTTCAACTTTTTTTGGATCAATTCTTAAATAATTGATTAGATATTTTACTTTGTTAAATGTTTCTACTTTTCGTTCCCAAATAAGTCCATCTTTTATAATCCTTTTTTCTTCTTCTGTAAAGTTTAGAGCAATTTTTACTATATTTTTTTGATATGAAGTAATGGGAACAGGCTTTAATTTGTTATTTAATATAAAAAGCAAAAATTTGTTTTGGGATTTTTGCAAATTAACATTTCCTATTACTATTGGATCCCCATTTACAGGTTCAACAGTGATGATTAAATCTCTATTTTCCACTTCTAATTTTAAGAATTCTTTTGTTATTTCTGAAGAAAAATACAAAGATAAATTGTTATTTTCAAAATTTACACTTTTTAGTTCAGGGAGAGTATCGTACAATATCTTTTGACCATTTAATGAGTATTCATTAAGTTTAAAATAGTCTTTTATAAAGTCTATATTAACGTATAGTTGACTATCATTAATTTGATATACGTTTTTAAAAATCTTGTCAAAATTTAACGTAAAATCACCATTTTTACCTATAATAAGATCATTATTAAAAACCATAAATATCTTATCGTTTTTTACAAAACGAAAACCTAGTTGTTTTAATACTTCTTCGTTAATCCACACAGATTGCGAATAAAAAGCGTGGTTTTTATAAATTATAGTATGTGCACTTAAAACAAGGGCAATGATTAGTATAAATGCTACAAATATCTTTTTCAAAAATTCACCTCACTTTACAATATCCAAAATAATATCGAGTTTTTGGACATCGCTGTCACCTATTGTATACGCATCGTTAAGAAGATTAAGGGCACTTTCCACATCACTATTTTCACTTATGTAAAGTTTTACTATTGTTTCACCTTTTGAGACCTTATCCCCGATTTTTTTTAAAAATTCTAGACCAACTGAATGATCAATTTTGTCTTCTTTTTTTACTCTTCCTGCGCCTAAATAATTACAAGCAACTCCTACTTTTTCCGTATTTATTTTTGATATATATCCGTCTTTGTTTGCCTTAAATTCTACAAAATTGTTGGAAATAGGTAATATATCTTTCGGTTTTTGTACTACATCTGGATTACCACCTTGTGCGATTATAAATTCTTTAAACTTATTTAAAGCGTCTCCGTTATTTAGAGAATCATACGCAAGTTTATAACATTTTTCATAAGAGTCTTTTCCAGCCAGATAACACATCCATGCGGATAAAGTAAGGCACAACTCAACGAATTTTTTATCTCCATTTCCTTTTAGGGTCTCAATTGCTTCGAGTACTTCCAAAGAATTTCCAGCAAAGAAACCAAGAGGTTCATCCATATTAGTCAAAACAGCAACGGCTTCTTTGTTGTGACTTTTTGCAATACCTACCATGGCATTGGCAAGTTCTCTTGCAGAATCAATGTCTTTCATAAATGCACCTGAACCTACCTTTACATCTAATACAAATGCATCAGCTCCACCAGCAAGTTTTTTACTCATAATACTTGAAGCAATTAAAGAGACTTCGTCTACTGTTGCCGTTGCATCACGTAAAGCGTATATCTTTTTATCTGCAGGTGCAAGATTTGCAGTTTGTCCTACAACAGCTATTTTGTATTTGTTTACATTTTCAAAAAACTCATCTAGTGTTAACGAAGTTTTAAATCCAGGTATTGATTCTAATTTGTCAATGGTACCTCCAGTATGGCCTAAAGCTCTACCTGACATTTTAGCGACTGGAACACCAAGTGATGCGACTATTGGGGCAACAACTAATGTTGTTTTATCACCTACACCACCTGTTGAATGTTTGTCCACTTTTTTTCCTTCTATTTTTGATAAATCTAACATATCACCAGATTTTGCCATTATTTCCGTCAAAATAGCCCTTTCTTCGTTGTTTAAGTGTTTGAAAAATATTGCCATCAAAAAGGCGGACATCTGATAATCTGGTATATCTTTATTTACATATCCCATTACCATGTATTCTATTTCTTCCTTATTAAGAGTTTCTCCATTTCTTTTTTTTAGAATAATATCATACGGTCTCATTTGTATTACCTCCCGTTGGTAAAGTAACGATAAACTTTGTTCCTACTCCTTCTTTACTTGAAAACTCAATTACACCATTGTGTTTTTCTACAATTGTTTTTACAATTGATAATCCAAGACCTGTTCCACCCATTTTTCTGCTTCTGGCTTTATCCACTCTGTAGAATCTTTCAAACAGCTTTTTTTGTGCTTTTTCAGGGATTCCAACGCCAGTATCCTTTATAATTAGTTTTATATTGTCATTTTCTTTGTATGCTTCAACAGTTACTTTTTTCTTTCCTTTTTCTTTTAGAGAAGTATATTTTACCGCATTATCAACTAGATTTAGTACCATCTGAGTTAGTCTATCTTTATCACCTATAAGTTCGATATTGTCTGGGTAGACAAACTCGACTTCAACTTTGTAATCTTTTGCCAATGGTTCTATTATATTTCTTACATGTTCAAGAATCTCGGTGAAGTTGATTTTTTCAAATACAAATTGAGTATTTCCAGATTCTAGTTTTTCAAGATCAAGTAAATCGTTGATTAATCTGGTCATTCTTGCGGCTTCAGATTCAATTATCGTTAAAAATCTTTTTATTAATTCCTTATCTTCAAGGGAATCATCAAGAAGTGCTTCTGCATATCCGTGAATTGAAGTAAGCGGTGTTCGAAGTTCATGAGAAACATTAGAAATAAATTCTTTTCTTACATTCTCCAAAACTCTTTCTTGTGTTACATCATGGAGTATTATAATATACCTTTCGTTATTTTGCTCCAGTGTAACAGGTACTATTTTTAATTCGTAATATCTTTTTTCACCATTGACAAAGAGGTTTATTTCTCCGGATTTCAGATCTTTTTTGCTTTGAACTTCTTCGAACATCTGATTTACGTAATAATCTTCAAAGACTTCGTATAGTTTTCTTCCTTCAACTCCAGGCCTTGTAATATTGCGAGCTTCAATATTTGCAAATGTAATAGTTCCATCTTTTTTCGCTATTATTATAGGATCAACTATATTATTTAAAATAGTCAAGTGGTTTTTTAGTGATAACTCTAGTTCATATATTTTTTCTTCTAAAGCCGTTATTTTCTTTCTAATTTTTTCTGAAATATAAAGAGGAGGAGAATTCCTATCCTCCTCTATCAATTTTTCTATTTTTTTCATGGAAATTTGTAGTATATCGTATTCTTTTTTTATTTTCTTTAATTTGTGTATTACAACAAAGAGAGACATTAATAGTACAAATATAGTAATTATCAAATAGAGCATTAATTATTCTTCCTTTCCAGGGTCTCTAAATTTGTACCCCTTCCCTCTAACTGTTACTATATATTTAGGATTCGAAGGATCTTCTTCTATTTTTGTTCTAAGCCTTCTTATGTGAACGTCAACAGTTCTTGTGTCACCAAAGTAATCATACCCCCAAAGTTTGTCTAAAAGTACGTTTCTGGAAAATACCTTCCCTTCGTTTTCGGCTAGAAATCTTAAAAGATCAAATTCCAACGGGGTTAAATTAACTTTTTTACCCTTTATTTTTACCTCATACTTATCTACATCAATTTCCAAATCTTTCGCAACTATCTTTTTTGGTTTTTCTTCTTTTACTTGAGTGGAAAGCTGCATTCTTCTAAATACAGCTTTGATTCTTGCAAGGAGTTCTCTAATACTAAATGGTTTTGTTATGTAATCATCTGCACCCAATTCTAAACCTAAGACTTTATCAAATTCCTCACCTTTAGCGCTTAAAAAGATTACAGGTGTAAATTTATGTTTCTCTTGACTTCTAATATTTCTTACAAATTCAAAGCCATCCATTCCAGGTAACATTATATCAACGAGAAACATATCCACATCTTTATCTTTAATCTCTTCAAGAGCTTTCTCAGCGTCTTCGACGGGTATAACATCATATCCTTCTTTTTCGAGCGTGAAACTAATTAATTCAAGAATTTCCGGTTGATCATCAATAACCATAACTTTCCTTTTTCCCATAGAAGGAACCTCCTCTCAAATTCAAATGTTAACTGATATCTTCTTGAAACATTATATCATATTTTTTAACAAATTGGAAATACTTGTACATAATTTTGGAACAAAACCTTGTTATAATTAAGTTAAGATTTGGTAAAAGGAGGGATGTTGATGGTTTATTTATTGATACCTATATTGGGGATAGGGCTTGCGTTATTAAATTTTTATTTTGTCACAAAAAAATCCGAGGGGAACGACAAAATGAAGGAGATTTCTCTTGCAATTAGAGAAGGTGCAGATGCGTTTATTTCACATGAATATGCAGTTGTTTTTAAAATATCTATACCCATTGCTATAATTCTTGGTTTTATAACTGCATGGTATGTATCAGTTTCCTTCTTGATTGGTGCGTTGATGAGTTCACTTGCAGGATTTATAGGGATGAAAATTGCAACTAGGGCAAATGTAAGAGTTTCAAATATTGCACGTGAAACACGTGATTTAAACAAAACATTAAAGCTTGCTTTCCAGGGTGGATCTGTTATGGGGTTGTCTGTTGCCTCTTTTGCACTACTGGGGCTTGGTATAGTCTTTTGGCTTTTTTCTTATCAACTTGATAAAGAAAATTTAGTGATTATAAAGAACTATTTGGGGATTAATTTTATACCATTTGCAATGACTGTTTCTGGATATTCTTTAGGGTGCTCCATAATTGCCATGTTTGATAGAGTGGGAGGAGGAGTTTATACAAAGGCTGCAGATATGGCAGCAGATTTAGTGGGAAAAACGGAGTTAAAATTACCGGAGGATGATCCAAGAAATCCAGCAACAATTGCGGATAATGTAGGAGATAATGTGGGAGATGTTGCAGGACTTGGTGCAGACTTGCTAGAAAGTTATGTGGGTTCAATACTATCTGCTATAGTTTTAGCATCTTATATTTTTACACTATCGGGTAATTTATACTATGAAACGGTAAAGAAGTTAATTTATTACCCGTTTTTGTATACTACTGTGGGGTTGATCGGGAGTATTTTTGGAATTTATTTTGTAATATTAAAGAAAGGATCTGGAAATCCACATAAAGATTTAAACAGTTCTTTGTTTTTATCTGCAATTTTAAGCTTGTTTGGAAATTTTCTTTTGACTAATTATTATTTGTCAGATGTAAAAAAATTGGAAATTTTTGGGTTTAGATTTGGAAAATTTTCACCATATTTTTCTTCAGTTTTAGGGGTCTTTGTAGGAATCATTATTGGATTATTGGCGGAATATTACACTTCAGATGACTTTAGGCCTACAAGGGAGTTGAGTTATAAATCAAAGCAGGGATCTGCAATTGTGATATCTGGTGGTTTGGCACTTGGTATGAAAAGTGTATTTTTACCCTCAATATTTTTATTTATAGCGATTTTGCTTGCAAATTATTTTTCAGGGCTATACGGTGTTGCAATGGCATCTATAGGTATGCTTTCCTTTGTTGCAACATCGGTTTCCGTTGATTCGTATGGGCCTATTGCGGATAACGCGGGTGGAATAAGTGAAATGGCAAAATTAGAGGAAGATGTTAGGAAGATTACGGATAAATTAGATATGGTTGGTAACACCACTGCCGCAATTGGTAAAGGATTTGCAATAGGTTCTGCTGCATTGGCTGCTTTGTCACTTTTTGCTTCGTATGTTTTTTCCCAAACATCTCCAGGTACGTTTTTTAATAACGTTTTTGATCTTTTGAATTTAAATATCATAAATGCTAAAACACTTTCGGGAGCTATTTTAGGAGCATCTTTACCGTTTATGTTTAGTGGGATTTTGATAGAGTCTGTTGTAAAAAGTTCAGGATTAATGGTAGATGAAATTAGACGTCAGGTTAAAGAAAGGCCAGGTATTTTGACAGGTGATGAAAAGCCCGATTATCAAACATGTGTTAAGATAAGTGCTGCAGGTGCAATTAAACAAATGAGCAAACCTATATTTATTGCAGTTCTTACGCCTATAATTTCTGGATTTTTACTTGGAACAGAGTTTGTCGGTGGTGTATTGGTTGGAACAACGTTAAGTGGTATAATGTTAGCGTTATTTAGTGCAAATGCCGGTGGTGCGTGGGATAACGCAAAGAAACATTTAGAACAGGGAAAAATTAAAGGACTTGAGAAAGGCTCAACAGAACACGATGCGCTTGTGATAGGAGATACAGTTGGTGACCCCTTAAAAGATACTGTTGGACCTAGTTTGGATATTTTGATAAAAATAATGGCTGTTATTTCATTAATTTTGGCTCCTTTATTTTTGGAATTTCACATTTTTTAATGGAGGAGTAATATGAAATTTGCTTTTGGAAGATATGTACCAGGAAATTCCATAATACACGCGTTAGATCCAAGAACAAAAATTATTTCTTCTTTTGTTTTAGTGTCAGCTGTTTTATTTGTACAAAATTTAACAGGGTATTTGATATTCTTTTTTGTGTTTTTGCTTATATCATTTTTGTCAAATATTAGATTTACTTTGTATTTGAGATCTGTGAAAAACATGTGGTTTTTAATATTATTTGCTTCAGTAGTGCAGTATTTTGTCAGTGGACTTGAAATGTCCATTTTTATAGCACTTAGACTTGTATTTGTTGTACTTTTTGCATCTTTTTTAACTTTTACTACTTCACCATTGTTGATTTCAAGAGGGTTATCTGATCTTTTAAAATTTTTTGGTGTAAAAAAAAGATACAGAGACGATTTTGGAATGATTATGACCATTTCTTTTAGATTTATTCCTATTTTGTTTGATGAGGTTGATAGAATAATTAAAGCGCAAATTGCAAGAGGGGCAAAATTTGACCAAAAAGGGCTAAAGTATAAACTTCAAGCGATAATTGTAATAATCGTCCCTCTTCTTGTTTCATCAATAAGAAAGGCAGAAGAAATTTCAATTGCATTGCAAGCAAGAAAATACGGGCTATTTGAGAGAAAAAGCTATTATAAATTATGTTGGAGTATTCGGGATACTTTATTTTTAATTTTTTCAATTTCTATTTTAATTTTTATTCTTGTATTTAAGTTATAGAGGTTGTATAATTAAAATGTTAAACAAGACTAACTTAAGGGGGTTAGAATATGAAATTAGAAGGAAAAGTTTGTATAATTACAGGTGCAGGTAGTGGAATAGGGAAAGTTGCCTCCTTGTTATTTGCAAAAGAAGGGGCAAAAGTGATAGCTTGTGATGTAGTTGAGGAAAATTTAAAAAAATTAAAGGAGGAAAATGAAAGTATTGATACTTATAAATTAGATGTTTGTGATAGAAGTGCAATTAAGAAAATGGTGGACGAAATAGTCGAAAAATACGGTAAAATAGATGTTTTAGTAAATAATGCTGGAATTACAAGAGATGCTTTATTGTTAAAGATGAAAGAAGAAGATTGGGATAAAGTAATAGATGTCAATTTAAAGGGTGTTTTTAACATGACACAGGCTGTTGCACCAATAATGTTAAAGAATGGAAAAGGAAGTATCATAAATACCTCATCAGTTGTGGGGGTATATGGAAATATAGGCCAAACAAATTACGCCGCAACAAAATCAGGTATAATTGGTATGACAAAGACATGGGCAAAAGAACTTGCAAGAAAAGGTGCACAAATTAGGGTAAATGCAGTAGCTCCCGGGTTTATTAAAACACCAATGACGGAAAAAGTTCCTGATAGAATAATACAAGCTTTAAATGAAAAAATACCTTTAAAAAGAATGGGAGAAGCAGAAGAAGTTGCAAAGGTTTATCTATTTTTAGCATCTGATGATTCCTCATACATTACAGGTCAAGTAATAGGAGTGGATGGTGGATTAGTAATTTAAGGCCAGATTTAATCTGGCCTTTTTGAAAGGGGTGAAATTTTGATTTTTACGCTTACGATGAATCCTTGTTTGGATAGGTATTTATACGTTGATAAATTAGTTTTAGATGATACAATTCGTGTAAAAAATGTTGTTGACTATCCAGCGGGAAAGGGTATAGATGTTTCAAGAGTAATTAAAGAACTTGGGGGAGTATCTGTTGCTATTTCATTACTTGGTGGTGAAACTGGGCGGAGAATTGAGGAAATGCTTGATAAAGAAGGGGTTATTTATAGTACTATAAGGGTAGAAGTTGAAACAAGGACTAATATAATAATGGAGACAAAAGAAGGACAGTATAGATTTAGTATGCCAGGTGAAAAGATTTCGAAAAAGAAACTACAAGTGATTCTTGAAGTTTTAAATGCAATTGTTAGAGAAGGTGATGTAATCATAATTTCAGGAAGCCTTCCAAAAGGAGTTTCACCAGATTTTTACACTGGAATAATATTTGCGTTAAAGCAATGGGGAGTATATGTATATTTTGATGCAGATGGTGAGAAGCTTAAGGCGGGACTTCTTGGAAATCCAGATGTTATAAAACCAAATGAACATGAATTTCAGAGACTTGTCGGAAAAAAATTAAAGAGTTTGGAAGATTTTAAAGTAGAAGGTAAGAAGATTTTGAAAAGGTTTAATTTAAAGGAAATTCTTTTAACCTTAGGTGGTAAGGGTGCTATGTTAGTTTCAGAAGATGAATGTTATTATGCAAAGCCTTTGGATGTAGAAGTGAAAAGTGCTGTGGGAGCAGGAGATTCCTTTTTGGCAGCTTATGTGTTAAAAAGAGAACTAGGAAGAAAGGAAGCTTTTAGATGGGCAAATGCCGCTGGGACTGCAGCTGTTATGACGCCTGGCACAGAATTATGTAAAAAAGAAGATGTAATTGATTTGTTAAACATGGTGGAAATAAGTGAAATTTAAAGAATTTCTTAGATAATTTTTAAACCATTCAAGTGTATCAAAGAGTGTCTCTTCAATTGGGCGAGGAGTGTAATTAATTTCTTTTTTTGCTTTTTTGTGTGAAAATTTGTAATTTCTAGTAAGTGTGTGGATTGAGTAAGGTGTAAAAAGAGGTTTTGTATTTGTAAAAAAACCATATGTTGCGGCAAGCCATGATATAAAATAGGCAAAGCGTGAGTTAATTGTTTTTGGGAATTTTTCTTTTTCTGTAATTTTGTTTAATAATTTTACAATCCTTTTTATTGAAATAGTCTCATTCCCTAAAATATAAAATTCCGATTTTTTTCCGTGGGTTATTAATTTTATAATTCCATTTGCGACATCCCTTACATCGACAAAGTCAAAGCTGCCATTTATTATGTATTTTAATTTTCCCTGTAAATAGTGTATAAAGAATTTTCCCATTTCAGATGGTTTAAAATCATATGGTCCAATAATACCTGTTGGGCATATTGTTATGATATCAAGGCCGGATTTTGCTGCATTTAAGACTTCAAGTGCAGCAAAAGCTTTTGATTTTCCGTAAATTCCAACGGTTTTTTTGGGATTTATTTCTATACTTTCATCAATTGTTGTACCTTTTTTAGGTTCTATAAAAGCGTGTACTGAACTAACGTAAATTATTTTTTTGTTAAGCCTTTTTCCAATATTTAATATGTTTTTTGTACCATTTATATTAACAGAAAAGACTTGTCTTTTTTTCCATGGAAGGATTGAAATAATTGCAGCAAGATGTATTATTATATTGGCATCCTCTGCTATGTTTTTTACCAAATTATAATCTCTAACATCACCTTTTATAATTTTCACATCTAAATCCATTAAACTTTCGCATTTATCACTTGGGTGAACAAGAGTTACAACTTTTTCACCATTACATATTAATTTCCTTATTAAGACATTCCCCAAATGTCCAGAACCACCTGTTATAAATACCATTTTTTTACCTTCTTAAATAGTTTATATTTTAGACTATTTATATTATAAACTATTTATAAAATAAAACAAAATTATTGGATAAGTTATTAAAGCCGATTATGAACAGTTATTTAAAAAATTTTTTGTTTTTGGTGTAAAATTAAGAAGAGTTATTTTTTGTAGATATTTCTAAGAAGTAGTTCAAATCCTTTATTTATAATTTCTAGTTCTTTATCTGGGATCTTTGAAATAGTAAAATCTATTATTTTGTAAAAATCCTTTGAAAAACTTTCAAAGAGCTTTTTACCATTATTGGTGGGGGAAATAAGTATGAGCCTTCTATCTTCACTTGAACGGTTTCGTTTAACCAATTTTTTATTTTCCAATTTGTCAATAAGTACGGTAATAGCACTTTTGGAAAGTCCCATTTTTTCAGAGCAATATTTCATAGATACAGGTGAGTTAAAATTGACGAATAAGAATAAGTAGAATTCATTTGTTGTCATCTTCGAAAAAGTGCTATTTTGTTGAAAAAACTGTGTAAAGTTGACTACTAAATTAAAAATTGATTCGAATATTTTTTTCTTATCCATTATTTTCCCCCTAAGTATATTATAACATTTTGTAAGAAAGGAGGAATATTTGTGTTAGATGGTAAAAAGGTTAGATTAAGGGAATACAGAAGGGAGGATTTAGAAAAAGCAAGAAATATGGTGAACAATGTTTTAAAATACACAATGCCCGGTATTCCATATCCTCTAAAGGTAGAAGATGAAATAAAATGGTATGAGGGTTTTAATGCTTTTTCTGATAACTATTCTTTTGCAATTGAGTTAAAAGAAAACAATGAGTATATAGGAGGATGTGGTGTTAATAAGGTAGATTGGAAGAATTCGGTGTGTGAACTTGGTATTTTTCTTGGAATGTCTTACTGGAATAAAGGATATGGAACAGAAGCAATGGAACTTTTAGTAGATTTTGTGTTTAAAGAAATGAATATTAATAAGATAAAGTTACATGTCTATTCTTTTAATCAAAGGGCTATAAGGAGTTATGAAAAACTTGGTTTTAAAAAAGAGGGAGTTTTAAGGGAAGAGTTATTTAGGGATGGAAAATATTGGGATGTAATTGTAATGGGACTTTTAAGAAGAGAATGGAAGTAATCTTAACATTTCTTAATATAATTTAAAATACTTTAAATAAATTTTTGAGAAAATCCTCCTGGAGACTAAAAACAGGAGGTGTTTTTTATGAGAAAGTTTCTTGTGTTAATTCTTTTTGTATTTACTGTGTTTTTATTTTCGGAAACTCTAGTGATAAAGGGTTCAAATACCATATTTCCTATCGCACAGCTTTGGATTGAGAAATTAAAAACGATTTATCCTGATCTTGAAATAACATTAGAAGGAGCAGGTTCATCTACGGGAATAGCAGCTTTATTTAACAAAACTGCGGATATAGCGAATGCAAGTAGATGGTTAAAGGAAAGTGAAATTGCAAAGATGCACAAAGAAGGAAGATATTTTATACCTATTGTTATAGGATATGATGGTATTGCCATAATTGTGAATAAAAATCTGAACTTAGAAAAAATATCGTTAAATACTTTAAAGAAGATATATACTGGAAAAATTAGATATTGGAATCAGGTTGATCCAAATTTACCTAAAAAACAAATACAGATATATTCAAGAAACACAGCATCTGGAACTTTTGAAACATTTGAAAAAATTGTTTTAAACAAAGAAAAGATGGCACCGTGGGTACGTATGGTTGAAAGTACAAGATTTGAATTGGAAACAGTTGAAAAGAATCCATATGCAATAGCATACGTTGGTATTGGATATGTTACAGATGATGTGAGAGTGTTAAAGGTTGAAGGTATTTTACCGACAAAAGAAAATATTTTAAATGGAGTTTATCCAATCTCAAGAGCACTTTATATGTTTTTGGATGCAACAAATGGATATCCAGATTCAGGAGCTATAAAAAAATACATTACATTTGGATTATCTAAAGAAGGACAAGAATTAGTTGAAAAAGCTGGATATGTAGCAGCATACGGATTTTAGGAGGAATTATATGAGAAATATAAAATATTATTTTCAGTTGACTTTAATATTTACATTTGCGCTGTTTTCCATTGCAGCGCTCATCTTTTTGATATTTTTCATAGTAAAGGAATCCTTGCCTGCAATTATACATTTAAAAATAAAACCTTTTATAAGTTTGTATTGGTATCCTACTTACGATCCACCAGAGTTTGGAATGCTTGCACTTATAGTGGATACATTGCTTGTTACTGTACTTTCTTCTGTGATTACCATTCCACTTGGTTATTTTATTTCCTTTTATTTGCATACATATGCAAGCGATAGAGAAAAACATATAATAAAATACATTATTTCAGTTTTATCTGGTGTTCCATCAGTAATTATTGGTGCAGCAATTTTAATATTTGTTTCTCCTATTTTACTTAATTTTGATATTTGGTCAACGGAAAATCTTTTTCTTGCTGTATTAGGGTTATCTTTCCTTTCGTTGCCTTATTCAGTATCATTAATGACAGATTCGTTAGAAGATGTACCTAGAGAGCTAGAAGAAAGTTCACTGGCACTTGGTGCAAGTAAATTTATTACAACACTAAAAATAACAACAAAGGCTTCTATAAATGGAATACTTAATGCTGCGGTATTAACTATAAATAGGGTTATTGGTGAGACAATGGTTGTGTTACTAGTTGGTGGTGGTGCGGCAATAATTCCCACTTCAATTTTTGATCCAATAAAACCTCTTACTGCGGCAATTGCAAGTGAAATTGGAGAAGCAGGTGTAAATAGTATGCATTATCATGCTTTGTTCCTTGCTGGTTTAATACTCTTGTGTATATCTTTAATACTTACTTATTATGCAAAGAAAAGGGGTAGAATAGATGGATAGGTTTATGAATTATTTTTTAAAGGTATTAACTTATTTTGTGGTTTTTTTAATATTAGCACTTATTATGTCTGTAATATTCGATGGTATAAGGTATTTTTCTTTAGATTTTTTTACTAAATATCCTTCAGATGGAATGAAAAAAGGAGGGATTTTTCCGGCGATCTTGGGAAGTTTTTATATAGTGACTGTGAGTGCAGCTTTTTCAATACCACTTGGGATTTTTACAGGCGTTTTTTTAGAAGAATATAAAAATAGTATTTTATCTAGGATAGTTGATTGGGCTGTAACTTCTTTGAGTGGACTTCCTTCAATTGTATTTGGACTTTTTGGATATGCTATGTTTTCCATTGCGTTGGGATTTGGAACAAGTGTTCTTTCTGCTTCACTTACTCTTTCTTTAATGACGTTGCCTGTTATTTCTTCTTCGGTTAAGGAGGCTTTATCAAGTTTACCAAATGAGTTGAAAGAATCAGCTTATGCGCTAGGTGCAAAGCAAAATGAGGTGATTTTTAAAGTTTTGATTCCTGCGGCAAGAACACGTATAGTTACTGCTTCTTTGATAGGTTTTGGTAGAACTTTAGGAGAAACCGCTCCAATCTTAATTACTGGTGCTGTTTTTTACGCAACTTCATTACCAAAAAACATCTTCTCTCCAGTTATGACTTTGCCCACACATATTTACTATCTTATAGCTGCATATGGAAAGAGTTCAATTTGGATGGCTAGCGCAAGTGCGGCGTTACTCCTGATTTTTGTTTTAATTTTATATTTTTTAGCTTTTAAAATTGGAGGTATCAAGAGATGATTGAAATAAAGGATTTTAGTGCATACTATGGCGATAAAAAGGTGGTAAAAGATGTAAGTTTTAATGTGGCAAAAAATAAAATTACCGCTATTATTGGACCATCTGGTTGTGGTAAGTCAACACTTTTGAGGAGTATCAATAGAATAAATGATACGATTCCTGGATTTAGAGTTGAAGGTCAAATATTATTTGAGGGAAAAGATATCTATAGAGAAATAGACGATATTACTATTTTGAGAAAGAAAATTGGAATGGTATTTCAAAAACCCGTACCTTTTCCTATGAGTATATATGATAACATTGCATTTGGATTGAAAATACATGGTATAAAAGGAAAGAATAAATTGGACGAAATAGTAGAGAAGTCTCTGAAGCAAGCAGCTCTATGGAATGAGGTAAAACATGAATTGAAAAAAAGCGCAAATGCTCTATCTGGAGGTCAACAACAAAGACTTTGTATTGCAAGAACTCTAGCTATCGAACCAGAGGTATTGCTTTTAGATGAGCCAACTTCTGCTTTGGATCCAATTGCTACTCAAAAGATAGAATCTCTATTGGAAAAGTTATCTGAAAGTTATACAATAGTAATAGTAACTCACAACCTTGCACAGGCAATAAGGATATCAGATTATATCGCTTTTCTGTACCAGGGAGAATTAGTGGAGTTTTCAGATACTTCTTCTATGGTGAAAAAGCCAAAATCGAAATTAACAGAAGCGTATTTGAATGGAAAAATAGGTTAAGGAGTGATAAGATGGAGACATTACATTTTGAAAGAGAATATGCACTTTTGAAAGCAGATATTTCAAAGATGTTATCTTTTGTTTCAAAATCATTTGAAAGTTCAATCGATTCGTTGGAGTTTTTAGATGTAAATCTTGCAAATAAAGTTATAGAAGATGATGATGCAATAGATCTTTTAAATAGGGAAATTGAAGAGAAAATTTATGAGATTATAGCAAGATATAACCCCAAAGCAAAAGATTTAAGATATGTGATTACGATGATAAAATTTTCGAATAATTTGGAAAGAATTGCCGATTTGTCCTGTAATATAGCTGAGAAGGTTTTGGATGTTACAAAAAAAGGAATAAAATACAGGATAATTAAAGAGATAAAGGAAATGTTTGGTGTTGCATTGAAAATGCTTCACGATACATTTTTGGCGTTTTCAACAAAAGATGTAAAACTTTTAAAGAAGATATGGGAACGCGATAAAGAATTAGATAGAATAGAGATTGAAATAAGAGAAAAATCGAAATTGGAAGAGAAAGATATAATGATTACTAACATACTAATTGCAAGAGATCTTGAAAGGATTGGAGATCATTTAAATAATTTGTGTGAGGAAATTGTTTACATTGAAACAGGTAAAGAATTGAAGGAGTTAGATATATGAAAAAAATATTAATAGTTGAGGATGATCCTTTGATAAGAGATGTATTAAAGAAATATATTGTATTAGAAGGATTTGAAATTGATGAAGTTGAAAGTGTTTTTGATTTGAGAAAAAAATTGGAGGAAGGAAAGTACGATTTAATACTGTTAGATATAATGTTGCCAGATGGATTATCTACAGATGAACTACCTGAAATTAAGGTAGAGTATCCCGAAGTTGGAATTATTATAATTTCTGCAAAGGATAGTGATAGTGATAAAATATTTGGATTGGAAATAGGAGCTGATGATTATATTACAAAACCTTTTAATCCAAGAGAGGTAGTGGCACGAATAAAGGCTTATTTTAGAAGGGTTTCCGGGAAGAAAGAAGTACTGCGCTTTGGTAATTTGGAAATATACTGTGATGATTATGTGGTATTAAAAGAAGGTCAAGAAGTGGATTTGACGGCTAAGGAGTTTGAGATTTTATGTCTACTTGCAAAAAATCAAAATGTTGTTTTTTCGAGAAATAGAATATTAGATTTAGTGTGGAAGGATGAGTTCATTTCCGATAGAGTGGTGGATGTACATATAAGTAATATAAGAAACAAATTGGGGAAGGAATGGATAATTACTGTTAGAGGAGCAGGTTATAAATTTAATGCGAGGGGATATAATGGAAGACTTTAGTTTTTTTGAAAATTTCGATGATGCGATAATAAAACTCGATTTTTTGAAAATTTTAAATTCTAACGAAGTTGCGAGATCTCTTGGTTTTTTTGAAGGAAATGACATACTGTCGGTTTTTACTTTTGAGAAAGTTGATGTAGTGGTGGAGAAAATAATCAAAAAAGAAAATTTTATGATAGAAGATAAGTTTTATTTCTTTTATCTTTCAGATGAGAGATATGTTCGATTAAAGTATTTTAACGGTTTTATTTATATTAAAGATTTAACAGATGAAATGAGAATTAATGAGGCAAAAGTAAATTTTACAACATCTGTTTCACATGAACTTTTTACACCACTTTCTGTTATAAAGGGGAATTTGTATCTATTAAGGGATACTTTTGGAGATATAGAACCTTTGGAACAAATGGAACATGCTATAAAACGCATGGAAAGGATAATTAAGCAGTTAAAAATTATCGCAATGTTGGAACTTGGTATGTATACTCCACAGAAAAATGTCGTTGATGTGGAAAAAATCTTAAAAGAAATTTTAGAGGAATTTTCCGAAAGGATTAACAAAAAAAGATTGTCTTTTGAAATATCAGTATTTCAAAAGGAATTTTTTAACGATAGTTTTATGTTATACACAATTTTAAAAAATATTATTTCTAATTCTATAAAGTATTCTTATGAAGATTCCAAAATTTATATTACCGTTGAAAAAGATAAAATACGTGTTAAAGATCGTGGAATTGGAATAAAAAAAGAGGAAGTTGAAAAAGTTACAGAAAGATTTTATAGAAGCAAAGATGCCATTAAAATGGCATATGGTTCTGGATTAGGATTATCAATTGTAAAGCATATTTGTAAGATTTTAAATTGTGAGCTTAAGATAAACTCCTATTATTTAATAGGTACGGAAGTTATAATTTGCTTTGAATAATGTAATATTGCAATGCGGTTATTGCTGCACCAAGTTCTATGTTGCTTTCAATTCCTCTATATACAATTGGTATAGGTTCTTTACTAACAGATAGAACTTTTTTTTGTAGAACTTGCGAAAACCAAGGGGTAACTCCCTCACCTGTCAAAATTATTTTTTTGGGTGATAAGAGTTTAAACGTGTTAATAATAGACACGGTTAGATGTTTAAATACATCTTCATAAATTATTTCAGCTTTCTTTTTGAAATTTTTATATAATTTTCTTATTTCTTTCAAATCTATTTCGTATTGTTCCTCATTTTCTATAAATTCTGTAATTTTTAAGTCTCTAAATTTATATTTTTTTAGTATAGCGTATTCTGATGCAAGAGTTTCAAGACAACCTGTTGAACCACAATAACATTTTTCATTGCCACCTGCGTAAAAGTGTCCCAGTTCTATTATTTTTTTATAGTTTTTATTGAAATAGTCTAATGATTCTAGGTAGCAAGCGCCAATACCTGTTCCATAGTTTAAAACAAGTATTTTTTCTCCAGCGTGATTTACAAATTCTTCCGTTGCTATTGCTTCAACATCATTTAAAATTGTAAATGGGATATTACCAAAATGCTTTTTAATGATATCTTTTGGTGAGTAGTCTTTAAGTTTTAATATGTAGGAATTAACTTTTTTATCAATTACATTACCAGAAAATGCTATGCCAATGGATTTTATTTTGTCTTTTAGACTTAGCTTTGAGAGTACGGAATCTAGTAGCTTGGAAATGTTTTCATTTCCCATGTATTCTTTTGTGATCTTCAATGCATTTTTTTCTAAGATTTCAAATTTTGAGTTAAATATTGTGGCATTTATGTAATCTCTTCCCACTTTTATTCCGACTGAATACCAATAATTTGGATTTAAAAGTACATATTGTGTTGGTCTTCCAAGACCAATACTTTTTTTATTGGAAATTAGAATGTAGTCTTTTATTTTTTTTAATGTATATGAAAGGGTGGAAGATGTAATGTTTAATGCGTCTTCAAGTTCTTTTCTACTTGTTTCTTTTTTAATAAGTAATTCTAAAAGTATTTTTTTTGTTGTAGTAAGTTCCATTAAACCACCTCTTTTATGATTTTCAAATATCTTTTTAAATGTGAAGTTGTCAAGAATTTTTCCTTTACACTCTTTATGGCATTTTTTCCCAGTTCATCTTTTAAACTTTTGTCTGAAATTATTTTATACAATGCGTTTGAAAGTTCATTAACTTCTGTGTTTAAATACCCATTGTATCCATCAATTACTTGTAATTTTATACCACCAACAGGTCGTGCAACTATAGGATTTCCTTTCCATAACATTTCTGCAATTACAAGACCAAATCCTTCTTTAGTTGCTGTGTGGAGTCCTGCAGTAGAAATAGTTTGAAATGCATTAACTTCTAAATGTCCTACACCTTTTAAATCAGTTAAAAAGTGTATATCAGGATCTGTTCCTGCATATCTTAAAATATCTTCAAATAAAATCCAACCTTCTGGGTCATCTTTTGCCATTGCAGAAACTATTAAAAGTTGAATGTCAGATTTTTCTTTTAAAATTCTATAAACATCAATAGCACTTTTTAAATCTTTCCAGGGATCAAATCTTGCTACAACGGTGATTATCGGTCTTTCAAGATCTATGTTGTACCTTTTTGCTATTTTTTGTATTTGGTCTTTCGAGAGCTTTTTGTTTTTATCACTTAGTGGATCTATGCTTGGCGGAAATTCTATGGCAATTTGTTCAAAAGGCTTTTGTATGTATTCTTCAAGATGAAATAATGCCTTTGAATATTTATCACATGCCATGGGTATTATTTTATTCCATATCTTTTTATTTGGCGTAGAAGTGTCTATATGACATCTCCATATGTATTTACCCTCTTTAAATATTGGAATTAAGTAAGGTTGTGGATCATGTATAATTATAACATCTGCATCTAAATCTAAATTCTTTGCATTTTCTTTATTTATTTTAACATAAAGATCAAGTTCTTCATCAATTAAATCAACTTTGGCACCTTGAAATGCATTGTGTAGTTTCTTTGTTACGTTGAAAAACTCCATAGGTGCTTCAAGTATTTCCCATTGGGTATTTATACCTAAGTCGTTCATTAAGGGAATTAAGGTGTATAAAAGCTCAGCAACTCCACCACCGTATGATGTTGCATTTACGTGTACTATTTTTAGATCTTTTAAGTCCTTTGCCATTTCAAATAACTCTTCTACATCTTCTTTGGCAATTTTTAAGTAATCTTTTATACTTTTTTGAGGAAGTTGTACTTTCATATATAAGCACCCCCGACTTTTTTTGATTATCGAAATAATTCTAACACATTAATTGTATTTGAAAAATAGAGCAAATTTAAGCAATTTGAAGTAATAAATAATTTAAAATATGTATTTAAGGATAATTTAGAATAATATATTATTTTTCTATTAATTTCTAAGTGTAAATCTTTTTATTTGAAACATTTCCAATATTAAATATTTTGAGTTATCCGGTATTATAAGAATATATTTTTTATTATTGATAAAATTCTGAATCTTATATAATTTAGATTTTTCCATTGTATTATGTTACTATTACTTTGAACATCAAAAAAAGGAGGTGTTTTAATATGAAAAAACTGTTTGTTTTGAGTATGTTGGTATTTGTGTTTGCTTTTTCATTTGCTATTACTACCATAACAATGACATCGGGTGGGGTTGGAAAAGAACTTGAGGTACTTTATGCTCAGTTAAAAGAATTTATGAAGCAAAATCCAGATATTGTTGTAACCGTAATACCAATGCCTGATTCGTCAACAGAAAGGCATGATTTATACGTTACGTATTTGGCTGCAGGAGAAAGTGATCCAGATGTTTTGATGCTAGATGTTATTTGGCCACCAGAATTTGCTCCATTTTTAGAAGATTTAACAGCTGATTATGATTATTTTGAATTGAACAAGTTTTTACCTGGAACTGTAAAGTCTGTTACTGTAATGGGAAGAATTGTTGCAGTGCCTTGGTTTACAGATGCGGGTCTTTTGTACTACAGAAAGGATTTGCTTGAGAAGTATGGTTACAAAAAACCACCTGAAACATGGGACGAACTTGTAGAAATGGCTAAAAAGATCTCAAAAGCAGAGGGAATTGAAGGCTTTGTTTGGCAAGGAGCAAGGTATGAAGGACTTGTTTGTGATTTTATGGAGTACTTGTGGTCATTTGGTGCAGACGTACTTGATGAAAATGGTAATATTATTGTAAACAATCCAAAAGCTATTGAAGCATTACAATTTATGGTAGATCTAATTTATAAAGATGGAATTTCACCTGAAGGTGTGACTACGTATATGGAGGAAGATGCACGAAGGATATTCCAGAGTGGTAATGCAGTCTTTATGAGAAATTGGCCGTATGCATGGTCACTTGCAAATTCAGATGATTCTCCAATTAAGGGAAAAGTTGGTATTGCTCCATTGCCAAAAGGTCCTGGTGGAAAGCATGCTGCAACTTTAGGTGGTTGGAATTTGGGAATAAATGCAAATTCTTCTCCGAAAGAAAAAGAAGCTGCTAAGAAATTAATAAAGTTTTTAACAAGTTCAAAGGAACAGTTGTATAAGGCGGTAAATGCAGGACAAAATCCAACAAGGATGGAAGTGTATGAGGTGCCAGAATTAAAAAAGGCAAACCCATTTATGGTCGAATTATTTGATGTATTTATTAATGCTTTGCCAAGACCAAGGGCGGTAAATTACGCTGAAATTTCAGATTCAATACAAAGGCATGTACATGCTGCTTTAACAAGGCAGGTAACTCCAGAACAAGCTATAAAGGATCTTGAAAAAGAATTAAAAATGCTTCTTAATAAATAAAAAAATCTGGGGGGGAATACCCCCCCGATTTTAATGTGAGGTGGTAGAGGAATGAATAAAAAAGAACCAATTGTGGCCTTTTGGATGATCTTTCCTGCCATTTTTGTGATCTCAGTTATTGCGTTTTTTCCGTTGTTCAAGACATTTTACGATAGTTTTTTTGACTTTGGATTGAATCCTATGTTTAAAAGAGAGTTTGTTGGTTTTGGAAATTATATTAAACTATTTAATGATAGTAGATTTTGGGCGGCATTTAAAACAACAATAATTTTTACAGTTGTTTCTGTGTTGCTTGAAACTGTTTTGGGACTTTTGATTGCTTTAGTGGTGCATCAAAATTTTAAATTTAGGGGATTAGTAAGAGCTGCTATGTTAATTCCATGGGCGATTCCCACAGCAATTTCTTCTCAAATGTGGAGATGGATGTTTAACGATCAATTCGGTATTATTTCTAAGTTGTATGAGGCTCTAGGAATAATAAAACCTGGGACTCCAATTTTAGGAAGACCGGGACTTGCTTTATGGGCAATTATACAAGTGGATGTATGGAAGACTACACCGTTTATGGCACTACTTATTTTAGCAGGGTTACAGTTAATTCCAGAACAATTGTACGAAGCTGCTAAAATTGATGGGGCTAACATGGTACAGAGATTTTTTAAAATTACCCTACCTCAAATTATGCAAACTATTGGGATTGCTTTAATATTCAGAACTTTAGATGCATTGAGAGTTTTTGATGTTGTATATGTTATGACGCGTGGGAGTGTAGGTACCGAAACATTATCTGTGTATAATAGGTCTCTTTTGATGGACAGGGCTTTTACAGGAAGATGGTTTGGATACGGTTCTAGTCTTTCTGTGGTCATTTTTTTGTTGATTTCCATTTTTGCGATAATTTATATTAAATCGTTAAAATTGCAGATTGACTAAGGAGTGAGAATCGTGAAATATAAAAGAGTGATTTATAAATTTTTCTTGTACTTAGCAGTTATTTTGATTTTTATATGGTGTGTTTTTCCGTTTTATTGGGCTATTGTGTCATCTTTAAAACCGGACAAGGATTTATTCGAATTAAATCCTTCACTTTTTCCAAGGCAAATTACATTTGAAAATTATATAAAAGTCTTTTCTGAAAGGCCTTTTCATATAAATATTTGGAATAGTATTGTTGTTTCAGGAATTACTACGTTGTTTTCACTGGCGATTGGTTCACTTGCTGCATACGCAATTGCAAGACTTAAATTTAAGGGAAAAATAGTTGTTATGTCTTTAATTTTGGCGGTTAGTATGTTCCCACAGGTATCCATTTTGGGATCTTTGTTTGTAATTTTAAGAAAGTTTAAGTTGATAAATACGTATTCGGGACTTATTTTTCCATACGTTTCTATGACGCTTCCGTTGACTACTTGGATTTTACAGAATTTTTTTAGAGAACTTCCTAAAGAAGTTGAGGAATCAGCTGCCATTGATGGTTGTTCAAGATTTAGAACTTTATGGTCTATTGTTTTACCTATGTCTGCTCCAGGGCTTGTGGCTACTGGACTTTTAACTTTTATATCAGCTTGGAATGAATTTTTATATGCACTTACGTTTATGCAAAGGCCCAGTAAATATACGGTTCCAGTGGCAATTGCATTGTTTAAAGGTGCTTCACAGTATGAAATACCGTGGGGACAGATTATGGCAGCTGCTGTAATTGTTACTACTCCATTGGTAGCACTTGTGTTGATTTTTCAAAAGAAGATTATTGCAGGTCTTTCTGCTGGATCTGTTAAGGGGTGATTTTTTTGAGAAATTTAACTATTATTTTGAGAGATTTAACTATTAAGAGATTTAATAAACTATACGATGAAGGTAAAATAACTTCTGAAAAATTGGTGGAATTTTATTTGGAACGTATTTCAAGTATTTCTTTAAATGCTGTTTTGGAAATTAATCCAGATGCCTTATTTATCGCAAGAGCAATGGATGAGGAAAGAAAAAATAACAAAAAACGGAGTAACTTGCATGGGGTTCCGGTAATAATCAAGGGAAATATTGATACAAAAGACAAAATGCAAACAACAGGAGGTGCAAAGGCACTTTTAGGAAATTATGTGAATAATGATGCGTTTTTAGTAAAAAAATTAAGGGAAGCTGGAGCGGTTATAATTGGTAAGTCAAATTTAACTGAATTTGCAAATTTTGTGTCGTATGAGATGCCTAATGGTTATAGTAGGTTGGGTGGACAGACGAAAAACCCGTATGGAAATTTTGATGTTGGTGGTTCAAGTTCGGGATCTGCAGTGGCTGTTGCAGCTGATTTTGCGCTTGTTTCAATTGGTACTGAAACATCAGGTTCAATACTTTCACCTTCAAGTAGTAATTCATGTGTTGGATTAAAGCCAACTGTTGGTACAGTTAGTAGAAATGGAATTATTCCTATATCATATACACAGGATACAGCTGGACCTATAACTCGAACAGTTGAAGATGCATTTGAAGTATTTAGGATTATATATGGTTTTGATTTAAATGATCCTGCAACTTATATAGTAAAAAATAAAAAAGTTCCAGAAAAGATAAAAGAAATATCTGATTATTCTGGAATGATTTTTGGATATAGCAAACAATTTTTTAATTGGTTGACACATGAACAGATTTTGTTATTTAAAGATAGTTTGAAGAAGGTTGAAAAATTAAATGGAAAAGTAGTTGAAATAAAGTTTGAAAATCTTGATAAGATAAATAATATAAATGTTTTATTTTATGAATTTAAACATGGAATAAATAATTATTTGAAGGATAAAGATTTGCAAGTTAAAACGCTAACAGATGTAATTAATTTTAATTTTGAAAATAAAGATGCAATTCCATATGGACAAAGTATTTTATTAAGATCAGATACAACAGATATTAATGAAAGAGAATATATAGAGTCATTATTAAATGATAGAAAGTATGCAAAAGGGGGAATAGATTGGTTATTTGAAAAATATAACTTAACAGCACTTTTATTTCCCGCAAATTATGGTGCTCACATAACTGCAAAGGCAAAATATCCTTCAATAACTGTACCTGCTGGGTATACCGATACAGGACCTTTTGGATTAACTTTTTCTGCAAGAGAATTTGAAGAGGAAAAATTATTTTCTTTAGCATATTTATTTGAAAAAAATTTTTCAATAAGAAAAATACCACTTGAAAAATAAGTTATTTTTAATTAAGAGCAAATCTCTATTTAATCGGTGGTGAGGATATGAAGATTTGGATTTTAATGAATGATAAAGCAAAAAGCGGGTTTTATTCTGAACATGGTTTTAGTGTATTAACTGAGGTTAATGGGAAGAAAATTCTTTTTGATACAGGACAAAGCGATCTTTTTCTAAAAAATGTAGAAAAATTGGATTTAAATCTTTTGGATTTAGATGCAGTTGTCATAAGTCATGGACATTATGATCACGGAAATGGATTGGAATTTTTATTAAAAAAAATTGGGCCTAAAAAAATTTATGTAGGAGATGGATTTTTTAACCTTAGGTATAGTGGAGAAAAGTATGCTGGTATTAAACATAATAGAATTTTCTACGAGAGAATTGGTGGAAATTTTGAGATTGTTCAAAATGATTTGGAAATATTTAAAGGTGTTAAGATTATTACAGCTGCACCTTTGAAAACTTCCAAATATTCAGAGAAAAAATTTAAAATTGGTTCTAAAAAAGAACAGGATTTGTTTGATGATGAGTTATATCTTTTTATTGAATCATCAGATGGTGCTATTGTACTTACAGGTTGTTCTCACAGGGGAATAGTAAATATAATTTTTCATTTATCAAAAAAAGGTAAGATTAAGACAGTTATCGGAGGATTTCATCTTTTAAATAAGACAAATGAGGAACTTTTACAAATTTCAAATCTTTTAAATGATTTTCAAATTGATGTGCTTTATCCTTGTCATTGTACGGGAGATATTGCAATTGACATTTTTAAAAAGAACCTAAAAACAAAAATTTGTGAATGTCTTGCAGGAAGTGTATTTGAGTTTTAGTTGTGGAATTCTTGAAAATATTATTTTGTTAATGGATATAAACCAAATTATAGCTTTAAAATGATAATTTATATAATTGAAAAAAATGAAGAAGCTATAATTTGTGTTTTTTTAATTCCAATAAGTTTTATTTTTGTATAGCCAATTTTGACTTATTCTTTTTTTGATTTCCGTGCCACGCCATATACTCCTCATTTGTAATAAGTTTTTTCACTTATTTATTCCAAAACACATGTCACTTTTTGTTTTTACAGCTTTTATTTTACATTGCCAATAATAATATTTCATGAAATCTTTTAAGCATTATTTTTCTTTGTTTTTAATGATATTAAATTTTATTTTCTATAGTTAATTATATATTTTATTTATCTTAACAACAAATCATTTAATTATTATAATATTATGATTATATTACTTAATATCTAATAACATATATATCGCTTTTAAACAAAAATAATATCGTTTATTATAAATAATAAAAATAAAATTACGTAATGTAAAACAAAATAAAAATTAATCTAATTTGTTAATTATAAATAAATAAAAATAAATTAACTAATAGGTTTTCCATTTACACAAACTCATCAAAAATACCTTATTTAATAATATATTAATTGTAACCAATTGTAACGTTTAGGTTAAGATAAAAAATATATAAGATTTTCAACGACCTTTTCCGTTAACAAAAAGCTTGTATGTGGCTTAAAATAACATGTTTACTTTTAGGTAACTTCCGGTTAATCAAAATGAAAATATCTTGGTTCATAATAATTTATGAGGTTTTTTAATTGGTTTAGAACATACCTATGAGGAATGGAAACTTTATGATATCAACTATTTCAACCACCCCTTCTTCGTTTAGAACATACCTATGAGGAATGGAAACTTAATTTTGCGTTCCCAAACTGAATATAACTTTTATCAGCTGGTTTAGAACATACCTATGAGGAATGGAAACAACTGACTTAATTTTCATCTTATCCTCCTTAATTTTCATGTTTAGAACATACCTATGAGGAATGGAAACAACTGACTTAATTTTCATCTTATCCTCCTTAATTTTCATGTTTAGAACATACCTATGAGGAATGGAAACAACAGTTTACATATTTCACCATGATTTCCATAATATCTCGTTTAGAACATACCTATGAGGAATGGAAACCATGAAATCTTGTTTTTAGATATCTTTCCATATTTTCGTTTAGAACATACCTATGAGGAATGGAAACGACTGTCCGAGTGAAATCTGCTTTTCAAATATCTTGTTTAGAACATACCTATGAGGAATGGAAACCTGGGGTCACACCACAATAAAGCATATCCTGTGTTCGTGTTTAGAACATACCTATGAGGAATGGAAACCCTTCACGTGATTTCTTAGCTCTGCACATTTTCAAGATTACGTTTAGAACATACCTATGAGGAATGGAAACTGTCAACTGTACGTTTGGAACAAAGTCTATGTAGTAAGTTTAGAACATACCTATGAGGAATGGAAACCGCTCCCACCGCAGCACATCCGTTTCTTCCATGCAAGGTTTAGAACATACCTATGAGGAATGGGATGTAAAATTTTTATTTGAAAAAATTTTTTATTTTGTCAGATTTTTTTGTTTAGATTCGTAATTATAAATGAAAGGAGAGTTAATTGGGAGGGAATTTTATGTATGTTATTATGATTTACGATGTTAATAGAAAAAGGGTTTCAAAAGTTTTAAGAATTGCTAGAAAATATTTACGTTGGGTACAAAGATCTGTTTTTGAGGG
The DNA here is from genome assembly GCF_001682135.1 of Thermosipho sp. 1070. Taxonomy (NCBI): domain Bacteria; kingdom Thermotogati; phylum Thermotogota; class Thermotogae; order Thermotogales; family Fervidobacteriaceae; genus Thermosipho; species Thermosipho sp. 1070. Next base: position 125,363 of record NZ_CP007121.1, on the reverse strand, counting down.
TAGAATAACAGAGAAAGATTTTAATGAATTGAGAATGGAAATACAGAACATAATTGTTGAAAATGAGGATAGTATATATTGGTATATTTTAAAAAAAGAGTTTGTTCCTTATAGGCACTATATTGGTGAACCCAAATCAACAATTTCCAGTATTATATAGGAGGGAGTTTATGGAAACATTATATGTTTTTACAGATGGCGAAATCAGAAAGAAAAATAATGCGATGTATTTGATTCCAAAATCTGAAGAAAAAAAACCAATGATTGTTCCATTAAAAAATGTTAGTTCTATTATGATTTTTTCAGAAGTGAGTATAAATAAAAGGTTTTTAGAAATGCTCTGTAAAGAAGAAATACCATTGCATTTTTTTGGCTATTATGGAAATTATCTGGGAACTTTTTATCCAAGGGAAAAGAATAAAACGGGAAAGACATTGCTTTTGCAATTTGAACATTATAACGATATGGAAAAACGTATCTTAATTGCAAAAGAGATATTAAAAGCTGCTGTTCATAATATGTTGAAAGTTTTAAGGAATTTTAAGAAACTGGTATATGATGAAATACTGTATGTTGAAAAGATTAAATCAACGCTTGATAAACAGACAAATATTCCAGCTTTAATGGCTATTGAAGGAAATATAAGAAAAAGGTATTACAAAGCTTTTGGAAAGATAGTTGGTAAGAAAGATTTTAGTTTTGAGGAAAGAAAAAGAAAACCTCCGAAAGACGAAATAAATGCTTTAATAAGTTATGGAAATACAATTTTGTACAATATAGTGTTATCTGAGATTTATAAGACTTCTTTAGAACCTCAAATAAGTTTTCTACATGAACCTAAAAACAAAAAATTTTCTTTACAACTTGATATTTCTGAAATTTTTAAACCTATTATAGTTGATAAGGTAATTTTATATCTGGTAAACAATAAAATTGTCCAGAAATCTGATTTTGAACCGATAAGTGATGGAATTTATCTGTCAAAAGAAGGAAAAAAGAAATTTGTTTTAGAACTTGAAAAAAGATTAGAAAAAACAGTAGAAATATATCCAAATCAAAAAGTTTCTTTTAAAACTGTTATATTACATGAATGTTATAAACTTATAAGGCATCTCAAGGGTGAAGAAAATTATCGGGGTTTTAGGGATAGGGGGTGAGTTTATTAGATACATTCTTCTTACATATGATGTTAATGAAAAGAGGGTAAGTAGAGTACATAAAATTGTAAAAGAATATCTTGTATGGCAACAAAATTCAACATTTGAAGGAAAAATAACACAATCAAATTTAAAACAGTTAATAGGAAGACTAAAGAGAGTAATTGATGAAAGAAAGGATAGTGTTGTAATATATTACTTTAATTCAAGTGCTGTTTTTAATAAAGAAGTTGATGGAAAAGTAAAATGGATTGTTTCAAATAATCTTTTGTAATTTTTATTGAATATGTTATAATCTTTACGGTGATGTAAAATTAAAAAATTGATTGATGAAATATTTAAAACTGAAAATGAATTTAAAAGATACTTTAAATCTGTAATAGGTATAATGACAGGGTTGAGGAAATTTTCGAAAATAGTAAAAACACAATCACTTTGGAGATCAAAAGAGAGGCCTAGAACTAATAGGCCTGTTTTTGTTGAATATTTAGAAAATAATACGTGTAGACTTTTGTTCTTATCAACAAAAAATTATTCCAAAATAAAGATAGATATAAGAAGGGAGTGTTCTGTTTCGAAAGAATGTAATTTAAATAAAATGTCTTATGCTTTTAAGGAGAAAGGTAAGTTTATTTTTGATGGTATCCCAAGAGAGATAGTAGATAAATATTTTAAAAAGTGTGGGGTATGTAAGAAGAATCTAGATGACTTTTTAAAGGGGTGAAGAAAACTTGAAAAAAGATTTGTTTAGGAAAGAGTTGTTGAATTATATTATAAATAATAAAGTTAGTGAAAAATTTTTAAATTCTGTAAAAGGAATTGTGATAAGTATTATTTCAAAAAACAAAACATATCAAAGTGGGATTAAGGCATGTTACGGAAGTATTGAAGATGCAATAAATGAGATATCAAACGATATTTTGATAAAAATAAGGAATAAAGCACATATATTTAAAAATTTATCAGATAATCATGGCGCGTATTTATATACCATAATAAAAAATCATATTGTGGATATTTTGAGGAATTATAGATTTAATATTTCTTTAGACAATGAAAGTGATGATTTTGAAAATAGAATTGAATATTTTTTTCATTCAGAAGATTTAAATGACAGTTTAAGTGACAGCTCTGAAACTGTGGTTGTAGCACAGTATTTTTTTAAAGAGCTATGTAAAATGAATGATGAGTATTTGTGCTTTTATTTATACAAAGTATCACGTTCTGAAGAAATATGTTTTTCTGAAAAAACAAAAAATGCAAAATATAAGATTATCCAAAGAACAAAGGAAAAGTTAAAGAAACTTGTTCAAGAAAATGGTATCACTGAAAAAGAATTTTTGTTGGCTATCCGTATTTATATGTCAGAAATTTGTGAAAAGTTACGTAATAATAAATAGAGAGGAATAAAAAAGGAGGGTATTATGAATTTCTTAAAAAGTGAATTAGAACTTTATGAAGAATATAATAAAGAGTTTAAAGCGGATTTTATAGAAATAAACAACGGTTCGAGATTAGTTGCAGGTGATATTTTCGTTATTTACACAACGAAATATCCAATTTATGGTGTGATAGTTAGTAAAACGGATGATTTGAACGAAGCTGTTTATTTGACAACTGAGCCGTTTTTAGCAAGCTCAACAGCCACGAGATTGAAAATTAATCATTTAGTTTTAACTGTTATATTAACTCATATGAAGTTTTATTTTGACGATGAATTTTCAGACAAGTACTGTGAATTTATAAAACACGTAGATGTGGAAGAAATTGTAGAAAATTACAATATCTTGGCGTCTGAAGTGTATTCTGGCCCAAGAAAAGAATTCTTTAGTTTAGAGGCAAAGAAAATTGAAAAATTATATGAACTTTTCTTTGAAAAAATAGTTTATGATGATTCAAACGAAGTATGTATAGAATTTCCGGAAGAATTAAAAAGACATGAAGAAATTTTGGCAGCCGATACAGATGGTGTAAAAGGTGAAAATTATGTGGGAATAATTAAGGGGAAATCGCTAATAATTTATTTAGATGATAGTCTTTTGGAAAAGAAAGTAAAGGTGTTTTATGATGGCAGAGAACTTTTTAATGGAGTTGTACATGATCACATTAAAATTACAAATATTGATGGTTTGACCAAAGAAGAAATAGAGAAAAATTTAAAAATAAGCGAGGTGTAAGCTTTGTATACTAATATTTTAAAGCAAAATATTGAGGACTTTGTTCTTTTAGTAAAAAAAGATTTGATAAGTTTAAATGAAGCTGTTGATTCATATTTAAAATGCGAAGATTTTCCACAAAAAAGTTTTGTTTTGTATGAAATAATAAAAAAGATATTAGAGACAAAAAAGACATCGTCAATAGAGTTGTTGATTAAATTATTAAATGATGATTTGACAGTTTTGAACTTGTATAGAAATGGATATAATGAGGTTAGATTTCCGATTGTAAATGACTCTGGTAATGGAAAGATAGCAAGGGCTATAGTTTTTAAAAATGAGAAAACGTATGTAAATCTAGAAGGATTTACAGATAAGATAAAAATTATTGAAAAGATAGTTCAGAAAAACTTGGGAGTAATATTTGATTCCCATTTTACAGGAAATTCCTTTATGTTAGCAATAACCATGGGAGGATTAACTAGTAAAATTCCAAAAAATGTAGCCTTTACTGGTGAAGTTGATAGTGATGGTAGTATATTGAAGAATATAAGAAATTTACATTTTAAAGAATCTGTTTGTGAAGAAGAAAATATGAAGCTAATAAGTGCTTTGGATGTTAATAATGTATTTGAATTAAAAGACTTTTTCGAAGCAAAAGAATATCATGTGCCAGTGTTGTTCGTGTTTCAGAAACGTGATGAAGAGTTTGTAGATAATTCCTATGAGAAATTGAAAGAAAAAGTTGGAGAAAAATTTCCGTTGAATTTTGTTGATATATTCGAAAAATTATACGATTTTAAGAAAACATATGTTTCAGATGAAATAAAAAATAATGAGTGGAAAAAAGTTCTAAAAGATGCAAGAAAAGTGTTAAATAGTATAATTTCAAATAACGGAATACCACATATAGCAATTGTAGGACCTGTTGCAATGGCGATGGCTTTGGGAGTAACATTAGGAACACATAATAAGTTAGTATTTTACCATCATCAGGATGGAGAATATCATAGGGTTTTAGATTTAACTGATAATGTTAGAAAAGTCAAATCGATTACTGAGGATTATAGGTTTGTTAAGTATACAGTTGAAGGTGAAGGTAAAGATTGTTCATATGTTCTTTATTTTGCCTCACATAATCCTATACAAGATGTTCGAAAATTTTTGTTGAATAATAATATTTCATCTAAAAAAATTTTAATTGAACACAAAGACAATAAAGGAAATATTAAACCGGGAGATTGGACTAAAATAGTTTCTGAAATTATGTCTATTACACAAAATATAAGGACTTGTACTAGCTGTGAAAATGTTCATTTTTTCATTAGTGCACCACTTCCAATTGCTTTTGGTTTGGGAATGGCTTATGGTGATTTTTCAAAGGGGGGTATTTATCAGTTAGATAAAGAAACAGGAAGTTATATTAAAGCATTTGAAATTGAAAATATAAGGGGGGATGGGATTTGAAAATTCTTTTGATGCCACTTGGCAATATTAGAACATATAAAAATAGCGTCTTTTATAGATTTGAACAATCAAATAATTATGATTTTTTACCAAATTTGTTAATCAATGAGTTTAATATTGATAAGGTTATGATTTTCGTTTTAGACACTTTGTATCCTAGTTTGACCGATGAACAACCGAAAAATTACAATGAGATGGAGGATTTTTTAATTAAGAAATATTCAGAATATTTTAGTAGTCACAGTGAGTTTGAAAATTTTGAAATTAAAGTTGTTCCAGGTGTAGGCACTTTTAGAAATAGAAAAGATATGGAATACAGATTTAAAGGTACAATTACTGATCTTTACTATTTGAATTTATATTATTTTTATAATCTTTTCAAAGATTTAAATATAAATGATGATTTGGAAGTGTATTTAGATATTACTTTTGGAATTAATTACCATACTAATATGCTTTATAGTTCGTTAATTGATTTGTTGCAATTAATTTCATTTATTAAACCTGTAAAATTTGTTGTTACAAATTCAGAGTCACCATTTAGTAGAGAAGAAAAAAATATATTATTTGTTCATAAAATTGAAGAAAAAAGAATAATTCCGTTTTTAAATATAAAAGATTTTCAAGGGGAAAAAATTTTTGGGTTTTCAAGTTTTGTGGATAATCAAGAAAAAAGAATAATCGGAAAGAACAGGTTAAATGATTTTTACAGAGAATTAAAAAAGAGTGAAGTTATAAATAAGTCTAGAATATTTTTAAAGTCAATTTACTATGGATTTCCATTGGTATTTTCTACAATGCTTAAAAAGGTAGATTTTAATAAAATTATTTTAAAAGGAATTGAAATATATAAAGATGTTTTAGATATCGAAAATGGCGTTGATAAAGAAATAGTAAAAAGAAAACTTGCAATTACTCCTTCATTTAAAGGAATTATTTTTTCGTCCATTTTTAGTAAATTATTTGTCAAATTATTTGATGAATATGATGAAAAAATACATTTAAAGGATGAGTATCCAATTGACTATTTAGAAAGTATTTCAAATTTTGTATGGAAGATAAATGAGGAAGGTAATTACATAAATGTTTTTTCTGCACTTTCTATAAAAAAGGAGTTAAGCGATATAAGAAATTATGCTAAAGGATTGCCAGAAGGTGAGATTATTTATACTAAGAGCAAAGATAATGAGAATAAACAAAGTAAACAAATTTATTCTAAAATTTATTCCAACGAAAAAAGAAACTTTTTGGCACATGCAGGACTTTCAAATAGAACTTTTAAAATTAAAAAGACAAAAAGTGATATTTTGATAGTACCTCAAATGGAAAACATTCTTGGAAATTTCAAGGATATTTAGAGTTTAAGGGGTGAAATTATGGAACTTACAGTTGAAAAAGTATTTTTGGCTAGTATTTTTCATGATATTGGAAAATTTTATCAAAGAGCAGAAATTAATTCTTTAAAAAAGATAATAGCAGAAACTTATAGATATTCTATTGAAAGTTCGAAAAGTTATAGTCCAAGACACCAAGAATGGGGCGCGTATTTTTATAAAAACTCAGGTTTACCTTATAAAGATGAGATTGAAGGTGTAATTTTAAATCACCATAGCCCCATAAATTTGTTATCAGAGTTAGTTCAATTGGCTGATCATGTTTCGGCAAACGAAAGAGAGGACTATAGTTCTTCTGAAAACAAACGAGTAAAAAATATGGTTTCAATTCTTTCTTTGGTTTCTTTGAAAGATAACAAAAAGAATAAAAAATATAAAAGAGTGTCCAGACTATCAGAATTTAAGGAGTTAATTGATAGAGAAGAGGAAAATATAAAACTTTCGTACAAAAATTTATGGAATGAGTTTGAAGAACAAGTAAAAAACATTGTCAGAGAACACAAAAATACAGAAGAACTGGATATTACTGATCCATTCTATGAGAAAATATATTATCTATTGAAAGAATATACATCTAATGTGCCATCTGCATTTTTTTATTCTGAACCTGAAATTTCCCTGTTTTCTCATTTAAGTACCACTGCAGCAATTGCTATATCTATTTTCAAACAATATGAAGATGGTTTTAAAAGTGGCGATATAAACTTGTTCAAAGATGTTAAAAGTGACAAAAAGATAATGGGTATAGTAAAAGGTGATGTTTCTGGGATACAAAATTTTATATATAACGTCTCACAGGAACATGCTGTAAAAAAGCTTAGAGGTCGCTCTTTTTATGTTTCATGTCTTTTGGAAATCATTGCAAGGTATATAATTTACTCTGAAAAATTGTCAATTAGTAATGTAATATACAATGGTGGTGGACACTTTTATCTTCTTGGACCGGCAATCATAATTGATAAACTCTCGTATTATCAGAAAAAAATCGAAGAAAATTTGTTTAAAGCACACGGCATAGAATTAACCGTAAATTTATCTGGAGAAAAAATATCACTCAATGAACTTAGCGGTGAATTATTCAAAAATATTTCCGAAAAAGTTGAAGATAAAAAGTTTAGAAAATTTGAAAGTATTCTGAAAAAAAACCATGAAGAAATATTTAACCTAAAGGATGTTTCACAAAATTTGTGCCCTTATTGTCACAGAGAATTAATAGGTGAAAAATGTGAGTTTTGTGAGTCTTTTGCAGAATTAGGGGATTTTCTCACAAAGAAAAATTCTTTCAAAATTTTAAAAACAAATAAAAAGATAGAAAAGATAAATAGTTATAACGATATTTTTAATTTGTTTGGATACGAAATAAAGTTTGGAGATAATTTAAAAGATTCTTATTTGACGGTAAAAGATAAAAAAATAGATTTTGGAAGATATATATATTTTATAAAATCTGCTAATTATGTTCCAAAGAAAGATGATGGAAGTATAGCCGATTTAGAGACTATAGCTAATAATTCAAAAGGGATAAAGAAATGGGGTGTTTTAAGAGGAGATGTAGATAATTTAGGAAAGGTTTTTGGGAAGGGGTTAGGTGATAAACCACCAATATCAAAAAAAGCTACACTTTCACAAGAAATTGAAATATTTTTTGGGAAATTTTTAGAAGATATTGTTAGGGAAAGATTTCCAAATTCTAGTGTTATATATTCTGGAGGAGATGATTTCTTTATTTTGGGACCTTGGAGCGATTTACCAAATTTGGCGTGGGAAATACAAAAAAGTCTAAGAAGTTTTAGTGGGGAAAATAAAGATATAACAGTTTCAATGGCGATGGAATTTGCTCCCGCAAAAAAATATCCCGTTTACCGGGTAGCATTGGGTGCTGGAAATAACTTGGACATTGCAAAGGATTACAAAAGGAATGGGTATGAAAAAAATGCATTTTTTAATTTCAACAAGGTAGTTGGTTGGGAAGAGTTTGAAGAGTATACCCTAATAAAGGAAAAGTTAGAAAGCTTTATTAACAAAAATATTACTAGAAAAGTTTTATATGTTCTAAGACATTTTTCAGGTGAAAATAGAAAAATATGGAGGTTGTTTTATTATTTTTCGAGACTTGCTGATAGAAACAAAGAAATAGGAAAAGAAATACTTGGATTTTTAGATTTAATACTTAGAAATGATAACAAGTTGTATAAACATATTGATTCAATTACTTATTGGGTAGAATACGAAACTAGGGAGGGATAATATGGAAAATAAAGTGTTGATATCAAAAGAATTATCTGAAAAAATGCTTAATCCTGAGAAAGATCCAGATGGGAAGTTGCTATTTGAATATGCTAAGAAATTGGCAGAAGAAGTTAAAAGTATTAATTCAAATCAAATTAGAAAATATTTTAGTGAAGTAAAAAAGATTTCCATGGATGAAAGTAAATTTAAGTATGAGGTTAAAAGATTTTTAGCTGTTTTTTTGTACAATATAAAGAAGTTATCAAATTATAGGAGTATTATTAATCAAGCGGAAAATTTTGCAAATTCAATGAAAAATATGGTTTTGACTTTGGATGAAGGGGATATAAACTACTTGAAAAGATTTAAGGATTTTTGGGAAGCATTAGTAGCATATCATAAATATCTAGAAACTACAAATAAAAGAAGATAATTTTTAAGGAGGGAGAATATGGAAAGAATAAATTTTAAAGGAAAATTTATTGTAAAGGCTGAATTAGTTTTACTTACTGGACTACATATTGGGGGGCAAGATAATACGATGGAGATTGGAGGTATTGATAATCCAGTTATAAAAGATGAACGTGGTATACCGTATATTCCTGGAACAAGTCTTAAAGGAAAACTTAGAACACTTATGGAATACTATCATGAAAAAATTGATGAAAATAAACTTGTTTGGGTAAAGAAAGGTGAAATTAAAATTCATATGTGCGATGATAAAGACTGCCCTGTGTGTAATTTGTTTGGAAGAAATCATGGGAAACATACCTTTGTAAATGGTGAAAATAAAGTGTTTGAGAATTTAATGCCTACAAGGTTAATAGTTAGAGATGCCAAATTAATACAAGAAAGTATTACAGATGAAATGAGAAATAATCTAGATACTAGTTATACAGAAGTAAAACACGAAAATACAATTGATAGAATAACTTCTTCTGCTAATCCAAGACAAAATGAAAGAGTACCTGCTGGAGCAAGGTTTAAAGTTGAATTTGTCATTAATGTGTATAACGATGAAAAAGTAAAATATTTAAAAGAGTTGATAACTGCTATGAAATTACTTGAAGATGATTATTTGGGTGGTTCTGGTTCAAGGGGATATGGAAAGGTGAAATTTGAAAATATTTCTATTTCGTTTAGAGATAAAGGATTTTACTTGGGAATTTCGGATGAAAAAGAATTAAAAAAATTGAATGATACTACTGAAAAGATAGATTGGGAAAGTATGAAAATAGAATGAAATGGGGTTTGATAAGATGAAAAAATATAGGGTAAAGTTAAAGTTTAGGACCCCTCTACATGTTGGAGAAAAAGATAATATTTATAATGCGGTTTCCAAGTTTGTGCATTCTGATACAATATTTTCTGGTTTGGTAAATGCGTATAATATTTTATTTGGTGGTGAAAAAACCGAAAAATTTCTCAATGTAATTATTGAAGATCCAGATATATTTAGAATTTCGTCTTCATTTTTCTACTATAAAGATATATACTTTTATCCTAAACCTTTTGGGTATAACTTTGGTTTGGATAAGTTTTACCTAGATGATATGAAAAAAATAAGGAAATTAGAGTTTGTTTCGGAAGAATTTTTGAAAGGAAATGTTGAAAATCCAGTTATATTTGGCAAATTTGCAACGAATGGAAAAAATGTAGAAGAGTTTGTCCATGTTAGAGATGTTCCAAGAATAGTCAATGATAGAATTACAAATGAGGTAAGTATCTTTTATATGTCATACGTTACTTTTGACAAAGATAGTGGTTTGTGGTTTTTTTTAGATGTTGATGAAAGTTTGGAAAATGAAGTTTTTGCTTCTTTAAAGTTATTGGGGGATGAAGGAATTGGTGGAGAAAGGACATATGGATATGGAGCATTTGAGTTTGATGTGGAAGAAGTAGATTTAAAAAGTGAAGGTAAAATGTTTTTGTTGCTGTCCTCCTATTATCCCAAGGATCAATCAGAAGTAAGAAAAGTTATTTATTACAAAATTTATGAAAAGACTGGTTATGTTTTTTCGCTATATGATAATACCAAAAGACAACCAATAGTTCGGTTATTTAGCGAAGGTAGCGTATTTTCAGATAAAGTTGTAGGAAAAATACTAGATATTACACCTAAAGGTTTTAAGTATCATAGGGTTTATAAATATGCGCGAGCCTATTTAATTCCAATTGAAAAGGAGGCTCTTAAATAATATGGTGTTTAATTATAAAATAGAAATTTTAACTCCTACAGTTATACTTTCTGGAGATAAAATAAAAAGTTTTGAAATAATAAAAGATGGTAATAAAGCATTTGTTGTTGATTTTGATAGGTTAATAAGAAATGAAGAAAATTTTATGAATTTTGTAATAAATTATCCAGAAATATTGGGGGATAGGAATAACTTTCTAAATACGTTAAAAAGATTGAATATAAATTATAAGAATTATATTAAAAATGAAATTAAAGGTTATATAAAGGGAAACACGGAAGTTAGTGAATTTGTAAAAACTGCTGGAAGGCCTTATATCCCTGGATCTTCCTTAAAAGGTGCAATTAGAACTTTTTTGATTAAAGGGACTCAATTTCAAGGAGAGTATGAGAAGAAATTTCAATATTTATTAGAATCTAAAAAAGATAATAAGAAAGATATTAAGAAACTTGTAAAAAATATTGATTTAAAAGTTTTCGGAAAAGCTGTTATGTCACCTTTTAAACTTTTAAAGGTTTCTGATTCTAATTATTTAGAGTACAATGATTTAAAAATAACAAATATTCAAGTTTATCATTTGTTAAAGAATAAGACTGTATTAGATCTTTATGCTGAGTATTTGGATAGTGGAAAAGTATTAAATGGAACAATTAAAATTGATGATTTTGAAAAGTATGGAAATATGGATTTTATTTTGAGGCATTATTACAAAGATCCACGTTTAATTTTCAATGATTTTGTGAAAAACATAAATTTGGGTGTAAAAAGGTATATTGAAAAAGAAAAAGAAATAGTAACTGAACAAGGTATTGAAGATTTAAAAAGATTCTACAATATGTTGGAAGATAAGTTAAATAATTTGAATGAAAATCAGTTTTTGTTACAACTAGGTTTTTCAACAGGATTTTATTCAAAAACAATTTTTGTAAAGAATTTGGAAGCAAAACAAGTAAGATTTTTAAAAAGTATTTTAGGTAAAAGGAAAAAAAATTATAAACCAGAGTTTTTCCCATTGACAAGAAGAGTGGTAAAAAAAGATGGGGTGATGCAACCATTAGGATGGATTATGGTAACTTTAACGAAAAAATAGGAGTGAAATTGATTTTCGAGTTTAAACTTGATTTTCCATTGTATTTGGGAAAAGGTAATTTTGAGAATCTCAAAAAAGAATTAACCAGTGTAGGGTTTTCCGATTTTAGTTTTTCGGGTTTTTTATCGGATAAAGTTTTTAAATCTGAAAATGGCTTTTATATAAAATCAAGAGCGTTTTTTATAATTAAGACATTTTTTAACAAAAGGATAGCGGATATTTTAAATAATAAAATATACGGGTTAAAACCACATAAAATTTATATAAATAGATTAAATTTTAATAGAGAGTTTTATGTATTGAACAGCAATTTAGATTTAGATTTAGTAGAAGATTATAGTGATTTTATAAGAGAAAAGTTGATTGAAAAATATAGAGAGTTGTATGGTAAAAATCCTGATGATAATTCTTTGGTTGTAATAATTAAGAATGGAAAAAATTATAAAAAAGCTTTGTTCTTTGGTTCAAAAAAATTAATTAATTTGGCAAATGTATTAGGACTTTATGGTACAGGGGGATATAGGGGATTTTTGGTTGAAGATAAAAAATTTGGAGTGATAAATAATGAGATTAAAAGTGAGCTTTGAATTTGAAAAGTTAGTTCTTCCAATAGATTATAACCATATTTTACAATCTACTATTTTGAATTTGATTTCCAATGATGATTTTAAGAGTTTTATTCATGATCAAGGATATATTTATGAAAAGAGAAAATTCAAACTTTATACTTTTTCAAGAATATATGGAAAGTTTAGTATCGACAAAGAAAAGGGAAAGATTACATTTTTTGACAGTGCAAATTTTATTGTTTCATCTTATGATGATATGTTTTGTCGATATCTTGCAGAAAGGTTTTTAAGCTTTGAAAATATTTATTTAGGAGGAAATTTTGTATCTCCAAAAAGTATTGAAGTTGATTATTTTAAATCTGAAAACAGTTTAAAGACCATTACAAAATCTCCGGTTACAGTTTATTCGACTTATTTAGACGAAAATGGAAAGAAAAAAACCTTGTATTATTATCCAGATGATCCAAAATTTGAGAAAATAGTTGAACAAAATATCTATAAAAAATATTATTCTATTTATAAAAAAGAACCAAAAGGAATTATCAATATCAAGCATGTTGGAAAAAATCCCAAAAGAATTGTTGTTTATTATAAAGGTTTTAAAATTGTGGGTTGGATGACAGCTTTTGATTTATTTGGTGATGAAGAGTTGATTAAGATAGCATATGAAGCAGGAATTGGTGCAAAAAATTCACAGGGGTTTGGGTTACTTGAAAAGATATAAGGATAATAGTGGGTAGTATAAATATAAAAATCGCTCTTTCTTTTAAAGAACTTCTTTCATTATTGATAAGGAAAATAAGCTAATTATTTTTTGAATTTAATTACAAAAACATTTCAGTGGTTTTACTCATTACATCAATGAATTAAGGTTAAGAAGAATATATAAACTATTCCTATAATTAATGTAAGAAAAACAGGTACTATTTTCCATCTCATGTATTCAAAAAATCCAAATTTTCTTCCTAAATTTTTTTCCAAGTAATTTACGGCAACTAAATTTTGAACTGCGCCAAGTGGTGTTAAACTTGTTGCAAAGTTTGAAGCTATGGCAAATGTCCACCACAGTATAGGGTTAACACCGTGTGATACTAATATTTTTATTACAGGTGCTAATATTAGAGCAGATGGTACGTTATTTAATATTGGAATTGTAATTATCGATAAGATGTAAAATATTCCTAATATTATCAGGTTATTACTTTTAAATGGTAAAAATAGATTAGCAATTTGTTGAGTAAAACCTATCTCTTCTAGAGCATAGGAAGTCATATAAAGTCCTGCAAAGAAAAATAACATATCCCAATCAATATCTTTTCCGACATCTTCATATCCATTTGAAAATTTAATTATTAATATTGAACCACCTATGAGTGCAATTACAGATAATTCTAAATTTAAAGTTGAATGTAGAATGAATAAAATAATTACTATTATAAAGTCTATTAATGAAAACCACATCATTTTTGGGTTTGTGATAGCCTTTTTTTCATCCATTTGGTTTAATTTTTCAATATTTTTTAGAGATTTTTCATCAACTTTTAGGTGTTTTTTGAAGTATAATAAAACACCTATAAAAGCTAAAATTGAAACAGGTCCCATTACTTTAATAAAATCATTAAACGAATAACCGCTAATTGATCCTATTACAAGATTTAGAGGACTTCCTATTAGTGTGGCAGAACCACCTATGTTATCCATTAGAATAGTAAGCATAATTAATGGGATAGGATTAAGTTCTAACATATCAGAAATTAAAAAAATCATAGGGGCCATTACAAGAATAGTGACAACATTGTCTAAGAATGCAGATGTTAATGCAACAATAATCATTAGTAAAGTCATGGTTAAAAAGAATTTTTTTCCGCCAAATTTGATTATTTTTATAGAAAAATACTCGAAAAATCCAGATTTATTAAGAAAGGCAACAATCATCATCATTCCTGTTAATAAACCCAGAGTATCCACGTCAACAATGTGACTAAAATTCTCCGAATTGAGTCCATTTACCAGTCTTAAAGCTGAAATTAACAGCGCTAGACTAAATACAACAGCAGGTTTATTTTTCTTTCCGAAAATTATGTATAAATAGGAAGTTAAAACAATGATAATAACTAATATGTGTTTTAAAGGCATTTTTTATTCCTCTTTTCCATCAAGATTTTTAAAAAAACTCCGAAGAATATTATATACCAAAAGATCAGATTGTGTAAATTTTATTTTTGTTATAGATTGTAATTTTTGTTAGTTTTAAGTTAAATTTTTATTTCATATTTTATGGATTTGCAATTGTTGTAAATAGCTTCTTTGGCAAGCTTATCTGCTAAATCATTGTATTTATTTCCTGAATGTGCTTGAATTTTTTTGAATTTTATATTTACAAATTTTGAGTAATAATCATACTTTTCTTTGTAAAATTTAGATATTTCCTTTTTTGTTTTCCAATATCCAAGAGCCCATTTTTCAATTCCTTCATAATCGTAATTTATTTCAATACATTTTAAATTTTCTTGTTTTGCATATTCAAAAGCAAGTAACGTTGCAAATATTTCACCTGATACATTTCTACTTTCAATGAATTTTGTTATGGAATAATTTTTACAGTATTTTTCAATTCTATCTTTTTTGACAATTACTAGTCCTGAACCAAATTTTTTTAAATTATCATCATAACTACCATCAACAAAAGCTTTTATACAATCATAATTTTGATTATTATTGATTGTGTTGTTATAATTTTTGTTTTTAGCATTGAAAATATTAAGAAAATCTTTGGCAATTTTTTCCGAAGTTGCTTCTGACAAAATTATTCTCGTAACATCACATTTTTTGTTATAAAATACTTGTATTTTAAGATATTTATTATCCTTTTGTAGATAATATACTTCTTGGTAATCAAAATGTTTTATGGAAATTATTTTAAAATTGTAAGAAGTTATGTTTTTTATTAATTTGTTATGTATAACTTTAGAACATTCTTTATTTAATTTTTCATTTTCAACTGGAATTTTTATTTTGTTTTTTATAACATACTTATCAGAGATTTTAATATTATTATTTTCTATAGAGTTGATTTGTAACGGTGTTATATATACTTTCTTTTTTGCACGTGTAATTGATGTGTATAGCCATTTAAAATATTCTTTGGATTTCAAGGAATTGTAAAATTCGGTATCAACATAAACATTTTCCCATTCTCCTCCCTGTGCTTTGTGGGGGGTAATAGCATAGCCATATTTCACATATAGTGCGTTAAAGTAAGGGTTGTTTTCAAGGTGTTTATGTAATTCATTATTTTTAATATTTCCAACCATATTTTTAGTTAATACGATTAATGCTATTTGTAAATCTCTTTCACTGGTACTTTTTGTGTAAAGACTATTTGCAAGGACTTTGAATTTTAGTACATTATTAGTTAGTATATTTTTGAGTTTTAAATCATAAAATATTAAATCTATTGGTTTTTTACCACGTAAATAAATACTTTGCTTTTCGTTTGAGATAATATCTAAAACCTCAAAGAATTCTCCGTTTAAGATAGTTTGGTTTTGAAAATGAACATTTCGCGTATTTAGTAATATATCTCCTATTTTGAATGTTTGTTTTAGATTCTTCATTTTTCTAATTTTTTTGTTATATTCAAGTGCTTTTTTATTTGTTGAACATATGATTATATTGTTATTTGTATTATTAACATCGTATTGTGAAATTAAATTTGGAGTTTCTACGAAATCATTTGAAAGTGATAAGTTTAAATCAAAAAAATTATTATTTTGAATATGTTTTTTTATTAGAAGCGCATTTTTTAGAATAAAACTATCTGATTTTTGTCTTACTACTTTATCTAATGTAATTTTTTTACCATCAAGATGAAATTTTTCTTTTAGATAAAATTCATCAAGTGCAGGTGAAAATGAAGAATTGACAGGAGGAAGTTGGTAGTTATCTCCTACAAATATTATTTTGTTATGTTTCCCATATTTTATGTGGGTAATAAGATCTGTTAATAATTTTCCACTTCCAAATACTAAAAAATCGTTGTTGTTTACATCGGAAATCATTGAGCTTTCATCAACAATATAAATTGTTTTATCATTTTTATTAATATTTAAAGAAAAATATATTTTCGATTCATCATTTTTTTCTTTAATTTCCATATTGGTAAAACTGTAAATTTCACTATGTATTGTCTTAGCTTCAAAGCCAGATTTTTCTGAGAGTATTTTTGCCGCTCTTCCGGTAGGTGCAAGAAGAACAAAATTGATACTTTTTTTATTTAAGTACTGTGCATATTTAGATATAAGAAAATTTTTACCAGTACCTGCACTTCCAGAGATAATGAGAAAATCTAATGGATTGTTTATAAAATCTTCTAATGTTTCTATAGCATATTTTTTATCTTCAAAGTTAGTGTTGAAGAACATTAAATCCCTCCATTTTATTATATACTTATTTTATATTATACGACAAAAATATTAAACATGAATATTTAATATGCGCCTTAATTTTTAAGGTAACAGCTAAAGTTTGAATTCTTGAAGTAATATGAAAAATATGTTATGATATTTTTAAGTTTAAACATAGAAGTAGAGTTAGATATAACTTTCTCTAAGTGATAATGTTTTATAGTAATCTAAAACAATAAGAGCGAGGTGAAAGTTATGATATTTGGCTGGAAAGAATGTCCAAGGTGTGGTGAGGAAGTTAGAGATAATAGAAAAAGTTGTAAATGTGGTTGGAAATTTTATAAGAAAAAATGCCCAAGATGTGGAGAGTATCTGGATGATTCAGAGAAAATATGTTATCGGTGTGGTTGGTATTTTTACTGGGAAGATCATATTGGAGAAGATGACGAAGATGAATACGATTATGAAGAGGATGATTGTTGGGATTTTTGGAGAGAAACTGCTGAAGATATTTTAGGCGAAGATTTAAGTAATATAGACGGGGCAACTTTGGGTGAAATTTTAGATGATTTAGGTTTTTGAAGAATTTTGTATACTAAAACATTGATATATATGATTGATGTAGTGCGTAAAGTAATTATTTTTAGTGATGGTTAGGATTAATGTTTTCTTTATGTTTATATCATGGGAGATTTAATAATCTTCCTTTTTATTCTTGAAATATACCTTTTTGTTTCTTGATATAGATTAAAATTTTGATATAATTAAAAAAGATGAAGAATAAAAGAATATTTTTATCAATTATATTTGCGGTTATTTCTGGACTTACTGTAGTTTCAATTATGAGTTTCTTACACAAAGGGAATATTAATATAGTTTCCCTAATTTTTTCTGTACCAATAAAAATTTATTTAGTGGCTTTTTTAATATTTTTTTCTTCGTATTTTTTAGAGGCATTTCGTATGATGTATCTTTTATGGCATAGAGGGTACAAGGTAAGTTATTTTTCGTTGTTGTATAACAATATATTGGGGTATTTCTTTTCTTATCTTACGCCTTTTGCCATGGGAGGCCAACCCTTTCAGATTTATCATTTAGTAAAAAAAGGCGTTGATTCAAGTTATGCAACAGGGATTATGGTTGCAAGGGTTTTGCAAAACTCTTTAGGTGGAGCGATTATTGCAATAATAATGCTTAACACAAGTATGGGATGGATTATGGATAAGGGAAAATTAGTCTTATTAGGAATTGCTATAAGTTTAATTTCTTCATTTATACTTATTTTGTCAATGGTTGTCCCTGAAGTTATGATACCGATAGTTAGAGGAATGTCAAAGATATTAAGAAAAACAAATTGGGTTACTAGATTTGAAAATTGGGTTTCAAATTTCAAGAGTAGTCTTGAGTATATGTGGAAAGAAAACACTTACATAATGATTGTAGATATATTAGGTTGGTTCTTTATAGTTATGCTTCAGCTTTTTTCTTTATTTTATATTCTTAAGGGTATATCATCTTTGAAAATAAATTTTTGGTTTTTGTTTGGATCAATTAATGCAGTAAATGCAATAGCGTATTTTATTCCTACTCCGGGTTCATCTGGTGGGATAGAAGCAACTTATCAATATGTGCTTTCAAGTATTGTTGGTAATTCTGAAATATCACTTATTGCAATAACTGGTTGGAGATTTATAGCTTATTATTTACAGCTGGTGTTGGGAACTTTTATGCTTTGGATAAATAACAAACATGTTGAAGAGTAGGTGAAAAATTCATATGATTTATATTATATTTGGTATAGTACTTTCAATTGTAGCAATTTCTTTTTTAGGGTATTCATTTTTTACAAATATCTTTCTTTTTTTAGGAGTGGTTGTTTTTTTTCTTTTGAAAATTTTGTTAAATATAAATAAGTCGAAGAATGTTGCAGAAAATAATCAAGAGGAAAAATTATGCGCAATTGTTTCTGCAAAGGATGAAGTAGAAACAATTAGGAGATCTATAAAAAGTCTTCTCTCTCAAAGTTATAAAAACATTGAAATTGTTCTTGTTGATGATGGATCAACTGATAGTACCTATAAAATAATGTGTGAGTATCAAAAAATATACCCTGATAGAATTCATGTTAAAAGAAATGAAAAAGGTCAAGGAAAATTGAAAAATATTTTAAAAGTAACAGAAGAATTTGACGCAGATATTTATTTTGTTATGGATGCGGATAATATTATTCCAGAGAATTATATAGAATATTATGTAAAAAGGATGAAAGACGTTGATGTAACTGAAAGTACACTTGGAGCGTATAACGAGAAAGATTCTTTTCCAGCTTTAATGCATACTATAGAGATACTTCTTTTAAGTTTTTTAAGGTATACTAATATTTTTTCCTCCTTCACTGGAAGAGGAATGTTTATTAGAAAAAAGGTTTTCGAATATATAAAGAATCATTTGAATTATCAAGGTGTTGATGATGGGGCAATGATAAATAGCGCAGTTGATCAAGGAAGATTTAAATTTAAATATTTTTATGGCCCAGTACTTTTAGAATATGCAACAGTAGGTATGAAGGATTTCGTAAAACAAAGATTTAGATGGTATGGTAAAGGAATGGCAGAAGCCGTGGAAAATGGGGCTAAAAGAGTTCTTGTTTCTTTTGGAATAGAAATAGGAGGGATATGGTCAATTGTAATATTACCATTTTTTTCACATTTTAATATACTTTTTTTAGTAGAGTTTTTGTCTGTTTTATCAATACTAGGGATTGAATTGAAAATTTTTTACAAGTTAAAATCAAATATAATAAAAACGATTGCGGGAATTATTTTGATGGTATTTGTTGATGCGGGAATTGTACTAGTTTCTTTTTTACAATTAAAAAAGTTTAAGAAAAAACTAGATTGGTATAAGGTAAAGAAAAATTAAAAAATAATATGTTATTAGCGTCAAAAAAATTAAGAAAAGCTCAAATAAAACATGGCTCTAGCATAATATTGGAGCCATGTTTTTTTAGTTAAGTGAATTTTCTTTTTGTTTAACCTGCTAATAAATCCAAAATTGATGAATATTTCTTATTCTATTGTTTCTTCTATTTCAATTTCCCTTGAGTATTTAAACATAGCAATGATTCCTTCGATGATCATCCATATGGCTATAAACAAAGTTATTGATGAAACAAAAACAAGTAACCAGTTGTGTTGAGAAATAAATTTTCCAAGATTTTGATATGATGCAGTTAATGTAACGATTAGCATTATTATCATAGGAATAGCAGTAACCCATATGGGTTTTCTTTTTTTGGCAAGATATACAGTGGCAACCAAGAGTGCAAGTCCTGCTAGAAGCTGGTTAAGTGCTCCAAAAACTGGCCAAAGTATTAATGCACCTTTTCCACCAGGACTTACCATACATAGTCCAAAGGCTAATAGTATGACGATGAATGTTGCAATATATCTGTTGTTGAATGGTTTTATTACTTTTCCATTTTTTGTTCTTAAAAGCTCTTGAAGTCCAAATCTTTGTATACGTGTTGCAGAATCAAGTGTTGTGCCTGCAAATGAAACGATAAAGACAGCCATTATTGAACGTGCAAGTTCTAGAGGAACTCCAAATGAATTCATTAAATTTGCAGAACCATCTATAACTGCTTTTAGTTTTGCCGCTAATCCACTAGCGGTGGCCCATGAAGCGTAATGTTGTGTGAATGCTGCTGTGCCTCCACCGTTCATGCCAATCCCCGCTGTTACTGCAACAATTATTAAAGTTGCAAGAGCACCCTCAAGTAACATTCCACCAAAACCTACTGGCAACGCATCTGTTTCCTTTTCAAGTTGTTTTACTGTTGTTCCAGAAGCTGCAAGACTGTGGAACCCACTAATTGCACCACAAGCAATTGTTATAAATAAAGCTGGAAAAATAGATGGAGCATCATTGACATGATGAAATGCCGGGGCAACTACCTTTGGGTGACCAATAAATACACCTAAAAGAAGTAATGCCATTGCTATTAAAAGTTCATGTGAGTTTATGTAATCACGAGGTTGAAGTAACCTATGTACTGGTAAAGTTGACGCAAAGAATACGTAGATGTACAGTATGATGATCCACGTTATTATTGGAGAACCACCAAGTGCTGGAACTTTTATTGGGAAATAAAGTCCAATAAAGATAGTAACGTACATCAAAAATACTGCTATTATCGAGTATATGGTATCGTTTTTATTCTTTTTATACACCATATATCCAAGCCAAATAGCAATAGGTATTTCCATCCAAACTGGAAAGACACTTGCAGGATACATGTTAAATAGTATTCCCATAATTAAACCAAAAATCGCTATTACAATCCAAAGCAAAAATTGGATAAGAAGTAGAAATATTATTCCTACTCTATTAGAGATAACTCCTCTTGTTAATTCACCTAGAGTGCTACCTTTGTTTCTAGCACTTATAGCAAGTGCCATAAAGTCGTGAACTGCACCCATAAAAATTGGACCAAGTAGAACCCATAAAAATGCAGGAACCCATCCCCAGATAACTCCTATAGCCGGTCCAACAATTGGACCTGTTCCAGCAATTGTTGTGAAATGATGGCCAAGAAGTATGTGCTTTTTGGTTGGTACATAATCTACGCCATCATAAAATTCCTTTGATGGGACAGGGTTTTTGTCGTTTAAGCCCATGAGTTTTTTTGCAATCCATTTACCATAGGTTTGGTATGCAACTATATATCCAAAGAAAGCTATTAAAACGAGAAATACGGAGTTCATGGTTTAACCACCTCCATTATAAAGTTTTGGTATATCCATTGTAACGTGGATTAATAATATGAAGGAACAACTAGAGCAAAATTTGGAATGAAAAGTTAAATATGAATTATAAGAGGTGCAAATATCGCTTGACAAGTTTAGAATATTTTTTACTAACTGGTATAGTAATTTCACAAGAGTCACCAAGTTTTAAAAGTAAGTTTTTTCTTTCTTTGGTTATTTTTTTTAATTTATTCATGTTTACGATAAAAGATTTGTGAACGCGTAAAAAACTATCTGGGAGCTTTTTTTCCAAGGTTCCAATGTTTAGTTTGTGAATTTTATATTCTTTTTCTAAAGTTATTGCAGTTGCTGTTTTGCCGAAAGATTCAATATATAGAATTTTTTCTATATCTAAAAGTAAGATGCCGTCTTGATCTATAACGGGAAGTTTTTCAAAATGTGGTCTAAATAACTCTAGAATCTTATCAACACACTGTTTAAAGCGTGTTTCAGTAACAGGCTTTACAAGATAATCAATTGCGTTAATTTCAAATGCCTCTGCACCATATTCTGGATATGCAGTAACAAAAACAACTTTTATATCTTTTAAAAAACGCGCAAATTCCAATCCATTTTTTCCATTTAAGTTTATATCTAAGAATAAAATATCCAAGTTGTTTAAGTTTTTAATTTCGTCAATTGATTGGTATTCTCCTATAAGTTCGAATTCATTAATTGACAGTATAAGTTTCTTTAGGTGTTCACGTGATGCAAATTCATCTTCAACTATTGATACTTTTATCATATTTTCACCTCGCAGGTAGATCAAATA
Source organism: Thermosipho sp. 1070 (assembly GCF_001682135.1). Classification (NCBI taxonomy): domain Bacteria; kingdom Thermotogati; phylum Thermotogota; class Thermotogae; order Thermotogales; family Fervidobacteriaceae; genus Thermosipho; species Thermosipho sp. 1070. The sequence goes on along the minus strand of NZ_CP007121.1, from coordinate 103,117 downwards.
TTACTTTTAGTCCATTGGAATTCTCAAATAAAAGAGAAGCCTGGTTGTTGTAGATCAGCTTTAAACGTTCGCTAACAAGTTTGAGACCTGTTCCCATTGTAATTTTATCTATACCTGGCCCGTGATCGCGAATTTCAATCCTTAGTCGATCTTCGTTGATATGGCATGATATTTCAATTTTTATTTTATTATTTTTCCTTCCATACTTAATTGCATTTTCAATTACAGGTTGAAAAATAAAAGGAGGAATTTTTACATCTATTTTGGGGCAGTTTATTTTGTATTCTAAAATTTCAGGATATCTCATTTTCATTATTCCAAGATAATTTTCTATTGCATTTATTTCGGATTCTAAAGTTGTTAATTTATCTTTCCTCTCATAAATATAACGTAGTAATTCAGAAAGTTTGTCTATACATTCTACGGACTTTTTTGGCTCTACATTTGAAAAATATCTTACTGTACTTAGTGTGTTAAAGAGGAAATGTGGGCTAAGTTTAGAAGTGAATTCACGAAGTTGTGCTTCTTTTGCAAGTTTTGCTTCAATTACGGCTTTTTGAATTGAAAAAACAAGTGATAGTATGTGAACTATTTTTTTTCCAAAGAATATATGAACTTCTTTCATCTTGTCCTTGGAGGAAAAGATTAATGTTCCAGCTGTATCATCTCCAATTGTAATAGGGAAAACTATATACCATGTTCCATTTTTAAAGAATTTCAAAATCTTTTTGCTTTTTATGGATTTTTTGTAATCTATTTCAAGATTTAGATCTTCTGGATATTTCGAGATAATGGAATTTTGCGAGGTTACAAATACGCCGTCTACAGGTGAATTTTGTGCTATTATTTGGCATATTTTTGAGATATTTTGTTCGCTATTTTTTGTATTGATAGTTCCAATTAGCTCTTCAAAAATGGATATAAACCAGTTTGTAGTGATTTTTGACACAAGTTGCATTTGCCATTCGAAATTTTTAAACATAGTAGCAAGTAGTGTAACACCAAATGTATTTACAACAACCATGGGAATAAAGATTTTGTGAGTTATATCTATTGCTAAACTTTCTGGAAATATCATATAACGAGCAATTGCAAGATGAACTGTTTCTGCAAAAGACGCTGTAAAAAAAATTGTAATTATAGAAGGATTACCGTGTGTTAAATAGTGGATAGATGCGGCAATAATTCCAGAAAGAAATGTTCCAATAGCGCAAGGGATTGCTGAGATTCCACCTAGAAAAAGTCGATGTGCAGAAGCTATACCTCCAGCAATAAAAGCAGATGGAAATCCACCAATTAAAGAAGTAAATATCACACCAACATCCCTGTAGTTTATTATTGCCCCTTTGTACCATATTCCTAAATAAGTTCCAATTATTCCAAAAATAGCACCAAGAATTCCTAAAAGTATTGCATTATGCGATTTTATGAGTTTTATAAATAAGCTTCTAGTATTGTATAATGTAAGTATCATGTACATTATGACAATAAGAAGTGATAACCTGGAAAGTAAGTTAATTAGAGCGTTTGTAATGCTCAACAGGGATCACGCTCCATCCCTCTAAAACCAAATTCATCCAAAGGTGCAATATAAGAGTTTTTTGTGGTTTTGAAGATTCTCTTTGCATCGTTTACAAATTTTGGTGTTACTATTATTTCAAGGTAATCCACTTTTTTTGAAAATTCATTGGGATATCCTATTGGTTTTTTGGAAACAAAAACGATAAATTTTTTTGCAAAGCCTAGTTCTTTGTATTTAATGATGCTTTTTACATCAGAGGATGTAAAATGGGTACCATACAATATAGCACAGTCATACATCATCTATCACCAACTTTCATGAATTGTATCGTTAAAATTATATCATAGTTAAACTTTCAAAGTTGTTGAAAAAATTTTTACAAAACTTTTGTGAATAGAGTTATAGTATTCAATAGAAAAGGAGGCGAAAAAGTGGCTAATGTGTTTGGACCTGTTCCATCAAGGAGATTGGGAAACTCATTAGGAGTTAATTTAGTTCCTTTGAAAACGTGCAATTACTCGTGTGTTTATTGTCAATTGGGAAAAACAAATTATTTTACAAACGAAAGAAAGGAATATTATCCTACAGAAAAAATAATAAATGAATTGGAATATGCTATCAAAAATACTACTTTAAATATAGATTATATAACTTTTGTAGGTGATGGTGAACCAACTTTGCATTCGGGAATTGGAAGGATAATCAGATGGATAAAAGAAAAAACAAATTTTAAGGTTGCAGTTATTACAAACGGGTCGTTGTTGTATTTAAATGAAGTACGTAATGATTTGCTATATGCCGATTTGGTTCTTCCTAGTATAGATGCTCCTGATGAAAGAAAGTTTAGGTTAATCAATAGACCAGTCATGAAAATTAGATACGAAGAAATAATAGATGGCTTAAAACTTTTTGCAAGAAATTTTAATGGAAAAATCTGGGTTGAAGTCATGTTGATGAAAGATATTAATGATTCCAGAGAAGATATTGATAAAATTTCGAAAATAATAAATTCTATTTTTCCTATACCTGAAAGGGTTTATATAAATGTTCCCATTAGACCGCCGACAGAAAAGTGGGTGACTATACCAGATAAAAGAAGTTTGATGTATGCTCAGGAAAAACTCCCAAATGCTATACCCATTAATTTTAGGGAAGAAGGTAAGTTTGATGTTAATAAGTATACTAATGCATGTGAAGCAATTTTAGATATAACGGAAAAACATCCATTAAGATATGATCAAGCAAAAGAAATAGCAGAATATTTTAAAGAAACAATAGATGAAGTGTTAAAAAAATTACAAAAAGAAGTGAAGTTTGTGGAATATGATAATGAAAGGTATCTAAAAAAATTAAAAAATAAAAATGAGAATACGTTCTAGTGATTAGATAATGAATCATATTATCCATTTGCGATTTAAAAAACAACAAGAAGTGATATAATCGTAAAAGGAAATTAATAAAATGAAATTATTTAAAGAGGAGGTGGGGGTATATGAATCTTAAAACAAAGATATTATTATTAGTCTTTTTACCTCTTCTAGTATTATTTGTGATTGGAATGTTTACTGCAAGTATGGTCAGTAGTAGTAACAAAGATGTTTTACAAAAAGTTCAAGAATATGAAAAAGCTACTTACGCACTTGAAAAACTCTCTGATTTTCAAGCAAGTGTTAAAGCGTACCAATATGGTGCAAAAAATTTCGAGGAATTAAACAAACTTTTTGTTGAATTACAAAAAGTTTCTAATGATATACCAATGTTGAAGAAAAATATTGACGTACTTTCAAAGAAATTGAAAGGTATAAAAGATGGCAATAAATACCTTATTTCTGATGTGGTGAAATTTACCGAAAATGTAAAAAAAGATATACTTTTTAATCTTGAAAAAAAGAAAGATAACTTAAACGAGGCAATAAATTATACAGATTCTATGATAAATGTTTTACTTGTCTTTTTACCAATAATTATTACGGTAATTTCTGTGTTCTTTGTTTTAATAGTTTCTTCTAAAATTTTCAAAAATATTACATTGTTAGTTACAGTGACTAACTCACTTACGCAGAATGACTTAACAGTTGATATTAATGAAGCTAAAACGAAAGATGAAATGGGAGTTCTTTTAAAATCATTTAAAAAGTTTGTTGATTATCTTAGGGATAATTTAAAGAAAATCCAAAGAAAAACAATTGATATAGTGGAAAACATTGATAAAATTTCTGATTCTACTGTATCACTGGCAAGTCAATCTGATAATATTGTAAAACGTATGGATAACATTTCTGCAAGAATTCAAACGATTTCCGCATCAATACAGGAAACGACAGCTGGTGCAGAGGAAATTAGTGCTGCTACCAAGCATATAGCAGATAGTGCGCAAGATTCCGCAATGTTTGCAGAACAAAGTACAGATCTTGCAAAAGATGCAGCAGATATATTAAAGTCCGTTATTCAAACAACTAAAAAGATAGCAGATTCTACAAAAGATGTAGAAAGAGTGGTTGAAAGTTTTAATAAAGGAGCAGAGGATATAACACAATTTATTGAAACAATTAATGCCATTGCAGAACAGACAAATTTACTAGCACTCAATGCGGCGATAGAAGCTGCACGTGCTGGCGAAGCAGGAAAAGGATTTGCCGTAGTAGCTGATGAAATTAGAAAGCTTGCCGAAGAAAGTAAAGTTGCATCAGAAAAAATAAAAGTCGTTGTTGATGAGATTTCAGGTATTGCAAAAGAAGCACAAAGTGTTTCACAAGAAATAACTATCCAGGTAGATGAAGGAACAAAATTAACTGATGTAGCTGATAAAAAACTCGATGAGATAATAGAAGCAATACAGAAGATAAACGAAATGCTACAGAATATAGCTGCATCTGTTGAAGAACAAACTGCGGCCGTAGATGAGATTTCAACGGCAATGGTTGATAATTCAAAGAGTGTTGAAGAGATAAATTACAATATCGGTGATATTAATGCATCACTTCAAGAAGTGAATGCTAATGTTCAGGAAATAGTAGATGAGGTAGAGGATATTAGAGATGGTACTAACACACTGAAGAATATAGTTTTAAAGTATAAAATATAAAATGAGGGGATATATCCCCTCATTTTTATGCATATTTACGCATACTAAAGCAAAAAAAAGATTTAATGTAATAAGTTTTTATAATTATACAAGAATTTAGTTGATAAATAAGAAGTTTTTAGATATACTTTTAAGTGGTAGAACGTAATTTAAGGAGGTGTTTTCATGGGAAAGAAAAAAGTTATAATAATGGGAGCAGCGGGTCGTGATTTTCATAATTTTAACACTTATTTTAGAAATAACCCAGACTATGAGGTAGTGGCATTTACTGCTACGCAAATTCCAGATATCGAAGGAAGGGTATATCCTGCAGAACTTGCCGGTGAACTTTATCCGAATGGTATTCCAATTGAGCCGGAAGAAAAGTTGGTAGAATTAATTAAGAAATATGACGTGGATGAGGTGATCTTGGCTTACAGTGACCTTCCACATCAATACGTTATGGAAAAAGCAGAAACCGTTCTTTCGGCAGGAGCTGATTTTAAATTAATGGGGCCAAGAAATACAATGGTTGAGTCAACAAAGCCTGTTATTTCAGTTTGCGCAATTAGAACAGGATGTGGAAAGAGTCAAACAACAAGGCGTGTCCTTGATATTTTAAGAGGATTTGGTAAAAAAGTTATTTCTATTAGGCATCCAATGCCATATGGTGACCTTGTTGCTCAAAAGGTGCAAAGATTTGCTGATTACTCTGACTTGGACAAGCACAAATGTACAATTGAAGAAAGAGAAGAATACGAACCACATATTGATAGAAAGAGTGTAATTTACGCAGGGGTGGATTATGAAGCTATTTTAAAAGCAGCTGAAGCAGAAGATCCAGATATTATACTTTGGGATGGAGGAAATAATGACTTTTCATTCTACAAAACGGATTTGTTGATTACGGTTGTTGATCCTCACAGACCAGGTCACGAGGTTTTATACTACCCAGGTATGTCTAATTTGTTGATGGCGGATGTTGTAGTGATTAATAAAGAAGAAACAGCAGATATTGAAGGTATTCAAAAAGTAAGAGAAAATATTGAAAAGTGGAATCCAAATGCGATTGTTGTTGATGCAGCATCTCCAATCTTTGTTGAGAATCCAGAAGCAATTAAAGGTAAAAGGGTGCTTGTAGTAGAAGATGGACCAACCCTAACACACGGTGAAATGAGGTATGGTGCAGGATACGTAGCAGCGAAAAAGTTTGGAGCAGCAGAAATAATTGATCCAAGACCATATGCAGTTGGTTCTATAGTTGATACATACAAGAAATATTCTCACCTTGATATGATTCTTCCCGCAATGGGATATGGTGAAAAACAGATGAAGGAATTAGAAGAAACAATAAATAGAGCAGATGCTGATCTCGTAATTATAGGTACACCTATTGATCTTAGAAGAGTAACGAAATTAAATAAACCTGCTGTAAGAGTTACTTATGAATTACAAGAAATTGGAAAACCAACACTTGAAGATATTTTGAAAGAGTTTCTCGAGAAGAAAGGTTTGTTATAATAAAAAGCGGGGAGATTCCCCGCTATCTTTTAGTGGGAGGGATGTACAAATGGGAGTTAATTTAAAAGGCAAATCCCTGTTAACATTGCTTGATTTTTCCACGGATGAAATCAAATATTTGATTGAAATAGCAAAAACATGTAAAGCGGATAGTAGAGCGCAAATTATCCATCAAAGGTTTCAAGGAAAAACACTTGCAATGATTTTTGAAAAAAGATCTACAAGAACAAGAGTTGCTTTTGAAACTGCTTTTGGTGAGGAAGGAGGACATCCATTATTTTTATCTACTCAGGATATTCAATTAGGTGCTAAAGAATCTATTGAAGATACTGCAAGAGTTCTTGGAAGAATGGTTGATGCAATAATGTTTAGAGGATTTAAACAAGAAACAGTTGAAATATTGGCAAAGTATTCTGGTGTCCCTGTATATAATGCATTAACTGATTTGTATCATCCAACTCAAGTTCTTGCGGATTTGATGACAATAGAGGAGAATTTTGGAAAGTTGAGAGGCGTAAAGTTGGTATTTATGGGTGATGGAAGAAATAATATGGCTAATTCTTTGATGATAGGTTCGGCAAAAATGGGTTTACATTATGTGATTTGTTCTCCAAAAGAATTAAGACCAAATGAAGAATTAACTAAAAGATGTTTGGAAATTGCAAAGGAAACAGGTGCAAAAATAGAATTTACAGATAATGTAGATGAAGCAGTGATAGGTGCTGATGTAATATACACAGACGTTTGGGCATCAATGGGTGAAGAGTCAAAAGCAGAAGAAAGAAGAAAGTTACTTATGCCATATCAGGTTAATAAAGAAATTATGAAAAAAACTGGAAAACCTGAAACAATATTTATGCATTGTTTGCCAGCTGTAAAAGGAGAAGAAGTAACTTTTGAGGTTATTGAAGGACTTCAAAGTAAAGTTTGGGATGAAGCTGAAAATAGAAAACATACGATAAAGGCTGTTATGCTTGCTACAATATGAATAAAAAGTCCTCTTGTTGTTTTTAAAATTTAGTGGTGAAACTTTTAAAAAACAAACAGTTAAATAAAGCGTATTTTTCTCCTCAAGCGTATGAGCTTGAGGAGTTTTTAATTTGGATAATTATGCTATAATATTTTTGAAATAAGGAGGTGTGGATTATCTTTAAAGGAATTTTGAAAAAGCTAACGGATATTTTATTAGTCTATGAATCAGATGATTTTGAAATAGTTTCAACTATTTTTTCTGAGGAAAGAGTGAAGGAAATATTTAGTTTGTTTCTTAAACAAAATAGATTTAATTTGTTGGATGGAATGGATAAATTCTTTTTTGAATTTGAAGATGAAATTTTTGAAGTAGATGTGGAAAAAGATGGCTATAAATATATAATTAGTTTTAAAAAGATTAATGATTTAGTTAGTAAGGATTTAAAAGCAAAGATGTTTAATATTTTAGGAAAGATACTTGATAAATTTATTTGTGAATGGTTGGAAAAAGGATTTAATAGAAAAGAAAACTATAGTAATTTAACTGAACTTTTTGTTGAAAATTTTCCAGAGATAGATGGTGCTTTATTTTCCACGAGAGATGGTGATATTTTATGCATAAGAGGTGCATCAGGTTTTGATTATGAGATAATGAAAGATGTTTTTTTTACTTTAGATGAAGTATACTCTGAAAGATTAAAAAGACCAATGATCGTTAAATTAGATGATGTTGCCGAGGAATATTATCTGAATGTAGATAATGAAAGGATGAAAAAAGTAGAATTTTTAATGAAGTACGCACATTTAACTAGAATATTATCGATGTTATCCATTCCTTTTTATAAAAATAATGAATTATTCGGGTTTATATCTTTATACAACTTTGAAAATGAATTTGCATTTGAAAATGAAAACTATATGTACCTTGCAAATGTACTTTCAAAATTATTTACAGGTGTATTTAACAAAATTTAACCCCATCTAGAGGGGTTAAATTTCTTTTACAATTTCTATGTTATTGAATCTAAATTTTAATATGTTTTTAAGTGCTTCAATATTCGAATCTCCTGTTTCAAATAATACAAGGTAGCTGTTTTGAGATAATCTAACATAAAAATCACTTTTTCTTATTTTTTCATTTATATCTTCTTTTGTTTTTAGCAAAATAGGATAAAACATTGGATTTCGCCTTTTTTTATCTAGAGCAATTAGTTTTATTGCAAGTTCCATAGATATTTCATTTCTTGTTGGTAAATTTGTTATTTCAAAATTATTAGGTAATTTTAGTTGTTGAGTCATTAATAAAATTTGCATTTCACATAGTTTTCTAAAAGGCATTATCCAATCAAAATCTAATCCACTTAGAAGTTCACCGGAGTAAAGCTGGGTGATTTTTTGTAGGACATCATTAGAAGGTTTTTTTTCCATAAGTTTTTGGAATTCAAGATAATCACATTTGAGTTTTCTAGGATTAAGGAATATCATATTTTTTTCTATCTTGAGATCGTCTTTGGTTATGTTTAATCCTTTTCTAATCATATATAAAAGTGTATTTAGGTTTTTTCTCGAGTATATTTTGTCATAACCTTCAAAAAATAAGTCTAGGATTTCATTTACAAATATTTTCCTTTTGACGTTTAAAATTAAATAGTATAGTATGTATTCGGCTTTTTTGCTGTTTAAAAGTATTTTTTCATCTTTTAGATAAATACCATATTTTCCGAACATTTTAATGTACATTTAATCCCCCCTATATTCCTTTTGATTATATTTTATCATATTGTGGAGATAATTTTATTATGATTTTTTTAAATTTTTAAAAGTTTTTAATTGAAAAAAGAGGTGAAATAGTGATTTTAGAGATAAAACAAATAAAAAGTGAAGCCGAAGAAATGGTAAATGAAAGATGGAATGAATTTTTAGAACTTAGGAAAAATGGTAGTGAAATAGATCTTTTTTCTGAATTATCTTTTTGTGTTTTAACTGCAAATTGGTCTGCAAAAGGTGGAATGATTGCGCAAGAGAAAATTGGTGAGGGATTTTATACATTTTCTCTAGAAGAATTAGAGATATCTTTAATGAAGGTCGGGCATAGGTTTCCAAGGGCAAGGGCAAGGTATATATATGAAAATAGATGGATTGTTGGAAATTTAAGAAACTTGTTGAGTTTACCCGTTGAAGAAGCAAGGGAGTTTTTGGTAAAAAATGTTAAAGGAATTTCATGGAAAGAATCTTCGCATTTTTTGAGAAATGTAGCTTTTTGTGAAGTTGCAATTTTAGATAAACATGTTTTGAGGTTGTTAAATAAGTATGGTTATATTGATATTATACCCAAAAATTGGAGTAAAAGAAGATATCTTGAAATTGAAAAAGTTTTTAAAGCTCTTGCAGATGAATTTGGAGAATGTCCAGGGAAATTTGATATGTATTTATGGTATTATTTAAAGGGAAAAGTCGAAAAATAGGAGGGATTTTATGAAAATTTCGGAAGTGTTGTTTAATGAGGCATTTGAGTTTGTAGATAATTCTGTTTTTTTGGAAGATTATATAATTGGATATGGTTTAACTGCTGCGTTGTTAAGTGATGGTAGATGTGGTGTTAGTTACACATTAAGAGAAGATACACTTGGAAAATGTGAAGAGTTTTTTAAATGTACTTCAAGTACGGGTAATCCAGTAAGTAAAATAGATGTTGGAATGGGTGTAAGAGAAATTTTGAAAATAGGGGCATTTTCCCCTGATCCTTTGACAAGATCAGTGGCATATGCGGTATTAAATTCCGTTTTTTATTATGATGAAAGTAAATATCTGAAAGGAGACATAACTAAGTTTTTAGATGTATCTTTTGATGACACGGTAGGAGTTGTTGGAAAAATAGAACCATTAATTGAATATCTTAAACCTGTTGCTTGGGATGTTTTAGTTTTTGATAGGAATAGGAATAGTGATGATGTGCTTCCAGATTGGGCTATAGTTGATCTTTTGCCTAAGTGTACAGTAGTAATCATAACTGGTGCAACAGTTGTTAATGGAACAATAGATTGGATTTTAAAATATGTAAATACAAAAAGGGTTATTATTGTAGGACCATCTACACCACTTGTGGAAAAAATACCGGTGAAATTCCTTGCTGGAGTAAGAGTTTTAGATTCAAAAAAATTATTTAAATTAATTGCACATGGTGCTGGAACAAGGAAAATAATTGCCGAAAAATTAGTTGAAAAAGTTGTAATAAAAGGAGGGATATTTTGACAAAAAAGTTGAGAAAAATTTTATATGGTTTTCAAAGAAATGAAATTACAGAATTTTATGTCTATAAATTTTTGTCAAAGATTTCTAAAAATAAAAATAGTAAAGTTCTTAGAAAAATTGCAGAAGATGAATTTAGACACTATAACATTTTAAAAAAATATTCGAAAAAAGATCTTCATCCGAATTATTTGAAAATAATTTGGCATATCTTTGTTTACTTTATTTTGGGATTAACTTTCTCTTTGAATGCTATGGAAAAGGCGGAAGAAAAAGCCCAAAAAAATTATTTGATGTTAAAAGATGAAATACCGGAAATTGAAAAAATAATATTAGATGAAGATTTACATGAAAAAGAGTTACTAAAGCTTATCGACGAAGAAAGGATAAAATATATTAGTTCAATGGTTTTGGGATTAAATGATGCTCTTGTTGAATTAACAGGAACACTCGCAGGATTAACTTTTGCATTTCAAAATTCAAAATTGGTTGCCCTTTCAGGTGTGATAACTGGTATTGCAGCATCATTTTCAATGTCTGCTTCCGAATATTTATCACAAAGGTCTGATCCAAATTCACAAAATCCATTAAAATCTGCTATTTATACAGGTATTGCTTACATTTTTACAGTATTTTTATTGGTTATGCCATATATATTGGTACCTAATCCATTTTTTGCTTTAATTTTCTTGCTGGTTATTGCATTAGTAATTATTTTGTTCTTTTCATATTTTGTTTCAATAGTTCAAAATAAGAGTTTTAAAGGTTATTTTTCTGAAATGTTTTTAATTAGTTTTGGAGTTATGGGTTTGTCTTTTATAATAGGAATTATTGCTAAGATGTTATTTAATATAGACATTCTTTAGTTTTTTATTTCTTAAATATTCAATTGTTGAGAATAAAAGAATAACTATAAATGAATAAATTGTGTTTAAGGCTCTTGCTTCTGGAATTTTTCTGGAACTTAAGAGTCTATATATGGATATAGATAGGGTTGAAACTGGTGGGTTGCTTAATGTTATAGTTGCAGACATTTCACCTATTGATAATGTGAAAGCGTATACAAAAGCTGTTAGTAGATGGTATTTAATTTGTGGAAACCTTATTTTTAAGTTTAAATTAAATGTATTTGCACCGTCTATTTTAGCTGCTTCGATAGAGTATGGATCAATTGTTTTCCAACCACTTGAGATTATTCCATATACTATTGGAAGCGAAATTAACGAATATATTACAAGAATTGAAATGTATTGACTAATATTTAGAGATACATATGAGAAAGCAAGAGTAACTGGAGAAATTGATGCGGGTAAAAACATTAGATATTGAAGCTTTTGGATTTTATAAAAAGAGCTTATTATTGAGATAATTATTGAAATAATTGAAGAGATTATACTAAAAGAGATTGTATATACAAACATAGATGAAAAAGTGGTACCAATGTATCTTTTTAAATTTAATGATAAAAGTCTTTTAAAATTTTCTATTCCAAATCCTCCACCGTAGTTTATAAATCCTGAAAGAACGGAATATGTTAGTGGGATGAATATGATTGCAATGGTTAAAATTATATAAAAATATCCCCAAGTTGGGAATTTTTCTTTTAAAGAAGTTCCATTGAGAAATTCAAACTTTTCAAATGAAAGCATATATGAAACTACAGAGATGAATAAGATTTGAAAAAATGAAAGTGAAAGAGCACTTTTAAAATCAAAGAGTATTTTTGTATACATATATATGGAAACTTCAATAGTTGAATATTTTATTCCACCAAGTATTAAAACAACTGAAAAACTTGTAAAAGTATAGACATAAGTTAAAAGAAATGCTTTTAAAATTGATGGAGTTAAAATTGGAAGTTCCACTTTCCAAAAAATTCTATGTTGTTTCGCACCATCTATTTTTGCTGCTTCAACTAAACTTGCATCTATCTTTTCCCATGTTTCTCCAACTATCCTTATGAAAAGTGGAAAGTTATAGAAGACATGTCCTAGAATTACAGCGGTGAATGTATACAAAATTTTCCTATCAAATCCTAGTATTCCCAATAACTTAGTTAAGAGTCCATTTCTTCCAAAAGCCATTAAAAATCCAATGCTCATGGTAACACCAGGTAAAATAAAAGGAATTGATGACAATATTCTAAAAATAGATTTTAAAAATGGATGTGTTTTTGTTCTGGCAACAATGTATGCACCGGGTAGTCCAAGAAGCAATGTAAAAATCGATGAAACAATTGCTTGGGTTATAGTAAATTTGATAACATTTGAGTGATCTTTTATAGCGGAAAAGTTTATTCCACCAAATTTATAAAATAGAAAAAATAGGGGGACAAAAAGTCCCCCAATAACATATAACAAAGGAATTACCCACCAATAATTTCTTTTGACCATTCTTTTAATATCTCCTCTTGTTTTTCATATAAATTGGGATTTATTTTCAAAATTTTTTCCATTCTTGGCACATATTTAAATGCGTCTGGAATACTGACATTAGTTACAGGAAGCATCCATTGATTTAATGGAATTTTTTCTTGAAAATTGTCCATTAATACAAACTCTAAAAATCTTTTTGCAAGTTCCATGTTTTTTGCACCTTTTACTATTGCAGCATATTCAACTTGTACAAATGCTCCTTCTTTCATAATTACTGGTACATATGTAATTTTACCATAGTTGTAATAACTATATGCACCATCTGTGGCGTAACTTACCATGATATCTGCTTCACCAGTTTCGAGCATCTCAAACGCTTCATCCCAGCCAGGTGTTATTGTTAGTATGTTTTCTTTAAATTTTTTCCAAAAATCTAAATAGTTATCTCCATAGACAGCGATTGTCCACAACAAAAAACTAATTCCTGTGCTTGAAGTGCGTGGATCTTCCACAACTATTCTGTTTTTGAACTCTTTTTTTAATAAATCCGAAAAACTTTTCGGTGGATTTTTTACAGTGTTTTTGTTGTAAACTATTGCAATGGCACCAAAATCAAACGGTACACCGTATTCATCTTTTAATTCTGGATATTTTAATAAAGAATAATTTATCGGTGAATATTTTTCAAGTAACCCTTCTTTTTTTGCCCTATGTAGTAAAGCCTGATCAAGTCCTATTATTACGTCTGCTTTTTGCTTATCTTTTTCTAATATTAACCTTGCTAATACGGCTCCGGCATCTCCGAAAGATCTAAGATCGACTTTGCAATCATACATTTTTTCAAAAATTGGAATTACCTCATAACCAATCCCTGAGACGAAACTATCGTATGTGTAAATTACCAATGTTTGGGTAGAAAAATAAAGTACTCCAATTAGAACAAACAAGCTTACAATATATTTTTTCATTTTTTCACCTCCTAAAAAAAATCCCTCCTTTTGGAGGGTATTTCCCATCCCTCCGCCAGTATTATCTGGGTCAGGTTCAAAGGGTCGAAGGTTTCCACCTTCCTCTCAGCCCCGGAATATGGAGCTCCCCTTGGGTTAATTCTATTATACATCAGGTTGATTAATTCAAAAACATAAATTTTTACGTAAATGTTAAAACTATTCGATGTGTTAAGTTAAGCAATCGAACTGGTGTAATTTATTTGTTACATATAATTTTGTGTTTGTTTTCAAAGTTGTACAAAAATTTAATTGAAAAAAGGAAAAAGTATAATATACTAAATTAGGAAGAAAAAGGAAGGTGATTTATTTGTTCGAGGGACTACAAGAAAAACTTTCAAAGGCGTTTAAAAGTTTATCTGGAAAAGGAAAAATTACGGAAAAAAATATTAAAGAAGCTATTAGAATAGTAAAGCTTTCTTTGCTGGAAGCTGATGTTAATTATAAAGTGGTAAAAGAATTTATAGATGAAGTAAAGAAGAAAGCGTTAGGAGAAGAAGTCTTGAGATCTTTGACTCCTGATCAAATGTTTATTAAGATTTTGAAAGATGAATTAATTAGATTAATGGGGGAAAAATCGCAATTGCAAATGATTCATTCTCCTTCATATATTATGATGGTTGGATTGCAAGGAAGTGGTAAGACAACGAGTGCGGCTAAAATTGCAAATTTACTTAAAAAAAGAGGTAGAAAACCATATTTAGTCGCAGCAGATACCTATAGACCTGCGGCTATTGATCAATTGATAACTTTGGGTAAAAGGATAGACGTACCTGTCTACTATGGTGATAAAAAAAATCCAATTAAAATAGTAAAAGGGGCTTTAAAAGAAGTAAAAGATAGTGGATATGATGTAGTAATATTTGATACTGCTGGGAGATTGCACATAGATGAAGAAATGATGTCCGAATTGGTGGAAATTAAAGATATTTTAAACCCGGATGAAATTTTGATGGTAGTTGATGCAATGACTGGGCAAGATGCGGTAAACTCTGCTAAAACTTTTGATGAAAGGCTAGATGTCACGGGATTTGTGGTAACAAAGATGGATGGTGATGCAAGGGGCGGAGTGATTTTATCAATTAGATATGTTACACAAAAACCTGTGAAATTTATTGGAACCGGTGAAAAAATAGAGGACCTTGAGGAGTTTTATCCAGAAAGAATTGCAAGTAGGATATTGGGGCTTGGGGATGTTTTGACGTTAATTGAAAAGGCAGAGCAGGAACTTGATAAAGAAAAAATGAAAAATTTAGGAAAGAAAATGATAAATGCGGAGTTTACCTTGGAAGATTTTCAAGAACAGTTGAAGGAAATAAAAAAACTTGGTTCTCTTTCAAAAATTATTGATCTTTTACCAGGTGCCCCGAAGGTTGATTTAGATCAAGGTGAAAAAGAATTAAAAATAACAGAGGCGATAATAAATTCAATGACTCCTGAGGAAAGAAGAAATCCCAAGATACTTAATGCAAGCAGAAAGAAAAGGATTGCAAAAGGTAGTGGAACTAGTGTACAAGAAGTTAATAAATTAATAAAAAACTATGAGGAAATGAAAAAAATGATGAAAATGTTTAAAAAAGGAAAGTTACCATTTAATTTAAGAGGTTTTAAATTATAAAAATTTGTATGGAGGTGTTTAGTGTGGTAAGGATTAGGTTAACACGTATGGGTAAAAAGAAACAACCATTTTACAGAATTGTGGTAGTTGATCAAAGAAAAAGAAGAGATGGTGCATACATTGAAAGTTTGGGATATTATGATCCTATTAAGGACCCTTATGTTTTAAATGTTGATGTAGATAAGGCAGTTGATTGGATTTTAAAAGGTGCACAACCAAGCCAAACGGCAAGAAACCTTTTGAGAAAGGCAGGGGTCTTTAAAAAAGTTGATGAAATAAAAAATGTAAAAAAGAAGGAGGCTAATCAATGAAAGAGCTCCTTGAGTACATACTCAAGGGGATTGTAAAAAATCCCGAAGAGGTAGTTGTTTTGGAATTTAATGAGGATGGAAAAAGAATATTTGAAATATCGGTAAATTCCGAAGATGTTGGGCAAGTTATTGGAAAGGATGGAAGAACAATAAAGTCAATTAAGATACTTTTATCTTCAATAACCGATGAAAATGATTTTATTTTGAAGGTGGTAAGATGATTAAGACTCTCCATGAGCTTTTAAAAGACAAAGTCCCAGTTGCAATACTTGGGAAAACGCACGGGCTTGGTGGAGAGTTAAGGTTGTTACCATTAACTAATATACCTGAAGTTATTGAATCTTTAGATGAAGTTTTTATATATAACGAAAAGGTAAAAAAGTTTCTATTTGGTAGAATCTCATACATGGTATTGTCAAATGGTTATTACATTGTGAAAATTAAGGGAATTGATTCTGTGAATGACGCTAAAAAATTTGTGGGGTCTAAACTTTATATTGAAAAAAGTATGTTGCCATCTTTAAAAGATGATGAGTATTATTTTTACGAAATTTTAGGTTTAAATGTCTTTGATGAGAATGGTAAGAACATAGGAAAAGTTGATGAGATTATACAAACGGGTAGTAACGATGTTCTTGTAATAAATAAGGATACCGAAAATGAACTTATGATACCTGTTATTAAGGACTATGTTGTTTTAATTGACAAGAAAGATAGAAAGATAGTTGTCAGGCTTCCGGAGTGGTTAGGGTGAAAATAAGTATTTTAACCATCTTTCCTGAGATGGTAAGTGTAATAAAAAAATATGGAGTAATCTCCAAAGCGGTGGAGAATAAGATTTTAGATATCCAAATATTTAATCTTAGAGACTTTACAAATGATAAACATAAGGTTGTTGATGATTACCCTTTTGGTGGTGGCCCAGGAATGGTTATGAAGCCCGAGCCTTTTTTTAGGTTTTTTGAGTATTTTAATAAAGAATTTGGAAAGCCTTATACAATTTTAACCTCGCCACAGGGAGAAACGTTAAATAACGAAATTGTAAAAGAATTGAGTTGTGAAAAAAATGTTCTTATAATTTGTGGAAGGTATGAGGGAATTGACGAAAGAGTAATGAGTTTTGTTGATAGAGAAATTTCAATAGGTGATTATGTTTTAACTGGCGGGGAACTACCAGCTATGATCATTGCAGATGCAATTTCAAGATTTGTTCCAGAAGTCATAGATAAAGATTCGGTTGAGCAAGAATCTTTTAACACGGGAATACTTGATCATCCACATTACACAAGACCGAGAGAAATAAATGGTTTAAAGGTTCCAGAAGTTCTACTAAGTGGAGACCACAATAAAATAGAAATTTGGAGACGTAAAATGGCGTTAAAAAAGACTATGGAGAAAAGACCGGATTTGTTCTTTAATAAAGAATTTGATAAGCTTGATAAAGTTGCGTTGCTGGAGTTGTTTAGGGAGTTGATTGATGGTGTTAGATAAAATTTATCTCGCTTTAATTCATTATCCAATTTTAGGAAGAGATGGTAAGATTATATCTACAGCTGTTACAAATTTAGATATACATGACATTGCAAGGACTTGTAGGACTTACAATATTAAAAAGTACTATCTTGTGAATAACTTACCTGCCCAACAAGATATAGTAAAGAAAGTTTTGGCATATTGGCGAGAGGGATTTGGAAAAGAGTACAATCCCAATCGTTCAGAGGCCTTATCATTAGTTAAGTTAATGAGTTATTATGAGGATGTTATTGAAGATATAGAAAATATTGAAAAAGAGAAACCTATCATCATGTTTACATCTGCCAAATGGCGCGAAAATACTATAACATTTGATGAAGGAAAAGAAATGATTTTGAGAAGTGATAAACCTATTTTAATTTTATTTGGTACTGGTTGGGGTATGCCAGATGAGATTTTAGAGCAATGTGATTATGCATTAGAGCCTGTAAGAGGAAAATCCGATTTTAATCATCTTTCTGTGCGGGCTGCTGTTGCAATAATACTTGATAGGTTAATAGGAGAGAATGTATAAAGGAGGGATTTATATGAGTATGGATAACCTTATTAGAATTATTGAAAAGAATCAAATTAAAGAGGTGCCAGAATTTAGACCTGGAGATACTGTAAAAGTATATGTTAAATTTAAAGAAGGCAACAAAGAAAGAACACAAGCTTTTGAGGGAATTGTAATTTCTTTAAGAGGTTCTGGTATTGGAAAAACATTTACAGTTAGGAGAATTGGTGCTAATGGTGTGGGTGTTGAAAGAATCTTTCCACTGTATGCACCGATAATTCAAAAAATTGAGGTTGTCAGGCGTGGTAAAGTTAGAAGGGCAAAACTATATTACTTGAGAAACATCCGCGGAAAGGTGAAAATTAAGGAGAGAAGGTAATTTAAATGAAAAAAAGCCCTTCAAAAATCTTTAAGGATACAGTTATTACGCTTGTTTATGCTATAGTTGCAGCTACAATTATTAGGCTGTTTGTTTTTGAAACTATGATGGTCCCCACAGGTTCTATGATACCAACTATTAACATTGGGGACCGCCTTTTTATTGAAAAAATAACTTTTCAAGCGAGAGAACCTGAAATAGGTGAAATAACAGTATTTTGGACGCCTTTCCGCGATGAGAGAGCTCAACAGATGCTTAGAGCGTTTGATAAATTTATGGATTTGTTTTCCCCAAAGGAATTTAAAGGACATGTAAAATATGTAAAAAGGCTTGTGGCAAAAGAAGGCGATGTTATTACGTTAAAGTTAGTTGATGGTAAATGGAAACTATTTGTTAATGGAGAGATTCCAGAAAATTTAAGGGATGTTAATTACTTACCTGAAGGTGTTTTTGAATATCCGGAACTTTGGAATTATTTAGATAAGGCTAGTAGATTGAGAAATAATCAAACAGAATATAGGAAATTTCTCTATGAACTTGCTTTGAAAAAAGGTTCAAAATTTGCCAATATAGTTTTTAGTATAGTTGGCGGAATGGAACCAGTGAAATACGGTATCCCGTATTATGAATATGTGGATAAATATTTAAAACCAAAGAATATAAATTTTGAAGATTATATATGGAAAAAAAATGGGCAAGTCTTTGTAAAAATACCAAGCGGTTTCTACTTTTTTATGGGAGATAATTCTAGGGAAAGCTTAGATAGTAGATATTTTGGATTCGTTCCCAAAGAAGCTGTTATTGGAAGACCTATATTGAGAATTTGGCCATTGAAAAATTTTGGACCAGTTCAACCAATTGGGATAAAATAAAGGCTCCTTTTAAGGAGCCTTTATTTTTATTATTTCACATTCCAAATATCCTTTGCGTATTCCATTATCGTTCTATCACTTGAGAAAATGCCGACTCTTGCAACGTTTAGTAATGCTTTTTTATTCCAAAGATATTTATCTCTATATGTTATGTCTATTTCTTTATGTCTAGTTTTATAACTGTCAAAATCTGCAAGTAGCATATATTCATCTGCTTGTGAGCCATTTAAACCAAATAATAACGCTTGAAATATATCTTTAAACAAGTCAGGATTCTCTTTGTTGAAGAATCCATTGTTTATAGCATCTAGTATTTTTCTAATATTTTCATTTCTCAAGTATATGTCATATGGATTGTAAAGCCTACTTTCTTTTAGTTTTTGGACTTGTTCTGCAGTTAATCCGAATATAAAGATATTTTCATCACCAACGCATTCTTTTATCTCGATATTTGCACCATCAAGTGTTCCAATGGTCAATGCCCCGTTTAATGCAAATTTCATATTCCCAGTACCTGATGCTTCTTTTCCAGCAGTTGATATTTGTTCACTTACATTTGCGGCTGGTATTATTATTTCTGCAAGAGATACGTTATAATTTGGTATAAATACAACTTTTATTTTATCGTTTATTTCTTTGTCATTATTTACTATGTCTGCTACACTGTTTATCAGTTTTATTATCAACTTTGCCATTCTATATCCTGGTGCAGCTTTTGCGCCAAAGATAAATGTTCTAGGATAGATATCAATATTTGGATTTTCTTTTAAAGTCTGGTAAAGATATATAATATGCATCACATTGAGAAGCTGTCTTTTATATTCGTGGAGCCTTTTTACTTGTACATCAAAGATAGATTCAGGATCTACATTTATACCTAATTCCTTTTTTATATAGTTTGAAAGTTGTTTTTTGTTATGTTGTTTTACTTCAAAGAACTTATCTAAAAAGTTTTTGTCATTTGCATAGGCTTCAAGATTTTTTAGATAGTCTAGGTTTATAATCCAATTATCTCCAAGTGTTTCATTAATTAGATTTGAAAGATTTGGATTGCATTGCAATAACCATCTTCTTTGAGTAATTCCATTGGTTTTATTATTGAATTTTTTTGGCCATATTTCGTAAAAATCTTTAAAAACACTGTTTTTAAGTATTTCTGTGTGTAATTTAGATACACCATTAATTGAAAAAGAGCCAACTATTGATAAATTAGCCATTCTGACTTGCTTTACATGTCCTTCTTCAAAAATAGAAACATTCCTTATTTTATCAATGTTTCCACTAAATATTTTATTTGCGTTATCTAAAAACCTTGCATTTATTTCGTATAAAATCTCAAGATGTCTTGGAAGCAGCCTTTCCAAAAGATGTACTTCCCATTTTTCCAAAGCTTCTGGCATAACTGTATGATTTGTATATGCAAAAGTTTTAGTGGTAATTTTCCATGCTTTTTCCCAAGATAATTTTTCTTCATCAACTAAAATTCTCATTAATTCTGGAATAGCAAGTGCTGGATGTGTATCATTTAGCTGGATTACGTTTTTATCTGGGAATATATCAAAATTGTTTCCAAATTGTTTTTTAAATCTTCTTATAATATCTTGTATGGAGGCTGAAACAAAGAAGTATTCTTGTTTTAGTCTTAGCTCTCTCCCTGCGTAAAAAGCATCGTTTGGATATAACACTTTGGAGATTGCACTTGCAATTGCTTGAGATTCAACGGATTTTATATAATTTCCTTTTTGAAAATTGTCAAAATCAAATTCATTGATTGGCCTTGCAGACCAAAGTCTTAATGTATTTGCAACTTCATTTCCATATCCAATTATCGGTGTGTCATAGGGAACCGCTAAAATATCGTATGTATCTACCCATCTAAATCTTAAATTTCCATCTTTGTCTTTGTAACTCTCTGTTTTTCCAAAGAATTTAATTTTTACGCTTCTATCTTTTCTTTCGATTTCCCATGGATTCCCATTTTTGAGCCAATCATCTGGTAGTTCAACTTGAAAACCATCTTTGATTATTTGTTTAAATATACCATATTCGTACCTTATACCGTAACCATATCCAGGTATACCAAGCGTGGCAATAGAATCTAGAAAACACGCTGCAAGTCTTCCAAGTCCGCCATTTCCCAATCCTGCATCGGGCTCAATTTCGGCTATTTCTTCTAATTTTAGATTTAAATCTTGCATCGCTTTTTTTACGTCATCGTAGATTTGTAAGTTTAATAGGTTATTGTAAAGTAGTCTACCAATTAAGAATTCAATTGAGAAATAATAAACTCTTTTGGTATCAGGATTTTCAAAGTATTTTTTTTGAGTTTGCAACCATTTTTCTACTACTTGGTCTTTAACCAAGAGTGCAAGTGCATTATACTTGTCCCATGATGTTGCATTTTCAAGTGTTTTTCCAAGGGTTAGATTGATGTGATCTAAATAGTTTTCTTTGATGAGTCCTTTAGAAGTTCTAAACCTTTTATCTTCTTTTATCTTTTTAGTAACTCCCATTTTGAAAACCTCCATTCGGAATCGTTTCCAGTAGATTTGACATTTAAATTCTATCATTTTTTGTTATGAAATGTCAAGGAATAAAAAGAATTACGAAGATTTTTGATGATAAAAAAAAATCCTGGCTTTTTAGCCAGGATTTCAGTAACCAAATGAAAAGACACCAGTAGCACCTTTATAAAAGTAGAATAAAGCCACATAGTCACCTTTTTTAACCTTTGAAATTGTTTCATTCCAATCGTTTAAATTTTTAATATTATAAACTTTTCCGTTTATTGCAATTTTGTATATTATTGTTCCTTCTTTTATAAAATTGTTTTTGCTGTTTATAACCAATACTCCTTTAATTTTTTCTGGTATTTGGTATTCTTCTCTATCAGAATTTGTAATTTCTTTAACTGTTATTCCTATGAATTCTTTCGTTTCAATGGTCTCTTTTTTATTTTCAGATTTTCCAAGGACTACTTCAAGTTCAATTTCTTTTCCTTTTCTATTTATTTTTATCTTTATTTTTGAACCTGGTGTATAATTATGGATAATTGAAGCAAGTTCACTAGCGGTAGTTACAGACAGATTTTCAACTTCAGTGATAACATCTCCTTCTTTTAATCCTGCTTTTTCTGCTGGAGAATTTTCGATAACTTGTGAAATATATACCCCTTTATTTACTTTAAGTCCAAGAGCCTTTGCAAGTTCATTTGTAACAGTCTGCATGTATACACCTAAATATGCTTTTTCTGCCTTTCCAGTTTTTATTATACTTTCAATGAATCTTTTTGCAGTATTAATCGGTATTGCAAATCCAATATTCATTGCTTCAGAAGGGGCTATTATAGCGGTATTAATTCCTATAACTTGACCGTGAATATTTAATAATGGACCTCCACTATTTCCAGGGTTAATCGCAGCATCAGTTTGGATAAGATTTGTGTAGTATCCGCTATTATCTGGTTTGGGGATTTTCCTACCTGTTGCTGAAATAACACCTACTGTTACAGTGTGTTGGAATCCAAGAGGATTACCAATTGCTATTGCCCATTCACCAATTTTTAATTTATCGGAATTACCAAATTCCAAAGTTGGAATTTCTTTGTTTTTTGGAGTTATTTTAAGTATGGCAATATCTAATTCTCTATCTCCACCAATATATTCTGCTTTAAACTCTGTACCATCCAATAGAGTTACCTTTATATCTTCAGCACCGTCTACAACATGAAAGTTTGTTAAAATGTATCCTTCTTTATCAAAAATAAATCCTGAACCTAAACTTGTACCTTTTTGTTGATATTGTTTTGGTATATCTCCAAACCATCTTTTAAAGAAATCTTCTATAAATGGATCAATATACGAAGTTGAGTAAACCGTTGCTTCAATTTTAACGACGGCTGGAGCTGCCGCTTCTACAACATTTGTAATAGGACTTTCGTAATTTTGGTTTACAAATCCCAATGTTAAAATTGACAAAGTGACAAAGAATACTACAACTAAACTTTTTTTCATGTTTTTCACCTCCTGAGATTATTAGTAATTATCTTCAATTACCATCTTATTTGACTAATTTGTAACTTTTTTAGTTCTAAAATATAGTTTTCGAATTTTACATGTTGTGTTATAATGTAAATAGAAAGTAACAAGATTTTTGGAGGTGATAATTATGAAGGTAGAAATGATGGTAAAAGATAAAACATTAATTTTAACAGATGAGACTCCTTTCTTTATAATGTTGAGAGATTTGTTTTATGGTGGAGATTGGTATAACATGAAGAAGGATTTTACCGAATTTGTAAATGAAATTGAAGATTTGGAATTTATTGAAAAAAATATCACTATTTTAGGTGAAGCATTTTATGGTCCAATTATTTGGTCAGAGATTATTGCATTTTTAAATAAAAGAAATATACATCCTGATAAGTTTGAGCATGGTACGGTTGATGGATTATATGAACTTGCAATAGAGTATGCTGATAAGGATTTACTTGGTGATGCGAAAAATATTTTAGAATTTGCACTTAAGATTGATAAAAATTTTGCTCCTGCATACGAATTTTTGGGAACTATATTAATTGAACATGGGAATTTTGATGAGGGAATAAAGTTTTTAAATAGAGCTATTGAAGTTGATCCTTGGCTTGTTCAGGCGTATTCTACTCTTGGTGAAGTGTATTATAATAAAGGAGAATATGATAAGGCGATTGGTTATTGGTTGAAAGAGATAGAATATTCACCAAATGATATTTTTACTTATTTTATGATTGCAGATGCATATACTAGATCCAAAAATTATGAGAAGGCAATTGAAATTTTAAATAGATTAATTGAAATTGATAATGATAATGTAATTGCAATGTATGAACTTTCACAAATATACAGAGAGATTGGAAAAGAAAAGGAAGCAGAGATTGTAGAGCAGGAAATTTTAAATTCCAAGCCAAGCGATCCAAATGGAATGGAAATTTGGGCTAAAATAAAAATGAAATATGGAAAGTACGAAGAAATTGTAAAAGCTATTGAACCAATGATAGATGAATCTATTGAATCATTACATCTCAAAGCTTTATTGATAGTTCCATATATAAAATTAGGTAAAACTGAAAAAGCCAGAAAATTTTATGAGGAGCTAAAACAAAATGATTTTTGGTACTTGTTTGGTAAAAAGGAAATTTTTGATAAATATTTAACAAATAAGGAGAAACAATTGTGTGGTATTTCGTAAATTTTGTTTTGGGAGTGATATTCGGGAGCTTTTTAAATGTAATATTATATAGAAGCGTGGAGGGATTAAAGGTTAACGATCCTCCACGTTCTTTTTGCCCTTATTGCAAAGTGGAAATTAAGTGGTATGATAATATACCACTTTTAAGTTATATTTTATTGGGTGGAAGGTGTAGGAATTGTGGAGTTAAAATACCTTTCAGGTACTTCTTTGTTGAGCTTTTTACAGGTATTATGTTTTTAGTACATAGTGTATTTTTCACAAGATTTGAAAGTTTAATTTTAGATATAATGATTTTTTCAGTTGTTGTAGTGGTTTATGTTGATATGAAAATTTTGATGATACCAGATTTTACTTGGGTTTTGTTATGGATTTCAGCAATTTTGGATTTAATTAGAAATCAGTATTTTTGGTATTTAAGAATAGTTTCTCTAACTTTAATGTTGAGTATATTTTTACTCTTGAAGAAATTTTATAAAGATGAATTAGGAGAAGGCGATATCTACTTAATTGTCCCTTTTTCATTTTTGCTAAGTCTACCATTTTCAATTTATCATTTACTCCTTTCGTCTGTTTTGGGTTTGTTATTTTCATTGATTAGAAAGAAAAAAATAATACCATTTGGACCATTTATTTCAATTTCTGGATATTTATTGTATTTTTTTATGTTAAAATATTTTTGAGGTGTTTAATTTGAGAATATTTATGTTTTTTGTTTCAGTAATTTGTCTATTTTTTTTGTTTTGGTTATTTAAAAATTTTCCGTATAAATATACTGAATATTTTCCAGAAACAATTTTTGATAAGCTCTTGATATTAAGCATTATAAAAGTTGAGAGTAGTTTTATAAAAGATGCTGTTTCTCCGCTTGGTGCCTATGGTTTAATGCAGGTAATGCCACAAACTTCTGAGTGGATTAATAAAAAGTTTGATAAAAATTACAATCTTTATGTTCCAAAGGATAATATACAATTGGGAATAAAATATCTTGAGTATCTGTATGAACTTAACGGTAATTTAGCGGATGCTTTAATTGGTTATAATACAGGCCCACATGCATCAAAAGAGGTTAAAGAAAGTGCTGGTAAAAGATACTTAAAGAAAGTCTATACTGCGTATTATATTTATAAATTTTTATATCGAGGTGATTGATTTGAGAATAGTGTCATCTAAAGAAATGAAGGAATTAGAAAAAAAGGCTATAAACGATTTTGGAATAGATAGTTTGATTTTAATGGAAAGAGCTGGAGTGTCAACAGTAGAAGTTTTATGGAATGAATTGGAAAAATTATCAAAATACAGTTATTTAGTGTTTTGTGGACCTGGAAATAATGGAGGAGATGGTCTTGTAATTGCAAGAGAACTGTTAAATTATACAGAAGCAGTAAAAGTAGTTTTTATAGATGATTTTGTTACAGAAGAGGCAAAAAAGAATTTTGAAGTTTATAAATCGTTTGGCGGAGAGGTAATAAAAATTTCAAAGGAGAATATTTTGGAAGTGCCTAAATTATTGGGAAACAGTGATGTGGTAATAGATGCTATTTTTGGTACTGGATTATCAAAAATAGTGGAAGGAATTTATGCAGAAATTATTGATTATATAAATTTATATTCAAAATTTACGGTTTCAGTTGATATACCAACAGGTGTTTCAGCTGATACTGCAAGAGTTTTGGGAACGGCAATTAAGGCAGATTTAACAGTTACTTTTGAATACCCAAAAGTTGGCCATTTTTTATTTCCTGGAAGAGCACTTACTGGAAAGTTAAAAGTAGTTAAAATTGGTATACCGAAGATTTTGGGGGCTATTTACCCATGTGATAAGTTACTTTTAACGAAAAGTTATTTTGAGGTTCCAAAAAGATTAAAGGAAAGTAATAAATCGACTTATGGAAAAGTTATTGTTATTGGTGGTTCTGAAAATTATATAGGTGCGCCTTTATTATCTGTGTTAGGGGCTTTAAGGGCTGGTGTTGGAAGGGTGTATATTGCAGGTAATAATAAAGTTGTAGTTAATGCGGTAAATTATGAGCCTGGAATTATTCCTATTACAATAGATTTTACTGAAAATAGTTTGTATGAGATAGAAAAGGTGCTTGATTCAAATACAGTTGTTGTAATTGGACCTGGATTGGGAAGAAGAGAAGAAATAAGTGAATTTGTAAAAAAAGTTTTTGAAAATGTAAATGTACCGATAATAGTTGATGCAGATGGTATATACTATCTTTCAAGATTTAAAGATGAAATTTTATTTAAAGAAAAAGTTGTAATAACACCTCATCCAGGTGAATTTGCAAAATTTATGGAAATGAAAATATCTGAAGTAAAATATAATTATAAACTAGTAAAAGAAACTGCAGAAAGATATAATTTAGTAATTGCTTTAAAAGATGTTACGACTATAATTTCGGATGGAGAAAGTATTTATTTCAATTTAACGGGAAATTCCTCTTTGTCAAAAGGTGGAAGTGGGGATATATTAAGTGGAGTTATAGCAGGATTTGTTGCACAGAACCATGAGGTATTAAATGGAGTACTTACAGGAATTTATACAATGGGACTTGCTGCTGAAATGTATAAATACGAGGGGCGTAATTTCGTTAGTGAAATTCTTGATTATTTACCAAAAGCTATTGCGGAGGTGATAAAGTGAATGACAATCTTGTAAGATTTATTAGAAAAATTATGAAAGAGGGGAAATACCAGTTAGCGGAAAGTATAATACAAATAGTTGAAAGAGAATATCCATTTTTAAAATTTGAATATGCTGTTTTTTCAGGTGATTTAGAAAATGCAAGAAAGATATTTGAAAGTTTGAGTTATGAAGAGAAATTTTTTTATGGCATTGCACTTAAAACGGGAGAGATACAGGTTGGTGATTTAGAAAATGCAGTAGAAAAAATTTATAATGAACTTGATAAAAATATAGATTATAATTCAATAAAAAGTGAGTATCCAGAAGTTGTTCAAGTGATAAGACTTGAATTAGAAAAAGCAATTAGAAATAATGATAAAGAGCTTATAAGATATTTGAAAGGTATTTTATTAAATTTCGAACCAAATTTAGATTTAGAACTCCAAGAAAAAAAACCACAAAATATTAACATATTTATTATGGGAACTTTGATTATTATATTGATTTTTACAATTATCTCATTGTTTAATCCGACTATATTTTCATTAAAAAATTCTTTAGATAAAATAAATTCAAAAATTGAAGTTAATTTTGAAAAATTGAATACAAAAATTTTGGAATCAAGTAATGAAGTAAAAAATGAGATTATTTCCTCGAATGAAACAGTCTCTAAAATCTTGGAGGAAATAAAAACATTACAAAAGGAA
Source organism: Thermosipho sp. 1070 (assembly GCF_001682135.1). Classification (NCBI taxonomy): domain Bacteria; kingdom Thermotogati; phylum Thermotogota; class Thermotogae; order Thermotogales; family Fervidobacteriaceae; genus Thermosipho; species Thermosipho sp. 1070. The sequence goes on along the minus strand of NZ_CP007121.1, from coordinate 75,630 downwards.
AGTTCTAAAAATCTTATTTTAAAACTTTCTGAAGTTGAAGAAAACTTAAAAGTACTTGAAAATTCTAAAGATAAAGAAACAAAAAGTGTTGAACTATTTGAAAGGTTAAATCCAAAAAATATTGAAACCTTACGTTTTTTATGGTTAATGGGATATGAATATTATAGACAGAAAAATTATTTAATGTCGATTAATATTTTGGAATTTGTAATAGATAAAGCTGTTTCTTTGAATGTGAAGAATATTTATTTCTTAGATGATACATATTATTATAGAGCTTTAAATTATTATCAGATAGGTGATTTTGAAAAATCTTACTTGTTATTTAAAGATTTTATAGAAAGATTTCCAAATAGTACTTATAGCAAGCATGCAAAGTATTTTATTGAAAGAGTAGGAGGTCTCAGATGATATATCCGGAATTTGAGTTGAAACCTCAATTTTTAAATAAGTTTCCTTTAAATTGGGATGAAATTTTTGGAAATTATGGTCCAATTCATGTGGAACTTGGTTTTGGGAATGGGGAATATGCGGCTTACTATACTAGTAAGAATAAGAATATTAATTATATTGGATTTGAGCTTTCAATTACATCTATGGTGAAAGCACAAAGAAAATTAAAACGAAATGGTATAAAAAATGCAAAATTAATTCTCTGTGATGCAAGGTTTGGTGTGAGAGAATTTTTTAGCGACGATTCTATTGATAAGTTGATAATGAATTTTCCTGTTCCTTGGTATAAAAATTCACAGGCACATAGAAGAATAATAATTAAGGATTTTTTCAATGTATTGTCAGTAGTTTTAAAATACAATGGGGAATTTGAACTTGTTACTGATCAAGAGTGGTACGCAATTGAAGCATACGAAAATGCAAAGGAGAGCGGATACTTTAAAGTAAATGATATCGAAAAAAACCCTAAACGTGAATTTTTAACCAGATATGAGAAAAAATGGATAAGATTTAATAGAGATATTTTTAGATTAAAGGTTTGGAAAATCAAAAAGGGAAAGATAACACGTTTGTTGAGGAGTGAGGATGATATGCCACATGCTGTGGGAAAAATAACAGAACAAAAGGTATTGGAATTAAAGGGACAAGTTTTTAAGGAAGATAATAAGATTTTTGTGGTTAAAAATGTTTATAAGGAAGTAAATGGAGATGCTTATATATTTAAAATTATATCTTCTGATGATGAATTTACGCAACATTACTTTTTAGTTTTATACCCTAAGGAGAAGATGAAGTGGGTATTAAAATTAGATAGTGAATCAAACCCGTATAGAACACCTGCTGTAAAGTGGTCCGTAAAAAAGATTATGGAGGTGCTCGAGTGAAATTTGGAGTAATTGGTGCAGGAAGTTGGGGATGTGCTTTTGCAAATTTGTTGGTTGATAATGGACAAGATGTATTGGTTTGGGCTAGAAGAAAGGAAGTAGTATTTGAAATAAATGTTTTAAAAAAGATAAGTTATTTAAATGGGATTAGACCAAAATTTAATGCTTCAGATAACATACAAGAAGTTGTGGATTTTTCGGACTATCTTGTTATAGCTATACCTGTGCAATTTATAAGGGAAAATTTAAGTAAGATTAAGTATTGGGATAATGTTAAAGGAATCGTTAACTTATCAAAGGGTTTAGAGATAAAGACTTTAAAACGAGTTTCGGAAATTATAAGAGATTTTGTTAGTATACCCTATACCGTTCTTTCAGGACCATCACATGCTGAAGAAGTAGCTGAAAATATACCTACAGCTGTAACAATCGCCGGTGAAAATGTTGAAGAATTACAAATATTGTTCAGTAATGATTATTTTAGAGTGTATACCTCTGATGATGTGGTTGGGATAGAGATTTCTGGTGCTTTGAAGAATGTTATGGCAATTGCCGCAGGAGTTTTAGATGGATTAGGTGGGTGGGATAATTCAAAAGCGGCACTAATGACACGTGCTTTATATGAAATGATAAAGTTTGGAAAAATCTTTGGAGCACAGGAAAAAACTTTTTTTGGACTTTCAGGCGTAGGAGATTTGATGGTCACATGTAATAGTAGACATAGTAGAAATAGACTTTTGGGAGAGTTAATAGCAAAAGGTCAAACACTTGAAGAGGTAATGAAAAATACCAAAATGGTTGCAGAGGGTATGTATACTGTGAAAGCTGTTGTTGAGCTTTCCTTAAAGAGAGGTATAGATATGCCTATTTCTAGTGAAGTGTTTAAAATACTATACGCAAATAAAAATCCAAGGCTATCTATGTTGGATTTAATGAGGAGGCCATTAAAAGAAGAATGGTACATTTAATTAATATTATTTTAGGTACTTTGTTCTTGAGTGTATTTTCGGGGAAAGAATATTTTTTTCTAAATCTTTTTGTTTCAATAATAGTATATGAAATTTTCAAGCAAAATGTTTTAAATTTTTCTAAATTGGTGTTTTTACTTTTAAAGTATATTCCCAAAACTTTGTATGAATCAATTTTGGTTTTCTTTATTAAAAATGAAAAAATCGAATTTGAGGAATATAAAGATGATTTTGAGATGTTAATAAAGATATTGTATATAACATTAACACCAAAGACAATAGCTTTTGATCACGATGACAGATTCCTTTATATTCATAAATTAGGTGATTGAGATGGTAGCAATATTGTTAATATTGATTTCATTATTTATTTCGATAATTGGGATTGGATATTTTAAGAATGTTTATGAAAAATTGATTCCTCTTCTTTCTATTTCTACTAAGATATCAATTTTGTTGTTGGTATATTCATATTATAGTGATTTGCCAATAATAGTAGATGTTGCAATTTTTTATGTTTTGATTTCAATAGGTGGAGCATTTGCTATTACTTCATTTCTTTCAAGGAGTGATTGATGATAATAATTTTTGGTGCTTTTTTGATGTTAATTGGGAATATTTTTGCGTTGTTTAATAAAAACATGTTTAAAAAACTACACTATTTGAGCGCGGGAGATACTGGTGGAGGGATTTTGATATTAATAGGTTTATTAATACGCGGTTTTCAAATTGAAAAGATTTTAGTTGCACTTTTAATTATGTTAATAGGAATGCCTGCAGTAACTTATTTTATTTCAATTTCTTTTGTTAGAAAGGATAAAAGATAATGATGCAGTATGTTTTATCTTTTTTTGCGGTTTTGGTAACTATTTTTGTGTTTTTTTCTAAAAAAGTATTTAATTCTTTTTTATATAGAACGGTACTGAGTGTTTTGATGGTTGCAATTTACGTTGTATATTTAGCACCAGATGTGGCAATTACCGAAGCAATGCTTGGAGCTTTGTTGACTACATTTGTTTACTTACTCTCTTTTAAAATTCATTCAAAATTGAAGGTGGCTGTTGTAAGGATCCCAGTTATTTGTCAAAAATATCAAGATACTTTTGCGGGAATTATTCCAAAAATTTTAGAAGATTTTTCAAAAGAGTATAATCATAAGATTGAATACGTTGAAGTTTTAACAATTGGGGAATGTATGAAGTTAATTGAGAAAGGCGAAGTGGATTTAGGTATAACATTCAAAGGTGATTTTAAAATTTTAGATGTGCCTTATTATATGGTTAATAACAAAGAATTGAGTTATTTTGAATTAATTAATTTAAATAGTTTAAGTGAGATAAGAAAAATTTCAAATAAGGTTTTTTACCTAACTTTTTCCGATAAAAATTCTATTGAATTTATGGAATTTAGTTCTTTTTATACGCAAGATTATTTGAAGAAAATTTTGAAAAATTATAAATTGGGAGGGATATAAATGTCGTACGTTCAAGAAGCAATCGGTAAAATTATTGATTTGTGTGAGATTCCAAGTCCTACTGGTTTTACAAATAGGATAATGAATTATTTGATTAATGAAGTTAGAAAATTAGGTTTTAGATATGAATATACTAATAAAAAAAGCTTAATTGTAGATTTAGGTCATGGGGATAGCAATGCAATATTACTTATGGCGCACGTTGATACACTTGGTGCTATGGTTAGATCAATAAAACCAAATGGTAGATTAAAGTTAACAAGAATTGGTGGGTATCCTTTTTCGCATATTGAAAATGAAAATTGTATAGTTTTCACAAGAGATAACAAAGCATATACTGGTACAATTTATAACATACATCCTTCAGTCCACGTTTATAATGATACTGGAACTATTGAAAGAAATGAAAATAACGTGGAAGTTGTTTTAGATCAGAAAGTTTATAGCAAGGAAGATGTGGAAAACCTTGGAATAAGGCCAGGTGATTATATAGCATTTGAGCCAAGAACTGTTTTAACAAGAACTGGATTTTTAAAAAGTAGATTTTTAGATGATAAAGCAGGAGCAGGTATTTTGCTAACTTTGGCAAAGGTAATAAGAGATTTTACTATAGAACCAAAAAGAAAGATCTATATTATGTTTACAAGTTATGAGGAAGTTGGTCATGGAGCATCTTCTGGAATTCCAGATGACGTAACAGAAGTTATTGCTGTAGATATGGGAGCAGTGGGAGATGATTTAGATTCAGATGTCTATTCAGTTTCAGTTTGTGCCAAAGATTCAAGTGGACCGTATGATTATGATGTAGTTGGTAAATTGATAAGAGCTGCTGAACTATCAAAGGTAAATTTTACTGTTGATATATATCCGTATTATAGTTCTGATGCAAGTGCTGCAGTGCGTGCGGGATATAACGTAAAACATGGATTAATTGGTCCTGGGATTTATGCGTCACATGGCTATGAAAGAACTCATGTCGATGCAATTGAAGCAACACTTAAACTTCTTCAAAAGTATCTTGAATTGGAATGATGTGTTAAAATACAATTAGAATAAACTTATGTGGAGGGATTTTTTTGTCAAGTCACCGTAATTTAACTAAAGCAGAAAGAAAATATCTTTTGATTGTATATCTTACTTTAAACTCAATGGGCTGGACAAGATTAAAGAAAGTATCGGATTATGCAGGAGTTAAAATGCCTTCTGCGAAGCAGACTTTAAATTCATTGGCAAAAAAAGGTTTGATTTATTATGAAAAAAGAGGAGCTATAACTTTAACTGAGGAAGGTAAAAACATAGCTTTGAAGGAAAATAAAAACATTCAAGCATTTAGAAGATTTTTGATAGAATTCTTGAAAATAGAACCTTTAAAAGCACAAGAAGCATGTTTTAAGATATATTTTGATTTGGGGGATGAAGTCGCTGAAAAGTTTGTTTTATTTGCAAAGTTTATGAATGAGTGCCCGCAGGAAAAGCCATTGTTTTTAAAGCATTTTGATGAGTTTTTAAAGAATAATAAGATAATAAGTAAATGTCCATTTATGACTAAAAAGGAGGATAAATATGGAGATTGATATTTTATTGAATATTGATAAGAACGATGTACATTATTTGAGTTACATTTTAGAAGCGCAAGATAATATGGTTAATATAAGAAAATACGAAGGTGGAATTTTAAGGATTATTACAACCGATTATTTTAAAAAGGACATTTTAAAAATGTTAGATAGTTTAAAAATGGATATAGATTTTGATATTGTTGAAATTAGAAAAAATTCTGGAAGTGCAGATTAATGTTAAAGAAGATGGTATTTTTATTTATTTTTGTTCCAATGTTTTTATTCTCTAATGTTTTTTATTATTTGTATGAAGAAAATGATATGTGTAAGTTGTGTGATGGAGAGTTTTTTCCTAACACAACAAATTTGGTAGCTGTATACGGTGATTCACGTTTTGGAAATAAAGTTCATATAAAAATTGTAGAGTTGATTTCTTCTTATAATCCAACTGTCGTAGTTCATTTGGGGGATATGGTAAATAGAGGAGATAGGAAAGAGGAGTGGAATACTTTTTTTAAAATAACAAAAAACTTGAGAAAAAATTCTTATTTCCAATTAGTAAAAGGCAATCACGAGAATCCTGATGTTTATTATAAAAAGTATTTTGGATTGTACAATTATTATGCAGATTTTAAGAAATATAGACTTATTTTTTTGGATCCGTATACGAAAGGTTATTTAGAATTTTTAGAAAATTATGGAAATGAGAGAAGCATAGTCTTTTTGCATTATCCAATTTATACAGTTGGACCACATTGGAAAGATAGATTGGATTTGTCAAAATTAGATAAAATTATTGCTGATAAAGGTATTAAAATTGTTATTTCTGGGCATGAGCATAATTATCAACATTTTTATGTTAATAATACTCATTATATTATTACCGGAGGTGCTGGTGCATCACTTTATGGGAAAGTGATTGATAATGAATATCTTGTATCGTTTTATAAAGAATATCATTTCGTTTTGTTGAAACTTAATGATGATTTAAATATAAAGGTTATAGATCTCAATAACAAAATATTGGAGGAGTTTAACGTTGAATTTTGATTTTGTTTTTAAGGAAATTTTTTTTAATGAAATTAATGAGTTATATGAATTTAGAAAAAGTGTTTTAAGCGAAACAAAATTTTTAGTAACTTCTCTAGAAGAATTGATGGATTTTAAATCTTTTAAGAAATATGTAGAATTCTACATTGAAAATGAGTTAAGAAAGATTTTTATCGCTAAGTTAGAAAACAAAATTATAGGTGAAATTGATATAATGATTCATGAAAGAAAACGTATGAGACATGTTGCTGAATATGGAATATCTGTTTTACGGGAATTTAGAGGAATGGGTATTGGTAAAAAGCTTATTCAGATTGCAGAAGAGTGGGTTTTTAAGAATGGAGTAAAAAGAATTCAATTGGAAGTAATTGAGAGTAATTTAATTGCAATTAATCTTTATATTAAACTTGGATATAAAATCGAAGGTAGAAAGAAAAAAGCTGTGAATTTAGATGGAAATTATGTTGATCTTTTAATAATGGCAAAAGTAAAGGAATGATAGGATGAGGAAGTTACCCGTTATTTTTTTTGTTATTTTTTTTATGGTTTTGCCTTATTTAATGTTTAAAATGGATTTGTCTTACTCAAAATTTCAACTAAATGAGTATGAAAAAATTGCTGATTTTGATTATGAAAATTATGAAAATTTGATTGCAAACATAATTTCAAACAAACAACCAGAAGGTTATGTAGTAGAAAGAAATAAAATATACTATATGGGGAAGGTTTTTAAAGTTGAAAATCTTTCAGAGGGGATTTCAATTGTAAAGTTTGGTGAAACTTCAAATCTTATTTATGTAAAAGATAATGCTTTTTATACAATTCCTAAAATAACATCTTATTTTGTATTTTTTACTAATGATAAAAAGATAGTTAATAGTAACAATTTTTCTGTAAGTTTTAATGAAATGTTTCCTGATGTTAAAGGTAATATTACTTATTATAACGGGAAAAAAGTTTTATTTAAAATAGTTGAAAAAAAAGACTTGAATTTTTTGGTTTATTCTGCTTATCCAGCACATCATATAATGTTGTATTTTGTATTTGTCCCAGTTTCTTTGTTTATTATTTACTATTTCTTTTTTTACTTAAAACGTTTTGAAAGGGAACCTGAAAGAAAGCTAAAAAAGACGGTTAAAGCATTAAAAATCTTGAAAAATATAATTGAAAATTGCGAAAACAAAGATGATTTTAAGGATGATATTAAAGAACTAAAAAAAATTTTTAAGGGGGATTAGGTGTGATTTTATACATTGATTCTTTCTTTTCGATAAAGGAAGTGTTTGATTATCTAGTACCAATTATAGTTGAAAAACGATATATTGTTTGTAACAGCTATTTTGACTGGAATTTAAGTGAGTGTATTTATATTGGCAGTGAAGAGTTTAATGATATAAATTTTAATATATATAAATGTAAGGAAAAAGATTCAAATATCGATATTTTCATTGAATTTAATGATGAAAATTTTGAATTATTTAAGATTAGAAATTTCGTTTCAAAAGAATTATTTAAAAAGAAAGTAAACTGTGAAAGAGAGGTATTAAAAATAGAAAATTCTTTTGAAAAAAATGAAATTATTATAAATTTAAATATGGATTTTTTAATAGAGCATCCTAACGTATTTTCTGTAAAGAATGCGGAGAAATACCTTGATTTAATAATTTTTTCTAGATTGTTGAGAATTGTAGAAAAGTTAGGCTACATAATTAACTCAGATAATACTTTAATTTATAAGGTAAAATTTAAGAGTGATTATGCTCTTTTTCAGAGTTTTTGGAATGAAGTGGAGAAATTAAATATGAATATTAGTATTGATATACAAAAAAAGTGTTTTTTTAATAGTTTAAAGAATGTAAATAATGTTTTGGAATTAATACCTTTATCTATTTTAAAATCATTTTTAATGCAGGATGTAAATATAGATATTATTATCAAAGAATTAGAATTTTTTAAAAGAGTAATTTTAGGAGGGGATAAATAATGATAAGTACAAAAATGGGTGATGATGGAAAGACATTTTTGGCAAATGGTGAGAGAGTAGACAAAGATAATATCAGAGTAGAAGCGTATGGAACGATAGATGAGCTGGTATCATTTCTTGGATTGGCAAAAATTGGTTTGGATGTGAATGAAAAAACTATAATTGAAGAAATTCAAAAGGATTTGTTTAGAATAGCTACTGAATTAGCAAAAGGTGAAAAATTTATTGAGCTTATTGACAAAAGAGATGTTGATAGAGTAACAAAATATGTAGAAAATTACGAAAAGAAATTAAATATAAGCTCTTTTGTAATACCGGGTGCTAAAAAGGAAAGTGCATTACTTGATGTTTGTAGAACAATTGCAAGAAGAGGCGAAAGATACATTGTTAGACTGTCAAAAGTCGAAAATGTAAGATTACAGTTATTGGCGTATATTAATAGGATTTCAGATTTACTTTATGTTATTGCAAGATATTTAGAAAATGATGAAATAAATAAGATATCTGTATCTGATTTATAAAAAAGATAAGAATTGGTATTTGATTAAAATTTTTATTGTGATATATTTGTCATAGATAATATTAGAGGGGGGATTTTTTTGATATATATTAACGGAAATAGCTTAACCGTTGAGGATGTTCATAAAGTATCGAGAAAATATGAACAAGTTTTGCTTGATGATAAGGCCAAAAAAAATGTTGAACTTTCTAGAAAAAAAGTTGAAGAAATTTTAGAAAAAAACAAACCAGTTTACGGTGTGAATACAGGTTTTGGTGCATTGGTTAATGTAAGAATTTCAAAAGAAGAATTAGAGGATTTACAAAAAAATATTGTGTTATCTCATTCAGCAGGTATCGGTGAGCCACTGAACTATGATATCGTTCGTGCGATGATGTTGTTGAGGGCTAATTCATTAGCAAAAGGTTTTTCAGGGGTAAGAGTGTCGGTAATAGAAAAATTAGTAGAGTTTTTGAATAAAGATGTTGTACCATATGTGCCGGAGAAGGGGAGTGTTGGTGCAAGTGGTGATTTGGCACCATTATCACATATTTCAATGGCACTAATTGGTGAAGGATATGTTTTAAAGAATGGCAAGAAAGTTGAAACAAGAGAAATATTGAAAGAAAAAAATATAACACCATTGACTTTAAAAGAAAAAGAAGGCTTAAGTTTATTAAATGGCACGCAATTTATGACAGCGATACTTTCACTTGTTGTCAGAGATATGTTTAGATTAATAGAAATTGCAACTTTAATTGCAGCAGCATCAACAGATGTTTTACTTGGGACACCAGTCGCATTTGATGATAGATTGCAAAGAGTAAGAAATCATAAAGGCCAAATTTATATTGCCGAATTACTGAGAAAATATCTTAATAAGAGTAAATTAAGAGAATCACACATCAAATGTTCTAATGTCCAAGATGCATACACACTTAGAGCTATTCCTCAGGTTTATGGTGCAGTGTATGATACTCTTGAATTTGCCAAAAAAGTTGCTGAAAATGAAATTAATGCGGCAACGGATAATCCGTTAATATTTGATGAGGAAATAATTAGTGGTGGAAATTTCCATGGTGAACCAGTTGCATTAGTTTGTGATTATTTATCTATAGCGTTAACTGATTTAGGTAATATGATCGAAAGAAGAATTGATAGATTGGTAAACCCACTAGTTAATAGGGGATTACCTGCATTTCTTGCATCTGGAAAAGAGGGACTTAACTCTGGTTATATGATTTGGCAATATGCGGCTGCTGCAATATGTAATGAAAATAAAGTTTTATCTCATCCTGCATCATGTGATACGATTCCAACATCTGCATACCAAGAAGATCATGTAAGTATGGGAGCAACTTCTGCAAGGAAGTTAAGAAAAATTTATACAAATGTAGTAGATTTAATATCAATTGAGACAATGTTAGTTAGGGTTGCTTTGGAATTTAGGCGTCCATTAAAGTCCTCTAAAATGATTGAAGATTTTCTTTCAAATATTAATATCGAAATGAATGGTGATAGATATTTTGGAGAAGATTTTGAAAATGTAAGAGAATACATACTTTCGGAGGTGGTTAAATGAAACTACAATTTAAACTCATACTATCCTTAGTATTGGTAGCAATAATTGCTACGGTAACAAGTGTTTCAATTTCATCATATCTTGCCTTCAAAAACGTTTCAAAAAGCGCAAGTACTATAAACAAACTCATCCTTACCTCGATCTCCAAAGACGTACATGCAGAACTAGAAAACATCATTGATCCAATTTACAAGTATGCAACAGGGGGGTCACTTACCCCATATTTGATGAATGCGACAAGTGATTTAGGAAAAAAACAACTTGCATGGGGAATTAGAAATGCAAGAAATGCGTTAAAAAAAGAGGGGGTTATCCAGACATTTATCGTATTAGAAACAGGTGAAGTACTTGATGAGACAGGTGAGTTATCAATTAATTTTCCAGAGAAGTTAAAAGATATAATTGACAAGATAAAAAACAAGGAAAAAGAATATGACATATACATACCATTTGAATACAATTCTACAAGCACCATAGCAGTTGCTGTACCAGTAAAAGACTTCAGTGATAACGTAGTTGCGGTATTAGTTGGATTATATCCACAAAGCATACTACAAGATATGATAAAAGGGGCAAAGATAGGAGAAAATGGAATAGTAAGTATAATATACGACACGTTAGTGGTGGCACATCCAGATGAAAGTAAAATAAACGAACTAGACATAGCAAAGGAAAAAGGGCTTGAGAAGCTAAAAGAAGAACTCTTATCAAAAGACAAAGGGAGTGTAAGGTATAAATACAATGGATATGAAAAATTTGCAAGCTTTATAAAGATAGATGATTTACCGTTGAAAGTAATGGCTACAATAAATTACTCGGAAGTGATAAAGGAAGCGAAAAATATAGTAAATCTAGGGATACTAACGGGAATAATAGTTGCATTAATAGCAGCGATAATAGCATACTTTGTATCGAAATCAATAAGTAAACCAATAATAGAGATAAGTGAAATAGCAAAGAGAGTATCGGAAAAAGACTTAACGGTAGAGATAAAAGAAAGAAAAGGGAAAGATGAGATAAGTCAACTAACAAATGCGTTTAAGATATTGGTGGATAATTTCAAGCAAACGGTAGGAGAAGTAATGAAACTAAACTCACAAGTATACTCAGTATCACAGTTATTGGACAACCTAGTAGAAGACACAGAAAGAGCAGCAAAAGATGCAACAGAAACGGTAAACAAAGCGACATATGAATTACAAGAAGTAGTATCGGCGACAGAAGAGGCAAACAGTGGAATGGAAGAGATAGCATCAGGCGCGCAAAACATAGCAAACTATGCGGAGAATTTGGCAAGGAAAGCAGAAGAGATGAAAGAGAAGGCAACAGACTCATCAGGAAGAGTAAAAGAACTAAAAGAAGTAATAATGAAAGTAAACGAAACGATGAAGGAGACAGAAAAATCGGTACGTGAGATGGAAGAATCATCAAATATGATAGGGGAAATAGTAGGAACAATATCAAACATAGCGGAACAGACGAATTTACTAGCGCTTAATGCAGCAATAGAAGCGGCAAGAGCAGGAGAAGCAGGAAGGGGATTTGCAGTAGTTGCGGATGAAATAAGGAAACTAGCCGAAGAAAGTAAAAGTCAAACACAAAAGATAGCAGAAGTATTAAATGCAATAAAGGATCAAGCGGTAAACGTGGCAAAATACACAGAAGAAGTAGGGGAAAAGATAGAAGATTCAGTAGAATCATCGGAGAAAGTAAGTGAATCAATAGTGGAATTATTGGAAAAGATAGAAGACATATACGGAATGACAAATGACTTGGCAGCGACATCAGAAGAACAAAGTGGAGCATCAGAAGAAGTAAGTGCGGCAATAGATAGGGTAACAAAGACGTTGATGGAAGTGGAAGAAGAAATAAAACACATGGCAGAACAAGTGGAAAATCAAGCAAAACAAGCATCAGAAGTAAAAATATATTCAGATGATTTAAATAACGCTGTAGAAGGTCTAAATCAATACTTATCAAATTTTAAATTATAATATGTAAGTCATATATAAGGTGTTTCCTCTTAGGAAACACCTTTTTTATTATTTTGTGTTATTTGTAATAGATATTTAATTTTATTGGTTAAAAACATAAGCGATGATTTTTTGTAGTACTTGGTAATGTTTAGTAATTTAAAGATTTAGTATGTGTTTTTTGAAAGATTATTATTTATTATTCTCACTTCTTTAATATGTATACTTACGGTGATATCTGTAAACACCATTGTATTTTGAGATATGTCTTTTTAATTTTTTCTTTAAGTTTTTTGTCATTTCTTTTTTGTGCTATGTTCAGTAATATGTGATTTTTGAAATAGATGATATTTTACGCTTTTATTTATTAATCTGCAAACGAACTCTGCTTTGAGCAATTCCAAAGGGAAATTCAAATGATTTTTTCTTTTATTTTAGGAGAATACAAAAATTTTGTACTTTCTTCGCAAAAGAAAAACACCCCCTTGTCAGTTTTATTTTGTTGCTTCGGGGGTGCTTTTTTATTTTTTTTTGATCCAGTAGTGGGATATTGTTATGGTTTTATGTATTAATTGGTTATTGTTAAATATAAAGCTATACCAGCGACTGCGCCTGATAAGATCGATATGATTAACGCGATAGTTGAAGTTGAAGACGTAGAATTACTTGAATTTTTTATTTCGTTTATTTCCTGAGATAGTTCATCGATTTTGTTTTCGGTTGTAGATTTTAAGGTTGAGTAATTTTTATTTAAATTTTCAACAACTGTGGAAATAGTTTCATAATTACTTACGATTTGATTTAATTTTTCAATCTTTTTATTAAACGTTTGTACTGTAATATCATAATCTGATTTGAATGTTTGAAAATCAACTTTTAACTGAGTAACATCACCAGAAATAGTAGAAATTCTTGTATCCAAGGCTTTGGTTTTAGCATTTAAATATTCTTCAAGGCTTGAATAGTTGTTATTTAGAGTATCAATTGTTTTCTGCATATTGCTGTTTTCTGTCTTTATAGTAACTATATCACCATTTAATGCATCAAGTTTATTTTCAGTTTGCTTTTTAAAGTTATCAAACTCATATGATAATTTGTTAAACTTATCAAGGTCAACTTTTTGAGACAAGTATTTGTTTATATCTTCATTAAGCATTTTGCTTTCTAAAATAGTAATTTTGTTATTTAATTCGTCTACTTTATTCTTTAATGATGAGATATCGATTGATAAACTTTTTACATCATTTTTAGTATTAACTAATGACGTTTTAAGTTCGCTAACATCTGAAGATACAATCTGAACGGAATCTTTTAGAGAAGATAAATCTTCTATCTTGTTCATTGCTGTGCTTACAATATCAGAAAGTGTTAAAATCTGCTCTCGTAGTTTACTTACATTAGATGTATTGGAAACAGCCTTGTCAATTTGAGATTGGATATAATTCATCATTCTATAAAGTGCAACAGCAACTTGATAACGCGTCATTCCTTGGTTTCCTTGGAAAGTTCCATCAGGCATTCCACTAACAATTCCTAATTTACTTAGTTCATTTACAGCATCATATGCCCAGTGATTTACTGGAACATCTTTAAAGGCCCCAAAATAAAATATAGACAATGCCAATATAAAAAATGAAACAAAAAGCTTTTTCATAAATTTACACCTCCTTAAATTATTTTCCTAAATTATTTCAACTAGTTTTTCTGGTATTTTATATGCGGGTAACACAAAATCTGCATATCCTTCTTCAACCACTGATTTTGGCATACCGTATACTACACAAGTTTCCTTTGATTCAGCAATAACAATTCCTTTGTAGTATTTCACTTTGAATGCACCTTTTGTACCATCTTTACCCATTCCAGTTAAAATAACAGATATTGTTTTTTCCTTGTATATTTCTGCAACCTTATCCAATGTAAAATCGACTGCAGGTCTAACGTTATTAATTTTTTCGCTTTTTTCAAGATAGACTATACTTTTTTTATCATGTAATCTTATTCCAAGGTGGTAATCGCCAGGAGCAACATACACCCACCCAGGTTTTAGTATGTCTCCCTCTTCAGCCTCTTTAACGTTTAAATTTGAAATTTTATTTAATCTATTTGCAAGTGATTTTGTAAATCCAGCGGGCATATGTTGAACAAGAATTATTGGTGCAGGAAAATTCGAAGGTAGCGGTGGGATCACCTGGTCTAATGATTTTGGCCCACCAGTTGATGAACCAATAACAACGATTTTTCCGGAAACTAAAGATTTGACACTAAATGTTTTATGACTGTAAGTGATTTTTCGTGATAGAGCTTTAACGTCAATTTTCATGGCATTTCTTATTTTTTCAATTAGTTCCCCTGCTACTTTTCTAAAATTCATTGAAATACTTCCAGCAGGTTTTGTGACAAAGTCAACCGCTCCAAGTTGAAGTGCAGTTATAGTTATATCAGCACCTTCTTCTGTAAGACTACTAACCATTATTATTCTTGAAGGAGAACGTTTCATAATTTCCTTTAATGCTTCAATTCCATTTAATTTAGGCATTTCAACGTCTAATGTAATGACGTCAGGTTTGTGTTTTATAGCAAGTTCTACTGCTTCAAGACCGTCTTTGGCAATTCCAACGATTTTCATGTCTTTTTCTTTTTCAATAACATCTTTTAGAATCATTCTCATAAAAGCCGAATCATCAACTATTAATATTTTTATCTTTTTTTCTTCCATCTTATCACTCCTAAAACATATATAAATGGGAATAAGGAAACAAATCCAAAACCAAAGATTTTCGCAATAATTATATCCCAATTAAACAATAAATTCCCAATGATTGCAATACCGACAATTACAGAAAACATTGCAGCCCAAAGTACGATACCAGAACTGATATCTTTTATTATTTTAACAATAGGATGAAATTCTGGTATAAACAAATCAAGCAAATTTTCGATTAAAGTGTTTATTAATTCAGAAATTATTACAAAAAATACAGCGAAAAAAATCCATATATAGTTATTTTTATCAATTGGCAAAAATAAACTCAAAAATAGTATAACAAATCCTACAAAAAAATGGATTCTTAAATTCCTTTCTTGAGAAATAGCTGTTAATATACCTTCAATTGCATGTGAAAATGATTCTTTTAAATTATTCGAACCCAATTGTTCTTTTAACTTTTCTTTCGATTCTTGGTTTGTAGAATTTTTCTGTAAGTGTTGTGCCATATTTCACCGCCTCAATATTTTTTTCAACGTATTTTGGATTTATATTTTCTTTGATAGATTCAATTAAATAATCAATATTAACTATTGAAGTTGCTTTAGAAATAACTCCTAACATTATCATATTCGCAAACATTTCGCTTCCAAATTTCTCAAGCGCAATTTTTGAAGCAGATATATTTATCTTTCTTTTGGTCATCCTAAATGATTCAAGTGGAAGTTCTTTGATATATGTATCATCAATAATAATTATACCATTATTTCTGACATTTTTACACTGTTCAATCATAAAAGGGTGTAAAATTAACAATATATCGAAGAGAGTTGCTTTTGGAAAATCAATAGGTTTATTAGAAATTAGTAAATCACAATAACTTGGTCCACCTCTGACTTGTGCAGTATAATTTTGAGTTTGTACAACATACTTGCCAGATTTCACTAATGCCTTTGCTAGAGTTAAACCAGCGATTAGATTTCCCTGACCACCTATTCCTGCGATTCTAATTGAAAATGGTCTTTGGATTTCCATTTATTTACACCTCCGAATTTTTTGATATTGCAACAACTTTTTTATAATTTTCATAAAAGTCATGTTTTTCTTCTTTTTTGAAAACACCAATTATTATTTTGTCTTTTAGTAAATTCTTATCCATTTTTTCAGCTTTGGATTTTAAAATTGCATTTTCCTTCATGTAGTTGTGAATGTCCCAAGCATTCTTCATTCCATTATATCTACCATAATAAGTGTGACAATTTGTTAAAACTTCTACAACACTCATTCCTTTGTGTGTAATAGCTTCTTTTATATATTTTACTGTTAATGGATAATGATAGACTGTACTTCTTGCAACATAAGTGGCACCAGCAGATAGTGCTAGATTCACAATATCAAAAGAGTTTTCAATATTACCATAAGGCATGGTACTAGTAATTTTTTCATGTGGAGTTGTTGGCGAGTGTTGCCCTCCTGTCATTCCGTATATCATGTTATTAAACACTATTACAGTTAAATCAATGTTTCTTCTACAAGCATGTATAAAATGGTTTCCACCAATAGCTGTTAAATCACCATCACCACCCATTACAATTACTTTGAAATCTGGTTTTGCAAGTTTTACCCCTGTTGCAAATGCTATGGCTCTTCCATGTAGTGTGTGCATTGTGTTAAAATCTAAATATCCAGTTGCTCTTGAAGAACAACCTATTCCAGAAATAACTGCTACTCTGTCTTTTTCTAAATTCAATTCATGAGTGGCTTGGATAAATGATTTCATTATTATTCCATTTCCACAACCTGGACACCAAACGGTTGGCCATCTATCAATTCTTAAATATTTGATAAGTTCATCCCTCTTCATTTATTACACCTCCATATTTTTCAATTTTTATTTCTGATACTTTAAACAAAAAATCTGTTAATGGATCAGGGTAGTCATTGATAAATATGACTTTTTTTATCCCAGCGTTTATTATAAGTCTTGCACAGACGGAGCAAGGTTTATGTGTAACGTAAATTATGGAATTATCGGTAGATATACCAAATTTTGCAGCTTGCATTAAAGCATTTTGTTCAGCATGAAGTGCATAACAAATTTCCTGGTTTTTTCCAGAGGAGATATTTAAATCATCTCTTATACAGTTAATTTCATTACAGTGGGGAAAACCAGAAGGAGGTTGATTATAACCAGTTGCAAGGATTCTTTTATCTTTTACAATTACCGCTCCAACTTTTCTATGGATGCAAGACGAACGTGTGGATATTATAAGCGCTATTTTTAAAAAATACTCATCCCAACTTTTTTGTGGCGTACCTTTTGAAGATACATTTAGATTTTCCAAATATTTTTTTAGATCCATTTTTAAACTCCTTTGTTTTGGTGTCTATAAAAATTTTAATATATTTAATTTTAAAAGCAAGTCATAAATACTGCAAAAAGCTATTTTTATTTTAGACTAAACGTAAAGAGTTGTTAGATTTTCACTTATATGTGATAAAATATAAAGTGTTAAAAATTAAATAGGGAGGTATAGTATGATTGGTATAAAGAAAATTGAGTGGGTTTCAAATTATATGCCACTTTTAAATTATTTGCAAAAAAATTATAAAGGGGTTTTGGATGGAATAAAAATTACAATGGCGATACATTTGGAAGCTAAAACAGCTTATTTGGCAATTACTCTAAAAAAGTTGGGAGCAGAAGTTTTTGTTACTGGGTGCAATCCATTATCAACCCAAGATGATGTTGCAGAAGCTTTAAAAGATTTTGGGATAATTGTTCACGCAAAGAGAACAAACGATGAAAAAATTTATTATGAAAATCTTAATAAAGTACTTGATTACAATCCTGATCTAATTCTTGATGATGGGGCGGATTTGAGTGTTATTGTACATACTGAAAGAAAAGAATTATTAAAAAATCTTAAGGGAATTTCCGAAGAAACAACTACAGGTGTACGAAGAATTAAAAACTTGGAAAAGAGTGGTATACTATCGGTTCCGGTAATTGCAGTTAACAATGCTCGTATGAAGTATTTATTTGATAATAGATATGGGACAGGTCAGTCGACATGGGATTCAATTATGAGAAACACAAATACACTAATTGCAGGTAAAAATGTTGTTGTTGCTGGGTATGGATGGTGTGGCCGTGGAATAGCAATGAGGGCCAAAGCATTAGGTGCAAATGTTATTATAACAGAAGTTGATCCAGTTAAAGCTTTAGAAGCACTAATGGATGGTTATAGAGTCATGAAAATGTCAGAAACTTCAAAAATTGCAGATATAGTTGTTACTTCAACTGGAATGAAAGATGTGGTAAAATACGAAGATATTGTTAATATGAAAGATGGTGTTATACTAGCAAATGCAGGGCATTTTAATGTTGAAATTCCGGTTGATGAACTTGAAAAAAACGCAGAATTTGTATTTGAAGCAAGACCAAATGTTAAAGGATATAAAATTAACGGGAAAAAGATTTTTCTAATTGGTGAAGGAAGATTGGTAAATTTGGCAGCGGCTGATGGTCATCCAATAGAAATAATGGACATATCTTTTGCCCTTCAAACTTTGTCGTTAATTTATTTAAAAAAGAATCATGGTAAGTTAGAGAACAAAGTATACGGTTATCCTGAGGAATTGGATATAGAAGTTGCTGATTTAAAGTTAAAATCTTTGGGAATAGAGATTGACGTTTTAAATGAAAACCAAAGGGAGTATATGAAAGGATTTTGAAAGCATGGAAAAAGTGTTAGTTTTAAATTCGGTTGAAGATAACTTACATTATGCAGTTATTGAAAATAATAGATTAGTTGAAATTGTGTCTGATGAAGAAGAAAAGCTTACTGGTAACATTTATCTTGGACGTGTAGAAAAGGTAGTAAATGCATTAGACGCAATATTCGTAAATATCGGAAATAAAAAAAATGGTTTTTTAAGATTGAAAGATATCCCAGAAGAATATTACAATTATTTCTCATTGAAAAAGATAGATAAAGGAACTAAACTATTAGTACAAGTAAAAAAGGATCCAGTTGGAGATAAAGGGCCACAGTTAACTGCAAATATTAGTATTGCGGGAAGGTATATGGTTTTATTTCCTTTTTCTAAAGTTATAGG
Source organism: Thermosipho sp. 1070 (assembly GCF_001682135.1). Taxonomy (NCBI): domain Bacteria; kingdom Thermotogati; phylum Thermotogota; class Thermotogae; order Thermotogales; family Fervidobacteriaceae; genus Thermosipho; species Thermosipho sp. 1070. The sequence continues at coordinate 56,375 of NZ_CP007121.1, read as the reverse complement.
GGTGTCAAAAAAAATTGAAGATGAAAATGAGAGGGCAAGATTGCATGATATTGCAAAATATATTTCTGAAAATTCTAATTTAGGTGTTATAATTAGAACTGCTGCAGAAGGATTGGATGAATCATATATTCAATCTGAAATGGATTTGCTGGCAAATAGAGCTTTTGAAGTTTTAGAGATATTTAAACGTAAAAGGAAAGCTCAAATTTTGTATAAAGAAGAGAATCTGCTCGATTATGTTTTAAGAGAAAAGTTAACAAAAGATGTAAGGTTGATTATTACTAACAACTTAAAACATTTAGAAACAATAAAGAAATATTTAAAAATTTTCATTAAAAGGCCAAAAATTGAAATAATAGATGGTGATACTTTTGATTACATGAATATTTACAAATACTTTAGGGAATTGTTTAGTAGAAAGGTTTCATTGCCTTCGGGTGGAGAAATAATAATTGATAAAACTGAAGCATTAACTATAATAGATGTCAATTCAAAGCATTTTGTAAAAGGAAAAAGTCAACAAGAAACTGCATTTCAAACAAACAAAGAGGCAGTTTCGGAAATTTTCAGGCAATTACGTTTAAGGAATATTGGTGGAATTGTTTTGGTTGATTTTATTGATATGGATTCAAATGATATGAAAAACATGTTATTAGAACAGATAAACGAAGAAATAAAAAAAGATAAAAGTAAAATTGAAATATTTGGCTTTACAAAACTAGGGCTTTTGGAAATGTCAAGAAAAAGAACTGTAAGGTCTTTTTTTGAGAATTATATTTCACCATGTCCTGTATGTGGTGGGGCTGGTTTTATTGTTTCTCCAAAGATAACAATTAAAAATTTATATCAAAAAATAGAAGAGGCGCCAAAGGAAGCAAAAGAAGTAATTATTAAGTTACATCCTCATTTTAAGAATCTTATTGAGAAGTCAAAGTTAAAAAAGGTAAAAGATTTAGTGTATCATATACATTTTACTTACCATGATCCAAAATCATTCGAAATAACGTGGAAAATTTAAAGGAGGGGAAATATGGAAAAGATAAAACTGGAATTTTTGGATGATGGTAAAGTTGTAGAAGTTGAAAAAGGTGAAACTCTAAAAAAGTTTGTAGATAATTATTCAAAATATTATGATTCACCTATAATAGCGGCGAAGATAGATAATACAATTATTGAATTGTTTAGGCCTTTACATTATTCTGGTAAGGTTTTGTTTTTAGATGTTAATTCTGTTGACGGATTTAGAATATATCAAAGAGGTTTGCTTTTTATATTAAAATCTGTTTTGAAAAAAATGTATCCGCAATACTTTTTAAAAGTTTCTCACAGTGTAGGTAAGTCTATTTATTGCGAATTAAAGGATGCGAATAACAGAGTAAAAGTTTTAGCTGACGATGAAATTTTGGTTGTGAAAGAAAAAATGCTTGAAATAATTGAAAAAGATGAAAGATTTTTGAAATTTGAGTTTATGAAAAGTGAAGCGTTAAAATTGTTTGAGAAGTTTGGATATTACGATAAAATAAATTTGTTGAGATATCGTAAGAAAAAAACTGTGAAAGTTTATAAACTTGGAGATAGTTTTGATTATTTTTATGGGTATATGCCCTATTCTACAGGAGTTTTAAAATATTTTGATTTGTTAAAGTATGAGAATGGTTTTGTGTTAGTCTTGCCTGTTTTTAAGAATGGAAAACCCGTACTGGAATTTAAGCCCCTTCCTAAATTGAGCCAAGTTTTCATTGAATACAAAAAATGGTTAGAGATAATGAATATTGATAGCGTGGGGGATTTAAATAATTTAATTGCAAAGGGTGAGAGAAGCGTTACTGATTTGATAATAATGTCAGAAGCACTTCATGAAAAAAAAATTGCGTTTATAGCAGAAGAAATAAAGAAAAAGAAGAATGTAAGGCTTATTTTGATTGCTGGGCCTTCATCTAGCGGAAAAACAACTTTTTCAAAAAGATTGATGGTGCAATTAAGGGCAAGTGGGCTAAGACCTGTTGCTATTTCCTTGGATGATTATTTTGTAGATAGGGAAAGAACTCCAGTTGATGAAAATGGAAAACCAGATTTTGAAGCTCTTGAGGCAATTGATATTGATTTGTTTAATAAAAATTTATTGGATTTGTTTGAGGGTAAAGAGGTTGAAATACCAAAATTTGATTTTACTTTGGGAAAAAGAAAAAAAGGTAAAATATTGAAAATTGAAAAAGATCAACCTATTATAGTAGAAGGTATACATGGGTTGAACACAAGATTAACAGAACAAATACCCGAGGAGTTAAAGTATAAAATTTATGCTAGTGCATTGACACAGTTGAATTTGGATAATACAAATAGATTGCATACAACAGATACAAGACTTTTAAGAAGAGTAGTTAGAGATAGTAAATTCAGAAATCATGATGCTTTAGCAACGTTGAAGATGTGGCCAAGTGTGAGAAGAGGGGAAGATAAAAATATCTTTCCCTACCAAGAAAATGCCGATATAATGTTTAACAGTGCGCTTGTATACGAGATTTCAGTATTAAAGATTTTTGCTGAGCAGCTTTTAATAGTTGTTCCAGACAATGTTCCAGAGTATTCTGAAGTAACAAGGTTATTGAAAATTTTGGAATATTTCCTCCCAATTACAAATATTGAAGATATTCCTAGAACATCTTTAATAAGAGAATTTATCGGAAGGAGTGTTTTTAAATATTGAGAAGACTTTCTGTATTGCTTGTTTTTGTTGCTATAATCTCCTTTGCGTTTAATATAAGCTATGGTGGAAGATCTATAAAAATAGAAGAAATTGATTTTGATTCTACTTATGCCTTGTTAAACGATTATTCAAATTTTTTAAGGGTGGAATCTCCATCTACAGGGGCCATTTCTTCGTTTAAATATATTGAATGGAAAGGAAAATTCGTTTCTTTTTCAAGAAATGTATTAGTTTTGGATGAAAAACCAGTAGAAGAGGTTTCAATTGAAGATATATTTAAGTTTTTTGATATACCTTTTAGAAAATATGAAAAAAGTTATCGTTTACCGGATATGATAATATCTAAAGTTGTTGATTTTAGAAGCTATATACAGTTTGATTATAATGGAGAATATAAGTTAGAGATCTCGAAGAATGGAGATTTATTGAAGGTTTACTCACAAGGGTTAATTTACTATGATGATGTATTATTTGAAAAAGGGGCTATAATTTTCTCAAAAAAGATAGATTTAAACTTTGAAATGGAGATTAACAAGCTCCCTGGAAGAGTAATTATTCAGTTTTTTAGAGAATACAATATTGACAATTTAATAGTTAAAGTTTTTGGAGAAAAGATAGATTCATATGATTCAAAGAGTTTTGCGTTGGTGTTTAAAAATTCTAATTTAAATATAATTTTTGTTCCAAACTATTCTCCAGATTTTGATGGTAAAGATTGGAAGATATTTTCTATATCAGAAAAAATAGGAAAAGTGACTTCAAAAAGATTTAAACTTAAGATATACTATTTACCTTTTGTACAATTACCAAAGGATTTGCCTGGAATAATAATATTTGCACCCAAAGAAACGTGGAATGATATAAAAAAGTTCGTTGAGGAGGAAATTATGTGAAAAAATTGATTTTATTGTTTTTGTTTTTTTCATTGTTTTTATTTTCTTCTGAGATTGCTTTTGTGAAAAATGATGATATAATTTTCCTAGATGTTGGGAAAATTAATTCTGTACAAGAAATTTTTGAGAAACTTTCTACATACAAACTTAGTGATGGTATCGAAACATTTGTACCAAAAGGTATTTTGAATGCATATTATTTTGTAGATACGGCATTGATTATAGATTTGTCCTCTAAAAGTATACAAAACTATTCAATTGATAGAGAAGTAATGTTAGTTTTACAGATTTTATATTCGTTATTTGAGAACATAAATGGTATAGATAGAATTTATATTTTAGTTGATGGAGAACAAACGGATATTTTTATTAAGAGTGTTAATGTTTATTTTTCTTTTCCAAAGGAACTATACGTTAAAAAGGGGGAATAGGTATGGCGGAGAAATTTAATTTACAGGATAGGTTTTTGAACATTTTAAGAACTAGCAAAATTCCTGTAAAAGTTTATTTAGTAAACGGTTTTCAAACTAAGGGTATTATACGATCATTTGATAATTTTACCATGCTTTTGGAAAATGGTAGTCAGCAAAATTTAATTTACAAACATGCTGTAAGTACTATTATGCCTGAGGCGTTTGTTAGATTAACGAGTAAACAGTCGCAAGATGAAAGTGAAAATAATGAAAAGGAAAGTAATGGAGAAGAATAATGTTATTATAGCTGGTATTTATAGTGAATTTATTGACGAATCGTTTTATGAATTAGAATCGTTGTGTAAAACTTTAAGTTGGAACGTAATAGATAGGGTGTTTCAAAAAAGAAAAAAACCTGATGCAAGGTTTTATTTTGGTAGGGGTTTTTTGGAAAAATTTAATTTGTTATTTGAAAGTGGGAATATAGATTATTTAATTATAAATGATGATTTAACTATTATTCAAAGAAGAAACATCGAAAGGACAATTGAAAACAAGGTTTATGACAGAACGGAACTGATATTGGAAATATTTGCAAAACACGCTAAAACAAAGGAAGGAAAATTACAAGTTGAAATTGCCAGGTTGAAATATCTTATGTCGTATCTAGTTGGAAAAGGAAAGGAACTTTCAAGACTTGGTGGCGGTATTGGAACACGAGGACCTGGTGAGACAAAGTTGGAGTATACAAAAAGGTATTTAAAGAAGAGAGTTTCTTTTTTAGAGAAAGAATTGTATGAAATAAGAAAAAATAGGGATGTTCAAAGAAAAAAAAGGATAAAGTCAAACTTAATTAAGATTTCAATTGTTGGGTATACTAATGCTGGAAAAACTACTTTGCTTTCTGCTTTATCAAAGGAATTACTTTACTCTAAAAATGAGATGTTTTCAACGGTGTCTCCTATCACAAGAAGGGTAAGGCTACCATCTGGAGCTTATGTGTTATTTTCAGATACCGTGGGATTTATAAAGAAATTGCATCCATTAATTGTTGAAGCATTCCATTCAACTTTAGAGGAGATTGTTTATTCGGATTTAATTTTAATTCTTGTTGATGCATCAGATATTAACTTTAAAGATAAAATAAAGGTGATTTTTGAAACATTAGAAGAGCTCGGAATAAAAGATAAGAAAATGATTCTTGTATTTAATAAAATTGATCTTTGTAATTTGGATTATTTGAAAAAATTAAAGGGTGAATATAAAAAAGCTATATTTATATCAGCTAGAAAAAAGATAAATTTGGATTTGTTATTGTATGAGATTGATAGAATAAATTTTAAGGAGGTTTGACAATAGATATGAAAAAAATTTTATTTTTACTAATAGTTTTTATTTCTGTACTGTCTTTTTCGGGATTTATTCCACCAGTTGATGATAGTTATTTAACTTCTTCATTTGCAGAGTTTAGAAGCACTGGGAATTCTCCTCATTTTCACGGAGGAATTGATTTTAGTACATTTTCTAAAGAAGGAATTCCCATTAGAGCAATTTATGAGGGGTACGTAGTTCGGTTAGAGTTAAACGATCCAATTTATGGTAACATTATTGTTTTGCAACATCCCAATGGTTATCGCTCATTGTATGCACATTTGAGAAGCTTTAATTATGTATTACAACCAATTGTAGATGACGTGGTTAAGGAGTTTCAAAATGAAAAAGTGGTTATAGAATTTTCCGATAATGAAATTAGTTTTTCTAAAGGAGATGTTATTGCTTATTCAGGAAAAACGGGGGAAGCAGTCAAACCACATTGTCATATTGAAATAAGGAACCATGATGAATCTATTTTAGTGGATCCTTTGGAATTTTTTGAAATTGCTCCACCTGAAGGTGATATTATCTTGAAAGAATTGATTATAGATGGTAAGAAAGTAGAATATAATAGAGGTTCTGTTTATACTTTTACGGGAGATTATCCAAAAATTGAAATGAATGCTTTTCTAAAAATTAACAATAATATGCTTGGTCTTAAAGAAATAAAGCTTTACTTTGCAAACAAATTAATGTATGATATATTACTTGATGAGATACCTATGGAAGAATTTTATAAACCATATTCAGTGTACTCGAAAGATTCAATTGCAGCAGGTTATATATATAAGACGTATTATAGGTTATATCCTGAAGTTTTGGGGACACCTATAAAAATCAATAATTTTCCAACTTTGAATACAAATTTAGACTTTTTTCAGGTGAGAATTGAGGTTTTTGATTTTTGGAATAGAAAGAAAGAATTTAGTTTTAATCTGAAACGGGAGAGATAGGCATGTTTTTTAAAAGAAAGAAGAATTTATCAAAAAACCCATTTTACAAAGATAAAGATTCATTGGTTATATATATAAAATGTGATAAATGTGGAGAGATGTTTAGAAGTCATTTGAGAAAAGGATACGATTTTTTGATAGAGTATGATAATAAAAATATAGCGTATAAAATAGAGAAGGTATATGTTGGTTCAAAATGCCCTAATAAGATTGAAGTGAAAGCACAATTTACTGGTGCATATAAACCAGTAAGTTTTGATATATTTGGAGGAAAGTTTATCTCCAAAGAAGATTATGAAAAGGAGGTTGAGCGATGAGAAAACTTTTTACGAGTGAAAGCGTTACAGAAGGTCATCCAGATAAGGTAGCAGATCAAATCAGTGATGCTATCTTGGACGCGATGTTAGAACAAGACCCAAAGTCAAGAGTTGCAGTGGAAACGTTAGTTACAACAGGTATTGCTATTGTTTCGGGTGAGGTAACTACCAGAGCATACGTGGATATTCAAGATATAGTAAGAAAGACTATTTTGGATATTGGTTATACAAGGGCTAAGTACGGATTTGATGGTGAGACTTGTGCTGTACTTTCGTCTATTCATAGTCAATCACCGGATATAGCTCTTGGGGTTGATAAAGCACTTGAGGTCAAAGAAGGAGAACTAAATGCAGCTGATGAACTTGAATTAGTTGGTGCTGGTGACCAAGGTATGATGTTTGGTTATGCAACTAATGAAACGAAAGAATTAATGCCATTACCAATAATGTTAGCTCACAAACTTGCAATTAGACTTTCAGAAGTCAGAAAAAATGGTATAGTTCCGTTTTTAAGGCCTGATGGTAAGACACAGGTAACTGTTGAATATGATGAGAATGATAGACCTGTTAGAGTTGATACAATTTTAATTTCAACGCAACATGAACCAGATGTTACTATTGAAGAAATCAAAGATGTTCTTATTAAGCATGTTATTGAGCCAATTATTCCCGAAAATTTAATGGATGATAAAGTGAAGATTCTTGTAAACCCAACTGGAAGATTTGTATTAGGAGGACCATCTGCAGATACCGGTTTAACTGGCAGAAAAATTATAGTTGATACATATGGTGGTTCTATTCCTCATGGTGGAGGAGCATTTAGTGGAAAGGATCCTACAAAAGTAGATAGATCTGCGCATTATTTCGCAAGGTATGTTGCAAAGAATGTTGTTGCAGCTGGTTTGGCAGACAAATTTATGGTTCAAGTTGCATATGCAATAGGAAAAGCAAAACCCGTTTCAGTAATGATAAACACATTTGGTACAGCTAAAATTGAGGAAGATAAAATTTTAAAGGCAGTTCTTGAATTATTTGACTTTAGGCCAGGTGCAATTATTAAAAAACTAGATCTTTTAAGACCGATTTACAAGAAAACTGCTGCATACGGTCATTTTGGAAGAGAGCTTGAAGAATTTACTTGGGAAAAATTAGATATGGTTGATGAATTAAAAAAAATATTATAATAGGAGGTAGAGATAATGCCTAACATAAAGTCTGCAAAGAGAAGAGTTAAAGTTTCAGAAAGAAATAGATTGATAAACAAAGCATATAAAACAAGAATGAAAAACTCTATTAAAAAAGTTTTGGAAGCATTAAATGAAGGTAAAGATAGAGATGAAGTAGAAAAATTATACAAAGTTGCCCAAGGTTTTATAGATAAAGCTGCAAAAATTGGTGCAATACATAAGAATGAAGCGTCGAGAAGAAAATCAAGATTGATGAAAAAGATTAATAAGCATTTTGCTAGTAAAGAATAATGGAGGTGTGTTATGCCATTTCATTATACTATAGAGATGTTCTTAAGTGATATAAAAGCAAATACGATAATGAAAAACAAAGAAATAGAAGAACTTGCCCGGAAAAATCAGACAGAAATAAGGTACAAAGATGGTAAATTAATATTAACTTGTGCAGAAAATCATGATATTGATGAAGAATTAGTAAAAAAAATATTAGGTTCTGTTAGCGGAACAGTTAATGCAAAAGCTTATTTAATTGATGGAAAAAGTAAAGTGGAGATTTTCAACGGTAAGCTAGATCCAAAGAACCCATTTGGAATGTCAGATGAGGAGTTTGAAGAAAGAACGATAGATAGTTTAGAAGAAGAAGACGATGGAATACCAATAGATGAAGATTTGGAAGATTTTTTGAATTATGATGAAGAAGAATAAAAAAATTCCCCATCCAACATGGATGGGGAATTTTTAAATTAGGTTCTTAATTGTTTCTTTAATTTTTTGGCTGTCAAGTCCATAAATATCAAACAGGTATTTGCTATTACCAGAAACTGGGAATCTATCGATTCCAACTTTTACAAATTTTTCGGGGATAATCTTTAGATTAAATAATTTTGACTCCAATAAAGTACCAAGACCGTTATATATATTATGATCTTCAAAAACAACAACTTTTTTTCTTGCATATCTTGAAAGTATTTCTTCATCAAGATCATATGGGCATGAAACGTTTAGAAGTCCAACTTTTATTCCTTCTTTTTCTAATTCATCTACAGCTTTTAGAGCATGTGGTAATACTGATCCATATGTTATAACAACAATTTCTTCGCCATCTCTTATCACATCGATTTTTCCGTATTCAAATTCATAGTTTTCATCATAGAAGATAGAGCCGTCTGATTTTGTAATAGGTTCAATTTTACTTCTTCCCATTGCTACAACATAGTTACCATATTGGGTAGCAATATACCTAATCACCTTGTCTGTTTGATTTGGGTCTGCAGGAACGATCACTTTAAAGCCAAACCATGATAGTGGAGCAGAAATGTAATTTAGTGCGTGGTGGGTTTTTCCATCTTCTCCAACATCAATGCCACAGTGAGTTACCACAACTTTTAAATTTGTATTATTTATCGCGTTTAATCTGTGTTGATTAAAGGTTTCATCAATACCAAACACTCCAAAATCGGCAAAGAATGTTACGAATCCTTCTGCACTTAATGCCCCAGCAATTGCAGCAGCGTTATGTTCTTGAACGCCAATTTCGATTAGACTTTCCGGTTTGACTTGATCAAGTTTATCAAGTTTTACGGATGATTTTAGATCACAATCAATTGCAATTACATTATCGTTTAAAGTGGCAAGATCGGCAATTGCATTACCTAGGGCTGTTCTGTTATCGATTTTTTCTTTGTATATTATTGGTTTTCCAGTATTTATTGAAATTGGGTATTTTAAATAAATTTTTTTGTGTTCAGAAATATCTATTTTTTTTCTCATTTCAATGTATTTGTTGATATCAATAGATATTCCTAATTCTTTTAATGCTTTTTTATATTCATCGAGTGAAAGTGGTTTTCCATGATATTTTGGAGTATCTTCCATAAAGCTGACACCTTTACCGATAATAGTGTGTGCAATGATAACAGTTGGATTTTTATCATTTTTGGCTATTTTTAGTGCAGATAAAATCTGCTCAAAATCATGACCATCGATTTCTATAACATTCCATCCAGCAGCTTCATATTCTTCTTTAATATTTACGTACATAATATCTCTTGCTCTACCACTAATTTGTATATCGTTGTAATCAATAATAACTGTTAAATTATCAAGATTGTATTTTTTTGCGGTTCTTCTTGCTTCAGTAACTTGTCCTTTTGCACTTTCACCATCACTCATTAATACATAAACGTGATGTTGTTGCTTTTTTAATTTTGCTGCAAGTGCCATTCCAACTCCAGCGGATAAACCTTGGCCGAGATTTCCAGTAGTCCATTCAATACCAGGAATTCCGCGTGTAATGTGACCTTCAAATATACTTCCAGGATGTCTAAATCCTGATAACACATCATCTCTGTTTATAAAACCATATGCCGACAAAGTACTATAAACTGCTGGTGAAATATGTCCGTGACTGACTAATATCCTGTCACGATTTTCATTCCAAGGATCATTTGGAAAGATATTTGCAAAAGAATATAAAGTTACTAAAAGGTCAATTGATGACATCGAACCACCTGGATGTCCAGAACCTGCAACAGTTGTCATGGTTAGAATATCTGCTCTACATTGTTTTGAGATGTTTTTTAATTTTTTAATCAAAATAGGCCACCTCCTCGAATTTTGAACTTTTTCATATTAATTATATCATATAGCATAAGTTTATTGATTAGACAAATTTTGAGTAAAAAAATTTTATAAAAATTTACATATGATATAATACTTAAAGAGGTGAGATTATGGATATGGTAAAAAAGATCTATAATTCAACTGTTGTTGTTACAATGAGGTTGAATGACAAGATTAATGGTATTAGTGTTGCGTGGATAACTAGAGTTTCAATTAATCCAAAGTTAATTGCAATTTCTATTGGTAAAGAAAGGTTTAGTTATCTTTTGCTAAAAAGTTCCAGTTTTTTTGGTGTAAATATATTGAGTAAATTTCAAAAAGATTTAGCAATTCATTTTGGAAGTGTAAGTGGGAGAGATTATGACAAGTTTGAAGGAATTGATTATGAATTAAGTAAAAATGGTATTCCAATCTTAAGGGGAATCGTGGGTTATATTGAATGTGAAATAGTTCGTATTTATGATGCAGGGGATCATTCTATTTTTGTAGGAAAGGTAATTGATGAGAAATTATATAATAATGTGGAACCGTTATTGTATGGTGAACATAAAATATTGGAGGGATTTTAGTGTTTGAACATTATTATACAGAAAAGCCAACAAGTAAATTGAAAGTCAGAGAAATAGTTTTAACATTAAAGAATGGACATATCTATAAATTTAAATCTCCTAGTGGAGTTTATTCTTTTGGTAAAATTGATAAGGCTACAAAAATCTTGATTGAGAATGTTAATATAGATAGTGGAAAGGTTTTAGATTTAGGTTGTGGTTATGGAGTTATAGGTATTACTCTAAAAAAGGAAAATCCAAATATTGATTTGTATATGAGTGATATAAATGAACGAGCCGTTGAATTTGCAAAAATTAACGCTAAAAATAACAATGTGAATGCGGTTGTGAAGCAAGGTTATTTGTTTGAGGTGTGGCAGGGCGAAAAATTTGATCATATAATATCGAACCCGCCTATTGTTGCGGGAAAGAAAGTTTGGATGGAGCTAATTGAAAAGTCCAAAGAACATTTAAATTTAAATGGTACTTTACAATTAGTTGCGTACCATAATAAAGGTGGAAAAAGAATAAGAGAATATATGAGGAATATTTTTGGTAATGTTAAAGAATTATGTAAAGAGGGAGGTATTAGAGTTTATTATTCAGAAAAATATGAGAATGATTTTTGAAAAAGTCGAATATATTTACAATCAAAATACACCATTTGAGAAACATGTGTTAAAAGATATAAATTTTAGAATTAATGATGGAGAAACTGTTTTTATTCTTGGGAATACTGGAAGTGGTAAAACCACGCTTCTATATTTATTAGATTTTTTAATTAAACCTACTAGTGGTAAAATTTGGGTAGATGATTTTAGAGATCCTTATGAAAATCCATATGAATATAGAAAGAAGATAGGTTTTTCATTTCAATTTCCAGAAAGACAATTTTTTTCCGAAAAAGTTAGAGATGAGATATATTTTTCAATCAAAAATTTTGAGGTGGAGAATCCAAAAATGCGATTTAGAGAAGTTGTAAATTTTTTTGATTTGAATGAGTATTTGGATAGATCTCCATTCCAGTTATCAGGAGGAGAACAAAGAAGAATAGCCATAGCCTCTGCCGTTGCTCATAATCCAGATATTCTAATTTTAGATGAGCCGACAGTTGGACTAGATAGGAAAAATGAAAAAAAAATAATTCAGTATTTAAAAAAATGGAATGATGATGCTAGAAAGACTTTGGTTATTGTTACCCATGATTTTGAAAAATTTGTTGATTTTAAAGGAATAGTATATGAGTTAGATGATGGAATATTAAGAAAGAGAGGGGTTAAGCATTGAAATTTGTATATCTTGCGTATAACAAAGATATGAAGAAGATTAAAGGTGAGATTGAAGCTTCTAGTTTGCAGGAAGCGTTGGGAAGGCTAAAATCAAATGGGTTGATGATAGTAGATATCAAGGAGTCGAAAAAGAGAAAAGTATTAAAGAATATATTTGGGATTCCACTAAAAGATATAGTTTTTTTTACAAGGCAATTAGAAACTATGATAAAAGCGGGATTAAGATTGAGAGAAGCAATTTATATACTATCAAATCAAGAAATTTTTTCTAAAAGATTTAGAAATGTTCTTGTTAACGTAGTAAATGAATTAGACGTTGGTACATCATTAACAGAGGCGTTTAAAAAACAAGGGGTTTTTGATGAAGTGTTTATTAATATGTTAAAGGCTGGAGAAGAAGGAGGAGTACTTGAAGAAACTTTAGAGAAATTATCAAATTATTATGAAAATTTAAACAGGACTCAACAACAAGTAAAAACGGCAATGGTTTATCCAATTTTTATATTAAGTTTTGCTATAGTAGTGGTTTTGGTAATTAGTTTATTTATTTTACCAAAATTGTTTTCTGTTTTTGGTAACATTCCAACTTCTGGTTTAATTTCAACGCTTGTTAAGTTGAATAAATTATTAACTGAAAACGGATTTTTGGTTGGTTTCTTCTCAGTGTTGATATTTATTGGCATTTACGTGTTTTTCAAGACTGAATATGGAAAAATATTTAAGGAGTTTTTAGGAAATTTGTTTCCACCGATTAGAAAACTTAGGGAAAAGATTACGTATGAAAGATTTTCCAGAACCTTTGGGGTATTAGTTGGGAGCGGTGTTTCAATAATTGATTCGTTAGAAATGGCGGCAAAAGCATCTAATAACAGAAAATTTATTTCTAAAATAAAAAGTGTAGAAGAAAAGGTAAAAAGTGGTAGTTCATTAAAGCAGGCTCTAAAATCTGAAAAAGTGTTCCCACAAATAATTTATGAAATGATAGGTACAGGTGAGGAAACAGGTAAACTTGAGATTGTTATGGAAAAAGTTGCAGATTTTTTTGATGATCAAATACAACAAGATACTAAGAAACTTTTGTCTATGTTAGAACCTTTGATGATAGCCTTTGTGGGATTATTCATTGCTTTTTTAGCGTATACAATGTATTCGACTATTTTTCAAATGCAATCAACTTTTGGAGGATAATATGACTTATATTGAAGTTATAACTGTTCTGATTATAACTGTCATTATATTTTCCATTAGTGTTATATCTGTATTCAATTTAATGGATAAAGTTGTTTTAAATGAAGAATTGTTTAAAACAATTGTATATTGTGGTCTTTGGTCTTCAAATGCCGATTATATAAGGTATTCTAAAAATAAAGTATATATTCATTACACGTTTTTTGAGAAAGAAAATGTAGTTATAAAAAAAGAGGTGGATTTAGGAGATTATTTTAATAAACTTGATTTAACAATTATTCCACTGTATAGAGTTAGTGGAGGTACATTTGGAAATTTTAAAATTGAACCTATTGTTTTTGATATTTCAGGGGAATAGGAGGGAAAGTTTGTTAAGGGAAATTTTAGGCAAAAGGATTATTTCATTTGATTTTAGAAATGATAATGAAATTTTTTATGGAAGTCTTGAATATTTTTTTGGTAAAACTAGATTATCTTCTTTCAAAGAATGGGATTTAGATTTTCAACCCACTGTGGATGATATAATTGTTGTTAACATTCCATGGGATTATATTTTAAATTTGAAGATTCCTCTTCCCGCAGTAAAAAACAAAAAGGAAATTGACAAGTTATTACTATTAGAAATTACACAAAATTTGGGTATACAACCAGAGCAAATATATTACGATTATTTAATAACATCTAATAATATTGCAAATGTGTTTGTTGTAAAAAAAGAGGAACTTCAGAATTATTTTCAAAATCTTTATGCTAAAAAAATTCCAGAACCAGATATTCTATATCCAGATTTTTTCAAAGAATCTATTCTTTTGAGTAGATTTCCTGGATATAGTATGCAGTTGTTTATAAACAAAAAGTATTCAGGAATGTTAGTTTTTAATGATTCAGATTTAATTGAGGTAAGATACTCTGATTTAAGTTTAAAAAATTTTGACGAGGTTTTATTGGATGAGTTTGGTTATTCTATATACGAATTGGAATATATTGACGATGAAACATTAATCAAAGATGTTAAAGCCTTTTTGATGAATTTCTTTAGTGATTTTTTATCGTTGATTGAACGTGAAGTCTTTATTACTATAAATTCGATGGAAGAAAAAATAGGACTTGAAAATATACAAACTATTCAAATTGTAACTGATTCAAATATAATTAATGAGCTTTTAAAAGAACATTATGATGATTCTACTCTTTTATTAAATAGATTCTTTTTTCAAGATTTTATTCCATTAGTTAAACATTATAGATTTTTAGGGGTTTTAGGTCTTTTAAAAAGAGGGGGGATAAGTGTTGGAAAGATTAAACTTATATAAGACGAAGGAAAGAAGAATTTCAATAAAGAAATTTTTGATTTTTGTAATAATAGTCCTAATTCCGTTTTTTTCGGCGTTTTTTCTTTCGCAATTTTGGGTATATCAAAGTATTTCTAAAACTGTAGAAAGTTACCCTCTTGTTTTTAATAACATTACTTTTTTAGAACCACTTGAAATTCCTAAAATTGTTGAAAACGAAATTTTAAAATATGATTCAAAATTAAATATTATTGTGAACAAGATAACTTATTATAAAAATTACTTAAATAAGGTTTATTATTCCAAATATTTTTTACAAGAATTGTTGGATTTTTTCAAGAAAAAAAACGAGAGATTTTTTATAAAAAGTATAAATTTTTCTGATGGAAAATTTAAGATCTTATTTTACGAATTTTCAAATCAAAAAGATGATTTTAGTGAGGTTGTAAATAAACTTAATAATGTTTACAAAAATGTGGGGATATCTTTAAAAGATACAAAAACTTTATATAGTGATTTTAAAATGTTTGAATTTTATTTGGAGGGGGAACTATGAATATAAAACAAAAATATGCTAACTTGTTTTTTGGTATTTTAATAACCTTTTTAACATTTTTACTATTATTTAATGTGTTTGTTGTGAAATTAAATTTTTTAAAGAATTTTAAATATAACACAGAGATTTTAAACGAAAAAATTAAGCTTTACAATAAATTCAATATTAATTTCAAAAAGCTGGAGAGTATAGTAAAAAATGACGATAGAGAATTTTTGAACTTATTGGAAAATGGTTATATATCAAAGGAATTGGATGTCAAAGAATTTGAAAAAATTTTTTGTGAAATTGTGAATTCAAAAAGTGTACCAATTGAAATTTTAAAGGTAGATGTCAAAACTAATTTTCCTATTATTTTTGATAAAGATAAAAAAATAATGGTCAGTTTTCAAATGAAAGTAGGTGATATAATTGAATAAAAAATACATACTAATCTTAATTGGATTATTAATAGTGTTATTTATCTTTATGTTGATTTTTTCAAACAAAAAATTACCAAATTTATCTGATACGAAAAAATATATAGTTAGAGCAAAAAATGATTATGTTAATTTTAAAAATATAGAAAAGATTAATTATTTTGAGCCGTTTTATTTGGAAATTACTTTGGATAGCGAGCATTTAAAAAGTTATACAATTGTTGGTAATATAAGTTATTTGGGATATTATTTAGAAGATAATAAGTTTTATGCATACATTAAAAATTCGGATAAAGTCTTGAAAATTAAGCCGAAATCAATATTTTTAAATAAATATTATATTTTAAATGTAAGTAATAAAAATCTTGTAGTGCTTGATATTGACGATGGTAGTATTAAATTAATTGTTCCAAAGAAGATAGGGGGGAATGACTAATGAGGAAAAAATTTTTATCTTTGTTATTCATAATGATATTATTTAGTTTCTTGTTTTCGAAAATATTGAATATTGATTACTATTTTGTTGAAGATAAACTTCAGGTGGTTTTAGAACTTGACAATGAAGTTTTGCCTTCAAAAGTTAGATTCGGTTGGAATGATTCAAAAACGGTGTATTATTTATCAATTAATGGGGAATTTGTTCAAAGTTCCTTTTTACCTGTTTCGAAAGGTCCTTTAGAGGGAATACAATTATCACCATCTGAGAATTCTGCAGACATCTTTTTCTTTACGATTGTTCCAGTAAATTCTGATTGGTATGTTGTTGGAAATAAAATTATTGTTGATTTTCCAAGTAGTGTGAAAGATAGAAAATTTAGTTTTTCATTTTTAAATGCACCTTTAGATGTAGTTATAAGGGAGTTTTCAAAAGCTTTAGGAATAAATATTTCGTTGTATGAAGGAGTTAGAAATATAGAGGTTAACCTTGATGTAAAAGATGTTACAATTGAAAAGGCTTTGAGATTGTTATTTTTAAATAACCCAAAGGTTTGTTATGCATATGGACCAGATGGTACTTTATACTTAGGGTTGGAAGAAGAAATTAACAAGAATTTTGCAATGTATTGGCAGATCTACGATGGAGAAGTTAGTGCGGAAAAGATAAAATCGTTACTTGGATCAGGTACTTTTATGAGCTTCTTAAAGGATAAAAGTAAAGTATTTGTATATGGTGGTATTAGAGAACATAGGATAATTTCGGATGCAATTTCAGTAAGACCAAGCAAATCTTGGTACTATTATTCATACACAGTTAGTAAAAACACAGTTGAGGAATTTTTAAAAAATATTTCGTCTATATATGAATTTAAATATGTTGTTTTGGAGCCATTAAAGCAAGTAGCTATTTATGCAGATACAGAAATTTCAAACACAATTGGTTATTTAATTTCAACTTTAAGGGATAATGGGATTGTTGATTTTTATGATTATATTGATGTTAAGGTAAGGTATCCTCAAAGAATTGCATCGGTTCTTGATTCAATAAATATTCCATATAAAATGTTTGGTGAAGTAATAAAAGTTCCAAAAATTTTTAAAGGTTTAGTTGAAAAGATAAACAATGATAGGAGTATTGGAAATCCTTATAGGATGGTGATTGAAAGTATTAAGTTAGATACTGTTAAATCTGCAATTTCATATTTAGGTATTGGTGAAAATAATGCAAAGGTAACAGAGGTAAATGGCAAAATTTTTGTTACGTTATTTGTTACTGAAGAATTATATAAAAGATTTAATCAATTCATTGAAATTGCAGGTACAAAAACTGCAAGGTTGAAGCTTGATAGAAGTTTATTGAGTAAAGTAAAAGTTCTGAAAGAATTTGATGATGGTACTTACTTAATAGAAGGTAAGGAGAAGATAATTGAAAAATTAATGAGGATGACTCAAAATAAGAAAAGATACGTTCTTGAATTGACACCTTTTGATCCACCAAAAGAGTTATTTTTGTCTCTTATAGATGCAACGCCGGTGTATTATTCTGATAAGACTTTAATATACGATAACATAGATGATTCATTAATTGCTGAGATAGAAAAAATAAGGAAACAATTTGGAAATGAAATTGTCGAAATTGGTGTTATTGATGATAATTTTAAAAAGATATTGGAAGAGTTATTTGGTGTAACAGTTTATAGATTGAAAAATAAGGTATATATAAAGGGTGAGAAAGCAAAACAAGCTAAGGAGTTTTTTGATAAAAATAGTGTTTCATATAAAACAGAAAAAGTTAATGTAAAGATTGAAAATTTTGGAGAAGTACAATCCATAATAAAAGATTTGTACAATATTGAGACTAAATATTATCCGGAAAGTAAATTGTTGATTCTTAGAGGAACTGACGAAAATATAAAACAAGCAAAAAAATTCTTGGATAACTATAACAAAGGTAAAGTAATAAAATTTGTTGATTTACCTTATACAGATGGTATTAAATCTGTTGTTGAAAGTACATCATCAGTAAAAGTATTTGATTTGAACGGAAAAATATTGTTGGTTGGTGAAGAAAGAGAACTTCTTGAAGTTGAAGATTTATTAAATAGTATTGATGCCAAACAATCTATAATTGAAATTAATTCAAATGTTCAAAATATTGAAGAATTTGTTAAATTTAATTTTGAAGATAGGATAAAAATTCTGAATTTAAATGGGAAGATTTTGGCAAAAGGTACTCCAGAAGATTTGAAAAAACTTCAAGAAAGGCTCAGGGACTTTGACGAAAAAATTGTTAATGTGGAAGATGAAAAATTAAAAATAGATGTTAAAGACTATAATTTGAAAGATTTGATTGAAAGAGTTTTCAGAGCATATGGCAAAGATGTTGTATTTGAATCGGATATCGTTGGTAGTGTAACGTTGAAAGTTGAAGGTATAACTTTGAACAATTTTGAAGACTATTTGAAAAAATATGGAATTGATATTCGCAAAAATGGGAAAATAGTATATATTGAAAAAACTTCTAAAATATTAAATGTTAAAGATGGGAAGATTTCTATAAATGCAACTGATGTTTCGATTGCAGATATGGTTAGGGAAGTTTATCCTAAATTTGGTTATGCTGTAATCGTAGATTCAGTTGATGAAAAATTAAATTTAGTTTTGAACAAGTCGACTTTAGAAGATTTTGAAAAAATTTTAACGAAAAAAGTAGATATTACAAAAGAAGGAAGTATAGTGTATATTGAACCTAAAGATCAAGTGAAAGAAACTGAGATGAAAGATTTTATAACTTTTGGAAAAAACAAAAGATTTAGTATAAGTGCTGAGAATGTGCAACTTAGAGAAATTATCAAGCAAGTTGTTAAAGGATATGGTTTTTCTGCGGTTATTTCTAAAGATATCAATTCTACTGCTAATCTTTACGTCAATGAACTAGATTTTAAAGAGTTTGAAAAAATATTAAATCATTATAATATAGAGGTGAAACAAGAAGATGGTATTTATGTATTTGATTCGTTAACGACAGATTCAACAAAGACTGTAAATACTTTTGTATTTTCTGTTCCAAGAAATGTAGAAAAGATACAGGAACTTATAGGTTTTTATGGAGGAAATTCTTTTGTGGATTCTGCTGCAGGTGTGGTAATTGCAACGGGAATTGATGCTAAAATATCCGGAGAGATAAAAGGTTATATTGAAAAATATTTAAATTCTAAGCTAGCATTGATTGAAGTTAGAGTAGTAGATGAGGAATTAACAAATTCTCTAGACATAAATCTTGGAGAGATTACTTCCAATATTGGAACTTTATCAAAAAATGGATTTGATATAACACTTTCTTTGGGAGAAATGCCTTTAGAGAAAATTATAGATAAACTACTTTCAATTGGTTCGGCAAATGAACTTACTGTAAGATTGAATGGAAAAATGAATTTAACTGATAAAGATGCAAAGCTACTCGCTAGTCCCAATATTGTTGCCAAAAGCGGCGAAAAAGCAAGTATTTTAATTGGTGACAAAATTCCGATTGTTTTAAACGCTGGTGAGAATTCTCAAGAAATTAGGTATATAGAATCAGGTGTTACTTTGGAAATAATACCGTTTGTAAATGCGGATAATACAATTGATCTTGAATTAAATATAAAAGTAAGTAGTTTTGATTGGGATATAAAAAATCAATACGGACTTGCGTTACCGTTGGAAAGGACCAGGGAGTTTAATTCTAAAATTTCTTTGAAAGAGAATGAGACACTAATTATTGGTGGACTAACAAGGGAAGAAAATTCAAAAACGGAAAGTAAGATTCCAATTTTGGGGGATTTACCTATTATAGGAAAGTTTTTTAAAACAGAAAAAGATGACAAAGTAAAAAGAAACATAGTAATTTTAATATCGGCAAAGGTTGTGGAATGATGAAAAGGAAAATGGCTTTTGCTGATAAGTTTTATCCCAAAGATGTATATAAGTTAAAGAGTTTCTTTGACACTTATATTGATAAAGTATTCTTAGAAAAATCTAAAAAAAATTTTGGAATGATTCTACCACATGCTGGATATGTATATAGTGGTAAAACTGTTTTGTTAACATTGAAAGAAGCTTTAAGTTTTGGAAAACCAGAAAGGGTTATAATTTTTGGAACAAATCATACAGGTTTTGGTAAGGAGACTTTTTCCGTTTGGGAAAGAGGAAAGTGGGAAACACCGTTTGGTGATTTACAAATTGATGAGCTTTTTACAAAAAAATTATTAGAATATGAAAGAGTTAGTTCTGATTATTCTGTACATTTATATGAGCATTCAATTGAAGTTATTTTGCCTTTCTTGAAGTATTGTTATAATGATTTTAAGATAGTACCTATTGTGTATAATTATCAAAATTATAATTCTACACTCGAAATGGTTGAATTTTTAAGGAGTCTTAATTTAGAAAAGACATTGATTATTGCATCGTCTGATTTTAATCATTATGATTCGCACAAAAAAACGTTGGAAAAAGATGAACTATTAATTAATGAGATATTAAAACGTAATACAACTGAATTTTTCAAATTAGGTCAAGAAGTATCTGCGTGTGGAATAGGTCCTATTTCGGTTGTGGTGGAATATTTTCAAAATGTGAAGTTAGTTTATCATACAACAAGTGCTGAATTTTCAGGAGATTACAATTTTACTGTGGGGTATGCAGGTTTTGTATTATGGTAAAAGGAAAGTATTTCAAGGAATTTGTTATATTATTTTTAATTTTTTTGGTGTTAACGACTGCGGTTTTTCAAAAGAAAGAAATAGTTCATGAAAAACAAAAAAGAATTTACTCTGAACAGATAATTGATATTAATACTGCTACATATGATCAGCTTTTGGCTTTACCAGGAATAGGGCCAACAAAAGCAAAGAATATAATCGATTATAGAGAAAAAAACGGAATGTTTTATGCCATTGATGATTTGCTAAATGTTTCAGGAATAGGTCCATCAACTTTGAAAAAAATGAAGCCTTTTTTAAGATTGTCCAAAGTTAAAAATGTAGCCAAAGAAAAAGTTGAAGATAAGATAAATATTAACACTGCTTCAATAGATGAGTTAATGAAACTTCCTGGAATTGGTAAGGTAAAAGCAAGAGAAATAATAAATTACAGAAACAAAAACGGACTAT
This sequence comes from Thermosipho sp. 1070, assembly GCF_001682135.1. Classification (NCBI taxonomy): domain Bacteria; kingdom Thermotogati; phylum Thermotogota; class Thermotogae; order Thermotogales; family Fervidobacteriaceae; genus Thermosipho; species Thermosipho sp. 1070. Next base: position 35,026 of record NZ_CP007121.1, on the reverse strand, counting down.
TTAGCTCGAAAGATGAACTATTAAATGTTAAAGGTATAGGACCAAAAACACTGGAGAAAATTGAATCAATGATTTCATTTTAATATTTAGAAAAGAAGATAATAGGAATGAGTAAAAGTAGAGATAGAAGTTGAAAGAAATTATAAGTAGTTATTAAAGAAGCTCCAATCAAGATTAGAGATAGTATATAAATTGATATAAAAAATCGAAAGTTTATATCTCTAAAGATTAGAGAAATTAAGAATATAACAGAAATTAAATCCAATATAAAACTTGTAAAAAATCTTGTATATAGCTTTTCAAATGAAGGTATAATTTGCCCACCTGGTATTCTTTCAGGAATGCGTAATATCCAAGTATATTTTACTATACCCTTTCCGTACAAGGTAAGGATTGACATGCTAAGTATCAAACAAAGAATACTTAAAATAATAAAAATTTTTTTCATAGTATCCCTCCCATTTATTTAGATTATGTTTAATTTAATTTCGTTTTCGTTTGAAATGTTAATTTAATGAACCTGTTCAAAAAATAAGGAGATATAAAACAAAGCAGATAATATCTATCTGCTGCAAAATATTTACACTTTTCACAAAATTATTCAAGCATTGGTTTTAAGAGTTTACCTTCATCTGTATATGCTAAAGAAGCATTTATGTTTGATACTATTGTTTTATCTTTGATTATTCCAGCAAGTATTTCTATTTTTACGTGATTTTTTGCTTTCCTTAATTGTTGTCTTTTTTTATATGTTTTATATGAAAGCTAAAACGTGTTTGAGTATTTAATACTTTGAAGCTATACCAAAGAGACGTGTGAGAGGGTATTTTATTCTTTATATTTTGTAATAATGCTTTCAAAAGAACTTGTAAAAAAAGAGAAAACAAATCATGGGTTCTGGGTATTTTCGTGGTTTATCTTTCTTTTTAGAATATTGCAAAATAAATTTGTAAAATCCTTTGTTGAATTTATAACTTCGTCTAATTCCTGTTTTCTTCTTTGCTTTGTCTTTTGTTTTCCATTTTTTATTTTATCTCTTTTTGCTTTTTTGATGAATAGTCTCTCAATTTAATTGACAATAAACATAACATTTGATACAATCTTATTGAGAATTATTTTCAATAATTGGAGGTGTGTTTATGACTTTGGATCAAGTACCAGAATGCACTAAAGTGAAAATTTTATCAATTATGGATTCAAATATCAGAAACAGAATTTTAGGGTTGGGGATTGTACCGGGGAGTGTAGTTGAAGTTGTACGTACTTCACCGATGGGAGATCCAAGGATGTATAGGGTTTTTAATAAGACAATTTCTTTAAGAAATAGCGAAGCAAACTTAGTTGAAGTGGAATTATTGAATGATTCTATACCATTAATATTTGCTTCTGATGGAGAATATATAGTCGAAAAATTATGTGGTGGAAGAATGTTTAGGGTAAAAGTAGAAAAATTAGGGGTAAGTGTTGGAGTAAAATTGAAAATTTCAAATGGTGAATTATATATTCATGAAAAAAAAGTTGTTATTGGGAGTGGAATGAAAAGAAAAATAATTTTGAGGAGGGGCTAAGATGGTAATTTCCGCAGCATTGGTTGGAAATCCAAATGTTGGAAAAACTAGTATATTTAATAGGCTTGTTGGAGCAAGGCAATATGTGGCTAATTGGCCTGGGGTTACTGTAACTAAAATTGAAGGTGCAACGGAATGGAAAGGAAATACCCTTCATTTTATTGATTTACCTGGGACCTATTCTTTGACGTCAAAGACGATTGATGAAAAAGTAACAAGAGATTATTTATTTTTTACCCCACCTAACGTATCTCTTTTAATTGCAGATTCACTAAATCCTGAACAAAGTTTTTATCTTTTAATCGAATTGTTGGAAATAACAAATAGTGTTATTTTGGTAATGAATTCAATTGATGAGATAAGAAATAGAGGAGTTAAAATAGATAAATTTGAACTTGAAAAACACTTTGGGGTGCCTGTGGTTTTTACTTCTGCAAAAACTGGCGAAGGAATTGATGAATTAAAAGATAAGATAATCGAGGTGGCAAATGGCAAACACTCAAAAAAAGTGTTATTTGATTATGGAAGTAGAATTGAAAATTATATAAACAAAGTAATAAAACAGATTCCGGACAACGTATTTACAAATAAACGATATGCAGCGTTAAAATTTTTGGAAAAAGATGAATTTTTTTATGAAAAATTAAAATCCCATGTAAATATTGAATGTGATGAAGATTTTTCATCTGAAATTTCAAAAACAAGATATGAACATGTGGTGTATATCATAAAAGAGGCATATTCAGGGAATAATTTAAGTTATGTGAAAAATATTAATGACAGAATTGACCATATTTTGACTCACAAGATTTTTGGAATACCAATATTAATATTTGTTTTCTATCTTGTGTTTAAATTTACGTTTGAAGTTATGCAACCTCTATCTGATTTATTAGATGTAGCTTTTTCAAATTTATCCGAATATGTAAAATCATTTGGTAACAACGCATTTATTTCGTTAATTGCAGATGGAGTAATTGGTGGGGTTGGTGGAATTTTAGTTTTTGTTCCAAATATTTTTGGTTTATTTTTAGCTTTAGGGATTTTGGAAGAATCTGGATATTTACCTAGAGCTGCTTTTGTTTTAGATAGGCTAATGTACAAGTTAAAATTATCTGGTAGAGCATTTATGTCCTTAATATTGGGATTTGGATGTAATGTTCCTTCAATAATGACAGCAAGAGGTTTACCAGATGAAAAAGAAAGAATTGGTACCATATTATCATCCCCTTTTATAAGTTGTAGTGCAAGGCTTCCAGTGTATATAATGATAATTGGAATTTTTTTCAAAGGGTATAAATCTGAAGTTCTTTTTAGCATTTATCTTATTAGTATACTTTTAACCGCTTTTTCAGCTTACTTTATCAACAAAATCTTCTTCAAAGGAGAAAATGTACCATTAGTTATGGAATTACCAAGATATAGAGTACCTACTTTTAGAAATATTTTCATTTATACTTGGAATAAAGGAAGCCATTTTTTGAAAAAAGCTGGGACTATAATACTAGTTACAAGTATCGCAGTATGGGGGTTAACGTATTTTCCAAATCATGGAAATATAGATACAAGTTTTGCATCTTATATTGGTAAAGGTTTAGAAATAATATTGAAACCCTTGGGATTTGATTGGAAAATAAGTACAGCTTTGTTTTTTGGTGGGGTTGCAAAAGAAGTTATTGTTTCTACAATTTCAATGTTATATGGATTTGCCCAAGGAGATATCTCAAGTGCAAAAATGTTACTTTCTCAATCTTTATCGCCTTTAAGTGCATATGCATTTCTTGTATTTGTTTTGTTGTATATTCCATGTTTTGCAACACTTGCTACTATTAAATCAGAAACTGGTAGTTGGAAATGGGTTGTTTTTTCAGTAGTTTATAGTTTTAGCTTAGCATATTTATTTTCATATATTGTTATATTTGTTGGAAAAGCCTTTATTTTTTAGCTTGATTTTATTTTTTACGTTTTTTTGTCCAAATATTACTTTTTTGAACCTTGAATAACTTATTTTATGTGTTAGAATAGTATTGGTTAAATATATAATAGGGAGGGGATTATATGAAAAGATATACAAAAACTCATGAATGGGTTGATGAAAATGGATATGTTGGAATCACTGAGCATGCTCAAGAAAAGCTTGGTGATATAGTCTATGTTGATCTTCCAGAAGTTGGAGTCGAACTAAAAAAAGGGGATATTTTACTTTCAATTGAAAGTGTTAAAGCAGCATCAGATATTTATGTACCGGTAAGTGGGAAAATTGTCGAAGTTAATGAAGAGTTGGATTCTCAACCAGAGTTAATAAATGAAGATGCTGAAGGAAAAGGATGGATTATTAAAATTGAATTTTCGAACAAAGAAGAATTTGATGAATTGATGAGTGAAGAAGAATATAAAGAATTTTTGGAAAATGAGGGTGAAAGTTAATGTTGGGAGTTACTGCTTACTCTGTTTTAATGTGTATTGTTAATATCTTGCTTGGAATATTATTAACTCTTGGAATTATTCAGCAAGGTAAATCAGTTTTTGGTATTTCTACAGTTATGGCGTGGTTATTTTTTGTAATTTCATTGTTGTTTTTTCTAACAGGTGGGTTTGTGGAATTCTTTACAAAGTTGGGTTTGTCTATATCACCTATTGCATATTTAGTAATAGCTATTTATTCAATGTTTGAAATGAAAGATTTGGCAAGTTTGAATATTCGTTCTGCTATGAGAAAAGGAATTTTATTTTCAATAATACTAATAGCATTTTTGGTTATTGATGCGTTGTGGGTTAAGAATGCTGTTTATATTTCTTCATTTTCAATTGGATGGTCATATGTTGTAACTTTAATTTTTGGTATTAAAAACAGAAATTTAGAATAGAAAATGATTTTTCAGATAAATAGTGGGGGAATCCCCACTATTTTTGTATTGGGAGTGGTTTTATGTTAGAAAAAAGTGTTATTGAAGATATTCCTGAAAAACCTGGAGTCTATATTTTCAAAAAATCCAATGAATATGTCTACATTGGAAAATCAAAAAATTTAAAAAAAAGGTTAAGTTCGCATTTTTTATTTAAAGAAGAAAAAAGTAAATTGATTATTGAAGAATCCGACAAATTAGAAACTATAATTGTAAAAAATGAAAAGGAATCATTATTATTAGAAGCTACTTTGATTTACAAATATAAGCCCAAATATAATGTAATGTTGAAAGAAAGTGAATCATATGTATATATAAGAATTTCTGATGATGAATTTCCGTATGTTGAAATTACTAGGAATAGAAAAAAAGGTGGAAAGTATTTTGGACCATACACCAACATAGGCTTTGTGAGACTTTTTTTGGAAGTTTTACAAAAAGTGTTAAATTTTAGAAATTGTAAGAAAAGCTTAGAAAAAATAAAAAAACCATGTTTAAATTATTATCTAAAAACTTGTATTGCTCCATGTTTAAAAGAAAAAGAAAACAAAAATCTTTATATTAAGATTATAGAAAAGTTGGAGAATGTGTTAAATGGTAATTATGATTATGTTAGAAATTTTGTTGAAAATAAGATGTTATATCATTCTAAAATGCTTGATTTTGAAAATGCGGCAAAATATAGAGATTTATTATTTTCATTTGACAGTCTTATGAAATCACAAGGAGTAATTTTAAATGATAATAGAAATGTAGATTATATAGCATTCAGGGATAATATGTTTACAATTTTAAAGGTAAGAAGTGGAATTTTGGTATCAAAACTATTCTATGAGTCAGCATTAACCTTTGAGGAATTTCTTTTTCAATTTTATTATGGATTAAAAAGTGACCTTCCTGAAAAAATAGTTTTTAACCAAAAGATAAAACTAGATTTTACAGTTCCTATAACTTTACCAAAAGATGAAAAGGATATATATATTTACGAAATTGCCTTAGAAAATTTAAATGAACATGTTAAAACAATTAAATTTAATAAAAGAGTGCTCTTAAAAATGAAAGAGATTCTAAATTTGAAGAAAATTCCTTTAAGAATTGAGGGTACTGATATTTCCCATAGAAATGGAAAATATACTGTGGCATCATTAGTGGTATTTGAAAACGGCTATCCAAAAAAAGAAGAGTATAGAAGGTATAAACTTGGAAATATATTAGATGATTATGAGAGTATTAGAATGTTTATTAGAAAAAGATATTCAAAGCATAAATTACCAGATTTACTTTTTATTGATGGAGGAAAAGGGCAAGTTAATGCTGCAATTCAAGAACTAGAAAAGATGAGTTTAGATGTGGATGTTGTGGGTATTGCAAAGGAAGAAGAACTAATTGTGGTAAGAGGTGGAGTTATAAAGCTTGAGCATACAGATGATGTGTTAAGGACATTAATTTTTATAAGGGATGAAACCCACAGAGTTGCTAATACATTTAGTGGACATTTAAAATTAAAAAGTTATAAAGTAAGTAAATTAGATGATATATCTGGCATAGGTTCAAAAAGAAAAAAGCAATTGCTCATGAAGTTTAAAACGTTGGAAAATATTAAAAATGCACCATTATATGAATTAGAAAAAATTGTTGGTAAAAAATTAGCAATGCGGATTAAGGAAGAATTGTGATTATATAAACAAAATTAAAAGTTTTGCATTAATATTAAGATTTATTCAGACTTGAAACATTTTTTACTACTGATATAATTAAAGTGAGAATAACATTAAATGCATATAGGAGGTGTTACAGTTGACGGCGTATATTATTCGGAGGCTTTTGTTGTTACCATTGATTATTTTTGGTGTAACATTGGTTATTTTTAGTTTTACCGAAATTTTAGGTCCAGAGAAAATGTTGTCAGCATATGTAAATCCTAATATGTTCGATAAGTTGTCAAATGAAGAACTGGACAAATTGATTGAACAGTATGGATTGAATGATCCAATGTGGACGAGGTATTTTAAATGGATCAGTGGTGTTTTAAAAGGAGATCTTGGTTGGTCGGTTACAGCAAAGGAACCAGTTGCAAAAGCCATTAAAGACAGAATACCTTATACTATTGAACTTGCTATTTACGCATTTATACCAGTAGTAGTTGTAGGTATTTGGTTAGGAGTTACTGCTGCTGTTAACAGAGATAAATTTATAGATCATTTTATTAGGATTTTCGCAATAATAGGGTGGTCATTACCAGATTTTGTGTTTGGATTAATTGTGTTAATGATATTTTATTCAGTATTAGGATGGTTTCCACCTGGTACTTTAAGTGGATGGGCAGAACAAGTGGTTAAATCAGGAGAATTTCATAGATTTACTAAAATATTGACAATTGATGCTCTTTTAAATGGTAGATTAGACATTTTTTGGGATGCGCTTAGACATTTAATAGGTCCCATTTTGACAATTTCATGGTTGTGGTGGGCATATCTTTTAAGAATAACAAGGTCAAGCATGTTGGAAGTATTGGGGAAAGAGTATGTTAGGACTGCAAGAGCCAAAGGTGTTCCAGAAAAGGATGTTATTCATAAACATGCCAAGAAAAATGCAATGATTCCTGTGGTAACAGTTGCAGGTGCTATGGTTATTGGTTTGTTAGCCGGTACAGTTATTGTTGAGGTTATATTCAATAGAATTGGTATGGGGAGATTTACTGCACAGGCTGCAACACAACTTGATTATGCAGCAATATTGGGGAGTACACTCTTTTATTCTACGTTGCTTGTTATTGGTAATCTTATAATTGATATACTATATGCTATTCTTGATCCAAGGATTAGACTCGGTTAAGGAGGTGTTTTTGAGTGAATACAGAATTTAAAAGAACTTTAAGAAAATTATTTAGAAATCCATCTGCAGTATTAGGCTTCTCATTATTACTTTTTTTTACATTTGTGGCAATCTTTGCACCATTTCTTGCACCACCTGTGAATCCAATGTTTCCAGATGAAAATGGAAATCCTTCTAAATTAGAGGACCCATATATTATGCCAATTCTTTCATGGAGCTCTGATCCAGTACAACCAAGTAAGGATCATCCATTTGGAATGATTGCGGGAAGAGATATTTATTACGGTGTTGTTTGGGGAACTAGAACAGCATTTAAAATTGGTTTAACCGTAGTTATTTTGTCTACAATAATAGGTTTAATAATAGGTTCAATTGCAGGGTATTTTGGTGGATGGATTGATGAAGTTTTAATGAGAATTACTGATGTTTTTCTTTCAATTCCGTTTCTACTTGCTGCCATGGTATTAACCACTATTTTGGGGAGTGGACTTGATAAGGTGATGATAGCTATGACTGTTTTTGGTTGGATGGCTGTTGCAAGGCTTATTAGAGCTAACATTTTACAGGTTAAAGAGGAACAATTTGTACTTGCTGCTAAAGCACTTGGTATAAAAGATTATGTTATTATTTTAAGACATGTACTACCGAATACAATTTTTCCTGTGTTAGTTCAGGCAACAATGAGACTTGGGTCACTTGTTATTACTGCTGCTGCCTTGTCATTTTTAGGATTAGGTGCACCTATTGGTTATGCTGATTGGGGTTCGATGTTAAATTATACAAGAAATTATATTTTAGGTTCTAGTGGACAGGCTTTTGCGTATTGGTATACTATTTTTTATCCAGGTATGGCAATGGTATTGTTTGTGCTTGCGTGGAATTTGGTGGGTGATGCCCTTAGAGATGTATTTGATCCGAAATTGAAATAAAGGAGTGGTAAAGTTGGAAAAGAAACCATTATTGCAAGTAAAAAATCTTAAAACATATTTTCATACAGAAGATGGGATTGTAAAGGCTGTTGATGGTGTGGATTTTGAAGTGTATCCTGGTGAAACGCTTGGAATTGTTGGTGAATCGGGTAGTGGAAAAAGTGTTACATCTCTTTCAATATTAAGATTACTTGATCCAAACGGAGAGATTTTAGAAGGTAGTGAAATTATTTTTGAAGGTAAAAATCTTTTGGAACTTTCTGATGATGAAATGAGAAAAATAAGAGGAAATGATATTGCGATGATTTTTCAGGAACCAATGGTGGCTTTAAATCCGGTTTTCACAATTGGCGAACAAATTATGGAAGCAATTTTACTTCATCAAGATGTTAATAAAAAAGAAGCAAGAGAAATGGCAATTGACATGCTTAGGAAAGTTGGAATTCCTGAACCAGAAAAAAGGATTGATGAATATCCACATGAACTTTCGGGTGGTATGAGGCAACGTGCAATGATTGCAATGGCTCTGTCGTGTAGACCGAAATTGTTAATCGCAGATGAGCCTACTACTGCTTTAGATGTAACTATACAGGCTCAAATTCTAGATTTAATGAAACAACTACAAAAAGAATATGGTATGGCAATTATATTTATTACACATGATGTAGGGGTAATAGCAGAAAATGCGGATAGAGTTGTGGTTATGTATGGTGGTATGGTTATGGAAACAGCTGATGTAAAGGAAGTTTTTAAGAAAATGAGACATCCGTACACGTGGGGATTGTTAAATTCTATACCAAGATTGGATATTGATCAGGATAGATTGTACAATATTCCAGGTATTGTACCTGATCCGTTACATTTTCCACCGGGATGTAGGTTTAATACAAGATGTGAATTTTCAGATGAAAGATGTAGAAAAGAAATTCCTCCATTACAAAAGGTTGGGGAAGATCATTATTCAAGATGTTTTTATTATCATAAAATTGAAGAAGCACAGAAACTAAAAAAGGCTGGTGAAAGTGCATGAGCGAAAAAAAGGTATTACTTAGAATAGAAAATCTTGTAAAATACTTTCCAATTAGAGCAGGAGTTTTCAAAAGAGTTGTTGCATGGGTTAAAGCAGTCGATGATATAACTTTTGATGTCTATGAAGGTGAGACAGTAGGATTAGTTGGTGAGTCTGGATGTGGAAAGACTACTGCAGGGATGACGTTATTGCGATTATACGAGCCAACTTCTGGAAGAATAATTGTTGATGGTGAAGATACAACGTATTATTTTATGCCAAGATTTCGCGCAAAAAAGTATCTAAAAACAACTTATGTGGATAAATTTAAAAATATTGACTCACGAGAATTGAACGGTATAGATAAAAAGTATTATGAACTTTATAAAGAATTAGGAGAGAATGGATTTTATAATAAACTTCTTTCAAATCTTTCCGAGAAAAGGTCAGAATTTAGAAGAACTATGCAAATAGTATTTCAAGATCCGTATAGTTCTTTAAATCCAAGAATTAGAGTGAAGACAATTGTATCAGAAGGCCCTGTATTACATGGAGTAATTAAAAAGTCAGAAGTCATAGAAAAAGTTAGAAATGCACTAGAAGAAGTGGGAATTCATGGTGAGCATATGTACAGGTTTCCACACCAATTTTCGGGTGGGCAAAGGCAAAGGATTGGAATAGCAAGGGCCTTATTAATGAATCCAAAGTTAATAGTAGCCGACGAAGCAGTAGCCGCTTTAGATGTTTCAATTAGGTCACAGGTAATTAATTTAATGATAGATTTGCAGAAAAAACATAACCTTACATATATTTTTATTTCACATGACCTTTCTGTTGTGAAGTATATTTCTGATAGAGTAGTTGTTATGTATCTTGGTAAAATAGTTGAGAACGCTTCTAAAAAAGAATTATTTGACAGTCCAATGCACCCTTACACAAAAGCCCTTATGAGTGCAATACCTGTGCCTGATCCTGAATATAAAAAGAATAGAATTATACTGAAAGGAGATGTTCCAAGTCCAGTAAACCCACCAAAGGGGTGCAGATTTCATCCAAGATGTCCCGTTGCAAAAGATATATGCTCCAAAGAAGAACCTGAATTAAGAGAGATTAGTCCGGGGCATTTTGTGGCATGTCATTTCCCGGGTTCATTATAATAAAGATTTATCTATAACGAAAGCTGGCCATTTTGGCCAGCTTTTTTTGTTATGTGAGTATACATTTGTTAGATATGATATGTTTGTTCAACAATATTTCATATCATCCAAAAAAAAGAAAAAAAAACAATTAAATAAAGTTTAAAACGATTATGATAAAAAAAACTTTAAATATCATAATTTTCTTTTTATTTAACTTTTCGTATATAATGCAAAAAAAGGGGGGATAAAATGAAAATTTGTGAAATGGTTCCAGTAGCACTTGGAAAAAAAGTTCCTGACTTATTAATAAAAAACGTAAATTTAGTTAATGTGTATACTGGAAAAATTGAAAATACAAATATTGCATTATACAAAAAGAGAATAGCAGGTATTGGATTTGAATATACAGATGCAAAAAAAATATTTGATGCAAATGGATTATATGCAATTCCAGGCTTGATTGATGCTCATGTACATATTGAAAGTTCTATGCTTTCACCAATTGAATTTGCAAAAATGGTTTTACTAAATGGAACAACAACTGTAATTGCTGATCCACATGAAATTGCAAATGTTTTAGGAGTTGAGGGGATTAATTATATGATTAAGGCTACTGAAGGAATTCCATTAAATGTATATTTTGCAATTCCTTCAGCTGTCCCTGCAACTTCTTTGGAAACTTCAGGAGCAATACTTGGGCCAGAAGATATGGTTAGTTTAATTGAAAAGTATCCATTTCGAATTATTGCATTAGGTGAAGTTATGAACTATCCAGGGGTAATTAATTGTAATAGAGAATTAATTACTAAAATTGAAATTTTGCGTCATAAATACAAAAGAATTGATGGTCATGCTCCTGGATTATCTGGAAAAAATCTTAACGCTTATATTGATGCATTTGTTAGATCCGATCACGAATGCGAAACTGTCAATGAAGCGTTAGAAAAACTCTCAAAAGGAATGCATATTTTTATTAGAGAAGGTACCGCAGCAAGAAATTTAAAATCTCTTTTACCCGCCGTTGATTTGATGAACCACTTCTTTTTTTCATTTTGTACAGATGATAGGGATCCAGAGGATATTAATAAAAGAGGACATATTAATCAGATTGTCAAAGAATCGATTGATAACGGTATTCCACCAGTTATAGCAATAAGAATGGCGACAATTAATACCGCAAAATATTTTAATCTAAGAAGTATGGGTGCTATTTCACCTGGGTACAAAGCTGATATTGTTTTGATTGATGATTTAGAAAGTTTTAACATTAAATTTGTAATAAAAGATTCAAGATTTGTGGTGAAGAACAATAAACTAAATTTAACAATTGAAAGTATTTTTAAGGATGTACCAGAAACTTTAGGAGTTATAAACATAAGAAAAGACTATAATTTAAAAATCAAAAATCAAAATAAAAAGATTAGGGTAATTTCTATTAAAGACTATTCTCTTTTTACTGAGGAAATAATTATTTCGCCTAAGGTATCTAAAAATGAGATAATTTCAGATGTTGAAAATGATATTGTAAAAATGGTTGTCTTTGATAGGCACAAAGCCTCGGGATATACAATAGGTTTTGTTAAAGGTACGGGAATAAAGAAAGGAGCTATTGCAACTACAATTGGTCATGATTCACATAATTTAGCAGTTGTTGGCGAAAATGATAATGATATGAATAAAGCAATAAGACGAATTCAAGAAATTAATGGGGGAATAGTTGTTGTAAAAGGCGGTAAAGTAATTTCCGAATTATCATTACCTATCGCCGGTCTTATGTCGGATAGAGATTATACATATGTAATTAACAATTTAAAACAAATAAAAACTGCAATCGAATCTCTGGGGCCAAGAAAAGATGTTTTAATGAATATTCATTTCTTACAATTAGCTGTAATTCCAAAATTAAAGATAACTGACAAAGGATTAATTGATGTTGAAAAGCAAAAAATTGTGGATTTATTTGTGGAGGTGTAATATATGAATATAATTGGAAAAAAAGTAATAAGAATTGATGCAAAAGAAAAAGCTTACGGTATTTCTAAATATGCTTCTGATTATTACTTTCCGAACATGCTCTATACAGAGGTTGTTTATGCAGATGTTCCACATGGAATACTTGAACATATAGATATAAGTGAAGCAGAAAAATTACCTGGTGTTATTAAGATTGCCACTTATAAAGATGTACCTGGCACAAATAAATTTGGTCATGTAATTGATGATATGTTTTTTTTAGTTCCTGAAGGTGAAAAAGTAAGATTTGAAGGAGATGTTCTTGCTATAATTGCGGCAGAAACTCCAGAAATTGCAAAAAAAGCAAAAGAATTGGTAAAGTTTAAAATAAAAGAGCTACCAGGCGTTTTTACTATAGACGATGCAATAAAAAATGAAGTTTTGGTGCATGAGAATAATGTGGCATTTACAAGAAAAATTAGAAGAGGGAATGTTGAAAATGCGTTTAAAAATGCAGATTTAATAATCAAAGAAACCTTTGAAACGGGATATCAAGAACATGCTTATCTTGAAACACAAGGTGTTGTTGCAAATTATTCTGATAAATTAGAACTCTATGTATCTGCACAATGCCCATTTTATGTACAAAAAGATGTATCAAAAATATTAGGAATAGATTTAAAGGATATTAATGTTATCCAAACTGAAACGGGTGGAGGATTTGGCGGAAAAGAAGATGTGCCATCTTATATTGCCTCAAAGGCTGCTTTGTTATCTTTTTTAACTAAAAGGCCTGTTAAGTTAATTTACACACGTGAGATGGATATTAAAGAAACTAGTAAAAGGCATCCTAGCAAATCATTTTATGAGGTGTCATTTAATAAAGAAGGAAAAATTCTTGGTGTTAAAGCAAAAATTTATCTTGATATGGGGGCATATTCCACATTATCTCCAATAGTTATGTACAGAACAATGGTTCATGCATGTGGAGCATACAGTGTTGATAACGTAAAAGTCGATGTCTATGGAGTTTACACAAATAAAGTTCCATGCGGTGCTTTCCGAGGATTTGGTTCTCCACAAGTTTTGATGGCAATGGAATCAATGATGGACATAGCTGCTAAAAAACTTAATATTGATCCATTCGATATCAGAATGAAAAATGCACTTGAAAAGAATAAACAAACTGCCACAGGACATTTACTTACTGAATCTGTGGGGGCCAAAGAAACTTTAAAAAAGGTATATGAAGCTTCAAACTACGAACAATTAAAGGAAAGTGTTAAAAAATTTAACGAAAGCAATTTGTTAAAAAAACAAGGTCTAGGCTGGGCTCACATATTCTATGGGGTGAGCTTAGGAGCTGGTGGACAATTTTTAGATGGAGCTACAGCAATGGTTAATGTTCAATCTGATGGAACAATTGCCATTATGATAGGCAATACTGAAATGGGACAAGGTGCCAAAACAACAATTTCAATAATTGTTTCAGAAATTTTAGGTCAAGATTTATCAAAAATTAGGGTATTACAGCCTCAAACATTATTTATCCAGGATAGTGGGCCAACAGTTGCATCAAGAACTACTTTTTTCAGTGGTAATGCTGTAAAAATTGCTACCGAAAAAATTAAGAACAACATGTTAAACTTCTTGGGAGAATACTTCAACGTAAAAAAAGATGAAATAAAATTCAAAGATGGCTTTGTTTACGTGAATGATAAAAAATTTTCTTTTAATGAGATTGCTATGCTCTGTAATAATAATAACGTAAAGTTATCTGAAACGGGATGGTACAAAACTCCAAAACTTGATTTTAATCACGAAAATGGTGTTGGTGAAGCATATGTTACTTATTCGTATGCTACGCAATTATCATTAGTAGAAGTCGATATTTTAACTGGCAAAATAGAATTAAAAAAGGTTTGGGTATGCCATGATATAGGAAAAGTTATAAATTTGGATGGAGCAATTGGACAGGTACATGGTGGAGTTATTCAAGGAATGGGGTATGTTCTTTTTGAAGATTTAAAGTACAAAGATGGAAAAATCACAACTAAAAATTTCAACAACTATTTAATTCCCACAATTAAAGATATTCCTATTGAATTTTATGTTGACTTTGTAGAGGATAGTTTTTCAGAAGGTCCATTTGGTGCCAAAGGATTGGGTGAACCATCACTAATGAGTGCCCCACCTTCTATTTTAAACGCTATATCAGCTGCTATAGGGAAGCAGTTAAATAAAATTCCTGTATCTATTGAAGAAATTATAAAAAAGGAGTGATAGTTATGAAAAAAGTTCCTGTGATTGGACCTACATTTTCTGAAATGCTTAACCCAGAAAAACTTGATTCAAAGATTAGAAAAAGAGCACTTGAAATGAAAAAGAAAGATCCATTGCATCCTATTAATTTATTTAATATCACATGGAAGAACGAAAATAACGAGTACTACTATTTTATTCTTCCAAGTGAATTAACAGGTGTAAAACCAAATATTATAGTGCTTTATGCAAAGGAATTTCCATCTGGAAGTCATAAAGTTGGTGCAACATATTCAATTTTAGCAGAGAAAACTGTAAGTGGAGAAGTAGATCCATTTAAACATACTTTAGTATGGCCTTCTACTGGAAATTACGGTATAGGCGGTGCTTGGGTATCATCACGAATGAATTATAAATCAATTGTATTATTACCAGAACTTATGAGTAAGGAAAGATTTGAAATTATCAGAGCATATGGTGCTGAGGTTATTGCAACTCCTGGATGTGAATCAAATGTCAAAGAAATTTATGATAAAGCAAAGGAGTTATATAACAAAGATCCTGAAAAAATAAGGATTTTAAATCAATTTGAGGAATTTGGAAACTATAGATTTCACTACTATGTAACAGGAAATTCAATGATTGATCTTGTAAAAAAGAGAAATATAGGTAATGGAAAAATTTCTGCTGTTGTTCTTGGCGTCGGTTCTGCAGGAACAATTGCTTCTGGAGATAGAGTAAAACAAGAATTTCCAAATGCAAAAGTTGTAGCAGTAGAACCTTTACAATGTCCTACGATTTCACTTAATGGATACGGAGGACATGACATTCAAGGTATTGGCGATAAGCACGTAACTTGGATACATAACGTTTTAAATAATGATGCCGTAGTACTAGTTGATGACATGGACTCGAAAAAAATGCTACATGTTTTTAGTGATCCAGTTGGAAAAGAATTTTTGAAAAGTTTTGTAAATAAAGATTTAATTGAATTTATTTCGGATAAATTTGGAATTTCTGGTGTTGCAAATCTGATTGGAGCAATAAAAGTTGCAAAACACTATAAATTCGGTGCTGATGATAATATCTTTATAGTTGCTACCGATTCAATTGAAAGATATAGGTCCGTTATGAAAGATTTAGAAGAAAAATTTGGAAAGTTAACTTTAAATGAAGCAAAAAATAGATACGAAAGAATAATTTCATATCAGGAACCTTCTTGGATTTTTGAGGGCACTATGTATAACAAAGAAAGATGGCATAATTTAAAATATTATACTTGGGTAGAACAACAGGGGAAAACTGTTGAAGAATTAAACGCACAAAGAGATTATAACTATTGGAAAAAGGAACAAGAAAAAGTTGAAGAAATCGATGAATTAATTGTTGAGTATAGAGGAAAACACAAAAATGAGTTAGAAAAGATTTATTTTGAAGATTGAGGTGAATTACATGAAAAAATTGTTTAAGAACATTTCCTATATATACACATTTGATGAAAAAATAGGAAACTTAAAGAATGGATACATTTTGGTAGAAAATAACAGGATCATAGATATTGGTAAAAATCACGAGGGAATTGAAGCTGACGAAGTCTATGATTTAAATGGATATATGGTTATTCCAGGATTTATAAATACACATCATCACATGTTTCAAACCTTAACAAGGGGACTTGCTGAAAATAGTAAACTGTTTGATTGGCTTGTTTATTTATATGAGATTTGGAAGTTTATAGACGAAGAAGCAATATATATAAGTACAATGATCGCAACTTATGAAATGATTAAAACGGGTGTTACAACGACTACCGATCATCTTTATTTGTATCCATTCGGGAACAATAAATTGTTTGATGCTGAAATTGAAGCTGCCAAAAATATTGGAATTAGATTTTATCCAACTAGAGGTAGTATGTCTTTGAGCAAAAAAGATGGAGGGTTACCACCTGATACTGTGGTACAAAAAGATGACGAAATATTAATCGAATCTGAAAGAGTTATCAAACAATACCACGACGCATCAAAGTACTCAATGTTAAGAATAGCCTTGGCTCCATGTTCACCATTTTCAGTTACTAAAACTCTTATGATTGAAACTTTAAAGTTATCAGAAAAATATAACGTGCTTCTCCACACACATCTTGCCGAAACTTACGATGAAGAAATGTATTGTATTGAAAAATTTGGTAAGCGACCAGTAGATTATATGGAAGAATTAGGATGGTTGAACGATAAAGTGTGGTTTGCACATTTAGTTTATTTAAACGAAAAAGATGTAGAAAAATTGTCCAGTAATAATGTGGGAATGGCCCATTGTCCATCATCAAATATGCGGTTGGGGTCTGGAATATCCCCAGTTACAGAAATGAAGAAAAAATTAAAAATAGGTATAGCAGTTGACGGAAGTGCTAGCAATGACACAAATAACATGTTGCTAGAATTGAGAAATGCACTTTTATTACAAAGAGTAAAGTATGGGGCTAAAGCTGTAACGATCGAAGAAATTTTGAAGATGGGTACTTTGGGTGGTGCAAAAGTTTTACACGTAGATGATTATCTTGGTACATTAGCAAAAGACAAAGCAGCAGATTTTATTGGTTTTAAACTTGATAAAGTTGAATTTGCGGGAGCACTTCACAATCCTATTAATGCAATATTACTCTGCGATGCAAAACAAGTCGATTTATCCGTTATTAACGGGGAGATTAAGATATTTAATAGCGAGTTTGTAAATTTTGAAATAAGTAAATATATTGAAAAACATAACATTATTTCTAAAAAGATCCTTGAAAAATCATTAAAAGGTTAAATGAAATATTATCGTAATAATTATGTATACTATTGTTTTTATATTTTAAAATTATCCAAATTACCATGACTAAGTGCTTAAATGCACTTAGTCTTTTTTTCTTTTAATTTTGAATTTAAAAATACATATGTTATTCTTTACAATGTGTAAGTATAGCGGAGCGGAGAGATAGTATGAGAAAATACAATGATAAGCATATTCCGGTTTTGCCACAAGAAGTTATAAGTTACCTTATATGGAACGATAATGGAATATACGTGGATTGTACAGTTGGAGAAGGTGGACATACTGCTTTAATTGCCAATAAGTGTCCAAATTCTCGTGTTATTGGTTTTGATGTTGATTTCGAAGTTTTGGAACTTGCAAGGCAAAGACTTGAAGGGTTTGGTAATGTCACCCTCATAAAAGCCTCCTATGTTGACCTTCCATTGATATTGAAAACTATGGGAATTGAAAGAGTTTCAGGTATTCTTGCAGATTTAGGTATCTCAACATATCAGTTAAAGGCTAAAGATAGGGGATTCACTTTTAATAGAGATGAACCTTTAGATATGCGAATGGATTTGGAACAAACCACAAGTGCCCACGATATTGTTAATTCATACTCAGAGAAAAAACTTGCAGATATTATTTTTAGATATGGCGAAGAAAGATTCTCGAGGCGTATTGCAAAATCAATTGTAAATAACAGACCGATAAACACAACTAGAGAATTAGTTGAAGTAATCCGAAAGGCTTTACCACCAGCTGAACTTAGAAAAAGAAGGAGACATTTTGCAACAAAAACTTTTCAAGCAATAAGAATAGAAGTAAATAAAGAATTAAAAAATATAGAACAATTGTTAAAGAATGCTGAAGAGCTTTTAGAGATAGGAGGGAGATTGGCTATAATATCATTTCATTCACTGGAAGATAGGATAGTTAAGCACTTTATTAAAAACTCGAAATTTCTTAAACAAATAGCAGGACCAATCAAGCCTAGTGAAGATGAAATAAAAAGTAATCCTAGAGCAAGGAGTGCAAAATTGAGAGTAGCGGAGCGTATTTAAGGGGGGAACATTATGGCTGTTAGTGTACAAGCGAAGCGAAGTAAAGAAGTTAGTATTAGATTATCTAAATTTTTTAAATTTGTTTTTTTTGTTACAATTCCTGTTATTTTGGTAATTCTATCTTTTGCCATTTCTCTCCATTATTCAAGATTGAATTTGGAAATTCAAATTCAGAAAGAGGCGTTTAAAAGGGAAACTTTAGAATTAAATAGGAAAATAATCAATATAAACAAAAACATAGAAGCATTAATGGTTGGATCTGAAACCTTGAAATGAAAAACTCTAGAGTAATTTTTATATACATAGTTCTAACTGTAATAATTTTCATAGAGATGCTCAGCTTATTTAAAATTAACAATACTAATAGTGAAGAAGTTTTAGAATTAAGTATTCCTTCATTAAGAGGGAAGATTTTTGATTGTAATGAAAACCTCCTTTCAACGAGCATTCCATATTATGTAGCATACTTTGACACCCGTTTTTTTAAAAGATTTTATAATCCTTCATTGGATTTTGATTTAAAACTTTTAGAAAGTCGATTTGGTGTAAAAATAGATTTTAACAAAGAATTTAATAAAATTGGTGAAGCATATGACATCGATGATATTAAAAGAAAAATTCCAAGCAACTTGAGAAAGTTTGTTAATATATCAATTAGTTCTAAGAGAATTTCGCTTTTAAACTATGGTATGGACATGATAATTGGAAAGGTAAGTTCTTCTAATGGAATTAGCGGAATTGAAAAAGTATATAATTCTTATCTAAAAGGAAAGAAAAATGGAAAAATTATATTCAAATTTTCTGGTCAGTTTAATAAAAATGGAACTATAACCCAATATATACCTCCTAAAAATGGAAATAATTTAAAATTAACAATAGATTCTCTTTTACAAAAAAATATTTACAAGCTAGCAACTAAAGCTAAAAAAAAATATAATGCTGAAAGCGTAGGAATAATTTTAATGGAAACAAAAACTGGTAGAATAAAATCACTAGTAACTACAAATTCCTGGCCAGATTACACAATGGGATATATTGAACCAGGATCAGCAATTAAGCCAATATTTTATGCAGCAGCTTTAGATTTAGGAGTTATATCAAAAGATTCAACATTCCTATGCAATGGTTATATTTATCCTGAAAAAAATTTAAGTATAAAAATTACAGACATACACCCACATGGACTAATAAATTTGAAAAAAGCAATATCTGAATCGTGCAATATCGCTGCGGTAAAAACTTCTGATAAATTAGTAAGTGAATTTGGAAAAGAAACTTTATATAAAATTTTTAAAACATTTAATTTTGGAGATTTAACAAATATAGAACTTCCAGGAGAAATTAAAGGAATCCTAAAAAATCCTAAAAACTGGTCGAAAGTAGATTGGGCTTATTTACCTATTGGTTATTCTATAGGTGTAACTCCAATTCAGTTAATTACGGCTTTTAACAGTATTTTGAATGATGGTATATACATATCGCCAACTATCGTACTTGATTCATATCAGAAAAGATATAGAGTAATAACTTCAAAAACTGCAAAATTAGTTAAAGAATTTCTAAGAGATGTTATAGAAAATGGTACGGGAAAATTAGCAAAAGTACCTGGAATTGATATACTAGGAAAAACTGGTACCAGTCAAATAAAGCCGGGAAATAAGGAATATATGATGACTTTTTTAGGAGGATTTTCGATTAAAGATAATTTATATACGGGAATGGTTTGGGTTAGAAATCCCAAAGGTTATGGGTTATCAAGTCAAGTTGCTGCTCCACTTTTTTCCGAACTTATAAAAGTTGTAAAAGATTATTACACCAAAAATGAGAATTATATCTTTGTAACTCCTGGCATTGTACCAAATGTAAAAGGATGGAATTTAAGGCAAATATTGGTATTAGAAAAATTCTTTAAAATAAAATTTGTTGGAAAAGGAATCTATGTTTATAAACAAATTCCTGAAGCTGGAAGCTTATCCAACGAGATAACAGTTTATCTAAAATAAATTAATTGGTCCTAAGAATTATTATACTTATAATAATTTACTCCCCAAACACCTAATATAATAAGCGTCATTCCTATTATGTGTTTCAAAGTTATTTGTTCGTTTCTAAATAAAGCACCTGCCAAAACGGATGTAACAGTAGTTAAATTAGCAAAAATTGATGACTGCGTAGGTGATATCTTAGAAAGCATATAATTGACAAGGAAAAATGCTACAGAAGAAGATAGAATACCTAGATATAAAGCCGGGATCAATACATGAATATTTGTTAGTACTGTATAATCAAGTTCTTCTCTTATAATTGCTAATGCATTAAAAAAGATAGCACCGATAATCATCATAAAAAAAGTTATTTCAACCGGTTGAAATTCTTTTGAAAATTTTCTTGAAGTGAAGTTATAAAAAGTTGCCGAAAAAACAGCACAAAGTATCAACAAATCCCCTTTAATGTTTCCTTTAAAATTGTTAAAACCAATTATTAGTAGAACTCCAAAAAAACTTAAGAAAACAAATAAAAAGTTCATATTATGTACTTTTTCTTTTAAAACAATAGGAGTTAAAAATGTTATAAAAATAGGTATTGAAGCGATTAAAATCCCCGCTTCAGAGGATGGAATGTATAATAACCCGGAGGTTTCGAATATAAAATATAAAATCGGTTGAAATAAAGATACAATTAATAATTTAAAATAATTTTTTCTTTGCAAGGAAATTATTTTAAAAATAGAAAGAAAGAACAAAAACAAACTAGCAATCGTAAATCGAATTGCTATGAAGTTCATCGGGGAAGTATAATCAAGGGCATTTTTTGTAAAAAGAAACGACAATCCGAATATAAAAGCCATAAATAAGCCAGAAATAGTTACTTTGAAAATGAAAGCCCCTCCTTGTTTTCAATTTATTCCTTTCTAAATTATATCAAACATTTATGGTAAAATTAAGTCAAAACATATTAAAAAAGGAGAGTGTTTTATGAATTACGTTTTTGTTGCTATGATAAGTTTGCTAATCGGTATTTTTATTGGATATAAATTTGGTTATATTTTGGGAAAAAGAGATAAAAAATCTGAAGATTTTTCTAATCAGCTTTCCACTATAAATAATCTTTCAATTCAAATTGCTGAATTAAAAGCAAAATATGAAGAAATTGAAAAATCAAGACTTGAGGCTGTGAAACAAAAAGAAAAATTAGATGAAGAAAGAGAAAAAAGGTTAAATGAATTTATTCAAAATACTCATAAGTTATTTTCAGAATTAACCCAGAAAACGATAATGATTGATGAGCAAAAAGATAAAAGAATTTCTGAACTTGTTGAACAAATGAAAAATTTTCTTGAAGAACAAAGAAAAAATACTGAACAATTTTTAATTGAACAAGGAAAGTCAAGAGAGGAAATTGAAAAAAGAAGAGATGCTCAGATAGAGGATATGAAAAGAATGATTTCTATTTTCACAAAAGCAGTTTCAGGAACAAAGACTCGTGGTATAACAGGAGAAATATTATTAAAAGATGCAATTAAGGAATCAATAAAAGTGGGATTAATAAAAGCAAATCTAAAAACAGAAAACGGAGAAGTTGAATTTGCTTGGGATTTGGGAGATGGTAAATATATTCCAATTGATTCAAAATTACCCGACATATTTGAGATTTTAGAAAAGTATAATGAAGAAGAAGATATAAATTTAAGAGAAAAACTAAAAAAAGAGATAATAAATAAAGTAAAGAAAGAAATACAAAGAATACAAAAATATCAAAATCTTGTAAATACAATTGATAGTTGTATCTTAGTAGTTCCAGAATCAATCCTTGATCTCGCTCCAGAACTTATTGAAACGGGAAAGGAAAATAAAGTATATATTTGTAGCTATAAAGATGTATTTGTTGTAGCCCATACTTTACAAGATAGATATGTAAAATTAAAAGAAGAAGGAGATATAGGTAAATACAAACAAATTATAGAAACTTTAATTCAATTGCTTGAACAGATAAGCAAAAAAACTGATACAATAGAGAGGGCTTTAACTACTATCAGGAATGCAAATGAGGATATTCGAAAAGGTGTGGCAAAAGGAAAAAACACCGTAAGTGAAGCAAAATAAGTGATTTACAAAAATATGTATCATAATCATGAACAAATCAAACTTCAAAATTGTTTGAGATTAACAAACAAATTAAAGTTCAATGTATAACTACATTATAAAATAAAGCAACCCCATATTTTTCTTTGTTTTTGAAATAAAAATAACCTCCAAAATTGCCTTACCTTTTTCAGAAATATCTAAATATAAAGTTAGTAAAATATTATCAATGTTATAATTTATAGGTGGATCATTTTCAAACATTTTTTTAACAATTTCAATCAAAGAATTGTAAATACTCAATGCATCAGAAGATATGGTACCATTTTCATCGAATGCATATGTATTAAATGATTTTGTAATAACTTTTAAATCTTTATTGAACAGCAATATACAGTACAAGTAAATATCACCTTGAATCTTAAATTCTTCAATAAAATTTAGTGGTAAAACATATTCAGAATTAACTTCTTTGAACAAAAAATAATCTAGAATAGTTAACACATGTTTTTGAAATTTTTCATGATATGGAGAATATAAATACTCATAACTTTTTTTAGTGATTCCGTAATCAGTAAGCGAAATTTTAGGGTCATTTTCCAAAATAAAGTTATATAATTCTTGAACAGTGTCTTCAGTTTTATTTGGCACAATTAATTCATAGTAAACATCAATTGGAAATACAATTATGGAATAAATTGTCAATAACCATACAAACTTTTTTATCATTATATCACTCCTTTATGTATTTATATTAACAGTACTTGTTTTTATTATAACACTTTATATTACCAAATCTTAAATTAAATTCCATGTTTTAGAAGTTTTCAGAAGTTGTTTTTAAATAGGAAAAAATATGATATTCTTAATTTGAGGATAAATATTTTTTTTAAAATTATTCTTATGAAAAAGGAGCGGATAGTATGATAAATTTTAAAAAACTCTTAGAAGAATACAAGATAATGGATTGGCTTAAAAGCTTAGACATTCCAGCATATGTAGTTGATAGAAACAGAAATATACAATTTTGGAATAAAGCAGCTGAAAAACTTATTGGCTATGGCATGGAAGAAGTTGTTGGAAGATCTTGCTCAAACAATATACTCAAACATATAGACAGAAACGGTATAGTTGTATGTCGTACAGATTTATGCCCACTTGTTATGTCAATAAAAAATAAAAAATATTTTAGAGTACCATTTGCTGTATATTCCCTGACCAAACAAGGAAATAGAATACCTGTAAGTGTATATGCTATGCCTTTAAAAGATGATAATGGAAATGTTGTCGGAGCAATAGAGATGTTTGAAGATGCTTCAATAGCTGATAGGGAACTTTCAAAAGCCTTTGAAATTCAACAAGCTCTATTACCAAAAGAAGATGATACAGTAGAATTTGTATATTATCCTTCTAATGTTCTTGGTGGGGATCTAATATATTACAAAAAACCATGGATTATGTTAATAGATATAAGTGGTCATGGGCTTGCAGCAGCACTACTTTCTACTTCCATAAAACTTTTAATAGATTCAATACTTGAAGATGACAAATTATCAATCAGTGAACTTCCTATTATACTAGAAAAACACGCTGAACAAATTTGTGAACAAAATTATTTTTCAGCTATAATAGGGAAGCTTGAAGGAACCAAAATAAAAATAATAAGTTGTGGACATCCTGATCCAATTATATTTGATAACAATAAAACAAAGATTATAGAAGTTTCTCGAACATTTCCCGTGGGGATGGGGCTTATTAACTCCAAAATCGCCCCAACAATTATAGATCTCAAAAATAAAAAGATTCTATTTTACTCAGATGGAATAACAGAATTGAAAATTTCTAAAAAAGATATGCTAACATCAAAAGGATTAGAAAAATTATTTAGCAATACCCAAGATTTGAAGAAAATATACGAAGAAGCTATGAAAAAAAATATAGATATTTACCAAAAAGATGATATAAGTATGGTATTAATAAAAGGCCACAAATAAATTAGAGTAATACCCTATTGTTTTTTTATTTAAACGATGGATAAATGATATAGCCTAAAGTAAAGGAGGGAAAAAGTAAAGAAAAAAAGAAATATAGTCATAATTTTGTAATTTGTTGGTTAATATCAATTTTCTCCACATTTTTTGATTCTAGCACTCTTTTTGCAAATTCAATCATCCTACATTCCATTGCCTGAAGAAGAATTTCGCTGGCACTTTCAAATTTAATTTGAGATAAATCACGAAAGTTCAATACTACTATATCGCCATTTTCTATAAATGAAACAGGTATTTGTGAAAGATATGTTGTATTAATATATTTTCTTTTAAAAGGCGGAAAAACTCCCGGAAAAGCAAGACAGGCTTTTGCGACATTATAAGAAGAGCCCTCATAAAGTTCTACTGTTTGCTTTTCAAGGTTTATTACCTCAGCTTTAACACACGTGTCTTCATTTAAACCACCTAAAAACTCCTCAATTTCTTTCCATTTATGAATCGCTATAGAAGTACTCCAAAGAACACAGTATTTTATTTTATTTTTTCTTGATTTTCTTTTGTCAATCTTTTCTTTTTTTTGTACTCTATCTATGATCCAAAAAGTACTTTCAAATTTTTTTACAAAACTATTTATTTTCTCTCTTGCTTTTTCACTTCCAAAATTTTCAAACAAAATTGCATAAAAACCAGCAAGACCATTTGCTATTATCTCTAAATTTTTATCTTTGGGAGATAAAAATCTTTCAATAGCTGGAATTGCAGCTAAACCTTGTAAGCCATATCCTCCCACATGAATTCTCACATCAACATCTCCTTTGGAAGATCAATCTTTTTAGTATATTTATATGCTTTTTCCATTACTTCCAAACTACGTTTAAACTCAAATGTTCCAATATTATTAACAGGTGGTCTAACAATAAAATCGGCTTCTTTTATTAAAAATGAAAGAATCTTATTTCCACACATATGATTAATCACATTAAGTATATCATTTGAAGTTTTAGGTATTTTTATTTTCTTATTATTTTCAGACAAATCAACTGCAATTATATAATCAGCTCCAAGTTTTCTTGCAATATCTGTTGGTAAATTGTTAATTGTCCCGCCATCTACCAAAATTTTATCTTCAAATTCTACTGGAGGAAAAATACCTGGAATTGCCATGGAAGCTTTAAGTGGCTCAATAATCTTTCCAGAAGAATGAATAATTACTTTTCCACTTTTCAAATCATTTGATACAGCATAAAATTTTATCTTTAAATCTTCAAAAGAAAGTTTCCCAAAAGCCTTTTCAAAAATTTTAAAATATAATTTTGAAGGTAAAACAGAAACCTTATTTGTCATATGATAACAACTTATCTTTGCAAAATGGCGATTAAATTTTCTATTTGATGAAAAGATAATAGGGAAAAATTTAAATGATTTCTTGTAAATTTTTTCAGAATAATCCCAAAGTTTTTTTGAATCTTTTAAGACAGCATATCCTGCACCAACAACTGCTCCGATACTTACTCCAATTATTGCATCTGGAACAAATCCTTTTTCTTCAAGCGCACGTATAACTCCAACATGAGCAGCCCCCCTTGCAGCGCCACCACTTAATACAAGAAATTTTTTCATATTAATTTCCTCCATCTTCATCTTTTTTCAGTGTTCTTGAATTTTCCTTAAAAAATTTTTCCAACATAAATTCATTTGAGTACAATTTCTTTTAATAAGTATTTAACATACTAAAAATTCTACATCTTATTTTAGGTTATTCTAAATTTAAATCTCTTTTTCATTAAAAAGTGTGTTCTCTACTAACGTTTTTGAATTAATCAAAAGAAATAATTCATCTTCATTAGAAAACGACAGGAATTTTCGATTTTTCAATAATTTAATGTTTCCTTTGATAACTTCCGGATTGTTTTTCTGTATAATTTTCAGTTGTTCTTGTTTGGGATTAAAGATCAATATCTTCTTCTTTAATTTCTCTCCATAGAAAATAGTTTTAATCGTTCCACCTTTTTCGGCAGTTTCAATTATTATAATGTAATCCGATAAAGCGGCTTGAATTCTATTTCTGTACAAAAGATAGTATTTATTAACTCTTTTTGATGGAGGAACTTCTGACAAAATCATTCCGGAATTTTTCAATATTTCTAATCCTAATTTTATATTTTCCTTAGGATATAAATTTTGTTCAATTTTGTTTAGACCTTGTCCCAATACAGCAACAGTTGGGATTTTTGATTTGAGTGCACCAATATGTGCAAATGTGTCTATACCAATTGCAAGTCCACTAATTATTATGAAAGTTTTATCAAGTTTTTTTGCAATATTTTTTGCCAATTTTTTTCCAATCTCTTCTGCTTTTCTAGAACCAACGATAGCCAGAGATCTTAGCTTATCAAAATCAAGAAGTGGTCCTTTAAAATACACTGTATAAACTGGTTGGGAAATGTCATCTAGAATTTTTAGTTTTTTAGGAAATAGATCATCCTCATATGTTAAAATATTAATGTTGTTTTTTTTGCAAAGAATATATTCCTCTTCAGCCTGCATCAGTAATTTTTCGTTATTTGCGAAAATATCTATGAATTCCTTTATCTTACCTACAATATTTTTTTGCCTAGAATTAAATATATTAATACTAAATTTTTCGAAAAATGATTTTACCTCTTTTTCTGGTGCCTCAAATAAGTTAATATCATTTTCTTTGGAATGTAAAAATATTTTTGCTAAGTTTTTGTAATTATATTTTGGAAAATTCCCGTTTATTTTTGAATATAGAATGCTAAATGCTATATATTGAATCTTGCTATATATTTTCACAAGATCATCTCCTTTTTTTCTTTATTAAATTATACCAAATCATGTGTTATAATTTTATTCGTATTTATTTAGAGGAAGTTTTTTAATAGGGGGAATATAGTTGAAAAATAGAAAAAACAAACAAAATATACTAGATATCGAAATTGAAAATTTTTTCAAAACAGATCAGTATCATTATATATATTTTACAGATTTTGAATATAAATTTAAAATTGACGACTATTCTATTTTCTCTCTTTCAACTTATTATCCTAAAAATAGCTTTTCTGATGATATTTTAGATGACCAAGAAAGAATATATAGAAGATACATTTATGAATTCAAAGATGGTAACGAGAAAATATCGGAACTTTTCTGTGACATAATATCGAGGCTTATCATAAAAAATAATATAATTAATGATAAAAATAATACGGCAATATCTATTATTCCGGCATCAAATAAAGAAAAAACAGAAATTCGCTATAAGAATTTTGTTAAAAATCTTTCGGTAAAATTAGATGTTATTAATGGATACGATTTTATCAAGAATTTAATCGACAGACCTTCAAAACATAGAGAACATTTTAAAGGTAATATACTTGAATATTTAAAGTTTGATTCGGAAAAGATTAAAGGTAAGGAGATAATACTCTTTGACGACATAATAACCTCTGGAAATTCATTTTTAAATATAGCAAATGAACTTAAAAATTTGGGTGCAAAAAATGTAATTGGAATTTTTCTTGGAAAAACTTTTAATGAAAAATTTAGATTAGAAGATTATATTATTGAATATGAAGAAGATCTAGAAATAAACAAAAAATTTTACCATGGTGAAGCTTCATATATTTCACATGCCCTGAGAAATACTCTAAAGGAATATTATGATAAAATGAACAATTTTAATTTCAAGATTTTAAAAAACTATGAAAGAAAATTCAATGAAGATAATCCACTAATATTAACAGCAAAAATATTCAACAATATTATTTCAAGAGGAATCCCAACATTTGCTTCTATTTTTTACGATAAATCTATTATGGATTCAATGAGTGATTTGTTATCATACAGAAAATTATCTGACACTGGAACCATTGATTATATTATTGAATTAAAA
Source organism: Thermosipho sp. 1070 (assembly GCF_001682135.1). Classification (NCBI taxonomy): domain Bacteria; kingdom Thermotogati; phylum Thermotogota; class Thermotogae; order Thermotogales; family Fervidobacteriaceae; genus Thermosipho; species Thermosipho sp. 1070. The sequence continues at coordinate 6,576 of NZ_CP007121.1, read as the reverse complement.
GATGAAAAGTATTTTTTAAAAGTTATAAAGAAATATTTTAGTGAATTGAAAATGTATAATGTAACAAAAAATAATTTTTTTGCTAAATACATTTTATCTTCATGGTTACACAAAGTTTTGACAAATGCTATAACAGATGGCATATTAGATGATAAAGAAGTTTGGAATATAGCTATTATTGAAAGGGATGTGAAATTTTCTGAAATTTCTATTGTTGATGCATACAATTATATGAATAAAATTTCGAAGTTATTTGATTATAACTTACCAAAGATAAAACTTGATATTTATAGAAATGAAGACACAACCTTGGAAATCCTGGAAAAAAACGTTGAAGTAAATTACTATACATTTGATTTGTATAAAGATGAATATGATTTAACAATAGATATTGGATATAAGTTAAATGTTGAAGAGCTTGAAACTAATTCTCCATACGTTATTGTTAGAAGTGCCCTAAAAACTCCAGAATTATTACCAGAATTTTCAAAGACAAATTCCTTCAGTCATAAAAAATATGATGAATATTACGAAACCCAAAACGATGTAATCTCAGTTGTAAATTATAAGATTGTTGTTCTTCATAATAGCACATATAATTTATTAACAGAAAATGAAAATATGCATTTCTTTGAAACTAATAATCCCCATCTATTTCTTCCAAAGTTTTTCTCATTTAAACCATATAAATTTAAAATAAATAAAGCAAAAGAAGATGTTTTAAGATTTTTGTTGCAAAACATATTTAGAAAAGTTGATTTTAGAGATGGACAAATCCCCATTATAAAAAGGATTCTTTCTTTAAAATCAACAATAGGTCTTTTACCAACAGGTGCAGGTAAATCCTTGTGCTACCAACTAAGTGGATTGTTGCAACCTGGGCCTGTAATAGTTATTGACCCTATAAAATCTCTAATGTTTGATCAAGTGTATAACTTAAAAGCGCTGGGAATAAATTCATCTGCATATATTAATAGTGATCTTTCAATCGAAGAAAAAGATTTTGTGCTTGAAAATTTAAAAAATGGAATGTATAAATTTATTTTTATTGCTCCAGAAAGATTACAAATAAAAAGTTTTAGAAAAAACTTGAAAAAATTAACTGAATTTCTCCCTGTGCCTTTCGTTGTTATCGACGAAGCACATTGTGTTTCAGAATGGGGACATGATTTTAGAACAGCATATTTAAATGTAGCAAGAATTATTAAAAATATTGCAAAACATGATGATTATGAACCTTCTATTGTTGCGTTAACGGGCACGGCTTCGTATGCAGTATTAAATGACGTTCAAAAAGAATTACAAATTGAAAATAGTGCAAAAATTTATCCAAAAAGTTTTGAAAGAGATGAATTAACATTTTTTATTATCTCAACTCCATCTAATAATAAGAATGAAGTTCTAAAAGATATCTTGTTTAATAAATTGCCTTCGTTATTAGAAACAAATGATGTATTCAAATTAAATGATTGTAAAACAAAATCTGGAATAATATTCACTTCAACAGTCAATGGTCTAAAAGGGGTATTTGAAATTTCAAAATTTTTGAAGAATTTGGGGATAAATTCAAAAATCTTTTCCGGTAAAAAACCAAAAGATTCAAATATGAATGATGAAGAATATGATAAATACAAAATTAATGTCCAAAAAGAATTCAAAAATAATGAATTTCCATTACTTGTTGCGACAAAAGCTTTTGGAATGGGAGTTGACAAGCCTAATATTAGATATACAATTCATTATACATTACCTTCATCACTTGAATCTTTTTACCAAGAAGCGGGTAGAGCTGGGAGAGATAGAAAACTAGCATATTGCTTTTTGATCTATTCTGAAGATTATAATAAATTTACCGATGCTATCCTAAATGTATCTATTTCTAATGAACAAGCAAACAAAATCTATTCAAAGTATAAAGTATATGATGATATAAGTACACAAGCATTTTTTCATTTTAGGTCATTTGAAGGAGAAGAGATTGAAAGAAAAAATTTAATTAAACTTTTTCAAAAATTAAAACCATATATTAAAAAGCTAGATAATGGTAAAGTTGGATACTTAACTATTAAAAGCTTGGATAAAAATTGTGAAAAAGCTATTTATAGGTTAACGATATTAGGTGTTGTAGAAGATTACACAATTCAATATGAAAATTCATCAAGGTCTTATGAATTAAAATTAAGGAAATTGAATGTCGAAGAAATAAAACAAAACCTTATTAATTATCTAAAAAGATATAAAACAAAGACATATATTGATAATTTTGTAAAAAAATATTTTAAAAATAAAATGTCATTTGAAGATTTTATGATAAAAATAATCGAAGCATTGATAGAATTTGTTTATGACGAAATAGAAAAACAAAGGCGAAGAGCACTATATACAATGGTTGAAGTTGCACGAAATGCAAAAACAAATGAGGAAATTAAAAAATATATTTTGAATTACTTTAATGAATCCGTTTATACTAAAGATTTAATACATTTTATTAAAGAACTTAATATTAAAGAACTTATTAACTTTATGGATGAGATTTATTATGAAGATATTGAAAAAATTGAAAATCTGTATGGTAATGTTCAAAGACTTTTAGAAAGTTATCCTGATAATCCTCCATTGTATATCATTTCAACTTTATCAAAAATTAAGTTAAATTATACCAACGATGAAGTAATAAGGGATTGGGAAAATTTTTTAAAGTATTTAAGTGATAATATTGAAGAAGATGAATTGGATAACTTTGTATATACAATATTTAATAAAATCGTTAACTTTGATATTAACGAGAACTTAAAAAAATTGTTTTATAAAACCTTACTTGATAATTTCTACTTAAAAGACATTATATTAAAATTCAATTATCTAGCTCCAACACTATCTAAGAAAGTTGTTTTAAAAAGAATTTTAAGCAAGGTGAAAAAGATAAATATGTATATCAAAGGAGGAAGAAAAAATGGATGAATTAGTGGATTTAGATGAAATATTAGAAGAAATTTCAAATGAAATTGAAAATTTAAAAAATTTAAATGCTTCAATAGAGTTAATTGAAAGATCTTCAAAAAAAATTTTAGAAATGTTGAAAGAAACATTAAATGAGAATGCAAAAAAAGTTAGGGAGGCATTTAATAAACTAAACGAAAATACAGAAAAATTAAAAGATGAATATGGACATTTCTATTCTAAAACTAAAGAGTTGATAAAGCAAATAAACAATCTTATAGATAAAAATAACGAACTGCTAGAAAACATAAAAAAAAATATATTAAGTTCTCAAGAAAAATTAGAAAATTTAATAATTTCAAATTTTTCAAAATTAGAAGGTATGATGAAGATAATTAGTGAAAATCAAAATAATAAAATAATTGATTTAAGTAAAGAGGTAGGAAGACAAGAAAGAATTATTGAAAAACTTGTTTATGAAACAAACGAACAAAAAAATAAAATCGAACAGCTTGAAAATTCGATTAATAACTTTTCAAAAATATTCTTAGGAAACAAAAAAACTTATACCTTTATTTTTGCATTAAATGTTATAATGTTTTTTTTGATACTTATCATTAAGTAACATTATAACAACATAAGTTGTATATAGTTCTTATTGGAGGTGATATTCAATGCATTTACTTTCAGCCATAATCTCAGCATTTTCTTCTTCAATAACCTCGATTTTTGGAAAATTATCATTTGAAATTGGTGCTACACCTTTACAAATATTGTTTATTAGATTTTTGTTTTCATTTCTTTTGTCATTAATTTTATTTTCTTTATATAAAAAAAATTTTAATCTTAAACATTTCTCAGTTTTCGGAAGTTTAGGTATTCTAAATTATGGTATAGCAGCCTTGTTGTTTTTTTATGGACTAAGATTTCTAAATCCAGCTTATGCTACTGTAGTTTTTTTCACTAATCCCATATTTGTTCTAATTTTTCAAAAATTAATTTATAAACATAAAATTGATTTTATAAGTGTTATTTCAATTTTTCTATCTTTTACAGGGGTAACCCTAGCAAATTTTGGTGAAAAAGGTATTGAAAATAACAACTTATTTTTAGGTACAACTATTGTTTTAACCTCAGCATTATTAAATGCTTTATTTGTTACCGTTTCTAGTCAAAGAATTAAAAAAATTAATTCTGATATTATCGAAAATATTTTTTATACTTTTTTGGGTACAATTTTATTTTATACAATTATACTGGTATTTAGTGGGCAATATATTTCTTTAAAGGTTGAATATTTAAATTACGGATTACTACTTGCAATTTTTTCAACTTTTATACCATTAACTTTAAATTATTTTTCACTAAAAAAATTATCATCACATTCGTTAGCAATTATAATGCCACTTGAACTCGTTTTTGCAAGTTTATTATCCATATTAATATTTCATGAAAAATTTAACTATGTAAAAATTTTTGGATTTATTCTTGTTGGTCTTGCTCCAATAGTTGAAAATATTACCATTTACAAGAAGAAATACAAAAATACTTAACAACATTTTTATCCTATACTTACTAAAACGTGCACTCCTTGACAATATATTCGGAAAATTATATAATATTCACGTATATGCCAAATACATATACTGATCTTAATTTCTTTAAAGGGGAGATTATTATATGTTATTCAAAGAATTTGAAGCAAAAAATAATATTTTTATGGCACCAATTAAAACTGCTTTAGCAACACCGAAAAATGGATTAATAACTGAGCAATTGATTAACTATTATGAAAGAAAAGCCTTAGGTGGAGTAGGAACTGTTATTCTTGAACCAATTTCTGTTTCTTTATCTGGAAAAGAACACCCTAAACAACTAATGTTAAATTCTGAAAAACACGAAATAAAATTAAAAGAATTGATAACAAAACTTCACAAATACGGCACAAAAATAGTTGTCCATCTAAATCATGCAGGAAGAGCTGCTAATCCGAAAATAGTCGAGGATGTAGTCGCTCCATCGCCAATTAAATGTCCAACAACAAACCAACTTCCGAGAGAATTGCCAAAATCTGAAATAAGAGATATAATCAATGATTTTAAAAATGCTGCTTTGAGAGCTCAGAGCGCTGGAGCAGACGCTATTGAAATACAATTTGGTCATGGATATCTGGTTCAACAATTTTATAGCAATAGATTAAACAAAAGGACAGATGAATACGGTGAAAATAAATTTCTTTTTGCCGAACAACTACTCTCTAGTATCAAAAATTCAGTTACCATCCCAATTTTTCTGAGAATTTCTGGAAGTGAGTTTATTGATGATGGGATTAGTCTTAAAGATATAAGTTCAATTATAGATTTGGCTAAAAAATATGATGTTTCAATAATACATGTAGGTTGGGGAAATGTTTGTGATTCAGTTCCATGGTATTATAATCATATGTCATTACCAATTGAACCTATGGATGAGATTCTTAAACTTATTAAAAACATGACAAATATACCAATAATATCTGCAGGTAGAATGCAAAAAAATGAAAGATACAAATATTTATTAGAAAAACACGTAATTGATGGAGTAGTTTTTGGAAGACAGTTAATAATAGATCCTGATTTTCCAAATAAAATCTTAAACCATTCAAATGATTACATCAGATGTGGGAGTTGTTTGCAAGGATGTTTATCAAGTGTAAAAAGTGGAAAACCTATTAATTGTATAGCGAATCCTGAAGTTCATAAAACGTTTATTCCTAAAACAAATGATAAGAAGAAAATCGCAATTGTTGGTGGTGGTCCAGCAGGTATTTTTGCTGGTTTATACTTAAAGAAAAAAGGATATGATATAACATTGTTTGAAAAAAATAATTATTTAGGGGGACAATGGGTAATGGCTTATAACGCACCTGGAAAATTATCGATGAAAGATATTTTAGACGACTTGATAAGAAAAGCAGAAAAAGAATTAAAAATCATAAAAAATACGACAGTTGACGATAAGTTCTTTGATGATAAAGACTTTGACGCTATTGTAATTGCCACAGGTGCAAATCCTTTTGTTCCATCAATTAAAGGACTTAAAAAATATATTACTGGTTTTGATTTCTTTTCGGGTAAAAAAGTTAATGGAAATAAAATTTTAGTTATAGGTGGAGGATTAATTGGCGTTGAAGTTACTGAAGCATTAGTTAATAATGGTAAAAATATAACAATAGTTGAATTATTTGATGAAATTGGCAGAGGAATGGAGCTTATTTCAAAAAAACTTTTCTCTCTAAAATACTTATCAAAGATAAAAGTCTATACCAACTCATCTGTAGAAGAAATAAAAGAAAATAATGAAGTATTTATTAATCGCAATGGAAAAATTGAATCTATTGGAAATTTCGATGAAATAATTGTGACAGCAGGAACAAAAAGCGAAAATTCTTTATACAACACTCTTTCAAAAAAGATTAAAAACGTATATCTAGTAGGTGATGCTTTAAAAGTTGGACAAATTTTCGATGCAGTTAACGGTGCGTTGGAATTAGCAGAAAAAATATAGAAGTTGGATCAAAAATCAATCTCTCAAATAGCATGACTTTAGTATTATGCTGGAGTTATATTATTTAATTTTTTTGGTATTTTTGTATTC